>CAVSRC010000007.1:0-332500 GCA_963730325.1 uncultured Alphaproteobacteria bacterium | reverse complement strand
CATTGGACCAAATCGGCTGGTGCCGATTCGTGAGGCCGCCAGGCTCTTGCCAGACGTCCACGCGGAAGAAGCCCTCGCCGGAGCGATCAGGCCTCCAGGTCCACGAACGAGAGAGCCGAGGGTAAGTCCCGGCGCCGCCAGCGGCAGCGACCGCCCTCGTGCGGCCGCTATATAGGCGTCGGTTCACAGAACTGTCAACACCGCAAAGGCGGATTCTTCACCCTCTTTTTTGCGGCCGCGCGCCGCACCGTCCGGCCTTATTTGTGCCCCACCACACTGGCCTTCTGCCGGCCCGGGGGCCCGTGGGCCGTAGGTTTGACTTTGATTCCCCCGGCGGGCAAGGTCGCGCCTTGATTTAACAGCGGGTCAAATGCCCGCTTCCTGGGGAGAATCGGACGAGTGAGGGGGCCGACCCGACTTGGCGTCATCATGTATGGAGCGGCCGCCGGAACCATAGATCTCGGCGATGATCCCCCGCTCATCATCGGCCGCCAGGACGACAAGTCGCAGACCCCCGTCCAGCGCGCGATCAGCTGGCGCTGGCTCACCGGCACCGTGCTCACCGGCCTCACCTCGATCGCCCTGATGGGCGCCGCCCTGATGGCGGCCCTCAACAACCCCAATCAGTTCGCCTCGCTCCCCGACGCCTTCTCCCAGCTCACCGCCGATTCCTCCGACATCGTCTTCGGCCAGAAAGGCGATCGCATCCGCCCTCATCATGAGGAAGTGGCCAGCCGCCAGGTCATCCAGGTGAGCACGGTCACCCGCCAGGGCGAGCGCGACTTCATCAAGCTCAGGCCGTTCGCCAAGATCAACGCCACCCTCACCTTCAAGGACGACAAGTTCGCCAAGGAGGTGCCGGCCTACGATCCCATGCGCATCTTTGCCGATACCTCGGCGCCCGAGCAGCCCCAGGCGGCGCCCGACGGCAAGGTCGCCGCCGCTTCCGATCAACTCTACGGCGCCAATGTCGATGGCGAGGTGTCGGTCAAGGTCGGCCCCTTCCCCGTCGATTCGCCCGACCTCGATCCGAGCGCCGCCCTGCAGACGGCGCAGGTCGAGCAGCTCATGCGCACCGTCTCGCGCCCGGCCATCCCGCAGGTCGCCGACCCCACCGCCCTCGGCTACACCGACAGCGCCGACTATGAAGGCAGCAGCGGCGACGCCATCGATTCGGCGCTTGGCGTGCGCATCGTGCCGGAGAACGTCTCCAACGTCGCCAAGAGCGATGCCGGCGACGGCAACGGCGACGGCCTCGAGGAAGACGTCATCCCGGTGGCCGCCAAGACCGATCTCGGCAAGCTGCTCAAGGACAACGGCGTCGCCACCGGCGATATCGACCAGATCGACAACGCCCTGTCGCAGCTGATGGACGTCGATCACCTGCAGCCCAGCCAGAAGGTGCGCATCGCCTTTGCCGCCAGCCCTGTCGAGGGCGAGGTCGCCCAGCCGATGCGGGTGTCGATCTACAAGGACGGCGTCCACCAGGCGACCGTGGCGCGCGCCGACAACGACGCCTTCGTGCGCGGCGACGAGCCGGCGTCTCTTCCCGAGGCCTTTGCCGATGCCGAGCCCGTGGTGCCGTCGGGCGGCCAGCCGAAGCTCTACGACGCCGTCTACGAGACCGCGCTCGAACAGCAGATGCCCAAGTCGCTGGTCGGCCAGCTCGTGCGCATCTTCGCCTTCGACGTGGATTTCCAGCAGCGGGTCAACCCAGGCGATTCCATGGAGATACTCCACTCCATGGCCGATCCCGCCGACGAGGATGCCGGCGACCCCGAGATTCTTTTCGCCTCGCTTAGCCTTGGCTCGACGGAGAAGCGTTTCTACCGCTTCCGCACCCCCGACGACGGCATCGTCGATTACTATGACGAGGGCGGCAAGAGCGCCAAGAAGTTCCTCATCCGCAAGCCGGTGCCGGCCGGCCGGCTGACCTCCGGCTTCGGCTATCGCCGTCACCCGATTCTCGGCCGCATGATCCTCCATGCCGGCGTCGACTATGCCGCCCCGCGCGGCACGCCGATCCTCGCCGCCGGCAACGGCATCGTCGAGAAGGCCGGGCGCTCGTCGGGCTACGGCAACCTCATCGTCGTCAAGCACACCAACGGCTACGAGACCGCTTACGGTCACCAGAGCCGCTTCGCCAAGGGCATCCGGCCCGGCGTGCGCGTCCATCAGGGCCAGGTGATCGGCTATGTCGGCTCGACCGGTCTGTCGACCGGCCCGCATGTTCACTTCGAGATCCGGGTCAACCACCAGCCGGTCGACCCGCTGCGCATCCGCCTGCCGCGCGGCCGCGTGCTCCAGGGCGAATATCTCGCCGCCTTCGAGCGCGAGCGCGAGCGCATCGACGCGCTCCTCGACAACCAGCCGCAGGCCACCCAGAAGGTCGCCGCCGCGCAGTAGCGCAGCGAGCCGCGAAGGGTCGAAGGCGGCCCCGCCCATCCTTCGAGGGCTGCCTTCGGCAGCCGCCTCAGGATGAGGTTCCGGGATAGGAAAAGGCCCGGCATCGCTGCCGGGCCTTCTTCATTTCGGCCTGCGTACCCGCGAGCTTACGCCGCCTTGCCGCCGGTCACCCGCGGCAGGAAGAGGAGCTTGTCGGTGCCGCCGGTGATCTTCACCCGCGACCCTTCCGGCACCTCGCCGGCCAGCATCTTGTCGGCGAGCGGGTCCTGCACTTCGCGCTGGATCACCCGCTTCAGCGGCCGCGCGCCGTAGACCGGGTCGTAACCCTTGTCGGCCAGCCATTCGCGCGCCGATTGGTCGAGGTCGAGCGTGATCTTGCGCTCGTCCAGCAGCTTCGACAGCCGGGCGAGCTGGATGTCGACGATTTGCCCCATGTCGCTCCGCTTCAGCCGGTGGAAGAGGATGATGTCGTCGAGCCGGTTGAGGAATTCGGGGCGGAAGTGCGCCCTGACCACGTCCATCACCGGCGCCCGCACCGCATCCACGTCCTCGCTCTCGCCGAGACCGGCGAGGAACTCGCTGCCGAGGTTGGAGGTCATCACGATGAGGGTATTGCGGAAGTCGACCGTGCGGCCCTGGCCGTCGGTCAGCCGCCCGTCGTCGAGCACCTGCAGGAGCACGTTGAAGACGTCGGCATGCGCCTTCTCGATCTCGTCGAAAAGGATCACCTGATAGGGCCGGCGGCGCACCGCCTCGGTCAGCGCCCCGCCTTCCTCATAGCCGACATAGCCGGGCGGCGCCCCGATCAGCCGGGCGACCGAGTGCTTCTCCATGTATTCCGACATGTCGATGCGCACCATCGCGGTCTCGTCGTCGAACAGGAACGCCGCCACCGCCTTGGTGAGCTCGGTCTTGCCGACGCCGGTGGGGCCCAGGAACATGAACGAGCCGATCGGCCGGTTCGGGTCCTGCAGGCCGGCGCGGGCGCGGCGCACCGCGGTCGAGACCGCATGCACGGCCTCGGCCTGGCCGACGACGCGCTTGGCCAGTTCGTCTTCCATCCTGAGCAGCTTTTCGCGCTCGCCTTCCAGCATCCTGTCCACCGGAATGCCGGTCCAGCGCGACACCACCTGGGCGATGTGGTCGGGCGTCACCGCCTCTTCCACCATGTCGCCGGCGGCGCGCTCCTGCTCCTCGGCGCGTTTGAGCTGCTTCTCCAGCTCGGGAATCGCGCCATAGGCCAGCTCGCCCGCCTTGGCGAGATCGCCGGCACGCTGCGCCCGGTCGAGGTCGATGCGCGCCTGGTCGAGCTGTTCCTTGACCTTGTTGGCCGAGGCCAGCTTTTCCTTTTCGGCGATCCAGCGCTGGGTCAGCGCCTGGCTCTGCTCTTCCAGATCGGCCAGCTCCTTCTCCAGCCGGCCGAGCCGGTCCTTGGAGGCCTGGTCGGTCTCCTTCTTCAGCGCCTCGCGCTCGATCTTGAGCTGGATGACGCGTCGGTCGAGCTCGTCCAGCGCCTCCGGCTTGGAATCGACCTGCATGCGCAGGCGCGAGGCCGCCTCATCCATGAGGTCGATCGCCTTGTCGGGCAGGAAGCGGTCGGCGATGTAGCGGTTGGAGAGCGAGGCCGCCGAAACCAGCGCCGAATTGGTGATGCGCACGCCGTGGTGCAGCTCGTATTTCTCCTTGAGGCCGCGCAGGATCGAGACGGTGTCCTCCACCGTCGGCTCGTCGACGAAGACCGGCTGGAAGCGCCGGGCGAGCGCCGCGTCCTTCTCGACGTATTTGCGGTACTCGTCGAGCGTGGTGGCGCCGACGCAGTGCAGGTCGCCGCGCGCCAGCGCCGGTTTCAAGAGGTTGGAGGCGTCCATGGCGCCGTCCGCCTTGCCGGCGCCGACCAGCGTGTGCATCTCGTCGATGAACAGGATGACGCCGCCTTCCGACGCCTGGATCTCGTTCAGGACGCCCTTGAGGCGCTCCTCGAACTCGCCGCGATATTTGGCGCCGGCAATCAGCGCGCCCATGTCGAGTGCCAGCAGCTTCTTGTTCTTGAGGCTCTCCGGCACGTCGCCATTGACGATTCTGAGCGCCAGCCCTTCGGCGATCGCGGTCTTGCCGACGCCGGGCTCGCCGATGAGCACGGGATTGTTCTTGGTGCGCCGCGCCAGCACCTGAATGGTGCGGCGGATTTCCTCGTCGCGGCCGATGACCGGGTCGAGCTTGCCCTCGCGCGCCTCGGCCGTCAGGTCACGGGTGTATTTCTTGAGCGCGTCATACTGGTTCTCGGCCGACGCCGTGTCGGCCGTGCGCCCCTTGCGGATCGCCTCGATGGCGCCGTTGAGGCTCTGCGGGGTGACACCCGCATCGGCGAGGATCTTCGCCGTGCCGGCCGCCTTCTCCATGGCCAGCGCGAGCAGAAGCCGCTCGACCGTGACGTAGCTGTCGCCGGCCTTCTTGGCGATCTTCTCGGCCGTGTCGAACACCTTGGCCAGAGGCGGCGCCAGATAGAGCTGGCCCGAGCCGCCGCTCACCTTGGGGAGCGCGGCCAGTGCCTGCTCGGTGGCGGCCAGCGCGTCGCGCGCGCGGCCGCCGGCGCGCTCGATCAACCCGGCGGCAAGCCCCTCGGGATCGTCGAGCAGCACCTTCAGAACGTGTTCCGGCGTGAACTGCTGATGACCGGCGGCGAGCGCCCCGGTCTGTGCCGACTGGACGAAGCCACGCGCCCGTTCGGTATAGGTTTCGAAATCCATGTCGTTCTCCTGACCCGGCCCCGGCGCCCATCTGGCCCGCCGGCCCGTTCATATGGGATTTCCGCCGAAAACCGGCGGCAGCCGCCCCGAAGGCGCGGCTGCACAGGATATGGGCATGGGCCAATTCCGGTGCAAGGCGAGAGCCGCAATAGCACCAGCCTCATCCTGAGGTGGCCGCCGCAGGCGGCCCTCGAAGGATGGCCTCGTGGTTCGAGGCTCGCTGCGCTCGCACCTCACCATGAGGACTTCACAGTCGCTAACCCTTCCTTATCCCTGAGCCGGCAGAGTCCTCACGTGTACCCGCGGAGCGGCCGATGACCGATATTTCCGAGGAAACCCGGCTGGCCGCGCGCCGGCCGGTCGCTGCGCGACTGGCGGCTGTGCGCGTTGCCTGGCCGGCCTTCACGGCCGAGCTTGCCGCCGACCGGCCGATCTACCTGCTGGCCGCGATCTATGTCGTCGTCGCCAGCATCCTCGCCGCGCTCCTGCCCGCCCGTCCATCGATCGATTATCTCCTCTACGCGCCGATCTGGCTGCGCGTCGGCACCGCCGCCCTCCTCATCTACCTGCTCGCCCGCACGCTCCCGCGGTCCTCAGCGAGCGCCCCGAGCACCCGCTCGGGCGGCTCATCGCCAGGGCCGCCGCCTACGTCACGCCGCGCGCGCTTGCCGGCCTCCTGCTGATCGGCCTCCAGGTCGCGCTGATGGGCGCCTTCACCTCGGTGAAGAACATGCTGCCGTCGCTCTCCGCCTATGCCTGGGATGCGCGCCTCGCCGATCTCGATGCGGCGCTCTTCGGCAGTCACGATCCCTGGACCCTGGTGACGCCGCTCATTGCCCGTCTTCACATGCTGGGCGCGGTCGAGTTCCTCTACGTCACCGGCTGGATGCTGGCGCTTGCCCTGGTGCCGGCGATCGTCGCGCTGACGCCATCGCTCAAACCCATCCGCGTCCGCTTCTTCATCACCTACATCCTGTCGTGGGCACTCATCGGCAATCTTCTGGCGAGCACCTTCCTGTCGGCCGGGCCGGTCTATTTCGGCCACGTCACCGGCGACATCGCCCGCTTCCAGCCGCTCATCGACATCCTGGCGGCCAACAGCGGCAGCACCTGGTCGGCCTACGATATCCAGCGCGTGCTCTGGTACGTCTATGAGCACGGCATGGTCTCCTTCGGCACCGGCATCTCCGCCTTCCCCAGCGAACACGTCGCCATGGCGACGCTGTGGGCCATCACCGGCTTTCAGAAGAACCGCTGGTTCGGCATTGCCGGCCTCGTCTTCCTGGCCTTCGTCGAGATCGGCTCGGTGGTGCTCGGCTGGCACTACGCGGTCGATGGACTCGTCGCGATCGTGCTGGTGGTGATCATCTGGGCTTCGGTCGGTTGGGCGCTCCGCCGCTTGGCGCGCCATGACACGGAGGCCGCCCCGGCATGGTGAGCCGCGACCATTCCCTGCCGGCTTGGACGCGCCGGCGAGGCCGCGGGGCCCGCCGCGCTCGGCCGCGCGCTCACGCCGCTTGCCGTCGGTGGCGTGCTCTACCTGGTCATGCTGCTCTCCGGCGACAAGCTCCTCAACGACGCCGACAGCTACTGGCACATCGTCGTCGGGCGCTGGATGGTCGATCACGGCGCCTTCCCCACCAGCGACACCTTCTCCTTCACCTTTGCCGGCGCCCCTTGGATCGCCAAGGAGTGGCTGTCGCAGGTCCTCTATGCGGGCGCGGACGCCCTCGCCGGCTGGCCGGGCATGGTGGTACTCGCCGCCGCTTCCGTGGCGCTTGCCTTCGCGCTTCTGACCCGCTTTCTCGAGCACGACCTCAGGCCGCTTTACGCGATCCTGTTCGCGGCGATCGCCTTCCTGCTCGCCGCGCCCCATGTCACCGCGCGGCCGCATGCACTCGCCTTCCCGGTGATGGTCGCCTTTGTCGCCGGGCTCGTGCGCGCCGCCGACGACAAGCGCCGACCATCGCTGTGGCTGCTGCCGCTGATGGTCCTGTGGGCCAACCTCCACGGCGGCTTCACCTTCGGCATCATGATGGTCGGCGCACTGGGCCTCGACGCCATCGTCTCGGCGCCACCGGAAACCCGCCTGCGCACAGCCGCGCAATGGGTCGGTTTCGGCCTCGCCGCATTGGTTGCCGGCTGCCTGACGCCCTATGGCTGGCAGTCGATGCTGATGACCGTGCGCATCCTCGGACTGGGTCCGGCGCTCTCCATCATCGGCGAATGGCGCCCGGCCGACTTCTCGCATTTCGGCGGCCTCGAAGCGGTGCTCCTGCTCGGCCTCGGCTTCGTCCTGTGGCGCGGGGTGACGCTGCCGCCGGTGCGCATCGTCATCCTCCTCGGCCTCGTCCACATGGCGCTCTCGGCGGAGCGCAATGCGGAAGTCTTCGGCCTCATTGCGCCGCTCGTCCTCGCCCGTCCGCTGGCAAGCCAGATCGCCACCATGCGCGCCGAGCCGCGCGGGGCCGGCGCACCGCGCCTCCTGGCCGGAGCGGTGGCGGCCCTTCTTGTCGTCCTGGTGCCGGCGAGCTTCGCCCTTTCGGCCGCGTTTCAATTTGCACCGAACCCGCGCATCACGCCGGCCGCCGCGGTCGCCGCGCTCAAGAAGGCGGCGCCCGGACCTGTGCTCAACCAGTACGATTTCGGCGGCTATCTGGTTTACGAGGGTGTCCCGACCTTCATCGACGGCCGCACCGAGCTTTATGGCGGCGCCTTCTTCGACCGCTACTACAAGGCCGTCACCCTCGAAGACCTGCCCGGTCTCGAGCGCCTGCTCGATGCGTACGGGATCAAGGCGACGCTGCTTGCCCCCGGCACCCCGGCCAACGCCTGGCTTGACCAAGAGCCCGGCTGGCGCCGGCTCTACGCCGACGATATTGCCGTGGTCCACGTCCGCGATTAGGCATTGACGCGCGGAGCCGCGCCCGGCATCTCATGTCGCCATGGCCGAGATTGTTTCGATCTACCGCTATCCGGTGAAGGGCCTTTCGCCGGAACCGCTGGCAAGCGTCCGCGTCGCGGCCGGCGAAACGCTCCCCTTCGACCGCGCCTGGGCGATCGAGAACGGGCCGTCGAAGTTCGATCCCGCGGCGCCGAAGCACCTGCCCAAGATCGCCTTCCTCATGCTCATGCGCAACGAACGTCTGGCGGCCCTGCACACCCGCTTCGACGAAGCGGCGCGCACGCTCACCGTCCACAAGGACGGCAAGGTGGTGGCGGAAGGGTGCCTGGAGACCGAAGAGGGGCGCGCCGCACTGGAGGCGTTCTTCGACGCCTATGAGGCCGACGAGCTGCGCGGGGCCACGCGCATCGTGTCGGCCCCCGGCCACGCCTTCACCGACACCGCGACCAGGTGCCTGTCGCTGATCAATCTGGCGACGGTGCGCGATATCGAGCGGACGCTCGGCGTGGACGTCCACCCCATGCGTTTCCGCGGCAATCTCTATGTCGAGGGGCTGCCGGCCTGGGCCGAGTTCGACGACTGGCTGGGCAAGACGATCCGGGCCGGTGACGTGACCTTCGAGGCCTATGCCCGCATCGACCGCTGCGCCGCCGCCAACGTCAATCCCGAGACGGCGGAGCGCGACCTGACCTTGCCGGTAAGCCTGCTGGAGGCCTACGGCCATCCCGATTGCGGGGTCTATCTGCGTGTTGTGAAAGGCGGCGAACTTGCCACCGGCGCGACGATCGCGCCGACCTAGAGCGAAACGCCCGCCTGTTCGACCGAGGGACTACTCCTCGGCCGCCGTTGCTTCGGCAGGCGCGCCCTGCGCCGCCTCGCCGCTCGCCGCTTCGCCGGAGCCTGCCTCGCCATCGCGCTCGCCACCCTGGCGGTCGCGGTACGGACGGCGGCGGCGACCGCCGCGGAAGCCGCTGCGTTCGCGATTGTCGCCGCCGCGGTTCTCCGTCGGCTGGCCTTCGTAGGGCTGTTCCCGACCGTTGCCGTTGACATAGGGCTGCGGATCGCCCGGATTGAACCCGGGCTGATCGCCGCCGTACTGGACCGGGCCTTGCGGCTGACCGGAACCGTTGTCGCCGGCCTCGGGGCTGTCGCCCTCTTCGTCGCCCTCGTTGTCGTCGTCGCTGCGCATGACCGGCTGCGGCTGAGGCATCTGTGCCTGCGCGGCGGCGAGAATGCGATAGTAGTGCTCGGCGTGTTGCAGGTAGTTCTCCGCCGCCACGCGATCGCCCGAGGAGGTGGCGTCGCGGGAGAGCTGAACGTATTTCTCCGCGATGTGCAGCGCCGTCCCGCGGATCTTCACATCGCCGCCGTTGCTCTCGTAGGAGCGGGTCAGTGGATTGGGACCCTTGCGGTTACGACCACGCATGCGCTTGTTCTGCTGTCCTGGTCTCATCGACTTGTCTCTTCATGCACCGGAATCATCGCATACAGCCCAGCGTGCCTGGCGCGATGCGCAGGCATTCTGGTTGGGGACGGAATCCGGCAACGCGCCGCTCCGCCTGATGGCCCCTGTCGACGTTGACTCACCCGGTTAAGGTTTCCCCAACGGGAAAGCTCCCGTCAGTCCGACTTGTCCGAACTGAGAAGCACGGTCCGGACATCCGGACGTGACGAGGTCGCATTTATGCGGTCCGGAGCAACTTCCCCAGCCTCCGCTGCCGCGACCCCACGTCCACGATAATAACCGGGTGGACGCGCCCGCCTGTCTACGGCGCCTGGAAGCTAGCCGGTTCGCGGCCGATTTCCAAGCGTATTTTTCGCTGCGGCACCGGCCCGTTCAGCGGCGGTCGAGGATTGCCACCCGGTCGATCCCGGCAAGGTCGGCCGCGAAGCGGACCGTCATGCCGTTCGTTGCGGCAATCGCGGCGACATCGGGCCCCTGCCCGGCGCCGATCTCCATCAACAACAGGCCGTCCGTGCTGAGAACCCGGCCGCATGCGGCCACGATCGCCCGGATGGCCGTGAGGCCGTCCGCGCCGCCGTCGAGCGCCCGGACGGGATCGTGGGCGCTGACCTCGGCATCAAGCCGGCTAATCGTCTCCGCCTGTATGTAGGGTGGGTTGGCAAGGATTACATCCGCACGGCCCACCGCCGCCAGCCAGTCGCCGACGACGAACAGGGCACGCGCGGCGAGCCCCAGGCGGATCGCGTTCTCCCGCGCGGTCTTGACCGCACCCGGCGCAATGTCGACGCCGATGCCGATACTGTCCGGCCGTTCGGCCAGCACCGACAGCAGGATCGCGCCGCTGCCGGTCCCCGCATCGACGATTCGCGCCGACGCATCCGGCGCTATCCATCCCAGCGCCGCATCGACCAGACCCTCGGTCTCCGGTCGCGGCACCAGCGTATCGTCGGAGAGGATGAAATCGAGACCGTGGAATTCCTTGCGCCCGACGATGCGCGCCACCGGCTCGCCGGCCGCGCGTCGTTCGGCATAGGCCAGCGCACGGTCGCGCGCTTCGTCGCCGACCGGCCCATCGTCGTTGAGCGGCACGTCTCGCGCTTCGATCCCGGTCGCGTGCGCCACCAGCAGGCGCGCATCGAGCGCCGGCGTGCCGTCATGGCCGCGCGCGGCGAAGGCCTGGCTGAGCCTCGCCGCAATGCGCCGGCGCAGGATGCCGATGGTCTCGGCCGTCACAACCGACTCCACGCGGCTCACGCCGCGTTTTCGGCGGCGAGCAGGCTCGCCTGGTGCTCGGTGATCAGCGCCTCGACGATCTCGTCCAGCGCCTCGCCGTTGAGCACCGATTCCAGCTTGTAGAGCGTCAGGTTGATGCGGTGGTCGGTCACCCGCCCCTGCGGGAAGTTGTAGGTGCGGATGCGCTCGGAGCGATCGCCGCTGCCCACCTGCCCGCGCCGCGCCGCCGAGCGCTCGTCGTCCGCCTTCTGCCGTTCCAGGTCGTAGAGCCGCGTCGCCAGTATCTGCATGGCCTGGCTGCGGTTCTGGTGCTGCGAGCGGCCGGTGGAAACGACCACGATGCCGGTCGGGACATGGGTCATGCGGATCGCCGAATCGGTGGTGTTGGCGTGCTGGCCGCCGGCGCTCGACGCCCGCATGGTGTCGACGCGGATCTCGTCCGGATTGATCTTCACGTCCACGTCCTCGGCCTCCGGCAGCACCGCCACCGTCGCCGCCGAGGTATGGATGCGCCCGCTCGCCTCGGTCTCCGGCACGCGCTGCACGCGGTGAACGCCCGATTCGAACTTCAGCCGGGCGAACACGCCCTTGCCGGTGACGCTGGCGACGATCTCCTTGTAGCCGCCATATTCGCCGGGGCTCTCCTCCAGCACCGCCACCTTCCAGCGGTGCAGGTCGGCGTAGCGCTGATACATGCGGAACAGGTCGCCGGCGAACAGCGCCGCCTCGTCGCCGCCGGTGCCGGCGCGGATTTCGAGGATGGCGTTCTTCTCGTCGGCCTCGTCCTTGGGCAGCAGCAGCAGGCGCACCTTTTCGCTGAGCGCCGCGATGCGCTCGTCGAGCGCCGCGCTCTCGGCTTCGGCCATTTCCGCCATCTCCGGGTCGGCGAGCAGCGGTTCCAGTTCGGCGCGCTCCTTCTCGGCCGCCTCCAGTTCGGCGACGGCGGCATGCACCGGCTCCAGCTCGGCACGCTCGCGGGAGAGCTTGACCAGCACCTCGCGGTCGAGCGGCCGCGACAGGCGGTCGTCGATTTCCGCCATGCGGGCGACGACAGCGCTGATCTTTTCGCGGGGCAGTGAAATCGAGGTTGCCATGGCTCAAATCGTATCACGGGCGCGCGCTCGGCCGCAGCCGCGCCGGCGCCATTCCGGAAATCCGCTAATAGGGAATGCCTTCGGCCTCGGCAAAGGCGGCAAGCTCGCCGCGCACCCCATGTTCGCCGAAGTCGTTGGCCAGCAGCGTATCGAGCTTGGCCGCGACCTTGCCGGCGTCGAGTGCCAGCATCATGGCCTTGACCGGGCCGATCGAGGCCGGCGACATGGACAGCGACCGGTAGCCGAGGCCGATCAGCGCCATGGCGCCCAGCGGGTCGCCGGCAAGCTCGCCGCACAGCGTCACCGGAACCTTGCCTTCGGCGGTGCGCGCAATCTGGCGCAGGGCCCTCAAGAACGGGCGCGACAGCGCATCGAAGCGTCCGGCCAGGCGCGTATTGCTGCGGTCGGACGCCATCATGAACTGCAGCAAGTCGTTGGAGCCGACCGAGACGAAATCGACGGCGCTGACCAGCGCGTCGAGCTGGAAGAGCAGCGAGGGCACCTCGATCATGGCGCCGAGCATCAGCCGCGTCGGCTCGACATGGCCGTGGCGGCGCATCTGGGCGACCTCGCGGTCGATCATCGCCCGGGCCTTCTTCACCTCGTCGAGATCGGTCACCATGGGCAGCAAGATGCGCAGCTCTCGCCCGCCCGCGGCGCGCAGCAGCGCGCGCAGCTGCGTGCGCAACAGGCCCGGCCGGTCGAGGCCGATGCGGATCGCCCGCCAGCCCATCGCCGGGTTCTCCTCGTTGTTCGCCGTCATATAGGGCAGCACCTTGTCGGCGCCGATGTCGAGCGTGCGGAAGGTCACCGGCTGATCGCCCGCCACGCTCAGCACCTCGCCGTAGAGCGTCTTCTGCTCCTCCATCCGCGGCATGGTCTCGGCGACCATGAACTGCAATTCGGTGCGGAACAGGCCGATGCCCTCGGCGCCCGATTCGGCCAGATGCGGCAGGTCGACCAGCAGGCCGGCATTCATCAGCAGCTTCACCGGCTGCCCGTCGGTGGTCACCGCCGGCCGGCCGCGCAGAAGCTGAAATTGCTCCTGCCGCCTGGCGCGGAAGCGCACCTTCTCCATATAGGCGGCTTCGACGTCGGCATTGGGTCTGAGATGGACCTCGCCGGCGATGCCGTCGACGATCACCGCATCGCCGTTATCGACCAGCGCCACGGCATTGGCGGCGCGGCCGACCACGGCAATGCCGAGCGCGCGGGCCACGACGGTGACGTGGCTGGTCGGTCCGCCCTCTTCCAGCACCAGCCCGCGGATATGCTCGCGGTCGTAATCGAGCAGCTCGGCGGCGCCCATGTTGCGCGCCACGATAATCGCATCCTTGGGCAGTTCCTCGCCGCCGGGGCCGTGCGGCTTGTTCATCAGCACGCGCAGCAGCCGGTTGGTCAGGTCGTCGAAATCGTGCAGGCGCTCACGCAGGAACGGCGCCGTCTGGCGCAGCATGCGCGCCCGCATGTCGCTCTGCACCTTCTCCACCGCGCCTTCAGCCGACAGGCCGTTGCGGATCGCCTCGTGCATGCGCCTGACCCAGCCGCGGTCGTTGGCGAACATGCGGTAGGCTTCGAGAACGTCGCGGTGCTCGCCGGCCGTGGCGATGTCGTCGCGCGACAGCATGTCGTCGACGAACAGGCGCAGGCCGGCGATCGCCTCGTCGAGCCGCCGCGACTCCTCGGCGGCGTCCTCGCCGACCAGCGCCGTGACCACCACGCGCGGCTCGTGCAGCACGGCCTGACCGAGACCGACACCTTCGCACAGCGGCAGCCCGCTGATCGCGATCGGGCGCTTGAGTTCGAGCGAGGAGCCCGGCCGTCCGAGGCCGGACAGCTCGCCCACCATGATCATCTCGGCGAGCACCATCGCCGTGGTCTGCAGCGCCTCGACCTCTTCCTCGTGATAGGTGCGGTACGCCTTGTTCTGGACGACGAGCACGCCGAGCGTGCGTCCGGCCCTGAGCACCGGCACGCCGAGGAAGGAGTGGTAGATCTCTTCGCCGGTCTCCGGGATGTAGCGGAAGGCCGGGTGGCTCTGGGCGTCGGGCAGGTTGAGGGGACGGGCTTCGTCGGCGATGGTGCCGACCAGGCCCTGGCCGACATGCAGTGAGGCGTGGTGGACGGCCTCGGCCTTCAGACCCTCGGTGGCGTAAAGCTCAAGAACGCGGTCGGCGTGCAGGACATAGACCGAGCACACCTCGGCCACCATGTTGGCCGCGATCTGCGAAACGATCTTGTCGAGCCGGGCTTGCGCGCTGATCGGCTCCGCCATGATTTCGCGGAGACGACGGAGAAGCACGCGCGGCCCGGCAGGGGAAGTGGCCCGCATCACCGCTATCCTTGGGCATTCTCGGTCACTTTGCGGGGTTCGCGGGTCATCACACGCCGCGCCCACGAGCGCCGGTCAGTGGTTGTCGAGCCCGTATAGCGAATGCAAAGTCCGTACCGCAAGCTCGGTGTAGGGTGCATCGATCAACACCGATATCTTGATCTCGGATGTCGTGATCGCCCGGATGTTGATGCCGCGGCCGGCCAGCGCCCGGAAGCACTCGGCCGCAACGCCGGCATGGCTGCGCATGCCGATGCCGATGACCGAGATTTTCGCCACGTCGGTCGAACCCTGGAGATTCTGGTATCCGACCTCGCCGCGGGCGCCCTCCAGCACCGCACGTGCCCGGTCGAAATCGGCGATCGGCACGGTGAATGTCAGGTCGGTCAGCGTCCCGTCCTCGGAGACGTTCTGGACGATCATGTCGACATTGATGTTGGCCGCAGCCAGCGGCCCGAAGACGGCCGCCGCGACGCCGGGCTTGTCGGCGACCCGGCGGAGCGAAATTTGGGCATCGTCCTTGGTGTAGGCGATGCCGCTGACGACTTGCTTTTCCACGATTTCGTCCTCGTCGCAGATAAGGGTTCCCGGCGGCTCCACGGCATTGACCAGTTCCGGCGAGTCGGGATCGTCGAAGCTCGACCGCACGAAGGTGCGCACGCCGTGCAGCATGGCCAGTTCCACCGAGCGGACCTGGAGCACCTTGGCCCCGAGCGAGGCCATTTCCAGCATTTCCTCGTAGGCGATTCGCGGCAGCCGGGTCGCCTTGGGCACGATGCGCGGGTCGGTCGTATAGACCCCGTCGACGTCGGTGTAGATGTCGCAGCGGTCGGCGTTGAGCGCCGCGGCCAGCGCCACCGCACTGGTGTCGGAGCCGCCGCGGCCGAGGGTCGCCACCCGGTTGTCGGGCGCCACGCCCTGAAAGCCGGCGACCACCGCCACCTGCCCCTGCGCCAGCCGTTCGCCGAGCAGCATGCCCTCGATATCGATGATGCGCGCCGCGCCGTGGGCGGTATCGGTGTGGATCGGAATCTGCCAGCCCAGCCAGGACCGCGCATTGACGCCGATCTCCTGCAACGCGATCGCCAGAAGCCCGACGGTGATCTGCTCGCCGGCCGCCACCACCGTGTCGTATTCGCGGGCGTCGTGCATCGCCGCCGCCTCGCGCGTCCACGCCACCAGCTGGTTGGTGAAGCCGGCCATGGCCGAGACCACCACCGCCACCTGATGGCCGGCTTCGGCCTCGCGCTTCACATGCCGGGCGACGTTCCTGATCCGGGGGATATCGGCGACCGACGTGCCGCCGAACTTCATGACGAGACGGGCCATAACACTCCGCTGCCGGCCTGGCCGGCCTCCCCGAAAAGGCGCGCTTTCATAGCCGCTTAGCGGGGCAGTCGCAACGGGAGAACGGCTCGGCTAGACTGACATGATGAACGCAACTGCCGCACCCACCGTCGATCCGGCCGAGGTCGCCCGCTTCTCTGCCCTTGCCACACGCTGGTGGGATGCCGACGGGCCCATGCGGCCGCTGCACCGGCTGAACCCGCTGCGCCTCTCCTGGATCAAGGGCGAGATTTGCGCCCGTTTCGGCCGCGATTCGAAGTCGCCGACGGCCCTTTCCGGCCTCACCGTGCTCGATGTCGGCTGCGGCGCCGGGTTGGTCACCGAGCCGCTGGCGCGCATGGGGGCCGCGGTCGTCGGCATCGACCCGTCCGACGAGACCATCGCCGCGGCAAGGCTGCATGCTGCCGCGGCCGGACTTGCCATCGACTATCGCGCCACCACGGCGGAGGCGCTGGCGGAAGCCGGCGAACGCTTCGACGTGGTGCTGACCCTGGAAGTGGTCGAGCACGTCACCGATGTCGCCGCCTTCATCGCCACCGTGGCAAGCCTGGTGAAGCCGGGCGGGCTGACCGTCGCCTCGACCATCAACCGCACGCGCAAGGCGTGGCTGCTCGCCATCATCGGCGCCGAATACGTGCTGCGCTGGCTGCCGCGCGGCACCCACGACTACGACAAGCTGGTGACGCCGGACGAGATGCGCGCCGCCTATGGCAGCGCCGGGCTATCGCCCGCCGGCGAGACCGGCGTCATGTATGTGCCGCTCATGGACCGCTTCCGCCTGACCGCGGACATGGACGTCAACTACATGATCGCCGCCGCGCGGGACTGAGGCGCGCTTTCGTCTGAAGCGCTCCGGGTCATTCCAGGGAGATCACGACCCGCTCGTTCTTCTGATGGTCCTCGACCTCGACGAGCTTGCCGTGGGCCTCCGGATTCTCCGAGAGCCGGATGATCTCCTCCAGCTCGATGCCCTGCTCCTTGAGAGCGGCGAGCGCCTTGTTGGGGATGAGCTTGGACGCGATCTTGAGCACGCCGCCTGGAACGGTGACGGTCGTTGCCGGGTCCGGCTGGTCGCCCTTGAACACGCGAACCTTGACGTCGGCCATTGTCTCCTCCTCCGGCACGGGTTGCGGACGCATGCACCGCCCGCCCGCGGCCCAACGCCGCAGGCCGGGGTCATGGCGACCATGGGCGCGTGCGGACTGAGAGCCTTGATCCGGGTCAATCCCTCCGGCATGAACGGGCGGCCGACAAGACGAAAGGGCCGAGTACACCGCCGATGCTCGACAATCTCAAAGCCAACAACCGCGCCTGGGCAGCCGGCAAGGTCGCCGGCGATGCCGAATTCTTCCGCCGGCTGGAGCGCCAGCAGGCGCCGGAATATCTGTGGATCGGCTGCTCCGACAGCCGCGTGCCCGCCAACGAGATCGTCGGCCTCGATCCCGGCGAGCTGTTCGTCCACCGCAACGTCGCCAATCTCGCCCCGCCCCAGGACGCCAACTACCTCTCGGTCCTGCAATTCGCCGTCGACGTGCTCAAGGTGAAGCACATCCTGGTGGTCGGCCACTACGGCTGTGGCGGCGTTGCCGCGGCCGTCGACGGCAAGCGCCGCGGAATGGTCGACCACTGGCTGCATCCGATCCGCGAGGTGGCCCACGACCATAAACACGAGCTCGACGCCATTGCCGAGCCGCACGCCCGCCTCGACCGGCTGTGCGAACTCAACGTGGTCCGCCAGGTGAAGAACGTCGCCTCGGACGTTTTCGTTCAGGAGGCCTGGGGGCGCGGCCAGGCGTTGAGCGTCCACGGCTGGGTCTATGCGCTGGCCGACGGGCTGGTGCGCGACCTCGACGTCACCGTGAGAAAGCCGGAGGACCTGGAGCGGCTGGGTTAGAGCCGCCCGTCCATTCCCGCAGATTGTGGTCCCCGCGAAGGCGGGGACCCAGTAGTCGCCATCGTGGGCGGCTCAATCTCAGGCATTTGCGTCTACTGGGTGCCCGGTCGGCGCCGGGCACCACAAGCGTTTGGGGCAAGGCTCTGCCCAACGGGCCGCTCACCCCACCACCTCATCCTGAGGAGTCCGCCGCAGGCGGGCCTCGAAGGATCAGTTCCGGTCTTCCGGCAGCGACGGCAGCGGCAGGAAGTCGATCCCCTCATCGGCCAGCGCCTGCGCCTCGTCGCCGGTCGCCTCGCCATAGATGCCGCGTGCCTCGACCTCGTTGTAGTGGATCTTGCGCGCCTCTTCGGCGAAGCGGTCGCCGACATAGTCGGCATTCTCGGTCACCTGCTTGCGCAGCGACTTGATCGCCTCGTGCATCGCCTGTCGGCGCGGATCGGGTGCGGCGAGCTTGACCCGCTCATCCTTGCCGGACCCGCCCTTGTGGGTGCCGGCGACCGCCGGAGCCATCAGTGCCTTTTCCACATGAGTGTCGCCGCAGACCGGGCAGACCGCTTCGCCGGCCTTAACGGCGCGCTCGTAGTCGGCAATCGAGCGGAACCACGCCTCGAATTCATGGGCCTGTGCGCAGCGGAGCGTGTAGCGGATCATGACGAGGCCGGCTCCAGATCGGCGACCGGCGGCGCGAAGTCGCGCGCGTTGGCGAGTGCCGGAATCGCGCTTCGCGCCTTGCGGCTCGCCTCCGTGTCGATCTCCGCCAGGATGACGCCTGGCGCACGCTCCGCCTCGGCGACGATCCGCCCCCACGGATCGACGATCATCGAATGGCCATAGGTCTCCCGCCCGTCCTCGTGAGCGCCACCTTGCGCCGCAGCGATCACCCAGGAGCCGGTCTCGATCGCCCGGGCGCGGACGAGCACGTGCCAATGGGCTTCGCCGGTGGTGCGGGTGAAGGCGGAGGGCACCGCCAGCACGTCGGCGCCCGCCTTGGCGAGTGCGCGATAGAGATGGGGAAAGCGCACGTCGTAGCAGATCGACAGGCCGAGCCGTGCCCATGGCAGGTCGGCCACCACCGCCTCATTGCCAGGCCGATAGAGGCGCGATTCGCGATAGCTCTCGCCGCCGGCAAGGTCGGCGTCGAAGGCGTGGATCTTGTCGTAGCGGGCACGGATGTCTCCGCTGGGGGCGATCAGGAAGGCGCGGTTGGCGACGCGGTCCTCCCCGCTCTCACCGAGCCTGATGGCCATCGAGCCGATATGCAGGTGGATGCCGAGTTCCTTGGCCAGCGCCCGGAAGCGGGCAAGCGCCGGGTCGCTCTCCTCCGGCGCGACCGAGGCCAGCAGGCGCGCCCGCTCGCGGTCGAGGATGTTGGTCATCTCCGGCGTCAGCACATAATGCGCGCCCTGCCCCGCGGCCTCGCGGATCAGGGCCTCGGCCGCCGCGACATTGGCGTCCACGGCAATGCCGCTCCGCATCTGCACGGCCGCTGCCACGAAGCGCGTCATGCTGGCTCCGGATCTCCCCTCAGGGCCCCGAGCGCCTTGTCCAGCGCCCCGCTGTGCTCCCACTGCGACAGCTCGACAAAGCCGCCGACATGGGTATCGCCGATGAAGACCTGCGGAAAGGTGTGGCGGCCGTTGGCGCGCTGGATCATTTCCACGCGCGCCTGCGGATCGATCGTTGCGTCATGCTCGACATAGGTCACGCCCTTTCCGTCGAGCAGCCGTTTGGCCGCCGTGCAGAAGCCGCAGAACTGGCGGGTGTAGATGACGACCGGCGAGGCGGCCGGCGAAGCGGTGTCGGTTTCCATAATCGTTATATGTCGATCAAATGGCCCCTTTGACAACCCGCGCGAAGACGAGCACGTCGACGGCAGTGGCCCCCGCGCGCAGGAGCGCTCGCGTGCCGGCCCGCACCGTCGCGCCGGTGGTGTAAACGTCGTCCACCAGAAGCACGCGCCGGCCGGCGACCGCCCGCTTGCCCTCGGCCGCCACCCGGAAGGCGCCGCGCACGTTGCGGTCGCGTTCCTCCGCCGAAAGGCCGACCTGCTGCGCCGTCGCGCGAATCCGCACAAGCGCATCCGCGGCGAATGGCTTGCCGGTCTTTTCCGCCAGAACGCGGGTGAGCAGCGCCGACTGGTTGTAGCGCCGCCACCACAGGCGCCGGCGATGCAGCGGCACCGGCACGATGACGTCGACCCCGGCGATCAGCTCGCCGCCCGCCCGCGCCATCCAGCCGGCCATCCAGCGGGCAAGCTCCAGCCGGTCGCGATATTTGAGGCCGTGGACCAGGCGGCGGCCGACATCGTCATAGACCGCCGCCGCGCGACAGCGGTCGAAGGGCGGCGGATCGGCGATCGCCTCCGCTGACAAGGCGCCGGGCCCGAGATCGTAGGCGAAGGGAACCCCCAGCCGCTCGCAATAGGGCCGCTCGATGAGCTTCAGCCGCGACCAGCAGGACGGGCACAGCGACCCCATCTCGGCAACCGGCGCGTGGCAGGCGAGGCACTGTGGCGGCAGAGCGAGGTCGACCAGCCGGCGGCCGACCGCCGCCGCCGCGGAAGCGATCCGCGCCGCGGCCGGCACCTTGCCCGCCTGGTCGAGAATGCCGTCGCCCATGTGGTCCATCGCCGGCAAGTGTATCGCCCACCGCGAGCCGGCGCCATTGCCGGGCTTTGACGGCAGGCACGGGCCACCCCATAACCGGCTCCATGAGCGGACCGCCCTTGATCTTCGATCCCGTGCTCAACGACGCCCGCCGCCGGCGCGCGCTCGCCATGGCCGTTGCCGGCGCCGACTTCCTCCACCGCGCGGTCGCCGAGGACATGGTGGAGCGGCTGGCGGCGGTGAAGCGCCACTTCGCGTGTGGCCTGGAGATCGGCAGCCCCGTGCCGGTACTCGCCGCCACCGGCCAGGTCGAGCGCATCCTCAGGCTGGACCGCATTGCCGAGATCCGGCCGGACGTGGTCGGCGATGCCGAACTCCTGCCCTTCGCGCCGCAAAGCCTCGACCTTGCGGTTTCCGTCCTCACGCTGCACGCCGCCAACGACCTGCCCGGGGCGCTCGCCCAGATGCGTCGGGCGCTGAAGCCGGATGGCCTGTTCCTCACCGCCTTCCTCGGTGGCGACACGCTTGCCGAGCTGCGTGAAGCCTTCGCCACGGCCGAGGCGGAGGTGACCGGCGGCGCCTCGCCGCGCATCGCGCCCTTCACCGATGTCAGGACCGCCGGCGCCCTCATGCAGCGCGCCGGATTCGCCCTGCCGGTGGCCGATCAGGACCGCCGCACCGTGCGCTACGCCTCGGCCCTCCACCTGATGCGCGACCTGCGTGCCATGGGCCTGACCAACGGACTTGTCGAGCGCGAGCGGCGGCCGCTCCGCCGCACTGTGCTCATGCGCGCCGTCGAAATCTATGGCGAACGCTTCGCCGATGCCGACGGGCGCGTGCGCGCCACCTTCGAAACCATCTCGCTTTCGGGCTGGGCGCCGCATGAGAGCCAGCAGCAGCCTCTGCGGCCAGGCAGCGCTCGCATGCGCCTCGCCGATGCGCTGGGCACCGTCGAGAAGCCGGCCGGGGAGAAGACCGGGCGGTAGTATTGCCTCCCCTGCTGGGCGACGAAGTCCTAGCGGTCGAGCAGCTCCAGCGCGCGGCGCTGTTTTGCCGGCGACATGTCGGCGAACGATGCCGGCTGAACCGAGCCGGTCATCACCGGATCGATCCGGTCGGCCGCGCCGATCGCCGTTGCCGGATCGCGCGCCGGCAACACACCCAGCAGGATCGCGGCGACACCGATGAGCGCAATCGCGATCGGCACGAAGGCGGCCGGCTTCAGCCTGGCCGGACGCGTGTCGGCCTCGCCTGTCGGCGGCAGGATGGCGTCATCGGGATATCTGGTCGACATGACAATTCCTTACGCCTCGCCCCCCGGCGGCACGGTTAAGGAATGGTCAAACAAAACTATAAAAGATCGATTAACACCGGGATCAGCGGCAGGTCGGCCGGCGGCATCTTGTAGTCACGCAGATCCTTCGCCCGCACCCACTTGATCTGCTGCCCCTCGCGCCCCTGTGGCGTGCCCTGCCATTTGCGGCAGACATAGAGCGGCATCAGCAGGTGGAAGTGCTCATAGGCGTGGCTGGCGAAGGAAAGCGGCGCCAGGCAGGCGGCCTTGATGTCGATGCCGAGTTCCTCGTCGAGCTCGCGGATCAGCGATTGCTCCGGTGTCTCGCCATGCTCGATCTTGCCGCCGGGGAATTCCCAATAGCCTTCCAGCGCCTTGCCCTCGGGCCGCTGGGTGATGAGCACCCGCCCGTCGCGATCGATCAGCGCGCAGGCCGAAACCAGGATCACCGGATTGGTCTCGCAGCGGTCGCACATGATCGCTACTCTCCTTCATCCCCGACCGCGTGCGGCAGAGCCGCATCGCGCTTCACGTCCGGTAGTCGCCGTTGATGGCGACGTATTCCTTGGTGAGGTCGCAGGTCCACACCGTGTCGCTGCCTTTGCCCAAGCCGAGATCGACGGTGATGACGATATCCTGCTTCTTCACCTCGGCCGCGGCGGCCTCCTCCGAATAGGCCGCATCGCGCTCGCCCTTCACCGCCACGCGCACGTCGCCGAACCAGATCGCCAGCCGGTCGCGCTCGGCCGGCTCCCCGGCCTTGCCCACCGCCATGACGATGCGGCCCCAATTGGCGTCCTCGCCGGCGATCGCCGTCTTGACCAGCGGCGAATTGGCGATCGCCATGCCGACGCGACGCGCCGACCTCTTCGAGACGGCGCCCTTGACGCGAATCTCGACGAACTTCCGCGCCCCCTCGCCGTCGCGCACCACCTGGTGCGCAAGGTCGGTGAGCACGTCGTTGAGCGCCGCGCGGAACGGCTTGAGCCGCCGGTCGGCAGGGCTCTCGATGCGCGGTGCGTCCTTCGCCGCGCCGGTGGCGAACAGCAGCAGCGTGTCGGAGGTCGAGGTGTCGCTGTCGACGGTGATCGCATTGAACGAGTCGGTGACGCCCTTGGCCAGCAGGCTCTGCAGCACGGGGGCCGCGATCGGTGCGTCGGTGAAGACGAAGGAGAGCATGGTTGCCATGTCGGGGGCGATCATGCCGGCACCCTTGGCGATGCCGTTGATGGTGACCGGCACGCCGCCGAGATCGACCGTGCGGGTCGCGCCCTTCGGGTAAGTGTCGGTGGTCATGATGGCGCGCGCCGCCTCGACCCAGGGGCCGGGCTTCGCTCGCGCCGCGGTCTCCGCCAGCACGGCATCGAACTTCGCCGCGTCGAGCGGCTCGCCGATGACGCCGGTCGAGGCGAGATAGACCTGGTTTCTCGGGCAGTCGGCGACTTTGGCGGCAAGCGCGGCGGAGAGCTTCACCGCCGCGCGCCCACGTTTGCCCGTGAAGGCATTGGCATTGCCGGAATTGACCAGAAGCGCCCGTGCCTTGCCGGCGGGGAGCGCCGCCTTGCACCATTCCACCGGCGCCGATGGACACTTCGACCGGGTGAAAACGCCGGCGGCCGCGGTGCCCTTGTCGAAGAGCATCAGCAGCACGTCGCGGCGGTTCTTGTACTTGATGCCGGCCTCGGCGGTGGCGAAACGCACGCCGCCGAGCGCCGGCAGGTCCGCAAACGCGGCCGGCGCCAGGGGCGACAGGCCAACCATCCCGCCCCTCCCCGGGCTATTTCGCGGGCGCGGCCGGCGGCGTCGGCGCGGGCGCAGGCGGCGCCGACTGGATAATCTCGATCTTGGCCTTGGCGCGCAGGTCCTTCATCGTCGCGGCGAACCGCTCGGAGAGCATCTGCTGGCGGAGCTGCTTCTCGACCTGGTCATAGGTCGGCGCCGGTTGCTTGCGCGTCGCCTCGAGCTTGATCACGTGCCAGCCGAATTGCGTCTGCACGGGCTTTTCGCTGTAGGTGCCGACCTTCATGGCCACCACGGCGTCGCCGAAGGGCTTCACCATCTGCTTGGGAGAGAAGAAGCCGAGCTCGCCGCCATTGGGGCCCGAGCCGGTATCGATCGACTTTTCCTTGGCAATCGCCGCGAAATCGCCGCCCTTGTCCAGTTCGGCGATGATCGCCTTGGCCTCGTCCTCGGTCTTCACGAGAATATGAGCGGCCTGATACTGGTCTTCCGGCACGAACGATTTCACCAGTTCGTCGAAACGCTTGTGCAGCGCCTCGTCGGTCAGCGTCGCCAGCACCTTGAGATTCAGGTATTCGACTTGCAGGACGCGGTCGTGCACCATCAGCAGGCGACGTTGCACATCGGGATTCTTGTCGAGGCCCGCCGCCTCGGCGGCCTGCGCCGAAAGCTTGGTGTCGATGAGCAGCTCGATGAGCTTGCCGTGGCGCTGATCGGCGGGCAACTGGGCGATCTGGTCGCCGAAATTGAGCGCCGCCTGGGACAGGTCCGCTTCGGTGATCTCGGCGCCATCGACCCGGGCAACGACGGTGTCAGGGGCCGGATCCTCGGCAAAAGCGAACTGCGGCACGGCGACGAGAGCAAGCAGCGCGGTGAGCGCGATTCCGGCTCCGCGATGCCGAATTCTGGCCTTAACGGTCATGAAAACACTTCCATTCGGGTTGATCGGGATTTCTTTCGACGGCCTCAATGCGGCAGCCGAATGGCGGTGCTCGGCTCCGGTTTGCGCCGTTGACATCGATTATCCCCCCTCTTATCTGTCTCCACGCTTGGCGTCCAGAACGCTTTGAATCCTGAGCGGTGGCGACGGCATCCCGTGCCGGCGTGCGTCGCAGGACGGAAATGTCGGCGGCTCGCGCCGGCGCCACGCCCCGGCTGGGACACCTGAAAGCTCAAGGATTTTCACCTCATGGCCGGTCTTGGCTCAATCGCTCGCAAAATCTTCGGCACCTCCAACGATCGCCGGCTCAAGACCTACAATCCCAAGGTCGCCGCCATCAACGCGCTGGAGGACGAGGTCGCGGCGCTCACCGATGAACAGCTGCGCGGCCGCACCGAGGAATTTCGCCGGCAGATCGCCGACGGCGCCGATCTCGACAGCCTGATCGTCCCCGCTTTCGCCACGGTACGCGAGGCCGCCAAGCGCACGCTCGGCCAGCGCCATTTCGATGTCCAGCTCGTCGGCGGCATGGTGCTGCACGAGGGCGCCATCGCCGAGATGAAGACCGGCGAAGGCAAGACCCTGGTGGCGACGCTGGCCGTCTATCTCAACGCGCTGCCCGCCAAGGGCGTGCACGTGGTCACCGTCAACGACTACCTGGCCAGCCGCGACGCCGAATGGATGGGGCAGATCTACCGCTTCCTCGGCATGACGGTCGGCGTCATCGTCCACGGCCTCGACGACGACGAGCGCCGCGCCGCCTATGCCGCCGACATCACCTACGGCACCAATAACGAGTTCGGCTTCGACTACCTGCGCGACAACATGAAGTATGACCTGCCGTCGATGGTCCAGCGCAAGCACAACTACGCCATCGTCGACGAGGTCGACTCGATCCTGGTGGACGAGGCGCGCACCCCGCTGATCATCTCCGGGCCGCTCGACGACCGCTCCGAACTCTACAACACCATCGACACTTTCATCCCGCATCTCACCGCCGACGATTACGAAGTCGACGAGAAGCAGCGCACCGCCTCCTTCACCGAGGCCGGCAACGTCAAGCTGGAGAAGCTGCTCACCGAGGCCGGCATGCTCAAGGGCGAGTCGCTCTACGACATCGACAACGTCACCGTCGTCCACCACATCCAGCAGGCGCTGCGCGCCCACCGCCTGTTCGAGCGCGACAAGGACTACATCGTCCGCAACGGCGAGGTGGTCATCATCGACGAGTTCACCGGCCGCATGATGCCCGGTCGGCGCTTCTCGGAAGGGCTGCACCAGGCGCTCGAGGCCAAGGAGCACCAGCCCATCCAGCCGGAGAACCAGACGCTCGCCTCGATCACCTTCCAGAACTACTTCCGCATGTACGACAAGCTCGCCGGCATGACCGGCACGGCGCTGACCGAGGCGGAGGAGTTCGGCGACATCTACAATCTCGACGTGGTCGAGGTGCCGACCAACATGCCGATGATCCGCCTCGACGACCACGACGAGGTCTACCGCACCGCCGACGAGAAATACGCGGCGATCATCGAGCTGATCAAGGACGCGAGCCAGCGTGGCCAGCCGATCCTGGTCGGCACCACCTCGATCGCCAAGTCGGAAATCCTCTCCGAACTGCTGCACAAGCAGAAGGTGCCGCATCAGGTCTTGAACGCCCGCTACCACGAGCAGGAAGCCTTCATCATCGCCCAGGCCGGTGTGCCCGGCGCCGTCACCATCGCCACCAACATGGCCGGCCGCGGCACCGACATCCAGCTCGGCGGCAACCTCGACATGCGCATCCGCCAGGAGCTCGCCGACGTGCCGGAAGGTCCCGAGCGCGAGGCGCGCATCGAGGGCATCAAGAGCGAGATCGACAAGCTCAAGGAGCAGGCGCTGGCCGCCGGCGGGCTCTACGTTCTCGGTACCGAGCGCCATGAGAGCCGGCGCATCGACAACCAGCTGCGCGGCCGCTCCGGGCGCCAGGGCGACCCCGGACATTCCAAGTTCTTCCTGTCGCTGCAGGACGACCTCATGCGCATCTTCGGTTCCGAGCGCATGGACGGCATGCTGCAGAAACTCGGACTGGAGCAGGGCGAGGCCATCGTCCATCCGTGGATCAACCGCGCCCTGGAGAAGGCCCAGCAGAAGGTCGAGGGCCGCAACTTCGACATCCGCAAGAACCTGCTCAAATACGACGACGTGATGAACGACCAGCGCAAGGCGATCTTCGACCAGCGCATCGAGCTCATGTCGCAGGAGGTGGTGACCGACACCATCCACGAGATGCGCAACGAGGTCATCGACACCCTCGTCAGCCGGCACATCCCCGAGCGGGCCTACCCCGAGCAGTGGGACGCCGCCGGCCTGCACGACGAGATCCTCGACGTCGTCGGCCTCGACCTGCCGATTGTCGACTGGGCGAAGGAAGAGGGTATCGCCGAGGAAGAGGTGCGCGAGCGCATCCAGCGCGCCGGCGACGAGCTGGCCGCTTCACGCACCGCGCGCTTCTCGCCTGACGTCATGCGCCAGGTCGAGAAGGCGGTGCTGCTGCAGACCCTCGATTTCCTGTGGCGCGAACATCTGGTCGTGCTCGACCACCTGCGCCAGGTGGTCGGCTTCCGCGGCTATGCCCAGCGCGACCCGCTGATCGAATACAAGACCGAGTCCTTCGAGCACTTCCAGGGTCTGCTGGTGCGCCTGCGCGAGGCCGTGACCCGCCAGATCATGCATGTCGAGCTGGTGCAGCGCCCGCCGCCGCTGGCGCCGGAAGGCGATTTCGAGGCGATGCAGGCGAGCCATCCCGACCCGGTCACCGGCACCGAGGAGATGCTGGATGCGCCGCCGGCCGACGGCCGCCAGCAGCCGGTCCGCAATTCGCGCTACGCTGCCGGCACCGGCGGCGCCATGGCCGCGCAGATCGACCCGAACGACCCGGCGACCTGGGGCAAGGTCCCGCGCAACGCGCCCTGCCCCTGCGGCTCCGGCAAGAAATACAAGCACTGCCACGGCCG
The DNA here is from genome assembly GCA_963730325.1 of uncultured Alphaproteobacteria bacterium. Lineage (GTDB taxonomy): Bacteria > Pseudomonadota > Alphaproteobacteria > Rhizobiales > Kaistiaceae > CAVSRC01. The sequence goes on along the minus strand of CAVSRC010000007.1, from coordinate 305,498 downwards.
TCTGGCCTGAGCGGCAGAGGCCGCGGCGCTCCGCACCAGCGAAGCGCTCAGCCTGACGGCTGGGTGCTGGTCTCCTCCGCGGGACGCGAACTCGTCGTCCCACAGGAATTTCTTCTTCACGAACTTGCCGACCGGCTGGATCTCCGGCGTCATGCCGGGGGCGATCGCGCCGTCGGCGCCGGCCGTTTCGGCCGCAGGCGCGGGGGCCGCGGCGGGCTCCGGCTGAGCTGCAGCCGGTGCCACGGTGGCCGTGGTGGTCACTGCCGGGGCCGGGGTGGCGGTGGCCGATGGCGCCGGCTTCGGCGTCGGCACGGACATCTTCGGCGCGGCCGAGACGGCGGCCCTGGGCGGCTCGGCGGCGGCGACCGGCTCGGCCGGCGCCGTTGACACCGGTTGCGGCTGGGCGCCGAGCATGCGCTCGATGAACGACGGCTTGGCCGCGCGCTCGGCCTCCGCCTGCTTGCGGGCCGCCGTCTCGTGTTGCGTCTTGTCGAGCGCGGCGACGGCAGCCGCGAACTTGGCGTCGTCCTCGGCCTCCTTGCGCTCCAGCGCTGCGGCAAGCGCGGGCGGCACCGTATAGGCCGGGCAGGCCGCCGATGCATCGAAGCTGGCGTCGCCCGCGTCGGCGTTGAACACATAGTGCCGGTCGCAGACGTCGACCTTGGGCGGGACGCGCGTCAGCTCGAAGGAATCGTAGCCGACCTTGAGCATCCGCCAGAAATCCATGTTCGCATCGTCGCGATGCCTGGCCAGGTTCTCAGGCGTCAGGCGGAAGGGCAGAGCCTGGATCTCGAAGGCCCGCTGGCCGCCGCGGAAGGCGTCGCGCGCCAGCGAGAAGATCTCTCCGGCGTCCTTGTCGGTCATCGAATAGCAGCCGGCCGACGAGCAGGCGCCGTGCACCATCAGGTTGGAGCCGGTGCGCCCCAGCGAGCGGTCATAGGCGTTCGGATAGCCGATATTGAACGACAGGTAATAGCTGGACTTCGGGTTCATCTGCGCCGGCTTGACCGTATAGAAACCCTCCGGCGCCTGGCGGTCGCCTTCCTGTTTCTTCGGCCCCAGCTTCCCCGACCATTTGCAGATCGAGTAGGTCTTGAGCAGGGCGTAGCGGCCGCCGTCCTGCTGCTTCCATATCTCCATCTGCGAATTCTTCCTTGAAGATGCGGATGAAGATCGGCGCGGTGGCCTTCATGCCGAGCTGGCGCATCTTGGCGTTCAGCAGGCCCGACACCGGACGTTCGGCCTTGGGCAGGCCGGAATAGTTGCAGCCCGCCAGCACCATGAGTGCCACGGAGAGCAACGCGAACAGGCGCAGCACTCCCGGGACTGGTCGAATCGCCATAAGCACCCCTTCCGGCCCCCACGGCCCGTCGGCACAAACCGGGATTCTGGTAGCCCTGTCAAGATTGACGGCATGTTAACCGGCGGCGCCCGCGCTTCACTTATCCGCGAGCGTGAGCGGCCATTGTCCCGCTGCTGTGTGGCACGGAAAAGGCAAGCCGGGGACCGGCCTAGAGGTTTCGCCCGATCGCCAGATACTTCTCGCGGCGCTGGCGCCGGATCTCTTCTGGCGGCAGGTTGCCGAGCGACTCGAACGCCTCGGCGATCGCCTCGCCGGTCGCCTTGATGATCGCCTGCGGCTCGCGGTGGGCGCCGCCGATCGGCTCCGGGATGATGCGGTCGATGATGCCGAACCTCTGCAGGTCCTCCGCCGTGATCTTCATGCCGGTGGCGGCATCCTGCGCCCGGCTGGAATCGTGCCACAGGATCGAGGCCGCGCCCTCCGGCGAGATCACCGTGTAGATCGAGTGCTCCAGCATCAGCACCTTGTTGGCGGTGGCGATCGAGATGGCGCCGCCCGAGCCGCCCTCGCCGATGACCACGGCGACGTTGGGCACGCCGAGATTGACGCAGGCTTCCGTCGAGCGGGCGATGGCCTCCGCCTGGCCGCGCTCCTCGGCGTCGAGCCCCGGAAAGGCGCCGGCGGTATCGACCAGCGCGATCACCGGCAGGCCGAAGCGACCGGCCAGTTCCATGATGCGCACCGCCTTGCGATAGCCCTCCGGCCGCGCCATGCCGAAATTGTGCTTCAGCCGGCTCTCGGTATCGTTGCCCTTTTCGTGGCCGATGAGCGCCACCCGCCTGCCGCGGAAATAGCCGAGGCCGGTGACGATGGCCGCGTCCTCGCCGAATTTGCGGTCGCCGGCCAGCGGCGTGAAATCCTCGATCAGCGCGCGCGCATAGTCGCTGGTGTGCGGCCGGTCGGGATGGCGGGCAACCTGGGTCTTCTGCCAGGGGGAAAGCTTGCCGTAGATCTCGGCCAGCGCTTGCGCCGCCTTGGCTTCCAGCCGGGCGATTTCCTCGCCGATGGCGACCGCGTCGCCTTCCTTTTCGAGCGCACGCAGTTCCTGGACCTTGCCCTGCAGGTCGGCGACCGGTTTCTCGAAGTCGAGATAGCTGCGCATCAAGTCTCGCGGAATAAGGGAACGCGCCCGCTCCCGCCGGTGGCTGGGCGGCGAAAAGCGGCGGCAAACTGACGGCAGCCCGGCCCCAAGTCAAGCAAGCACACGGTCGCGAGACTGGCGCACCCGGGTTACCGCAGGGTTCCGGCGGCCGATGGCCGCCCTACTTTTCTTCGCGCGCCAGCGGATGATGCTCGGTGACCAGCGCCCGCAGACGTTCCTGCAGAACGTGGGTGTAGATCTGGGTGGTGGAGATATCGGCATGGCCGAGAAGCTGCTGCACCACGCGCAGGTCGGCGCCGTTCTGCAACAGATGGCTGGCGAAGGCGTGACGCACCACATGCGGCGAGATCTTCGCCGCCGCAATCCCGGTCCGCGCCGCCAGATCCTTGAGATCGCGGGCAAAAGCCTGCCGGGTCAAATGGCCGCTGTCGCCGAATGAAGGGAACAGCCAGGGGCTGTCGGCCATGCCGGCGCCGGCCCGCGCCGCGAGATAGGCGGCCACTGCATCGCGCGCCTTGTCGGTCAGCGGCACGATGCGTTCGTGCCCGCCCTTGCCGCGCACCGTGAACATGCGCTGGTCGCGGCGCATGACGGCGGCCTTCAGCGACACCAGCTCGGAAACGCGCAGGCCGGTCGCATAGAGCATCTCGACCAGGGCATGCAGGCGCAGCGCCCGGAGGTGCGTCGCGTCGCTGCCTTGCGCCTCTGCCTCCTCGCGCGCCCGCTCGAGCAGCCGGGTGACCTGGTCCTCCGAGAGAACCGAGGGCAGGCGCGCCGGCCGCCGCGGCCCTTCGATGATGCCGGTCGGGTCGTCCTCGCGCGCCCCTTCGCTCACCAGGAAGCGGTGCAATTGCCGGATCGCCGAAAGCCGCCGCGCGGCGGAGGTCGCTGCAAATCCGCGTGTGTCGAGATCGTTGAGATAGGCGCGCACCGCCTCCACCCCGGCCCGCGCGAAGCCATCGCCGTGGCTGCCGAGAAACCGTCCGTAATCCTCCAGATCGCGGCGATAGGAGGCAAGCGTATTGGGCGCGGCGCCGCGCTCCGCGCTCATCATCTCCAGAAAGGCCTCGATGTGGTGGCCGCCGGCCGCGGCCTTCGCCGGCTGTCGTGCCACGGCTAGGGCTGTGTTTGTGTTTGTGGCTGTGCCTGTACCGGCAGCGACGGCGGCGGCTGCTCCTGCACTTGCAGCTTCTGCGCGGGGATGCGTACCGACATTTCGCGCGTGTTCGGCCCGACGAACATGGCGAGATAGATCATCGCGGCACCGCCCAGTATGCCCAGGATCACGAGCACGATGAGGAAACGAAAGAGGCTTGGCATCACAAATCCCGGACGGCCGCTCGCCGCGATTCGGGCCACGAAGAAGACGCAGCGGCGCGGCCCTCCCGTCATTCTCGCCAATCGGGCCGGGAAGGCAAGCCATTGGCCCGATTGGAGCCGTTTTGGCGACCCGCGCCTTGACATGAGGCCCCGAAACCGGCTCTTACCTCGCCCGCAACAGGCGCGTTTGTGAGGGAGCTGTGGCGAAAGCCGAACGTTTACGGGACGACGGATTGCCGCTCGAGACCAGGGTCTCGCGCCTGCTGGCAGGGCGCACGCTGGTCATGGTCGGCATGATGGGGGCCGGCAAGTCATCGATCGGCCGCCGGCTGGCTAACCGCCTCGGCATGGCCTTCGTCGATGCCGACAGCGAGATCGAGCTCGCCGCCAACGCCACGATTCCGGAAATTTTCGAGCAGCACGGCGAAACCTACTTTCGCGACGGCGAGCGCCGCGTCATCCAGCGCCTGCTCGACGACCGCCCCAAGGTTCTGGCCACCGGCGGCGGCGCCTTCATCCAGCCGGAGACCCGCGCCACCATCCAGGCCGCCGGCATCTCGATCTGGCTGAAGGCCGATCGCGACCTGCTGCTGTCGCGCGTCAAGCGCCGCAACAATCGTCCCCTGCTCAAGGTCGAGGATCCGGCCGCTGCGATCGACCAGCTCATCGCCGAGCGCTATCCCGTCTACGCCAAGGCCGATATCCAGGTGCAGTCGCGCGACGTCGCCCACGACGTGGTCATCGACGACATTCTCGAAGCCCTTGCCGACTTTCTCAGCCGGGAGGCGGTGGCAGAGGCCTGAGCGATGGAAACCAGCCCTGCCCGGACCGTTGAACCGACGGTGGTCACCGTCGATCTCGGGCCACGTTCCTACGACATCCTCATCGGCCGCGACGTTCTCGAGCGCGCCGGAGCCGAGCTTGCCCGGCGCATGCCCGGCCGGCGCGCCGTCGTGGTGACCGACGAGACCGTCGCCCGCTTTCACCTCAACACGCTCGCCACCAGCCTCCGGGCGGCCGAGGTCGATTTCTCCACCGTCACCGTGGCGCCGGGGGAGAAATCGAAGAGCTTCGAGACGCTGGCGACCGTCGTCGACGGAATCTTGAGCGCGCGCATCGAGCGCTCCGATCTGGTGCTCGCCTTCGGTGGCGGCGTGGTCGGCGATCTCGCCGGCTTTGCCGCGGCGATCGTGCGCCGCGGCGTCCGTGTCGTGCAGATCCCCACGACGCTGCTCGCCCAGGTCGATTCCTCGGTCGGCGGCAAGACCGGCATCAACAGCGGCCGTGGCAAGAACCTGGTCGGCGCCTTCCACCAGCCGAGCCTGGTGCTCGCCGACGCCGGCGTGCTCGATTCGCTCAACCCGCGCATCTTCAACGCCGGCTATGCCGAAGTGGCCAAATACGGCCTGCTCGCCGACGCAGCCTTCTTTGCCTGGCTGGAGGAGAACTGGCGCGCGATCGTCGCCGGCTGGCCGGAGCGCGAGCAGGCGATCGCCGTCGCCTGCCGCGGCAAGGCGGCGACCGTGGCCGCCGACGAGCACGAGCAGACCGGCCGGCGCGCGCTTCTCAATCTCGGCCACACCTTCGGTCACGCGCTCGAAGCCGCCACCGGCTACTCCGACCGGCTGCTGCACGGCGAGGCGGTGTCGATCGGCATCGTGCTGGCCTTTGCCTTCTCCGCCCGCCGCGGCCTCGTCTCGCCCGACGACACCAGGCGCGTTGCGGCCCACCTTGCCGAGATCGGCCTGCCGACCCGTATGGCCGACATTCCCGGCGAACCGATGGTCGCCGACACGCTGATGGAAGCGATCGCCCAGGACAAGAAGGTGAGCCGCGGCCAGCTCACCTTCATCCTGGTCAACGGCATCGGGGCCGCCTTCGTGGAGCCTGACGTGCCGCCCGCCGAGGTGGCCGAATTTCTTGCGGAGCAACTGGCGACATGAGCGCGCTGCTTTGGGCGATGGTCCTGGCCGTTCCCCTCCTGGTCGTGCTGTCGGCGTTCTTCTCCGGGTCGGAAACCGCGCTGACCGCCGCCTCGCGGGCGCGCATGCTGGCGCTGGAGAAATCCGGCGACCGCAACGCCGGCATCGTCGGCCGGCTGATCCTCGAGCGCGAGCGCCTGATCGGCGCCCTGTTGCTCGGCAACAATCTGGTCAACATCCTCGCCTCGGCGTTGGCCACCAGCCTGTTCCTCAACCTCTTCGGTCAGGCCGGCGTGGTCTACGCAACGCTGGCGATGACCCTGCTGGTGCTGGTCTTCGGCGAGGTGCTGCCCAAGACGCTGGCGATCGCCGATCCCGACCGGGTGTCGCGCGCCATCGCACCGGCGATCTCGGTGATCGTCGCGGTGTTCTCCCCGGTCGTCATCGCCGTCCAGTTCATCGTCCGCGGTGTGCTCCACCTGGCCGGCTGGAACGCCTCCGACGGCAAATCGATCCTGTCGCCAGCCGAGGAGATCCGCGGCCAGGTCGATCTGCTTCATGCCGAGGGCAGCGTCGTCAAGGCCGAACGCGACCGTCTCGGCGGCCTGCTCGATCTCAGCGAGCTCGACGTCTCCGACGTCATGGTCCACCGCACCGCCATGCACACCATCGACGCCGACGAGCCGATCGGCGCCATCGTCGACGACATCCTCGCCAGCCCCCATACGCGCGTGCCGCTTTGGCAGGGCGAGCCGGAAAACATCATCGGCATCGTCCATGCGAAGGACCTGTTGCGCGCGCTGAAGGCCGCTGGCGGCAGCGTCGATGCCATCGACATCCGCGCGGTCGCCAGCGAGCCGTGGTTCGTGCCCGATACCACCAGCGTGCCCGACCAGCTCAACGCCTTCCTCAAGCGCAAGGTGCATTTCGCGCTGGTCGTCGACGAGTATGGCGAGGTGCAGGGCGTCATCACGCTCGAGGACATCCTCGAGGAGATCGTCGGCGACATCGCCGACGAGCACGATGTCGCCGTCGAGGGCGTCCGCCCGCAGCCCGACGGCTCGGTCAATGTCGACGGCTCGGTGCCGATCCGCGATTTGAACCGCGCCATGGACTGGAACCTGCCCGACGAGGAGGCCACCACCATCGCCGGGCTGGTCATCCACGAGGCGCGCATCATCCCCGAGCCGGGCCAGGCCTTCACCTTCTACGGCTTCCGCTTCCAGGTAGCGCGCCGCAACCGCAACCGCATCACGGCGCTGAGAATCACGCCGCTGGGGCGCATCAAGCCGGCCTCCACGCTGCCCGAGCCGCCGAAGACCGCCTGAACGAAACCGTCCGACCTCCGGATTTCGGCCGCATTCTGCGGTTGTGATCGCCCGATTCCGAGGGAGGGCGATCCCCATGCAATTCGATCTCGTCATCGTCGGCGCCAGCTTCGCCGGATTGGCCGCGGCCCGCACCGCGGCCTCGCGCGGCCTCTCGACGGCCGTCATCGACGCCAAGCCGGACGTCGGCGCCCGCGTCGCCACCAGCGGCATCCTGGTGCGCGAGGCAATCGCCGAAATCGACATCCCGCACCATCTGACGCGGCGCGTGCCGGGGGTGCGCCTCTATTCGCCGAGCCTGAAGAGCGTCGATCTGTTTTCGCCGGGCTACGCCTTCTTCACCACGCGCACCGCCGACCTGCTGCGCTGGATGGCGAAAGAGGCCCGTGACGCCGGCGCCCATGTTCTCCCCGCCACCCGCTTCACCGGCGCCCGCCGCGATGGCGACCTCATCCGCCTTGCCGACATCGACATCGCCACGCGCTTCCTCGTCGGTGCCGACGGCCTGCGCTCGCGCGTCGCGACCCACTTCGGCCTGTCGGCGAACCGCGCCTGGCTGACCGGCCTCGAGGTCGAGCTGGAGCCCAACGACGCGGTCGATCCGCGCTTCCTGCACTGTTTCGTCGATTCCCGCCTGGCGCCGGGCTATATCGCCTGGGCGGCGCCGGGGCCGGATGCCATCCAGCTTGGTCTGGCCGTACGCAGCGGCGACAAGCCGGACCTCGCCAGGTTCATGGACCGCACCGAGCACCGCTTCGGCTGGAGCCGGCTCAAGGTCGTCGGCCGGCGGAGCGGCCTCATCCCCTGTGGCGGCCCCCTTCCCCGCACCGCCGCGCCGGGCGTCCTCCTCATCGGCGATGCCGCCGGCTGGGTGTCGCCGGCGACCGGCGGCGGCATTCAGCTCGCCTTCCGCTATGGCCGCCGCGCCGCCGCGCTGATCGCCGATCACCTGCAATGCGGCGGCCCTGCCCCGGAGATCGCGCTTTCCCGCGAAATCCCCCGCTTCCGCGCCAAATCGGCCCTCCGCCGCGCCCTCGACATGGCGCCGCCCAATGCCCTCATCGACCTGGCGCTGGCCACCACCCCGGCCCGCCGCTTCGCCGAAAGGCTCTATTTCCACAGCCGCAACACGACCGGTGTCGACCGCGCCGCCTATCTCGACTGGCTGGAGAAGGAGATGCGCGCTGCCGAGGGCGGCAGGGCGCTGCTCCAGGGCTGAGGGATCAGTGCGCCGTCGGCGCCCTGGCCTCGATGGCCAGCGCATGGACGCCGCCCGCCAGCTCGTCGGCGAGCGCCTCGTTGATCATGCGGTGAACCGCCACGCGGCTTTTGCCGGCAAAGGCCGGCGCCGTGATGCGCACGCGGAAGTGCGTGTTGCCCTCCGGCCGATGGGCGTGATGGCCCTTGTGCAGGTGGGATTCGTCCACCACCTCAAGGGCCTCGGGCTGAAAAGCCTCGGTTAACCTGCTTCTGATTCTATCGGCTGCTGTCATTGCGCTGATTTTCCGCCGGTTTTTTGGGCGTTCACCGCCTTGTCGGCGTCACACCGGGCGACCATAATCCACCGATGGACCTGAACTCCAAATATTTCGACCGCATCCGCATCTCTCCTGGCGCGACGGTCGAGGAAGACGCGGCGGCCGCCCCCTGCGACGTCGAGGGTTGCGGCCGCATGGGCGGCTACCGCGCCCCCAAGGGGCGCGGCCACGAGGGCGAATACTACAATTTCTGCCTCGACCACGTCCGCGAATACAACAAGTCCTACAACTACTTCGCCGGCATGGCCGATACCGAGATCGACAATTACCAGCGCTCGGCGGCGACCGGCCATCGCCCGACCTGGTCGATGGGCGTCAACCGCGCCGATGCCGCGGCCGCGCGTGACGCCCGTTTCACCTGGTCGGCGGCCTTTGCCGATCCCTTCGGCATTTTCGGCGGCGGAGCGGCAGCCCGCGAAGAGCAGAAGAAAGAGCCCGAGCACCGGCCGCTGCGCAATCTCGAACGCCGCTCCTTCGCCGTCCTCGACCTCGACGGCCACGAGACCGGCAATGAGATCAAGGCCCGCTACAAGGCCCTGGTGAAGCAGCTGCATCCCGACGCCAATGGCGGCGATCGCAGCTCCGAAGACCGGCTGCGACAGATAATTCAGGCTTACCACTACCTGCGATCCGTCGGTTTTTGCTAAGACGGCGCTTTCCGGCCGCAACCGACGGCGGATTCCCACAAAAACGTCAATGCGTCCTCGCACGGCGCGACGGAGAATGACCATGGCTGAAGCCGCGCTCGAACAAGCTCCCCTGCCGGATATGAAGATATCCGTGCGCCAGGTCTTCGGGGTCGACAGCGATCTCGAAGTGCCCGCCTATTCCGAGGCTGACGAACATGTGCCGGATACCGATCCGGACTACCTGTTCGACCGCGAGACGACGCTCGCCATCCTCGCCGGCTTCGCCCGCAATCGTCGCGTGCTGGTCACCGGCTATCACGGCACCGGCAAATCGACCCATATCGAGCAGGTCGCCGCCCGCCTCAACTGGCCGTGCGTGCGCGTCAATCTCGACAGCCACATCAGCCGTATCGATCTGATCGGCAAGGACGCCATCGTCATCAGGGACGGCATGCAGGTGACCGAGTTCCGCGACGGCATCCTGCCCTGGGCGCTGAAGAACAACATCGCGCTGTGCTTCGACGAATACGACGCCGGCCGGCCCGACGTGATGTTCGTCATCCAGCGCGTTCTCGAGGTCTCCGGCCGCCTGACCCTGCTCGACCAGAACAAGGTCATCCGCCCGCACCCGGCCTTCCGCCTGTTCGCCACCGCCAACACCGTCGGCCTCGGCGACACGTCGGGCCTCTATCACGGCACCCAGCAGATCAACCAGGGCCAGATGGACCGCTGGTCGATCGTCTCCACGCTCAACTACCTGCCGCACGACAACGAGGTGAACATCGTCGCCGCCAAGGTGCCCAGCCATCGCGACGACAAGGGCCGCGCCATCATCGCCAAGATGGTGCGCGTCGCCGACATGACCCGCAACGCCTTCATCAACGGCGATCTGTCGACGGTGATGAGCCCGCGCACGGTGATCACCTGGGCGGAGAATTCCGACATCTTCGGCGATGTCGGCTTTGCCTTCCGCGTTACCTTCGTCAACAAGTGCGACGAGCTGGAGCGCAGTCTGGTCGCCGAGTTCTACCAGCGCTGCTTCAACGAGGAGCTGCCCGAGTCGACCGCCAATGTGGTGATGACCTGAATGGAGCGGACGACGGCCCACGTCAGCGAGGCGCCGCGCGCCAAGCCGGTCGAAAGTCCAACCGAGCCGTTCAAGCGGGCGGTGACCGGCTGCATGCGCGCCATTTCCGGCGAGCCGGAGCTCGAGGTGTCGTTCGCCGCCGACCGGCCGATGCTGTCGCAGACCAAGGCGCGCCTGCCCGAGCCGCCGCGCAAGATGACCGCCAATGACGTCGCGGTGACCCGCGGCGCCGGCGATTCGCTGGCGCTCAGGCTCGCCTGCCACGACCCGGCCGTTCACCGCGCCCACGCGCCCGTCGGCAAGAATGCCCGCGCCGTCTACGACGCCGTCGAGCAGGCGCGCGTCGAGGCGCTCGGCGCCAACCGCATGTCAGGTGTCGCCGATAACCTCTCGGCCATGCTCGAGGAGCGTTACCACCGCGCCAACTATCAGGAGATCACCGAGCGCGCCGACGCGCCGCTCGAGGACGCCATCGCGCTGATGGTGCGCGAGCGCCTGACCGGCAAGGCACCGCCGAGATCGAGCCGCAAGATCGTCGAGCTGTGGCGCGACTGGATCGAGGAGCGCGCCGGCAAGGACCTGTCGCGCCTTACCACGGCCATCGAGGACCAGTCGCGCTTCGCCATGGAGGTGCGTGAGATCCTCACCGCCCTGGAGATGGCCGACGAGCTTTCCGGCGAGGCCGGCGACCAGGACGACGCCGACGACGAGACCGGCGACATGGACGACGCCGAGGGCGCCGCCGACAGCGCCGAGGGCGCCGACGCGTCCAGCCAGGAGGAGATGGACGCGGCGGCCGAACAGGGCGAGGCCGGCGAGGGCGAGGCGACCGAGGCGGAAGCCGACGAGACCGCCGAGGACGCCGACATGGCCGACGCCCGCGACACCGGCGAGGCCCACCGCGCCGAGGCCCCCTTCTCCAACCTGCCGCCGCTGGTCGATTACGGCGCCTTCACGCCGAAGTTCGATGAGACGGTCCATGCCGAGGAACTGTGCGACGTTGCCGAACTGGAGCGGCTGCGTTCCTACCTCGACAAGCAGCTCGCCCATTTGCAGAGCGCCGTCGGGCGGCTCGCCAACCGCCTGCAGCGCCGGCTGATGGCGCAGCAGAACCGCGGCTGGGACTTCGATCTGGAAGAGGGCATCATCGACGCCGCGCGTCTGTCGCGCATCGTCGTCGATCCGATGAACGCGCTCACCTACAAGGCCGAGCGCGACACCGAGTTCCGCGACACCATCGTCACCCTGCTGCTCGACAATTCCGGCTCGATGCGCGGCCGGCCGATCACGGTTGCCGCCACCTGCGCCGACATCCTCGCCCGCACGCTCGAGCGCTGCGGCGTCAAGGTCGAGATCCTCGGCTTCACCACCCGCGCCTGGAAGGGTGGTCAGTCGCGCGAGGCGTGGTTGCAGGCGGGCAAGCCGCCCGGCCCCGGCCGCCTCAACGACCTCCGCCACATCATCTACAAGGCCGCCGACGCGCCCTGGCGCCGCTCGCGGCGCAATCTTGGCCTGATGATGCGCGAGGGTCTGCTCAAGGAGAACATCGACGGCGAGGCGCTGGCCTGGGCGCACAGCCGGCTTCTGGCGCGCCCCGAGCAGCGCAAGATCCTGATGATGATCTCCGACGGTGCGCCGGTCGACGATTCCACCCTGTCGGTCAACCCCGGCAACTATCTCGAACGCCACCTGCGCTATGTCATCGATGAGATCGAGACGCGCTCGCCGGTGGAGCTGATCGCCATCGGCATCGGTCACGACGTGACGCGCTACTACCGCCGCGCCGTGACCATCGTCGATGCCGACGAGCTCGCCGGCGCCATGACCGACAAGCTCGCCGAATTGTTCGACGAGAACGCCACGCTTGAGCCGGTGCGCCCGCCCCGCCAGCCCCGCCAGCAGCGGCGTGCGACCCTGCAATGACGCCGAGGCGGCTTTGCATCGCTTGGATTGCCGGTCTTGCCGTCCTGCCCGCGCTCGCCGCTGAGGCTGCCGAGACGGGCTTTGCGCCGATCGACGTCTCGGCGCGGCCGATCACGCGCTTCGCGCTCGTCTCCTCCGAGACGCGCTTCGGCTCGCTGGAGTTCCGCGGCGGCCTGCAACTCGCCTCCGGCGACAAGCGTTTCGGCTCGCTCTCCGGGCTCGATTTTTCCGCCGACGGCCACACGCTCTATGCCGTCGCCGACACCGGCTTCTGGTTCACCGCAAAGCTGATCGAGACCGACGGGCGGCCGACCGGTATCGCCGATCCGATGCTGGCGCCGATGCTCGATACGCGCGGCCGGCCCTTCCCGACCAAGGCCGCCGGCGATGCCGAGGGCCTCCGCGTCGTCAGCCGCGACGGCCGCGAAACCGCCTATGTCTCCTTCGAGCAGATGCCGGCGGTCAGCCGCTATGTCGCCGCGCCCGATTTCGCGACCGCCCGCCGCGGTAGCGTGCCCCTGCCGCGCTTCGTCAACCATCTCAGGGGGAACAAGGGCCTCGAGGCCATCGCCGTGGCGCCCGCGGCGAGCCCGCTCGCCGGCGCCATCGTCACCATCGCCGAACGCTCGCTCGATCGCGCCGGCAACCATCGCGGCTTCATCATCGGGGGCAAGCGCGCCGGCACCTTCGCGCTCGTGCGCACGGAGCCCTTCGATGTATCCGACGCCGCCTTCCTGCCCAACGGCGACCTCGCCGTGCTGGAACGCCGCTTTTCCTTCTCCGGCGGCCTCGGCATGCGCATCCGGCGCATTCCCGCTGCCGCGATCCGCCCCGGCGCCCTCGTGGACGGTCCGGTCCTGATCGAAGCCGACTTGAGCGACCAGATCGACAATATGGAGGGGCTCGCCGTCCGCACCGATGCCGACGGCCGGACGATCCTGACGCTGGTTTCGGACGACAACGGCAACACGCTGGTGCAGCGCACGATCCTGCTGCAGTTCGCGCTGGTTCCACCGGCGCCGCCTGTCCCCCGGCCGCGGCCGGCGGGCTGAGACGAAAACGGCGCCCCGGAGGGCGCCGTTCGAAACCGTAACGGAAGCAGAGAGATCAGGCTTCGGCAGACGCCGCGGCCGCCGCTGCCGTCTTCTTGGCGATCTGGTGCTTCAGCCGGCGCGCCTTCGCCGACAGCTCGCTGTCGCGGGCGGCGGCCAGGAACTTGTCGAGCCCGCCGCGATGCTCCACCGAGCGCAGCGCGTGGGAGCTGATCTTGAGGCTCACGGACCCGCCGAGCGCCTCGCTGGTCAGCGTCACCTGGTTGAGATTGGGCAGAAACCGCCGGCGCGTCTTGTTGTTCGCGTGGCTGACATTGTTGCCGGTCTGAACCGCCTTGCCGGTCAATTCGCAGCGCCGTGCCATGAGAAAATCCTCGTTTGCCGCCGGTCTGCGCCATTCGGCGTGCAAGATGACGGGCCTTTTTGGAAAGTTGCACTCCTATAGTGACGGCCAATTTCGCCGTCAAGGCGGCATACGGCCGGCCTGCGGCCAATTCCGCTCCTCAGAATTTTCGCCAAGGCCCGTTCTGGCGTGATGACGCACCGGCCAAATCAGCTTAATAATGCTCTTGTTAACCAATGGTCAGCCATGATTTGAGGCGTCCCCTGCCGTCATGCTGGCCCTTGATGCGACACTCGGCACGATGATGACGACTGCGTTTTGCGCCCTAACGCGGCCTCTCCGGCGGATTTTGCTGGCGGCACTGGTTGTAACACCGGTGGCGGCAAGCGGCGCCTATGCGGCCGATACGACGCTGAAGGCGGACTATCTCATCACCATTGCCGGCATCACCATCGGCAAGGTCAACGCCGAGGGCCGCTTCACCAGCACCGGTTACGCCGCCACCATCAGCGGGCAGACCTACGGCATCAGCCGCTTCGTCTCGGACGCCCGGGCCGTGCTCGCCGGCAACGGCCGCATCCGCGGCACCGAGGTGACGCCGGCCAGCTACGCGCTCGACACCGACGAGAAGGGTTTCCAGACCCACGTCGACATGGCGATGCGCGGCGGATCGATTGTCGACCTTTCCACGGCACCGCGCCTGATGCCGTTTCCCGACCGCGTGCCGGTGACCCGCAACCACAAGCGCAACGTCGTCGACCCGGTCGGCGCCTTCATGGTCGCCGTTGACCGGCCCCTGGCGATCGCCGGCCCGACGGCCTGCAACCGCACGGTCAAGGTCTTCGACGGCTGGCAGCGCTACGACGTGAAGCTGTCCTTCAAGGAAAGCAGGCACGTCAACAACGGCTCCGGCGCCTATTCCGGCGAGGTGTTCGTGTGCGGCGCCCGCTACGTTCCGGTGGCCGGCCATCGCCCCGACCGCAAGTCGGTGCAGTACATGGCCCACAACAAGCGCATCGAGGTCTGGCTGGTGCCGGTGGACGGCACGCGGGTGCTCGTCCCCTACCGCATCCTGATCGGCACCCAGATGGGCGACCTGGTGATCGTCTCCCGCGACTTCTCGGTGAGCGCCACCAAGCGGCAGGCCAGCGCCGACTAGCCGCGGCCGGCTTATCCACAGCCTGTCCACAGCCCCCGCCGGCACGCCGGCCGTCAAAATCCTGTCGCAATCGCGGGGGGCTGAACCACCGCCGGCTGGGCTGGCCGCGCCCCTGCCATTTCTGCGGAGGACTTTCCACATGTCGTGGGTCGCGGCCGCTGCCGCCGCACATATCGTGGCGAACGGAAAGGGACTCGCCCCGAGTCAGCGATTCGGGCCGGTTTTGTTCCGGACTCGTTCGCTTCCCTGAAAAACAACCGGAAGTCAAAGGAATCTCGCGTATTCCGGCGGCGCTGTGCTAGAGGGGAAGGGTCGGCTGCGCCCGCTCTCCCATCAATCGGCGCGGCCCCAGGCGGACGACGGAAGACGCGCCAGTCCCAGCTATGAACGTTTCCCCCAAGCCCGAGCCGAGCGCCAGTGTGCGCGGCCGCAATGTCGTTGCGGTTCTGGGCCCCACCAATACCGGCAAGACGCATCTCGCCATCGAGCGGATGCTCGCCCATTCCTCCGGCATGATCGGCCTGCCGCTCAGGCTGCTCGCCCGCGAGGTTTACGGCAAGGTCGCCGAGCGCGTCGGCGCCGACCAGGTGGCGCTGATCACCGGCGAGGAAAAGATCGTCCCCGCCAATCCGCGCTTCAGCGTGTGCACCGTCGAGGCCCTGCCGACGGAGACGGACGTGTCGTTCCTGGCCATCGACGAGGTCCAGCTCGCCAGCGACCTCGAACGCGGCCACGTCTTCACCGACCGCATGCTCAATCTGCGCGGCCGCGACGAGACCCTGCTGCTCGGCGCCGCCACCATGCGCGGCATCATCGAAAAGCTGCTGCCGGGCGTCAACGTGGTCACCCGCCCGCGCATGTCGCTGCTCACCTGGTCGGGTTCGAAGAAGATCACCCGCCTGCCGCGGCGCACGGCCGTCGTCGCCTTCTCGGCCGACGAGGTCTACGCCATCGCCGAACTCATCCGCCGCCAGCGCGGCGGCGCCGCCGTCGTGCTCGGCTCGCTATCCCCACGCACACGCAACGCCCAGGTCGATATCTTCCAGTCCGGCGACGTCGATTTCCTGGTCGCCACCGACGCCATCGGCATGGGCCTCAACCTCGACGTCGACCACGTCGCCTTCGCCTCCGACCGCAAGTTCGACGGCTATCAGTTCCGCCGCCTGACGCCGGCCGAGTTCGGCCAGATCGCCGGCCGTGCCGGCCGCCACATGCGCGACGGCACCTTCGGCGTCACCAGCCGTGTCGATCCGTTCGACGACGACCTGGTCGAGGCGCTGGAGACCCACCGCTTCGACCCGGTGAAGACCGTCCAGTGGCGCAACCGCGACCTCGATTTCTCCACCCTGGCCGCGCTTCATGCGACCCTCGACCGGCCGCCGGTCCGCGACGGCCTCGTCAAGGCGCCGCCGTCAGAGGACGTGGCGGCGCTGGATCTGGTCAGCCGCGACCCCGGGATCAAGGCGCTCGCCAACACGCGCGAGCGCGTATCGGCGCTGTGGGACGTCTGCCAGGTTCCCGATTACCGCAAGATCGCACCCGCCAACCACGCCGAACTGGTCTCCACCCTGTTCGGCTTCCTCGCCCGCGACGGCGTCATTCCCGACGACTGGTTCGCCGGCCAGATCGCCTTCGCCGACCACACCGACGGCGACATCGATACCCTCGCCAACCGCATCGCCCACATCCGCACCTGGACCTTCGTGGCCAATCGGCCGCAATGGCTGCGCGACCCCGGCCATTGGCAGGAGCGGACGCGCGCGATAGAGGATCGCCTGTCGGACGCGTTGCATGAGCGGCTGACCGCCCGTTTCATCGACCGGCGGACCAGCGTGCTGATGCGGCGCTTGAAAGAGAACGCGATGCTCGAAGCGGAGATCACGTCAGCCGGCGAGGTTCTCGTCGAAGGCCAGCATGTCGGCAGCCTGGAGGGCTTCCGCTTTGCGCCCGATCCTCTGGCCGACGGTCCGGAAGCCAAGGCGCTGCGCTCGGCTGCCCAGAAGGCGCTGGCCGGCGAGATCGCCGAGCGCGCCGAAAAGGTCGCCACCGCCGCCAACAAGGACTTCATCCTCGCCGGTGACGGCACGCTGCGCTGGCAGGGCGCGGCGGTCGCGCGGCTGGCCGAGGGCGACGATGCGTTGAAGCCCCGGCTGATCCTGCTTGCCGACGAACTGCTGCCCGCCGCCGGCCGCGACCGGGTGCAGGCGCGCATCGACCTGTGGCTCGCGACCCACGCCGAGACGCTGTTGAAGCCGCTGTTCGACCTGCGCACCGCCGCCACGCTGGCGCCTGCCGCACGCGGCCTTGCCTTCCGCCTTGGCGAAGCCTTCGGCATCATCGATCGGGCCACCATCGCCGACGAGGTGCGCGCCCTCGACCAGGAGGCACGCGCCGGCATGCGGGCGCTTGGCGTGCGCTTCGGCGCCTACCACATCTATGTGCCGGCGCTGCTCAAGCCCGGCCCCGGCGCGCTGCTTGCCACCTTCTGGGCGCTCAAGAACGGCGGCCTCGACATGGCCGGCCTCACCGACCTGCAGCGGCTGGCCGCCTCGGGCCGCACCAGCGTCCCCGTCGATCCGGAGATCCCGGCCGCGCTCTATCGCGTCGTCGGCTATCGCCCGGCCGGCACGCGCGCCGTGCGCATCGACATTCTCGAGCGCCTGGCCGACCTCATCCGGCCGCTGATCGCCTGGCGGCCCTCGCCCGAATCCTCCACCCCGCCGGACGGCGCCATCGACGGCTACGGCTTCACGGTGACGGTCGCCATGACCTCGCTGCTCGGCTGCTCGGGCGAGGATTTCGCATCGGTACTGACCGCGCTCGGCTATCGCATGGAGCGCCGCCCGGCGCCGCCCGAGCCCGACGCCGCCGAGGCGCCGGCCGAAGCGGCCGCACCCGAAGGCGAGACATCGCCGCCGGCTGAGACCGAAGGCGCAGAAGGCGAGCCCGCGGCGCTACCCGAGGCTGACGCTGCACCTCAGGCGGAAGCCGAGGTGCCGGCGGCAGATGCCGACACGGCGGCAGCGCCGGCCGAGCCTGCCGAACAGGCCGCCGAAGCCGCGGCGGACCCGCCGCCTGTTGCCGAGCCCGTCGCCACAGTCGAGCCGGCCGAAGCGGAGGCCGTATCAGAGACCGTCTCCGAGGACGCCGCCTCGCCGCAGGCCGCCACCGAGGCGGCGGCACCGGAAGCACCGGCGGAGCCCGCCTTCATCGAGGTTTGGCGCCCTGGCCGCCAGGGTCGCCAACAGGGCGGACGCCAACGCCAGCATCGCCACGAGCGCCGTCCCGAGCGCGCCGCCCCTGCCGCCCCGGCTGAGGCCGCCTCCCCCGGCGCCGACACCGCACCGGCTCCCGACGGCGAGGCGCGCCCGCAACGCCGGCCCAACCGCCGCAGGGGCAAGTCCGGCAAGCCGCAGGGCCGGCCCGACCGCCCCGAACCGGCCCGACCGGCCCGGCCGTCCGGATCGCCGCGACCGCGGCGAGCGCGCGCCGTATGCCGCAAGCCGCCCCGAACGGGCGGAGAAGAAGGCCGATCCCGATTCGCCCTTCGCCGCGCTGGCTGCGCTCAAGGCGCGGCTTGAGGGGCGCGAGGAGGAATCCTGAGCCGCCAATGGCCGGCGAGGATCGCCAGCGCATCGACAAGTGGCTGTGGTTCGCCCGGCTGGTGAAGTCGCGCACGCTCGCCCAGAAGCTGGCGCTGTCCGGCCGCGTCAGGATCAATCGCGAGAAGGTCGAAGCGGCCAGCCAGCTCATCAAGGCCGGCGACGTGCTCACCATCGCCAGCGACCGCGGTGTGCGCGTGCTGAAGGTGGTGGCCCCAGGCACCCGCCGCGGCCCGGCGCCCGAAGCCCAGCTCCTTTACGAGGATCTGTCGCCGGCCGAGACGCCCCACCGCGCCGACGCCGCTTCGGCAGCCGACCGGCCCCCCGGCTCCGGCCGCCCGACCAAGCGCGATCGCCGGGCACTGGACAGGTTGCGTACGGCCAACGGCGACGATTTTTCGCCGGAGGGCAAGTAACCAGCCAAATCCATCCCCCCGCCGGCCTCCGGGCGACCAACCGCGCCTTGCGCGGCCGCAGCAAACCGGATACCGAAAACTGCGCTCTTTGGGCGCCCAACCGCGTGGCCAGCCGGAAAAACCCGTGACCTATATCGTCAACGACAACTGCATCAAATGTAAGTACACCGACTGCGTCGAGGTGTGCCCCGTGGACTGCTTCTACGAGGGCGAGAACATGCTCGTCATCCATCCCGACGAGTGCATCGACTGCGGCGTGTGCGAGCCGGAATGCCCGGTCGACGCCATCAAGCCGGATACCGAGCCGGGGCTTGAGAAGTGGTTGCAGGTGAACGCCGAATACGCGTCAAAGTGGCCCAACATCACCGCCAAGAAGGACGCCCCCCCGGACGCCAAGGACTTTGAGGGCGTGCCCGACAAGTTCGAGAAATATTTCACCCCCGAGCCCGGCGAGGGCGACTGACGCCGGGCAACGGGAAGCCCCGGAAAATGCGGGCCAATTTGCTCCGGCTGTTAGTGATGCAACGCAACAAACGTCAATATTGTTTACCGTCGGACCGGTAAGCCATTGAAATTTACCGATTTTGTGATATATTCAGCGAACTGTCGGAACAAAACGAGCTTACCGCTCGCATCCCGCGCGATTTCTTCAGCGTGACCGGTTCCAAGCGTCCCAGGCGCCGGCCCAACCGATAAGGTTTGGCCGGGGACCCTGGCGGGCGCTCCGCACCGGCCACAGGCGCGGACCGGCAGGACCGAACGAAGGCGGCAGCGCCGCCGGATTTCCGCCCTTCCCCAGAGGGGGCGTCAAACGGAGTTGATGTCTCAATGGCCACTGCAAAGAAGACCGCCCAGCGTTCCGGGTTCAAGACCGGTGAGTTCATCGTCTACCCGGCTCACGGCGTCGGCAAGATCGTCGGCATCGACACGCAGGAGGTGGCCGGGCTGAAGCTTGATCTGTTCGTGATCAGTTTCGTCAAGGACAAGATGACGCTCCGCGTTCCGGTGACCAAGGCCACCACGGTGGGCATGCGCAAGCTTGCCGACGGCGCCACGGTGAAGAAGGCGCTCGAGACCGTGCGCGGCCGCGCCCGCATCAAGCGCACCATGTGGAGCCGCCGCGCCCAGGAATACGAGGCCAAGATCAATTCCGGCGACCTCATCTCCATCGCCGAGGTCGTGCGCGACCTCTTCCGCTCCGACACGCAGCCGGAGCAGTCCTATTCCGAGCGCCAGCTTTACGAGGCCGCGCTCGACCGCATGTCGCGCGAAATCTCCTCGGTGAGCAAGATTTCGGAGACCGAGGCGATCCGCCAGATCGAGCAGAATCTCGCCAAGAGCCCGCGTCGCGGCGCCCGCGGCAGCGAAACGGCGGACGCCCAGGCCGCCTGACCGCAGATCACCGGCTTTCTTTGCCACGACGCCCGGGCCCCGCCCGGGCGTTTTGCTTTGCGCAACTTCCCTTGGTTACCGCGATTTAATTGGCGTTCACGCCAATGTGTGCGCCGCACGATCCATCGGCTGTTACAGTGAAGCTCTGGGCGATTTTCCTCGGGCGGCCCTTGAAGCCGCAAGGAGGGTACGATGGGCCAGTCAGCCGCATCCCGCCGCGATTTCGTCAGGGCCGCAATGCGTGCGCCCTATCTCGAGCGCGACGAGGAACATGACCTCGCAGTGCGATGGAAGGATGAACAGGATCAGACGGCTCTGCACCGTCTGACCGCGGCGCATATGCGCCTGGTCATCGCCATCGCGGCGCGTTTCCGCAATTTCGGTCTGCCGATGGGCGACCTGATCCAGGAGGGCCATGTCGGCCTGCTGGAGGCAGCCGCCCGCTTCGATCCGGGCCGCGACGTGCGCTTTTCGACCTACGCCACGTGGTGGATCCGCGCCTCGATCCAGGATTACATCCTGCGCAACTGGTCGATCGTGCGCGGCGGCACGTCGTCGTCGCAGAAGGCGCTGTTCTTCAACCTGCGCCGGCTGCGCGCACGCATGGCGCAGAACGCGGACCAGCAGCCGCGCCAGACCATGTTCACCGAGATCGCCGAGGCGCTGGGTGTCGCACCGAGCGATGTGGAGCTGATGGATTCCCGTCTTTCCGCCCCCGACACCTCGCTCAACGCGCCCATCCACGAGTCGGAAGGCGACACCGCCGACCGCCAGGACTTCCTCGTCGACAATGTGGCGCTGCCCGACGAGACGGTCGGCGAGCGCATCGACAACGAGCGTCAGGTCTCCTGGTTGCAGCAGGCGCTCAACGTGCTCAACGAGCGCGAATTGCGCATCGTGCGCGAGCGGCGCCTGCGCGAGGAAGGCGCCACGCTGGAATCGCTGGGCGAAAGCCTCGGCATCTCCAAGGAACGGGTGCGCCAGATCGAGAATCGCGCTCTGGAGAAGCTGCGCGAAGCGCTGTTGCGCGATCACCCGGACCGCACGACCTTCTTCTGAGATCGGGCGCAACACCGATCCCTCATGGTGAGGCGCCCGCCGCAGGCGGGCCTCGAACCATGAGGCCATCCTTCGAGGGTCGCCTTCGGCGGCCACCTCTGGATGAGGTTCGTCGTCTGGCTAGCTATCGTTGACGATCTTGAGCTTGGTGCCGGGGGTGAGCTTCGCCCCGGCATCGAGATCGTTGAGCACGCGGAAGAGATCGCGCGGACGGTCGACGCCGCTCATGCGGCGCAGCAGCCTCGCCTCGGTGTCGCCGGGACGGACGGTGACGACGTGGATGTGCAGGGCCCGGAAATCCGCCAAATCGCTGGCCGACAGGGTCCGGAAACCGTCGACCGTCTCGCTCGCCGCCCTGACGAAGGCCGGTGTCACCGCCTCATTGGCGAAGATGAAACGGTAGGTGGCGTTGCCGCCGGTGCGGATGACGGCAATGCGGAAGTGCCAGCCCTTGGCCTCGGCCGTCGCCGAGGCCGCGTCGAGGCCGTTGACCGAGAAGCTCTGCACGCTTCCCTCGTCGAGGCCGTTGACCCAGCCCGACTTCAGATAGTCGGCGAGCTGGGCGTCGCGCGCCAGGCCGACCGCATCGAAGCGCAGGGCCGTGCCGTCGACGCCGGTGGCAAGCACCGCCTCGCTGGTGTTGTCGATGACGAATCCCTCCGGCACGGTGAAGCCGATGCCGAGACCCGGATGAACGAAGGTGCGGTCGCGCACGAAGCCCTGGTTGGGATCGTCGCCGTAGACCATGCCGTCGATGCCCTCGAGGTAGCGGTCGCGATCGACCGTGCCGACGCCGGGAGCGCCGAACTGGCGCGCCGCCTTGATAGCGAAGGCGACCCGCGCCGGCGTCGCCGGATGGGTGGCCAGGAAGTCCGGCCGCTGGTCCTGCATGGTCAGCGACGACCGGTAGGCGGCGTAGTGCTGCATGGAATTGAGGAAACGGGCGGCGGCAAAGGGATCGTAGCCGGCGCGGCCGATGGTCCTGACCCCGATGGCGTCGGCCTCCAGCTCCTGCTGCTGCGAGAATGCCGCGAGCGTCCGCCGGCTGGCGGCGAGCGCCAGCTGGCCGCCCTCGTTGTTGTCGAGCACGTCGTTGACCACGCGGCTGACCACCAGCGCATCGCGCGCCTTCTGCTGGCGCTGGGCGGCATGGTTGGCGGTGACGTGACCCATTTCATGGGCAAGCACGGCGGCGACTTCCGAGGAATTGCTGGCCAGCGCCAGGAGGCCGCGCGTGACGTAGAGATAGCCGTCGGGCAGCGCGAAGGCATTGACCGCCGGCGCATTGAGAATGGTGATCCGGTAGGGCTGGTCGGGCCGGTCGGAGGAGGCGACGATCTTGCTGACGATCGGCGCCAGAGTCTGTTCGACCCTGGCATTGTGGTAGATGCCGCCATAGGCCGCCACAATGCGCGCGTGCTCGCGGCTGTCGATGCCGGAGCTGGCCGATTTGTCGCTGGTGCTGAAGACATCGGCGGTCGGGCTGCCGCCCCCCATGAGCGCGTTGCAGCCGGAGAGCGCCACGCCGACAAGCATCGCGGCCAGCACCGCCGGCCAGCGCCGATGCAACGACAGTCCGCCTGTTTCGACCGCGAGTGCCCGCACCTGGACCCTAGTCTCCGCCTAGCAACTCGATCTCGCCGGGTGCACCCAGCCGGATGGCCGGGCCCCCGCTTTCCTCGATTACGCCGCGAACCCTGACGCGCCGCCCTTTGAGCGAATCGGCCGGCAGCGGCAACTGATCGGCCATCGCTATCGGCACCATTATGGTGAAATCACGGCGGTAATCCCGTCCAAAGTCAAGGAAAACCATATATTTTCCGTGACCGACCGACGCGATCCGGCCTTCGACAAGTTCATATAATCCGCTTCGCGCCAGAAGCGAAGGATCGTCGGTCCGGCGAACCGCGAAATCGGGCAGCGCCCATAGTCCGCGCTGCGCCGCGCGCGCGGCGGCTTCGGCGGCATAGAGATCGGTGAGACACGGGCTTTCGCCGGGAAACAGGCGCACGCGCGCAAGCCCCGCCGCAACCAGGGCTTGCGCCGCGGAGCGGCCGTCGGCAAGCCGGACGCTGGCGTGAACCCGGCCATAACGGTCCGGCACCGCCGGCTGAGGCGCGCCGATCGCCACCTCGGCGCCCGCCAGCCGCCGGAGTTCGCCCCGCGCGGCCTCCGCCAGCGGCGCGGCCGGCGCATCGGCGGAGACCGCCTTCACCGCAGCGATGCCGGCCACATGAACCGTACGGCCATCGGCGAGACGGAGCGTATCGCCGTCGATGACATCCGCCACCGCGACCGCCGCTCCGCCGGCCGGCCCGCAGGCTACCTCACCAGCCTCGCCGGCCGGCGCTGCACTCGCCGCCACCAACAGGGCCACCGCCGACAGGGGCGGCAAGATCAGCGTCGCCAGCATGGCATGACCATATCACCGACGGCGGGACCGGCGGGCTTCGCGCGTCCCCGCCTCTGTGCTAAACGGGCGGCCGGGGCCCCGTAGCTCAGCAGGATAGAGCATCAGATTCCTAATCTGAGGGTCGTGGGTTCGAATCCCGCCGGGGTCACCACGTGCGACAATGGCTTCATTGCAGGGGCGCGACACGGCCCGGTCCCGATTGGCAGCGCCGTCGAGGAAAGGCATCGAAGCCGTGAGACGACTGGCCGTCGCCGTCATCGGCGACCGCTTCATGCTACCCGCGACGCCGCCCGCGCTCGCGGCGTCACCATCGTCAATACGCCGGGGCGCAACGCCGCCGCCGTCGCCGAATTCACCGTCGGCATGATCCTCGCCGAGACGCGGCTGATCACCCTCGGCCACACCGGCCTTGCGGCCTGCCCAACCTCACCCTGACGCCGCACATCGCCGGCGCATCGCTGCAGACCGTCGGCCGCTCCGCCGCCATGGTCGCCGAAGACGTGCGTCGCTATGTCGACGGTGAATCGCCGCGCAATCCGGTTTCAGCGCGCAATAGGATTTGATATAACTGAATTATCATCATACTAATGATGTCAGGCTGTATATGGCCTGGCGAAGGAGCGGGGGAATACCTGCATTTCAGCGGGAAATTACCTGCAAAACGGAGGGAGAGACTAATGAAGAAATGGCTGGTTTTGGCGGGCATGTGCGCCTTCATGGCGAGCCCCGGCGCGCAGGCTGCCGACATGAGCTGCGCGGGCAAGAACTTCGTGTTCTTCCCCGGCGGGCCTGAAGGCGGCTCGTTCGCCTCGATCGTCTATGCCGGCGCCAAGCTGGCGGCCGATCAGACCGGGTGCAAGGTCGACTATGTGTGGTCGGACTGGAACCCGCAGAAGATGGTCCAGCAGTTCAGCGAGGCGATCGCCCGCAAGCCTACGGGCATCTCCATCATGGGGCACCCGGGCGAAGAGGCGCTTGGCCCGCTGATCGACCAGGCTGAGAAGGCCGGCATCATCGTCACCGTGTCGAACGTGCCGCTGCCCAACAAGGAAGCCGAATACAACGCAGCCGGCTTTGGCTATGCCGGCGCTGCCGATCTGCTCCAGGCCGGCAAGACGCTCGGCAATGGCGCCATCAAGGCGTGCGGTCTCAAGGAAGGCGACACCGCCTTCGTATGGGGTCTGCTCGGTCAGGCCGGCCGCGGCCAGCGCACCCAGGGTGTGATCGACGCCATGAAGGCGGCCAACATCAAGGTCGAGTACCAGGAAATTTCCGACGCCATCAACGGCGACGCGACCCAGGGCATTCCGGTGTTCGCAAGCTTTGCGGCGTCCCATCCGGAGATCAAGGCGATCATCACCGATCATGGCGGACTGACGGCCACGATCCCCGCCTATCTCCAGGCGGCTGGCAAGAAGCCGGGCGAGATTTGCGGCGCCGGCTTTGACCTGTCTGCCCCGATCGTCAAGGGCGTCCAGGACGGCTTCATCGCCGTGGTCGAGGATCAGCAGCCCTTCCTGCAGGGCTACCTGCCGATCGTCGGCATGTACCTGACCTCCAAGTTCGGCTTCGCCGGCCTGCATGTCGACACGGCCTCGTCGCTGATCACCAAGGCGAACATCGACGCCGTCGCGCCGCTCGCCGACGAGGGCATCCGCTAGGTTTTCTGGCGACCAACGATAATTGGGACGGGGCGTCAACCGACGCTCCGTCCTCTTCCGCTCCCTAAAGCGTGCGCAACCAATGGATTCCAACGCCCCCCTTTTGGAAATGAAGGGCATTCAGAAGTCCTTCGGTCATGTTCAGGTCCTCAGGGACATCAACCTGGAGGTCAATGCCGGCGAGATCGTCGCCCTGATCGGCGACAACGGCGCCGGCAAGTCGACGCTGATCAAGGTCATCACCGGCGTCCACACGCCCACGGCCGGCGAGGTCTATTTCAAGGGCAAGCGCATCGGCGCGCGTGACGCGCGTGCCTCGCGCGCCCTCGGCATCGAGTGCGTCTATCAGGAGCGCGCGCTGGCCGAGCAGCAGGAACTGTGGCGCAACGTCTTTGCCGGCCACGAGCGCACCACCTTTCTCGGTTTCCTCGATCTCGCCGGACAACGGCGCGAAACCGAGAACCTCATGCGCACGCGCATGGGCCTGACTTCCTCGGCGATTACCGTCGACAGCGAGGTCGGTGGCCTCTCCGGCGGCGAGCGCCAGGGCGTCGCCATTGCCCGCGCCCTCTACTTCGACGCCGATCTCATCATCCTCGACGAGCCGACCATGGGCCTGTCGATCACCGAGACCGAGCGCGTCCTCAATTTCACCCGTTCCATCCGCGATCAGGGCAAGTCGGCGATCTTCATCGACCACAACATCTTCCATGTCTACGACGTGGCCGATCGCTTCGTCATCCTCGACCGCGGGCGCATCGCCGAGCGCTTCCTCAAGTCCGAGGTCACCCGCGACAAGCTGGTCGAGACGATGGTCGATCTGCACCATGCCGGCAAGGTGAGCTGAACCCGTGACAACGACAACACAAGGCCAACCCGCCACCGCGGCGCTCTTCAGCCGGAAATTCTTCCACACGTACCGGTTCCAGGCCGCCATCATCTCGCTGCTTGTGGTGCTCTACGCGGTCTTCATCATCAAGGCCCCCGGCACCTATCTCAGTTTCAACATCTACCGCTCGTTCATGATCTCGATCCCGTTCTTCGGGCTCATGGCGATGGCGGCGACCTTCGTCGTCACCCTCGGCGAGATCGACCTGAGCTTCCCCTCGATTGCCGGCTTTTCCGGCTGGGTGTTCGCGCAGACCTACATTTCCACCAATAGTTTCCTCGTGGCGCTGTTCCTGTCCCTGGCAACCGGCGCCTTTGCCGGTCTGATCAACGGCCTGCTGGTCACCCGGGTGAAGATTCCCTCGATCGTGGCGACCATCGGCACCATGTTCCTGTGGCGCGGCCTGGTGAACGTGGTGACCCAGGGCCACGGCATCCCGATCTCGAAAATCAACGACAACCCGCTGCACCCGTTCTTCACCGGTGAGGCGTTTGGCGTCATCCCGGCGCAGTTCCTGTGGTTCGTCGGCGGCTCGATCGTGCTGGGGCTGATCTACAAGCGCCACTCCTTCGGCAGCCACGTGCTGTTCATCGGCGACAACGAAGCCAGCGCCCGCATGATGGGCATCCGCGTCGACTTCGTGAAGACCATGTGCTTCGTCATCATGGGCATATCGGCGTCGCTGTCGGTCATCTTCATTCTCAACCAGCTCACCTTCTTCTGGGCGACCACCGGTGACGGCTATCTGCTGACCACGCTCGCCGCCGTCTTCATCGGCGGCACTTCGGTGTTCGGCGGCAAAGGCACCATGATCGGCACCTTCGTCGGCGTGCTCATCATCGCCTCGCTGGAGCCCGGTATCATCGCCGTCGGCCTCACCGGCTTCTGGACGCAGTTCATCTACGGCCTGCTGATCACCATATCGGTGACGGTCTATGCCCTGATGCTGCGCCAGCGCGGTTAGGGCCGTTTTCGGCCCTGAAGGAGCCGATTCCGTTTTTCGACCGGCGCGGCGAAGCTGCGCCGGCCCGGCAAGGGGGCGACGCCGGGCACTGTTCGAGACGGGATCGGCTCTGGCGTCTCTGGCTGACGGACCTCGGCTCCGGTCGCGGTCGTGACGCCATCGCCCGGCGCCGGCCTACTTTCGATCGCGATAGTGGGTGGCCGGCAGCTCGCGCAGCCGCTTGGCCGCGGCCTCTCCGGCGTGATGTCGCGCTGCGGCGTGCCGAGCAGCTCAAAGCCGACCATGAACTTCCTGACCGTCGCCGAGCGCAGCAGTGGCGGCAGGAAATGCGCGTGCAGTTGCCATGCCGGATGCGCGTTCCCGTCGGTCGGCTGCTGGTGGAAGCCCATCGAATAGGGGAACGGCGTCTCGAACAGATTGTCGTAGCGGATGGTCAGCTCCCTGAGCGCCGCCGCCAGCGCCGTGACCTCCTCCGCCCGCAATTCGTCGAGCGAGGCGACATGGCGCCGGGGCAGCACCATGGTTTCGAACGGCCACACCGCCCAGAACGGCACCAGGACGGTGAAATGCTCGTTCTCGAAGACGATGCGCTCGCCCGCCGCCCGCTCCAGTCCGAGATAGTCGACCAGCAGCGGCGAGCCGTGCGTGCGCCAGTATTCCGTCTGCGACGCCAGTTCCTTGGCCATCTCGTTGGGCAGCGTATGGGTCGCCCACACCTGGCAATGCGGGTGCGGATTGCTGGCGCCCATCACCGCGCCGCGGTTCTCGAAGATCTGCACCGCATTGATGTCGTCCATCGCGCCCAGTTCGCGATATTGCTCACGCCACACGCCGATCACCCGCTCAATATCGGCGACCGCCATGCGCGCCAGCGTCAGGTCGTGGCGCGGCGAGAAGCAGATCACCCGGCAGACGCCCGGCTCCTCCTCGGCGACCATCAGCCCGCGATCGTCGAGCCTGCCGCCGCTTCCCTTGAGCAGCGCCGGAAAGTCGTTGTCGAAGACGAAGGTGTGCTCATAGGCCGGATTGACCGCGTCATGGGCGCGGGTGTTGCCCGGGCACAGATAGCAATCGGGATCGTATTCGGGAGCCTGCGTCTCACCGCCCTTCTCGGTCTGGCCCTGCCACGGCCGCTGGGTGCGGTGGGGCGAGACCAGAACCCATTCGCCGGTCAGCGGATTGAAGCGGCGATGGGACGAGGTTTCCAGGAAGCTCATCGTCCCGGCCTCAGGTGACTTCGCCGACGCCGGCGCCCGCCGTCGAGGTGAAGATCTGCGCATCGAGCCCGGTGGCGGCGCGGTAATCTTCGGCCACGCTCTGCCGGAAACCCTCCACCGCCCCCGCCGCGACCAGACTGATCGTGCAGCCGCCGAAGCCGCCGCCGGTCATCCTTGCCCCATAGACACCGTCGACCGCCTGGTTCAGCGCCACCATCTCATCGACTTCGCGGCAGGAGATCTCGAAGTCGTCGCGCATCGAGACATGCGATTCGTTCATCAACTGCCCGAACAAGGCGACATCGCCGGCAGCCAGCGCATCGGCGGCGCGCACGGTGCGCTCGTTCTCGCTCACCACATGGCGGCAACGGCGATAGATCACCGGCGTCAGCAGGTCCTTGTGGCGCTCCAGCTCTTCCAGCGTCACGTCGCGCAGCGCCTTGATGCCGGGGAGTGCCGCGGACAGGCGCTTGACGCCTTCCTCACAATCCTGCCGGCGCAGATTGTATTCGCCGGCGGCATGTTCGTGGTGCACCATGGTATTGGAGATCACCAGCCGGACGCCGGGGTCGATCGGCACCAGCCTGCGGTCGAGGCTGCGGCAATCGATGAGCAAGGCGTGCCCCTCGGCGCCATGGCAGGCGATGAACTGGTCCATGATGCCGCAGCGCATGCCGACAAAGTCGTTCTCGGCCTTCTGGCAGGCAAGCGCCAGCCGGGTCAGGTCGACCGTGAGTCCGCTGTTGGAAAGCAGCGCATAGCCGCTCGCCACTTCGAGCGCCGCCGAAGACGACAGGCCCGACCCGAGCGGTACGGTGCTGTCGATCATCATGTCGGCGCCGGTCAGGCGATGGCCGCCGACGCTCTCCAGCACCCAGGCGACGCCGCGCACATAGTCGCTCCAGTGCTTGCGCGCCTGCGGGTTGGGCTGGTCGAGATCGAAGCTCACCGTTTCGTCCATCATCAGCGAGTGGACGGTGAGCGTGCGGTCGCTGCGCGGCGCAATCGCGGCCGAGGTCGCCACGTCGAGCGCTGCCGGCAACACGAAACCGTCGTTGTAGTCGGTGTGTTCGCCGATCAGATTGACCCGGCCGGGCGCCCGGTAGACCCGCGGCTCGCCACCGAATTTCTTGCGGAATTCCTCGCCGATGCGCCCCTGACCGGCCATCGCATGCCTCCCCGATTCTTCGTATCTGCGCGCGGTATGCCGGCTAGCTGATCGCCTCCGCCGCTGCCTTCTCGATCGCCAGACCCGCCGAATATTGTTCGAGCCACTTGGCGTAGCCCGCGACATCGCCGGGGTCTGGTTCCGCCACGTCGAGTTCGAGCCCCGCGAACACCCGGCCGGTGAGATAGTCCCCCAGAGGCTCGCCCGCGCCCTTGCGCAGATATTCGGCGAGCACCGCTATGCCCCAGGCGCCGCCTTCGCTTGCCGTGTCCCCCACCGTGACGGGCGCGCCGATGGCCGCCGCCAGCAGACGCTGCGCCACGCCGGCCGTCCTGAACATGCCGCCATGCGCGAACATCGAATCAAGCTTCACGCCCTCGCCGTGCAGCACGTTCATGCCGAGGCTCAGCGTGCCGAAGGCGGCATAGAGCTGGGTGCGCATGAAATTGGCCAGGGTGAGGCGGCTGTTCGGCGTGCGCACGACGAGCGGACGTCCTTCGGTGAGGCCGGTGATCGGCTCGCCGGCGAGGTAGTTGTAGGCGAGCAGCCCACCGCCGTCCGCCTCGCCCTCGAGCGCCGCGGAAAAGAGCGCGCCGAAGACGGCGTTGGCATCCGCCTTGGCGCCGATGGCAGCGGCGAACTCGGTGAAGACATTCGCCCAGGTCCCCAGTTCGCTGGCGCCGTTGTTGCAGTGGACCATCGCCACCAGATCGCCCGCCGGCGTCGTCACGATGTCGAGTTCCTCGTGCACGGCCGTCAGCGGCTTTTCGAGCACGACCATGGCGAAGATCGACGTGCCGGCGCTGATATTGCCGGTGCGCTGGGCAACGGCGTTGGTGGCGACCATGCCGGTGCCGGCGTCGCCTTCCGGCGGACACACCGGCGCGCCCGGCTTGAGCGTACCGGTCGGATCGAGCAGTTTGGCACCCTCGGCGGTCAGCGTTCCGGCGTCCTCACCGGCGACCAGCACCTTGGGGAACAGCGCGGCGGCGTCGAGGCCCGGCCGACGGGCGGCGATCATCTCGCAGTATTTCGCCATCATCGGCGCGTCGTAGTCATGGGTGGCCGCGTCGATCGGGAACATGCCCGACGCATCGCCGACGCCGATCACCTTGCGGCCGGTGAGGCGCCAGTGCACGTAGCCGGAGAGCGTCGTGATGTAGTCGACGTTGGCGACGTGAGGCTCGGCGTCGAGAACCGCCTGATACAGATGCGAGCCCGACCAGCGGATGGGGAGGTTGAAGCCGAGCGCCTTGGTCAGTTCGGCGGCGGCGCGTTCCGTGTTGGTGTTGCGCCATGTGCGGAACGGTACCAGCAGGGTGCCCTTTGCATCGAACGCCAGGTATCCGTGCATCATCGCCGAGATTCCGAGCGCGCCGACGCGGGTCAGGGTCACGCCGTGACGCTTCTCGACATCGGCCATCAGGCTGGCGACGGCGTCCTGGAGGCCAGTCCAGATCGCCTCTTCGGAATAGGTCCAAAGTCGGTCGACGAACTGGTTCTCCCAGCCGTGGGTGCCCGTTGCGAGGACCTCGTGATCCGGCCCGATGAGACAGGCCTTGATGTTGGTGGACCCGAGTTCAACACCCAGAGATGTGTGGCCCTCGGCGATCGCCACGGCGGCGTCGGTGCCCTGCTGCGTCATCGGTCATTCACTCCCTAGCCTGGTGCCCGCGCACGCCGGGGATGCTTATCTCCCCGATCCGGTCGCTGCGCCTTGTTCCCGGCTCGGTAGCATATCCTGGAATTTGCCGTCACCTGCCGGACCGCCGAAATCGAAGGAGATGCGGCGGAACAGCACATGGAACGTATCGCAGGTTCGTGGCGTCGCGGCAGCCGTGACCGTTCTCAGCCCTTCGGCTGTCCGTAATAGGCCCCGGCGCCGTGCTTGCGGAAGAAATGTTTGTCGCGCAATACGCGCGGCAGCGCGCGCGCCTCCGGATTGACGGCGAAGGTGTGCGCCGCCATGCGCGCGACATATTCAAGCGCGGCGGCACTGTGGACCGCATCGTCGGCATCGGTGCCCCAGGCGAAGGGTCCATGGCCGGCAACCAGCACCACCGGCACGGCGTCCGGGTCGAGATCGAGATCGCGGAACTTGCGCACGATCACGCTCCCCGTCTCTTTCTCGTATTCTCCGCCGATCTCCTCCGCCGTCATGTCGTCGGTCACCGGCACGGCCCCGTGGAAGTAGTCGGCATGGGTCGTTCCCAGGCAGGGAATCGGCCGGCGCGCCTGCGCCCACGAGGTGGCGAATTCCGAATGGGTGTGGGCGACCCCGCCAATGTTGGCGAAGGCCTTGTAGAGTTCGAGATGGGTCGGCAGGTCGGACGAAGGTCTGAGATTGCTGTCGACCACGCGGCCGTCGAGATCGGTGACGACGATCGTTGCCGGCGTCAGCTCGTCATAGGGCACGCCGCTCGGCTTGATGGCGACCAGACCTTCCTTGCGGTCGATACCGCTGACGTTGCCGAAGGTGAATTTGACGACGCCCTCGCGAACCAGTTGCTGGTTCGCCTTCATCACGTCTTCACGCAGTTTCGCAAGCAGCATGGGGGATGACGCTGGTTCGCCTGTTTTCTCTGGAAATTGGCTTTAGCCTTATTGTATTATGAATTGGCGATCAAGCATGCTTATCAACGCATCCAAAGAAACGAGCTGATGCCCAAACAAACCAAAAAACCAGCGACTCCCCGCAAGGCGAAAGCCCCCGGAGGGTCCTCCACAGCCGCCATTGATTTCGCGCCGCTCGAGGCGTGGTTCATCACCGGCAGTCAGCACCTCTACGGGCCGGAAACGCTCGCTCAGGTCGAGGCGGACGCACGCCAGATCGTGGCGGGTCTGAACGATGCAGGCCTGCCGATCCGTCTTGTCTTCAAGCCGGTCGTCAAGACCTCGGACGAGATCCGGGAGACCCTCATCCAGGCCAGCAGCGCCGCCAATTGCATCGGCGTCGTGACGTGGATGCACACCTTCAGCCCCGCCAAGATGTGGATCGGCGGACTGACCCGGCTGACCAAGCCCCTCTGTCACCTGCACACCCAGTTCGGTCGCGACATTCCGTGGTCGTCGATCGACATGGACTTCATGAACCTCCACCAGTCGGCCCACGGCGACCGCGAGTTCGGCCATATGTGCGCGCGGCTGCGCATTGCCCGCAAGGTGATTGTCGGCCACTGGAAGGACAAGGCCGTCAGCGCCTCGCTCTCCGTCTGGCTGCGCGCCGCCGCCGGCTGGCACGCGATGCAGACCATGAAGGTTGCGCGCCTCGGCGACA
Organism: uncultured Alphaproteobacteria bacterium; assembly: GCA_963730325.1. Taxonomy (GTDB): domain Bacteria; phylum Pseudomonadota; class Alphaproteobacteria; order Rhizobiales; family Kaistiaceae; genus CAVSRC01. The sequence goes on along the minus strand of CAVSRC010000007.1, from coordinate 272,674 downwards.
ACATGCGGCAGGTGGCCGTCACCGAGGGCGACAAGGTCGAAGCCGAGGTGCGCTTCGGCATGTCGGTCAACGGTTACGGCATGGGCGATCTGGTGAAGTTCCAGGACCAGGTCAGCGACGCCGCGATCGACCGGCTGTGCCAGGAGTATGACGACAGCTACCGCATGATGCCGGTGCTGAAGAAGAACGGCGCGCGCCGGGAATCGCTCCGCGATGCGGCGCGCATCGAACTGGCGCTCAGGGCCTTCCTCGCCGACGGCGGCTTCACCGCATTCACCGACACCTTCGAAAACCTGACGGGCTTGAAGCAGCTGCCGGGCATCGGTCCGCAGAGGCTGATGGCCGACGGCTACGGCTTCGGCGCCGAAGGCGACTGGAAACACTCGGCGCTCGTCCGCGCGATGAAGGTGATGGCGCACGGCCTCAAGGGCGGCACCAGCTTCATGGAGGACTACACCTACCACTTCGACCCCGCCGGTCCGGCCGTGCTCGGCGCCCATATGCTCGAGATTTGTCCGACGATCGCCAAGGGCAAGCCGTCATGCGAGGTGCATCCCCTTGGCATCGGCGGCAGGGAGGACCCGGTTCGCCTGGTGTTCGATTCGCAGACCGGCGACGCCCTCAACGCCTCGCTCGTCGACATGGGCAACCGCTTCCGCATGATCGTCAACACGGTGAAGGCCGTGCCGGCGCCGGAGAAGCTGCCCAGGCTGCCGGTGGCCCGCGTGCTCTGGCAGCCCGAGCCCAGCCTTGCGGTCGGCGCCGCCGCATGGATCTATGCCGGCGGAGCCCACCACACCGGGTTCTCCCTGGCGCTGACCCCGGAATACATCGAGGATTTCGCTGAAATGGCAGGGATCGAATACCTGCTGATCGACAGCGAAACCTCACTGCGTGCCTTCCGCAACGAAATTCGGTTGAATGATGCTGCTTATGCCTAGGCCTCGGTGCGGAACGGGGTTGTGTGGCTCATTAGTAAGATGATATGAGAATTGAGGTGGCCGATGCCGGCGATGACTCAACAGTCCTGCCGGCCGGCCCCGAAGGCCGGCCACCAAGAACACGGTCCATATCCTGAACGGGAGGGTTTAATGCAGACTGCTAAGTGGGTTGGCGGCGCCGTTGCCGCGACGGCGATGATGCTCATGGGTTCGTCGGCTTTTGCCGTCACCATCGGCTTCTCGCAGGTGGGCGACGAGGGCGATTGGCGCCCCGCGTTCTCCAAGGACATGCAGGATTCGGCGAAAGAGTACGGGATCGACCTGAAGTTCGCCGACGCACAGGGCAAACAGGAAGAGCAGCTGAAGGCCGTTCGTGCCTTCATCGCTCAGCAGGTCGACGCCATCCTCATCGCCCCGGTGGTTGTCACCGGTTGGGATCAGGTGCTCAAGGAAGCCAAGGACGCCGGCATCCCGGTATTCCTGGCTGACCGCGACGTCGACGTTCAGGACAAGTCGCTGTTCGTGACCCGCATCTCGGCCGACTTCAACCTGGAAGGCAAGCTGGCCGGTGCATGGCTGGCCCAGGCTTCCAAGGGCCAGTGCGACATCGTCGAAGAGCAGGGCACCGTCGGTTCGGCTCCGGCCATCGAGCGCAAGAAGGGCTTCGAGGCCGTGATCTCGAACTTCCCCGGCATGAAGATCGTCAAGACCCAGAGCGGCGACTTCACGACTGAGGGCGGCAAGAAGGTCATGGAAGCCTTCATCAAGGCGACCGACAACCTGAAGGGCATCTGCGCGTCGTTTGCTCATAACGACAACATGCAGCTCGGCGCCATTCAGGCGATGAAGGAAGCCGGTCTGAACCCGGGCAAGGACGTCCTCATGGTTTCGGTTGACTACGTGCCGGCCATGAAGAAGGCCCTGGCCGCGGGCGAGGCGAATGCCTCGGTCGAGCTTCGTTCGGCGATCGGCAAGTACATCTATCCGGTCATCCTCGACTACCTGAAGGCTCCTTCGGACCTGCCGAAGTGGATCGTGATCCCGTCCGATCTGCACAACGCCGCAGTCCCGGCCTACTAAGGCTGAACCGCATCTAGGTAGCGACACGGAGAGCGGCGCCTGGCATCGATCTTGGGCGAGGCGCCGCTTTCTTCACAAACGGGCCGGTACGGCCGGCCTTGAAGAACAGTGGGACGGGCGGGCGTGGCTGAAAACGGAACCGCACGAGTTGAAATGCGCGGCATTTCGAAGACCTTCCCGGGTGTTCGCGCACTCGAGAAGGTGGACTTCACGCTGGTAGCCGGCGAGGTGCATGCCCTGCTCGGCGAAAACGGCGCCGGCAAGTCGACCCTGATCAAGGTCTTGACCGGTGCGATCAACGCCGACGAAGGCGAGGGCGAGATCCGCCTCGACGGCAAACCGGTCCACATCCACACCACCGCCGAAGCCCAGGCGCTCGGCATCTCCACCGTCTATCAGGAAGTCAACCTGATACCGACCATGACGGTGACCAAGAACCTGACGCTGGAGCGCCAGGTGCGCAGCGGCGGCATCGTTTCATGGCGCCGCACGCGCGAACTGGCCCGTGAACGCCTGAAGCGCCTCAATCTCGACATCGACGTCGAGCGGCCGCTCGGCTCCTATTCGGTGGCCATCCAGCAACTGATTGCCATCGCCCGCGCACTCGAAGAGGACACGCGCGTGCTCGTGCTCGACGAGCCCACCGCCAGCCTCGACGCGACCGAGACGCAACTGCTTTTCCAGATCGTGCGCGACCTGAAGTCGCAAGGCATCGCCATCGTCTTCATCACCCACTTCATCGACCAGGTCTACGAGATCTCCGACCGCATATCGGTGCTGCGCAACGGCCGTCTGGTGGGTGAGGCGCTGACCGCCGAGCTGCCCCAGCTGAAGCTGATCTCGATGATGATCGGCCGCGAGCTCGAGCAGGTCGAAGCGCGGCAGGAGAAGCGCGCCGGCGAGCCGGTAGCCGAACCCATTCTGCAGGCCGAAGGTCTTGGACGCCGGCGGACCATGGAGCCTTTCGACCTGTCCTTGCGCCCCGGCGAAGTCGTCGGCCTGGCCGGTCTTCTGGGCTCCGGCCGTACGGAGACCGCCAAGCTGATGTTCGGGGCGATCCGTCCGGATTCGGGGCGCCTCACCGTCCGCGGCGTGCCGATCGCCCACAATTCGACGCGCGCGTCGCTGCACAACGGCATCGCCTTCTGCCCGGAGGACCGCAAGGCCGAGGGCCTGGTCGGCGTGCTCAGCGTGCGCGAGAACATCATGCTCGGCCTGCAGCTCAAGCGCGGCTGGTTCAACCTGCTGTCGCAGGACCAGCAGAAGAAGCTTGCCGAAGACATGATCACGGCGCTCAACATCGCCACGCCCGACGCCGAAAAGCCGGTCAATCAGCTTTCAGGCGGCAATCAGCAGAAGGTGGTTCTGGCGCGATCCCTGGCTTCGCAGCCTGCGATCCTGATTCTCGACGAGCCGACGCGCGGCATCGACGTCGGTGCCCACGCCGAAATCGTGGCGCTGATCCGCCGTCTGTGCAACGACGGCCTGGCACTGCTGGTGGCGTCTTCCGAGTTTGACGAACTGGTTGCCGTCAGCGACCGCGTTGCAGTGCTGCGCGACCGCAAGAAGATCGGGGAGATGGTCGGCGACGACATCACCCGCGACAACCTCATTCACACGATTGCAGCCGGATGACCACTCAACAATCCACTGCTGTGGCAGAAACAAGAACCCTTGGCGATCGACTGCGCGCCGCTCTCGGTCACCGCGCGGTCTGGCCGCTGGCGGCGCTGGTGGTGATCCTCATCATCGACGGCCTCATCTCGCCCGGCTTCTTCTCGATCCGCATCGTCCAGGGCCGCCTGTTCGGCAGCATCGTCGACGTCTTCTATCGCGGCATGCCGCCGGCGCTGATCGCGCTCGGCATGGCCGTCGTCATCGGCACCAAGGGCATCGACCTGTCGGTCGGCGCGATCATCGCGGTGGTCGGCGCCACCATTGCCTGGCGCATGCACGAGGGCGACCCGCACGTCGTCATCCTGCTGATCGCACTCGGCGTCGGCATACTGTGCGGCCTGTGGAACGGTTTCCTGGTGGCCGTGCTCGACATCCAGCCGATCATCGCGACGCTCATCCTGATGGTCTCGGGTCGCGGCATCGGCCTGATGATCAACCTCATCTACGGCGGCACCGATCCGAGCTTCCAGAGCCCGCTGCTCCAGGGCATCAGCGTCGGTTCGATCGGCCTGATCCCGACCCGGCTCTATGTCGGCGTCGGCGTCTTCATCCTGCTGTGGCTGCTCCTGCGCCGCACGGCGCTCGGCCTCTACCTGGAGACAGTCGGCGCCAATTCCGCTGCCGCCGATCTCGCCGGCATCAATTCGCGCCTCGTCAAGTACAGTGCCTATCTGATTTCCGGCCTGCTCTCCGGCATCGCCGGCATCATCCTGACGGCCGACGTCCACACCTCCGATCCGGTCAGCGTCGCGCTGTTCAGCGAATTGGACGCCATCCTGGCGGTGGTCATCGGCGGCGGTTCGCTGATGGGCGGGCGCATCTATCTCGGCATGACGCTTATTGGCGTTCTCATCATCCAGGCGCTGGTCACCTCGATCCTGATGAGCGGCCTGCCCCCCGAATACAATCTGCTGGTCAAGGCGGTCGTCGTCCTCTTCGTTCTGCTGCTGCAGTCGAACAACTTCCGCACCGCCGTCGTCCTGCTGTTCCGCCGGAGGAAAGCATCATGAGGGAGCGCTATCTGCCCCTGGCCGCGACGATCGTTGTCTTCGCGGCGCTCTTCATCACCGGCGGCCTCCTTTACAAGCACTTCTTCTCGTTCCTGGTGCTTGGCCACATCCTCGCCGACAACGCCTTCATCATCATCGCGGCGATCGGTACCACCTTCGTCATCATCTCCGGCGGCATCGACCTGTCGATCGGCTCGATGATCGGCTTCGTCGGCGTTTGCATGGCAAGCCTCGACACGCTCGGCTGGCACCCGCTCGCCTCCGCCGCGCTGATGCTGGCCTTCGGCATCATGTTCGGCGCCTTCCTCGGCCTCGTCATTGATTTCTGCGAGATCCAGCCCTTCATCATCACGCTCGCCGGCCTGTTCATGCTGCGCGGCGCGTGCTTCATGGTGACGCTCGATTCGATCCCGATCCGGCATCCCTTCGTCAGCCAGTTCGCCGGTTGGAGGATACCTCTGCCGGACCACGGTTTCCTTGCCAGTTCCGCCATCGTCATGCTTGTCGTCCTGGCGGCGGCCATCGTGATCGCCCACTTCACGCGCTTCGGCACCAACATCTACGCCATCGGCGGCGACCGCACGTCCGCCATCCTGATGGGCGTGCCGATCCGCAAGACGACCGTCATGATCTACGCCCTCGGCAGCTTCTACAGCGCGCTCGGCGGTGTCATCTACGCGCTCTACACCTCTTCCGGCTATCCGCTGGCGGGAACCGGCAACGAACTCAACGCCATCGCCTCCGTGGTGCTCGGCGGCACGCTGCTCACCGGCGGCGTCGGCATGGTCGCCGGAACGCTTTTCGGCGGCATGATCCTCGGCCTGATCTCGACGATGATCATCTTCAACGGCTCGCTCAACGGCGCCTGGATCATGATCACCAGCGGCGTGCTGCTGTTCCTGTTCATCGTCATGCAACGTTCGCTCGTCGGCTCCTTCAGCCTGCGCCAGACGGCGTGACAACGTCGGGGACGCCATGCCGCAATCCAACCATCGGGCCCGCCTCGTTGCGAAACTGAAGCCCCCGCGTACCGGAGGAGCGCCGCCCCCGCGCGGCAAGGACGGGGCCTTTCAGGAGCGCAACGTCTACGCCTATATCGCCCACAAGGTCGGGTGTGAGATCGTCGGCGGCGTCTTTCCGCCGGGGACGCTCTTGCCCAACGAAGCCGAGATGCGCGCCCGCTTCGCCGTGTCGCGCACGGCGCTGCGCGAGGCCTACAGCGTGCTGGCGGCCAAGGGGCTCATCCTGCCACGCCCCAAGATCGGCACCCGCGTCCGCCCCAAGGCCGACTGGAACATGCTTGATCCCGAGGTCCTCACCTGGCATCTCGAGGCGGTGCCGAACGAGGAGTTCATCTCCGAGCTCTATATGCTTCGCCATATGATCGAGCCCGAGGCGGCGGCCGCGGCAGCCGTTGCGCCCTCACCCGGAACGATCGAACAGATGAGCGCAGCCTATGCCGACATGGTGCGCTTCAAGGACGGCTCCGGCGACCTGATCAGCGCCGACCTGCGCTTCCACCTCGCCATGCTGAACGCCACCGGCAATCATTTCGTCAGCGCATTGGGCAGTCTGATCTACGCCGCCTTGTTCGCCACGTTCAAGCTGAGCTGGGAGGGCGCCGCGCGCATCCGCGACAACCGCCTCCAGCAGCACGGCGACGTATTCGAGGCGATCCGCGACAAGAAGCCGGAACTGGCGCGCAAGCGCATGCAGGCCTTGCTCCGCGACTCGCTCGGCGACGTGCGCGAGTTTCTCGGTCAGCGCGACGAACGCGCCCATACCGGCAAGGGCCGCCAGAAGGTCCCCGCCTCCAAATAGCCGACCGCCGAAAGCCGCCGACGTCGCGGATGACCCGGCTTCCGCAAGCCGCCCGGAGCGGCGCTGAGGCACTCTACCGGGCAAGCAGCAACCCGCGCCGGGCCGCCATCGCCTTCCTTGCGTGTCATCCGCATTTGGTGCCCTAACTCAGACATATCGTCATCCAACCATGCAGACAGGACTCGAGCGGATTCCGGAACATGCGCATCGCCGTCTTCAGCACCAAGCCCTATGACCGCCTGTTTCTGGGCGAGGCCGCGGCGGCAGCCGGGCACGACCTCACCTTTCTGGAGCCGCGCCTCGACCGTTCGACGGTGCGTCTCGCCGAAGGCTTCCCGGCGATCTGCGTCTTCGTCAACGACACGCTCGATGCCGCCGTGCTGGAGATGCTTGCCGCCGGCGGCACCCGCCTGGTGGCCCTGCGCGCCGCCGGCTTCAACAATGTCGACCTCGAAGCGGCGGAGCGCCTGCGCCTGACGGTCGTGCGCGTGCCGGCCTATTCGCCGCACGCGGTCGCCGAGTTCACCGTCGGCCTGTTGCTCGCGCTCGACCGGCGCATCCATCGCGCCTGGCCGCGCGTGCGCGATAACAATTTCGCCCTCGAAGGGCTGATCGGCCACGACATCCACGGCAAGACCATCGGCATCGTCGGCACCGGGCGCATCGGCGCGCTGGTGGCACGCATCTTCCGGCGCGGCTTCGGCTGCCGCGTTCTGGCCGCCGACCGCTACGAGGTCGAAGAGTTGAAGGAGATCGGCGTCGGCTACACAAGCACCAGCACGTTGATCGCCAGCTCCGACATCATCTCGCTGCACTGCCCGCTGACGCCCGACACGCACCATCTCATCGACGAGGCGGCGGTCGCCAGGACCAAGCGCGGCGTCATTCTCATCAACACCAGCCGCGGCGCGCTGATCGACGCCGAAGCGGTGATCGCCGGACTGAAGTCCGGCCAGATCGGCGGCGTGGCGCTGGACGTCTACGAACAGGAGGCCGACCTCTTCTTCGAGGATCTCTCCAACGAGATCATCCAGGACGACGTCTTCCAGCGGCTGCTGACCTTCCCCAACGTGCTCATCACCGGCCATCAGGCCTTCTTCACCGAGGAGGCGCTGAAGGCGATCGCCGAGACCACCATGACCAATATCGCCGAGGAGGAGGCCGGGCGTACCTCGCCCAACCGGGTGCTCTACGACAAGGTCGCCGCCTCGAAATAGCCGCTCGAACGGCAGACGCCGAAAGCCGGCCTACAGCGACGCAAACATCGTGTAGCCGGGCGGCAAGTCCTTTCCGGTCCGCCGTGCCTCTTCCTCGATGATGCGCAGCAGATTGAGCCTGGTTTCCTCGAAGTCCGGCACCGCTTCTCCCTCGGCCATGGCGACCCGTTCCAGCCCGATGCCGGCGCCCAATGACGCATCGTGAGCGCCCTCCGGAGGCGCGATGCCGATCTCGGCGATCTCGATATGGTCTTGCGGCGGATAGGCCACCTCACCGCCCGCCGCGGCGCCCGGCAGGCGATAGTGCACACCGACCGACAGCATCTTCGGCGCCTGTGGGTGGCCGGCCGGCGCGAAATATCCCGACCCGTCGCCGGCAGCCATGGCTTCGGCCATGTCGCGCTCGAAGACCTGGCCGGCATCGACGCGCTCGATCTGGTCGACCAGCGGCCGGAATCGCTCGGTCGACACGAACAGCATCCGCTTGGGATCGAGCCGTCTTTCCTCGACCAGAAAATCCAGGACCTCGGTGAAAAACGCGGCCGGATCGGCCGGTGCGGGACGGCTGAGGCCGAAGATCGTGAAGCCCGCGAGCACCCCGGGCCGCGTTCGCTGCGGGATATCCTCGATACGCGCCGAGGGCTGCACCGCCATCGCCGGCTCGCTCGGCGGCTCGGCCCGGCTTTCGTCGTAGCGCAGCCCGCCATTGAATTCGGCGCCGGTCAGCATGCCGAGCGGCGGCGCCTCGCCGTAGCCGCGCCCGCCGAAATAGCCGAGCGCATTGTCGCGAACGGCGGCAACCGGATCGTCGCCAGCCAATGCCGCCCGTCCGCCCACGGCAAGCGCCAGCGCCCCTCCCGCCGATAACTGCATCACTCGTCTGCGCGTGATCGCCATGGCCCCTGGCCTCCCTTTCCCGGTGGTGCGGTCGCCGCCGCCCGCACGATGCGAAGGGGTGAGGACGCCCTCACCCCTTCCCGATGCTACTGCAAATCCACGCCGAGCTTGGTCAGCGCGTTGCGGCAGGGTTCGGCCAGCCGCTTGGCGTGAACCTGCAGGCAGAACAGGGCGTTGCCGCGGCCAACCGGCAGGTTGGGGCAGAAGAGACGGAAGTCGGTCGCGCACGAGCCGGCGGCGATCGCCATCTCCTGACGGAAGGTCAGCTTCGGCTGGTTCGCCATCGCCGGCGCGGCCGCCGGTGCGGCCGGAGCCGCGGGCGCCGCCGTCATGCTGCTGTCGTCGGAGGGCGCCGCGCTCGCGCTGGCGGCAGGTGCCTTCGCGCTGCCCTCGTCCGTCGTGTCCGCCGTCTTCCCGCCGGCGGCCGGCGCCGGGGCGCTCGCCGCGGGCGCCGGGGTGCTGGCCGGCGGCTCGACTGCTTCCACGGCCGACTTGCAGGCGGGCGACAGGCTGTCGGCGTTCTGTTCCAGGCAGACCAGCGCATCCATGCCGCCGGTGGGCACGCTCGAGCAGTGCGCACGATAGTCCTTCACGCAATTTGAGCGGATCGCCTGCTGCTGCGCCTCGGTTGGCGCCGCGGCCATGGCCGCGCCGATTGCGGACAATGTCATGCCCATGGCCGCGCATAGGATGATCTTCGCCGGGTACCGCATCTGGAACCTCCCAGGACAAGGCGTTGAGGAAAGATATAGGCGAATGTTCAGGCTATTGAGCGCCGCCATAACAGCGCGCGCGCATTGCAGGCTGGCAAGGCAACGGTGCCATAACTCCGATGCCGGGGGCAAAATCTTGCGGATATTTGTGGCAGTGCGATGGCTGATCTCGGCAATACGCCGATGGACGATGAGACGGAACATGGCGGGGACGAACGGCGTTGCTCGGACCGTCAATGACGGTCGAACCGGCAAGACCCAAATCTGTCAGGAGGAAACGGCCGGAAAGCGCGCCGTTTTTGACATTGGACGGCCGATCCCTATGCTGGATCTCGCCGTCGCTTGTTCGGGACCCGGTGCTTGCCGCTTTGGTTCGACGGCCGTTCGCGCCGGGAGTGAGCCCGAAAAGTTGCTTCCCGCAAGACCCTTATGGGCGCGAGACGCGGGATTCGCCCTCATGCGCCTCTTCGGCGCGTAGGTGGAGGACCTGGAGCGACACCCCGAGAGAACCGGGAACGGCCTCCGATGACGCCGGCGGGAAATTCGTGCCGCAATCCGCGCGCACCAAACACGTTTGTGTCTTTGACGTCATCGCGGCCGCGCCTATCTTCCGCGCGGGGTCGCCGAGAGTTCGGCGATGCCTGCCAGCCGTGGTTCAGCCAAGTCGGCGGGAGTCCGCCGCGAAACGGATTTTGACGATTGCTGCGGCTCTGTGGGGTTTTCCTCCCGCTTCGGCCGCGCCGCCAATGGAGGACAGACCTATGAAATTTGCTTTGAAGATCGCCGCCGCCGCACTTGGCCTCAGCCTCGTCGCCGGACCGGCACTGGCCGCCGGCGACACCGTCGTGGTTGCCTCGAAGATCGACACCGAGGGCGGGCTGCTCGGCAACATGATCCTGCAACTGCTCGACAAGGCCGGCATCCCCACCGAGAACAAGGTTCAGCTCGGGCCGACCAAGATCGTGCGCACGGCGCTGGTGTCCGGCGAGGTCGACATCTATCCGGAATACACCGGCAATGCCGGCTTCTTCTTCAACGTGTCCGACGACCCGGCGTGGAAGAACGCGGCCGAGGCCTATGCCAAGGCCAGCGAGCTCGACAAGGCCAACAACATCGTCTGGCTCCAGCCGGCGCCGGCCAACAACACCTGGGCTATCGCCGTGCGCAAGGACGTCGCCGAGAAGAACGGCCTCAAGACCATGGATGACTTCGGCAAGTGGGTTGCCGGCGGCGGCACGGTGAAGCTTGCCGGCTCCGCCGAATTCGTCGAGAGCCCGGCGGCGCTGCCCGGCTTCCAGGACGCCTATGGCTTCAAGCTGACCGCCGACCAGCTTCTCGTCCTCTCCGGCGGCGACACCGCCGCCACCGAGAAGGCGGCGGCCGAGCAGACCTCCGGCGTCAACGCCGCCATGGCCTACGGCACCGACGGCCAGCTTGCCGCGCTCGGCCTGGTCGTGATGACCGACACCAAGGGCGTCCAGGCGGTCTATGAGCCGGCGCCCACCGTGCGCCAGGCGACGCTCGATAAATATCCGCAGATCAAGGACCTGCTCGATCCTGTCTTCAAGTCGCTGACGCTGGAAACCCTGCAGACCCTCAACGCCAAGATCGCCGTCGACGGCGAGGACAGCAAGAAGGTCGCCGCCGACTACCTGACCGAGAAGGGGTTCCTCAAATAACCGCGACCGACAGCGCCCGGGCCGCCGGCCCGGCGAACGGAGCGAATGCAGACAATGCAACGGATAAGGTGACCTTCAACAAGGTCACCTTTTTCCTTGTGGCGATGGCGCTCGTCGGCGTGCTCGGCTTCGGTTTCGTCGGCTTCTCGCCGAACCGCATCCTGACGCCGAAGGCGGTCGCCCTGTGGAGCGTCGACGCGCCGCTTTGGGCGGCGGCGATGACTGCGGGCCTCGTCCTGCTCGTCGCCGGCGCGCTGTGGCGACCGCGTTGGCTGGGCGAAGCAATCACGCTCGCCGGCGCCGTGATCCTGCTCACCGCCGATTTCGCCGCCGCCGGCGCCGCCGCGACCGGGCTTGTCGCCGCAGCGGCAAGCAGTGCGGCGCGCGTCTCGCTCGGCGGCGCCTTCTGGATCGTTCTGGTCACTTCGGCCCTGGCGATTGCCGAGAGCACGCGGCGCCTCAGCGCCGCGGTCTGGCTACAGGGCCTCGTCGCCCTGGCGATAGTCGCGATCCTCGCCGCTCTCGCCGCGGGCGGATGGTTCAACGACCTCTCCCTGGTTCACGAATGGTCGATCCGCCAGGAGGAATACAACCTCGCGCTCGTCCGCCACGTCGTCCTGGTGGTCTCGGCGCTGGCGCTGGCGCTCGTCATCGGCGTGCCGCTGGGCGTTCTGGCGAGCACCCGGCCGGAACGTTCGGGCCGCATCTTCTCGGTGCTCAACCTCATCCAGACGGTTCCCTCCATCGCCCTTTTCGGCCTGCTGATCGGGCCCCTCACCATGCTCTCCGACTGGCTGCCGCTGCTGCGCACCATCGGCGTGCGCGGCATCGGCTTCACCCCCGCGCTCATCGCCCTCACCCTCTACGGGCTGCTGCCGATCGCCCGCAACACCGAGGCCGGGCTGAAGAGCGTGCCGGTCTCGGCCGTCGATACCGCCCGCGGCATGGGCATGACCCCGCTGCAGATCATGGCCTGGGTGCAGATCCCGCTCGGCCTGCCGGTGCTGCTGGCGGGCCTGCGCATCGTCACCGTGCAGCTCATCGGCCTGACCGTGGTCGCCGCCCTCATCGGCGCCGGCGGCTTCGGCAGCTTCGTCTTCATCGGCCTCGGCCAGACCGCGACCGATCTCGTGCTCCTCGGCGCGCTCTCCGCGATTCTGCTGGCGCTTGCCGCCGACATCCTTCTCCGCATCTTGACGCTCGCCGCGACCAGGGCCGTAAGCTCATGATATCATTCGATAACATCGCCAAGACCTTCCACGGCCATACCGCCCTCGACGAGGTCTCCTTCACCGTCGCCAGCCACGAATTCTGCATGCTGGTCGGCCCCTCCGGCGCCGGCAAGTCGACGGCGCTGCGCCTCGTCAACCGGCTGATCGCGCCCGACAGCGGTGCGATCCGCATCGACGACGACGACATCGCTACCCTCGATCCGGTCACGCTGCGCCGCCGCCTCGGCTATGTCATCCAGTCGATCGGGCTTTTTCCTCACTGGAGCGTCGGCGACAACATCGCCACCGTCCCGCGCCTGCTCGGCTGGGAAAAGGCGCGCATCGACGCGCGCATCGACGAGCTGATGACCCTGGTCGAACTCGACCCGGCGACCTTCCGCGACCGTCGTCCGCATCAGCTCTCCGGCGGTCAGCAACAGCGCATCGGCCTGGCCCGGGCGCTCGCCGCCGATCCCAACATCCTTCTGATGGACGAGCCCTTCGGCGCCCTCGATGCCGTCACCCGCGACACGCTGCAGACCGAGATGATCCGCATCCACGCGGCGACCGGCAAGACCATCCTCATGGTCACCCACGACATCGACGAGGCGGTGCGCCTCGGCCAGCGCATCGTCGTCTTTGACGAGGGCAAGGTGGTGCAGGACGCGACGCCGGAGGAGGTGCTCGCCAACCCCGCCAACGATTTCGTCCGCGCGCTGGTCGGCGGCGAGGCGGCGAGCCTGCGCCTGCTCAAGGTGCGCCGCGTGCGCGACTGGCTCTCCCGCGAGACACACGCCGAAGGCCCGCCCATCGACAGCAACGAGCATCTCGACATGGCCCTTGCCCGTATGCTCGGTTCCGGCCGCAACACGCTGCCCGTGGTCGACAAGGCCGGTCAGCCGCAAGGCGCCATCGCCTTCGGCGACCTGTTGAGGAAACACCCGTGAACGGGGCCGCCGCCCTTCCCACCGTGCAGCAGTCCGGCCGCGCCGTATCCGCCCTGCTGCCGGCGGTGCTGCTGCTTGCCCTGGTCTTCGGCATGCCGGCGCTGCAGCCGCTGTTCCACGCCTGGTTTCCCGCGCTCGAACGGCCGATCTACACCCGCGCCAGCTTCCTCACCCTGACGCTCTGGCACATCGGCCTGGTCGCCGCCGCCACCGTTCCGGTGGTCATCGCCGGCGTCGCCGCCGGCATCTTCGTCACCCGCGCGAGCGGCCGCGAATTCGCCGGCATCCTCGACACCGTCACCGCCATCGGCCAGACCTTCCCGCCGGCGGCCGTGCTCGCCATTGCCGTACCGCTGGCCGGCTACGGCGCCGCGCCCACCGTCGTGGCGCTCATCGCCTACGGCATCCTGCCGGTGGTCGACAACACCATCGCCGGCCTGCGTGGCGTCTCGCCGGCGGCGCTCGGCGCCGCCGAAGGCATGGGCTTCACGCCCCGGCAGAAGCTGTTTTGGGTGGAACTGCCGCTCGCCGCGCCGGTGATCCTCGCCGGCATACGCACCTCGGTGATCATCAACATCGGCACCGCGGCGATCGGCTCGACCGTCGGCGCGCTCAGCCTCGGCTCGCCGATCATCGAGGGCCTGTCGGGATCGAACACGGCCTACGTCATCCAGGGCGCGATCGTGGTCGGCCTGCTGGCCATCACCACCGACCAGCTCTTCGCGTTTGCCGATGCGCGGCTGAGCCGTGCATCAGGCAGAAGCTGAAGCGCTCTCAGTTGCTGCTCACCTGCCTGCGGCCGTAGAGCCGCAGCACCTCGCGGATGACGCGCTTGTGGAAGGTCGCCTGCTTCTCGATGTTGAGATGACCGATGGCCTCCTTCAGCTTGTCGATGTTGATGTTCTCGAGCCGGCCGTGGAAGCCCCTGCCCGGCGTCAACCGCTTTCCGATGCCGTCGGTCGGTGAATAGAAGTTGATCAGGTGGCGCACATTGGCGGGCACCGGCTGGCGGGCGGTGGCATCGAAGATGACCACGAGATCGACCGGGATATGCTTCCTGGCGAGCGCCGCCGACATGGTGATGGCCGCATCGGCGCCGAAGGAGTGCCCGACGAGGACGATCGGCCGGGTGCGCCCCCGATTCTTGGCGTAGCGCGCCTCGATCGTCGCGGCCGGTCCCATCCAGCCGGCATAGTTCATCGCCGTGTTGGGCACGCCGCGCGCCGTCAGCTCGCCGGAAAGCGTGTCGAGCCCGGTAGAGAACACGTTGAGGAGCCCGAGGAACAGATAGACGCTGCCGCGCGGCTGCGTCTTCGCCGCGGCCAGCTCGATATTGCCCGCCGCCAGCGATTCAACCGGCCGCGCCACGACGGCCGCAAGGCCGAGCACCACAGCCATCACCACAGCGCGGCCCCAGGCGGGACCCCGCGCTCCGACTCCCAGCATCGATTCACCTCTTCGCTGCAAAACGCCCGTTATCCACGATACAAGGCACGACGCACCGGGCAAGTGCGCTTCCGACACAGCCCACCGCCCGTCCTAATAAATCCACGGAATTATCCGTGCCGTGCGCCGCATGTAGTCGCGATACTGATCGCCGAAGGTCTCGACCATGACGCGCTCCTCATGCGGCACCCGCATGAAGAACAGGATGCCGAAGCCGACGAGACCGACGGGTCCGGCGATCCAGTTCTGCAAGAGCAGGACCTGCGCCAGCGCGAACAGCGCGAAGGACGAATACATCGGGTGGCGGACATGGGCGTAGAGCCCGTCGGTGACCAGCTTGTGTCCCTCGCGCATTTCCAGCGTCACCGACCACATGCGGCCGAGCTGCTTGTGGGTGAGGCGGAAGAGCACCAGCGAGGCGACCAGCGCCAGCACGCCGGCCGAGGCCTGCACCGGGCTGAAGCCGTAATCGGCGAAAGACGGCCAGCCGGTCGCCGCATAGATGCCGGGAATGAGAAACTGTGCCAGCGCCGCGATGACGAGCAGCGTGCGGTCGCGCGTCCCGCCCGCCGCACGGGCGACGCCCATTTTTCTCGCCCGCCGCTGGAACGGATAGCGGATGACGTACCAGGCGACGATACCGGCGAGGAAGGCGATTCTGGCGACAAGCGGGGTCATGCCGGAGGCAGTAGCCCAGACCGGAGATGGAAGGAAGGGGCCGCGGAGACCGACGAGGCTTGCTCTCGGAGGCCATTCCGTCGCATTACCGCCGCAGTCGCGATTGAGACGGAGCCCCCATGCGTCGCGCCCTCATTGTCCTGTCGGCCCTGCTGCCGGTCTTCCTCACCGCCTGTGGCGGCGGTATTTCCGGGGCGCTCGGCACCATGCTCGAGCGCCCGGACGCGGCACGGCCGGGCACCGTCGATGCCGAGGCGGCGGCGCGGCTCATCTCGCAATACCGCGCCGATCACGGCCTCAAGCCGCTCAGGCTCGACCCGACCCTGATGAAGCTCGCCGCCGAGCACGCCCAGCGCATGGCCTCCATGGACAAGATGAGCCATTCGCTTCCCGGCGAAGGCAGCTTCTCCCGCCGCATCGCCGCCGGCGGTTTCCGCGCCTCCATGGCCGCCGAGAACGTCGCCGCCGGCCAGAAGACGCTGGCCGAGGTGTTCGAAGCCTGGCGCAAGTCTCCCGGCCACAATGCCAACATGCTGCTGCCCAACGTTTCGCTGATGGGCATCGCCGTCGCCATCCAGCCGGGCGGCCGTTACCACACCTACTGGTCGCTGGAGCTGGGTGAGCGCTACGTGCCGCGCGCCGGCGGGCCGGAGGCGGGTCCCGGACCGGGGCCGGGCCTGATGATCTTTGGCCGCTAGAGGGCGGAAGGATTAGCCGAGCCGGTCGCGCAGCTGGCGCACATTGGCGCGCGCTACCAGTTCCGCCCGCGCCGCCGCCAGCCCGATCGAAAACAGCGTACCGCCGCCGGGCGGCCCGAGCACGAAGGTGGCGATGCCCCGTCGCTCCGGCCACAGCCGGTCGATCATCGGGTGATCGGCGGTCGCACAGGAATCGATCAGCGTCACGTTTTCGTCCGAGAACAGATGCGCCGGCGCCTCCAGCATGAGCTGCACGCCCGGCGAGAACTGCGCATAGGCCTCGTCATAGGCGGTCTTCCAGGTATAGGCGGCCGACCCCGCAATCAGGCTGACGACGATCGCCGCCGGGTGAGCGCCGACCCGCAGTAAATCGATGCGCGCCTTGCCCGCCTCGGCCAGATCGAACAGGGCCTCGCGCGCGAAGGCGGCGGTGACCGCCGACGAGGCGAGCGCCGTTCCCTGCCGACCCTTCCAGCCGGCCTGCTCCAGCGCCAGGAACTCCTCGAAGCGGGCGCGCACGCAATCCGGCTCGACATCGCTGGTGAAGGTGACCGCACCGGCCTCGCCCAGGCGGCGGAGCTGACGGCCAAGTTCCTTGCGCTTGTCGCGTGGCAATCCGGCGCGCAGATCGTCGGCGCTCGGGCCACGCCTTACAATGGCCCGGCGATGTTCGCCGAGAAGCGCAAGCGGCCGCCCGCTACCGAAGGCGACGGCGCGAATTGCCGCGCCAAGCGGGCCGTCCGTATCGACCTCCGGCATGATCAGGCTCTGGCCTGACTCCTCCGGCGCCAATCCCTCGACCAGGCGCGCCAGCGTTCCGGCAAGATCGTCGCCGTCGACCAGC
Organism: uncultured Alphaproteobacteria bacterium; assembly: GCA_963730325.1. Lineage (GTDB taxonomy): Bacteria > Pseudomonadota > Alphaproteobacteria > Rhizobiales > Kaistiaceae > CAVSRC01. Next base: position 255,815 of record CAVSRC010000007.1, on the reverse strand, counting down.
GGCTCGCCGAAGGGCGCATATTTGTGGGTCCACAGGCGGACAGCCGGCGCGATCCGCCCGACGCGGGTCCGCGTGAACGGCGCCAGCCCCACCAGGGCACCGGACGCCGGGGCGTGGATGAGCGCCACCGCGACATGGCCGCCGCCAAGATGATCGATTGCCGGAATCGCGAATTCCGGGTGGAAGAACGCATTTGTGCTCGCCACCCTGCCGGCGAGCTTCGCCCACGCCTCGGCAATCGTGGCAAGGTCGGCCTGCGCCACGACGCTGACCTGTGCATCGCCGCCCGCGCGGGCGGGGGCTTCTGCCCGGGCGAGGCCGGTCGCCACCATCGTCAGCGCGCCGCCATCGCGCCCGGCGGCGACTTGTGCACCGTCAGGATCGAGCAGTTGATCGACAGGCGCCCGAGCACCAGCACCCAGAGCACCAGCGTCTCACCGGCAAGCGCAATCGTCGTGGCGATCGCCGCGCCATTGATGCCGAAGTAGGGGATCAGGGCAAAATTCAGCGAGACGTTGAGGAAGAAGGCCGCTGCGTAGACGACGGCGGTGATGCCCTGCTGACCCGCCATGATGAGCAGCGTCTCGGCAGGTCCGATCGAGGCGCGCAGCAGCAACCCGACCGACAGGATGAAGAGAACCGGATATCCATCGACGAAGCTCGGACCGAACAGCGCCAGCAGCCAGCGCCCGGTAACCATCAGTACGACAACCATCGCCAGCGACGGCCAGAAGGTCCAGTGCAGCGTGTCGCGGACGAAGGCGGACAATCGGGCGTTGTCGCCGGCGGCGTAATATTGCGAGAAGCGCTGGGCGCTGCCCGCCCTGACCGAGAAGTAGACGAAATGGACCAGCGCCATCGTCTTGACGGCGGCGAAATAGATGGCGACGCGCTCGGGCGCCATCAGCCAGCCGACGACGAGGATGTCGACATTGGTGAGCAGGTTGAAGAAGCCTTCGACCACGAAGATCGGCACCGCAACCGTGATCCACAGCCATGGCAGATAGCGCCGCGGGCCGCGCGGCACCGCCTTGCCCATCTCGCGCCCCAGCCTGAAGAACTGGCCGATGGCGGTGACGTAGGCGGCCGCGACCACGGCTGCCATCGCCGTCACCGCATTCGGCGTCGCCCCGAACCAAAGGGCAGCGCCCATGAAGACCAGGATCAGCAGCGGCCGCACGATATAGGTCGGCCACAGCGCCAGGTTCGCCCAGTTGAACGAGCGCGCCAGCCCCTCCTGAATCTCGCCGAGTGCCAGCATCGGCAGCGTCACCGCGCCGAGGTAGAGCGGCACCAGGTAGATGCCGGAGATATGGTCGCCGAAGGCATAGAGCCCGGCAAAGCCGACGAGCGCGAAAGCCGTCGACGTGACCAGGCCCTGAACGCGGCTGCCGACGATCACCCCGCGCAACAGGTCCGATTGGCCCCGTTCGCGATATTCCGGAACGAAGCGCAGCACCGCAATCTGCACGCCGAGACAGGCGAGCCCGCCCATGATGACCGCCCCGACCCAGACGACGACAAAGACGCCGTACTGATATTCGGCCATCCAGCGGGCCATGATCACCTGGCTGAAATAGGCAATCGCCGCGCTGACGATGCGCGTGGCGAAGGCGATCAGCGCAATGCGCTGCGACACCGAGCGGTCGTCGGTGCCGGTGAGTATGGAATCGATGATCTCAGCCGGATGCACGAGAAGCGCGTGCAGGCGGCCTTCCGGCATCCGCCCGACAATGTCGACGATCGACACACGCACCTGGCTTCTCCGCATCTTCGACGGCACGCCGCTCATCCCGGCCGATCTGCCGCCCCAACGTCAACGCATACGACCCAAGTTATGTACCGACAATTGAAGGAAAACTGAGAATTTCATAAAGGTTAACAGTGGGTTACAGAATGCGCCCGATGCCGGCCGGTTGCCCGCTGGACAAGCGGCCGCCAAGCCCGGAGCATCGCGCCCGCCTGCAACGGCCACATGTGAGGGGATATCCGCCATTGCCGGACGGCCAGCCATCGACCCGCACGATCGACACCAGCGGCCTCGCCTGCCCGCTGCCGGTGCTGAAGGCGCGCAAGGCACTCAACGCCATGGCGCCGGGCGAACGGCTGGCGCTGACGGCGACCGACCCGCTGGCGGCGATCGACATTCCGCACTTCTGCACGGAAGCCGGTCACCGCCTGGTCGCCAGCAGCGAGCGCGCGGGCGTTCTTTCCTTCGTGATCGAACGCGGCGCTTGATTCTAGCGGCCGGGCCGGGCGGAGAAGCCGGCCACCCGCAGCGGGTTGTCGGTGATCGCCGTGCGGTCGGGCGTATCGATGCGCGCCTCGTTGAGAAAGGCGTCGAGATAGGCCTCGAAGCCTTGCCGGTCGAGCCCGCCGGCCGCGACCGAGAAGCGGGTAGCGACCGTGCCCGGCGGCGACGGGACGAGGCGTGGCGGCAGGAAATAGGCGCCAATGCCTTCCACCACGGCGCTCTCGCCGTCCGCGACGGCCACCAGACCGCGCACGCGAATGAGGTTGGGGCCCTGCAGGGCGGTCAGGTAGTCGAGGAAACGGTCGAGCGCCGCAAGCGGGATCGACCGCTGCCGCGCCACGGTGAAGACGTTGAGCGCGTATGCTCCGCTCGCCTCGCCGGCCGGCCCAAGCCATTCTGCAATGTCGGTCGTCGGCGGGTCGAAGGGGCCGTGGCCGGCCAGCATCGTCGGCTCGACGGCGCCCGCATCGACGATGCGCGCGATCGGATTGATGCGCGCAAGGGCCGTCGAAATGTCGGCCAGGCGGTCCTCCGCCTTCGATACGGCAACGATGTCGGCCATCGCCAGTTGCCGCGCCGTATGGGGATCGAGCGCCGCCACGTCGTCGGCCGCGACCGCCACCACGATACCGTCGGGAACGAAGCGCAGAGGCAGATAGGGATGCATCCCGATGCCGGCGAGGATCGCCGAGGGATCGGCGTCCGCATTGGCTTCGATCATCACCCGGCCGAGCGCCGCGATGCGGCCATTGTCGAGATCGCGCAACAGGTTTTCGAGCGCGTCGACCAGTTCGCCGCGCACCGCGCAGCACACGCAGCCGCCACCGAGGGCGACGATCCCGTCCTCGGCGCGCGCGCTCAGCGCGTTATCGAGGTCGACAGCGCCGAACTCGTTGAGAACCACGGCGGTGTTGGCAAAGGCCGGATGCTTCAGCGCCCGATTGATCAGTGTCGTCTTGCCGGCACCGAACGGGCCGGCGATGACCGTGAGCGGAATCGGCGGTTTGCGCGGACCGGCGGCCATGGCCGCGTCAGCGCAGCTTGGTGAGGTCGAGCGGCGGCTTGATGACGAGCGTGGCCGGCGAGGGCGCCGTTTCCTCGGCGAACGCCCGCGGCGTGCCAGCGACGACCTGCGGCGGGCGCAGGCGCGGCAGCGGCACCTTGCTCGCCGGCACCGGCGTCGTGACCGCCGGTCCACCGCCGGCGACGTCGGCCCGCCCGGTATAGACCCGCACCGGCGCCATCACCTGGAAGCGCGCACCCAGCACCGAGTCCGGTCCGGCGCTGACCAGCAGCGGATCGTCCATTTCGGTCGCCTTGCCGGCACGCGTGCAGACCAGATCGTGCAGATTCGCGACCGGGCCGGCCGCCGGCGTGGTCTCGAAGCTCGCCAGACGCGGGCGCTGCGTCCCGCCGTAGAAATTGCCGAAGCCCCGGTCGAGCAGGATGGCGGCGGTCTCAGCACGGCTCTTGCCGGATCGGGCGCCCAGCACCACGACGATCAGCTGCCGGCCGAAGCGGTTGGCGGCCCCGACGATATTGTAGCCGGACGCGCAGACGAAGCCGGTCTTCATGCCGTTGGCGCCGCGATAGTGCTCCAGAAGCGGGTTCTGCGACCTGAGAATGTGCTTGCCGGCCTGGATCGCCGGGATGCGGAACAAGTCGCGCCGTTCGGGAAAGTCGCGCCATAGCGCCCGCGCCAGCACCGCCATGTCGCGTGCCGTGGTGACCTGCCCGTCGTCCGGCAGGCCGTTCGGATTGTTGTAATGCGTCGACACCATGCCGAGGCGCCGGGCCTCGGCATTCATCATGGCGGCGAAGCCGCTCTGGCTGCCGCCCAAGGTCTCGGCCATCGCCATGGCGATGTCGTTGGCCGACTTCACCAGCATCATCTTCAGCGCATTGTCGACATTGAGGACCGTGCCGACCTTGAAGCCCATCTTCGCCGGCGCCTGCGCCAGTGCGTGGGCGGAGATCTTGACCGGCGAGGTCAGCGTCAGCGTGCCCGCCTTCAACGCCTTGAAGGTCAGATAGGCGGTCATCAGCTTGGTGAGCGAAGCCGGCTGCCACAGGCGGTCGGACAGGCGCGAGTCGAGGACGGCGCCGCTTGCCACGTCGACCAGGATATAGGCCGAGTTGTCGGCAGCGCGCACCGGCCCGGCAGCCAGCACAACGATCAGGGCAAACAAGCGGATCGTCAGACGCAACGCCCCTGGCCTCGACTGTTTTCCAGCGGCCGGCGGCCGCACGCAATTGAGATCGTCCTCCCTCCCTCCTAGCCGATTTCGGCGTCACTTGGCAAAGCATCGCCAATGCCTTTTTCACGGTCGTTTGCCGGGAAAAACGGCAACTGCCTGTCCACGCACGGTAAATCCGCCGGTGGGCCCCGGTCGAAAATTGGCGTCAAGCTTGCACGATACGGGCGCATGGATGCCCAGGCTTGCAACACCCCGCACCAACGCAAATGATCCGCCGATGATTGCCGTTGAGCCCGCCGTCGATCCGAGCCCCTTGCGCGGCCCCACCATGGGCCGGTCGCGTACGGACGCTTCGCTGCAACGGGCCCGCGGCATCGCGCGGCTTACGGTCGCCGCCGCGGAGGGCCGCACGCGGCTTTCCGAGAACTACCAGTCCGGTTCGGCCAAGCTCCGCTTTCCGCGCGCCCCGTCCGGCGACCGGTTTGCCGCGGTGCTGGTCAATACGGCCGGCGGCATCACCGGCGGCGACCGCTTCTCCTGGTCCGTCACCGTCGGCGCGCATGCCAGCGCCACCGTGGCGGGCCAGGCGGCGGAGCGCATCTACCGGCGCACGGCCGGCGACGCCGCGATCGAGACCATTACTCAGCGTCGGCGCGGGCGGCGCGCTCGACTGGCTGCCGCAGGAGACCATTCTCTTCGACCGCTCGTCCCTGAAGCGCACGCTCACCGCTGACATCGCGCCGTCCGCCCGGCTGCTGGCGGTCGAATCCATCGTTCTCGGCCGCGCCGCCATGGGCGAGGCGACCCGCGACGTCACCGTCCGCGATACCTGGCGCATCCGCCGCGGCGGCCGCCTCGTCTTCGCCGACGGCCTGCGCCTCGACGGCGACACCACGGCGGCGCTCTCCGGCACCGCCACCGGCAACGGCGCTCGGGCGCTGGCCACCGTCGTCCTGATCGCGCCGGAGGCAGAAAGCGCCATCGACCAGGCCCGTGCCGCCCTGATAGACAGTGGCGGTGAGGCGGGGGTGAGCGCCTGGAACGGCATGCTGGTTGCCCGCCTGATTGCAACCGACGGGCAGACGCTGCGTGCCGACGTCACCCGTCTGATCGAAACGCTGCGCGGCTTACCCATGCCGCGCGTCTGGACCTGCTGAGGGACGAGGGAGCCGATGAACCTGACGCCGCGTGAGAAGGACAAACTGCTCGTCGCCATGGCCGCCAACGTGGCGCGGCGCCGGCTGGAGCGGGGTGTCAAGCTCAACCACCCCGAGGCGGTGGCGCTGATCACCGATTTCGTCGTCGAGGGCGCCCGCGACGGCAAGCCCGTCGCCGAGCTGATGGAGGCCGGCGCCCATGTCATCGGTCGTGCCCAGGTCATGGACGGCATCGCCGAGATGATCCACGACGTTCAGGTCGAGGCGACCTTCCCCGACGGCACCAAGCTCGTCACCGTCCACAACCCCATTCGCTGAGGACCTGCAAGATGATCCCGGGTGAAATCATCCCCGCCGCGGGCGAGATAGAACTCAACGCCGGCCAGCCCACGGTCACCGTCGAGGTCGCCAATTCCGGCGACCGGCCGGTTCAGGTCGGCTCGCACTATCACTTCTATGAGGTCAATTCGGCGCTCGCCTTCGACCGCGAGAAGGCACGCGGCTTTCGCCTCGACATTCCCGCCGGCACCGCCGTGCGCTTCGAGCCCGGCCAGACGCGCACCGTGACGCTGGTACCCTATCGCGGCGAACGGCTGGTCTTCGGTTTCAACCAGAAGGTCATGGGCAAGCTGTGAGCCGCATCGCGACCCAACGGCCGAGGGCCTCAGGTCGGCGGCGGCTCGCCGAGGTAGATATAGACCGTGTAGCCCTCGACGCGCGCGGCATAGACCGATTTGAGATCGAGGGACCACACCGTCCGGTTGATCGCGTCGACCAGAGCGGGATTGCCCGCGATCGCCGCCTGCAGCGGCGTCAGCGGCTGCCGGCTGGTATGCGCGCGCTTGGCATCGAGCCAGCGGTCGGTGCCCCGGGCCGCATCGACCACCACCACCCTGTCGACATAGCGCAGCGTGCTGAGAGCCTGGATCGCCCGGTTGTTGCCCGAACCGGCCTCGGCCGGCGGCACCGCCAGCAGGAAGAGGGCGGCCACGGCCGCCAGCACCACGCCCAGTCTCGTCATGGCGGATTCCTTCGTTCGATTCATCGTTTCACCCATCATAGCCCATTCCGGGGAAGCCTGCGTCGCCTTCAGTGCCGCCGCGCCGCCGCTTTTCCCGCCAGCCGCAGGAGAGGTTAGCCCGTGCCCTATCGGATTTCCCGCGACGCCTATGCCGATATGTTCGGCCCGACCACCGGCGACAAGGTCCGCCTCGCCGATACCGACCTCGTCATCGAGGTGGAGAGAGACTTCACCACCTATGGCGAGGAGGTGAAGTTCGGCGGCGGCAAGGTCATCCGCGACGGCATGGGCCAGTCGCAGTTCTCGCGCGGCGAAGGCGCCGTCGACACGGTCATCACCAACGCGCTGATCGTCGACCATTGGGGCATCGTCAAGGCCGATGTCGGCATCAAGGACGGCAAGATCGCCGGGATCGGCAAGGCCGGCAATCCCGACGTCCAGCCCGACGTCGATATCGTCATCGGCCCGGCGACCGAGGCGATCGCCGGCGAGGGCAAGATCCTCACCGCCGGCGCGCTCGACGCGCATATCCATTTCATCGCCCCGCAGCAGATCGACGAGGCGCTCTATTCCGGCGTCACCACCATGCTCGGCGGCGGCACCGGCCCGGCGACCGGCACCAACGCCACCACCTGCACGCCCGGCCCCTGGCATATCGGCCGCATGATCCAGGCCGCCGACGGCTTCGCCATGAATCTCGGCTTCACCGGCAAGGGCAACGCCTCGCTGCCCGCCGGGCTGGAGGAGCAGGTCACCGCCGGCGCCATGGGCCTCAAGCTGCACGAGGACTGGGGCACCACGCCGGCGGCAATAGACAACTGCCTCAAGGTCGCCGAAGACTTCGACGTTCAGGTGATGATCCACACCGACACGCTGAACGAGAGCGGATTCGTCGAGAACACCGTCGCCGCGTTCAAGGGCCGCACCATCCACGCCTATCACACCGAGGGCGCCGGCGGCGGCCACGCCCCCGACATCATCAAGGTGTGCGGCCAGCCCAACGTGCTGCCTTCCTCGACCAATCCGACCCGGCCCTTCACCGTCAACACGCTCGACGAGCATCTCGACATGCTCATGGTCTGCCACCACCTCGACAGCGCCATTCCCGAGGACGTCGCCTTCGCCGAGAGCCGCATCCGCAAGGAGACCATCGCTGCGGAAGACATTCTGCACGACATGGGCGCCTTCTCGATGATCGCCTCCGACAGCCAGGCGATGGGCCGCGTCGGCGAGGTCGTCATCCGTACCTTCCAGACCGCCCACAAGATGAAGGTACAGCGCGGGCGCCTGGCCGAGGAGACCGGCGAGAACGACAATTTCCGCGTCAAGCGCTACCTCGCCAAGGTGACCATCAACCCGGCCATCACCCACGGCATCGACGAATGGGTGGGCTCGATCGAGATCGGCAAGCTGGCCGATCTGGTGCTGTGGTCGCCGGCCTTCTTCGGCGTCAAGCCCGACCTCGTCATCAAGCTCGGCACCATCGCCGCCGCGCCCATGGGCGACCCCAACGCCTCGATCCCGACGCCGCAGCCGGTGCATTACCGCCCCATGTTCGGCGCCTTCGGCAAGGCGATGACCGCCTCGGCCGTCACCTTCGTCAGCCGCGCCGCGCTGGCGCTCGACATCGGCAAGACGCTCGGCACCGAGCGCACGCTGCTCGCCGTCCACGATACGCGCGGCATCACCAAGCACTCGATGATCCACAATGCCTATCTGCCGGTGATCGAGGTCGACCCGGAGACCTACGAGGTGCGCGCCGACGGCGAACTGCTCACCTGCGCGCCGGCCGAGACGCTGCCCATGGCGCAGCGCTATTTCCTGTTTTGATCGTTCGCCCGGCCAAGCGAAACCGACATCCCGGCGCTCTGCCAGCGCGAAGTCGCCTCGCGGGAACTCTGATGGTGATCCTAGGGATTCTCCACCAGCCAGTCGGGCAGATCGACGATCGAATTGAGGATCGCATCGGCAAACGGCGCCAGGTCCTCCATCGCGCTGTTGCCGGAGAGCACGCCGATCGCGGCGCCGGCGCCGGCCGTGCGCGCCATGACCAGATCGTGCGCATTGTCGCCGACCACCACGACGTTGGCCGGCGTCATCCCGGTCTCGGCGGCGAAGGCATGCACCATGTCGGGCGCCGGCTTGGGGTGGGCGACCGCGTCATAGCCCAGCACCAGGGCGAAGAAATCGCGAAGGCCGATCGCCGCCAGCGCCTCCATCGCCGCGGTCGTGCCGTCATTGGTGGCAACCCCCAGCACATGGCCGCGCCCCGAAAGCTCGCTGAGGGTCTCGCTGACGCCCGGCAACACGATCGCGTGGTCGGGCCGGCCGGCGGCAAAGCCTGCATTGATGCGCGCCACGATCGTGGCGAGCGCGTCGCCGTCGAGCGTCGGATACCACAGCATGGCGAGATCGACCGAGGTGCCGGCCGCAATGGTCGAGCCGGCGCGGAAACGGCCGGTTTCGAGGTCGAAGCCGCCCTTGACCAGCATCGCCTCGGCCGTCGCCTCGTCGCCATGCGCCAGATCATGGGCGAAGGCGCGCAATACCGGCAGCCACGTCGCCTCGAAATCGAGCAGCGTGCCGTCCTTGTCGAAGAGAATGCCGTGCATGACCTTTGCCGTTTGCCGCCGGGACCTCCCGGTGGTATCGCGGCTTGACGCGATTAGCCAGATGGCCAGCCGATGATCCGCGCAACCCACATACACGCCGCCGGGCAATGGTCGGGCGAGCCCGTCGACCGCATCGTCCTCGATTACGACCAGCGCCACCGCCGCCGCATGGCGATGACCGCCGGCGGCGGGCTGGAATTCCTGCTCGATCTGGCCCAGGCCATGACGCTCAGGGACGGCGACGGGCTGGTTCTGGAGGACGGCCGTATCGTTGCCGTCGACGCCGCACCCGAGCCGCTGGTCGAGATCACGGCGAAGACGCCGGCCGACCTGCTCCGCGTCACCTGGCACCTCGGCAACCGCCACCTGCCCACCCAGCTTCTCGGCGACCGCCTGCGCATCCGCCGCGATCCCGTCATCGAGGACATGGTCGCACGCCTCGACGCGACGGTGACGCCCCTCACCGCCCCCTTCGACCCCGAGGGCGGCGCCTACGCCCACGGCCACCATCACCACGACCACGATCACGACGATGCGGCCGGCTGTCTCGAGCACGACGACCGGCTGGATGGCTGACGGCCTGCTCACCCCCGCGGCGCTGCGCAAGCTGCTTGCCTGGCTGTCGCCCGCCTTTCCGGTCGGCAGCTACTCCTACAGCCACGGGCTGGAATGGGCGGTCGAGGACGGCAGCGTCAGCGACGGGGCGACGCTCGCCGCCTGGCTCAAGGACATCCTCGTTAACGGCGCCGGCCGCAACGATGCGATCCTGTTTCTGGAGGCCTGGCGTGCAGCCGAAGCCGACGACGGCGACCGGCTGCGGGCCGTCGCCGAGATCGGCGCCGCCTTCCAGCCCTCGCGCGAGCGGCATCTGGAATCGACTGCGCAGGGCCGCGCCTTCCTCGCCGCCGTTCAGGCCGCATGGCCGAACGACCGGCTGAGCGCGCTGGCCGCCCTCCTGCCGCCAGACGAGCCCCTGCCCTATCCCGCCGCCGTCGCCTTGTGTGCGGCCGCCCACGACATTGCGGCGGAACCGGCGCTCGCCGCCCTCATCAACGGCTTTGCCGCCAATGTGGTATCGGCCGGTGTGCGCGCCATTCCCATCGGCCAGAGCGACGGTTTGCGCGTCGTCGCCGAACTGGGGGCCGTGATCGACGCAGTCATTGCCGCGGCTTCGGCGGCATCGCTCGACGATCTCGGCGGCGCGGCGCTCAGGGCCGACATCGCCTCGATGAAACACGAAACCCAGTATACGAGGTTGTTCCGCTCATGACGTCTCCCAACGGACCGCTCCGCGTCGGGGTCGGCGGGCCGGTCGGCTCCGGCAAGACCGCGCTGGTCGACGCGCTGTGCAAGCGCCTGCGCGACCGCTACGACATCGCCGCCATCACCAACGACATCTACACCAGGGAGGACGCCGAGTTCCTCATCCGCTCCGGCGCGCTGTCGCCCGACCGCATTCTCGGCGTCGAGACCGGCGGCTGCCCGCACACCGCCATACGCGAGGACGCCTCGATCAACCTCGCCGCGATTGCCGACCTCAACGGCCGCTTCCCGTCGCTTGACGTGGTGCTGATCGAATCGGGCGGCGACAACCTCGCGGCAACCTTCTCGCCCGAGCTTGCCGACATCACCATCTACGTCATCGACGTTGCCGCCGGCGACAAGATCCCGCGCAAGGGCGGGCCGGGCATCACCCGCTCGGACCTGCTGGTCATCAACAAGATCGACCTCGCGCCGATGGTCGGCGCCTCGCTCGAGGTCATGGACCGCGACGCCAGAAAGATGCGTGGGCCGCGGCCCTTCGTCTTCACCAATATGCGCTCGGGCGAGGGACTGGACGCCGTGATCGGCTTCGTCGAGACGGCCGGCGGCCTCGCCGCGACCGCCCCGGCGGCCTGAGCCGCCGGCCCCTCGCGCTGCACTGCACAATCGGTCTATAGTCCGGCCGCCCGAGGAGTTCCGGAATGCCGATCGTCAATCGTTTTGCCGATTTCCACGCGGATATCGTTGCCTGGCGGCACGATATCCATGCCCATCCGGAGCTGCTCTACGACGTCCCTCGCACCGCCGCGGTGGTGGCCGACCGCCTGCGCGAATTCGGCGTCGACGAGGTGACCACCGGCATCGGCCGCACCGGCGTCGTCGGCCTCATCCGTGGGCGCAAGGCCGACAGCGGCAAGGTCATCGCCCTGCGCGCCGACATGGACGCTCTGCCGATCGCCGAGAAGACCGGCAAGCCTTACGCCTCCACCGTGCCCGGCATGATGCACGCCTGCGGCCATGACGGGCATACCGCGATGCTCCTCGGCGCGGCGCGCTACCTCGCCGAGACGCGCAATTTCGACGGCACCGCGATCGTCATCTTCCAGCCGGCCGAGGAAGGCGGCGGCGGCGGCAAGGCGATGATCGAGGACGGCCTGATGGACCGCTGGGCCATCCAGGAGGTCTACGGCATGCACAACCTGCCCGGCCTCGCCGTCGGCAGCTTCGCCATGCGTCCCGGCCCGATCATGGCCTCGACCGACGAATTCACCATCACCATCAGCGGCAGCGACGGCCACGCCGCCCGCCCGCACATGACCGTCGACCCCATCGTCGTCGGCGCCGGCATCGTCAACGCGCTGCAGACCATCGTGTCGCGCAATGTCGATCCGCTCGATTCCGCCGTCGTGTCGGTGACCAAGTTCCACGCCGGCACCGCCTACAACGTCATCCCCGCGACCGCCGAAATCGCCGGCACCATCCGCTGCCTTTCGGACGCGATCCGCGATCTGGCCGAGAAGCGCCTCGGCGAGATCGCCAACGCCATCGCCGCCGCCCACGGCGCCAGCGTCAGCCTGTTCTACGACCGCAACTATCCGGTCACCCGCAACGACCCGGCCGCCGTGGACTTTGCCGCCGGCATCGCCGGCCAGGTGGCCGGTGCCGCCAATGTCGCCACCGACGCGCCGCCGCTGCTCGCCGGCGAGGACTTTTCCTACATGCTCGAGCAGCGCCCCGGCGCCTTCATCTTCATCGGCAACGGCGACAGCACCGGGCTGCACACGGCCAGCTACGATTTCAACGACGAGATCATCCCGCTCGGCTGCTCCTATTGGGCGCGGCTGGTCGAAACGGCGATGCCGGCCTAAGGTGCGCCGCAAATTGCAGAAATCAGGGACTTGATGATGGCCTTTGGCCTGAGATTGCCGAAACTCGCTCGCGACGGTTCGCTGCGGCTGATCGGCCGGCTCCTGCGCGAGACCGGACGCGAGTTCGCCGGGCGCTACGCCTGGGCCATCGGCCTCAGCCTGGTGATCGCGGGCACCACGGCGCTCAACGCCTGGCTGATCAAGGACATCATCAACAAGGTGTTCTTCGATCGCGACGCCACCATGCTGTGGGTGCTGACCGCGGTCATCGTCACCAACGGTTTCGTCCGCGGCTACAGCCTCTACGCCAGCTCGGTCACGCTGGGACGCATCGGCAATGCCGTCGTGGCGCGAATCCAGAGCCGCCTCTTCAATCACATGCTCAATCTCGGCGTCGATTTCTACAATCGCACCCCGGCGAGCGAGCTGGTGACGCGCATGTCGCACAACGCAACGGCGGCGCGTCAGGTTCTCGACACGGTGATCAACTCCGCCGGTCGCGACTTCCTGTCGCTGGTCGGGCTCATCATCGTGATGTTCATCCAGAGCCCGCTGATGTCGACGATCATCCTCGTCGTCGGCCCGATCGCCATCTTCAGCATCAACAAGCTGATCAAGCGCGTGCGCGGCGTTGCCCGCGCCCAGTTCTTCTCGCTGTCGCAAGTCGTCTCCGACATGCAGGAGACCGCCACCGGCATTCGCATCGTCAAGGCCTTCAACCTCGAAGGCGTCATGCGCAAGCGCATGGCCGTCTCGATCGCCGATGTTCAGGCCCGCGCCGACAAGATCGTTCAGATCAGCGCCCGCACCAGCCCGCTGATGGAAGTGCTCGGCGGCTTCGCCATCGCCATGATCGTGCTGTGGGCCGGCTATCAGACCATCTATTTCGGCGTGAAGCCGGGCGCGCTGATGTCCTTCATCGCCGCGATCGCGCTCGCCTACGAGCCCGCCAAGCGGCTGGCCCGGATGCAGATCACGCTGGAGGCCGGGCTCGTCGGCGTGCGCCTGATGTACGAGCTTCTCGACACGCCGCCGACCATCGAGACGAACGAGGACGCACCGGCGCTCGCCATCGGCAAGGGCGAGGTCGTCTTCGACAAGGTCGATTTCGCCTATGCCGGCGCCGCTCCGCTGTTCCACGGTTTCGATTTCACCGCCGCCGGCGGCCGGACCACGGCGCTCGTCGGCCCCTCCGGCGCGGGCAAGAGCACGGTCATCGCCCTCATCGAACGCTTCTTCGACGTCGATGGCGGCCGCCTGCTGATCGACGGGCAGAACATCGCCGAGGTGAATCTGTCCAGCCTGCGCGATCATATCGCGCTGGTCAGCCAGGACATTGCCCTGTTTCACGACAGCATCCGCGAGAACATCCGCTTCGGCCGGCCCGATGCCAGCGACGCCGACATCGAACGCGCCGCAAAGAACGCCATGGCCCACGATTTCATCATGGCCACGGTGAACGGCTACGACACGCTGCTCGGCGACAATGCCATGCAGCTCTCCGGCGGCCAGCGCCAGCGCATCGCCATCGCCCGCGCCATGCTGCGCGACGCCCGCATCATCCTGCTCGACGAGGCGACCTCGGCACTCGACACCGAATCCGAGCATCAGGTGCAGCTTGCCTTCGAGAACCTGCGCGAGGGCCGCACCACCATCGTCATCGCCCACCGCCTGTCGACGGTGCTGGAGGCCGACAAGATCTGCGTCATGGTCGACGGCGAGATCGTCGAACAGGGCCGCCACAGCGAGCTTCTGGCGCTGGGCCACCACTATGCCCGCCTCTACCACCTGCAATTCGAGCGGCACCTGAAGACCGGCGAGGCCAATGAAGACAGGGCCACCGTCGTTCCGGCGGAGGAGCCGGCGGAATAGCGCCGCCGGGTGAGCCAGACCCATGCTCGAGCAGTTGATCCCAGCCATTGTCGGCTTCGTCGTTGCCGTGATCTCGGCCGGCGGCTATGTCGGAATCGCCGTGCTGATGGCGATCGAGTCCGCCTGCATTCCCCTGCCGTCGGAGATCATCATGCCCTTCGCCGGCTATCTCGCCTCGACCGGCCGCTTCAGCCTGATCGGTGCCGCCACGATGGGAGCGCTCGGCTGCAATCTCGGCTCGACGATCGCCTATTACGTGGCGGCCTATGGCGGCCGCAGCGTGATCGAGCGCTGGGGTCCCTATGTGCTGATCCGCCCCGCCGATCTGCAACGCGCCGAGCGCTTCTTCGCCCGCTATGGCGGCGCGACTGTCTTCATCGGCCGCCTGCTCCCGGTCGTGCGCACCTTCATCGCCTTTCCGGCCGGGCTCGCGCGCATGCCGATGCTGCGCTTCCAGATCTATACCTTCGTCGGTTCCTGGCCGTGGTGCTTCGGTCTGGCCTATGTCGGCTATGTTCTCGGCGATCGCTGGAACAGCAGCCCGACGCTGCGCAGCGTGTTCCACAATCTCGATATCGTGATTGCAGTCGCTCTGCTGGCTGCGATCGCCTGGTTCGTGTGGTCCCATTGGCCGACACGGGGCAAGCAGACGGAGGGCGGGAAGAAGCCGCCCCGCGACCTCAAGTGACGGCCCACGCAGAGGTCGGATCGCCGGGAAGCCGGCGTCAGTCACAGGCGCGAAACGCCGGCGCTGAAGTTTGGTGCCCCTGACCCGGGTCGAACGGGTACGCCCTTTCGGGCAACAGATTTTGAGTCTGTCGCGTCTGCCAGTTCCGCCACAGGGGCCGGGCACCGGATATACGGAACGACTGGAGAACGGTCAAACGCGATGTCGCCGGGGGCCGTCGAACCGCACCCTTGCCGACAAGCGCCGCAGCCTTGTTTTCACCGTTTTCATGGTGCTCGTGCTTGCCGGTTTCGCCGTGGTCCGCTATCTCACCTGGTCAGCCATGATTGCATCACTCATCCGCCGGCCGGATGCCGTCGCAGCCTTCATCTTCCTGCTTGCGCTTGCCACCATCGTGGGCGCGTGGGGCTTTCAGCTCTTCGGCGGCTTCATCCCCTGCGAGCTCTGCTACCAGGAGCGCATTCCCTATTACGTCGGCGTCCCGCTGGCGCTGGTCGCGCTCGCCTCGGCCTGGCTCGGCGGTCCGCCCTGGCTGACCCGGGGCGCCCTGCTGCTGGCCGCGCTGGTGTTTGCATGGAGCACCTATCTGGCCGTCTATCACACCGGCGCCGAATACGGCTGGTGGCACGGGCCCACCGAATGCAGCAGCGGCAACGGCCCCCTGACCTCAACCACCGGCGATCTTCTCAGCCAGCTCAACAAGACCAAGGTCGTCCCCTGCGACGTGGTGACATGGACCTTCCTCGGCCTGTCGTTCGCCGGCTGGAACGCGGTCGTTTCGCTTGCTCTGACCGTGGCCGGCCTGTTCGGCGCGTTTGTCGCCCGGACAGAGGCTCCGGCGCGGCCGGCGACGGCCGGCTGATCCTCGGCCTCGTTTACGGCCCGGGTGGGCCGGAGGCGTCGTGGCGTGCCGGGTCGCCGCCATAGCGCTCCGTCCTGATCGACGGGAACGGCACGTTCATGTCGATCAGCAGCCGGGTGGCGCTGTCGACAAAGCCGGTCGAGCCGCAGACATAGCTGTGGCGCGGCAGACGATCGAATTCGGCCAGCGCCTCAGCTCACCAGTTCGGCACCGAAACGGCCCATGCGAAACGGTTTCCCGACCGCGCTCTCGCGCGTCAATGTGATCATCAGGGAGAAGCCGGGGTCGTCATCCGCCCGCCGCAGCAACTCGTCGGCATCGATCAGCTCTTCGCGCGTGCGCGCCGAATAGATCAGCACCGCCGGCACCTCCGGCGCGACATTGGCGCGGTGGCGCAGCATCGAAAGCAGCGGCACCACGCCGGAGCCGCCGCCGACCAGCAGCAGCGGCCCACCATCCTTGCGTTCCCAGGTGAAGTGACCGCCGATCGGCCCGCGCAGCTCGATCGTGTCGCCGGGCACCGCGACCTCATGGAAGAAGGGCGAGACCTCGCCGTCGTCGAGGCGCTCGATGATCAGCTCGATCTCGGACCCGCCCGGCGCCGAACCGATCGAATAGCTGCGCTCGGCCTGATAGCCGTCTGTCGCCGTCAGGCGCACATCGACATGCTGCCCGGCGCGAAAGCCGCGCCAGCCCGGCACATGCAGGAGGAAGCTCTTGACGCGCGGCGTCAGTAGCCGCACCGCCGTAACCGTCGCTTCCTGCCAGGCGAGACGCCCGCCCGGCACAACTGCCTGTTCCATCAACCCGCCTGTCAGTCGCCGGTGAAGCGCTGCTCGCGCCACGGATCACCGTATATATGGTAGCCGCGCAGCTCCCAGAAGCCCGGCTCGTCCCTTTCGGTGAATTGCAGCGCGCTCAGCCATTTGGCGGATTTCCAGAAATAGAGATGCGGCACCAGCAGCCGGGCCGGACCGCCGTGATCCGAGGTGATGGGTTGGCCGGCATAGCTGAGCGCCACCATCGCCTTGCCGCCGATGAGGTCGGCGACCGGAACGTTGGTCGAGTAGCCGTCATGGGAATGGGCAAGCACGTAGCCGGTTGGCGGCGTTTCGAGGCCGGCGGCGGCCAGGATGTCGTCGAAGAGCACGCCGCGCCACTCGGTGTCGAACTTGCTCCATTTGGTGACGCAATGGATGTCGCGCTTGAGGTCGGTCATCGGCAGGGTCTGGAATTCCTCGAAGCTCCAGCTCTTCACCGGCCGCGGCCCGACCTTCACGGTGAAGGTCCACTCCGCCGGCTTGACGAGCGGCGTCGGACCGGCGGAGAGCACCGGAAAGCCCTTCTCCAGATACTGCCCGGGCGGCAGGCGCTTCGCCTCGTCCTCGCTCGGGCGACGCCCGAAGAACCCCCGCGTGGCCATGTCTTCGCCCCTTCCCTGTCTCGGCTTTCGAAGGTCCCATAACTGGCGCTGTCGGCAAGCCGGTCAAGCAAAACCCGCACCTCACGGCCGGTTGCGCATCACCATGGTGCGCCGCGACCAGCCGCGCAGCTGCTCCTCGCGCAGGAAGGTGAACAGCCCCGAGGCGACCACCAGCACCATGCCGACGACGGCGATGCCGTCGGGATACTCGCCGAAGACGAGGGCACCGAGGATGACCGCCCAGATGATCTGGCTGTACTGGGTCGGCGTGATGCGGTTGGCCGGCGCCAGCCGGGTCGCCGCCAGCATCGAAATCTGTCCGAAGCCGCCGGCAACGCCCGCCAGCAGGATCAGCGCCACGTCCAGCCTTGTCGGCACGCGGAACAGGTGGATCATCAGGACGCCGTTGATCAGGAGCGCCACCGCATAGAGGACGGCCAGCAGGCTGATGCGCTTTTCCGTGGGCCCGATGCGGCGCAGCGTGATGATCGCCACCGAGGCACAGGCGGCCGAGGCCATCGCCGAAAGATGGCCGAGGTGAAGCTGATGAAAGCCCGGCCGCACCACCAGCAATACGCCGACGAAGCCGGTCGCCACCGCCAGCCACCGCCGCCAGCCGACCTTCTCGCCAAGCACCGGGATCGACAGCATGGTGGCGAACAGCGGCATCAGGAAGAGGACGGAATAAGCCTCGGCGAAGGGGATGGTCGTGAAGGCGTAGACGCCGAAGATGCCGCCGCCGGTCCCGCAGATGGCGCGCAGAAGAACAAGGCGGGGGCGATTGAGACGGAAGACCTCGCGCCAGCGCTCCGACTTCGAGCGAGCAAAGCCGAAGGTCGAAAGCGAGGCCAGCGTGATGAAGAAGGCGATCTCGAACACGGGCAGCGTGCCCCCCATCGCCTTGACGCTGGCGTCGGCGCACGAGAACAACGCATAGGTGAGGAAGCCGAAGAGAACGCCCCTGATCATGGCAGGATGGAATCCAAAAGGCCGGCCTTCACGGCAGCCGGGCGAGCCGCTCCGTCAGCAAGGCGTAGTAGCCGTCGGCATCGCCGGAGCGCAGGAACAGCGCATTGGCCGGCCGGTCGGTCACCCGCCACCAGTCCGCCACCGTCATGCCCATGGTCAGTTCGCTCGTCGTCTCGATGCTGACATTGATCTCGCGGCCCGCGAACAGCTCCGGCCTGAGAAGCCAGGCGACGGTGCAGGGGTCGTGCAGGGGCGCTCCGCTGCCGCCGTATTTCGTCAAGTCGAAGCGCTCGGAGAACGACAGGAGGCCGGCAACCGCCTCGCCGGTGCGGTTGCCGATGGCGGCAAAGGCCTGCCGCCGTTCATTGGTGGTCAGCATCTGGTGGGTCAGATCGAGCGGGGCCACGGTGATCGGAATGCCGCTGCGGAAGACCACGTCGGCGGCATGCGGATCGACATGGATGTTGAACTCGGCCGCCGGCGTGATGTTGCCGACCTCGAAATAGGCACCGCCCATCATGACGATCCGGGCGATGCGCCCGGCGATCTGCGGCTGCTTCACCAGCGCCATGGCGACGTTGGTGAGCGGCCCCAGCGTGCATAGCGTGATCTCGCCCTCGGGCGCCGCCATCAGCGTGTCGACGATGAAATCGACACCGTGCTTCTCCGCCAGCGGCATGGTCGGCTCGGGCAGGGCGTAACCGTCGAGCCCGGTGCGCCCATGCACATGCTCGGCGGTCTTCAGCGGACGCACCATCGGTCGCACCGAGCCGGCATGGACCGGAACGTCGGTGCGGCCGGCAAGCTCGACGATGCGCCGGGCGTTCTTCTCGGTCAGCGCCAGCGGCACATTGCCGGCCACCGCGACGATGCCGAGAACCTCGAAGTCCTCCGGCGAGGCCAGGGCAAGCAGGATGGCAACGGCATCGTCCTGGCCGGGATCGGTGTCGATGATGATGCGGCGCGCCATGACCGACCGCGAGCGATCAGACGTGTCCGCGGATCGGCCGCGGTCGATAGGGCGCTTCCAGCGTCTCCAGCTCGTCTTCCTCGAGCGTGATGTCGAACGCCGCCACCGCGTCGTCGAGATGGCTCATCTTGCTGGCCCCGACGATCGGCGCCGTCACGCCCGGCCGCGACAGCATCCAGGCGAGCGCGATCTGTGCGTTGGGCACGCCGCGCTTTTTGGCCACCTCGCCCACCGCATCGATGATGGCGCGATCGGCCTCACCACGATCGTAGAGCTCCTTGCCGAAGGGGTCGGTCTTGGAGCGCAGCGTCGCGTCCATGTCGGCGTTGGAGCGGGTCAGCAGGCCGCGCCCGAGCGGGCTCCACGGAATAAGGCCGATGCCCTCCTTGCGGCAGAGCGGGATCATCTCGCGCTCCTCCTCGCGGTAGAGCAGGTTGTAGTGGTTCTGCATGGTGACGAAACGGCTGAAGCCGAGACGGTCGGCGAGCGCCAGCATCTGGGCGAACTGCCACGCATACATGGACGAGGCGCCGATATAGAGCGCCTTGCCGGCCTTGACCACGTCGGTGAGCGCCTCCAGCGTCTCCTCCATCGGCGTCAGCGGGTCGAAGCGGTGGATCTGGTAGAGGTCGACATAGTCCATGCCCAGGCGCATGAGCGAGGCGTCGATGGCGGCCATGATGTGCTTGCGCGACAGGCCCGCCTGGTTGGGGCTGTCGCCCATGGCGCCGTAGACCTTGGTGGCCAGCACATAGCTGTCGCGCGCCGGCCCGAAATCCTTCAGCGCCTTGCCGGTGATCGTCTCGCTGACGCCGTTGGAATAGACGTCGGCGGTATCGAAGAAGGTGAAGCCGAGGTCGAACGCGCGTCTGATGAACGGCCGCGCTTCCTCTTCCTCCAGCGCCCATTCGCGGCCTGTCTTGGCGCCATAGGTCATCATGCCGAGGCAGAGACGCGAGACGGTAACGCCGGTCGAGCCGAGTTTCGTGTAGTCCATGACGCAATTCCCGATTTTGCTGGCAGCCTTATGCGGCAGGCGTCGATCGCCCACACGCCCGAAGGCGAAACGGCAGGTGAGAAGGGTCGTTCGGAAACGCGTCCAGTAGACGACAAGGCGCCGCCCGTGGCAATGGCCGGGCGGCGCCTTTTCAAAGGCTATCGACGGGGTCGCGGCGCGACCGGCCCGTGCAGGCCGGCGCTCCTGGCCTCAGCCGGCGTGCGCGACCGCCTTGCCCGTCGGCTCGATCAGGCGCAGTGGCGGCCGCTCGCGCAGCGCTTCCGCCGGCTGCTGCAGGCGCTCGAACATCATCCGCCGCTCGAACATCGATCGAGCGGAAGAACGGATAGCGGCTGTTGACCCGCTCGCGGCTCGGCGAAATAGTCCAGCGTCATCAGGCCGAGCGGCTTGTCAGCATCAGATAGGGGCGCGGCTCGGACACGACCTGGTGCTCGAATACGCGCCGGTAGAACGCCTGGTGCTCGCGGCGCACGCGCCGCCAGGATGGTATTCGCCTGGAAATACTCGCCGGCCATCCAGGCCAGCCGAGCCGTCATATAGACCAGATGCGGATGCGCGCGCACCGCTTCCCTGTCGACGGCAAGCGCGTCGGATCGATGACGATCTTTCCGGCCGCCAGCTCCGGACCGACTTCCTTGGGAAGGCGCACATCGCCGGCATGTCCGGGAACTCCTGGGTGGCGACGCTGATGCGCATCGAGCTACCAGCGGTTTTCGAGATAGACGCCGAAAAGCCCAGGTGTCGCCGATTTCATCATAGGGGTCGGTGAAACGCTCTTCGAAATTCGGGCGGATCGCCCCTTCGCCCAGATAGGCCGTCGTAGCGAAACCGAAAGATGGCCTCGCGTTCCTCCTCCGTTTCTGCCCGGTGATAATCGGCCTTCTCCAACAATTCCAATCCGACGCTCGGAAAACGTCTGCTGCCGGGAACTGCTAACGCTAACCGCACTCATAACTGCCTCCTCGTGCAGCGCGAGCCGCCGCGCCCGCCGCACCAGGAGAATTTAGTAAAGCATTAATCAAAGTGAAAGGATTAACGTTAAGAAAACCGCAAATTTGGGCATTCACTTGTCGTTAAGGTTAACGCGATCCGCGGCTACACGCCGCAGTGGTCGAAATACTCCGTAGAATTCTCAGGGAGAACTTGCCCCGGCGCGCCTGCGACCCCCTCAAATGAGGGGGTCGTCAGCCGACCTGATGGATCAGGGCAGCGCGGTTCTGGCCGAAACCGACTTCGGCACCGGCCCGACGTTCGTCGCCTGGAGCAGGTCGTAGACCTGGCGCTCGGGAATCGGCACGCTGAACAGGAAGCCCTGCACCTCGTTGATGCTCTCTTCGGCGGCAACGATGGCCAGCTGTTCCTCGGTCTCGACGCCTTCGATGGTCACCGTCAGGCCGAGATCGGCGGAAAGCCGCGCCACGCCGCGCAGCAGGATCAGCGCCCGGCTGCCCGCATCGAGGCCTTCGAGGAACAGGCGGTCGATCTTCACCTTGTTGAGCGGCAGGCCGTGCAGATAGCTGAGGCTCGAATAGCCGGTGCCGAAATCGTCGAGCGAAATGCGCACGCCGAGTTCGCGCAGCTGGCGCAGGATCAGGCGGGTGGCGCGGGTATCCTGGAACAGCACGGTTTCGGTGATCTCGATTTCCAGGCGCCCCGGCTCGAGGCCGCTGGCGGCAAGGACCTCGCGCACGGTATCGGTCACGTTGCCGCGCCGGAACTGATTGGCCGACAGATTGACGGCGACGCGCACATCGCCCGGCCACGTCGCGCAGGTCTTGCACGCCTGGTGCAGCACCCAATTGCCGATCTCGACGATCAGCCCCATCTCCTCCGCCACCGGGATGAATTCCGCCGGCGAGATCATGCCGCGCAGCGGATGCTGCCAGCGCAGCAGCGCCTCGCAGGCAGTGACCTTCATCGTCTTCAGGTCGAAGATCGGCTGGTAGTAGATCTCGAACGAGCTGTTGGCGAGCGCGTTGCGCAGGTCGAGTTCGAGGCTGCGCCGCTCCTGGGCGCGCACGTCCATCCCCGGCTCGAAGAACCGCCAGGTGCCGCGCTGCTCCGCCTTCGACCAATACAATGCCATATCGGCGTTCTTGAGCAGGTGGTCGGCGCCGGTGGCGTCGCGCGGCGCCATGGCAATGCCGATGGTGGCACCGATGACCACCTGATGTCCGTCGATCTCGTAGGTCTCGGACAGTGCCGCCACGATCCGGCGCGCCAGGGTGGCGGCCTCTTCCGGCCCGGCGGTCGGCGTCTGCACAACCACGAACTCGTCGCCGCCGAAGCGCGCCACGACGTCGCTCTCGCGAATCAGCCGCTTCAGGCGGTCGGCGACGGCCCTGAGCAGCAGGTCGCCGCGCGGGTGGCCGAGTGTATCGTTGACCTGCTTGAACTGGTCGAGGTCGACGAAGAGGACGGCCGACGGCTTGGCTCCCGCCGCAACCAGCGTCGCTTCCATGCGCTCGCGCAGGTGCATGCGATTGGGCAGACCGGTGAGCGAATCGTAGCGGGCGAGGTGGCGGATCCGCGCTTCGGCTTCCCGGCGCTCGGTGATGTCCTCGACCAGGGCCACCGAGCCGCCGTTCTCCATCGGCTGGAAGGTGAGGCTCAGGGTCCGTCCATCCTGCTTCTGGATCGTGAAGCTCGGACGTGTCGGCGCCCGGTAAGGCGCTGTTCGAGGTTGCTGGCGAAGCGATCGCTCTCCGAGCGCAGGATCGTTCCGGCGGCAACGCAATCGCGCACGAGGTCGCGCGCGGTCTCGCCCTTGTGATCCATCGACGAGAGATCGAACAGTTCGATCAGCCGGTTGTTGATCACGGCCACGCGGTGGTCCTGCGTCGAACATGCACAGGCCGGAGGGCATGTTGTTGAGCGCGGTGTCGAAGCGTCCGGCAAGCAGAGCCAAATCGCGGCTGGCGATGACCGCGTCCAGCAGCGTCTTGCGCAACCGGTTCGAGATCAGCCTCAGCGAGACGAAGAACGGCAGAAGGCAGAGCGCGAAGACCGCGTAGTAGAAGCCGCCGGCGTAGAACAGCGCGGCGCTGAGCGGCAGCCCTTCGCCGATGATCTGCATCGTCACCAGACGATCGTTGGCGAAGTTGCGGCCCGGCGTTCCGACCATGTAGGCAAGCGTCACACCGAAGGCGAACAGCCGGCTGAACGGATCCTCGGTGACGTAGAAGGTAGCGAACGACCAGCCGCCGAGAAGCACGGCATGGACGGCGGCGCCGACCTCGTAGCGGAGTTCCCACCGCCTGAACGCCTCGGCCGTCGCCAGATCCGGGCGCCGGCGGAAATAGACCGCCATGTCGACGAAACGGAGCACGGCAACGCCGGCGACGGCGATGGCGAAGCCGAGCAGCACCAAGTTCGAGTTTTTCCAGGCAGTCAGCAGCGCAGCCAGCGAAACCGCCAGCGCGCCGATCAGCAGCGACTGGCGCAACTCGTAGAGCGCGTCGACCAGCGACGCATAGATGTCGAGCGGAACCGCCGTTTCCGACCGCTCGCCAGGGGTTTGATCACGTCCAAGCATAAGGAACGACATGGCTAGAGTGCGCTGTGCCAACAGTGCCAGCATCTCGTGAAAATATCGTTCAGGTTTTCCAGAAGATGAAACGGTCTGCGGAAACCTTCGGCGCAGTCTGCTGCGCTGCTGTCGGCCGCAACTGACCGGCCTCGTCAACCACCACTCCGACCAGGGCTCAAGCGGCGTGGGTCTTTGTGTTGGCTGCCTTCCGCCCGCTCAAAACCGTTGCGCGGCCTTCGGTTTCATTCATGAAGCGGCCGAGCAGCGCGTTGAACATCTCCGGTGCCTCGCGGAACGGCAGGTGCCCGACGCCGCGCAGCATGAAGCAATGCTTGTCCCACAAGTTTTCGTAGGGGATGTCGCCTATATACTGGAGGTTAACGATAGGATCATTTGCCCCGTTGATGACGGCGATCGGTACATCCGAGTGGATCACCAGAGGGCGTTCGTCCGTCGCCCGACCCGCCATCAAGCTCTCCGCCATGCAGCGACGCGAGGCACCGTCAGCACGTCGGCCGGCCTCCCGCAAATCGGCGTCCTGTACCTGACCGAAGATCGTATCGGTATAGGCTTGGAACTCCTCCTCGCTCCATTCTTCCTGCCATGACAGGGCCAACGCCCGACTAGGCTGGAAACCTTCCTGAATCGACTCCATCGTTGGCGCGACCGGTGGTGCGCCACTGATCATCAGACCGGCCATGCCGTCGAACCGCGCCAGCATCTCCATGCCGATGTGTCCGCCAACCGACCAGCCATAGACCGACGCTTTCGAAACGCCGAGATTCTCGAGCAATTCGACCAATGCGTCGGCATAGCCGGGTATCGAATAGGTCCGCACCGGATCGACCGGCCGGCTGGAGTCGCCGTGCCCTGGCAGATCCAAGGCAATGATGTGGAACTCGTCGCCAAGCGCGCTTTCGAGCTGCTTCGAGAAGACCTCCTTGCAACTCGAGTTGCCGTGGATCATCACTAGGGGTAGCCGTCTGCCCGCGGTCTCGCTGATCGCGATGTCGCCATGACTAGTCTTGACCGTTCTGTTGGCGACCGCCATGGACTACCCTCCTAACTCGACTCTCTCCGGGGACGCAGACCGCGGCCCACTTTCAGATGCTGCCGCCAAAATAGCCAGAAGAGCCTTACCAAACCTTAAGAATAGCGGCCAATACGCGGGGAATACGTTTTGAAATCAGCAAATCGCGTCGTTGCAAGCAGTGGTTGCTCAATCAGAAGTCCTCAATCAATTTGGAGGCGCGCAGCCAGGCCGGTAGGAGCACAGGGTGTTTTCAGTGTAGCCTTTAGTCAGTCCACGTGACGGATGCAGATTCATGAACGAGATGACGGATTCACGACCTTATGTTCTCGGCCATTCCGAGGCCGAGCTCGCTAGACTTGAACACCAAGCTCAGATCTTCGGAGCAGAAACCCGTGAAATTCTGCGCCGGGCCGGTATTTCGCCTGGGATGCGCGTGCTCGATGTCGGCTGCGGCGTCGGCGACGTCTCGATGGTCGCCGCCGAGTTGGTCGGCCCGACGGGCCGTGTGCTTGGCATCGACAATGCCCACGCCGCGCTACCCTCGGCACGCGCCCGGGCGGCACGCGCCGGCTACGATTGGCTAACGTTCGAACAGGCCGACATTTACGGCTACAGTACCACAGAGACCTTTGACGCAGTCACCGGTCGGTTCATCCTCATGCATGTCCGCGATGCGGTCGCTGCCGTGAAGGCCGCCAAGCGTTTCAGCAAGCCGAATGGGACCATCGCCTTTATCGAAATGGACCTCTCCCAATCGGGTGCCGTGCCCGAACTGCCGCTGCTCAGTCAGTGTGTCGACTGGATTGTGGCGACGTATCGCAAGGTCGGTGTCGAACCGAACATGGGCTCATTGCTGTACGGCGCCTATCGCACAGCCGGACTGACCCCGCGGCTGCACGCCACCTGCCGCATCGAGCATGGCCCCGATGCGGTCGCCTATGATTTTGCGGCGCAGGCCCTGCGCACGCTCATGCCGGCGATCGAAGCGCATGGCATCGCAACAACAGCCGACGTAGAACCGGAGACGATCGCAGGCCGCCTGCGTGAAGCGGCCGTCGCAGGCGACCACTGCATCTTCCTGCCGCGACTGGTCGGTGCCTGGGCCACGGTGACGTGAACAGGTCGAAATCCGCAACAAGACACCGCGCAAACACGACCAACCCCCGATGACAGACATCTCGCTCGCCGGCCCGTGGACACTCTGCCGACGCCGATGGCGCGGCGGTGGCGCCCTGCCCCATCCCCGGCGACATCCATTCGGCGCTCATCGCCGCCGGCCGCATCCCCGACCCGATGATCGGCTTGAACGAGGCCGATATTCAGTGGGTGCACGAGGCGGAATGGGAGATCCGCCGCTCGTTCGACGTGCCGGCGGAGGCGCTTGCCGGCAAATGGCCGGTGCTCGACCTCGAATTCCTCGACACCATCGCCGAGGTCACGGTCAACGGAACGCCGGTCGCCAGCCTCGATTCGAGCTTCATCCGCCACCGCATCGACCTCACCGGCGCGCTCCGCGCGGGAGAGAACGAGATCGCCATCCGTTTCCGCTCCGCGACCAAGGAAGCGGCGGCGCGGGCAGCGAAGCAGCCTTTCCCGATTCCGCGCACCAAGAACAACCGGGTCGCCGACCTCAACATGCTGCGCAAGGCGCAGTGCCACGGCGGCTGGGACTGGGGCCCCTGCCTGATGGTCCTCGGCATCTACGCCGAGCCGACGCTGCATCTCTTCGACGATGCGCGCATCGAGCACGCGGTGATCCGCCAGGACCATCGCGCCGACGGCAGCGTGACGGTAACCGCCGAGGTGGACCTCGTCGCGCGCCGCGATGCGGCCGTGCCGGTGACCTTCACCTTTGCCGGCAAGACCATTTCCGCCGACACAGAGGTCAGCGTCGGCCATGGCGGCCACGTTTCGCTGTCGCTCGACCTCGAACGGCCGGAGCTGTGGTGGCCGGCGGGTTATGGCGGCCAGAAGCTGCACGATGCCAGCGTCGCAATTCCCGGCGACCGCACGGAGAGGCGCATCGGCCTGCGCAAGCTCCGCCTCATCAACGAGCCCGACGCGGCCGGTGCCTCGATGACATTCGAGGTGAACGGCGTTCCGATCTTCGCCAAGGGTGCCAACTGGATCCCCGCCGACGCGCTGCCCGCCCGCATCACGCGCCAGCGCATGGCGCGCCTGCTCGGCGAGGCGGTCGCCGCCAACATGAACATGATCCGCGTCTGGGGTGGCGGCTTCTACGAATTCGACGCCTTCTACGAACTCTGCGACGAGATGGGGCTGCTGGTCTGGCAGGACATGATGTTCGCCTGCTCGCAATATCCCTCGACGCCGGCGTTCCTGCACCAGGTCGACGCCGAGGTGCGCTATCAGGTGAAGCGCCTGGCCTCGCACGCCTGCATCGCCATCTGGTGCGGCGACAACGAGGTGATCGGCTCGCTCAACTGGTACGAGGAATCGCGCAAGAACCGCGACCGTTACCTGGTCAATTACGACCGGCTCAACCGCGTCATCGAACAGGCGGTCGCGGAGAGCGATACCAGCCGCACCTTCTGGCCGTCCTCGCCGTGCTCGGGCAAGCTCGACTATGGCGACGCCTGGCACGACGACGGCGCCGGCGACATGCACTTCTGGTCCGTCTGGCACGAGAACCGCGACTTCGAGCACTATTACGACGTTCGCCCGCGCTTCTGTTCCGAGTTCGGCTTCCAGTCCTTCCCGACCATGCACGTCATCCGCCGCTTCGCCGAAGAGAGCGAGTGGAACGCCATGTCGCCGGTGATGGAATGGCATCAGCGCGACCCGGCCGGCAACGGCCGCATCGTCGAGACGATGACACGCTATTTCCGCATGCCCGCCGGCTTCGACAACTTCCTCTATCTGAGCCAGCTTCAGCAGGCGCTGGCGATCGAGACCGCGGTGCGCTTCTGGCGCAGCCTCAAGCCGCATTCCATGGGCGCGATCTACTGGCAGCTCAACGACGTGTGGCCGTCGGTGTCGTGGTCGAGCCTCGACTACGCCGTCGGCTGGAAGACGCTGCACTATCACGCCCGCCGCTTCTTCGCGCCGCTGGCGCTGGCCGCCCGCATCGACGGCGCCAAGCTCAGGGTCTCGGCCATGAACGACAGCCTGGCGCCGGCAGCGGTCGAGGCACGGCTGAGGACCATCGGCCGCGACGGAGCGGTGCTCGACGAGACGGCTTTCTCGGCCGAAGTGCCGACCGACCGCGCCGTCGAGATCGCCGCGCCCGCTTTGCCCGACGGCGGCCTCGCCCATGTCATCGATGGGCGCCTGGCCGGCGCCGCCGATTTCGACCCGCTGATGCGCCTCGTCGTGCTGGCCGACAAGCCCAAGCGCCTCGACCTGCCCGACGCCGCAGTGACGCTTGCGGCAGGCGACACGGCGGGCGCCTTCACGCTTGCCGCCGACGCGCCGGCCTTCTTCGTCAGGCCGGAGGCCTCTGAATTCGCCGGCGCCTTCGACGATGCCAGTCTTCTGCTCCTCCCCGGCGAGACACGAACGCTGACCTTCCGCTCATTCGACGGGCGCCTGCCGGACGTGCAGGACGTTGCGATCAATCATCTGGCCGCGACGTATCGCTGAAGCGTCACGCCGGCGCCGCCTGGCGCAGCGCGATGATGCCGACCAGGACGGCGATCAGGACGATCCAGGTGACGATGTTGACGGTGACCGCGCGGCGCGCGCTCTTCCGCTCGGTCCAGGTGCGCGGCTTGATGCCCTTGACCAGAAAGACGAGCTGCGCCGCCAGATTCACGCAGGCGATATTGGCGATGAGCAGCATGGCGGCACCCGTGGCGAGGCCCATGTGGCCGGCCGCCAGCATGATGCCCACCGTCGCGGCCGGCGGCAGCAGCGCGACGGCGACCATGACGCCGACCAGCGTCGCCGACAGGCCGGTGGTGACCGAGAGCGCCGCGGCGGCGCCGGAGGCGAGCGCCAGCGCGATCCCCGCGTAATCGACCGAGGTGCGCGCCATCAATTCGTGGCTGGCGATGTTGGGCGCGATGAGATAGGCGAGCGCGCCCGCGATCAGGATGGCGAACACGACGCCGAACACGCCCGACTTGCCGGCCGCGAGCATCAGCCTGCGGTCGCCGATG
Organism: uncultured Alphaproteobacteria bacterium; assembly: GCA_963730325.1. Classification (GTDB taxonomy): domain Bacteria; phylum Pseudomonadota; class Alphaproteobacteria; order Rhizobiales; family Kaistiaceae; genus CAVSRC01. Next base: position 226,957 of record CAVSRC010000007.1, on the reverse strand, counting down.
GCCGCGCCGAAGGCAAAGGCGACATTGGGCCCGAGCAGCGGTGCGATGACCATGGCGCCGATCAGGATGGCGACGCTGTCCTGTTCCAGGCCGACGGAGGCAACGACCGTCGACAGGAAGACGAGCAGGATGAAATCGCTGTCGATGCGCACGCCGCCCTCGACCAGGTGGTAGAGCTCCTCGCGCGAGGCGCGCTCCTGCTCTTCCCGCTTCTTGTCCTCGTCCTCCTCTTCGCCGCCCCCCTCTTCCTCCGCCTTCTTCTCCTCCTCCGGTTCCTCGCGCGGAATGACGGTGTCGGCCGGCAGCATGGTGATGCGCCAGTTCTCCGACTTGCCGAGCGCGCCCTGAAGCCGGTCGAGCAGGCCCTGGCGGTCGATCTCGCCGACCACCAGCCGGATCAGCCAGCGGCCGTCCTCCATCGCCGCCGGCGCCTTCTGGACGTCGTCGACATCGAGCTCCTCGGCAATCGCCAGGATCGCCTGAACCCGGTCCTGTGGCGTCGCCACCTCGATCAGCTTGAAGGCCATGTCCCTCTTGGGCTCAGCTCCCGCGGATATGCGGCGGCAGTGTAGCAATCGCGATCCATGGGTCACACCCCGGCCTTTTCCTCGCCCTTGTCGTGGCCGGCCCCGAGCGGCATCCAGGTCGGACTGGCGGCAAGCACTTTCGTCGCCCCGGCGGAGGCCGGGGCCCAGGCAACGTTCGCTCGGTACGCTGAGACTGCATTTGGATTCCGGCCTTCGCCGGAATGACGACTGAATGTGTGGCACGACTTCCCGTTCCCGCGGGCGAATGGCTCCGGGTTTTGACCTTTCAAAGAACGCTCCCCTCGTGACGAGGGGGTGGCGGGCGCCCGGCGAATGCCGTGCGGTTACTCCGCGAAAATTGGGGGCACTCGACCCGAGCGCCCGCCGCGGCGATTTTCTTGCGTCTCCCGGCGAGCGCTTCGCCCCGCATTGGCGCGGGGTTCAAGCCCTGAGGGCGGCCGGTCGTAGTGCCGACGGTCCCGCCGGGAACGCCCCGAGGGCCGGACAAGCGAATCCGGTGCGCGGGGGCGCCGCACCCCGCTCCGCCTAAGATCGCCTCCGGAGACGCCCCTCATTCGAGCGAGGATGCCAACCAATATGGGGGCGGTTCAGGGGGCGGGGATAAGTTTCTTTCGCTCCCGTCATCACCGGACTTGTCCCGGTGATCCACGCCTTGCGGCATCGCCGAAGAAAAGACGTGGATAGCCGGGACCGGCCCGGCCATGACGCAAGAGGACCACCCGATTTCAGGAACCCTACGGCTCCAGTTCGGTGTCCCAGTAGAGGTAGTCCATCCAGGATTCGTGCAGATAGTTCGGCGGGAAATGACGGCCGTTATTGTGCAGCTGCGCCACCGTGGGCTGGAAGGGCATCTGCGCCGGCCACATGCGCGCCTCGCGGGTGGAGAGGCCACCCTTCTTCAGATTGCATGACGAGCAGGCGGCGACGACATTATCCCACGTCGTCTGGCCGCCGCGCGATCGCGGAATCAGATGATCGAACGTCAGGTCGTCGCGCGTGCCGCAATACTGACAGGCGAAGCGGTCGCGCAGGAACACGTTGAACCGCGTGAACGCCGGGTGGCGCGCCGGCTTGACGTAGGTCTTGAGCGACACCACCGAGGGCAGCTTCATCGAGAAGGACGGGCTGTGCACCGCCGTCTCGTATTCCGAGACGATGTTCACCCGGTCGAGGAACACCGCCTTGATGGAATCCTGCCACGACCACAGCGACAGCGGGTAGTAGCTGAGCGGGCGGTAATCGGCATTGAGAACGAGCGCCGGATTGGACCCCGGCGAAACAGCGATATTCACTGACGCCTTCCTGATTCTATCCGTAATGCCCGGAGGTTAGGCCCCCGATGCGGCGCATACTCTATACGGGGTATGACACGCATGTGAAGGGGGCGGCGGTTGCGACGATCCTGCCCGGTTTGCCGGTCTTTCCCCCACCCCCTCCACATCGCCGCCCGATTTGCCTAAATATACCGGATGAGGGAGGAGGCATCCCGAGGAGAAACGCCATGGCGGTTTCATTCGACTGGCGCGTGCCCCCGGAAGTGGCGCCGCACCCCGAGGACTACGGTTTCGACCTAGAGACCGCGCTGAAGGCGATGGTCGGAATCCGCTCCGTGGTGCCCGCCGACGCCTTCACCGCCGACATTCTCGGCACCGAGCGCAGCGGCAACGGCGTCATCATCCGCGATGACGGCGTCATCCTCACCATCGGCTATCTGGTGACCGAGGCGAGCGAGATCTGGCTGACGCTGGCCGACGGGCGCACCGTCGCCGCCACCCCGATCGGCTACGACCAGGACACCGGCTTCGGCCTCATACAGGCGCTCGGCCGCCTCGACATGCCGGCGCTCGCACTGGGCGATTCGACCGACGCCCTGCCCAGCACGTCGGTGATCGCCGCCGGTGCCGGCGGCGCCGGCCATTCGCTCGCCGCCAAGGTCGTCGCCCGCCAGGAGTTCGCCGGCTATTGGGAATACTTGCTCGACGAAGCGATCTTCACCGCGCCGGCGCATCCCTATTGGGGCGGCACCGGCCTGATCGGCGGCGACGGACGGCTGGTCGGCATCGGCTCGCTGCAACTCGAACAGGCGACCGAAGAGGGCGAGGGCGTACCGCTCAACATGTATGTGCCGACCGACCTGTTGAAGCCGATCCTCGACGACATGATGCTGATCGGCCAGCCCAACCGGCCGCCGCGGCCGTGGCTCGGCCTCTATGCCACCGAAGTCGACGACCGCGTGGTGATTGCCGGCGTCTCCGGCAAGGGCCCCGCCGGCCGGGCGCTGCGCGAGGGCGATATCGTGCTCTCGGTGGGCGGCATGCGGGTGACCGGGCTCGCCGGCCTCTTCCGCAAGATCTGGTCGCTGGGCGACGCCGGCGTCAAGGTGCCGATGACCGTGCATCGCGACGGCCGGCCGCTGGAGATCACCGTGCCGTCCGGCGACCGCAACCGCTTCCTCAAGGGCCCGAGCCTGCACTGAGCCAGGGGTGCAGCAGGCCCTGACCCGGCCTCATCCTGAGGTGGCTGCCGACGGCAGCTCTCGAGGGACGGGGCCTGCCTATTCGTGCCTGAGCGCCTCGATCGGGTCGAGGCGGGCGGCGCGGCGCGCCGGGAAATAGCCGAAGACGACGCCGACCGCCGCCGAGAACAGGAAGGCGATGGCGACGATCTTGGGGTCGACGACCAGCGGCACGCTGAGGAAGTGTGCGGCGACCGCCGACAGGCCGAAGCCGACGAGGATGCCGACGAGGCCGCCGAACAGCGACAGCACCACCGCCTCGACGAGGAACTGCATGAGCACCTGGCCGGCCTCGGCGCCGATCGCCAGCCGGATGCCGATCTCGCGCGTGCGCTCGGTCACCGACACCAGCATGATGTTCATGATGCCGATGCCGCCGACCAGCAGGCTGACGCCGGCCACCGCCGCCAACAGGCCGGTGAGCACGCCGGTGATGCCGGTCAAGACGCTGGCGATCTGCGCCATGTCGAAGACGCTGAAATCGTCGCGTTCGCCGAGCGCGATATGGCGCCGCTCGCGCAACAGCACCTCGATGCCGTCGGTGACGTCGGCGGTCGTGTAGCCGTCGGCGACGGCGACATAGATCAGCGGCACATCGGTATTGCCGATGACGCGGCGCTGGACCGTCTTCAACGGCATGACGACGATGTCGTCCTGATCGGTGCCGAAGCCGGAGGCCCCCTTGGTCTCGAGCACGCCGATGACCTTGCACGAGACCTGTTTCAGCCGGACGGCGGCGCCGAGCGGATCGCCCTGCCCGAACAGCTCCGTCTTGGTGGTGTTGCCGAGAATGCAGGAAGCGGTGCCCGCCTGTAGTTCCGCATCGGTGAACTCGCGGCCTTCGACCACCGGCCAGTCGCGCGCATCGAAGAAGCGATCGTCGGTGCCGGTGACACCCATGGCGTGATTGAGATTGCCGTAGACCGCCGTCATCTGGGTGCTGGCGGCGGGCGCCACGACGCGCACGCCCTGCACCTGGCTGGAGATCGCCTCGACGTCGCGCATGCTGAAGCTCTTCGGCGTCGCGCCGGCCACGTCCGGCCCCGGCCCGCCGCGCGCCGCGCGCACCATCAGCAGGTTCGAACCGAGCTTGGCAACGCTGCTGGTCACCTGCGCCGTGGTGCCCTGCCCGAGCGCCACCATGACGATGACCGCGGCGACGCCGATGACGATGCCGAGCACGGTGAGGAACGAGCGCAGAGCGTTGCGCAGGATCGTTCTGAGCGACAGCTTGAGGGTTTCGGCGAGCATCAGGCGGCCTCCGCCGACGGCCCGTCATGGGCGATCTCGCCATCGAGAAAGTGGATCACGCGATGGGCGTAGTCCGCCATGTCGTGCTCATGGGTGACCATGACCACGGTGATGCCGGCCTCGCGGTTGAGCGCGGTAAGCAGATTCATGATGTCGCGGCTGGTCGCCGTATCGAGGTTGCCGGTCGGCTCGTCGGCGAGAATGACCTGCGGGCTGGTGACGATGGCCCGCGCAATGGCGACGCGCTGCTGCTGGCCGCCGGAAAGTTCGTTGGGATCGTGATGGGCACGGTCGGCGAGCCCGACCTTGGCCAGCGCCTCGAGCGCCACCTGCCGCCGCTCGCCGGCAGGGACGCCGCGATAGACCAGCGGCAGCTCGACATTCTCGATCGCCGAGGTGCGCGACAAGAGGTTGAAGCCCTGGAAGACGAAGCCGATGAAATGGCGGCGGATCAGCGCCTGGTGAGCGGCATCGAGATCGCCGACATTGGCGCCGCCGAAGGCATAGGTGCCCGAGGTCGGCCGGTCGAGGCAGCCGAGGATGTTCATGGCGGTCGACTTGCCCGAGCCGCTGGGGCCCATGATGGCGACGAACGCGCCGCGGGCTATGGCGAAATCGACGCCCTTGAGCGCGCTCACCTCGGCGTCGCCGCTGCCGTAGACCTTGGCGACCTGGCGGAATTCGATCAGCGGAGCATCCATATCGGGCCGGCCCCTAGGACTGCGTCCGCGCGCTGACGATGACCTTGTCGTCGGCCGTAAGCGCGCCGGTGACCACGGTGTGGGTACCGTCGGACGAGCCGATCGCGACCGGCACGGCGACCGGCGCGCCGTCGCGCAGCACCCAGACCTTGGCCCGACCGTTGCCGGGCCGAGCGTTCGCCCGCTCGCCCCTGCCCGGCCGGCTCGGTATCAGCAGGCCGAGCAGACCGGCGCCGCGGCCGGGGGTGCTGGCGGTTTCGACCGGCGGCGACCAGCGCAGGGCGGCATTGGGCACCTGGATGGCGTCGGCGACCTTCTCGACGGTGATCTCGGCGGTGGCGGTCATGCCGGGCCTGAGCAGCAGGTCGGCATTGTCGACGGTCAGCACCGCCGTATAGGTGACCACGCCTTCGACGGTTTCCGGCGAATAGCGCACCTGCGAAACCGCCGCCGGGAAGCTCTTGCCCGGATAGGCCTCGACGGTGAAGGTGGCCTTGTCGCCGTGCTTGACCTTGCCCATGTCGGCCTCGTCGATGCCGACCTCGAGCTGCATGTTCCTGAGGTCCTCGGCGAGCGTGAACAGCGTCGGCGCCGACAGCGACGAGGCGACGATCTGACCCGGCTCGACATCGCGCGACAGCACGACGCCGTCGATCGGCGAAATGATGTCGGCCTTGGCGAGATTGGTTTCGGCGATCGACAGATTGGCGTCGGCGATCTTCTCGTTGGCCTCGGCGCTTTCCAGCGCCGCCTTGGCACGGTCGCTGTTGGCCTTGGCCGCATCGAGCGTCGACTGCGCCGACACCTTGCGCGCGACCAGATCGCTGGCGCGGGTGAGCGCGATGTCGGTTTCGGAGACCGTCGCCTGCGCCTGGGCGACATCGGCCTTGCGCGCGGCGAGCGTCGCCCGGGCAAGCGCCAGATTGGCGCCGAGCGTATCGGTGTTGAGCCTGGCCAGCACCGCGCCCTTCTTCACCGTGTCGTTGTAATCGACATTGACCGCGCGCACGGTGCCGGAAAGCTCGCTGGAGATGACGACCTGGTTGGTGGGCTCGACCGTGCCGGTTGCGGTGACCGTGACGGTGAGATCGCCCTGGATCACGGGCTGGGTGGTGTAGGTCACCGACGGTCCGCCGGAGCCCGACATGAGCCAGGCGCCAGAGCCCGCCAGGGCCACCACGACGGCGGCGCCGATGACCCAGAACCGCCGGCGGCGACCGGATTTCCGGCCGCCGGCAAGGACGGCACCGACTTCGCTCTCGATCGGCGTGCCGCCCGCCGGATCGGCCGTTTTGGGCGCTTTTTGCAACATGGCGTGTTCTACATGGTGAGGAGGGTCTGCGATTGATACGGCTCAGCCGCCGATTCCCTCCGCCGGCCGGCGTTAAATTCCGGTCATCTGCGGCCACGGGCCGCAGGCGGGAAACCAGCACGGCGGCGCTGAACCGGGCCTGAACGGCAGCTAGCCGAGATCGAGCCTGAGATCGACCTCGGCGTCGTCGGCCTCGCCCTCCGCGCCGACCGCGACGAAGCCGAGCGACCGGTAGAGGGCAAGCGCCGCATCGAAGCGGCGGACCGTGCTCAGAAACACGGTGCGATAGCCGAGCGTCCGCGCGTCGCCGATGAGCGTCGTCACCAGGGCACGGCCGATGCCGGTCCCACGCGCCGCTTCGACCACGAAGAGCCGGTTGAGTTCCGCTTCCGTCTGCGTTCGCCGTTGCAGGGTGACGGCGCCCACCGGCCGACCGTCGCGCCGCGCCAGCAGGCACTCGCCGTTGGGCGGATTGCACACGCAGAGCAGCCGTTCCAGATGTCCCTCGAAATCATGCGAGGTGAAATAGGCGTCGATGACGGCGGTCAGGTCCGGCATGAATTCGTAGTTCCATGCCTTGAGCGCGCGGGCGAGCGCACGCACCTCCTCCGCATCGGCCTCGTCGCGGACGCGAATGATTTCGACCCCGGCCGCAGTCATGGCACCATCTTATGCCAGCACCCGCTGAAGGAAACCGGCGCCGAGCGCGAGCCCTTCCTGGTCGATACCGTGCATCAGGCGCGGGCGGACATGCGACTCGACGGCGAAGCCGGCCTCGGCGAGGTCGCGCGCCGCGGCGTGGATCGCCATGACCGGGATGAGCGGGTCGGCGGCGCCATGGACAAGCAGGATCGGCGGCTTGCTGCGCGCCTCGGCCGCGAGGTCTTCCGGCCCGGCAAGCAGGCCGGAATAGCCGACGATGCCGGCAATGGCGCCGGCCCGGCGCGGACCGACATGGAGCGCCATCATGGTGCCCTGGCTGAAGCCGACCAGCGCCAGGCGGTCCTCGGCCAGCCCGTGAGCGGCGAGTTCGGCGTTGATGAAGGCGTCGAGGATGGGGGCCGCACCACGCACGCGCTGGCGCAGCAGCTGCGGGTCGGTGCGGGCGAGCGGAAACCATTGGCGGCCGACCGGCGCCTCGGAACAGGGCTCCGGCGCATGGGGCGCGACGAAGGCCGTATCGGGCAGCACCGGCGCCCACATGCGGCCGATATCGATGAGGTCGTTGCCGTCGGCGCCATAGCCGTGAAGGAAGACCACGAGGCTCGTCGCCGGTCCGCCGGAGACCGGCGCGACGCGCGGTCCGTCAAGCTGCGTCATGTTGTTGCCGGGTGTATCGCTCATGCCGGTGAGATTGCCGGATCGGTCCGCCCATGCCAACCGGGCAGGAAATCCACCCCACCCGGCTCCCTAGAGCGGCAGCTTCGCGGTCTTCTTGCGCACGCTGTAATAGCCCCAGAAGAGGGTGGCGGCGACGCTCCGCCACGGCGACCAGCGCGTCGCCATGACGGCGAGCGCCTGCGGATCGACCGGCGACGCCAGCCCGAAGGCATCGGCGACGGCGACCTGGAGCGCCCGATCGCCGGCCGGAAAGATGTCCGGATGGCCGAGACAGAAGAGCAGATAGATATCCGCCGTCCACGGGCCGATGCCCGTGACCGCGGTGAGCGCCCCATGGGCCTCGTCGGCGGGCAGCGCGGCCAGCGTATCGAGGTCGAGCCCGTCGCGGCAGGCGGCGGCAACGGCGCGGAGCGTGCGGATCTTGGGCGCCGACAGGCCGGCCTTGCGGAAGCGCGGGATCCGCGCGCCGCCGACCGCCTCCGCCGTCATCTCCGGAAAGACCGCGACGAAACGCTGCCAGATGGCATCGGCGCTGGCGACCGACACCTGCTGCCCGATGACGACGCGGGCAAGCCCGGCAAATCCCGGCGCCCGCCGGCGCGGCGCGAGCGGGCCGGCTGCGCCGATCACCGGCCGCAGGCGCTTGTCGGCCTTGGCGAGCCAGGCAAGCCCTTCAGCGATGTCTTCGGTGGTTTCGATGGTGCGCATGGGATGCCGGGGCTGCTAAACGGGAACCATCGAGCGATCAAGCCGGACCAGCGCCCGTGCAACCCGTTTTCCGCTTCGCACCCTCGCCGACCGGTGCGCTCCATCTCGGCCACGCCTTCTCGGCGCTGACCGATTTCGACCTCTGCCGGGAGGCCGGCGGGCGCTTTCTGCTGAGGATCGAGGATACCGACCCGACCCGCTGCCGGCCCGAATTCGAGGCGGCGATCCGCGACGACCTCGGCTGGCTGGGGCTTACCTGGGAGGAGCCGGTGCGCCGCCAGTCCGAGCACATCGCCGACTATGTCCAGGCAATCGACCGCCTGTCGGCGATGGGGCTGGTCTATCCGGCCTTCATGAGCCGCGGCGAGGTCGCCGCCGCCACGGCCGGCGCCGCATGGCCGCGCGATCCGGATGGCGCCCCGCTCTATCCGCCCGCCGACCGCGAGCGCGACCCGGCGGAGGCGCAGGCGCTGATCGATGCCGGCGCCCCGCATGCGCTGCGCCTCGCCATGGACAAGGCCGCCGCCATGGCCGGCCCGCTCTCATGGCAGGAGAGCGGTTTCGATTCCGAAGAAACGGTGGAGGCCGCGCCGCGCGCCTTCGGCGACGTGCTGCTCGTCGGGCGCGACCGGCCGGCCTCGTATCACATCGCCGTCGTCGTCGACGATGCGCTGCAGGGCGTCACCCATGTGGTGCGCGGGCGCGATCTCTATGCCGCGACCTCGGTGCACGTGCTGCTTCAGCGGCTGCTCGGCCTGCCGGCGCCGCGCTATCACCATCACCGGCTGATCACCGATTCCTCCGGACGCAAGTTCTCCAAATCCGACCGCGACATGGCACTTGCCACCTTGAGGGCGGCCGGCAAGACGCCGCAGGACATCCGCCGGATGGTGGGGCTGTAGAGAAGGGCGTCGGCCCCTCCCCGGTGTCAGGGGAAGGGCCGGCACAATCTCGGCCTAGGCGGCAAGACGGAGGACCGCCTCGACGCCGTCGCGATCGAGTTCGACGAAGTTGCCCACAGTATGGGTGTTGCCGTCGGTGCCCTTGTCGGCCATCTCGGCGATGCGGTCGTCGGTGACGCCGAGACCTCCCAGCGTCGTGGCGAGACCCAGCGACCGGAAGAAGGCCTCCATGCGGGCGATGCCTTCCCGACCGGTCGCCTCCTGATCGAAGATGTCCAGCTCGACGTTCCACACCCGCACCGCCCATTGGACGAAGCGTCGCACGTCGTGCTTCAGGACGTATTTCATCCACGCCGGGAAGACGACCGCCAGGCCGGCGCCGTGCGCCACGTCATAGATGCCGCTCACCTCATGCTCAATCATGTGCGAGCCCCAATCGCCGACGCGTCCCGTGTGCAGCAGGTTGTTGTGGGCGATCGTGCCGGCCCACATGAACTCCGCCCAGGCGTCGTAGTCCTGGCGATCGGCCATGACCTTGGGCGCCGCGGCGATGATCGTCTTCATCGTCGCTTCCAGCAGGCGGTCGGTAAAGGCGACGTTCTGCACGTTGGTGAAATAGCGTTCCATCAGGTGCGACAGGATATCGGTGGCACCGCAAGCGACCTGGAAGTCCGGCATGGTGAAGAGCAGTTCGGGATTGAGGATCGAGAAGCGCGGGTAGATGACGTCCGTGTCGACTGCCCGCTTCAGCCAGCCCTCCTCGTTGGTGATGACGCTGCTGCTCGAGGATTCCGAACCGGCGGCAGCAAGCGTCAGAACCGTGCCCACGGGCAGCGTCGCCCGGGGCTGGCCCTTGCCGACATAGAAGTCCCACACGTCGCCATCGATCACCGCACCCATGGCGATCGCCTTGGCCGAGTCGATGACGCTGCCGCCACCGACCGCCAGAACCAGCCCGATTTCGTGCTCCTTGCACAGCCGCACTCCCTCGTGAACGAGGGAGAGGCGCGGATTCGGCATGACGCCGCCGAGTTCCACCCATGCGACGCCCGCCGCCTTGAGCGAGGCGGTGACGCGATCGAGCAGGCCAGATGTGCGGGCGCTGTTGCCGCCGAAGTGCAGCAGCACTTTCTTGGAATAGGCCGAAACCTCGGCGCCCACCTGCATTTCGGTGCCGCGTCCGAAGACGATCCTGGTCGGGTTGCAGAATTCGAAGTTCCTCATTGTTTCCTCCATCCGCGGTATTTCCCGCGCTCGCTGTACCCATGGTGGCCCCTGCCGGCCCCTTGGGCGAGTTGCCTATCTGACGCAGCCCACCGGCCGGTCCCGGATCGGCTCCGCGACCTTCTCGTCGATGCGCGCGCTGGAACTTGCCGATAGACTCGGGCCGGTGCCTCCGACAACCGGCCGAGGGAGTCCATGCCATGAGCGAACGCGCCAACACCTACCGCCACGTCGTGCTGTTCAAGTTCAAGCAGACCGCCACGCCCGAGACGGTGACGGGGATCGAAGACGCTTTCCGGTCGTTCTGCGCGAGCCTGCCCTTCGTCACCGGCTTCGAATGGGGACTGAATTCCTCTCCCGAGGGGCTCGACGACGGCTTCACCCATTGCTTCGTCGTGACCTTCGCCGGCCCGGAGGGACGCGACCAGTACCTGCCGCATCCGGCCCATCGCGCCTTCATCGAGCGCTGGCTCGACCCCAACCTGGAAAAGGTGTGCGTGGTCGACTACGCCGCCCGGGACTGAGACGCCGCGCTGCGCCCGTCCGGCTACAGCCATTCAACGATGTGCAGCCAGACGGTCACGGTGACCACCGCTGCCGCGGTCGACAGCGTGATCGCGTTCGAGGCGATCGCCTCGCCGGTGCGGAAGCGCGCCGCCGCCAGCCAGGCATTGACCCCGGTCGGGCAGGCGGCGCCGACGACCAGCGCCCGTGCCCACAGGGACGGCAGGTGGATCACCGTTGCCAGCAGGGCGAAGACGATCGCCGGCATGACGACGAGCTTCAGCACCGCGATGATGAGCGCCGGCCGGATGTTGCCGGAGATGCTGTACTGGCGCAGCGTCATGCCGACGGTGAACAGCGCCAGCGTGCCGGCAACCCCGGAGAGGTCGGTGACGACCGTGCCGGCCGGCCCGCCGAGGGGCAGGCCCAGCAAGCGCCACGCCAGGCCGGCGACGATGCCGATGATCATCGGGTTTCCGGCCAGCGCAATGGCCGCCGCCTTGAGGGCGGCCGGCGGGTCGGTGTGCGGCGACACCCCGTCGACGACCAGCGCCCGCTCGTTGAGGACGGTGCTGACCGCCATCATCACCGGCAGGTTGACGGTCAGAAGGACGGCCAGCGCTGCCGCGCCTTCGTCGCCATAGGCGACGATGACCAGCGGAATGGCGAGGAGCCCCAGATTGGGAAATGCCGAAGAAACACCGGCGACCACGCCGGTGCGCGCGTCGCGCCCGAACAGACGGCGCACGGTCAACGTGCCGACGACCCACACGGTGGCGAAGCCGGCGTAATAGGCCAGCCACAGGTGGAACGGCGAGGCCCCGGAGAAATCGGCCGTCGCCATGATGCGGAAGATGAGCAGCGGCAGGGCGATGACGAAGCAGAAATCGCCCAGCGCCCGGCCCGTGCCCTCAGGCAGCAGGCGCGCCCAGGCGACGGCATAGCCGACGCCGATCAGGCCGAAGACCGGCAGAACGATGGTGGCGATCTGATTCACAATGGTTCTACTTTAGGCGCTCGTTAAGCAAAACCCGCGATACTTGCCCGGTCTTGTAGCGTTTGGCGAGGGCGGCATGACCGAGGAACCCATCGTTCATCTGGCGATCGATGGACACCGGCCGCGCGTGGCCATTGTAGGCGGCAGCCCGGCCAACGCCATGATTGCCACCATCCTGGTCGAGCAGTTCGGCTGCCAACCGCTCACCGCCGCCACCGGCGAGGCGGCGCTGGCGCTGCTTCGCCGCGATTCCGCCATCGACCTCATCCTGCTCGACCTCTCGGTCGCCGATATGGACGGCATCGTCGCCGCCCAGCTGATCCGCACGCTCGGCGCCCGCAACACGCTGCCGATCGTCGCCATCACCGACGACCGCAGCCGCCTGGCGACGCAGCACGCCCGTGCCGCCGGATTCAGCGGGGCGGTGATCAAGCCCTACAGCCCGCGCGAGCTCCACGCCGCCCTGGAGACGGCGCTTGCCCGCACCGCCGCGCAGCGCGCCGTGCTCGGCCACGCCTGAGACGGATCAGCCGATCGTGCCGTCGCGCAGGCGGGCGAGGGCGGCATTGAACTCCGCCCCGAACAGCAGCAGCACCGCCACCGCGTAGAGGAAGAAGATGGCGGTGAACACGCCGGCGAGCCCGGCATAGGTCGCCGCCATGTTCGAGAAGCTGGCGAGATAGATGCGGAACACCCAGGCGGCGACGAACCAGCCGGCCAGCGTGAAGGCGATGCCCGGCCACAGGTGCAGCCAGTGCGGCCGCCCGGCCGGCAGCCAGACATGGGCCACCGCCAGCGCCACCACCAGCACGACGCCGGCGATCACCACGCGCACCGCCACCGAGATCGAGGCAAGCGGCGCCAGCAGCGGCGCGATGGCGATGAGATCGTTGAGCGCGCTCGTGCCCAGCGCCGCCAGCAGCACCAGCGCCAGGCTGGCCAGCGCGCCGGCCAGCACCATGAGGATGCTCTGCCCGCGGCGGAAGAAGATCGACCGGCGATCGACCACCCGATAGGCCCGGTTGAGGCCGTTGCGCACGGCCTCGATGCCGTTGGAGGCGAGATAGACGGTGATCACGGCGGAGACGGTGACGAGCCCGCGATGCTCGCTCGCCAGCACCCGCTGAACCTCGCCGGCGATCGGGCCGGCGACATCCTGCGGCCACACCGCGAAGAGGATATCGGCGACCCTGACCGACAGCCCCTCGGCGCCGACGAAGCCGGCCAGCGACGCCACGAAGATCAGGAACGGGAACAGCGCCATCAGCGCCGACAGGGCGACGTGGCTGGCCATCGCCCAGCCGTCGTCCCACAGGAAATGGCCGAAGGCGTCGCCGACGACCACCCATGCCGTGGCGAGGGGACCGCGCTCAGCCTGTGCCATGACCCATGCCGTGCTCCTGCCCTGTCCGCGGGATTTCGCGGGCCCCGGGCCCATCGCCCGCCCTGCCGGACCGCCATGACGGGCATCGCCGGCGGTTATTTGCCGCCCTGGTTAATCGCCCCGACCACCGCCGAGGTGGCCGGCGGGCGGTCAAGGACGGGTGAGACCTATCTGTCGCAGGTAACCACCTTCCCATTCGGCAGGTCCGATGCCCCTTGCATCCTATCCGATATCTCGGCCATCTTCCTCCGGCGGCGGGTGCTTTAGGGGATAGAGAATGGTTGACATGAGTCGCCGCGATGTTATCGGCGCCGAAGCACTGCAACCCGGAGAGATCGCAAGCGCGACGACCGGGCCGAGACTGCAGCCGCCGCAGCGCACCATTGTGATCACCGGCTGCTCATCCGGCATCGGCTATCATTGCGCTCATGCGCTTCACGCGCATGGCGGCTGGCGCGTCTTCGCCACCTGCCGCCGGCAGGAGGACGCCGACCGCCTCGCCCGCGAAGGGCTGGAGACGCTGCGCCTCGACCTTTCCGACAGCGCCTCCATCGCCGCGGCGGTCGAGGAGATTCTCCGGCGCACCGGCGGCAAGCTCGACGCGCTGTTCAACAACGGCGCCTACAGCCAGCCCGGCGCCTTCGAGGACGTGCCCACCGAGAACGTCCGCAGGCTCTTCGAGACCAACTTCTTCGGCTGGTACGAGCTGACCCGGCTGGTCCTGCCGATCATGCGCAAGCAGGGCCACGGCCGCATCGTCAACTGCTCCTCGGTGCTGGGCTTCGTCTCCGCCCGCTTCATGGGGGCCTATTCCGCCACCAAGCATGCCGTCGAGGGCTGGACCGACACGCTGCGCCTGGAGCTGCATGGAACCGGGATCGAGGCGATCATCCTGCAGCCCGGACCGATCCACACCCGCATGCTCGACAATGCCCGCGGCCATTTCATCGACACCGTCGACGTGCGCAATTCCCTCTACCGCGGCGACTACGGCCGCGAGCTGAAGAAATATGCCACCGGCCACCGCACCAACTGGTTCAAGCGGGGACCGGAGGCGGTTGCCGACAAGCTCTTTCACGCGCTCGAAGACGCCCATCCGCGGCCGCGCTATCGCGTCACCATCCCGACGCTGGTCGGCGCCTGGCTGAAGCGGCTGCTGCCCACCCGCATCATGGACCGGGTGCTGCTCCACCAGCGCTGAGACAAGCGAATGGCGGATCGGCGCATGGCGCCGTTCGCTGCCTCTCCCTGACTTCCGATTGATTTACGCCCGCTCGACCGCGCCTCGTGCCGTGCGCCACCGTGCCACATAGGGTTGCGCGAACATGTAGAGGCCGGTGAAGAGCTGCAGGAAGAGCGGCGGCAGCGGCGCATAGACCACCCAGGCCGGCGGCTTTCCCAGTCCCATGGCGACGAAATTGGCAATGACCGTCGCCGTGAAGACGATCGAAAACCAGCGGTGAATCTGCCGCATCCAGCTGTTCAAGGTCATGGGAAGATCCTTTTCGCCCGACGCCTACCAGCGCGCCAGTTGCGTGATCTGCACAAGGTTGCCGCAGGTATCGTTGATCTGGGCGATGGTCGAGCCGGTGACCTCGGTCGGCGGCATGGCGAACACGCCGCCCTGCGCCGCGATGCGCTCGTGGTCGCCCTTGATGTCGTCGGTGAAGAACATGACGGCGGGCTGGCCCTGCTCGAACAGGGCCCGCTGATAGGCCTTGGCCGCCGGATTTTCGTTGGCCGCCAGTTGCAGCTCCATTCCGTCCGGCTCGTCGGGCGCCGCCACGGTCAGCCAGCGAAAGGGTCCGTTGCTGAAGTCGGCCTTCTTCGCGAAGCCGAGCACCTCGGTATAGAAGCCGAGGGCCTTCTCCTGATCGTCCACATAGACGCTGGTCAGCTTGATCTTCACGGGGAGGGAATCCTTCGCTCGTTGGTGTGGGTGTGTGCGCCGGACCTCGGACAGGCCCGGCCTCGCAACGGCAAGCGGTGCCGTCAATCGATGTGCGTCAGCACCTGCTCCAGGGCGGCGAGGAAGCGCGGCCAGCCGACCCTGGCCCCGCGGAAATACGGCTCCTGATCCGACCGGAAGCCCACCTGCTCCATGCGCAGGCGCGTCCCCGTATCCGTCGGCGTGAGCGTCCACGTGACGACGCTTTCCAGGTCCTTGGTGTCCCACGAATAGGACAGCGTCTTCTGCGGCTCGACCGCGAGAACCCGACAGCTCACCCCGCCCCAATCGGCGGTGAGGCTGAACTCTTGGCCGACGACGGGCTTGAAGTCGTTCTTCATCAGCCACTCCTCGATCAGGTGCGGTTGCGTCAGCGCGCGCCAGATCTTCTCCGGCGGATGGGCAATCTCGCGTTCGACGACGACGGACCGCGTTTCGGTCTCGGTCTTGCTCACTGGTCCATCCTCCTGAGCAGGTCTTCGAGGCGATCGAACCGGTTCTGCCAGAAGCCGGCCATGCGGCTCGTCCAGTCGACCAGCGGCGCCAGCGCGCCGAGCTGCGCGCTGTAATGGGTCTGGCGACCCGCATGCCGGTCGTGCACCAGGCCGGCGCGCTTGAGCACGCCGAGATGCTTGGAGACGGCCGGCTGCGAAATCCCGGCATTCGCCGTCAGGGCCGTCACCGTCTGGTCGCCCTCCCGGCACAGGCGCTCGAAGATGGCCCGCCGCGTCGGGTCGGCAAGGGCGCTGAACAGGATGTCGTGGGTTTCGGGCATGGCGATTGATAACTCGTTGGCTATGAGTTTCATAACCGACGAGATATGAGTTAGTCAAGCAGTGCAGCGAATAATCGCCACTGCAAGGGCGTCAGGCGAGCGAATTAGGATACCTGTGCAGCTATTTAACGCACGCCGGCGCCCGGTCGCCGGTTCAGACGGTATCGGCCATCGCCATCAAGCCCTCGGGCCGCCATCATTCCGGCCTGGCAATCATCAACCCGCCATCGACGAACCAGGTCTGCCCGGTGACGTAGGAGGCGTCGTCCGAGGCAAGGAAGACGATGACGCCGGCGATCTCCTCCGGCCGCGCCACCCGCCCCATGGGGATCGTGTCCTCGGCCCGCTCGAGCGCCGCCGGATCGATCTCGTAGGCGACATTCATCGGCGTCATCACCGCGCCGGGGCCGACGGCGACCACGCGGATGCCGTCGCGGGCATAGCGCAGCGCCAGCGTGGTGGTCATGCCGCCGAGCGCCGACTTCGACATCTGATAGGCGATCGCCTCGGGGAAAGGCACCGTCGCGTGGATCGACGAGGTGGAGACGATCACTCCCTGCTGACCGACGTCGAGGAAATGCTGGATCGCCGCCTGCGAGCACAGGAAGGCGCCGCGCATGTTGACCGCCATCACCCGGTCGAAATCGCCGATATGCATCTCGTGCGGCTCGCCGTCGATCTTGATGCCGGCATTGTTGACCAGCACGTCGAGGCCACCGAGCAGCTCGACCACCCGGGCGAACAGCGCATCGACCGCGTCCTCGTCGGCCACGTTGGCCGGGACCAGGACATGGACCCCCTCCGGATTGATCTCGGCAAGCTCGTCGACCAGCGCCTCCGCCGGGTCGCGCTCGCCGATGAAATTCACCGCCACGTTGGCGCCTTCCTCGGCGAAGCGCAGCGCCGTCGCCCGCCCGATTCCCGTCGCCGCGCCGGTGATCAGAACCCGCTTTCCGTCGAGCCCGTGCATCAGCCGCCCTCCTTGCGAATCCCTTTGCGACGATGCGCCCTCCCCTCGGCTGCGGCAAGATGGCGCGCGATCCGCCGCCATGGCGGGCCAGGCTGGAATATGTCTATATGAGGAACGAACCTGGGGGCTTCGCCCGCGGCCCGGAACCTGATGACAAACGTCCTTCCCTATCTCGCCCCGTTCGCCATCGTCGTCGTCGCGCTGGTGCTGTTCCTCGGCCTCTTCAACATGGCGCGCGGCGGCTCGCCGAGAACCTCGCAGCTCATCATGCGCTGGCGGGTGATCCTGCAACTGGTCGCCATCGTCATCATGATGGGCGTCCTCTATCTCGCCTCGCGGTGACGACCGTGGTCCTCATCAACCGCATCTACACAAGGACCGGCGACGACGGCACCTCGGCGCTGGCCACCGGCGAGCGCCGGCCGAAATCGGATCTGCGCTTCGAGACGATCGGCACCGTCGACGAGCTCAACGCCCATGTCGGGCTGGTGCGCCTTGAGGCGGCCACCCTGCCGGACGGTCTCGACGCCATGCTCGGCCGCATCCAGAACGATCTCTTCGACCTTGGCGCCGACCTCGCCACGCCGGAGAAGCCCGGCCGCGAGCGGCTGCGCATCGTCGCCGGCCAGGTCGCCCGGCTGGAAGCCGAGATCGACGCGCTCAACGCCGATCTCGCCCCGCTCACCTCCTTCGTCCTGCCCGGCGGCCGGCCTGCCGCCGCCGCGCTGCACCTTTGCCGCACGGTCGCCCGGCGGGCGGAACGGCTGGCGGTGGCGCTGGCCGGCCGCGAGGCGGTCAACCCCGAGGCGACGCGCTATATCAACCGCCTGTCCGATTTCTTCTTCGTCGCCGCGCGCCTTGCCAACGACCGCGGCGCCGGCGACGTTCTGTGGGTGCCTGGCGAGAACCGCTGACGGTCAGAATCCGGCGATGGCCTTCATTCCGCTCTACGACACCAACCCGTTGCGCAACATCAGGCGGCCTTGGGTGGCGTGGGGCCTGATCGTCGCCAATATCCTGGTCTATTTCCTGGTGGAATCGGGCACCGCCGGCGAAGCGAGCGACGCCTCGGTGATCGCCTTCGGGCTGTTTCCGGCGGTCTTCAGCGGCATCGACGTGTCGCGCTCGGCGCTGCCGGACGTCGCCACGCTCGTCAGCTATTCCTTCCTGCACGCCGATTTCTGGCATCTGGCCGGCAACATGATCTTCCTCTGGGTGCTCGCCGACAATGTCGAGGACGCGCTCGGCCATGTCCGCTTCCTCGTCTTCTACCTGCTGTGCGCGGCCGGCGCCGGCTACGCCTTCGTCCTCTCCGATCCCGGCATGACCGGCCCGATCATCGGCGCCTCCGGCGCCATCGCCGGCGTCATCAGCGCCTATCTGATCCTGCATCCGCGCGCCAAGATGTGGGTGCTCGCCTTCGGCCGCATTCCGCTCAGGCTCTCCGCGGTCTACGTGCTCTCCTTCTGGATCGCCTTCCAGATCGTCGCCGTCTTCATGGGCGGCCAGAGCAACACCGCCTGGTGGTCGCATATCGGCGGCCTCGTCTGCGGCGCCGTGCTGGTGCTTTTCATGCGCCGCAGGAACACGCCGCTCTTCGACCGCCAGTCGGTTGACGGTGCCGCCGGGCGGCCCATAGGGTCGCCGCCGACGGAGGAACCGAGAGGGCCATGGGAATGAAGATTCTGGTCGCGGCGAAGCGGGTCGTCGACGCCAACGTCAATGTGCGGGTCAAGGCGGACGGCAGCGGCATGGAGCTTGCCGGCGCCAAGATGGCGATGAACCCCTTCGACGAGGTGGCGCTGGAAGAGGCCCTGCGCCTGAAGGAAGCCGGCGCGGCCGAGGAGGTGGTGGTGGTCTCGGTCGGCCCGGCTGCCGCCGCCGAGACGATTCGCTCAGGCCTTGCCATGGGTGCCGACCGCGGCATCCTGGTCAAGACCGAGGAGCGGGTCGAGCCGCTCGGCGTCGCCAAGGCGCTGAAGGCCGTCGCCGATCGCGAGCAGCCCGGCCTGGTGATCATGGGCAAGCAGGCCATCGACGACGATTCCAACCAGACCGGCCAGATGCTGGCGGCGCTGGCCGGCTGGGCGCAGGGCACGTTCGTCTCGAAGGTAGCGCTCGACGGCGACCGCGTGACGGTCACCCGCGAAGTCGATGGCGGGCTGGAGACGCTGTCGCTCGCCCTGCCGGCGGTGGTCACCGTCGACCTCCGCCTGAACGAGCCGCGCTATGCCTCGCTCCCCAACATCATGCGGGCCAAGAAGAAGCCGATCGCCGAAATGAGCGCGGCCGATCTCGGCGTCGATCTGGCACCGCGCCTGACCGTGCTCGGCGTCGCCGAGCCGCCGCCGCGGCGGAGCGGCACCCGGGTCGCCGACGTCGCCGAACTGATCGACAAATTGAAGAACGAGGCAAGCGTGCTGTGACCACCCTGCTGATCGCCGACCACGACAATGCGGCTCTGGGCGCGGCCACCGCCAACGCGCTTTCCGCGGCGCTGGAACTCGGCGGCGACGTCCATGTGCTGGTCGCGGGCGCGGACTGCGCCGCGGTTGCCGCCGAAGCCGCCGGGCTCGCCGGCGTCGCCAGGGTGCTCTGCGCCGAGGCCGAGGGCCTCGCCCACCAGCTCGCCGAGCCGCTGGCCGCGCTGATCGTGTCGCTCGCCGGCAACTACGATGCGCTGGTCGCGCCGGCCACCGCGGCGGGCAAGAACGTCATGCCGCGGGTCGCCGCCCTGCTCGACGTGATGCAGCTCTCCGACATCACCAGGGTCGTCGCGCCCGACACCTTCGAGCGGCCGATCTATGCCGGCAACGCCATCGAGACGGTGAAGACCGCCGACGGCAAGCGGGTGATCACCGTGCGCGCCACCGCTTTTCCGGCGGCGGCGGCCGGCGGCGATGCCGCGCCGGTCGAAACCGTCGCCGTGCCTGGCGACCTGCCGGCACCGGCGGCCTTCATGGGCGCCGAGCTCACCCGCTCCGGCCGCCCGGACCTCACCGCCGCCCGCGTCGTCGTCGCCGGCGGCCGCGCCTTCCAGTCGGCCGAGACCTTCCACGGACTGCTCGAGCCGCTCGCCGACAAGCTCAACGCCGCCATCGGCGCCTCGCGCGCCGCGGTCGACGCCGGCTTCGCCCCCAACGACCTCCAGGTCGGCCAGACCGGCAAGGTGGTGGCGCCCGAGCTCTACATCGCCTGCGGCATCTCCGGCGCCGTCCAGCACCTTGCCGGCATGAAGGACGCCCATGTGATCGTCGCCATCAACAGGGACCCGGAAGCGCCCATCTTCGCCGTCGCCGATTACGGACTGGTCGGCGATATCTTCGAGATCCTGCCGGAACTCGCCAAGGCTCTGTGATAGGCTGGCCGTTTCGCGGCGAGCCTCGAGGTGCTTCGACCATGACCATCGCGCTCAACAAGATCGGCATCATCGGCGCCGGACAGATGGGCAGCGGCATTGCCCATGTCTGCGCGCTGGCCGGCTATTCCGTCGTGCTCAACGACGTGTCGGCCGACCGCGTCAAGTCGGGTCTTGCCACCATCAACGGCAACATGGCCCGCCAGGTGGGCTCCGAAAAGATCACCGAGGCCGACCGCCAGGCGGCGCTCGAGCGCATTACCCCGGCGGCGGATATCGACGGGCTGGCCGCCTGCGATCTGGTGATCGAGGCGGCGACCGAGAGCGAGGCGGTCAAGGTCGAGATCTTCGGCCAGCTCAAGGGCACGCTGAAAGCGGACGCGCTGCTCGCCACCAACACCTCGTCGATCTCGATCACCCGGCTGGCCGCCGCCACCGATCGCCCGGAACAGTTCATCGGCGTCCACTTCATGAATCCGGTTCCGGTGATGGAACTGGTCGAGCTGATCCGCGGCATCGCCACCGCCGACGAGACCTTCGAAGCCACGCAAGGCTTCGTCAAAAAGCTCGGCAAGACCTCCGTGCTGTCGGAGGATTTCCCCGCCTTCATCGTCAACCGCCTGCTTTTGCCGATGATCAACGAGGCGATCTACACGCTGCACGAGGGAGTCGGCACGGTCGAGGCGATCGACACCGCCATGCGCCTCGGCGCCCACCACCCGATGGGACCCTTGCAGCTTGCCGATTTCATCGGCCTCGACACCTGCCTGTCGATCATGCAGGTGCTGCACGAGGGCCTGGCGGATTCGAAATACCGGCCCTGCCCGCTGCTGGTGAAATACGTCGAGGCGGGCTGGCTCGGCCGCAAGACCCGGCGCGGCTTCTACGACTATCGCGGCGAGACGCCGGTTCCCACCCGCTGAGCGTGGCGGACGGCCCCTCGCGGGATCATCCGCCTGGCCTCAAGCCGGCGTCCTAACCCGCTGAATCACGTTAACAATCCGTTTTCGCCGACCCTCCAATTGTCCCTGTCGAGACTAACCGGACGTCAGCGCCGTGACGCTATGGTGCCAGCGGATCGGGGAATTGCGTGGGGGCGCGCCTGCTGCCATCGCATCCACCGCTTTGGGGAAGCTGCAATGAGTGTGGATCTGCCGACATTGATGGTTGCGGGGAGCTTCGTTTCGACCGTCAGCGGCCTTTTTCTGATCTTTGCGGCGATGCAGACCAAGGATTCCGAGGGGATGCTGTGGTGGGCGAGCGCCAATCTGACGCTGGCCGCGGCGATCCCGATGCTGGCGACGCCGCATCTCAGCATGCCGTCGATCATGATGGCGGTCACCCTGCTCAACATCTCGCCGGCACTGGTCTGGGCCTCGGCGCGGGCCTGCAACGGCCAACGCGTCGATATCGGCGTGGTTGGCGCCGGCGCCGGCATCTGGCTGGCCGCCTTCACCATCCCCGCCGTGCGCGAAACGCTCGACGTCTACGTCTCCCTCAACCTGTCGATCGTCGCCACTTTCCTCTTCGCCGCCGCCTTGGAATTCTGGCGCGGCCGCAACGACCGGCTGACCGCCCGCGCACCGCTGATCGTCCTCCTCGTCCTGCACGGCATGTTTGCCGCCGGCGGCGCCACCGCCGCCGCTCTCGGCGCCCTGACGCCGGCGGGCGGCACCGTGCTCCTCACCTGGCTCGGCTTCGTCCACTTCGAGACGCTTGCCTTCGTCGTCGGCACCTCGATCTTCGCCGTGGCGATGGCGCGCGAGAAGCAGGAACTCCTGCACAAGATCGAGGCCAGCACCGATTCCCTCACCGGGCTTGCCAACCGCCGCGCCTTCTATGAGGACGCCCAGCGCGTGCTCTCCGCCAGGCGCGAGACCGGCATGTCGGTCAGCGTCATCCTCTTCGACCTCGATTCCTTCAAGGCGATCAACGACACCTTCGGCCATGGCCCCGGCGACGAGGTGCTGCGCGTCTTCGGCCAGACCTCGCGCAAGATGCTGCGCGCCAGCGATCTGATCGGCCGCATCGGCGGCGAGGAGTTCGCGGTCATGCTGCCCGGCGCCGGCCTGGAGGCCGCCTATCTGGTCGCCGAGCGCACCCGCGTCGCCTTCACCTCCGCCTGCGAGGGAATCGGCGACTTCACCGCAACGGTCTCCGCCGGCGTCGCCAAGGCGGACGCCAGTTCGACGGTCGATTCGCTGCTCAAGGCCGCCGACGAGGCGCTCTACCGCGCCAAGTCCAACGGTCGCAACCGCGTCGAGGTCGCCGGCCACGAAGCGCGCGTCGAGGTGGCCAAGCCCGTCCCGGCCGCCGCGGTTCTCGCCGAGCGGCAGGTCGCCTGATCCTCAGCCGGGCGCGATCGCGGCGCTGACCAGCGCCTTGGCGTCCTCGGAGTCCCATTCGGCCGGGCCTTCGACGCTGCCGATGCGGCAGCCCTTGCCGTCGACCAGGATGGTCGTCGGCAGGCCGAGCGCCAGCCCGCGCTTCTTCAATTCGTTGAAGATGGCGTAGGACGGATCGGCATAGAAGGCGAGGTTGGCAACGCCGATTTCCTTGAGAAAGTCGCGGGCGCGTTCCGGATTGTTCTGGTCGACATTGACCGCCACCACCGAGAAGGCGTCGCTGCCCAGCGCCCCCTCGAGCCGGTCGAGCGCCGGCATCTCGGCCCGGCAGGGCACGCACCAGGTCGCCCACAGATTGACCAGCACCGTCTTGCCGGCAAAGGCGGCCAGGCTGGTGGCGCTGCCGTCAGGCGCCTGGAAGGCGAGATTGCGCACCAGATCGGGCTTGTCGACCGGCCGGAAGGCGGCCACCTCGCCCTTCACCAGGGGCGCCAGCCGGGCGGCCGTCGCCACGGCGCCGGCACAATCGGCACTGGCCTGGTCGCCCGCGCCGTTGCCATGGGTTGATCCCCTGACATATACCGCGACCGCGCCGGCCAGGATGCCGGCAACCGCGGCAATGCCCAGCAGCACCGCGCCACGTCGCCTCGCCGTCCGTCCGTCCGTCATTGGGTTTCCCGGAGTTCGATCATGAAGAACCGCATGTGGGGTGGCCGTTTCGCCGAAGGCCCCGATGCCGTCATGGAAGAGATCAACGCCTCGATCGACTTCGACCGCAAGCTCTTCCGCCAGGACATCCTGGGGTCGCAAGCCCATGCCCGCATGCTTGCCCGTCAGGGCATCATCGCGGCGGACGATGCCGAAAAGATCGTGGCCGGTCTAGACACGATTCTGCGAGAAATCGAAGCAGGGAAATTCACCTTTTCCAGCGCCCTGGAGGACATCCACCTCAACATCGAGGCGCGGCTCACCGAGCTGATCGGCCCGGCCGCCGGCCGCCTGCACACGGCGCGCTCGCGCAACGACCAGATCGCCACCGACCTCAGGCTGTGGGTGCGCGACGCCATCGACCGCACCGACGCCGGGCTCGCCGCCCTGCAACAGGCGCTGGCCGAGAAGGCGCTCGCCCATGCCGCCGCCGTGATGCCGGGCTTCACCCATCTCCAGGTCGCCCAGCCGGTGACCTTCGGCCACCACCTGATGGCCTATGTCGAGATGCTCGGGCGCGACCGCGGCCGCTTCGCCGACGCCCGCCAGCGGGCGAACGAATCGCCGCTGGGCGCCGCCGCGCTTGCCGGCACGTCGTTCCCCATCGACCGGCAGGCGACCGCGGCGGAACTCGGCTTCGACCGGCCGGCGGCCAACTCGCTCGACGCCGTCTCCGACCGCGACTTCGCCATCGAGGCGCTTGCCGCGGCAAGCCTTTGCGCCGTCCACCTGTCGCGCTTCGCCGAGGAGATCGTCATCTGGTCGTCGGCCGGCTTCCGCTTCGTGCGCCTGTCGGACAAGTTCACCACCGGCTCGTCGATCATGCCGCAGAAGCGCAACCCGGACGCGGCCGAACTGGTGCGCGCCAAGACCGGCCGCATCGTTGGCGCGCTCACCGGCCTGCTTGTCGTGCTCAAGGGCCTGCCGCTCGCCTATGCCAAGGACATGCAGGAGGACAAGGAGCCGGTCTTCGACGCGCTGGAATCGCTGGAGCTCTCCATCGCCGCCATGACCGGCATGGTCGCCGACATGGAGCCGGACGTGGCCGCCCTGCGCAAGGCGGCCGGCGCCGGCTTCTCCACCGCCACCGACCTCGCCGACTGGCTGGTGCTGACCCTCGGCCTGCCCTTCCGCGAGGCCCATCACGCCACCGGGCGAATCGTCGCGGAGGCCGAGCGGCGGGGCGTGACGCTCGACCGGCTGCCGCTCGACGCGCTTCAGGGCGTAGAGCCCCGCATCACCGACGACGTCTATTCGGTGCTGTCGGTGCGCCAGTCGGTCAAGAGCCGCAAGAGTTTCGGCGGCACGGCGCCGGAGAACGTGCGCCGCGAGGCCCGCCGCTGGCTCAAGCGGCTGGCCAAGGAAAAGGGCCGTTTGCGGCAAAGTTGACGGTGGCCAACGCCGGCAGATTGACTATGATGCACGGGACTTCGGGGCGCCTCGGCGGCCCGGAGAGCCGTGACACTTGGGGGTGGCCGTGGTGCCTGCCGACCGCAGAATCCTGTCCCGCGCGTTCGTTGCCGGCATGATCGTGCTGGCCATCGGGCTGGCCGGCTGCGGCCGCAAGGCGGCGCTCGACCCGCCGCCGGGCACGGCCGTGACCAAAACGACGACCACGACCGACGAGCCCGCGCCGCCGGAAAAACCCGACAAGCCGTTCTTCCTCGACTGGCTCCTCTAGACGGGTTCTTCACGTGAATCACTTCGATTACCGCGCCGGCGTGCTCCACGCCGAGGACGTGCCCCTGCCGGCAATCGCCGCCGAAGTGGGGACGCCGTTCTATTGCTACGCGACGGCGACGCTCGCCCGCCATATCCGCGTCTTCCGCGAGGCCTTCGCCGACCTCGACACGCTCATCTGCTACGCCATGAAGGCGAACTCCAACCAGTCGGTGATCCGCACCTTCGTGCACGAAGGCGCCGGGCTCGACGTGGTCTCGGAGGGCGAGCTGCGCCGGGCGCTCGCCGCCGGTGCCAGGCCCGACACCATCGTCTTCTCCGGCGTTGCCAAGTCGGAGCGTGAGATCGCGCTTGCCATCGATACCGGCATCCTCTGCTTCAACGTCGAATCGGAGCCGGAACTCGAGCGCATTTCGGCGATCGCCTCGTCCAAGGGCGCCACCGTCGCCATCGCCATCCGCGTCAACCCGGATGTCGATGCGCGCACCCACGCCAAGATCACCACCGGGCGGGCGGAGAACAAGTTCGGCGTGCCCTATGACGAGGCGCGCGCCGTCTATGCCCGCGCCGCACGACTGCCCGGCCTCGCCATCAGCGGCGTCGACGTCCATATCGGCAGCCAGATCACCGACATGGAGCCCTATGACGCGGCCTATGGACGGCTGGGCGACCTTGTGCGCGACCTGCGCGCCGACGGCCACGCCATCGACCACGTCGATTGCGGCGGCGGGCTTGGCATTCCCTACCGGCTCGACGATCCGGCCCCGCCGCCGCCGGCCGCCTATGCCGAGATCATCCGCCGGCGGCTCGGCAATCTCGGCGCCCGCATCCTGCTCGAACCCGGCCGCGTCTTCGTCGGCAATGCCGGCATCCTCGTCGCGAGCGTCGAATACATCAAGCAAGGCACCGCCAAGACCTTCGTCATCCTCGACGCCGGCATGAACGACCTCATCCGCCCGACCCTTTACGACGCCCATCACGACATCCGCCCGGTCAGGCAGCCGGCCGCCGATGCCGAGCCGATCACCGCCGACGTTGTCGGCGGCATCTGCGAGACCGGCGATTACCTGGCGCTTGACCGCCGCCTGCCGCCGCTGAAGGAAGGCGATCTGGTGGCGGTGATGACGGCGGGCGCCTACGGCGCGGTGCAGGGCTCGACCTACAACACCCATCCGCTCGCCGCGGAAGTGATGGTCAATGGCGCCGAATGGGCGGTCGTGCGCCCGCGCCAGAGCTTTGACGACCTGATCGGCATGGACCGTATCGCGCCCTGGCTGGCGTAAGGCGCCCGGCGGCGCACCGCAGTTCGACGCCAAGCATCGGAAAGACCCGACCATGGACAATGCCCGCAAGAAGGAACTGGCGCGCAGCTACAAGGAGCACAAGGCCCGTGCCGGCATCTTCGCCGTGCGCTGCACGCCGAGCGGCGAGACCTGGGTGGCGCAGGCGCCGGACATCGACAAGCGGCAGAACGGGCTGTGGTTCCAGCTGCGCATGGGCGGCTTTCCCGGCAAGAGCCTGCAGCAGGCCTGGAACGCCCATGGCGAGGCCGCCTTCGCCTTCGAGATTCTCGAGGAAATCCGCGACAAGAACGAAGCGATGATCCCGCTTCTGCTCGACAAGCGCGAGGCGCACTGGCGCAAGGAACTGGGCGCCGCCGCACTCGTCTGATCGGCGTAGCCTTTCCGCCAATCCCGAACTCGTGAAGGCCGCCGGCGGCACACAGCCTCGTTTTGGGCACAGTTTGTGCTAGGCTTTTTGCCGGCGTGGGGGGAGTTGTAGCGGAGACGCATGACCGATTCGGCAGCGAACCGGCGGCCCGGCGACACGTCACAGAAGACAGTCGAGACGCGCATCGCGCGCGCCGTCGGTCGCGCCCGCGCCGCGCTGGCGTGGGAGCGGCTGTGGCCGCTGATCGCGCCGTTCCTGACGCTCGCCGCCCTGTTTGCCGCCCTTTCCTGGTTCGGCCTGTGGCGCATCGCCTCGACACCGGTGCGCTTCGTCGTCCTTGCCCTGTTCGTTGCCGCGATCGTTTGGTTCGCCGCGCGCACCCTGCGCTTTGCGGCGCCGACGCGCGCCGACGCCTTCGCCCGCGTCGAACAGGCGACCGGGGCGCTGCACCGGCCGGCCACCGCCTACACCGACCGCCTCGCCTCGCGCCCCGACGACCCCACCGGCCAGGCGCTGTGGGAGGCCCATCGCCAGCGCATGCTGGGCTCGCTCGAAGCCTTGCGCGCCGGCATGCCGGCGCCGCGGCTGGCGGCCCACGACCCCTACGCGCTGCGCTTCTTCGTCCTGCTGCTGTTCGTCGTCGGCTTCGTCATGGCCGGCCCGGAGCGCATCGCCCGCCTCGGCGAAGCCTTCCGCGGCGGCGAGAGCACGGCCGCGGCCATCGCCCGCATCGACGCCTGGGTGACGCCGCCGCCCTATACCGGCCGCGCCCCGATCTTCCTGACCGGCGAGGCCGCCAAGCCGCCGGGGACCGAATATTCCGTGCCCATCGGCAGCGTCGTCACCGTGCGCACCGGCGGCAGCCACGACCTTGCCGTGCTCGCCTCGCTCGGCGGCAAGGCGGCGCCAGTCGCCCCGGGCGCGCCGCAACAGGCCGCAACCGGCGATGCGGCGGCACCGCTTGAGCATCAGGTGACGCTCTCCCAGGCCGGCAGCGTCAGCATCGAGAAGTCCGGCCACGAGATCACCGGCTGGAAATTCCAGGTCGAACCCGACAACCCGCCGCAGATCGCCCTTTCCGGCGAGCCCGGCGCCGAGGCCAGCGGCGCGCTGACGCTCTCCTACACGCTTGCGGACGATTACGGCGTCGTTGCCGCCCGCGGCGAGATCGCGCCGCTTGGCGACCCCGCCACCGGCGACGCGCGGCCGCTCTACGACGCGCCGTCCCTGCCCCTGTCGCTGCCGCAACTGCGCGTGCGCGAGGGCACCGGCCACACCATCCGCGACCTCACATCCCATCCCTGGGCCGGCGCCAAGGTGAAGCTGACGCTGGTCGCCACCGACGAGGCCAAGCAGGAAGGGAAGAGCGCCCCGGTCACCTTCACCCTGCCCGCCCGCAACTTCTCCAATCCGCTCGCCCGCGCCGTGGTCGAACAGCGCGCAAGACTAGCGCTCGACGCCAATGCCGCGACCCAGGTCGCCGACGGCCTCGACGCACTCACCGTGGCGCCCGACAAGATCGACGGCAAGGGCAACTATCTGGCGCTGCGCTCCGCCTATTTCCGCCTCATCCACGCCCATGGCGACGACGACCTGCGCGGCGTGGTCGACTATCTGTGGCAGATCGCGCTCGGCATCGAGGACGGCAACCTGTCGCTCGCCGCGCAGAGCCTGCGCGACGCCCAGGAGGCGCTGCGCAAGGCGCTCGAGAACAACGCCTCGGACGAGGAAATCCAGCGGCTGACCGAGAACCTGCGCCAGGCGCTGAACCAGTTCCTTCAGGCGCTCGCCGAACAGGCCCGCCAGAACCCGCAGGCCAACAACCTGCCGCCCAACGCCAATGTGCAGACGCTGCGCGCGCAGGACCTGCAGCGCATGCTCGACCAGATCGAGAACCTGGCGCGCACCGGCGCGCGCGACGCCGCCCGCCAGATGCTCTCCGAATTGCAGAACATGCTCGACAACCTTCAGGCCGGCCGCCCGCAGCAGGGCGACCAGCAGGACAGCCAGGCGATGCAGAGCCTCAACCAGCTCGGCGACATGATCCGCCAGCAGGAAGAGCTGATGAACCGGACCTACCGCGCCGACCAGGGCCAGAACCCGGACGGCAGCGGCAAGCCGATGACCGAGGAAGAGCTGCAGCAGGCGCTCAAGGACCTGCAACAGCAGCAGCAGGCGTTGCAGCAGGGCCTCGGCAAGCTGATGGAGCAGCTCAAGGGCATGGGCCTCAACCCGACCGGCAAGCTCGGCCAGGCGGGCCAGGCCATGGGCCGCGCCGAAGGCCAGCTCGGCCAGGGCCAGACCGGCAACGCCGTCGGCAGCCAGGGCCAGGCGCTGGAAGCGCTACGCCAGGGCGCGCAGGGGCTGGGCCAGCAGCTTGCCAACCGTCAGGGACAGGGACGCGGCCAGGGCCAGGGTCAGGGCCGCGGTCTGCGCGGCGGCGGCAATTTCGCCAATCAGGACCCGCTCGGCCGGCCGCAGAGCACGCTCGGGCCCGACCTCGGCACGACCGTCAAGGTTCCCGATGAGATCGATACGCAGCGCGCCCGCGAGATCCTCGACGCGATCCGGAAGCGGCTCGGCGATGCCTACCGGCCGGCGCTTGAGCGCGACTACCTCGAGCGCCTGCTCGACCAGTTCTAGACCTGCGCTCCTCGACCACGCCGACGAAGGGCAGTTCGCGGAAGGCATGGGCCGCATCCATGCCGTAGCCGACGACGAACAGGTCGGGACAGACGAAGCCGACATACTCCGCCTTGAGCGGCTGGGCGAGCTTGCCCGGCTTCTCCAGCAGCACCGCCACATCGGCGCACTTGGCGCCGCGCTTGAGCATCAGGTTGCGGGCAAAGGCGATCGTGCGCCCGGATTCCAGAATGTCGTCGATGATGAGCACGTCGCGGCCCGACACGTCGCTCTCGATGTCGCGCACCAGCCTGACCGCGCCCGACGAGGTGGTGCCGGTGCCATAGCTCGACAGCGAGATGAACTCCACCTCGGGCGACAGGCCGGCATCGTGCAGCGCGCGCAGAAGATCGGCGGCGAAGACGTAGCTGCCCTTGAGGATGGAGACGACCAGCAGATTGCCGTAGCCGGCCGCGGCGATCTCTTTCGCGATCTCGCGATTGCGCGCCGCGATGGTTTCCGCATCGAACAGAACGCGGATCATTCGCCCCCTGACGCGCGGCATCAGCGCATCCCGATGATCTGGTTCTGGCGAGCCGCGAGCTTGAGCGTGACCTGGCTGGCATTGGGCGGCGCCGACACGGCGCTGCGGAATCCGACCGCGCCGCCCGGTGCCAGCCCCGCCTTGGTCGGTTCGACCAGCCAGGAATAGACCTCGGCGCCTGCCGGCGAGCGCAGCGAAACGCGGATGGCGGGAACCGCCACGTCGGCGGCCGAGGTGTTGACCAGCTGGCCTTCGACGATCAGCGTCTTGACGCCGTTCTTGACCAGCGTCTGGCTGTGGACCTGCTGGAAGGTCAGTTGGCTGGTCTCGGCCGGCAGGGTCTCCTGCGGCAAGGCGGCGACCAGCGGTACGCGGAGCGCGAAGAAGGCCGCGATCACGGTGAGCGCGATGCCCAGGCCCTTGAGCCAGCGCCGATCGGCCGGGAACGGCGGCGGCGTATAGCGGCGCTGCCGCGAACCGGGGTGGCGGTCGCGGCCGGGCGCGATATGCTCGATGACGACGGCATCCGAGACATCCTCGGGCTCGACCAGATCGGCGCGCCGGAAGGGGTTCGCGGTGAAGGGCCGGGCGATCCAGCGGGTGCCGCACCAATCGCAGTGAAGCATGCGGCCGGCACCGACCTCGTCTTCACTGATCGCCTGGCGGGCGGCGCAGGAGGGACACAGAATTGCCATGAAACGACCCAAGCCCGATGATTTGTCGGAGGTGAGCCTAGGCCGATTTGGTTAATGCCGCGGAAACCATGCCGGGCGCCGGGCCGGCGGACCGGCTGCCGGGCGCAAACGCATTTGTTCGTTAACAGACCCTTAACAGGGACCCTGCAAGAGTGGATAACCCACCGGCCATGGCCATTGACGGGACAGCGACGTGATCCGTTTCGAGAATGTCGGACTGCGCTACGGCATGGGACCGGAGGTGTTGCGCGACCTGACCTTCGAGATCGAGCCGAAATCGTTCCAGTTCCTGACCGGCCCCTCCGGCGCCGGCAAGACCACGCTCATCCGCCTGTTCTTCCTGGCGCTGCGGCCGACGCGCGGGCTCTTGTCCTTCTTCGGTCGCGACGTATCGTCCATCGGCCGCGCGGAACTGCCGGCGGTGCGGCGGCGCATCGGCGTCGTCTTCCAGGATTTCCGCCTGCTCGACCACCTGACCACCTTCGAGAACGTGGCGCTGCCCCTGCGCGTTCTCGGCCGCGAGGAATCGGCCTATCGCGGCGACGTGGTCGAACTGTTGCGCTGGGTCGGTCTCGGCGACCGCATGCACGCCCTGCCGCCGATCCTGTCGGGCGGCGAGAAGCAGCGCGCGGCAATCGCCCGGGCGCTCATCACCCGCCCCGAGATCCTGCTCGCCGACGAGCCCACCGGCAACGTCGACCCGCCGCTGGCGGCGCGCCTGATGCGCCTGTTCGTCGAACTCAACCGTCTCGGCACCTCGGTGGTGATCGCCACCCACGACATCGCTCTCATGAACCAGTTCGATTCGCGCCGGCTCGTGCTCGAGGAAGGGCGGCTGACCATCTATGACTGACGCCGCCACCGACGCCGAACGCATCCAGAGGCTCCACGCCGCCGCCGAGCGCCGCCAGGCGCGGCTGGCCGCGCAGAAGCCCAACCAGCTGGTGCCCGAGAACACCGTCTCGGCCAACGCGCTCACCGTGGTCATCGCCATCATGAGCTTCCTCGCCTGCCTGACGCTGGGCGCCGTGACGCTGGTGCGCGACGCCTCGCGCGACTGGCAGGCGGACGTCGAGCGCGAGGTCACCATCCAGGTGCTGCCCATCGACGGCGTCGACACCGCCACCGAGACCGCCCGCGCCGCCGCGCTCGCTCGCCAGACGCCCGGCATCGCCTCCGTCCAGACGCTCGGCAACGAGGCCACCGCCCGCCTGCTCGAACCCTGGCTCGGCTCCGGCCTCGACCTCACGGCGCTGCCCATACCGCGCCTCATCGTCATCAAGCTGACGCGGCCCGGCGCCGCCGACCTCAAGGCGCTTGCCACCCGCCTCAAGGCGGAGGTCAAGGGCGCCACCCTCGACGACCACATCGGCTGGGTCCAGCGCCTGCAATCGATGGCCAGCGTCACCGTCTTCGCCGGCCTCGCCATTCTCGCTCTGGTCGGCGTGGCGACGGTTCTCTCGGTCATCTTCGCCACCCGCGGCGCCATGGCGGTGAACAGCGGCGTGGTGTCGGTGCTGCACATCGTCGGCGCCGAGGACGGCTTCATCGCCCGCGAGTTCCAGCGCCATTTCCTGCTGCTCGGCCTGCGCGGCGGCCTTATCGGCGCCGCCGCCGCGGCCTTTCTCTTCGCCACGCTGTCCTTCGTCGTGGTGCCGGCCATCAGCGGCGCCAACGGCGAGCAGGTCTCCGCCCTGTTCGGGCGCTTCGCCGTCGGGCCGATCGGCTATTTCGGGGCGCTCGGCATCGCCTTCCTGGTCGCGGTGATGACCGCCCTCACCTCGCGGTTGACGGTCTATCGCTACCTCGCCGAAGCCGAGTGAGGGCGCCCGCGCATCGCCTTTTTTCGCTGCAAGGTTCGGGCAAATGAGCGATGTTCAGCCGAATCATGCGGGCGGACCGGCGGTTGCCGCCGGATCGCCCGGCTTGCGGCATTTGCAGATGCGGAGTTGAGGACCTTTGAGACTGGCGCGTGCGGCCATCCTGCTTGCCGGACTGGGCGGTATCGCCCTGGTCGCCGGCTTTGTGGTGTTTGCCTCGTCGGTCGCCGAGACCCGCGCGCCGGCCGACGTGCATGCCGAGGGGATTGTCGTGCTCACCGGCGGCAGCGCGCGCATCGACGGCGCCTTGCACCTGCTCGCCGAGGGGCGCGCCCAACGCCTGCTGATCTCCGGCGTCAACCCTTCGGTCGGCATCAAGGCGCTGGCCGGCACCATCGACAAGGATCTCGACGCCGCGCTGATCTGCTGCGTCGATCTCGGCCGCGACGCCCAGGACACCAGCGGCAACGCGGCGGAGGCGCGCGACTGGGCCAAGGCCAGGGGCTACACGTCGCTGATCGTCGTCACCAGCGACTATCACATGCCGCGCTCCATGGCCGAGCTGGCCGAGGCCATGCCCACGGTCAAGCTGATCCCCTATCCGGTGACCAACCCCGAGCTGCACCTCAACGACTGGTGGACCAATGCCACCGCCTTCGGGCTGCTGGTGCGCGAATACGGCAAATATCTGCTGGCCACCGCCCGCGTGAAGTTCGCCGGGGCGGCGGCAAGCCCGACGCACGGCTGACGCCGATGCTGTGGCTGCGCTCGCTTACCTTCAACGTCGCCTTCTACGCCTGGACCGTCGGGCTGACGCTGGCGACCCTGCCTTTCTATTTCTTCCTGAGCCAGGACAGGGCCATGGGCGTCGTGCGCCTGTGGTCGCGCGGCATGCTGTGGCTGCTCCGCACCGTCGCCGGCACCTCCTATGCGGTTCGCGGCCTCGACAACCTGCCCGAGGGCGGGGCGCTGATCGCCTGCAAGCACCAGTCCGCCTGGGAGACGCTGGCGCTGGTGCCGATCCTCTCCAACCCGACCTATGTGATGAAGGAGGAGCTCAGCCGCATCCCGGTCTTCGGTGCCTATACCAGCCATGCCGGCATGATCCACATCGACCGCAAGGGCCGGACGGCGGCGCTGCGCGGTCTGGCCGAACGCGCGCGCCAGGAGATCGCCAAGGGCCGCCAGGTCATCATGTTCCCGGAAGGCACGCGCCGGCCGCCCGGCGCCCCGCCCGACTACCAGACCGGCATCGCGCTTCTCTACAAGACGCTGGGTGTGCCGGTGGTGCCGGCGGCGCTCAATTCCGGCCTCTACTGGCCGCGGCGCAAGCTCACCCGCCACCCCGGCACCATCATCGTGGAATTCCTCCCCGCGATTCCCGCCGGCCTCGATTCGCGGGCCTTCCTCGCCCGCCTCGAATCGGACGTCGAGGCCGCCGCCGACCGGCTGATGGCCGAGGCGGCGCATGCCGAACCGGCCCCGCCTCTGCCGGCGGAAGCCGCGGCGCGGCTGGCCGAACGCACCGGATGAGGACTCTTTTTTGTCGGAATTGGGTGACATGCATTGCACCCACATCAACAATGTTCTATGTTTGTTCTCATGGTCGCCGTCGTTCCGCCTCTCCTCTCGGATCGCCCGCCAGAGATCCCGCAAAAGGCGGGCCTCGGCGACCGCTTCCATTATTTCCGCGGCCGTTCGGGCCGGCGCTACCTGTTCACCGTGGTCAGCGGCGAGACGCTGGAGCACTTCCGCAGCGTCGTGGCGATGTCTGCCGAGCCGGCGCCGGCCGGGCGGCTGGCCGCCCGCGCGGTGGTGACGGTGGATGGCCGCGGCCGCATCGGCCCGGCCCCCGATTCGGCCTGGCCGCCGGTTCTGAACCGGCAGAGCCTGTGCCTCGTCCATCTGCTTGCCGCGAGCGAGGCGGACCGGTGCGCCGTGGTCGCCGACCTCGCCCCGCTGCCCATGCAGCTTGCCGCCTGAAGCGGGCGGCCTCACGCTTCAGGCTTTTGCAGCTCGGCCGAGAGCCAGTCGAGCAACGGATCGTGCAGGCCAAGGTCGGCGAGATGCGCGGCGGTGTTGATGACATAGTCGCGGTTGGCGCCGGAGCGCCCGCTGCCGTCGCGCACCATCGCCAGCAGCGTCTCGCGCGGCAGGCGCCCGGCATATTGCACATGGTCGCGCGCGGCCTGATAGGTCAGCGCCTTGACCGGCGAGCGTTTACCCGGGAGGCGGACCGACCGCCACACGGCGCGATAGACTTCGGTGACCAGCTCACGCTCGGTGAGATAGGCGATGACCTTATCGCGGTTCTCACCGGCGACGCGATAGGCGACCCCATGGCACGAGCCGCCCCGGTCGAGCCCGAGCACCAGCCCCGGCCGCTCGCGCGTGCCGCGGTGGACCCAGGAATAGACGCACAGCGCCCGGTGCAGGCCGATGAGCCGGGCGGGCGCCCGCTCGACATAGGCGAAGCCCGGCCGCCACATCAGCGAGCCATAGCCAAACACCCAGAAATCCGACATGAGAGAAACGCGCCCGGCCAAGAGAAGCGGGCGCTCTAGCAAGGCGGCATCGTTCATGCAAATGCGCGAGCCCGATAATGCGGAGCCCGGATAATGCGAGAGCCTGGATGAGGAAAAGCGAAACGGCGCAGCGCCTGGCGCGGCTGGCTCGTCGGCATTCTCGTCGCCGTCCCGGTGCTGTGGATCGGCTACTGGTACGCCGCCCATGAGATCGCCAGCGCGACACTCGACCGCGTCACCACGCGGCCGGTCGCCGGCGGCCGCTTCGACTGCGCCGGCCGCAGCCTCGGCGGCTTTCCGCTCAGGCTCGATCTCGGCTGCACGCGCGCCGCCTTTGGCGATGGCCCCGAGGGATCCGGCGAGCGCCTGTCGGCGGCGCTGGGCGGTGTCGAGGCGAGCGCGCCGCTCTACCAGCCGGGCTATGTCGAGGCGAGGCTCACCAGTCCCTTCGTCGTCAACGTGCCGGGCGCAGGCATCGCCATCACCACCCAATGGTCGGACGCCAGCACCTCGGCCACCGCCGGCCTCGACGGCCTGCAAAGCGCCGCCGCCACCTTCCACAGCCTCGATTTTTCCAGTGCCGGCGGACCGGAATTGCCGATCGCGGCGGCGACCGCCGATCTCGCTGCGGCCTCGGCCGCGCCGGCCGGCGGCAACGCCTACCGCTTCTCCGCCAGCGCCCACGAGTTGAAGATCGTGCGCGCCAACGGGCGCGAAATCCCGGCCATCGACGGCGACGCCGAGATCACCGCGCTCGATTTCGGTGGCTCGCTCGGCACCGATCCGCGCGCCAGGCTGCGCGCCTGGGTGGAGGCTGGCGGCAGCGCCCATGTCGACCGCCTGCGCCTTGCCGCGGGCGGCGCCATCGCCGATGCCGACGGC
Source organism: uncultured Alphaproteobacteria bacterium (assembly GCA_963730325.1). Taxonomy (GTDB): domain Bacteria; phylum Pseudomonadota; class Alphaproteobacteria; order Rhizobiales; family Kaistiaceae; genus CAVSRC01. The sequence goes on along the minus strand of CAVSRC010000007.1, from coordinate 191,027 downwards.
GACCTCGCCATCGCGCCGGGCGGCCTCGTCTCCGGCAAGCTCACCGTGCGCCTGACCAACCCCGAAGCCTTCGTCGCGCTGGCCGAGGCGATCAGGCCGGGCGCCGCCAAGGACGCCAACCGCATCCTCGCCGTGGTGTCGGCGCTGACCGTGCCGGTCGATACGCCGGACGGCCCGGCGCGCCAGACGACCGTGCTCATCCGCAACGGGCTGGTCTCCGTCGGCATCCTGCCGGTCGGGATGCTCCCGCCGATACGGTTCTGATTAGCGGCACCGCACACTCTCTCGTCACCCCGGCGAAGGCCGGGTCCAGACAACGCTTCACGGAGGATGTGGCTGTCGGTCGTGGATTCCGGCTTTCGCCGGAATGACGAAGGAGCGCATAGCGATTGCGACCGAGCCGACGCTACTCCGCCGTGTCGCCCTTGCCGTGCCGGCGGCCGAAATCGGGCGCCTCGGTCTCCTGGCCGGCGGCGATGATGCCGCGGCGGATGGTGCGCGTGCGGGTGAAGAGATCGAACAGCTTGTCGCCCTCGCCATAGCGGATGAGGCGCTGCAACGCGGTCAGGTCCTCCACGAAGCGGCCGAGCATCTCCAGCACCGCCTCGCGATTGTTGAGGAAGACGTCGCGCCACATGGTGGGGTCGGAGGCGGCGATGCGCGTGAAGTCGCGGAAGCCGCCGGCGGAGAACTTCATCACCTCCGACTGGGTGACGGTCTCCAGATCGGCGGCGGTGCCGACGATGTTGTAGGCGATGAGGTGGGGCACGTGGCTGGTGATGGCCAGCACCAGATCGTGGTGGCCGGCCTCCATCACCTCGACATTGGAGCCCATGCCCTGCCAGAACGCCTGCATCCGCGCGACGGCTTGCGGATCGGTCCCCGGCGGCGGCGTCAGGATGCACCAGCGGTTCTCGAAAAGCTCGGCGAAGCCGGCCTCGGGGCCGGAATGTTCGGTGCCGGCGACCGGATGGGCCGGCACGAAATGGACGCCGGCCGGAAGATGCGGCTCTACCGCCTCGACCACCGCGCCCTTGACCGAGCCGACATCGGAGACGATGGCGCCCGGCTTGAGCGCGCCGGCGATCGCCGCGACAACGCCGCCATAGGCGCCGACGGGGATGCACAGGATGACGCAATCGGCGTCGCGCACAGCCTCTGCCGGGTCGGCGTGATAGCTGTCGCCGAGCTTCAGCTCCCCGGCGCGCTTGAGCGTTGCGGCGCTTCGCGTCGAAATGGCGATGTGGCGCGCGAGATTGCCCCGCCGCGCGGCCAGCGCGATCGACGCGCCGATGAGCCCGATGCCGATGAGCGCCAGGCGCTGGAAGACGGGTTCAGTCATGAATTGCGGCCCTCTTCCACTCAAGCGGTCCAGCTCGCCGCAGCATCCTCTCCCCCCTTGCGCGGGAGACGGCGGAGCTTGGCGAGGCCCAGCCGAGCCTGGCGTAGCCAGAGAGGGGTATCGGCAAAGCCGTGCTTTCACCCCTCTCCCTGTCCCTCTCCCGCAAGGGGAGAGGGGACGATGTGGCGACTATCGAACTCATCTCAATCGCCCGTCACTTGCCGAGGAATTCGCCGAGCGCCGCGATGACCGCCGCATTGGCCTCCTCGCTGCCGATGGTCATGCGCAGCGCATTGGGCAGGCCATAGGCTTCCATGCGGCGGAGCACCATGCCGCGATCGAGGAGCCAGGCGTCGGCCTCGGCCGCCGTCCTGCCGGGCGCGTCGGGGAAGTGAATCAGGATGAAATTGCCGACGCTCGGCGTCACCGTCAGGCCAAGACCCGCCAGCGCCGCGCTGACCTGCGGCAGCCAGAGCGCATTGTGCTCGGCGGCACGGGCGACATGTGCGGCATCGCTCATCGCCGCCGCGCCCGCGGCAATCGCCGCCGCCGACAGGTTGAACGGTCCGCGGATGCGGTTCAGCGCATCGATCACCGGCGCCGGTCCGTAGCACCAGCCGAGCCGCAGGCCGGCCAGCCCGTAGATCTTCGAGAAGGTGCGCACCATCACCACATTGGGCGCGCTACCGGCCAGCTCGATGCCGCTCTCATAATCGTTGCGCCGCACATATTCGGCATAGGCCGCGTCGAGCACCAGCAGCACATGCCGCGGCAGGCCCTCGTGCAGCCGGCGGATCTCCTTGAACGGCAGATAGGTCCCGGTCGGATTGTTGGGGTTGGCGAGAAACACCACCCGCGTCCGCTCGTTGACGAGCGCCAGGATGGCGTCGACATCGGCGGTCAAGTCGGTCTCCGGCGCCACCACCGGCGTGCCGCCCATGGCGCGGATGACGATCGGATAGACCAGGAAGCCGTGCTCGGTGTGGATCGCCTCGTCGCCGGGGCGGATATAGGCGTTGGCGATGAGGTGCAGGATCTCGTCCGAGCCGGCGCCGCAGACGATCCGCTCCGGGTTGAGGCCGTGGACCGCGGCAATGGCGTCGCGCAGGTCCCGAGCCGAGCCGTCCGGATAGTGCTCCAGCCGTTCGGCGACCGCCTTGAAGGCGGCGATCGCCGCGGGGCTGGCGCCCAGCGGGGTCTCGTTCGACGACAGCTTGTGGAGCCTGGTCCCGCCGGTCGCCGTGGATTTTCCCGGGACATAGGGCGCGATGCTGAGCACGCCCTGGTGCGGCATCGGCGCTGTCGGCGCGCTCATTTTCAAAGGCTCCCGATGACGGTTGGCTCGCACCGGCCGGAGGCGGCCGGCGCGGCACACTCATAGGCAACCAAGCCGCTGAAATCAAAGAAAACATTGACAGTTGTTGGCGTGGCACCTAGCTAATCGGCCACTTTTCCGGCAAAGCATGAAGACGTTCGGCGGCAGCCATGGCGACGACCCAGCTTCCCGATTCCGACAAGGCGCGCGCGGCGGGCCGGGCGGAGGCCGCCCGCAACGAGGTCGAGGCGCCGTCGAGCCTCGTCGCCCGCTTCGGCGCCGACGAGCCGCTGGCGCTCGATTCCGGCCACAGCCTCACCGACCTGCAGATCGCCTACCAGACCTACGGCACGCTCAATGAAGAGCGTTCCAACGCCATCCTCATCTGCCACGCGCTCACCGGCGACCAGCACGTCGCCAACGACAACCCGGTGACCGGCAAGCCCGGCTGGTGGAGCCTGATGGTCGGCCCCGGCCGGCCGATCGACACCGACCGCTACTTCGTCATCTGCTCCAACGTGGTCGGCGGCTGCATGGGCACCACCGGCCCGGCCTCGACCAATCCGGCGACCGGCCGCGCCTATGGCCTCGACCTGCCGGTGATCACCGTGCCCGACATGGTGCGCGCCCAGGCCATGCTCATCGACCGGCTGGGCATCGACACGCTGTTCTCGGTCGCCGGCGGCTCGCTTGGCGGCATGCAGGTGCTGCAATGGGCGGCGGCCTATCCGGAGCGCGTCTTCACCGCCCTGCCGATCGCCACCGGCGCCCGCCATTCCTCGCAGAACATCGCCTTCGACGAGGTCGGCCGCCAGGCGGTGATGGCCGACCCCGACTGGCGCGAGGGCCGCTACATCGACGCCGGCGTCAGCCCGCGCAAGGGGCTGGCGGTGGCGCGCATGGCGGCGCACATCACCTACCTGTCGGAGGAGGCGCTGCACCGCAAGTTCGGCCGCAACCTGCAGGACCGCGACAAGCCGACCTTCGGCTTCGACGCCGATTTCCAGATCGAATCCTATCTGCGCCATCAGGGCTCGACCTTCGTCGACCGCTTCGACGCCAACGCCTATCTCTACATGACGCGGGCGATGGACTATTTCGACCTCGCCGCCGCCCATGGCGGACGGCTGGCCAACGCCTTCCTCGGCACCAGGACGCGCTTCTGCGTGGTCTCCTTCACCTCCGACTGGCTGTTCCCGACCATCGAGAACAAGGCGGTGGTGCGGGCGCTGAACGCCGCCGGGGCCAGCGTCTCCTTCGTCGAGATCGAGACCGACCGCGGCCACGATTCCTTCCTGCTCGACGAGCCGGAGCTTTTCTCGACCGTGCGCGGCTTCCTGTCGGCGGCGGCAGAGGCGCGGGGCATCGCGCCATGAACGCCATCGCCAACGGCTTCACCAACGGCGGCCGCGTCGACCTGCTGGCCATCGCCGAGCTGGTCAAGCCGGGCAGCCGTGTCCTCGACATCGGCTGCGGCGACGGCCAGCTGCTCAAGCTGCTCGAGGCGACCCGCGCCGTCGACGGCCGCGGCATCGAGCTGAGCCAGAAGGGCGTCAACGACAGCGTCGCCCGCGGCCTGTCGGTGGTGCAGGGCGACGCCGACACCGACCTCGCCGACTATCCCGACGACGGCTTCGATTTCGTCATCCTGTCACAGACGCTGCAGGCCACCCACCGGCCGCGCCATGTCATCGAGCAGATGCTCAGAATCGGCGAGAAGGCGATCGTCACCTTCCCCAATTTCGGCCATTGGCGGGTGCGCACCATCCTCGGCCTCACCGGGCGCATGCCGGTGACCCGCCATCTGCCCGACAGCTGGTACGACACGCCCAACATCCATTTCTGCACGATCCGCGACTTCGTTTCCCTGTGCCGCGAGGTCGGCGCCCATGTCGAACAGTCGATGGTGCTCTACCGCAACGGCAAGCGCATCGGCACCAACGCGCCGCTGTGGTTCCTGAACCTTTACGGACAGCAGGCGCTGTTCCTGCTCAGCCGCTAGAGCCTTTCCACACCCCAAAAACAAACGGGCCGCCTTGCCGGCGGCCCGTCCGATAGCGCCCGAAGCAATGCTTGCGTCAGCTGCGCTTGCGCATGGTGATGGCGACGCGCTGAACCTGGGTCTGCGTGTCGCGGCCGGGCGTGATGGTCACCGACTGGCGGCTGCCGCTGGTGACCAGGTCGAGGATCGCCGAGAAGGCCGAGCCCTTCAGCACCACCTTCACCCGGTTGCCGTTGGCGCTGCCGGCGACGCTGCCGCGGACATTGTTCTTCAGTTCTTCCCAGTAGCCCGACAGCGAGCCGCCCTGGTGGTCGACATAGGTGTTGACCTTGAACTCGTAGCTCGGGCTGGAGCAGTCGAGATGCTGCTGCAGATTGTTGTCGTCGTCCTTGACCAGATATTGCGCCGTGCAGCGCATGCGCTCCTTGGTGCCGGAATCCAGGCTGACCGTGCCCGAGCCCGCCCAGGATCCGTCCAGGCCGGTGAACGGCCCGCCGGCAAGAGCCGCATCGCCACCGGCCATGCCGAGCATGCCGGCGAGCGACAGCGCCAGCGCCGCGCCCGTGCGCCTGAGCCGGCCGCTCGCCCGCGGGCCCGTCGTCGCATCGAAAGTGTCGATCATTCTGCCATCCTCAGAAACACGACTGATTGGTGTAAATCGCGGCACACCGACACGAGGTCCGCGACGTCATAAGCTCCTTACCATCAGGCCGGCCGCTTTACAGCCGCCGGACGCCTGAATTCCACGATCTGTGGCTCGCAAGACGCAACCCGCCAAACAGGCCGGAAATATGACCGCAAAACCCCCGGAAATATACCCTTGTCGTCCACTTTGGACGAAGACCGGTCTTGGGCCGTTGTCGTCTGCCGCTGTGAAACGGGCGAGGTTGCTCTCCCGAATGTGCAGGACACCGGCGCCAAACCGGCTGTGACCGCCGTCACCGCGCCCGCGCCGACGCCCCCGGCGGGATCAGCGCCGGCCTCAGCGCCGAGCGGAACCGGCTGCGCCGGTCGCGCACCGCGGCGCCCTGATAGAGCTGCTTGGTCGCCTCGACGATGATGACGCCGGCGAAGGCCGGCCACAGCGTGCAGCCGACCCGTTCCCACGTCGTGCCGCTCGCCAGCCACGGCCCGCGCAGCGGCGGCACCGCCAGCGCCTCCGACCAGCCGAGCGGCGACAGCTGCGCGTCGCGCAAGAGCGCGGTGAGCTGGCCGCTGCCATAGGGCTGGCCGTGGCCGAAGGGCGTCCTCTCGGTGCGCGCCCAGATGCCGCTGCGATTGGGCACCACCAGGATGACCCGGCCGCCCGGCGACAGCACGCGCCAGATCTCGCGCAGATGGTCGCGCGGGTTGGCCACCATCTCGAGGCAATGGACGATGAGCGCCCGGTCGACCGAGGCATCGGGCAGCGGCAGCGCGTCTTCCTCGACCAGCGCCGCCTGGTTGGGTCCCTCCAGCGGCCAGGTCACCACCCCCTGCGCCGCCGGCATCAGCGCCAGCACGCGCTCGGCATCCTGGGCAAGGCCCTCCAGATAGGGCGTGGCGTAGCCCATGCCGAGCACGCACTCGCCGGCGAGCGTCGGCCAGCGCTTGGCCAGCCGCCGGCCGATGAGGAGGCGCGCCACCCCGCCGAGGCGGCTGGCATAGAAGGCGCGCAGGTCGACGACATCGAGAAACATGGCCGCATGCTACCAGAGGCAGGTAGCCGTGTGCGACGACCGATGCTACGCCTTCTTTTCTGGCACAAGAGCAAGGAAGGCCGGCCGCCATGGCTCTCCTGATCGAGCAGTTCATCTGCCGTTCCGACAATTTCGGCGTTCTCATCCACGATCCGGCATCGAACCTGACGGCCGCCATCGACGCGCCGGAGGAGGCGCCGATCCGCGCGCACCTGGCCGAGAAGGGCTGGCGCCTCGACGCCATCTTCACGACCCACCATCACGGCGACCACGTCGAGGGCAATGCCGGCCTCAAGGCCGAATTCGGCTGTTCGATCACCGGCCCCGCCGCCGAGGCCGACAGGATCCCCGGCATCGACCGCGAGGTCCGCGGCGGCGAGACGGTCGCCTTCGGCACCATCGAGATGCGCGTCATCGACACCCCCGGCCACACCCTCGGGCACATCTGCTACTGGCTGCCGGGCGAGGCCATCGCCTTCACCGCCGACACGCTCTTTGCCATGGGCTGCGGCCGCGTCTTCGAGGGCACGCCCGAAATGATGTACGCCTCGCTGGAGAGGTTGCGTGCGCTTCCCGACGAGACCGTCGTCTATTGCGGCCACGAATATACCGAGGCCAATGCGCGCTTCGCCCTCACCGTCGATCCCGACAATCCCGAACTGCGCTACCGCTGCGATGCGGTGAAGAAGCTCACCGCCGCCGGCCGGCCGACCCTGCCGACGACCATCGGGCTGGAAAAGAAGACCAACCCCTATTTCCGCGTCGACGACCCCGCCATCCGCAGAGGGCTCGGCATGGAACAGGCGGCGCCGGCCGAGGTCTTCGCCGAAATCCGCAAGCGCAAGGACGCCTTCCGGTGAGCCTTGCGGAGCTGACCGCCGCCGAGGTCGCGGCAAAGCTCGATCTTGCGCCCCACCCGGAGGGCGGCTGGTATCGCGAGACCTTCCGCGACGACGAGCCCGGCGACGGACGCGGCCATTCGACCGCGATCTACTATCTGCTCGGCCGCGGCGACGTCTCCCGCTGGCACCGCGTCGATGCGGTCGAGGTCTGGCACCACTATGCCGGCGCGCCGTTGCGCCTCAGCCTCTCCGCCGACGGCCGCTCGGCCACGCATCATCGCCTCTCTGGCAATATTGCCGATGGCGATCGGCCGCAGGTGATCGTTCCGCGCCGCCACTGGCAGAGCGCCGTCAGCCTCGGCGACTGGTCGCTTACCGGCTGCACGGTGGCGCCGGGCTTCGTCTTCTCCGGCTTCGAGATGGCGCCGGAGGACTTCGCGCCGCAATAGTCAGCCCTCGGCCAGTTCCCTGGCGTGGGCCTCGGCCAGCGCGCCCATGCTGGTGAAGCGGAAGTCGGTATGCGGCATTTCGTCTGGCTGCATGGTGGCACCGAAGCCGCCCTCGGCGTGGCGGCGATGGATCCAGCACGACCTGAGCCCGATGCGGTTGGCCGGCGCGTGATCGTGGAACAGGCTCTCGGCCGTGTGCAGCACATCGTCCTTGGCGAACCCCATGCCGCCGAGCCGGGCGATCATGTATTCGAAATTGGCGAGCGCCGGCTTGTAGGCGCCGATGTCCTCCGCCGTCATCACGGCATCGAAGGTGACGCCGAGCCTCGCGTTGCTGAGTGCGAAGCTCTCATTATCGACATTGGAAAGAATGACGAGCTTGTAGTGCCGCTTGAGATAGCGAAGCGCCTCCACGGTGTCGGCGAAGGCCGGCCAGTCGCCGATGGAGCGGCCATAGGCGACGCATTCCGTCCAGGTCGCCGGCACGCCCCATTCCTCACCGAGCCGCTTGTAAACGACGGCCAGCACATCCCGGTAGAGCCTGGCCGGCGTCAGCGCCTGCTGGGCCGATTCGTGGCGGGCATGGGCGGCAAGGATTTCGTCCCGGCCGAGCGGCTTCGCCACCCGGTCGGTAAGCGGCCTGAGCGCCGCGATCATGCCGCTCTCCCAGTCGATCAGGGTTCCGTAACAATCGAATGTCAGTATCTTGAAGTCGTTGAGGCGCACGATCCAAATCCCCGGCTGGCTGCGGTCGGTGAGATAAATTGGACCGCGGACGCTCGGGAAGCATAAGCTAATCCGGGCTGGACGAAACCGATGCTGACGGGTAGCCATGGCGCCCGGCAGAGGGAAGTATGGCTGAGCTGGTAAAGAGCATCCTGTTCGTCGATCTCGATGGCCTGGGCCGCGACCTCGCAGCGCCCGGCGGCGCCGCGATGGACGAGCGGCTCGCCGAGCGCATCGACGACTGGTCGGGCGCCATCGAGAACGGCGAACTGATCGAGCCGGAGGGGACGCCGCACGCCATTGCCGAGCGCCGCTGCTATGCCGGATCGTCGGCCAGCGACGCGGCCCGCGCGGCCTTCGCGGACGCCGGCTTCGAGATGGTCGATTGCGGCAAGGCCGAGCCCGCTCTGTGCCTTGCCGTCGACGCCATGGACGCGGCGGCCGAGGCCGAGGCGGAAACGATCTTCATCCTGCTCACCGCGGCACCCGATCTCACGCTCCTGGTCGAGCGCCTGCGCGCCCGCGGCCACCGCGTCGCCATCTATGCCGGCGAGGAGACCGCCGCCGACTACCGGACCGCCGCCGACATGGTGATCCCGGCGAGCGCATTGGCCGCCATCCTCGCCGACGGCGAGACGCGGCCCAAGGCGCCCGCGCCAGCGCCTTCCGCCGACCGCGCCAGGGTCGAAGCCTTTGCCCGCGAAATTCATGAGGCGACCAGCATCCCGATGCTCTCGCCCAAGACCTTCACCGAGCTCTTCCGCACGCTCGCCGCCGAGGTCACCCAGCGCGGCTACCATTTCCACGACACCGCCAAGAGCGTCGCCGATCAGCTCGCCGCTGCCGGCCGCACCGTCACCGCCCGTCAGGTGGTGTTCGTGGTCAAGGGGCTGGCGCTCAAGGGCCACGTCTTCTCGACCGGCGATTCGGCCGAACGCCTCGCCGACGTCTTCCGCGAGCAGGCGCGTTATCTGATCGACAGTGCCGGCGTCGCGCTCGACAAGGAACGCGAGGCCCTGCTCACGGCGTGGATCGCCGCACCCGGCTCCGCACCGGCGAAACCGGAGCGCGCAGCGCCGCCGAAGGCCGATAGCAAGCCGGCTCGCCAGGCGCAGCCGGCGGCGGCCGATGACGACGGCAAGCCGGCCGCCAAGCCCGCCCCCGCGCGCCCGGACAAGCCGACCGCCAGGCCGGCACCGCGGCGCGTGCCGGAGCGCCCCAAATCGGCTGCCCTGTCGGCAAGGGCGGCGGCACAGGAGCCGCCGAAGCCGGCGAAATCCGACGACCTCAAGACGACGATCGCGGCGCGCATTGCCGCTTCGGCCAAGCTGAAGCCCTCGGCGCGGCCGCCGGCGAAGAGCGAAAGCCCCCCACCGCCGCCGCCCGAACCGGCGGCTCCGGAGGAGGCGGAGGACGCGATCGAATCGTCGATCCTGGCGGCGATCGCGGAAGCAGTCGACGTTCTGGTCGAGGACGGCGGCAGCGACACGGCGGAGACACCGCCAGCGCCGCCGAAACCCGAGGCGGGAGAGCCGGCCGGCCAGCGCGCGGCGTCCGGGCGCCCGCCCGCAGAAGATGCGCCGCCCGCGGCCGACGAGGAGCCGGACGAGCAAAGCGGCGACATCGGCGACGAGATCCAGCGCATCGTCGCCTCCTACAACCGCAACCGCGACAGCGAGCGGCGCGGCTAGAAAGCCGCCGCCTCAGCCATTGGCGATGTATTGCCCGCCATTGGCGCTGATGACCGCGCCGGTGATGAAGGCAGCCGCATCCGAGGCGAGAAAGGCGACCAGCGCGGCGATCTCCTGCGCCTTGCCCAGCCGGCCGACCGGTATCTGCGCGACGATGCCTTCGAGCACCTTCTCCGACACGCTGGCGACCATGTCGGTGTCGACATAGCCGGGACAGACGGCGTTGACGGTGATTCCCTTGCGCCCGCTCTCCAGCGCCAGCGCCTTGGTGAAGCCGATGATGCCCGCCTTGGAGGCGGCGTAATTGGCCTGGCCGAGCTGGCCCTTCTGTCCGTTGATCGAGGAGATGGAGATGATCCGCCCGGCATTGCGCGCGCGCATGCCCACGATGACCGGGCGGGTCATGGCGAACATCGAATCGAGATTGGTGTGCATGACCGCGGACCACTGCTCGCGGCTCATATTGTGGAACATGGCGTCGCGGGCGATGCCGGCATTGTTGACCAGCACGGCGACCGGCCCGAGATCGGCCTCGACCTCGGCGATGCCCGCCGCCGAGGCATCGACATCGCCGACATCCCACTTGTAGACGGCGATGCCGGTCTCCGCCTTGAACGCCGCCGCGGCCGCATCATTGCCGGCATAGACGGCGGCGACCGTATGGCCGCTGTCCTTCAGGGCCCTGGCGACCGCCGCGCCGATGCCGCGCGTCCCTCCCGTGACGATGGCGACCCTGGCCATGACCTTCCCTCCCCTTTGCGCCGCCTAGCGTTCGACGCACATGGCAACGCCCATGCCGCCGCCGATGCACAGCGTGGCGAGCCCCTTCTTGGCGTCGCGCTTCTCCATTTCGTGGAGCAGCGTGACCAGAATGCGGGCGCCCGATGCGCCGATCGGGTGGCCGATGGCGATGGCGCCGCCATTGACGTTGACCTTGTCGGTATCCCAGCCCATGTCCTTGTTGACCGCGCAAGCCTGGGCGGCGAAGGCCTCGTTCGCCTCGATCAGGTCGAGGTCGGCGACGGTCCAGCCGGCCTTCTTGAGCGCCTTGCGCGAGGCGGGAATCGGCCCGGTGCCCATGACGGCGGGATCGACGCCGGCGGTCGCCCACGAGACGATGCGCGCCAGCGGCGTCACGCCGCGCCTGGCCGCGTCCTCCCCGCTCATCAGCACCAGCGCGGCGGCACCGTCATTGATGCCCGACGCATTGCCGGCGGTCACCGTGCCGTCCTTCTGGAAAGCCGGCCTCAGCCTGGCGATGCCCTCCAGCGTCGCGCCGTGGCGAATGAACTCGTCCTGATCGACCACGATATCGCCCTTGCGGGTCTTGATCGTGACCGGCACGATCTCGTCCCCGAAGCGGCCGGATGTCTGCGCCGCCTCGGCCTTGTTCTGCGAGCGAACCGCGAATTCGTCCTGCGTGTCGCGCGCGATCTGGAATTCGCGGGCGACGTTCTCGGCGGTCACCCCCATGTGGTAGCCGTTGAAGGCGTCCCACAGGCCGTCCCTGATCATGGTGTCGACCATCTGCAGGTCGCCCATCTTCACGCCGGCGCGCAGATGCGCGCAGTGCGGCGCCATCGACATCGACTCCTGGCCGCCGGCGACGATGATGTCGGCGTCGCCACCGGCGATCTGCTGCATGCCGAGGGCCACGGCCCTGAGCCCCGAGCCGCAGAGCTGGTTGACCCCCCAGGCGGTGGTCTCCCTGGGGAGGCCGGCGCCGATCGACGCCTGGCGGGCCGGGTTCTGCCCCTGCCCCGCGCTCAGGATCTGGCCGAGGATGACCTCGTCGACCTCCTGCGGCTGGACCTTGGCGCGGGCCAGCGCCGCGACGATCGCCGTCTGGCCGAGGACATGGGCAGGCACGGTGGCGAAGGCGCCGTTGAAGGCGCCGACCGCCGTGCGCGCGGCACCGGCGATGACGATGTCCTTGGCTGGCATGAGAAAACTCCTGGCTGATCGCGAGTGTCCGCAGCCCCCCGGCCCGCGAAAACGACAGAGGCGCCAATCCCCCGGCCGCCGCCTCTTGCGAGCGACTACAGACTGGCGGCGGCGCGCCTGTCAATCGCCGGGCGCGTTAACGTTGCAGTGCAATACATTTTTGGGGCGTTGCACAATATATTGGCGGCACTGCAAAAAAATCCCTATCGTGGCCGGGGGCCAGACATCGCAGGGGCCGCAGGCGCGGCCGGCCAAGGGGAGCGGAGACGGGATCGTCCCGAAGGGAGCGCATGGCGAAAGACAAGGCGCCAACGACGATCAAGAAATATGCGAACCGGCGCCTCTACAACACCGGCACCTCGACCTATGTGACGCTCGAGGACCTCGCCGACATGCTCAAGAAGGACGAGGACTTCGTCGTGGTCGACGCCAAGACCGGCGACGACATCACCCGCTCGGTGCTCACCCAGATCATCTTCGAGCAGGAGAACAAGGGCCAGAACCTGCTGCCCATCACGTTCCTGCGCCAGCTCATTCGCTTCTACGGCGACTCGATCCAGAACCTCATCCCGACCTATCTCGATTTCTCGATCGACTCGCTGGTGCGCGACCAGGACAAGCTGCGCAAGCAGATGGCCGGCGCCTTCGGCCCGAACGCCGCCCTCGACGTCATCGGCGATCAGGTGCGCCGCAACACCGAGATGTTCGAGCAGGCCATGCGCATGTTTCTGCCCTTCGGCGGCGGCGAGCGGCCGGCGCCGCCCCGGTCCGCGGAAGACGCGAGCAAGGCGGCTGCCGGCGACACCGGCGACATCGACGCGCTGCGCCGCCAGCTCGACGAGATGCAGAAGCGCCTCGACAAGCTCTCCGACAAGTAGCGGTCTTCCTTAGCCGACTTCGCGCATCGCGCGGTCGTCCCGCCGCGGGCCCCACGGCCATTGCATCGACGCCGCACCGACCAGGTGGCCCTGGATCATGTCGACGCCGAATTCGCCGAGCAGCGCCAGCGTCGGCTCGTCCTCGACCCACTCGGCGACGACCTTCATGTTGAAGTGGCGCGCGATGTCGACCAGCGCCTTGATGAACACCTGGTCGTCGTGATTGTTGATCAGGTCCTTGAGGAACATGCCGGCGATCTTGATGATGTCGGCGTTGAGCGAGCGCAGGCTGCGGAACGAGGAGAAGCCGGCGCCGAAATCGTCGAGCGCCAGCGGGCAGCCGAGATCGTGCAACGTCGCGACGAAGCTCGCCGCCTCGTCGAGACTGCGGATCACCGCCGTCTCGGTGATCTCGACGATGAGCCGGCCCGACAGGTCCGGCCGGCGGGCAACGGCCGCGGCGATCCGCGACAGCCATTCGGCGTCACCCACCGTCTCGGCCGAGATATTGAGCGAAATGCGCGCCTCCGGCGCCGCCTCCAGCGTCTCCAGCGTGCGCGCCAGCACGTAATGGTCGATCAGCCGGATGAGGCCGAGGCTCTCGCACAGTTCGATGAAATCCTCGGCCATGGCGATCGACCCGTCCGCCCGTTCCAGACGCAGCAGGCCCTCGTGGAAAACCACCGCACGCGAGGCGATATCGACCACCGGCTGGAACGACAGCTTGAGCCGCTTGTCGTTGAGCGCCGCCACCAGCTCGCTCGACAGCGCCGCATTGGTGCGCTGGCGCGCCTCGCGGCTGGGCGAAGGGGCATAGGCGACGAAGTGGCCGTAGCCGCGCTTGCGCGCCTGGTGCAGCCCCTCCTGCGCCCGCGCCATGGCCTCGCGCACGGTGCGCCCGTGGCGCGGCAGGCCGACGCCGCCGATCGACACCGTGACGACGACCGCGCTCGAATCGGTGGTGATGATGTCGCGACGCACCACGGCATGGAAGCGTTCCGCCGCCGCGTGCATGTCGCTCTCGGAGCAGTTCATCAGGACGATGCCGAGCTTGTTGCCCGAGTAGCGGCCGATGGCGTCGCCTTCCCTGAGCTCCGCCCGAATACGGCGGCCGACGGCGGCGAACACCTGATCCGCCGTGTCGAAATCGTAGGCTTCGTTGATCGCCCGGAAATTGTCGATGGCGACGATCAGGAAAGCGATCGAGGTCCGCATCCGCTTCGCCTCGGTGATGCCCTCGCCGAGAACGGCAATCAGGTGGCTGCGGTTGAAGAAGCCGGTGAGTTCGTCGTAGCGCGTCAGGAAGGCGCGGCGCTCCTCGCGCTCGGCCCGCTCGTTGATCACCCGCACGACGCCGCGCGCCCGGCCGACCGTTCCGTTGTCGCCGGCGAACCAGCGGCCGGCGTCCTCGATGATCAGGCGCTTGTTGCCGCTGCCGCCCTCCGGCAACAGGGTGTACTGGACCTCGTAGGAAACGCCGGCGCCATCGTCGACGCCGCTGGAATTGAGCACCGCATCGTGACGGCTGGTGGTGCTGGCCGGATCGAGCAGAGCGGCGAAATCGCGTCCCGTCGCGATTTTCCCGATCGACGGCACGCCGAGCACCTCGGCCGCCCCCGCGTCCCAGCGGATGCGGTCGTCGGCGATGGTCCACTCATAGGCGACCCCGCCGACCGCGGTGAGGATGGCGCCGGCATCGAGCGGCGCGTCATCGCCGCGCGCGGCCGCCATATCGGCCGCCGACACGACCACTCTCGCCTTCCCGTCCGACTGCGGCACCAGAACGTCCTCTCGCACGCCCACGACGCACCCGGCCGCAGAACCGGCCGGTCGCCGGGATCAGATTGCCAGATCGAGCCTTAAGGAAGCGCCAAGAGCCTAAAGCCCGCCGCCGGCCCGCCGCCGCCCATTCCCGGCAAACGGTTAGCGGGGCGTTAACCTCACACGCCCTCGCCGTGGCCGACGGCAAGGTCGCGCCGCGCCGCCTTGATGGAGATGGTGAAGCCGGCGAGCACGTCGAACAGCGCCAGGATGGTCAGGATGAAGAACACCGACTGGGCGGCGAAGCCGACCACGATGAACTCGATCAGGTAGGCGATGAACACCAGCGTCGACAGGATGTGATTGACGATCGCCCGCGCCCCGGTGTTGGTCGATTTGAGCACCTCGCCGAACAGGCAGGCGACACCGAAGACCACCATCAGATCGCGCCAGGTGAACGCCCACGTCTGGCCGGAGACCATGGGCAGGTCGAAGATGCCCCCGTTCCACACGTCGGCGCCACTCGTCACGCCGACGATGTTGAACACGATCCACGGAATGACGGTGAACGGAATGATGAAGATGGTTCCGGCCATGATCGGCTTGTCCCCCGCTTGGGCTCTGCTGGCCGCGATCATACATCACCGGCGCGGCGCCGCCCGACCAAAAAAGGCCGGCGGAGGCCGGCCTTTGCGTCACGCTGTAGGGAGGCCGCGGGCGACCCTCAGGCCTCGCTCTTCGGCTCCATCACCTGGCGGCCACGATACATGCCCGACTTCAGGTCGATGTGGTGCGGCCGGCGGAGCTCGCCGGAATCCTTGTCTTCGACATAGGCTGGCTTCTTGAGCGCGTCGGCCGAGCGCCGCATGCCGCGCTTCGAGGGCGACGTCTTTCTCTTGGGAACTGCCATGGGAACCTCGGAAATATCGGAATTTCGGGGAAGTTTGGCCGCTATATAGCGGGGCTCACGGATAGAGGCAAACGATATAGGGCCCGGCGATGCGCGCCCGCGCCTGAAGCTTGCGGGCGAGCGCTCTCAGAAGCGCCGACGGGTGGGCCGGATCGCGGCCGACCGGATTGGGCAGGCTCGCCGCCAGGAGCGATGCCTGGCCGAGGGTCAGGCCCTTGGCGGAACGGTGAAAATAGTGCTGCGCCGCCGCTTCCACGCCGAAAATGCCCGGGCCGAACTCGGCAATATTGAGGTAGATCTCGATCAGCCGCTGCTTGCCGAGCACGAGATCGACATAGAGCGCCAGCGGGATCTCCAGCGCCTTGCGGACATAGGAGCGCGACGTCCACAGGAACAGGTTCCTGGCCGTCTGCATGGCGATGGTCGAGGCGCCGCGCGGCCGGTCGCTATCGGCGGCCGCGTCGATGACGCTGCCCAGCGCCTGCCAGTCGACCCCGTGATGGGCGCAATAGTGGCTGTCCTCCGAGACGAGGACCGAGATGACCATCCATTTCGCCATAGCGTCGAAGGAGACCCAGTCGCGCTCGACGGCGGTGCCGGTGACGCGCTCCCAGATCATCAGCGTCGAGACCGGATTGACGAAGCGATAGACCGGGGTGAGGACCAGCGGGATCAGCACCAGGACGATGGCGACCCGCCCGATCAGCCGCCATGGCACGCGGGCAAGCAGGCCGCGCACGCCGCCCGCCGTCTTCGCCTGTCTCTTGCGCTTCGTCGCCACAGGCCCGGAATAGCCCGAGGTCCAAGCCGCGTGCAATTGGTCGCGCCGCCAATTGTGCGGCCAAGCCTTGACCCTCCGCCGCTTTCGGACCAATTCGGGGCCACCATGGGCGACGAATTCACAAGCCGGCTGAAGGCGGCACAGGACGCAACCGAGGCGGTGCTCGAGCGGCTGCTCGCCGACGAGCCGCTTTCCGGCGAGATCGCGCGCCCCTCCCGGCTGCTCGCCGCCATGCGCCATGCCGCGCTCGGCGGGGGCAAGCGGCTGCGCCCATTCGTGCTCATCGAATCGGCCCGCCTCTTCGGCCGCGCCACCGGCGATGCGCTCAGCGCCGCGGCGGCGCTCGAATGCGTGCACTGCTACAGCCTCGTCCATGACGACCTGCCGGCCATGGACGACGACGACCTCAGGCGCGGCCGGCCGACGGTGCACAAGGCCTTCGACGAGGCGACGGCGATTCTCGCCGGCGACGCGCTGCTGACGCTGGCCTTCGCGGTGACGGCCGACCCCGCCGCCGACCCGGACCCGGCGGTGCGCGCCGAACTGACCGCAAGCCTGGCGGCGGCGGCCGGTCTCGGCGGCATGGCCGGCGGCCAGATGCTCGACCTTGCCGGCGGCGGCGCGGCGCGCGGCGAGGCCGACATTCGCCTGATGCAGGCGATGAAGACCGGGGCGCTCTTCCGCCACGCGGCGGAAGCCGGCGCCATCCTCGGCCGCGCCGGGCCCGACGAGCGCAAAGGACTGGCCGATTTCGGCGCCGCCCTCGGCCTCGCCTTCCAGCTCGCCGACGACCTGATCGACGCCACGGCAAGCGCCGAGGCCGCCGGCAAGGCGACCGCCAAGGACGCCGGGCGCGGCAAGGCGACGCTGGTCGCGCTCTACGGCGTCGACGGCGCCATGCGGCTCCTCGACGATGCGGTCAACCAGGCGCTGACCATCCTGCGTCCGTTCGGGTCGCGCGCCGACATGCTGCGCCAGGTCGCCCGCTTCGTCGCGGCGCGGGGGTAGGCCCAACGGCACGGCCGTGCCTTCACCCCCCTCCCTTCGCGCCTAGTTCGCTCCGCTCTCAAGGCGCGAAGCCCTCCCCCGCAAGGGTGGAGGGGGAGCAAGGCTAACCTCTTCAGCGTTGCTTCACAGCCCAGGTTTGGGGGTCCTCTCCCCCCTTGCGGGGGAGAGATAGAGAGGGGGGTATGGGCACAGGATGTCGGTGTATCGGGACACATCCGCTCGTTCCCGCGTCGCGTTGCGACCGAGCTATGAACATTTCAAAACGCCTCGCCTCTTGGCGAGGGGGTGGCGGGCGCTCGATGAGTGCCGCGTCGGGTAGTCCAGTGGTGGCGCTCAGCCGAGCGCCCGCCGCGATGGTTTTTGCTCCGGCCCGCCTGGGCCGAGTGCGAAGGCGAGGCGGCTCCCTGCGGACGGCCTGCCTCTAGACCACCACGGTCCCGGTGACGGCTTTCGCCGACCGGCCCAACCGTGGCTGACCCTCGCCTGCCTTTAGCGCTGCCCTTCGGGGGCATTAGCGCGGCGGAGACTTGCGCCTCCGCTGGCGGGCTCCCGGAGCCTCGGCCGCTCCGCCTGCGTAGACGGAACGACGGACACCGCACCCCGCCCCACCGACAAGAACGCCTCCGGACGGCGCCCCTCATTCGAGCGGGGATGCGAACCAATATGGGGGCAGGTGAGGAGGCGGGGATAGATTTCTTTTTGAGGGGTATTCGTAGGGTGGGTTAGCGCCGGAGGCGCGTAACCCACCGACAGCAGGTGTCTCGATCGGTGGGTTACGGCGCTTGCGCGCCTAACCCACCCTACGGGCTCCGGCTCGGCGAGAAGCCCTTCCCCGCACGGGGAGGTTCAGGCCGTACCGTGTGGCCCGGCCCCGCCTCACCCGCGCGGGGCTCGCGTCGTTGATCTCGATCCAGAAGCCGTCGGGATCGCGCACGAAGCACTGGCGCACGCCGTCCGGCCGCTTGGTCACCTTGCCGGGGCGCGAGGGCATGTCGCCGAAGGGAGCGCCCGCCGCCTCCAGCCGCGCGACCATGCCGTCGAAATCCGCCGCCGAGAGCGCCAGATGGGTGCCGATGCCGCGCTCGGCCTTCGGCGCCGTGTTGCCGGGCACCAGATGCAGGTTGGTCGAGGGCGTCAGGGCGAACCAGCGGATCGGCCCCTTGCCCATCGGGTTCTCGACCTCGGGCAGGCCGAGGACCTCGTTGTAGAAGCGCACGCTCGCCGCCATGTCGCGAACATGGATGGCCTGGTGATCGAGGTGGAAGGGATGGGGCATGGGGGCGCCTTCTGAGGGTACAAGTGCGAAGCGTATTGCACCGCGGCGCCAGCGCCAATGGGAGAACGCGATCACGATGGAGCGAAGACACCGGACGCCGGCTCCTCTCCCATGGGGAGAGGGCTTCGAGCCTTGGCGAACGCAAGTGAGCTTAGGCGAGAAGGGTGAGGGGATGTTGCCTCACGAGGGTCCATACACCCTCACCCCACGCACCTAATTCGCTTCGCTCATAAGGTGCGCGGCCCTCTCCCCATGGGAGAGGAGCAAGACAACGCCGGCCAGCGGTTGTCGACGCGGCCCGCTTTGAGGTCGGCGAGGAAGCGCACGCTCGCCGCCATGTCGCGAACATGGATGGCCTGATGATCGAGGTGGAAGGCATCGTCATCTCCGTCGTCTTTCAGCTGCAGATCGATCGCGCGATTTCCAATCCAAGTCGACCGGACGACATTGAGTCCCAGCCATTTCTACTTGACGGAGATGAGCGCGCCATCACAACCTGCCGGTGCCTCGCCAAGCTGAAACCTCCGCAACGGAGAGCAAAATGCGCTTGTCGTTACATATGGCCAAGTCATCCATCAGCGAACCGATTGATTTCGTAACGGATGAGATTGCCAACGCGGTTGGCACCGGAACTTTGGCCTCGCCACCGTCCCCGCTACTCACGTGGGGGAGGGAGGGAGCATTGTGGCACGACCTCGCAACACACTCCGTTCATGCCCGGCACCGACCGGGCATCCAGGCGAGATTTGCCTCGCGGCCGTCATCCTCGCAACACGCGAAGGATCGGTTGCAGCAAACACGGCGCCGGTGACGCTTGCCGACAGCGATCCCCCGGTCTCGGCTACGCCGCACCGGGGGATGGCGGAGTGCTTGGCAAGTCCGGCCTGGGTTCCCGCCTTCGCGGGAACGAACGGGGTTGAAGCCTACTCCGCCGGCTCCAGGGCGATGACCACCTCGGTCGGCTGCGGCTCGTGCGGCGCCAGGCTGGTCATCGAGGGGTCGCTCCAGCTTGCCACCCGCACGACCTGCCCCTGCTCGCCGCCGTCCTCGCCGGCATCGGCCGGCTCGACGATGTTGAGCCCGGTGCCATCGACGAAATAGGTGTGCTCGCCGAACAGCTCGGTGAGCTGGGCAACCGTCGGATGGTTGTCGGGGATGACCTGCGCCTCAAACTGGCCGAGAGCCTGATCGACCCGTTCGGGAGAGAGTTTCATCGCGCGCTCCTTTTCGCTTGGGTGCTCGCCCGAAACGTCCCGTCCGGGCGCGGCCTCCCACATCGATGTGGTCCATCACGCGAGCCAGGTCGGCCAACCGGCCCCTTCCACACCTAAGCGATTGAGCAGTGAGGTCAACCGCAGCCGGGAAGACGATGCGCCGCCGCATTGAGGTCCGGCGATCCCCCCACCCGGCCGGCTGCGCCGGCCACCCTCCCCGCTTCGGGGGAGGGATGGAGCATGTGGCATGGCCGCATACCGCTTCCACCGTCATCCTCCGCGTAAGCGGAGGATCGGCTTCGGCAAACACGGCACCGGTATGCTTGCCGATAGCGATCCCCCGGTCTCGGCTTCGCCGCGCCGGGGGATGACGGGTGAGAGAAGCGCCTCGCCGGGGGATGACGAAGTGAGGAGCGCCGCGCCGGGGGATGACAGAGTGAGAGAGGTGCCACGCCGGGGATGACGGAGAAGGAGCGAGTCCGACCTGGGTTCCCGCCTGCGCGGGAACGAACGCGGTGGAGGCTTGCGACTTTCCCCCACCCGGCGCGGCCTTTGGCCTCGCCACCCTCCCCGCTACTCACGTGGGGGAGGGAGGGGAGCCTGCAGCGGACGCCCGGCTTCCGCCCCTAGGCTTTCTTCGCGGCTTTCGCTGCCTTGGCGGCAACCTTCGCCGCCTTGGCGGCAGTCTTGGCCTTGACCGCGACGGCCTTTTCCTCGGCGACGACGGCGGCTTCCTCGGCGAGCCTGGCGTCGCGCGCCAGGCGCAGCGCCTTCAGCCGCGCGGTGTTGTCGTCGACCCGCTTGGCTTCCGCCTCGGCGTCGCTCATCGCCTTGGCCGCCTCGCGCTGCCGCGCCTGGGTCTTGGCGAAGCGCGCCTCGGCGTCGCTTCTGGAACTTCTCGGCATGTCGGCTCCTTCCTTGAACCTGTCTGTGCGCGGGCTATTCCGCGGCTTCTCCGGCGGCCGCGCCTCCGTAGCGCTTCTCGACATAATCGTCGAGGAGCTTGCGGAAATCGTCGGCGAGCGTCGGGCCGCGCAGCGTCACCGCCTTCTTGCCGTCGATGAACACCGGCGCCGCCGGCTGCTCGCCGGTGCCGGGCAGCGAGATGCCGATATCGGCGTGCTTGGATTCGCCGGGGCCGTTGACGATGCAGCCCATGACCGCGACCTTGAGGCCCTCGATGCCGGGATATTTCTCGCGCCACACCGGCATGGCGGCGCGGAGATCGTCCTCGATCCGCCTGGCGAGCTGCTGGAAGACGGTGGAGGTGGTGCGCCCGCACCCCGGGCAGGCCGAGACCACCGGCACGAAATCGCGGAAGCCCATGGTCTGCAAGAGTTCCTGCGCCACGGTGACTTCGCGCGTGCGGTCGCCGCCGGGCTCCGGCGTCAGCGAGATGCGGATGGTGTCGCCGATGCCCTGCTGCAGGAGCAGGCCCATGGCCGCCGACGAGGCGACGATGCCCTTGGAGCCCATGCCGGCCTCGGTCAAGCCCGAGATGGAGGGCGTATTTCGACTTCTCGGCAAGCGCCGTGTAGACGGCGACGAGATCCTGCACCTGGCTGACCTTGGCCGAGAGGATGATCTTCGACGCGGGCAGGCCGATCGCCTCCGCCGCCTCCGCCGAGAGGAGCGCCGAGGCGATGATCGCCCGGCGGGTGACCTCGGCCGCGGAGAGCGGTTTCTCGGCGGCCGCGTTCTTGTCCATCATGCGGGTCAGCAGCGACTGGTCGAGCGAGCCCCAGTTGACCCCGATCCTGACCGGCTTGTCGTTCTTCAGCGCCACCTCGACCATGGTGGCGAACTGGCGGTCGCGCTTCTCGCCGAAGCCGACATTGCCGGGATTGATGCGGTATTTCGCCAGCGCCTCGGCTGAGGCCGGATGATCGGTCAAGAGCTTGTGGCCGATATAGTGGAAGTCGCCGATGAGCGGCACGGTGACGTTGCGGGCCGCCAGCTTGTCGCGGATATGCGGCACGGCGGCGGCGGCCTCGTCGCGATCGACGGTGATGCGCACCAGCTCCGAGCCGGCGCGGGCGAGCGCGGCGACCTGGTCGACCGTCGCGTCTACGTCCGCTGTGTCCGTATTGGTCATCGACTGCACGACGACCGGCGCGCCGCCGCCGACCTGGACGTCGCCGACCATCACGGGAATTGTCTCGTGGCGCGGGAGAGGGGCAGAGAGATAGTCGGTCACTGCCGGTTACTCCGCTTCACCCCGCGCAAGGGGCAGGGTGCTCGCCAGTGGCACGGGGCAAACCCTCTCCCCTTGCGGTGCGAGGGTGGACCGCGCAGCGGTCCGGGAGGGGGGTACGGGCACGGCCATGCCTTCACCCCTCACCCTGTCCCTCTCCCGCAAGGGGAGAGGGGACGAATACGGCAGGCGCCGCCTTCATCCGGCGGGGTGAAAGTTCCCCAAGGGTACCGGAGAGGATTGGGGCGCCGTTTGACAATTCCATGCCGCTCATGCCTTTGGCAGCGGCCCGGCAGCGGGCGCAGAGGCCGCGCACTTCCAGCACATGCTGGCGCGGCTGGAAACCGCGGCTGAGGGTCTCGGCATGGACCAGCCGGCCAAGCGCCTCGGACGAGGCTTCCGCCGCGGCGCCGCACTTGTCGCAGATGAGGAAGAGGGTCGCGCCCGGCGCGCAATCCGCGCCGCGGTCGCAGGCGATATAGGCGTTCTTCGATTCGATGCGGTGGGCGAGATTGTGCTCCACCAGGAAATCGAGCGCCCGATAGACCGAGATCGGTGCCGGCCGGTGGTCGCCGGTGGCGAGCCGGTCGATGACGTCATAGGCCGATGCCGGCACGTGGCTCTCCAGCAGCGCCGTGAGCACCTGCCGGCGCTGGGGCGTGAATCGCAGGCCCTCGCGGGCGCAGACCGCCTCGGCATGGTCGAGCGCCGCGGCCGCGCAGCGCGCGTGGTCGTGCTCGCGATGTTCCAGGACAGGGCTGATTGCAGTCATCTCGGTGATTCTAGCACCCGGTCTCCAGGAAGACGAACCGGAGCGGGCTGTTCCCTCCCCGGCTCCATATAGGCCGCCCGGCTCCGCCATGCATCCTTTCCGCTCTTGCTGCAATGCAATATATACCGGATCGGGGGCCGGCGGCTTCGGGGGAAGGACCATGCTCAAGGGCAAGACGGCGCTCATTACCGGATCGACCTCGGGCATCGGCCTGGGCCTCGCCCGGGCGTTGGCCCAGGAGGGCTGCAACGTCGTTCTCAACGGCTTCGGCGAGTTGACCGAGATCGAGACGCTGCGCAACGAACTCGCCAACGCCATGGGGGTCGAGGTGCGCTATTCGCCCGCCGACATGCGAGAGCCCGACGAGATCGCCGCCATGATCGCCGAGGCCGAGAAAGAGTTCGGCGCCATCGACGTGCTCTGCCCCAATGCCGGCATCCAGCATGTGGCGCCGGTGGACGAGTTCCCGATCGACAAGTGGAACGCGATCATCGCCATCAACCTGTCCTCGGCCTTTCACTGCATCCGCGCCGCGCTGCCCAGGATGCGCGCCAGGGGCTGGGGCCGCATCATCATGACGGCGAGCGCCCATGCCCTCAACGCCTCGCCTTACAAGGCGGCCTATGTCGCCGCCAAGCATGGGCTTGGCGGGCTGACCAAGGTGGTGGCGCTGGAGACGGCCGAGCAGGGCATCACCGTCAACGCCATCTGCCCCGGCTATGTGTGGACGCCGCTGGTCGAAAAGCAGATCCCCGACACCATGAAGGCGCGCAACATGACCGCCGATGAGGTGAAGCGCGACGTCATGCTGGCCGCGCAGCCGACCAAGCAGTTCGTCACGGTGGAGGAGATCGGCGGGCTCGCGGTGTTCCTCTGCTCCGACGCGGCGAAGAACATGACCGGCTCGCTGATCACCATGGACGGCGGCTGGCTGGCGGCGTGAGGCAGGCCTGTCAGCAGTCTGTCACCATCAATGGGCCGGCCGGCTGGCGAACGGCGACGCGGTCGCTAGCATCGGCCCATGCCGACTCAGGAAGACCGCTTCCGCGATCTGGTGGCGACCAATCCGGTGGTGGCCGCGCTCATCGACCGCCTGCCGGCGCTGGCCGTTCCCGACTGCTGGATCACCGCCGGCGCGCTCATGCAAACCGTGTGGAACGCGCTGGACGGGCGCCCGCCCACCGACGGCATCAAGGACTACGACGTGTTCTATTTCGATCCCGACCTGTCATGGGAGGCGGAGGACCGCGTCATCAGGCGGACGGCGGCAGCCTTCGCCGACCTCGATGCCGAGATCGAACTGCGCAACCAGGCGCGCGTCCATCTCTGGTTCGACCGCAGGAACGGCACCAGCGGCTATCCGCGCCTGACCTCGGCGCGCGCCGGCATCGACATCTTTCTCGAAACGCCCTCGATGTTCGGCATCCACCCGACCGGCGGTGGCGCCTTCGAGGTCTACGCGCCCTATGGCTTCGACGACCTCTTCGGCTTCGTCCACCGGCCAAACCCGCGGGCGATCGGACCCGAAGCGCACTATGTGGCGAAAGCCGCGCGCCGCAAGGCGCTCTATCCGCGCCTCACGGTCGTTCCTTGGCAAGGGGCGTGAGCGGCGTACCCTTCTCGCCAACCGCCTCAGCGGTCCGCATGCGCCACGCGACAAAGACCGCGATGGCCACAAGGCCCGCGATGACCAAAACGCCGCTCTCGCCGCCGACATATTCCAGCGCGCCCGGCACATTGGCGACGGTCACGCCGTTCAGCGCATCAAGCACGTCGTTGAAGACGGCGTGGGCGACCGCAACCGGCCAGACGCTGCCCGTCGTCAGCCGCAGCCAGCCGTAGAAGACGCCGGCCAGCGTCAGCGCAACCAGGAACAGCGGCACGACGAAGAGCAGATTGCCGTCGGGGTGGTAGTAAGGCGTCATCACGATCAGCGGCAGGTGCCAGGTGCCGTGCAGCAGGCCGACCAGCAGCATGGCGCGGAGCGGGCCGATGGCGGCAAGGTGCGGCAGCATGTAGCCGCGCCAGCCGACCTCCTCGCCCATCGCCAGCACCATGCCGATGACAAAACCGATGGCCGTGTGGACAATCGTTGCCGGCAGGCTGCGCGTGAGCGCGGGCGGCATCAGCGCGCCGAGGCCGAGCGCCCAGATGGCGGCATAGCTGGCCAGAAGAACCAGCGCCGGAACCAGGACGGCGAGCGGCCAGCCGCGGAGCCCCAAGCGCACGAGGCCGAGCCCGCGCCAGGCGGAACGCGATCGTGCCTCGCCGGTCGTCAGCATCACAAGAACGACGGCGACGGCCGGCGTCAGCATCGTCACCAACGGCGCGACCTCGCCGATCCGGCCGCCGAAGGCCGCAATCAGGATGGCCAGTCCGATGGCGATCGCATAGACGAGCCCGGCGCGGGCGGGGCCGCTGGAAACGGCACGCATGGGTCTGCTCTCTGCAAGAGGAATGGTGCGCTTCCGGCCGGGGCCGGGGCATTTGTGCCCCGACTTAAGCGAAAAGGCGGGCCGCGTCTGTGATGCGGATCACCGGCGCAAGACGGCCCCGCGGCCAGGTCGAGGAACGCGGCGCCGGCAACATCACGCCCGACGACTGCGACTGACGCCCCTCAGATCCCTCCCCCGTCCGCCTCGTCCGGCGTGTCGGACGCGGGCGGGGGATCGCCGGCGGCGAGGCGCTCGGAACGCAGCGGCGGCAACTGGGTGGGCAGCGGCGACCAGCCGGCCAGCTCGCCCTCGCCATAGGCGACGCGGGCGAAGGGATCGGAATCGTTGGCGACCCAGCCTTCCTCGCCCGAACGCGCCGACACCGCCCAGCGCACGGCATCGACCTCCGCCGGTCCCTGCTCGCTGGCGCGCAGCCGCACCAGAACCAGGCTGCCGTCGCGCGGCGCGGTGGCCATGGGTGCCCATTTCGGGGAGGCCATGGAGACGCCCCTGCCGGTTGGTTAAGCGAAACAGGGCGGCGGCAGCCGCAAACCGCCGCCGCCCGAATTGGTACCCGCGCCTATTTCAGGCCGATCGCCATGCCGGAGAGATCGGCATTGATCATCAGGCCGGTCTGCCGGCCGGAGAGCTCGAGCAACGCACCCTTCGCGTTCTTGAGCAGGATCGCGCCCGGGCCCTTGACGCCGGCAGCGCCGGCGCCGACCGCGGCATAGACGCCGGCAACATCCGACGGACGGCGGATATGGCTGACCGTGCCGTAGAAGTCGGCCTTGGCGGCGCCGATCACCAGGCCGCCGCTGATGCCGCCGATATCGAGCCGATAGCGCCGGCCGTGGAAGGTCAGCGTTCCGCTGCCGGCAGACGCGCCGATCATGAAGCCGCCCTTGACGATATGGATGCTCATCGAGCCGCTATCGGCGAGCGCCGCCGACGCAGCCAGGCTGGCGCCGACAATGGCGACCAGAGCAACGAGAGCCGAACGGAAACGCTTGAAAAGCCGCATGGTGGATTCCTCCTTTGGATGCCGCCTCCAGTGAACTTCCGGCGGAAGATGTAAAGCCTTTGCCCCGATTCACAAAGCCCGCAGGTGACGCCGGCCACACCGTCCGGACCCTGCCGCCGGCGCGGACGAACTTGATCCGGCGCCCCGCCCGACCATAATCGCCGGACGCCCGGGACCTGACCGACGCCGCTCCCGGCCGGCCGCTGGACGAGGTCGTTGCCGATGCTCTCAGCCATGCTTCGCCTCCGTTGCCGACGTGCCCCATGGCGGCCACATCGGCGGACTATCCCCGGAAGCGCGACCGAGGATGAGAGACGGGAGGCCGCACGATGAACGAAGCGCAGCCGAAAGTTGTTCTCCAGGCGATCTGCGCCGACATCACCACGCTTGCCGTTGACGCCATCGTCAACGCCGCCAACACCTCGCTCCTCGGTGGCGGCGGCGTCGACGGCGCCATCCACCGCGTGGCCGGGCCGCAACTGCGCGAGGCGTGCCGCACGCTTGGCGGCTGCGACACGGGCGATGCCAAGATCACCGCGGGCTACCGCCTGCCGGCCCGCCATGTCATCCACGCGGTCGGTCCCGTCTGGCGCGGCGGCCGCGCCGACGAGGACGCGCTGCTCGCCTCCTGCTACCGGCGCTCCCTGGAGATCGCCCGGGACCAGGGGCTGACCTCGATCGCCTTCCCGTCCATCTCCACCGGCATCTACGGATTTCCCGCCGAGCGCGCCGCGGTGATCGCCGTCGATACCGTCGCCGACTTCATCGAGGACGAGCCCGGACTGCTCCAGCGGGTGATCTTCTGCTGCTTCGACGTCCACGGGCTGGCGCTGCACCAGGAAGCGATCGCCGCGCGGGCCTAGAGTGCTTTGCGAATGCCCTAACTGCGGCAGCTATCGACCGTGTCGCCCGGCTGGCGGCGCTTCATCCTGCGGTCGAACTGCGCCCGCTGGTCCGCCGTAAGGCGGCCGAGGAGCCGCTCCACCGCATCGTCGCGGCCGAAGCGGCGCAGCGCCACGATGCCGGTGACGAAATCCCACGGCGGTGCGCGGCCGAGCTTGACCTGGTCGAGATAGCCGATCAGCGGCTCGGCCAACGGCGCGGCGATGGCCGGATCGAGCCGGCAGATGCCGGTGACCGCGTGGCGCTGATAGGCGATCGAATCCGAGGCGAGCGCACGACCAAGCAGCGGCACCGGGTCTGCCGAGAGATCGCCCAGGCGCGGCACGAAGACCCAGGCCCATTTGGCGCCGTCGGCGACGAAGCCGGCAAGCCGCTCGCCATAGGGCCGAAGCTCCGCCGTCGTCAGCCGCATGACTTCGACGGCGAGGGGCGAGTAGGTGTCGCGGGTGCCCGCCGCCTCCTGCCAGTCGAACCGCGCCAGGACGTCCGGCATGAACTGCCGGGTCAGTTCGGGATGACGCTGGAGGACGCGGCCGACCGGCATGACATTGGCGATACGGTGATCGGCGATGACGTCGCGGACGAGGGCGACGGCCGGTTGGTCGAGGTCGGCGCGCCTGGCGAGCTCTTGCATGACCTTTGCGAGCGCCGTCTGCGCAACGTCGTCGATGGGTTCGTCGCCCGGCCGGTCGAGGAACAGGCGCAGCAGCGTCTCCTCGTCGAGGCGGTCGAACCCTTCGATCTTGGCCACCCGGAAGCCGAAGCCGCGGCGCAGGATCTCATCGACGTCGATGGGATTGTCGACCACCGTGTCGCGCTGCCATTGCTCGGCAAATTCGAGCTGCTGGCCGGTGCCCCCCGGGAGCAGGAGCAGCGGCATGGCAAGCACCCGCATGGTGGTCTCGGTCGCGTGCCGGATGACGACTGGTTCCGCCTCCGTGCGGTCGACGATATCCAGGCGCCGGATCGACCGCGGGATCGTCAGCATGCCGGTCGGCGGCGGCCCGGCGAAGCCGTCCTCGTGCGGATAGCGCACGAAGTCCGTCACGGTGAGCGCGGTGGGCGCCTTGTCCTCGACATCGGGCACGATGCAGGTGCCATGCGCCGCCGCGCTTGCGGTCTCCGGCAGGGCGTCCTCGCCGTTGGCGAATGCCGGCGGGCACGCGCTCAGCCGCTCGCGGGTATAGCCGACGCGACGGCCGACCCAGCCGGACGGCTGCATCGCGGCGATCACCACGCGCTCGACCTCGCCATTGAGCAGGAGCTTCTGGCAGGTGGCGTCGCAGACGGCGTCGCGCAGCGGCGTGTTGGGGCCGCCATAGAACGGCGCCCGGCGCACGAATTCGATGGTCTTCGGCGTCCGCGGCCCGCGCTTGTGGAAATCGCCGCTGGTCAGCGTCGCGAACTGGACGTCGGCGAGCGTGCGCGCCAGCAGCGGCGGGCCGAGCGCAAGCAGCGCCACCGGCACCACGGCGATGACGATCACCCAGGCCGCATGCAGGCGGAAGCCATAGGCGAAGAGGGCCGGAAGCAGGGCGGTGGCGTAGAGGAAGGCAAGCGGCGCCAGGCCGAACAGGAGCCCGATCCCGAAGGTGAAGATCACCAGCATCGACAGCACGCCGGCATTGAGCAGGGCGGCCGAGAAGACGCCGAGGATGGCGTAGAGGATGAGGAGGACGACGGCCGATCGTCTCATCGCGGCAATCTCGTGTCCGGGCGTGCGTGCGGCGCACCATGGCCGGATTCCCTTGCCATTCGATTACCGCCGCGGATTGCCGACGCCGCGCTTGAAAAGGCCGCAATATGCTGTTTCGCTCCAGGGTCGGCGCCGGAGGGGCGCTTTCCAAGTCAGGGCGACCCAAACGGTGCGACGCGTCACTGCGGTTCTCATGGCCGTTGCCTGCCTCGCCGCAACCGGTGCGGCGCGGGCCGAGGATCTGATTGACGACCCGCTGCGGCTTCTCGAACGGTTTGTCGAGCCACCGGCCAAGGCCGTGAAGAAGGCGCTGCGCCCGCCCAAGGCCGCGCCTGCCGCCGGGCCCGCCGGGCCGGCGACCCCCGACCTCCTCTCCGTGCCCATGCCGCGGCTGAGGCCGGGCGATGGCGCCGCGCCTGCCCTCGGCTATGCGCCGGCCACCGGCATCGAGGCCGCGCCGCTTCAGGCGCCGCCACCGGCAGCGCGCTCGACCTGCGGTGTCATGCTTGGCCGGCTCGGCGTCGCGGCGAAGGCGCTGGCGCCGATGCAAGACGGCGCCTGCGGCATCCCCGCGCCGGTTTCCGTCGAGGCGCTCGACGGCGGCGCCGTCGCCTTCTCCACCGGGGCGCTGCTCAATTGCAGCCTCGCCGAGACGCTCGCCGCCTGGATGGACGAGACGGTGCAGCCGATCGCGCTGAAGACGCTGGGCGCCAGGGTGACGGGCCTCAGGATCGCCGCCTCCTATGCCTGCCGCAATCGCGACGGCCTGGCCGACGCCAAGCTCAGCGAGCACGCCCGCGGCAACGCCATCGACATCTCGGCCTTCAAGGTCAAGGGCGTCGGCTGGATCGCCGTGAAGAGCGGCTGGACCGGCGGCGGCGGCGAGGAGGCGTTCCTGCGCCAGGTGCGCACCTCGGCCTGCGGGCCCTTCACCACGGTGCTGGGACCGGGCTCCGATTCCTATCACACCGACCACTTTCACCTCGACCGCGCCAAGCGGCGCACCGCCGGCCCCAGCCGCGGGCTCTACTGCAAGTGAGCGTTGATCGCGGCGTGCCGCGGTCCTATGGTTGCCCGTGGTGACAAGGGGTGCCCGTCGCACGGCGGGCTGAGAACACACCCGTCGAACCTGATCTGGGTCATGCCAGCGAAGGGAGCCGTCACCGGGCGCGCTTCATCCTCGGCGTGCCCATCCCGGCTCCCGCGAGAAGAGGAAGCCGTGGAAACCATCGATCCGACATCCGCCATCAGCCAGCTGCGCGCCCGCGCGCCGCTCGTTCACAACATCACCAATTACGTCGTCATGAACACGACGGCGAACGCCCTGCTCGCCATCGGCGCCTCGCCGGCCATGGTCCATGCCGTCGAGGAGGTCGAGGACTTCGCCCCGCTCGCCCAGGCGCTGGTGATCAATATCGGCACGCTGTCGCCGCATTGGGTCGCTGCCATGGAGCGCGCCGCCATGGCAGCGACCGCCGGGTCCGTGCCCTGGGTGCTCGATCCCGTCGCCGTCGGCGCCACGCCCTATCGCACCAGGATCGTTCAGCGCCTGCTGGCGCTGAAGCCTGCCGTCATCCGCGGCAATGCTTCCGAGATCATGGCGATCGCGGGCGCGCTTGCCTCCGCCGGCAAGGGCGTCGACAGCACCGAAAGCTCCGCGGCGGCGCTGAGTGCCGCCGGCCGGCTCGCCCGCGAGACCGGCGCCGTGGTCGCCGTCACCGGCGCCACAGACTATGTCAGCGACGGCACCAGGACGGTCGCCGTCGCCAATGGCGACGTGATGCTCACCCGTGTCACCGGCACCGGCTGCATGGCGACCGCGCTGATCGGCGCCTTCCTCGGCGCCGGGCTGCCGCCCTTCGCGGCGGCCACGACCGGGCTCACCGCCCTTGGCGTCGCCGCCGAACTGGCCATCGCCCGGGCAGCCGGTCCCGGCAGCTTCCAGGTGGCTCTCTTCGATGCGCTGCACGCCCTCGACGATGCAACGCTGCACGCCAGGGCGCGGCTGTCATGACGGCCGATCTCCGCCTCATGCTGGTCACCGACCCGCTGCTCTGCCGGCGACACGGGCCCACGGAAACCGTCATGGCGGCGGTAGCCGGCGGCGCAACGATCGTTCAGTTGCGCGACAAGGCCGCCAGCGACGACGAACTCGCCGCCCTCGCCGAGGCCCTGCATGCGCGCCTCGAGCCGCTCGGCATTCCCCTCATCGTCAACGACCGGCCGCATGTGGCGCGGGCCGCCGGGGCCGACGGCGTTCACATCGGCCAGGACGACGGCGACCCCAGGGCGGTCCGCGCCCTGCTCGGCCCCGACGCCATCATCGGCCTGTCGGTGACCCGCGCCGAGGAGGTTGCCACCGTCGATCCGGCGGTGGTCGATTATGCCGGGCTCGGACCGGTCTTCGCCACCGGCACCAAGCCCGACGCCGCAGCGCCGCTCGGCCTCGACGGCTTCAGCGCCGTTCGCGCCCGGCTGAACCTGCCCGTCGTCGCCATCGGCGGCATCGGCCTCACCAATGCCGCGGCGATCGCCGCGGCCGGCGCCGACGGGCTCGCCTGTGTCTCCACCATCTGCTCCGCCGACGATCCGCGCGTCGCGGCGGCGGCGCTGCGCCGTGTCATGGCGGAAGCGAGGCCGGGATGATCGCCAATGTCCTCTCGATCGCCGGCGTCGATCCGAGCGGCGGCGCCGGCACCGCCGCCGACCTGAAAGCCTTCTCGGCCCTCGGCGCCTACGGCATGGCGGCGATCACCGCCGTCACCGTGCAGAACACCGAGGGTGTGCGCGGCTTCACGCTGATGGCGCCGAAACTGGTCGCCGACCAGATCGACGCGGTCTTCGACGATATCCGCGTCGATGCGGTCAAGATCGGCATGGTCGGCACGGCCGCGATCGCCGAGGCCATCGCCGACGCGCTCCGCCGTCACAAGGCCCGCCACGTCGTGCTCGACCCGGTGATGGTGGCCAAGAGCGGCGACCGGCTGCTCGCCGACGAAGCGATCGATGCCCTGCGCGCCGCGCTCGTGCCGCTCGCCGAGGTGATCACGCCGAACCTGCCGGAGGCCGCGGTGCTGCTCGACGCGCCCGAAGCGCATGATCTCGGCGCCATGCGCGCCATGGCGCGCGATCTGGGGACCCTCGGCCCCGCCTCGGTGCTGCTCAAGGGCGGCCATCTCGACGCGCCCGAGAGCACCGACATCTTCTTCGATGGCGCAACCCTGACCGAGTTCGGCGCCCCGCGCATCGCCACGAAGAACACCCATGGCACCGGCTGCACCCTGTCCTCGGCCATCGCCGCCCTGCTGCCGACGATGCCGCGCCTCGACGCCATCCGCCGGGCCAAGAGCTATCTCAGCGCGGCGCTCAGCGCCGCCGACACGCTCACCGTCGGCCACGGCCAGGGGCCGGTGCATCACTTTCACGATCTCTGGCGGCCGTCCTAGGCCTTGCCGCCGAACATCGTGTTCATCGGCCCCCAGTACATCTGGTGCCAGCCGCCTTCCAGCATCTGCTGGGCGTCGTCCGGATGGCCCGCCTGATCGAAGGTGAGCTTGGTGCCCTTGCCGTCGGCGGCAAGCGCGAACTTCACGATCGAGTAGACACCTTCCGGCCACGCCTTCGATCGCCAGGCCTGGACCACCCGCTTGCCCGGCACCAGTTCGATATTGCGCGCCTCGATATCGCCGCCGAACAGGCTGACCGCGCCGCCGGCCTCCTGCGAGATGGTCGCCGCCCGGCCGCCGGTCATCCTGGTGAAATCGGCCGAGGAGGTGAGCACGCCGAAGACGGCGGCGGGGCTGGCGTCGATGGTCACTTCCTGATGGATGGACATGGGCGTCTCCTGTTTGACCTGACGGGATCGGCAGACTAAGTTGTCAACCGATCGGTTGAGATGCCTTCTAGGCGACCGGCCGGAAGCTGTCAACCATTTGGTTGAGGATACAGTGGTCACGAACTTCACCGCCGAGGACGACCGGCTCGACGACATCTTCCACGCACTCGCCAACCGCACGCGGCGGGCGCTGCTGCGCACGCTGGCCAGGGGGCCGGCCCGGGTGACCGAACTGGCCGATCCGTTCGGCATGTCGCTCAATGCGGTCTCCAAGCATCTGTTCGTGCTGGAACGCGCCGGACTGATCCGCCGCGAGCGCG
Organism: uncultured Alphaproteobacteria bacterium; assembly: GCA_963730325.1. Classification (GTDB taxonomy): domain Bacteria; phylum Pseudomonadota; class Alphaproteobacteria; order Rhizobiales; family Kaistiaceae; genus CAVSRC01. The sequence goes on along the minus strand of CAVSRC010000007.1, from coordinate 158,030 downwards.
ACGGCAACATCCAGTCCTGCGTGCTCGACGCCGGCCCGATGGCCGATGCCGACGAATGGATTCGCGGCTACCGGAAATTCTGGTCCGGCCAGCTCGACCGCCTCGCCGCCTTCGTCGAGAAGAAGAAGGACTGACGCCGATGCAGCCGACCGCACTGACGCTGAGACGTGTGATCCATGCGCCGCGCGACAAGGTCTTCGCGGCGTGGACCGAACCGGAGGCGTTGAAGCAATGGTGGGGTCCGGGCGAGGTTTCCTGCCCCGAAGCCCATGTCGATCTTCGCGAAGGCGGCGCCTACCGCATCGCCAATCTCGAGCAGGACGGGTCGATCACCTGGATATCCGGAACCTTCGAGCGCGTGCGCCCGCCGGAGGAACTGGTCTACACGTGGAGCGTCAACATCGTGCCGGGCGAGCCGACGCTCGTGCGCGTGATGTTCCTCGCCCATGCCGAAGGCACCGAACTGGTGCTCACCCACGAGCGGTTTGCCGTCGAAGCCGTGCGCGACATGCACCTCGCCGGCTGGAACGGCTGCATCGACAAGCTGGAGCGCTATCTGGCGCGCTGACCTGGCATCATTGGCGATGTCTGCGGGATGCCGTGCCCGGCGAGGCAGGCCACCACCCTGTCGGGGGGCAGAAGGCAGGGCTGGACGATCGTCTGCCGCTCGACGGTGAGCGTGAGCGTGTGGAAGCGGGCGCCGCTGCCGGGCGGTGGGGCTGCCAGCGCGAACGCGGTCAGCCCCGCATAGGGGATGTAGGTCAGGCGGGCGGCATAGGTCGGGTGGAAATAGCGCCTGGTCGGCGTTCCGCGATCGATGATGATCAGTTCATCGGCGGCATCGAGGATCAACAGGCCGGTCGACAGGCGGCGGCGGTTGCGATCGTCGCGGCAGGGCCGGTCCTGAGGCTCGAAGTGGATGGGCATCACCGGCCGCGGGACGCCGCGCCGCGCCGCGTTGAGCATGTTCTGGAAGAAGAGGTCGGCGACCGCGATCGATCCGCCCTCGCCCGCAGCGTTGGGCCGCGCGGCGCCGGGGGTGAGCTGGTCCCTGACGAATTCGGTGACCCTGTCGAGGCGATGGCTCGACACCGTGTTGTAGTCGAGGGTGACGGTGTCGCCGTCCCTGGTGAGCAGCGACCAATTGGCGCGCAGCAGGTTGACGCTGCTGCGGATGGCGGCGATGTCGCTCCAGCGGATCGTCCGCGTGGCGATCGCGCCGTCGCTGAGCCGCAACAGGCTGAGCCGGTCGTCGTGGACGGCAAGCACGTGTCTGTAGAGGCTCGCTCCCGGCCGCACCTGGTTGCGGTCGGCATTGATCGGCACCTTGAGCAGGAAATGCGCGTCGCGGTGCGCGCCGTAGGCGGCGCGGAAGCGCGGCGGCATCTCGGCCTCGCTGCGCACGGCGTCGACCCACGGGCCGAAGGCGTCGTATTCGCGGCGCGCCTCGGGGCTTGCCGCCCAATACCAGTCACGGTCTCCGGCCGCTCGCCGTTTCGTCGCCCAGGCGAACACGGTTCTCCTCCACGCTCTTGAGATAGGCGGACAGGAGATCGAAGCCGCGGGCAGCGGCGGCAATCTCCTCCCCGTCCATTGCCGCGAACAGAACCCGCATCTCCCTCTGGCGCTGTTCTTCCAGATGCCGCCTGAACTTCCGTCCGGCACCCGTCAGCACCACCAGATAGCTGCGCTCGTCGCGGGGGATGGCGCGCTTGGCGACCAGCCCCAGACCCCCGCAGCCGACGGATGACAGAGGTCATCGTGCCCTTCTCAATGCTGAGCGCCCGACTGAGATCGACCGGGCGCGTGGAACCGACGAGGCCGAGCGCCATGACCACGATGATCTCGTATTCCGAATAGGACCGCCCGCGATATTCGGTGCGGTGCAGGATCGGATTGATGTGCACCAGGAAGTACCGCATGAAGCGGTCGAGGCTGGCGTCGAGCATCTGGATCGCCGGCACTGTCCTCATCGCGCCATCCGCCATTTAGTAAGATTTCTTACTGTTTAATATCTTACAATATGGCGGGTCAATTGCGGCAAAACGCCCGTCTCCCGGGCAGAGACGGCAGGCCGGTCCTTGCGGCGCTTCCGCCCGTCAGGGGCCGCATAGGGAGATTGCAGTGGGCGGAGGCGCACTGCCACCGGCATCCGACCCACAGGAGCGCGAGGCCTACCCCTCGTAGACGATCAAGAGGTCCTTGGCGTCGATCTGCGCGCCGGCCTTGGTGAGCACCTCGGCGATGGTGCCGTCGCGCTCGGCATGGAGCGCCGTCTCCATCTTCATCGCCTCGATGGACAGGAGCACGTCGCCGGCCTTGACCTCCTGGCCGGCATGGACGGCCAGCGTCGAGACCACGCCCGGCATGGGCGCTGCGACATGCAGCGGGTTGCCCTCCTCGGCCTTGCGCCGCGCGCTGCCGGCACCGCCGCCCTCTGCCGACACGCCGTGCGAGCGGTCGGGCACCTTGGCCATGCGCGGCTGGCCATTGAGCTCGAAGAAGACGCGGACGTTGCCCTCGGCGTCGGGATCGCCGACCGCCTGGGTGCGCACGATCATCGTCTTGCCGCGCTCAAGTTCGACCGGGACCTCCTCACCGGCCGGCAGGCCGTAGAAGAAGACCGGCGTCGGCAGCACGCTGACCGGGCCGTAAAGCTCGGCCGCATGGGCGAAGTCGATGAAGACCTTGGGATACATCAGATAGGCGGCAAGCCCGCGATCGTCGACGGCCGCACCGGACGCCTCCTCCGCCGCCGCGCGCTCGGCGTCGAGATCGGCCGGCGGCAACAGCGAGCCGGGCCTGACGGTGATCGGCGTCTCGCCCTTCAGCACCTTCTTCTGCAGGGCTTCCGGCCACCCGCCCGGCGGCTGGCCGAGATCGCCGCGCATCATCTGCTTGACCGAGCCGGGGAAGGCGATATCGCGATCCGGGTCGAGCACGTCTTCCGGCGTGAGGTCGCCGGCGACCATCATCAGCGCCAGATCGCCGACCACCTTGGACGACGGCGTTACCTTGACGATGTCGCCGAACATCATGTTGACGTCGGCATAGGTGCGCGCCACCTCGTGCCAGCGCGCTTCCAGGCCGAGCGACCGCGCCTGCTCCTTGAGGTTGGTGAACTGGCCGCCCGGCATCTCGTGCAGATAGACCTCCGAGGCGCCGAAGCGGAGATCCGACTCGAAGGCGAGATACTGGCCGCGCACCTTCTCGAAATAGAACGAGATCTTGCGGATCGCCTCCGGGTCGAGCCCGGTATCGTGCTCGGTGCCCTTGAGCGCCTCGACCAGAGAACCGAGACAGGGCTGCGAGGTGAGCCCCGACATGGAATTGATCGCCGCATCGAAGGCGTCGACGCCGGCCTCCACCGCCGCCAGAACCGAGGCCGCCGAAACGCCCGAGGTGTCGTGCGTGTGGAGATGGATCGGCAGGTCGGTCTCCTGGCGGAGCGCCGTCACCAGCTTGCTTGCCGCGGCCGGCTTGAGCAGGCCCGCCATGTCCTTGATGCCGATGATGTGGGCGCCGGCCTTCTCCAGTTCGTGGGCCAGGTTGACGTAATATTTGAGGTCGTACTTGGCACGATCGGGATCGAGGATGTCGCCGGTGTAGCACATGGCGCCCTCGACGAGCTTGCCGGCCTCGGCGACCGCGTCCATCGAGACGCGCATGTTCTCCACCCAATTGAGGCAGTCGAACACGCGGAAGAGATCGACGCCGGCATCGGCGGCCTGGCGTACGAAGAAGCGGACCACATTGTCGGGATAGTTGGCATAGCCGACCGCGTTGGAACCGCGCAGCAGCATCTGCAACAGGATGTTCGGCGTCTTCTCGCGGATATCGGCAAGCCGCTCCCACGGGTCCTCGGCGAGGAAGCGCATGGCGACGTCGAAGGTGGCGCCGCCCCAGCATTCCAGCGACAGGAGCTGCGGCAGGGCGGCGGCATAGGCCGGCGCGATCTCGACGAGATCGTGCGCGCGCATGCGGGTGGCGAGCAGCGACTGGTGGGCATCGCGCATGGCCGTGTCGGTGACCAGCGGCCGCGTCTCGGCGCGCATCCACCTGGCGAAGGCTTCCGGACCGTCCCGATCGAGCCGCTGCTTGGTGCCCGGCGCCGGATCGACATCGAAGGTCGGCGCCGGCACCACCAGCGCCTCCTTGTCGGGCCGCGGCCGGTTCTTCGTGTCCGGGTGGCCATTGATGGTGACGTCGGCGATGTAGGTGAGGAGCTTGGTGGCGCGGTCGCGCCGGCGCACCGAGTGGAACAGCTCCGGCGTGTCGTCGATGAAGCGCGTCGTGTAGGTGGCGTCGAGGAACTCGGGATGGTTGATGACGTTTTCCAGGAACGTCAGGTTGGTGGCCACGCCGCGGATGCGGAATTCGCGCAGCGCCCGGTTCATGCGCGCGATCGCCTCGGCCGGGGTCGGCGCCCAGGCGGTGACCTTTTCCAGCAGCGGATCGTAGAAGCGCGTGATGACCGCGCCGGAATAGGCGGTGCCGCCGTCGAGGCGGATGCCGAAGCCGGTGGCGCCGCGATAGGCGGTGATGCGGCCGTAATCGGGAATGAAATTCTGTTCCGGGTCCTCGGTGGTGATGCGGCACTGGAGGGCGTGGCCGTTGAGGTGGATATCGCCCTGGCGCGGCACGCAGCCCGGTTCCTTGTCGCCGATCGACGCGCCCTCGGCGAATCTGATCTGCGCCTTGACGATATCGATGCCGGTCACCTCCTCGGTGACGGTGTGCTCGACCTGGATGCGCGGATTGACCTCGATGAAATAGACGGCGCCGGTATTGGCATCCATGAGGAACTCGACCGTGCCGGCACCCTGATAGTTGGCGGCATTGGCGATCTGGATGGCGTAGTTGCACAGCTCCGTGCGTTTCTCATCGTCGAGATAGGGGGCCGGCGCCCGCTCCACGACCTTCTGATGGCGGCGCTGAACGGTGCAGTCGCGCTCGAAGAGATGGACGATGGAGCCGTGCGAATCGGCGAGAATCTGCACCTCGACGTGGCGGGCGCGCTCGACCAGCTTTTCCAGATAGACGTCGTCCTTGCCGAAAGCCGCCATGGCCTCGCGGCGCGCGGCCTTGAGATCGCGGGCAAGCGTTTCCTCGTCGGCGATGACGCGCATGCCGCGTCCGCCGCCGCCCCACGAGGCCTTGAGCATCAGCGGATAGCCGACCTCGGCCGCGATCGTCTTGGCCGCCTCGATGTCGTCGGGCAGCGGATCGCTCGCCGGCATGACCGGCACGCCGACCGAGACGGCGAGGTCGCGCGCCGACACCTTGTTGCCCAAGAGCCGCATGGTCTCGGCCGGCGGCCCGATGAAGGTGATGCCGGCCTCGGCGCAGGCCTCGGCGAATTCGGGGCTTTCGGAGAGCAGGCCGTAGCCCGGATGGATGGCGTCGGCGCCCGATTCCTTCGCCACCCGGATGATCTCGGGGATCGACAGATAGGAGGCGATCGGCCCGAGGAACTTGCCGTCGGGCATCTTGCCGATCTGATAGGCCTCGTCCGCCTTGAAGCGATGCAGCGAAAGCTTGTCCTCCTCGGCGAACACCGCCACGGTGCGGCGGCCGAGTTCGTTGGCCGCGCGCAGGACCCGGATGGCGATTTCCGACCGGTTGGCGACGAGGATTTTCTTGATCGGCACGTGGGCGCCCCCTGCAAACTGTTACTCCACCTCCTGTTTAGCCGGATTGTGCACCTGCGAAAAGGGCGCGTGCGGATGCGAAGAGGGCGTTTGGCCGGCGGGATTGCCGCCGGGCATGTGCCTGGGGCAAAGTGCGGCCGCAAACCGCAATCGAGGTTCGATAGATGCCGGAAATCCACGTCTTTTGCGCCGAGGGGCGCACGCCGGAACAGAAGAAGAAGCTGATGAAGGGGCTGACCGACGCCATGGTGGAGAGCTTCGGCGTCCCCGTCGATGCGGTGACGGTGCAGATCATGGAATCGCCCAAGACCGACAAGGCCAAGGGCGGCGTGCCCTTCACCGAGCGCTAGAAGGCAGGGAGCGCATGGGGCGCAGCTCGCCATGATCACGGTCTTCGGCTCGATCAATGTCGACATCGTCACGCGCGTGGCGCGCATTCCGCGGCCGGGCGAGACGGTCCACGGCACCGACTATGAGCTGATCCCCGGCGGCAAGGGCGCCAACCAGGCGCTGGCGGCGTGCCGCGCCGGGGCAGCGGTGCGGCTCGTCGGCGCCATCGGCGACGATTTCCTCTCGCGGGTGGCGCTCTCCGAGCTGGAAGCCGGCGGCGTCGACCTTGTTTCGGTCGCAAGGCGGGCCGGCACCACCGGCCTTGCCATCATCACCGTCGACGACACCGGCGAGAACACCATCGTGCTCTCGCCCGGCGCCAACGCCCACGCCAGCGCCGCCAACATTCCCGAGAACGCCTTCGCCGAAGGCGACACGCTGCTCCTGCAGATGGAAGTGCCGCTGGCCGAGAATTTCGCCGCGGCCGAAAAGGCGTCCAACGCCGGCGCCCGCGTCATCCTCTCGCTGGCCCCCTATGGGCCGCTCTCGCCGGACGACCTCGCCGCGTTCGACATGGTGATCGTCAACGAGCACGAGGCGGCGGATCTTGCCAGACATCTGGCGATTTTGGCCGGCGGGCCGGAAGAAACGGTTTCGGCGCTGACCGAGGCGCTGGGTCGCACGGTCATCGCAACCCTCGGGCCCGACGGCGCGGTGGCCGCCGACGGCGGCGAGGTCATCCGCGTGCCGGCGCTCGACGTGACGGCGGTCGACACCACCGGCGCCGGCGACACCTTTTGCGGCGTGCTCGCCGCCTGGCTCGACGAGGGCGCCAGCTTCCGCACGGCGATGGCGCGCGCGGCGGTCGCCGGCTCGCTCGCCGTCACCAAGGCGGGCGCCCAGCCGAGCTTCCCGACCCGCGCCGAGATCCAGGACGCCGCGCTCGGCGGGCCTAACCTGCCAGCCGGAACATCAGCCTGACGACACGGTCGAACATCCGGTCGGGAAGGATCCGGCGCAGCATGAGAAGCGGCAGGGCACCGCCGGCGGCCGCATAGCGTGTGCGCGGCCGCCGCGCTTTCAGCGCACGGGAAACGATCCTCGCCACCGCCTCCGGCGGCGCGCTGACTGAAGACGTATCGGCACGGGCAAACATGCGGGCATGCGCCTCGGCATAGGGCTTGTAGGGACCGGAGCCCGACCACTGCAGCAGGTTGTCGTGGGCGATTCCCGTCCACTCGCTCTTGATCGCACCGGGCTCGATGACGATGACGCGGATGCCGAAGGGCTCGAGCTCCAGCCTGAGGCAATCGCTCATGCCCTCCACGGCGAACTTGCTGGCGTGATACCAGCTGCCGAAGGGCTCGTAGATCTTGCCGCCCATCGAGCTGATATTGACGATTGCGCCGCTCTTCGCTTCCCGCATCGCCGGCAGAACGAGCTGGGTCAGCCGCGCCAGGCCGAAGACGTTCACCTCGAACTGGCGCCGACCCTCTTCCAGCGGCACCTCCTCCAGCGACCCGTAGGAACCGTAGCCGGCATTGTTGACCAGCACGTCGATGCGCCCGGCCTCCTTGATGACGGTCTCGACCGCGGCCTGCATCGATCGATCGTCGGTGACGTCGAGGGCGAGCACCCCGGCCCCCGCCGCGACAAGCGCGCTCATGCGCTCCACCCGCCGGGCGCCGGCATAGACGCGATAGCCGTCCGCCAGCAATTGCCGCGCGATGGCCGCGCCGATACCGGCCGATGCGCCGGTTACCAATGCCGTCTTCATGGGATTCGCCTCTTTCGTCGTTTGGTCGGAGCCGGTATAACCCTGGAGTAAACTCCATGGTCAAGCGACATCATGCTGATCTCCGAATTCGCCCGCGCCACCGACCTTTCACCTGATACGGTCCGCTTCTACGTCAAGCGCGGCCTGCTGCAGCCCGAGGCCGGCCGCCGCGGCGGTACCAACCCCTATCAGGAGTTCTCCGAGACCGACGTGGCCACCGCGCGTATCGTACGCATCGCCCAGTCGCTCGGCTTCACGCTCGGCGAAATCGCCGCGATCATCGAGGAACTGCGCACGACCGGGGCGGACCGGGCGCGCCACATCGCCATCCTCGAGGAGCGGCTGCGGGAACTGGACGAAAAGGCGGCGCGGATCGCGCGCATGCGCGGCTATCTGGGCGCCAAGATCGCCTGGCTGAAGAACGGCGAGAAGGGACCGGAACCGCCGCTCGCCATGCTCACCGACGCACCGGGCGGCTGCGCCATGAGCGCGCTCGCCGTGGTGCAGGCCCGCCCGCCCCGCAATCGCAGCAAGCGGACCAACTGACCCGGACGGCGAAGCGGTTTCGCCCTATGTTCTGAATCGATAATATCCCGCGCTCGCCCCCCAGGCCCAAGAGACCGACACGCCATGAGCCCCTCCGATACCATCGCCGCCCCCGCCGAGGGCCTCTCCGAGCGCGCCAGGACGCCGCGCGTGCTGCGCCTGAGCCCGGCCGACAATCTGGTGGTCGCCATCGATCCGATCCTGCCCGGCGCCATCGCCGAGGGGGTGACGGCGACGGCACGCGTTCCCAAGGGTCACAAGATGGCGACAGCGGCGATCGCTGAGGGCGAGCCGATCAGGAAGTTCGGCCAGATCATCGGCTTCGCCACCCAGCCGATCGCACCCGGCGAGCACATCCACACCCACAATTGCGGCGTCACCGAATTCTCCCGCGACTACCATTTCGCCGAGGATGCCCGGCCCGAGCGCGTGCTTCCCCTTGCCGAGCGCCGCACCTTCCAGGGCTACCGCCGCAAGAACGGCAAGGTCGGCACCCGCAACTATATCGGCGTGCTGACCAGCGTGAACTGCTCGGCGACCGTCGCCCGCATCATCGCCGACGCCTTCAACCGCACCGATATCCTCGAGGGCTTTCCCAACATCGACGGCGTGGTGCCCTTCGTCATGGGCTGGGGCTGCGGCATGGCCGGGCGCGGCTCGGAGGGCTACGCGGTGCTCCAGCGCACCCAATGGGGCTATGCCAACCATCCCAACCTCGCCGGCGCGCTGATGGTCGGGCTTGGCTGCGAGGTGATGCAGATCTCCGATCTGGAAGCCGACTACGGCCTGAAAGAGAACGAGATGTTCCGCACCATGACCATCCAGGCCACCGGCGGCACGCGCAAGACGGTCGAGCGCGGCGTGGCGATGATCAAGGAGATGCTCGCCGATGCCAACGCGCAGATGCGCGAGGAGGTGCCGGTCTCGGAGATCATGCTGGCGCTGCAATGCGGCGGCTCGGACGGCTATTCCGGCATCACCGCCAACCCGGCGCTGGGCTTCGCCGCCGACCTGCTGGTCGAACAGGGCGCCACCGCGGTGCTCTGCGAGACGCCGGAGATCTACGGCGCCGAGCACCTGCTCACCCGCCGCGCCGCGACCAGGGAGATCGGCGAGAAGCTGATCGACATCATCCACTGGTGGGAGGACTACGCCGCGCGCAATCACGGCGAGATGAACAACAACCCTTCCCCCGGCAACAAGGCCGGCGGGCTGACCACCATCCTCGAGAAGTCGCTGGGCGCCGCCGCCAAGGGCGGCACCACCACCATGCGCGGCGTCTATCACTACGCCGAGCCGATCGACAGGCGCGGCTTCGTCTTCATGGATTCGCCGGGCTACGACCCGGTCGGCGTCACCGGCCAGGTGGCCTCGGGCTGCAACATGATCGCCTTCACCACCGGCCGCGGTTCCGCCTTCGGCTTCAAGCCGACGCCCTCGATCAAGCTGGCCACCAACAACGATACCTACAACCGCCAGACCGAGGACATGGACATCAATTGCGGCGACATCCTCGACGGCGTGACCATCGAGGAGAAGGGCCGCGCGATCTTCGAGGAGATCGTCGCCGTCGCCTCCGGCAAGCGGTCGAAGTCGGAAGAATTCGGCTATGGCGACAACGAGTTCGTGCCCTGGCAGATCGGCGCGGTGATGTGAGTGCCTCGGTTTCTGCCGCCAGTCACGGGCGCTGAAGCCGGCAGATCGGGTGATGGCTTTCTGTCAGCGGTTACCGCTTGAAACCGGCGACATCCTCGAAATAGACCGGCTTCGAACCCGTGATCGCTTGCCTCAGCGCCGCTGACGGGTGGCCATAGACGGTGTGACGTGCGAGGTCGGCCATGGTCCCCAGGCGATCTGCGAATTTCTCGTTGAACGTGGCCAGGTGGGCGAGCGCCGCCTCGGAGCTGGCGTAGCGCTCATAGACCTCGCCGGTCGAACCGTCCGCGCTCACCACCCAGTCATAAACGAGCGTTTCCGGCTCGTTGGCTTTGGTGTGCCTCACCATCTCGACGATCAGGTCTTTCAGGTTTTGCAGCTGCCCGTCCTTGATCTTCACCGCGTATAGCCAGTGGACGATCCGTCCGCTTGGAGCCTGGTTCACGGATTCCCCCACGCTTGTCGTCGGCGCCAAGGCTAACGCAAGCGCCGTCAGACGGAGAAAGCAAGCGGTCGCGCCACCGGAAATTCGCGCGCCGCGAGAAGAAACGGCGGCCGCGCGACAAGCGGCCGCCGCCTTTCGAAGCCGCACGCCTAGTCGGCGAAGTCCACCGCCGAGGCCACCAGATTCCCGTCGGCGTCCTTGCTGTATTCGATCGTGACGTTGTCGCCGACCATCAGCGACGATGTATCGACATCGTCCGGCAGCTTGTAGGTGTTGCCGTCGTCGAGCGTGACGGTCATGGCCGAATCGTCAATGTCCGTGATCTGCCCCGACGCCTCGTCAGCCAACGCCGCGAACGACGACACAGCCAGAAGCACCGCCGCGCCCGCGGCGATCACCAACTTCTTCATTCCGTTCTCTCCTGAGAAGAAACACGACGTTTCCGACGTCGCGCGTTGCCCGACCGGGCGTCGCAATATCCACTCCCGATTCGAGGCGTTTGCTCGTCCGAATCGTGGCCGAACGGCGGCAGCCGGCGGGCTCGCCGCGCCGGAGCCCGCGCCTTGCCCAAATGACAGACGGCCGCGCCCCCGGGGGAACGCGGCCGCCGCCTGGGCTTTCGAGAAGCCGGCGATCAGGAGGCCGGCATGACCGTCGTTGCGGCCATCTTGCCGTCGGCATCCTTGCTGTATTGGATCGTCACCTTCTCGCCGATCTGCAGCGAGGCGGCATCGACGCTGGCCGGCAGCGTGTAGGTGTTGCCGTCGTCGAGGGTAACGGTCATAGCCGTCGGATCGACGGAGGTGATCGATCCCTGCGCCTCGTCGGCATAGGCAGCGAGAGAGGACAGTGCGAGCAGGCTGGCTGCGCCGGCAGCAATCATCAGCTTCTTCATAATTTCCCTCTTCTTTCCCGGTTGGACGCATCCTCAAGAGGCTGCGTTGCCCCCAACACGCGCGAGTTCGACACCGGAAATCGGCAATCGCTTGGCCGGTTCGCGGCGTTTCCGTGGAGAAATTCCAGACTGCCTGCCACAATCGCGAAAAGCCCCGCGCACGCCGCGCGCACGGCCAAAATCCGCAAGGTGCGCTGAAGCCGATGCGCCGATCCGCTTGGCGAATCTAGTGTTCCGCCGGCAGGCCGCCTTCGACCACAAAGGCGTTCGCCCAGTGTCCCGAAATGTTCACCGCGGCGCTGAACACCTGGGCGTTGTCCTCGGCCGCCGATGCGTAGAGCGACTTGTGCAGGACGACGCGAAGCTGCGTGAACTGACCGCACGATTTCGACGCCTTGAGATCGGAATAGGCGGCGAGCGCCGCCTCGACCCCGGCGGCCCGGGCCTTGGCCAGCGTCTCGGCGAAGGTCCGCGAGACACACAGCACCCAGTCGCGCACGACCATCTCGGTGCCGAGCTGGTATTCGAGCGGCGAAATCAACGCCGGCGCCGCCTTCGGCGCATTCGAAGCATCGCCGAGATCGTCCGGTGCAGCGGCATGGGCCGCCAGCGGCGCGATCAGGGCGCCCGCCAGAATGGCGGCCGCAATTCCGGTCACAAGTCGCATAGGCCCAGCCCCTTCTCGCCAGATCGACCGATACCCCCATCGGCCGTGCCAATTTCGTCGAGGACGCGGTAAGAACCGTCGGAGCGATTCAACCGCTCTTGCAGATGCTAGCAGGATCGGCAGGCGATTCCGCTTGATCGACCGCAAGCCCGGGAATTTGCCGGGCGCCTGTGTGCGGAGCGCAACAGAGGACGGGAAACCCCATGGATCTCAATACCGGCACCGCCTTCGCACTGCCCGACGACGCGGGAGAAGCAACCCTGGTCGGCCGGGTCTGGCGCCCGGAACTGGGCGGCCCCTCGGTGGTCGCCATGCGCGGCGTCGAACTGGTCGACATCTCGGCCGCGGCGCCGACCATGCGCGACCTGTGCGAGGCGCCGGAGCCGGCGGGGCTGGCGCATGACGCCGCCGGGGAGCCCATCGGCTCGCTCGACGACATCCTTGCCAATACGCCGCGCGAGAAACGCGACACGGCAAAACCCTGGCTGCTGTCGCCGATCGACCTTCAGGCGATCAAGGCGGCCGGCGTCACCTTCGCCGTATCGATGCTGGAGCGCGTCATCGAGGAGCGCACCCACGGTTCGCCGGAGCGCGCGGCGGAGGTGCGTGCCGAGATCGGCGGGCTGATCGGCCATGACCTCGCCAAGCTGAAGCCTGGCTCGCCCGAGGCGATGGCGCTCAAGGACCTGCTCATCGACAAGGGGATATGGTCGCAATATCTCGAGGTCGGCATCGGCCCGGACGCCGAGATCTTCACCAAGGCGCCGCCCATGGCCAGCGTCGGCCACCTCGCCGAGGTCGGCATCCACCCGATGTCGTCATGGAACAATCCCGAGCCGGAGGTGGTGCTGGTCGCCTCTTCGGCGGGCGCGATCGTCGGCGCGACGCTCGGCAACGACGTCAACCTGCGCGACGTCGAGGGCCGTTCCGCCCTGCTGCTCGGCAAGGCCAAGGACAACAATGCCAGCGGCTCGATCGGACCGTTCCTCCGCCTCTTCGGCCACGGCTTCTCGCTCGACGACATGCGCAGCGCCGAGGTGCGCCTGACGGTGGCCGGCGAGGACGGCTTCCGCATGGAGGGATCGAGCGCCATGAGCAGGATCAGCCGCGACCCGGCCGACCTGATGGCCTCGGCGATCGGCCGGCATCACCAGTATCCCGACGGGGTCGCGCTCTATCTCGGCACCATGTTCGCGCCGGTCGACGACCGCGACGAGGCGGGCCAGGGCTTCACCCACAGAATAGGCGACATCGTCACCATCGCCACGGCCAGGCTCGGCCGGCTGTCGAACCGGGTGGTGCACACCGACCAGGCGGAGCCATGGACCTTCGGCGCGGGCGCGCTGATGCGCAACCTGGCCAAGCGCAAGCTGATCTGAGCGCGGCGGGACGTCAGGCCGCGTCGACGCGGCGGAAGCCGTTGAGGAGCGCTGTCGCGGTTCCCGACAGGAGCACTTCGATGAAGCGCAGCTGCTGGAACTCGCCATTGACCGAGATGCGCGGCAGCGCCGTCAGGTGCCCGGCATGATTGGCGAAGATGACGCCGGCGCGCGTGGTCACGCCGGTCTTGTAGCCAAGCTCGGCGGCGAGCGCGAACTCGCGCGGGCCGGCGGCATCGGGCGCGCCGACCGGATAGGCGAAATGCTCCGGCCTGACGCCGAGTTTCCTTTCGATCATGCGGCGCGACTCGGTCATCTCGAAGCGCGCGGTCTCGAGGTCGCATTTGGCCAGGAACGGGTGGTTCACCGTGTGCGAGCCGATGGTGACCAGCGGGTCGGCGGCAAGCCCGGCCAGCTCGTCCCAGCCCATGCACAGCGCACGGCACTGGGCGGCGGTATCGACGCCGTTCCGCGCCGCGATCGCCGCGGCCGCCGCGTCTAGCTCGGTCTCGTCGGCCATGCCGCGCAGCCAGCCGTAGAGCGTGTCGTAGGTCTCGTCCTTGGCCTCGGGCGTGCTGCAATCGAAGCGGCGGAGCTTGCCGTCGATCGTGGCCTCGATCGCATCGTTCCGGGCCACCGCCTCGCCCAGCGCCTCCCACCACAACAGGCCGGTTCCCTCGGCGAAGGCCGAGGCGACATAGAGCGTTACCGGCACCTCGTGGCGCTTGAGGATCGGCCAGGCATTATCGAGCGTGTCGCGATAGCCGTCGTCGAAGGTGACGGCGACGAAGCGGCGCCCGCCCGGCGCGCCGTTGAGCCGCCGCCAGGCCTCATCCATGGAGACGATATCGACATCGGCCCGGCTGAGCGCGCCCAGCAACGCATCGAGGAAGTCCGGCGTGATCTCGAGGCCGCGATGCGGCTGGAAGGGTTCGTCATGGGCGGGCAGCACCCGGTGAAAGGTGAGAATGGCGCCCATGCCGGCAAAGAACGACCGCGCCAGCCGGTGCGTGCCGGTGAAATAAAGGGTCTCGAGGCCGGCTCGGATCGCCCTCTTTCTCATGTCAGGCACGGCATACGCTCCTCATGCTGTCCGCCCGGCCGGCGGTCCTTCCTCATTTCTGGAAGACGGGCGCCCCGCCCGCCATCATTGTGTCGAGCATCCCCGAAATTCCGAACGCGGATTCGGTCGATCGCCGTTCGACAATGCGGCGGCGTTCGTCCTCGTGCGCGAACAGTCCGCGCACGACCATCGTGCAGCCGACATCGAGCGCCGCCAGCAACCGGCCGAGGCCGGCGCGTTCGGTCAGCGGCGGCAGCACGATGCCGTCGCCCGCGGGCGCGGCCCGGGCCGCATCCGCGGCGAGTTGATCATGGGTCAACGGCGCCTCGCCCGCGACGATCACGGCCTGATCGCCGTCGCCGCCGGCCGACGCCAGCGGCGCCACGCGCCCGACGCGCCCGACCGTCTCCTCGAAGGAAATGCACGTACCGCCGGCGCGTGCCCGGTCGCCACCGGCCAGCACGATCAGCTTGACCGACAGCACCGGTGCGATCGCAGCGGCAACCATCGCCGCCACCCGCGACTGGGTGATGACCGCCACCGGCCGGCTTTTCTGCAAGCTCTCGGAAAGCGCCCCCGCCGTCGTGTCCGTACCGACGGGCATCACGACGCCGCCGGCCTTGAGCACGGCAAAGGCCGACACCACCGCCTCCCAGCCATTGTCCATGAACAGCACCACGCGCTGACCGCGCGCGACGCCGCCGGCCTGCAAGGCCGCCGCCAGGCGCTCCGATTTCAGGTCGAGCTCGGCGTAGCTGTGGCCGGTGCGTCCGGCCACGATCGCCGGATGGGCGCCATACCGGACCGCGCTCTCTCTCAGCCGCTCTTCAATGCGCATCCAATCCTCAACCCCTAGAGACAACGCGCCCCGCCGGGAATTCACCCCGGACCAGTGCTCCCCGCGCGCTGGCGGCACCATAAAGCGACCGGCACGGTTGCTGAAAGTTGAAAACAAATCGAAGGTAAACACGCACACCCAAACCATCATCGTTAGGGTTAACACTTTATGAATACTATACAAAGCTTCGAAATTAACGTTAAACCATGATAAGTGTTCCCAAACGCTCCACAAATCGTTCATTTACCACCGACGCCTTTACGCGCCGTTATCGACTCTGGGGCCAGATCGATACGCCGAGCGGTGAGGTTTGAGATGCGGAATACGGACGTTGCCATCATCGGAGGCGGGCTCGCCGGATCGACCGCGGCCGCCATGCTCGGCCGTGCCGGGATCGATACCGTGCTGATCGACCCGCACGACGTCTATCCGCCGGATTTCCGCTGCGAGAAGCTCGACGAGGAGCAGATCGGCCTCGTCGCCAGGACCGGGCTCGGCGACTTCGTCGCCGCGGCGGCCAGTCCCTACCGGGAAAACTGGATCGTGCGCGCCGGCCGGCTGACCGACCGCAAGCCGAGCGGCCAGTACGGCATTCTCTACGACACGCTGGTCAACACCATGCGCGGCGCGATTTCCCCCGCCGTGACGGTCATCAACGGCAAGGCCGCGGCGATTGCGGTGAGCGACGTGCGCCAACGCGTCACGCTCTCCAACGGCGAGGAAATCTCGGCCCGGCTGATCGTTCTCGCCAACGGCCTCAATGCGGCGCTGCGCAAGAACTTCGGCATGGACCGGCACGACATCTCGCCGAACCATTCGATCTCGATCGGCTTCGACATCAGCCCGCGCGGCCGGCCGGCCTTCGACTTCCCGGCGCTCACCTACGTGCCGGAGGACGCCCGCACCCGCGCCGCCTATCTCACCCTCTTTCCTGTCGCCACCGGAACCCGCGCCAACCTGTTCGTCTATCGCGACATGAGCGACCCGTGGCTTTCCGCCATGCGCAAGGCGCCGGTCGAGACGCTGTTCGCCACACTGCCCGGGCTCAGGGCCTTCACCGGCGAGGTCGAGATCGCCGGACCGGTCAAGATCCGCCCGGCCGACCTCTACGTCACCACCGGCATCGACAAGCCCGGCGTGGTGCTGGTCGGCGACGCCTATTCGACCTCGTGCCCCTCGGCCGGCACCGGCACCGGCAAGGTGTTCACCGACGTCGAGCGCCTGTGCGCCCATTACATTCCCGAATGGCTGGCGAGCCCGGGCATGAGCGCCGACAAGATCGGCGCCTTCTACGCCGACGCGGTCAAGGCGGCCTACGAGATCCAGTGCCGCCAGCGCGCCTTCCGCGTGCGTGATCTCGCCATCAACACCGGCATTACCTGGGAGGCACGCCGCCGGCTGCGCTTCGCCGCCCATGTCGGCCGCGGCATCGCCCGCCGCGCGCAAAACCTCGTCACCGGCCGGCCCACCAGCACGGCGCCGGCCGCCGCCGGCAGTTCGCGAGCTTGAAACAACAGATGTCGCAGATCAGCGCCACGCCGCACGATTCCCTGCTCGATCTCAAGGCCCATTTCACCGCGCTTGCCGACGCCCTGTCGCCACCGGCCGACGCCGAAGCCCGCACCACCGCCGGGCCCGACGCCCCGCCGCTCATTGCGTGGCCGCCGGTGATTGCCGTCCACGACGACCTCGCCGCCGCCGAAGCGACATGGCGGGCGCTGGAGGCTCATGCCGATTGCACCGCCTTCCAGACCTACGACTGGGTGGCGGCCTGGCAGACCCATATCGGCACATGCGCCGGCACGGTTCCGGCCATCGTCACCGGCACGACCGGCGACGGCCGGCCGCTCTTTGTCTTCGCCTTTGCCGTCGAAACCGCCCGCGGCCTCAAGCGGCTGACCTGGCTCGCCTCGGAGGTATGCGACTACAACGCGCCGGTGCTCGCCCGCGACTTCGCCGCCATGCTCGATGCCGAACGCTTCCGGGCCCTGTGGCGCGCCATCCTCGACCGCCTCGCCGACGATCCGCGCTTCCGCTTCGACTATATCGACCTGCCGCGGATGCCCGAGACGATCGGCGCGGTGCGCGACCCGTTCCTGGCGCTGAAGCCCGCCCTGCACCCGAGTGGCGCCCATGCCACGGCGCTTACCGACGACTGGGAGACCTTCTACGCCGCCAAGCGCTCGGCCTCGACCCGCAAGACCGTGCGCAAGAAGGTGCGGGCCATCGAAAAGCATGGTCCGATCGCTTTCGAGGACGTCACCGACATAGCCGCGCGCCGACATACGCTCGACGTGCTGATCGCCCAGAAGACGCAATCGCTGGCGCGCATGGGCGCCGAGAACTTTTTCGACCGGCCGGGCTACCGCGCCTTCTTCTCAGCCGTCATCAGCGACCCGGCGATGCGCGACCTCGTCCACATTTCCCGGCTCACTGCCGGCGACACCATCGTTGCCACCAGCGTCGGCCTCAATTTCGGCGGCAGCTTCTACCTGATTCTGGCGAGCTATGACGGCGGCCCGATCTCCGCCCACGGCCCAGGCACCGTTCACCTCCACCAACTGCTCCGCGACACGATCGAGAAGGGCTACCGCCGCTTCGATTTCACCGTCGGCGACGAAGCCTACAAGCTCGATTGGGGCGACGAGGTGATCCGCCTGTTCGACTATCTGACCGGACGGACGCTCCGCGGCCGGGCGCTGGTGCTGGCGACCCGCGCCTTCCGCCGCTCCAAGCGGCTGATCAAGCAGACGCCCGTGCTCTGGCACCTGTTCGTCCTGCTGCGCTCGCGCCTCGGCGGCCACGCCCCTGCGACCAACCATCGCAACGACGACTGCTAGAGCGCTTCACGATCAGATAGAAGCATTCCAACGCGCTCCAGCCTTCCCCGCCGATATCCGCCGACGTATGGTGGACCGCGCAAACGTCCGGTTCGGAGGATTCGACCGGCAGGGTCCGCGTCGACGACCCGAGCCCGTCGAGCTTGAGGTCAATGATCATTTCCTGCGGTGAAGCCCTGATCGATTTTCTGCCACGCACCGGCGCCGATGGCAGCGCGGTATTCCAGCCGGCGGCCGGCGGGTCGCCGTTCAATGTCGCCATCGCCATCGCCCGCCTCGGCGCCAAGGCCGGCTTCTTCGGCGGCATGTCCACCGATTTCTTCGGCGACATGCTGCGCCAGGCCCTGACCGACAGCGGCGTCGACCTGTCCTTTGCCGCAACCGTCCCGCGGCCGACCACGCTGGCCTTCGTCACCCTCGACAAGGGCAACGCCCGCTATGCCTTCTTCGACGAGGGCTCGGCCGGCCACATGCTGACCGAAGCCGACCTGCCGGCCTTCCCCAAGACGGTCACCGCCCTGCATTTCGGTTCCATCAGCCTGATCAGCGAACCCGGCGGCTCGACGCTGGAGGCGCTGATGCAGCGCGAGCAGAACGACCGGGTGATCTCGCTCGATCCCAACATCCGGCCGTCGCTGGTGCGCAACCGCGACGGCTATCTCGCCCGTCTCGACCGGCTGGTGGCCATGGCCGACATCGCCCGCCTGAGCGCCGAGGACCTTGACTGGATCGCGCCCGGCACCGACTTCGAGGCGCTCGGCCGCCGCTGGCTCGAGCGTGGCGCCGGCGTGGTCATCCTGACCCGCGGCGCCGATGGGGCGACGGCAATCACCGCCAAGCACGCCGTATCGGTGCCCGGTATCGCGGCGAAGCTGGTCGACACCGTCGGCGCCGGCGACACCTTCACCGCCGGCTTCCTCGCCCGGCTCGACGCTCTCGGCCTGCTCACCAAGCACGCGATCGCCAAGCTCGACCGCGAGCAGCTGACCGACGTGCTCACCTTCGCCACCAAGGCCGCCGCCGTCACCGTGTCGCGTGCCGGCGCCAATCCGCCATGGTTGAACGAGATCGTCTGACCGGCGATGCATCCGCCGCCGGAGGGCGCATGACGCCGGGCGCAGAACGGGACTTCCTGCGGACGTTGTTCGACGCCGCGATTGCCGCCGCCGACCCGGCGAAGGTCGTGCCCGCGCATCTGCCGCCGCCGCCCAAGGGGCGCACCATCGTGCTCGGCGCCGGCAAGGCGAGCGCCGCCATGGCCAGGGCCGTGGAGGACAACTGGCCGGGGCCGCTCTCCGGCCTCGTCGTCACCCGCTATGGCCACGGCGTTGCCTGCAAGCGCATCGAGATCGTCGAGGCGGCCCATCCGGTGCCCGACGACCGCGGCGAAGAGGCGGCGCGCCGCATCCTGGCGCTGGCCGCCACCGCCGGTCCCGACGATCTGGTGCTCTGCCTGATCTCCGGCGGCGGCTCGGCGCTGCTCGCCCTGCCGGCGGAGGGGATCACGCTCGCCGACAAGCAGGCGGTCAACCGCGCTCTGCTCGCCTCGGGCGCCGACATCGGCGAGATGAACACGGTGCGCAAGCACCTCTCGGCGATCAAGGGCGGACGGCTGGCCGCCGCCGCCTGGCCGGCGCGGCTCGTGGCGCTGGCCATCTCCGACGTCCCCGGTGACGATCTCGCCGTCATCGCCTCGGGGCCGACCGTCGCCGACCCCACCACCTTCGCCGAGGCGCGCGAGATCCTCGCCCGCCATGCCATCGCGCCGCCCGCCGCCGTGGCCGCCCGGCTGGCAGAGGCAAGCGACGAGACCCCCAAGCCCGGCGACGAGCGCCTGAGCCACGCCGTAACGACGATCGTCGCCTCGCCGCTGGCCAGCCTCGAAGCGGCGGCAGAGGCCGCCCGTGCTGCCGGGGTGACGCCGCTCATCCTCGGCGATGCGCTGGAGGGCGAGGCGCGCGAGGTCGGCCGTGTCATGGCCGGCATGGCTCTATCGGCGCGCCTGCATGGACTGCCGGCGGCGCCGCCGGCGGTGCTGCTGTCCGGCGGCGAGACGACGGTGACCGTGCGCGCCAAGGGCGGCAAGGGCGGCCGCAACGGCGAGTTCCTGGCCGGGCTCGCCGTCGCCCTCAATCGCGCGCCCGGCATCTTCGCGCTCGCCGGCGACACCGACGGCATCGACGGCAGCGAGGACAATGCCGGCGCCTTCGTCACGCCCGACACGCTCGACCGCGCCCGCGCCGCCGGTCTCGACGCCCGGGCGAGCCTCGCCGCCAACGACTGCTGGTCGCTCTTCGACGCCCTCGGCGACCTGGTCACGACCGGACCGACGCTCACCAACGTCAACGACTTCCGCGCCGTGCTGGTGGTGTGACCGACAGCGCGGAAATGCCGGCAGGGTCGCGATCACGTCCGACCGCGACTCCCTGTCGTTTGTCCCCATTTCCCGAAGGCGATATCAATGAAGCCGGCTTGCGCATGGGCGATTCACGCCAGGCGGCGCGTTTCGCGGCAGCACGTGCAGCGCAGGCCCGGAACAAGAACGATGGCGAACGCCACAATGCACGTTCGGCGTGCCCTCCCTGCCCTCATCCTGGCGTTGATCGTCGGTCTGTTGGCTGCGCCGGCCGCACTTGCCGATGGCGCCCGGCCCGTCCAGCAATTGCCGATTCATGTGCTGCGCGGAGCGCTCGGCATCTTCTCCAGCGGCATGGACGCGCTCGCCGAGGAGATGAACGGCAGCGGCATCGCCGCCGTCTCCGAGCCCTTCGAGGACTGGCGCGATTACACCGCCGCGATCGTCAGGGCCTACCGGGCACACCCCTATCCGATCGTCCTCGTCGGCCATTCGTGGGGTGCCAACACGATCCTGCTGATGGCCCGCGAACTGAGGAAGAACAACATCCCGGTCGCGCTGCTGGTCCTCTACGACGCCACTGCCTCGGCGCGTGTTTCCGCCAACGTCCGCTGGGTCATCAACTACCGCTCGACCTCCGCCATCGGCGGCAACGTCACGATCGTCGGCGGCAGCGGCTTTCACGGCGCCATCGACAACGTGACCCGGCCCGACCTCAATCACATGCAGATCGACAAGGCCGAAGACCTGCACCGTGAGACCATCGACGCGATCCGCAACATCTTCGGCCTGAGCCGCTGAGAAGCCTTTAGTCCGGCACCTTGCCCATCACCGCGAACTGGGTGACCGCGAAGAAGAAGCGGCCGGCGGCGAAGGCCTGCTCCAGCCGCTCCGTCCAGCTCCGCCCCTCCTGCTCGGCGACGATCTTGTCGGCGACCGCGATGTCGGCGCGTTCGATGAGGTAGTCCAGCCAGCTGCGATCGCCGGTGCCCTCGTCGATGCTGACGATCGGCTCGACGACGATGTCGCGGAAGCCGGCCTCGCGAAACAGCGGCGACAGGCGGCGGCCGGTCCACGCATCGACCTGGCGGCTCTGGGCGTGGTGCAGGATGCGGCGGGTATGCGCCACCGGCGCCGGATGGACGGCGATCGTCTCCCAGTCCATCTCGACGCACATCACGCGCCCGCCGCGCCGCGTCACCCGCTTCATCTCGGCGATCACGGCGCCGGGTTCGTCGACATGGAGCAGCACCCAGTGGGCGAAGGCGGCATCGAAGGCGGCCGGGCCGAAGGGCAGCTGGCGACCGTCGGCGACGCGGCAATCGACCATGGCGCCGACGCCTGCGGCGCGCGCCGCGGCGCGGGCATGGGCGAGCAGAGGTTCGGACGGATCGACGGCGAAGACCCGGCCGCCCGGCGCCACGCGCGCCGCGAGTTCGAGGCTGATGGCGCCGCTGCCGGCGCCGACATCGACGACGATCTCGCCGGGACGCGGGTCGAGCAGATCCAGGGCCCGGCGGCGCGCCTCGATCTCGGACGGCGCACCCGCCCACCGCGCCAGGCGCCGGGCGGCCTCTGCCGCAACCTTCGCGTCGGACATGTCCGACCAGCGGTCATGCGCGCGTTTCTTCGTCGAGTCGCTGTCCATGGCGGTGCCCCTGCCCGACACTCTGCCGCAAAGCCGCACGCGAGGCGAGGCACCCCGACAGCCTGTCGCACCCGGCACCTTTGCCTTGCCTGCGCGAAAGAGGTAATCCGGATCATTCCCCTCAATATCGGTAAGAGAAGGAACCTGGCGATGATCATCGTCACCGGAGGCAGCGGCAAGCTTGGTCGCGTGGTGGTGCGCTATCTGATGGACCACGGTTACGACGTGACCTCCATCGACATGGTGCCGCCGCCCGACCGTCACAACCCGCCATTGCCGACCGACGTGCGCTTCTCGCGCGCCGACCTGACCAGCTTCGGCGACGCCGTATCCGCCCTGTCGGCGATCGACGAGCGCGTCGAGAAGGTGACCGGCGTTGCCCATCTCGCCGCGATTCCCGCGCCGGGACTGGCGACCAACCCCGTCACCTTCGCCACCAACATGCTGTCCACCTACAACGTCTTCGAGGCGGCGCGGCAGCTCGGCATCCGCAATGTCGTGTGGGCATCGAGCGAGACGGTCTACGGCATCCCTTATGCCAATGGACCCGTCTATGCGCCCGTCGACGAGGCGGTCGAGCGGCCGGAGACCGCCTATTCGCTCTCCAAGCTGCTCTCCGAGAAGATGGCCGAGCAATATTGCCGCTGGGACCCCGAGATGAAGATCGATCGGCCTGCGCTTCTCCAATGTGATGGAGCCGCAGGACTATGCCCGCTTCCCGGATTTCGACGCCGACCCGCGCAGCCGCCACTGGAACCTGTGGACCTATATCGACGCCCGCGACGGCGCCCAGGCGGTCGAGCTCGCGCTGAAGTCCGATCTGAAGGGCGCCCATGTCTTCGGCATCGCCAATGCCGATTCGGTGATGAGCCGGTCGAACGACGACCTGCTCGACGAGGTCTTCCCCGGCACCGAGCGCAAGCGGAAATTCACGGCGAACGAATCGCTGATTTCCATCGACAAGGCGCGCGAGATGCTCGGCTACGAGCCGAAATATCCCTGGCGCGAACAGGTCGAGAAGGCCAGGGCGCTGTTGAAGGCGAAGGGGTAGGCCTCAACCACCCGCTGCCGGAACGCGACCCCCTCCTCTCCTCCCCCTGAAAGGGGGGACCCGGGAGGGGGTCATCAACGGCTGCCCGGCGCGCTCACCCCGGCACGATGCCGCCATGGGCCTTCGACCATTCGGCCGGGCCGTGCAGGAACTTTTCGACCTCGTCGAGCGTGGCATCGTCGAAGGTCTTTTCGGCGCGGGCGATTTTGAGCACGTCCCACCAGGTGGCGAGCGCGTGCAGCGTGATGCCGGCCTCGCCGAGAGCGGCGCGCGTGTTCGGGAAGATGTCGTAGAAGAACACGACGAAGGCGTGATCGACCACCATGCCCGCCTCGCGCATGCCCGCGACGAATTTGAGCTTGCTGCCGCCGTCGGTCGCGAGGTCCTCGACCAGCAGCGTGCGCGCCCCCTCTTTGAAATCGCCTTCGATGAGCGCGTTGCGGCCGAAGCCCTTGGGCTTCTTGCGGACATATTGCATGGGAAGCGCCATGCGCTCGGCGATCCACGCGGCGAAGGGAATGCCCGCCGTCTCGCCGCCGGCGACCGCATCGATCGCGGCGAAGCCGATCTCGCGGAAGATCGTCGCCACGGCGAAGTCCATCAGCGTCGAACGCACATGCGGGAAGGAGATGAGCTTGCGGCAATCGGTGTAGACCGGGCTCGCCAGGCCGGAGGTGAACTTGTAGGGCTCGTCGGCGCGAAAGTGCACCGCCTTCACTTCGAGCAGCATGCGCGCGGTCAGCTCCGCGATCGTCGCCTTGTCCGCAAAACTCGTCATCTCGCCTCCCGCAGCCCTTCTGTCACCGCCCAGCCGATGGGCACGGGCGGCTGAAACACGCGAATCCGTTCCGCCGCCGCATCGACCGCGACGAAGCCGGGGTCCGCCGGCTTCACCCGTGCGAGCGTCACACGGTCGCCATTCGGCGGCAGGTGATAGAAGGCGGCACCGTTCAGCGCGGCGAACGCCTCCAGCCGGTCGAGCGCCCCCGCCTCGTCGAAGACCTGGGCGAGCGCCGGCAGCGCCACCGGCGCGGAGAAGATGCCGGCCGCGCCGCAGGCGCATTCCTTGGCCGCGACCGGATGCGGCGCCGAATCGGTGCCGAGGAAGAAGCGGCGGTCGCCCGAGGTCGCCGCCCGGCGCAGCGCCGCCCTGTCATCGGCGCGCTTGGCAATGGGCAGGCAATAGAAATGCGGCTTGATGCCGCCGACGAGGATCGCGTTGCGGTCGATCATCAGATGGTGCGGCGTGATCGTCGCGGCGAGATTGGCCGGCGCCGAAAGCACGTAATCCACCGCCTCCTTCGTCGTGGCGTGCTCCAGCACGATGCGCAAGCCCGGCAGGCGGGCGCGGAGCGGCGTCAGCACCCGCTCGATGAACACCGCCTCGCGGTCGAAGATGTCGACGTCCGGGTCGGTCACCTCGCCATGGACGAGCAGCGGAACGTCCGCTTCCTGCATGGCTTCGAGCACGCGGCTCACCCTGGCGATGTCGGTGACGCCGCTGTCGGAATTGGTGGTGGCGCCGGCCGGGTAGAGCTTGACCGCGGCGAGATCGCCCGATGCCGCGCCCTCGGCGATGACGCCCGCGTCGGTGTCGTCGGTGAGGTAGAGCGTCATCAGCGGCCGGAACGGGTGGCCGGCCGGCAGTGCCGCCACGATGCGGGCGCGGTAGGCGCGGAGATCGGCGAGCGTCCTCACCGGCGGCACCAGGTTGGGCATGATGATGGCGCGGCCGAAAACGGCGGCGCTGGCGGGCAGCGTCGCCTTCAGCATCGCCCCGTCGCGGACGTGCAAGTGCCAGTCGTCCGGGCGCGTGATCTCGATTCGGTCCATCGCGAGTGAGATACACACCAGCCGGCCGCCCGCCGCAACCGCAATTGATCGCCGCCGGCCAACGTGCAACAAGCGGGAAACGAGGGAATCGGCCATGGACGGCACTGAAACGACCGTCGGCAGCGCGGCGCCCGGTCAGGCGGCCGGCTTCCATTTCGCCGATGCGGTGATCGCCCGCAGCCGCTCGCTCGGCCACTGCTTCTGCCTCGGCCTCGACCCGCACCTCGCCATGATCCCGGCGGCCTTCCGCCGCGGCACCATGGATGCGCGCGACCCCGAGACGGCAGAGGCGATCGGCGATTTCCTGACCGCCGTCATCGACATCGCGGCGCCCGAGGTCGCGGCGTTCAAGCCGCAAAGCGCCATGTATGAGCGTCTCGGCTCCGCCGGCATCGCCATGCTCGAGCGGGTCGTTGCCCATGCCCACGAGCGCGGCGCCATCGTCATCCTCGACGCCAAGCGCGGCGACATCGGCTCGACGGCCGACGCCTATGCCGCGGCCTATCTCGCGCCCGACAGCCCCAATCCGGTCGAGTGCATGACGGTCAATCCCTATATGGGCGTCGACACGCTGGAGCCCTACCTGACGCTCTGCCGTGAGCACGGCCGCGGCATCCTGGTGCTCGCCAAGACCAGCAATCCCGGCTCCGGCGATTTCCAGAACCTGAAGATCGGCAACAGCACGCTCTATGGCAGCGTGGCGCTGGCGCTGGCGCCCATCGCCGGGACGCTGACCGGAGAGACCGGCTGGTCGTCGCTGGGCGTCGTGGTCGGCGCCACCTACCCTGAGGAGGCGGCGGACATCCGCACGCTTCTGCCCAAGGCGCTCTTCCTCATCCCCGGCTTCGGCCATCAGGGCGGCGACCTGAAGCAGTTCGCCGCGGCGCTCACGCCCGGCCCGGCCGGCCGCGAAGGCGGGCTCATCTCTTCCTCGCGCGCCACGCTCTTTCCGCCGGAGGCCGCCGACGGCGGTTTCGAGACGTGGAAATCGGCATTCACCGAGACGCTTGCCCGCCACATCGCCACCGTCGCCGACAGCCTCAAGGCGTGAACCGATGAGCGCGCTCGCCGTCCGCCCGATGCGCCGCGCCGATCTCGACACCGCCCTCGACTGGGCCGCGGCGGAGGGCTGGAACCCCGGCCTCGACGATGCCGAAGCCTTCCAGGCCGCCGACCCACGGGGCTTTCTGATGGGCTTTCTCGGCGAGACGCCGGTCGCCTGCATCTCGGTGGTTGCCTATGGCGATGCCTACGGCTTTCTCGGCCTGTTCATCTGCCACCCGGACTATCGCGGGCGGCGCCACGGCCGGACCATGTGGGAGGCCGGGATCGCCCGCCTTGGCGAGCGCACCATCGGCCTCGACGGCGTCGTCGAGCAGCAGGCGAACTACGCCAAGTCCGGCTTTGCGCTGGCCCACCGCAATATCCGCTTCGGCGGCACCGCCGCCACCCACGAGATCGCCGACACGCGCATCGTCGAATTCGTCCCCGACCGCCCGACCGGGCTCGCCGGTTCGATCGTCGCCTATGACCGCGCCTTGCAGCCGGGCCCGCGCGAAACCTTCCTGCATGCCTGGCTGACGCCGCCCGGCCGGCGCACGCTGGCTCTCGTCGAGGCGAATTCGATCTGCGGCTATGGCTGCGTGCGCCAATGCCGCGCGGGCTACAAGATCGGGCCGCTGTTCGCCGATACGCCGGAGATCGCCGAGCGCATCTTCTCAGGTCTGACCGGTCGGCTCTATGGCGCGCCGATCTATCTCGACGTGCCCGAGCCCAACGCCGAGGCGATGGCGCTGGCCAGGCGCCACGGGCTGGAGCCGGTCTTCGAAACGGCGCGCATGTATCGCGGCCCCGCCCCGGCGCTGCCGCTCGAGCGCATCTTCGGCATCACCACCTTCGAGCTGGGCTAGCGCGTGCCGCCCATCCTTCGACGGCTGCCTTCGGCAGCCACCTCAGGATGAGGCCAGATGGTGCAGCACGATGCCGCTGGCGGTGGCGACGTTGAGCGAATCCATGTCGCCCGCCATGGCGATGCGCACGCTTGTCGCGCGGTCGAGGACCGCCTGCGGCAGACCCGGACCTTCCGCGCCGAAGATGGCGGCGACACGCGCCGCCCGCTTCACGTCGCCAAGCGCGACCTTGCCGGCCGGCGATAGGGCCAGCGTCTGGAATCCGTGGTCGGCGAGCCGATCGAGCGCCGCCTCCGCCGTTTCGATGCGGGCGAAGGGCAGCGTCAGCGCCGCGCCGACCGAGACGCGGATCGCCTTGCGATAGAAGGGATCGCAGCAATCGGAATCGAGGATGACGGCGCCGGCGCCGAAGGCCGCGGCATTGCGGCAGATGCCGCCCATATTGTCGTGATTGGCGATGGCCGAAAGGACCACCACCAGGGCGCGGGGCGGCAGGCCGGAAAGCAGGTCCCCGGCAGAGGTCATCGGTGCCCGTTCGCCGATGGCCAGTATGCCGCGATGGATATGAAAGCCGATGATCGCATCGATGACCGGCTGCGCCGCCGCATAGACCGGCACGCCCTCCGGCACCCTGGCGATGAGATCGCCAAGACGGTGGACGCGCGTCCCGGCGACGAGCAGCGACGACGGCCGGTGGCGCGACCGCGCGCTCAACAGCACGTTGAGCACCACCGCGCCCTCGGCGACGAACAGGCCCTTCCTGCCCACGAGGTCGCGCTCGCGCACGTCGCGATAAACCGCAACGCGCGGATCGTCCGGATCGTCGATGGCGATGATGTCGGCCATGCCCTGCACTGCCCGCAAACGCGAACCGGCAGTCAGCCTAGCAGGGATGACGTCCTAGCGCGCGAAGCGCGGCAGACGGCGCTTCCAGCGGGCGGCGCGCGGCAGACCGTCTTCATCCTTGACGCGGCGGCGCACGCGCAGCGCAGGCACCGGTGCCACCGCCTCGTGCTGCACGACCGGCTCGCGCAGCGTGACCGGCAGCGGTTTCGGCTTGGGGATGCGCGGCGCCTTCGACTTGGCGACGCGCGCCCGCCGCGGCCGCGGCGTCTCGTCTTCCGGCTCGGCGACCGCTGGCTTTGCCGTGAGGTCGGGCAGGATGCGGTTCGCCGGGCGCTCGGCTTCTGCCCTGCCGAAGACACGGGCGATATCGGCAAGATCGCCGGCGCCGTTATGGCCGCCATTGTTGCCGTTGTGGCCGCCGTTGTGGCCGCCGTTGTGGCCGTTGTCCGAGCGGGGCTCGAAGAGCCGCGCCGCCGGCACGTCCGCGACAGCCGCCGCCGCTTCTTCGAGGAAACCGAAGAGTGGCTGGTGTTCCGTGGTGGTCTTGCGGCTTTTCTTGATTTCTACTGTAAAAGGCTTCGCCTGCTGGCGCATTGCGAACTCTCGATAACGATAGCTGAAAAGACGGCCGAATCAGCGCCCCTGAGGCCGATACCCCGATTTAGGCATTGAATCCGGTAATGTCGAGGCACGGATCGCCGATATGGATTTGCACAAATGTCGCAAGCGGCTAAATCTGCTCGAACAGGATGTCCTGTGCACCCTCCCACAAGCATAACTTGCCCAAGGGCACAAGGTTTTCCCTGCCTTTGGTGATGGTGAGGAAATGGTTACCGGCAAGCTGGCCGACCTTGCTGGCGAAGTGCACGCCGCCATAGGCCAGCAGGATCTCCGTTTCGCTGATGCCGCCGGGATAGAGAATGATCTCGCCCGGCGCCGGATAGCTGGTGTGGTTCTCGAAATCGAGGCCGAGATCGAGGTCGCCTAGCGGAATCCAGCAGCCTTCGCCGCTCCAGCGCACGTGGATGATGCGTTCCTTGTAGGGCAGCAGGCTCTTGAACCGGGCACAGGTCTTCGGCGCCGCCTCTTCCTCGAAGCGCGCCTCGAAACTGAAGGGGCCGGCCGTGATGCGGATGGTCGACACGATCTACGGTTTCTCCGGGATGGCGATCACGCGGACCACGGCAGCCATACAGGGATTCCCGGCCCGACGAAAGACAGCGGACACGGCCGCCCGAATGCGGCCGCGCCCGCCTGCGCCCTCATCGCCCCGAATGATCAGGCCGCGGCCTTCGCCTGCTTCTCTGCCACGAAGCAGTCGTAGGCCCTCAGCGCCTCGCCGCCATAGACCATCGACGGCCCGCCGCCCATCTGCACGCAGACGCCGAGCACTTCGAGGACCTCTTCGCGGGTCGCCCCGAGGTCGGCCACTTTCCTGGCATGGTAGGCCACGCAGCCGTCGCAGCGTGCCGCCACGCCCAGCGCCAGCGCGATGAGTTCCTTGTATTTGGTGCTCAGCACCTTGTCCGCATAGGCGCCCTTGCCGAGGCCGGCGAAGCCGGCCATCGCCTCAGGGAGGCCCTTGGTCAGGGCAACCGAGGACTGCACCACAAGATCGGCTTCCCTTGCGCATTCCATACTCATCGCTGTCTTCTCCATAGTCATTCAATTGGCCGCATATTTGCCGCGAACGCCCAGCTCCGCCTTGACCCCGGTCAACCCTGGCCGGTTTCGTTGGATCGCGGCGCGACCTTGGCGCCGTCCTTCACCTGGTCGCTCGGGTGGAGGACGATCGTGTCGCCCGCGCTCAGGCCGCCCACCACCTCGGCGAAATGCGTGTTGCGGTGACCGAGGAGGACCTTGGTGAGCACCGCCTTGCCGTCGACGACGCGGAAGACACTCCAGTCGGCACCGCGGCGAAAGAGCGCCCCGACCGGCACCTGGACGACGTCGCCGCCCTTCCAGGTGCGGATATGCGCCATCACCCGGTATTCGTGGCCGAGGCCCTGCCATTGCTCATAGGGGTCGTCGATGTCGAGGGTGGCGTCGACGCGCTGCTCCTCGACGCCGAGCGCCGAGACCTTGGTGTAGGCGGCCGGATCGATGCGCCGCACATGGGCGTTGAGCACGCCCTCGCCGCCCCAGTCGGTCAGCGTCGCCGGCGCGCCGGGCTTGATCTCCACCGCATCGGACGACAGCAGGTGGACCACCACCTCCATGTTCTTGGGATCGCCGATCTCGATCAACGGCGTGCCGGCGGCAACCACCTGTTCGCTCTCGACCAGGAGCTTGAGCACGACG
Organism: uncultured Alphaproteobacteria bacterium; assembly: GCA_963730325.1. Lineage (GTDB taxonomy): Bacteria > Pseudomonadota > Alphaproteobacteria > Rhizobiales > Kaistiaceae > CAVSRC01. The sequence continues at coordinate 127,998 of CAVSRC010000007.1, read as the reverse complement.
CCGTCGATCGGCGCCATCACCGGCACGCAGCAATGCGCGTTGCCGCTGTCGGCCTCGCCGCCGGAGGTGCCCGGCTGGATCAGATGCGCCTCGGCGCTGGCCAGCTCGCTCTGGCGCAGCGCCAGATTGGCCTTGGCCTGCTGCACGGCGGCATGGGCGGTGTCGAGGTCGGTCACCGCCTTCTCCAGCGCCCGCGCCGACACGGCGCCGCTGTCGGCAAGCTTCCTGGTGCGCTCGAGATCGGACGACGCCAGCCGCTCGCTGGCTTCGGCACTGGTCACCTGTGCTTCGGCCAGCCCCACCGCCGCCCGCGCCGCACCCGGCCGCCGCCTGCAGCTCGCGCTGGGTGCGCACATCGAGGAGCGACGGCTCGGCCGGCTGGATCGCAGCAACCGCGGCGCCCTCAGGGCTCACCCGATCGCCGACATGGACGGGAATGCGGTTGAGCCTGCCGGCAATCGGCGCCGAGACGCGGAACACGTCGCGAATCTGGGCGACGCCCTCCTCGTCCACCGTCACTTCCAGCGGGCCGCGGCCGATGACCGCGATATCGACGCCGACCGGCGCGGGCAGGAGCGCATAGACGATGATCCCGACCACCGCGACGATGGCGAAGATTCCGAGGATGCGCTTGATCCATGTACCAAGCATGTCTCGTCTACTCCCGCGTCTTGAGGACCTGGATGAGGTCGAAACGGTCGATGCGGCGGCGCACGATCGCCGCCGAGAGCAAGGCGGCGGCGGCGACCACCAGGGTACCGACGGCATAGGTTCTGAGTTCGATGACGAACGGCACCCGGAAGATGTCGGTCGCCAGGCTCTGGGTGATCAGCCAGCCGAAGCCGGTGCCGACCAGCCAGCCGATCGGCTGGGCGAGCGCCACGACGACGCCGACCTCGATGAACAGGATGTTGGAGACCTCGGCCCGGCGGAAGCCGAGCACGCGCAGCGAGGCGAGCTCGCGGGCGCGCTCGGAAAGCTGGATGCGGGCGGAGTTGTAGACCACGCCGAAGGCGATGATCACCGCCAGGGCGAAATAGACGAACAGCGAGATGTTCATGCTCTGCTGCATGGTCTCCTGCATGCGCTGGCGCGACACCGTCATCAGCGCCACGGCGCTCACCTGCGGCGTCTTCTTCACCGCGGCGTAGAGGTCGTCGAGCCTGGACGAATCCAGCGCGATGTTGACGCCGGAGACGCGCGGGCCGGTGCCCGCCAGCCGCGCCAGCGCATCGATGTCCATGTACACCACCAGCCCGATATAGTTCTGGATGACCTGCGTTACTGGCGCCTCGACGGTGCGCCGGTCGCCGTCGAGCAGCGTCACGCGCACCATGTCGCCGACATTGACGTGAAGGAGTTCGGCGACGCGCTCGCCGAGCGCCAGGCCCGAGGGCGGCAGAACCACCGGCTGCAGGTCGAGGTCGAGCACGCGGGAGAGGTCGGTGCCCGGCGGCTTGCCGGTAATGACGAGCTGACGCGAATAGTGGCCGTTGGACATGCGCACCGGGTGATTGAGAAAAGGCTCCGCCGTCATCACGCCCGGCAGGTTCAGAACGGCGCTCACCACCGAGGGCGGCCGCGGCGCGTTGAAGGCCAGCGTCGCGTCCTGCCGGTCGGTGCGGAAGTAGACCGCGTCGAGCATGGCATTGACCGAATCCATCGTGCCGAGCGCCACTTCGACCAGCGCCACCGAGAAGGCGATGCCGACGGCGGTGAGCGCCGAGCGCACCGGGTGGCGGATGACGTGGCGCAGCGCCATGGTGGTGAGTTGCGAGAACAGCCGCCGGCCGCCGAACAGCCCGCCGAGCGCCCGGCGATAGGCCTGCGGCGCCGGCGGGCGCATGGCCACCGCCGCGGGCAGCGCGAAGGCGGTCGACACGGCGCGCAGCGCGCCGAGGATCGCCGCGGCGAAGCTGATGCCGACGGCGATCAGATAGATGCCGGGCGTCTCGCGGAAAAGCAGGAAGGGGAAGCTGTAGAACTCGGCATAAAGGCGCGTCAGCGCCCGGCCCAGCCAGTTGCCGCCGGCGATGCCGATGAGCGTGCCGATCGAAGCGATCATCAGCACCAGCTTGAGATAGTGCCAGACGACGGCGAAGCGGCCGTAGCCCAGCGCCTTCAGCAGGCCGATCTGCTCGCGCTCCAGCGAGATCAGCCGCGACAGGATCATGTTGATGAGGAAGGCCGAGACGGCCAGGAAGATCGGCGGGATGATCTCGGCCATGCCCTTGAGCTGGACCAGTTCGCTGTCGAGGAAGGCGTTGGAGAGCTGGTCCTTGCGCCCGGAGGCGCCGGTGCCGCCATAGGGCTCGAGCAGCCGGTCGAGCTGCTCGATGACGTTGCTCTCGCTGGCGCCGGGCAGCAGGCGCAGGCTGACCGAATTGAAGGCGCCGTCGAGGTTGAACAGCGGCGCCAGGACGTTCTCCTGCATCCACAGCACACCGAAGCGGCGGTTGTCCGGCATCATGTCGCCGGGGCCGAGCGCGTAGATGTATTCCGGCGACAGGACGACGCCGACGACGTTGAGCCGGATCTTCGAGCCGTCGACGATCGCCTCGAAGGTCGAGCCGACGGTGAAGTGATGCGCCTGGGCGAAGTTCCAGTTGATCGCGACCTCGTTGCCGCGCCCGCCGCCGGGCAGGCGCCCCTCACGCACGAACAGGGCATTGACCGCGATGTCGCCGCTTTCCGGTATGGAGATCACCAGCCCCGTGGCCGGCTCGCGCAGGCCGGGGATATCGAGGATCACCGGGCTGGCGATGCGTGTCTCGACCGCCGCCACGCCATCGATTGCGGCAATCCTGCTCTTCAGCGCATTCGGCGCGCGGGTCGCCGAGGCGAAGACGTCGCCGAAGCGGTAGCGCTGGTAATAGGCCGCGCGCGTCTCGTCGAGCGACTGGTAGGTGCCGATGGCCAGGATCAGCGTGGCGACGCCGCAGGCCATGACCATGGCGATGGCCAGCGACTGCGCCCACAGGCGCCTCAGGTCGCGGAAGAGCTTGCGGTCGAGCGCGCGCATGGCCGCTCACCACGCGACTTCGCTGGCATCGAGCCGGCGTTCATTGGTCTCGATGCCGGCGATCTGGCCGTCGGTGAAGCGGAATATGCGGTCGCCGATGCCGCCGATCGAGACGTTGTGGGTGATGATGGCGGTGGTGGTGCCGAGCTCGCGGTTGGTCGATGCCAGCGCCTCCAGCACCAGGATGCCGGTCTTCGAATCGAGCGCGCCGGTGGGCTCGTCGCACAGCATGATCTCGGGCCGCTTGGCCACGGCGCGGGCGATGGCGACGCGCTGCTGCTCGCCGCCGGAAAGCTGCGCCGGAAAGTGGTCCAGGCGGTTGCCGAGGCCGACCAGTTCCAGCGCCTCCTCCGGCTTCATCGGATGGGGCGCGATCTCGCTCACCAGCGCCACGTTCTCGCGCGCCGTGAGGCTCGGGATGAGGTTGTAGAACTGGAAGATGAAGCCGACGTAATTGCGCCGGTAGAGCGTCAGGTCGCGGTCGGAAAAGTGCGTCAGCTCGCGTCCACGGAAGCTGACCGAACCGGCGGTCGCGGTATCGAGGCCGCCGAGGATGTTGAGCAGGGTCGACTTGCCGCTTCCCGAAGGGCCGAGCATGACGGCAAGCTCGCCGGCAAACAGGGCGAGGTCGATGCCGCGCAGCGCATGCACCTCGACGTCGCCGGTGCGATAGACCTTCGTCAGGCCGGCCACCTCGAAGACCGGCTCCGGCCGCTGGCTGGCCGCCTGTCCGTTCATGGCGATCGTTCCCCGATCGTGGGCCTCGGCGTCAGCCCCTCAGTCGTTTCTCGATCTCGGCGACCGGCATGCCGGCATAGTCCTTGTCGATCATGCCGCGCACATGCTTGCTGACCGCGGCGGAAAGCTGTCGGCGAATCATGCCGAGTGCCCGCGGCGGCGCAACCAGCACGAGGCCGCGGACTGCACCCGCTCGCACGGCCCTGTCAAGGTGCTGGGCGAGCGCGGTCAGGAAGTCCTGCTCGGCCTGGTCGTGCCAGTCGGTCTGGCCGAAGGCGCTGCGCCCGTCGCCCGCCGGCCAGCGCGCCCGCCCGGGCCGATCGGTGCCCTGGTCGCGCGTCGGCGGATTATCCGTCGTGCGCTCCTCGCGCATGACGAGATTGACCAGCTCGGCGTCGCCCTTGTTTTCGAGGATCAGCCATTTGCGGCCGTCGCAAACGACGACCCAATCATCTGGTGCAACGGAGATCATGGTCATGGTCTCCCTGGCCTTCGATGCACCCAGCCATCGCCGCGCCGGCCCGACCGGCCAGCCGCAAGCTGCGTCCTCGGCGGGGTGCCTGGTGAAAGCCTCAGGCGTTCAGACGGCGCAGCGCCGCCGGATCGCGCAGCAGAATGCGGCGCGACGTCGGCAACTCGATGGCCGCCTCGTTTTCAAGCAGCGTCAGCGTGCGCGACACCGTCTCGATGGTCAGGCCGAGATAATCGGCAATGTCCTGGCGCGACATCGGCAGTTCGACGCTTTCCGGGCCCTTGCCGCGATCGGCCATTTCGAGCAGGAAGCTGGCGACGCGCTCATGGGCGTTCTTGCGGCCGAGGAGCAGCATGTGGTCCTGCGCCCTGAGCAGATCGCCGGTGGCCTGCGTCCACAGGCAATTGGCGACCTCGCTGTCGCGGGCGGCCAGCGCCATCAGCGCGGAACGCTTGATGACCAGAACGGTCGAATCGGCGATGGCATCGGCGGTGAAGCGGTGTTCGCTGCCGGCCTCGAGGCCGAAGATGTCGCCGGTCAGGTGGAAGGCGCTGATCTGGCGGCGGCCGTCATTGAGCAGCTTGTAGGTCCTCACCGCTCCCTTGATGACCTTGTAGAAGTATTCCGCCGGCTCGCCTTCGCCGAAGATCTCGGAATTGTGCTCGAATCGCATGGCGGCGCCCATGACGGCGAACGTGTCGGCGAGCGCGTTGACCTCCGGCATTCCCGCAGGGATCGGCAGGACCGGCTTGGTGGTGGCGATATCGCCCGACTTATGCATGAGCATGACCCGCTCCATGGTTCGATTTGTCGCGGGGGATTTGCTAACAGTCGGGCGGGAAGGACAAAATTCAGGTAATCCCCCTACGGGGTATTACGTAGCCGGTTTGTAGTCATTCGGAACCCACCAAGAGCATGGCAGAAACCGCTGAAAACCGGGAAAAACTTCGGTCGGACGGCGCCGTGAGGGTGCTTCGCCCGGGGCCGCTGCGCGACTATGCCATCGCCGCCGCCGCGGTGGCCGCGACGGTCGTTGCCCGTCTGGTGCTGTATGTGCCGCTGCACGGCAACCTTCAGTTGGTCCTGTTCGTTCCTTCGGTTCTGGTGGCCGGCGGTCTCGGCGGGTTCGGCCCGGGGATGGCCGCCACGCTCGTCAGCCTCGTGCTGGCGATCGCCCTGTCCGGCGGCGCCTCGCTGGTGACGCCACCCGGCCTCGTCGATATCCTCGCCTTTGGCGTCGTCGGCATCGCCATGTCGTGGTTTGGCATGCGCCTGAAACGCAGCCGCGCCCAATCGGCCAACCGCCAGCGCGAACTGGAGATCCGCGAAGCCCATCTCCAGTCGATCCTCGACACGGTTCCCGACGCCATGATCGTCATCGACGAGGCCGGCATCATGCAGTCGTTCTCGAACGCCGCCGAGCAGCTCTTCGGCTATCGCGCCCAGGAAGCCATCGGCAACAATGTCAGCATGCTGATGCCCTCGCCCTATCGCGAAGCCCATGACGGCTACCTCGCCCGCTACCGCAAGACCGGCGAGCGCCACATCATCGGCATCGGCCGCATCGTCGTCGGCGAGCGCAAGGACGGCTCGACCTTTCCGATGGAGCTTGCCGTCGGCGAGATGCGCCCCGGCGACGGACGCTACTTCACCGGCTTCGTGCGCGACCTGTCCCAGCGTCAGGAGACCGAGGCGCGGCTGCAGGAGCTCCAGTCCGAACTGGTCCACATCTCGCGCCTGACCGCCATGGGCGAGATGGCCTCGACGCTGGCGCACGAGCTCAACCAGCCGCTGTCGGCCATCGCCAACTACATCAAGGGCTCGCGCCGGCTGATCGAGAACAACGCCGAGGCGCACCTGGACCGCCTGCGCGACGCGCTCGACAAGGCGGGAGAACAGGCGCTGCGCGCCGGCGACATCATCCGCCGCCTGCGCGATTTCGTCAGCCGCGGCGAGAGCGAGCGGCGGGTGGAGAGCATCGCCAAGCTGATCGAGGAGGCCAGCGCCCTGGCGCTGGTCGGCGCCAAGGAGCACGGCGTGCGGGTGCGCTTCCAGTTCGACAACGCTCACGACCTGGTGCTCGCCGACAAGGTGCAGATTCAACAGGTGTTGCTCAACCTCGTGCGCAACGCTATCGAAGCCATGATCGACGTCGAGGATCGCGAGCTGGTGCTGTCGACCGCACCGGCGGGGGAAGATATGGTTGAAGTCAGCGTTACCGACACCGGCCCCGGGCTGGCCGAGGAAGTCGCCCGGCAGCTCTTCCAGCCGTTCGTCACCACCAAGCGCCACGGCATGGGGGTCGGCCTGTCCATTTCGCGAACCATCATCCAGGCGCATGGCGGCGAGATCTGGGCGGAGCGCAACCCGGCCGGCGGCACGGTGTTCCGCTTCACGCTGGCCAGCGGCAAGATCGCGGAGATCGCCGATGGTGCATGAAGGCGATAAGGTCGTTCACATCATCGACGACGACGACGACGCTCGCGAGTCCCTGGCGTTTCTGCTGAGCACCGCCGACGTCGAGGTCCACGCCTACGAATCGGCGGTCGCCTTCCTCAAGGCGCTGCCCCAGATCACCGGCGGCTGCGTCATCACCGACGTGCGCATGCCCGAGATCGACGGCATGGAGCTGCTGCGCCGCCTGCATGAGAGCGGCACCGCACTGCCGGTGATCATGATGACCGGACATGGCGACGTGCCGCTGGCCGTCGAGGCGATGAGGCTCGGCGCCGTCGATTTCCTCGAAAAGCCGTTCGACGACGATACGCTGCTGGCCTCCGTGCGCATGGCGCTGAGCAAGAACCGCGAGGACAGCGAGCAGGACCTGCGCAAGATCGAGGTCAGGGAGCGGCTGGCGGCGCTGTCGCCGCGCGAGCGGCAGGTGCTCGACGGCCTGATTGCCGGTCATGCCAACAAGACGATCGCCTTCGACCTCGGCATCAGCGCCCGCACCGTCGAGGTATACCGGGCCAACGTGATGACCAAGATGCAGGCACGCAGCCTGTCGGAGCTGGTCCGCATGGCGCTGCTCGCCGACAGCTGACGCCGCCCCCGGGGCCGTTGACCTGCGTCAAGGCAAAACCGCCATTTCTATGGCTTTGCTAGTGGATGACCACGGATCAGCAGACCGATTCCGCATCCCTTGACGCGCCCGCACGGGCCGTCGAACGTCCGGTCTTCGTGATCGACGACGACCCGGCGATTCTCGCTTCGCTGAAATTCTCGCTCGAGATCGAGGGCTATGCGGTCCGCACCTATTCCTCGGCCAAGGCGCTGATCGACGATGCGGCGCGCAAGAGAGAGGGCTGCCTGGTCATCGACTACAATCTGGACGACCGCAACGGGCTGCAGCTGCTCGACGAGCTGCGCCAGCGCGGCGTCGCCATGCCCGCCATCCTGATCACCACCAATCCCGGCCCGCACCTGCGCGTGCGCGCCGCGGCCGCCTCCGTGGCGATCGTCGAGAAACCCCTGATCGGCAATACGCTGGTCGACGCGATCCGCACCACGTTTCCGGCCTGAGCTGATACCCTTCAATTCGCTTCGATCGCCGCCAGGACACGGCCGACGACCTCGTCGACGCTGCCGTTCGCGGGAACCACGGTCCATGTGATCGGGCCGCTGAACTGCGAAATCTGATGACGGATCACTTCGGCCGTGGCGTCCGACGTGTCGACGCCGCGCCGCTCCACCCTGTCGATCAGCTCCTCCGGCGCCAGTTCCAGCCAGATGCCGGTGAAGGGCACGTCCACCGCGGCCACCATCTCCTCGATGCGGACGCGCTCCTCGGGCCGCCGGAAGGTCGCGTCGAGGACGACGCCGTGGCCGAGCGCCAGCAGGTATTCCGCCTCGCGCCCGAGCGTTTCGTAGACCGCCCGCGACACCTCCCGGCGGTAGGACGGGGCCGGCAGCCGCACCGTCGGAGCGACGCCGCCCATGCGCTTGCGGATGCGGTCGCTGCTGAGCACCCGGGCGCCCGGCGGCGCACCGATGGCCTGGGCGATCGCCGCCGAGACCGTGGTCTTGCCGGCGCCGCTGAAGCCGCCGATCGCCACCAGCCGCGGCGGCACCGGCCTGAGCAGAGACTGCGCCAGATGGAAATAGGAGATCGCCTCGGCGCGCAGCGTTTCGGCATTGGCCGCCTCGCTCGGCTCCTCGGCGCGCGTGGCGCTGACATGGGCGCGCACCGCGGCGCGGATCGCCATCAACAGCGGCACCAGCACCAGGCCGTCGCTTTCGTCGAGGACGTCGAGATAGCGGTTGAGCACGAGGTTGGCGCCCGGCTTCAGGTCGCGGTGCCAGAGGTCCATCAGCAGGAAGGCGAGGTCGTAGAGCACATCGACCGTCGCCATGGCATCGTCGAATTCCAGACAGTCGAACGGCGCCGGGTGGCCCGCGAACATACAGATGTTGCGGAGGTGCAGGTCGCCATGGCAGTGGCGCACCTTGCCGAGACGCTGGCGCCGGTCGAGCAGCGGCGCGGCCGTCGCCAGGGCATCGTGGAAGGCCCGGTTGAAGCGCGTGACGCCGTCCGGCGGAAACAGGGATAACGCCGCCAGCGCCTGTTCGTTGATGGCAAGCACGCCGGCGATGTTGCCGGCGCCGGCGCCGGAGAGTTCGACAAGCGCCGTCTCGTGCAGACGGGCGACCGTAGCGGCAAGCTCGGAGAGCAGCGCCGGCGTCAGGACCCCGCGCCCGGCCATGCGATCGAACAGGCCGTCCTGATCGAAGCGCACCATCTCGACCACCGCATCGACCAGCGCGCCGTCGCCATCGAAGGCGAGGCGTCCGTCGCTCTCCCGCGTGATGCGCCGGACACCGAGATAGAGGTCAGGCACGGCGCGCCGGTTGAGCTCCACCTCGCGCTCGCAGAAGGCCAGTCGCAGATCGACCGTCGAGAAATCGACGTAGTTGAACTTGACCGCGCGCTTGAGCTTGTAGGCGCGCGCCCCGGCCAGCACGACCACCGAGATGTGGGTCTCGATCACCTCCACCGTCTCCGCGCCCGGCCCGTGGGTCGCCGGATCGGTGAGAAAGGCAATGGTCTCGGCCTGGAGGTCGACCTGCATCCTGTCGTTCCAATCGGGACCCCGGCCGGAAGCCGCAACGCCGCCCCTGGCAAGAGGATCGGGCATCGTGATGTGATGACAGGTGCCGGCTCATCGGGCGTTGCGCTGAATCAAGCCGACCCCGCGACCCGCGCGGAGCCTGGCTTTTGCGGCCGGCCAGCGGACCTACAGCCGGCCGATTTCGTATTCCTCGCAGGAGCGGCCGAGGAGGGCGAGGCCCTCCTCGAGATAGTCGCCGAGCTGCGGTATGCCGATGAGATAGCGCGCCGTGCGCCGGTTGTGCGCCTCTTCCGCCGCCGCGCGCAGCGACGCCCAGTCGTCCACCGTCGAATCGCCCCGCCCGAGCCAGGCGATCGCCACCAGCTCGATCTGCTCGTCCTCGCTGAGATCGTGGATGGCCGAGACAAGCTCGGCGACCACCGGATCGTCGTCATGATCCTCCAGCACCGCCCCATCCATGTCGTCCGTCGGGTTGGAGCCGGGATCCGGCTCGCTCACCGCATCCTTCACGTCGAAGGCGCGCGCCTTGAGGATCAGGAAGCACACCTTCTCTGGCGAGATCGCGAGATCGACCGCGGGGGGATCGTCATCGACGATGCGGCGGCGTTTCTTCATCGTTCGCACGCGCCTCGTCAGTTGCCGCGCATGCGGCGGACCTGGTCCTGCAGGCGGCGCCGCGCCCGCTTGAAGGCATCGTTGACGGCAAAGGCCGGGTCGGCAAAGCGCTCGTCCTGCCTGGCCGTGCGGTCGATATTGACCTCGCGGCCGTCGGGCAGCGCCAGATGGACGGCGACCGCGTACTGGCCGCCGGAGTGATGATGCGCCGACGGTTCGGCGACGGCGACGCGGCAGGCGGTGATCCGCCCGAAGCGCTTCTCGAGCTGAGCAATGTGCTGAACCACCGACTGCTGAATATGCTCGTTCAAGGTTGCGCCCTGAAAATCGATCCTTGCCGGGGTTTCCATGCGATTCACCCATCGTTTGCCGGCGACACCGCGCCGGGCATCGTCATGTCGTTGCCGGGAGGCCCCGCCCGGACGACCGGACGCCCTCGAAAGAGGGTCCGGACGCCCGCATTCCGGAGCCCAACCGGCTCATTTCAACATGGTGATGATTTCGCGGGCGGACAATGGACATCCGGCATCGGGCCGCCGGCATCGGGCGGGATGTCGCCGGCGCCGGCCTGCTATATATGATTGCCGTGTCGCGGCCGGCCGCCACCGCCCCATTGCTGCCGGAAAGAGCGGCGACCAGTCGCACCATCCAACGGCCACAAGGATCCGCACCGCATGCGCAAGCTCTCGCCCGGCGACATCCTCATCCCGGTTGCCATCATCATCGCCGGCGCGATGATTTCCGGCTCGATCGTCTGGACCGCCCGTCAGGCGGCGCTGCAGACCGCGGCAATGGCCCCGGCCGATTCGACCGCACCCGCCCAGCCGCCGGCGCCGCCGGCCGACATCGCCGACGTCAATCTCGACGGTGCCGCCTATATCGGCCAGGACAATGCGCCGGTCGTCATGGCCTACTGGTTCGACTACCAGTGCCCCTACTGCAAGCAGGAGGAGGAGACCGTCTTCCCGCAGCTCATCAAGGACTATGTCGACACCGGCAAGCTGAAGATCGTCTTCAAGGACTTCGCCTTCCTCGGTCCCGACTCGGAGGTGGCCGGCCGCATCGCGCGCGCCGTCTGGCAGGTGGCGCCCGACAAGTTCAGCCAATGGCACAAGGCCATGTTCGACCATCAGGATCAGGAGAACGCCGGCTGGGGCAATGAGGACGACATCCTGGCGCTCACCGCCACCATCGACGGCATCGATGTCGACAAGGTGAAGGCGCTGACGACCGACAAGGCGAGCGACCTCAGCCAGGCCATGCAGGCCGATGTCGACGAAGGCTATTCGATGGGCGTCGGCGGCACGCCGTCCTTCCTCGTCGGCAAACAGTTGATGGTCGGCGCCCAGCCCTATGAAAAGCTCAAGTCGGCGATCGATGCCGAACTGGCGAAAGCCGGGTAATCAACCGGACTCGTCCCGAGGCGGCTGTCGGGCCTTGCCGCTCCGCCGGCAGCGCCCCGGCGTGCGACCAGCCGAGCGCCTTGCCGAACATGGCGAGGTGGTGCGATCGGGTCTCCCGAGTGCCGGTGATGCCAACCGCAACAGATTTTGATCCGTATTTGGAACTGTGATAGGTGTAATTCTTCTCTATAAAATGCAAAGACGACGTATAGGGAGGCTAGTATGTCGTTTTTTCATAATAGTTTTACTATCAGTTGTTCAGCGTTGGCATCGCTGGCTTTGATGCAGACTGCGGCGCAGGCGCACTACGACACGCCATCGTCGACACCGCCAACAGCCATCAAGACCGACATATTTCTGGATGACATCACCATCACAGGCGATGTCCTGAACGCCTCCTTCTTCTCGGAGGGCGAAAAGCAGGAATACGAATTCAGCTTCCGGCTATTTTATGCAAATCATCCCGACTTCAAGCCATCGAAGGACTATTTCAAGTTCGAATCTCAGTACAACGTGAGCGCCTGGGGGTCGTTGTACATGGTCGAGACGCGACAACCCCAGGGAAACCCGTTCTTTCCACACCTACCCGATTCCGAAAAACTGATCGGCTCGCATGTCGAGTGCAAGAAACATGAGGCGATGAGCCTGGCTGTTGTCGCGCTGGAAAAGGACCTGTCGACCAGCGAAAAGGTCGCCATCGCCCTAGTTAGCTTGGCGGCGGGCCCCGTGGCCGGTGCGGCCGGTGCGATATCTACCTTGGCGGGGCGCGGGATCGCCGCCGGCGCCGCTCTCTTTTCGATCGGCAGCGCCGGCGCGCAAAACGACGACCAACTCGGATTCAACGCCGGAATCCTGCCCGCCAACGGAACCACCACCATCACCACCACGGGCAAGAGCGGCGGCGCGATTGTGAAGATAAGGACGGTGACCACGGACGATCCGTCCAACAATGCAAAATGCGCCGCGGCCGCAACGGCCGGGTCGTCGGGGACCGTCCCGACCAAAACAGCCCGCGCCGAGGAATTCACACCGCTGGAAAATACCGGCAGCGTGCAAAACAGGAAGTACGCCGTCGCGCTCGAAAGCGGATGGAAGGAGAAACTCCCCGCCGGGTGGGGCGGTTTGCAGTACGCGACGGTCGCCAGGGCATTTCGTGATTTCCGCGACGCCTACGACAGCGCCGGCGACCTTCTCTGGGAGAAGCCGATGTCGCCAGAAGAGCTCAAGATGGGGCGCGCCCTGATGCGTCAGGCCCCCCTCGACGCGGCACGGTTTGCGGCGGCGGCGATGCTGGACCAGTCGGCCGGTTTCGAGGGAGGCAAGAACGCGGTCGCCTTCTATCGCAAGGCAGCCGAGCTTCCTTCGTCAGCCGCTGGGGAAGCATTCAATCTCTATCAGCGCGCCTACCAGACCGCGTACGTCGCCCTGCACGAGGGTCAGGGAGCGCAGGGAGGCGCGGACGACCTGCTCGACGTCGTCGCACTGCCGCGCGCCATGTCGGTCTATCCGGGCGAAACGGTGCAAACGATCGTCGAGGTGCTGGGCCTGCCGGCCGAGATCGAGGGCAAGGCGTTCCTGAATATCCAGACCGCAGCCCCGTTTCGCATCGCCGCCCGGCGCGTCTCAGGGCTGGCGCACACGGTGTTCCTGCGATTCGACACGAAGGGCGCGAGGCCGGGCCTGTACCGGGTGTTCCTGACCACGAAATACGGGCAGAAAACGGCGACGACGCCGCTGATGATTCATGTGCTGCCGGATTAGAGGCGCGGCCTAGGAAACTTTGGACCGGAGATCGCCGGCAAAGGCATCGAGCGTGTCTTGCGGCGCCTTGCCGATCAGCATGTAGCCGAGGCCGTTCTTGTTCCAGAAGACGATATTGAAGCCCTCGCGCGTCTCCGCCGCGACCGGCGCGTCCGGCTTGCCGTTGGCGATGATGCAGAAGGCCAGCGGTCCGTCGTCGTGCGACAGATAGGCGAGCTGGACGAGCGGCTTGCCGTGGAAATCGTAAAGCACGGCCCGCTTCAGGTAGACGTGCGGCAGCGCCAGCTTGTCGGCCGTCAGATCGAGCGTGACCTTCTGGCCGACCGCCGACAATTCGTCGGCAAGGACCGCCGGGCTGTTGGGGATCACCGCCAGCGTGTCGGCCGTCATCAGGCCCATATACTCGGCCACCGCCTGCCGCCAGTTCGGCGTCTCGGCGACCTGCACCGGCTGCACCAGACCGGTCGCCAGCGGCACCAGATAGCCGGCGCCGGCGCCGAGCACGAACAGCGCGATGGCCGCGGCAATCGCCGCCGGCCACCAGTTGCGCGGCCTGGATGCCGGCCGCTGGACCTGCTCCACCGCCCCGGCCAGGATGGCCGACAGGCGCTCGCGCGGGGCCCCGGCCAGCAGCGCCGCATAGGCACCGGCGAAATCGCGCCCGCCGCGCCGGAATTCCTCCAGCCGCGCCTCGAGCGCCGCCTCGCCGGCCAGCCGCGCCTCCAGCGCCGCGCGCGTTTCGGCGGAAAGCGCGCCGTCGAGATAGGCGACCAGCAATGCGTCGTCGTTCACCTGGCCATCCATCGGGTCAGCCATGCTCTTCACCACTATCCTGCGCATCGGCCGAAAGGCCGGCGAGCCTTGCCCGCGCTCCGGCCAGCCGCGACATGACGGTGCCGATCGGAATGCCGAGCGCCTCGGCCGCCTCGCGGTAGGTCAGCCCTTCGACATAGACGAGATAGACGGTTTCGCGCTGCACTTCGGGCAAGTCCTGCACTTCCCGTAACACCTGAGCGGCCAGAATATTCGTCTCGATCTCGCGGATTCCGTCGAAGACGAGGGCCGTATCGGCATCCACCAGGCCCTGCCCCTGGCGCACCTTGCGGGCGCGCACCTCGTTCAGCCAGATCGAATGGAGGATGGAAATCAGCCAGCGGTCGAGCCGCGTTCCGGGGGTGAACTGGGCACTGCGCTCCAGCGCCCTGACGCAGGTCGCCTGGACCAGCTCCTCGGCCGTGTCGCGGTTTCCCGACAGCACCACCCCATAGCGCCACAGCCGCGGCAGCAGCGCGGCCAGGCCCTCCATCACGGCACGATGCGCGTCGCCTGCCATGGTTCCCATCGATGGGACGGCTCGTCCCGGGTTGCAAGTGCCGCGACGGTACCCGACTTGCCCTGCGATATGAACAGGAAGCGTTGCCATGGCTTCGCCGCGCCTGTCACGCAACTGTGAGCGCGGGCCGCAGCCGCCCTCAGAATAACCACGCCTGTCCCGCTGTTCACAGCCCCGTCGAAAGCAGATGAGGCGCGCGACGCGCCACGATCGGGAGCAAGGCTATGAACAGAACGTCAGTCATGACCACCATTCTTCTCGCCGGCGCGATGTCGTTCGCTGGCCTGTCAGCCTTTGCCGCCAGCGGCGGCGGAAGCGGCAGCAGCGGCACCACGACGCCCAAATGCAAGGCCGGCTACGTGTGGAACGCCAGCAAGGGCAAATGCGAGCAGGACACGTCCAGCACCATGGACGACGAGACGCTCTATGCGCAGGGCCGCGACCTGGCGCTCGCCGGCCGTTACGCGGAAGCGCTGACGACCCTCGGCACCGTCAAGAACCAGGATTCGATGGTGCTGACGATGATCGGCTATTCGCAGCGCAAGCTCGGCAACTACGACGAGGGGCTGGCCTATTACGCCAAGGCGCTCGCCCTCGACCCGAACAACGTCGACACGCACGAATATCTCGGCGAGGCCTATGCGGAGAAGGGCAAGCTCGATCTCGCCAAGGACGAGCTGATGAAGGTCGAGGCCGTCTGCGGCACCACCTGCGAGCAGTACCAGGATCTCGCCAGGGCAATCGCCGGCACGCCCGACGAAAGCTGAGCCGCGAGAAACGGAAATGCACGTCACAACGCCGTCGCCCGCCCGCCCCGGCGGAGGGATTGCCGTTCATCCGGATCGGCTCCGCGATCCGATCCTTCTCGCCGGGCGCGTCTTGATCGCGGCCATCTTCATCTATGACGCGACATCGATGATGCGCTTCGCCGACGCCAACATCGCCTACATGGAGCAATTCGGCGTGCCCGGAATCCTGTTGCTCCCGACGGCGGCCTTCCAGTTGGTCGGCGGGCTGGCGATCGTGGTCGGGTACCGGACACGGCCGGCCGCCCTCGCTTTTGCCGCCTTCTGCCTGGCGACCGCGCTCATCTTCCATCGGCAGTTCGACGACCCGAACGAACTCGTCCAGTTCGGCAAGGATGTCGGTCTGGCGGGAGGCTATCTCCTGCTCGCGGCACAGGGGGCCGGTTCGCTGTCGGTCGATGGCCTTCCGAGAGCGCGCGCCTGAGGCCGATGGGCGGCAAGAACGAGGCGGCCCGGAGCGGCCGCCATGCTGCTCCGGGCCATCGTTCGTTCGGCAGGTGGCGGAAAAGACCGGGACGGGAGGGGGCTTGCCGGGGGTCGACGGCATCCGCCCTCCCCCGCCCAGTCTGTTCGCTGACTACGCACAACCAGAAATCAGCGTGGGCCTTCAGTGGCAAAGGGCTTGCCAGAGCCACCCGCACCAGAGCTTGTGGGCGGCGCCAATTCGAATCGCAATTGATTGATTATGTTAAGGTTTTAGTAACCGGCCGCGCCTCGCAAATTGCGAATGCCTTCGCAGATTGCGAGACCGATCACTCCGCCGCTTCGCGGATCTCGGCCGGCCGGCGCCGGTCGCGCTTCAGCCACCGATCGAGGAAGACATCGAGGAAGGCGCGCGTCTTCCAGTCGTGCAGGGCGCGGCCCTGGAAGTGTTTCGCGGCGGCCTGGCCGCCGGGCAGCTTGGCGCGCTCGCCGATGCTCCCGGTCCAGCGGCCGACCATCGCGGTGGTCAGCTCGATGTGGAACTGGATGCCGAAGGCAGCCTCGCCATAGGAGAAGGCCTGATTGGGGAAGGTATCGGCGGCGCCTTCCGCCAGCAGCGCCGCGCCCGCCGGCAGGGCGAAGCCCTCCTTGTGGAACTGGTGGACGCAGTCCGGCCAGGTATCGATCAGTTGACGGCCGGCCGCGGTCGGGCTCAGCCCGAACCAGCCGACCTCGATGTGGCCGTCGGCATGGGGCGCGACCGCCGCGCCGAGATGGATGGCCAACATCTGCGCACCGAGGCACAGGCCGAGAAACGGGGCGCCCTCGCCGAGCGGCACCTTGATCCAGTCGATCTCCGTCCCGATGAACTCGTCGGGATCGTTGGCGCTCATCGGCCCGCCGAAGATGATCGCGCCGGAATGCCCGCTGAGCGTCTCCGGCAGCGGGTCGCCGAAGCGTGGCCGGCGGATATCGAGGCGATAGCCGCGCTCCCTCAGCCGGTGGCCGACCCGGCCGGGGGTCGAGTGTTCCTGATGGAGCACGACGAGGATCGGCCGCATGGCGTCACCCGGCTCCATCGCGCACGGACTGCTTGAGGCGGATGCGCACCTGCGCGGGCACCGCCAGCAATTCGGCGACGCGCCACACCACGTTCTCCTCGAACTCGTGCATGCCGCCATCGGCAAAGACCAGGCGCCACATCATCTCGATGATGCGCTCGCGATCGACAACCTCCAGGCGCTGCTTGAGCAGGCTGGTGAAGCGGTAGAGGTCGACCGCCTCGTCATCGGCGGTTTCGGCGGCGGCGACCAGCGCGCGGGTGCTCGCATCGTCGAGGCCGAAGCGGTTCTCGAGCAGTTCGTTCAGCGTCGCCTGCTCGGCGGGCGTGACCACGCCGTCCACGGCGATCACGTGATAGAGCAGCGCGGCCACCGCCAGCCGCACCTCGTCCTCGCCCATGTCGACGGCAACCGCGTCGTTGGTCAGGCGGTCGAAGAACTGTCTGATTGCTGCAATCATGCCAATACGCACCTCGGGCCGCCGCCGAGTGTAAACATAGGTCACAGCCGATAAAACCACACCCGTCGCAAAAGCCGGGCCCAGAACGACCAAAGCCGCCGGCGCGACCCGGCGGCTTTGTCAAGAACCCAAACCCCTTGCATCAAACGGACTGTGCACGGCCAAAAACAGCCGAAGCGTCAAATATCTGATCGAAAAAATCTTATCAGATCACCACGTCATCAAACCAAGGCAGGCAACATAATATCAAACGCGACAATACGGTGGTTCTTTCAGCGGCGAACCCGAAATCGGCAAAAACGCCAGACACTTCGAATCACCACGGCTCAATCGTAGCAAGCCGCCTCCATATTTCAAGCCACCTGCGGCCCCCTTGTGCAAAGCGGGGAACGGCCGAATCCCGCGGGAATTTGGATCGCATTTTAGGGTTGCGCCACGATTTCGCCATATCCGGCCTGGGGCCCGCCGGGCACCAGCGACAACCGGCCGCGCCACAACGCCCTAGCGCGTCAGTTTTTCGCGGCCGTAGAGCAGCAGCATGGCGATGATGACGACGCCGTAGATCACCTGGCGCCCGGCCTCCGGCATCTGCATGACCGACAGGATCGATTGCAGGAGCGTGATCAGGATCACGCCGGCGACGGTGCCGAGATAGCTGCCGCGCCCGCCGAGGATCGACGTGCCACCGAGCACAACCGCGGCGATGGAAGGCAGCAGATAGACATCGCCCATGGATTGCGCCGCCTTGGAGGCGTAGCCGGCCAGCAGCACGCCGCCGAAGGCGGCAAGCCCGCCGGAGATGGCGAAGGCGATCATCACCACCCGGCGCGTATTGACGCCCGACAGATAGGCGGCACGCTCGCGATTGCCGATGCCATAGACGGCGCGGCCGAAGGTGGTGCGGCCGAGCAGGAAGACCGCCGCCGCGCCGACCACGGCCCACACGACGACAGCATTCGGCACCGTCGGGATGGCGAAGCCGGTGGCGAGATAGCGCATCGGCGGCGAGGCGAAGTCGCGCGGCGAGAAGCCGCCCGAATAGACCACCATCAGACCTTGGGCAACGGCATTGGTGGCCAGCGTGATGATCATCGAAGGGATGCGCAGATAGGCGACGCCGAAGCCGTTGACCAGGCCAAGCGCCACCCCGCACAGGATGCCGAAGGGCACCGACAGAATGTCGCCAGCCGCGCCCCAGGAGGCCATGGCACAGGCCATCATGGCGCCGGTGGTGACCACCCAGGGAACCGACAGGTCGATCTGGCCGAGCAGGATGACCATCATCATGCCGGTAGCGATGACGCCGAGGAACGACGCCACCTTGAGCTGCTGCAGCAGATATTCGGGCGACAGGAAGTTCTCCGAGTACAGGCTGCCAAGCAGCAGCAGCACGACGATGCAGGCAAAGGCCGTGGCCACCGCCGGGTCACGGCGGATGAAGCCCGGCAGGCGGGCCGCGAAACGCTCGCCCATGGTCGTTGCGTGGCTCATAGGAACCAATCCAGCCGGTTGCGGACCCGGAACAGACCGAAGGCCGTGAGGCTGACGGCAAGCATCAGCACGACGCCCTGGAACAGCGGCTGCCATAGCGGGTCGAAATCGAAAACGAAGAGAAGGTCGCCGATGGTGCGGAAGGCAAGCGCCCCGAAGATGGCGCCGACCGCGCTGCCGGTTCCGCCGAACAACGACACGCCGCCGAGCACCACCGCCGCGATCGAGAACAGCGTATAGGTGCTGCCGGAGGCATACGCGGCCTCGCCGGTATAGGTGAAGAAGGTGAGGAACAGGCCGCCGAGCGCCGCCAGGACGCCGGCCAGCGTATAGGCGGCGAACTTCGCCCGCTTGACCGGCACGCCTGACATGTAGGCGGCAACATCGGACGAGCCGACGGCATAGGCGGCGCGGCCGGTGGCCGACCGGCTGAACGGCACCCAGATGACCAGCACCACCGCCGCCAGCACCACCAGGCTCGCCGGGAACACATTGAAGACCTTGCCGGTCATCAGGTCGGCCAGATCGCCGTTGACGCTGCCGCCGGGATAGGGCCGGAGCAGCAGGGCGATACCGTAATAGACCGCGCCGGTCGCAATGGTCGTCACGATCGGCTGCAAGCGGCCAAAGATGACGATGACCCCGTTGATGGCGCCGCACAGCGCACCGACGGCGAGGACGCCGACGAGGCCGAGCGCGGTCTGCCACGGCGAGCCGACCACGATCCACGACGCCAGGCAGTTGGTCAGCGTGAAAATCATGCCGATCGACAGGTCGATGCCGGCGGTGATGACCACCAGCGCCTGCGCCATTGCCACGAAGGCGAGCAGCACGCCCTTGTTGGCGGCCGTCTGCACCACATTGGAGACAGCCGTCTCGGTGAAGCCGTTGTTGGCGATCGCCGGATGGTTGACCAGGTAGATCGTGAACATCACGACAAAAATGCCAAACGCCAGCAGCGTGCCGCGCTGTTCAGCTAGCCAGAACCGCCATTCCTTCACGCCTCGACCGCCGGCGCGCCGCCGGCCTCCCCTTCGGTTGCGATGTTGAGCGCGCTGGCCAGCAGCGCACGTTCGGTGATCTCGTCGCCGGTGAGCACGTTCTGGATGGCGCCGTCATAGAGGACCAGCACACGATCGCAGCAGCCGATCAGCTCGTCATAGTCGGTCGAATAGAACAGGATCGCCGCGCCCGCATCGGCGAGCTTGCGCAGGAGCTGATACATCTCCTGCTTGGTGCCGACATCGATGCCGCGCGTTGGATCGTTGAGCAGGATGATCTTCGGCTCGCGCATCAGCCATTTGGCGATGACCACCTTCTGCTGATTGCCGCCGCTGAGCGCGCCGACCGGAATGGCGGTGCCGGCGGTGCGGATATCGAGCAGCTTGATGACGTCGTCGATCAGCCGCGCCTCCTTGGCGTTGTCGATGATGCCGCCGCTGGCAATGCGGTCGAGCACGGCGAAGGACAGGTTGTCGCGCACCGACATGGGCAGCATCAGCCCCTCGGTCTTGCGGTCCTCCGGGATGAGCGCCATGGCGATGCCGTCGGCGCGGGCGTCCATCGGACTGGTGACCGAGACTTGCCTGCCGTTGACCAGCAGGTCGCCGGTGAGGCCGCGCAGCACGCCGAAGAGCGCCAGCAGCAGTTCGCGCTGGCCCTGGCCGTCGAGGCCGCCGAGACCGAGCACCTCGCCCGGGCGCACGGCAAAGGAGATGTCGCGCAGCCGGTTGGTCCACGACAGGTTGCGCGCTTCCAGTGCCGGCGTCTTGGCGCCATTGGCTCCGGCCGGCGGCTTGGGCGGAAAGACGTGGCTGTATTCGCGGCCGATCATCATTTCGATGACCTCGTTGTCGGTCTTGGTGCCGGCCTCGTAGGTGGCCACGTTCTTGCCGTTGCGGAACACCGTGCATTCGTCGGCAAGCTCGGCGATCTCGTGCATCCGGTGCGAGATGTAGAGCAGCGCCAGGCCGTCTTCACGCAGCCGCTTGAGCACCTCGAATACCCGCGCCACGTCGGACGAGGTCAGCGCCGAGGTCGCCTCGTCGAGGATGAGCACGCGCGGCTTAAGCGCCAGGGCCTTGGCGATCTCGACCATCTGCCGCCGCGACAGGGGCAGGTCCTTGACCAGAGCGCGCGGATGGATGTCCGGCGCGCCGGCGCGCGCCAGCGCCTCCTCCGCCAGGCGGCGCTGGGCGGCCCGGTCGATCAGGCCGAAACGCTTGGGCGGGTGGGCGATGGCGATATTGTCGGCGACCGTCATCTCGGGAATGAGCGACAGTTCCTGGAAGATGCAGACGATACCGGCATGGTTGGCCGCCGCCGGATCGGCAAAGCGCACATCGCGGCCATCCAGCGACATGCGCCCCTCGTCGGGCGCGACCACGCCGGACATGATCTTGATGAGCGTCGACTTGCCGGCGCCGTTTTCGCCGAGAATCGCATGGATGCGCCCGGCCGTGACGGTCAACTCGGCATTGTCGAGCGCCACGACACCGCCGTAGCGCTTGGTGACCCCCTCCATCCGGAAGAGCGGCTGAGCGCTCTCCATCGGCTCCTCCCCAGGCACCATGGATCGTTCTTGCTGCTTGTGCAAAGCGCCGCGGGGGATGCCCGCGGCGCTTGCATCACTTCAGACGAGCTTACTGATTTTCCTTCGACTGGCCCATGATTTCCTGCGCCGTGAAATTGATGCCGCAGGTGGGGAAGGAATTGCCGACGAAGAAGTTGTCGGACTCGGTCGGGAAGTAGTCGACGCCTTCCTTCAGGTCGGGATAGGAGGCGACCGCCAGCGGCAGCTTAATCGACTGGGGCACGACCTCGCCTTCGAGCGCCGCGATGGCGGTCTTGATGGCGACGGCGACCTGGGCCGGGCCGGTGCCGGCCGAGGTGCACTTCAGGCCGTCCTCGGCGTACTTCGCGCAGAACTTGCGGAAGCCGTTCTCGGTCTCGCCGCCGAAGGGCACCATCGGATGCTTGGCGTCGAGCATGGCCTGGACGACACCGGTGTCGCCGCCCTGGGCGGTGATGCCGTCGAAGGGACCGTTGGTGGCGATGGCGTCGGCGGTGACCTTCTGGGCAACGCCGTCGTCCCACTTGCCCATCACCTCGGTGACCTCCCACTTCTTGCCCGAGGCATCGAGCGTCTCGTGGATGCCGTTGTGGCGGTCGGTATCGACCGACGTGCCGGCGACGCCGCGCACCTCAAGGACCTTGCCGCCATCCGGCACGTGGTCGACCAGCCACTTGGCCCACAGCACGCCGAGGCCCTTCTGGTCGACGTTCACGTTGATGTCTTCGTCGGTGTCGAGGATGTTGTCGAAGGCAACGAGGATGACACCGGCCTGCTTGGCCCGCTTGATGACCGGGGTGAAGGCCGTCGGGTTCTGAGCGTCGACGACGATGGCGTCGTAGCCGGAGTCGATAAAGTTGTTGATGGCCGAGATCTGCGCCGGCACGTCCTCGCCGGTTGACACCACCTTGAATTCCTTCAGCTTGGCGGCGACATCCGGCTGTGCGGCATAGGCCTTGGCGGTCTGGATCATCTGGATACGCCAGGTGTTGGCGATGTAACCGTTGGCAAGCGCGATGCGGAACGGCCCCTTCTTCGCCGGGTACTTGACGAACTTGGTGTCGGACGACCACGGCGCGAAGCAATCCGGCTGTGCCGACGGACCGGAGACGACCTCGGGCCCGGCCGCCACTGCGACGGTCTGAAATGCCAGCAAGGCACCGACAGCAGCCCCACTGCCCAGCAGCAGACGCATGAATGACGACGACTTCATGAGTTTCCCTCCCTTGGAATGCCTGATTGGGCGCCGTTTCGCTGGCGGACTGCAGAGGTGATCCAGGATCAGTCCGGACAATCCGCGCTCTTCCCTCGACGCGCAAATGACCTATAAGTGGGCATGAAAGCGCTGTCAACTGAAGGAATTCCAAGGTACGCGATGCTACCTGGCGCGCTATGATGCTACCTGGCGCGCTATAGAGGGCGGCGTAACACGATGGACGAGTTGCACAGACCCCCGAACGCACCCCGCCGGCGCGCAACGCTGAGCGACGTTGCCGCCCGAGCCGGCGTCAGCGCCGTCACCGTTTCCCGCGCCCTGCGTCGGCCAGAGATGGTCTCGGCCGACCTGCGCGAGCGCGTGGCAAACGCCGTCGAGGCCCTCGGCTATATCCCCAACCAGCTCGCCAGCGCACTCGCCTCGTCGCGCACCGGCACCGTCGGCGTGCTCATCCCCTCGCTCACCAACGGCGTCTTCGCCGACTACCTGAAGGCCGTGCACGACGTCTTCCTGCCGGCGGGCTTCGAGGTGCTGGTGCTCAACTGGCGCTACGAACCGGATGAAGAGGAACGGGCGCTCGCCATGATGCTCGGCCATCACCCCGAGGCGCTGATCCTCGCCGGCATCGACCAGAGCGGCCACATGCGCCGCATGATCGAACTGGCCAGCATTCCCGTCGTCCAGACGATGGAGCTGACCGACGATCCGATCGACATCAACATCGGCTTCTCCCAGCACGAGGCGGCCTACGCCGCCACCCGCCACCTGCTCGACCTCGGCCATCGCCGCATCGGCCACATCAGCGCCCGGCTCGACGCCCGCGCCCGCCGCCGCATAGAGGGATATCGCAGCGCCATGCACGATGCCGGCCTCGATTCCTCCGGCATGGTCGCGGCCTCGACGCAGTCGTCCAGCTATCCGCTCGGCGCGCAGCTGATTGCCGAACTCCTGTCCAACGCGCCGGACATCGAGGCGGTCTTTGCCTCAAACGACGACATCGCGCTTGGCGCCATGTTCGAATGTCACCGGCGCGGCATGCGCATCCCCGACGATCTGTCGATCATCGGCTTCAACGACGCCGAAGTCTGCGCCTGGAGCTTCCCGTCCCTGTCGTCGGTGGCCACGCCGCGCTACGAAATGGGCCGTCAGGCCGCGACCATCCTCACCCGCATCATCCGCGGCGATGGCGCGCGGCCCGACCAGCCCGTCATCGATCTCGGCTTCGAAATTCGCACGCGCGGCAGCACCCGCCAACGCTGAGCCGGCGCCCCGTCTATCCTTAGTAGTCTTCGTACACCGGCGGCGGCTGCGAAGGCGGCTTGACCGGGCCATTGCCGGTGCTGGTATGCGGCCCCGGATCCAGATTATGGATCTCGCAGCTCCCCGAGGACACCTGGAACGGCTTCGTCAGCCGCCACTGGCGGAAGGCGAAGGGGATCGACCGATCGACGATGTCGGTGCGCTCGTAGATGTTGTTGATCGGCTTGAACCGCCTCTCGGGATTGAGCTGGACGACGCTGCATGCGCCGGAGACCAGCATGCAGCGATGCGGCGAGCCCTTGTCGCAGACACGCGTCGTGCCGTCCCACATGGCGACGGTCGTCGTGCCGTCCTCGGCGACATGGCCGTCGAACTCGGTGCCGCGCACGCCGATGGTCGCCGTTGGCGTATTGATCGAATAGACGTTCTTGGCGCTGACGCCGGTGATGAAGCGGAACGAGCCGCGCACCGCGTCGATGGCGAAGGCGCTCGCCTTGTTCTTCCCCTGGAAGACGAACCTGTCGATCGTCACCTGGGAATTGGGGCCGATGACCATCTTGGTGTCGTCGGCGAAGAGAATCTGCGCGGTGCCGCGCCGGTCCGTCTTGATGACGTCGCCGGCAAAGACCGGCCCCTTGGCCGCCAGCGCACGATCGCCGCCCGGCCCGCTCGCTGACGTATTGAGCAAAACTGCGACCGCGTGACCGCTCGCCTCCGCGGCCACCGCCGGGACGGCCGCAGCCACGGCAACCAGACCCACCGCTGCCACAATCAGTGACCGCTTTGACATGAACCGCATCTCCTTGACGCAAGCCTGTGCGCCCCTCGCCTGCCCCGCTGGGTAAGCGAAACACGCCCGGACGGCACTTGCAACCGCCCGGTCTGGTGAACGAATCGCTACGAAAAAGCCGTCAAATCATACCAGCGAGCAAAGCTGCGATCACGACATAGGTAAGCTGATGGGCAAGCTGGTCGATTCCGTAGATCCGCCAGTACCAGGCATCAGTCGTGGTCAGTTTCATCCGCCGGAGCAACTGCTCCTTCGACCAGTCCACATGATAGTGAACGATGAACTCGCCAATGACGATGATCACACCCATGAGCCAGCCGGGCGGCAGGATGAAGAAGGCCGGGATCGTGCCCAGCGCCTGCAGGCCGGAATGGAGGATGCCGCCAGGATGCCCGTAGGTGCCCTTGTTGCGGAACTGATAGGGCGTCTGCACCCCGTAATCGAAGATGAAATGCTTGATTTCCAGCCACAGAAAAACTGCGACGATCGTACCAGCCCCTAAATTCGGGTCCATGAAGATCCCTTGCCCCTTTCAGGCCGCCTGCCCACTAATAGGGCAGCGTCCGGCAGCAAGGCTGTGACCCGCGTCACACAAGGCGCCTATTTCGAGGTCGCCGTGAAGGTTCCGTCCCAATCGGGCGGCGGCGGCGTTTCCCGCCATTCCGCGATGCGGCCGCGATAGACCGCATAGAGCGCCGCCAGCCTGGCCACGCCCACCGACTCGCAGCGCGCAATCGCCGCCTCGGCGCCGTCCCAGTCGCGGCCGCGATAGGCCTCCAGCATGGCGGCATGACGCGGCATCAGCCGCTCAAAGCCGTCCTCCGGCCCGTCGAGCGCCTCGTAGAGCGTGTAGATGCGCGCCGGGTGGACCTTGCCCTTCACCCGCATCAGGTCGAGCTCGATCGCCTTGGCGTCGGGCAATTGATCGCGCGACGACTCGCCGATGACGATCGGCACGCCATAGGTCTTCGACTGGCCCTCCAGTCGCGAGGCGACGTTGACGTCGTCGCCGATGGCCGAATAGTCGAAGCGCTGCACCGAACCGAGGTTGCCGACGCAGCAATCGCCGGAATTGATGCCGATGCCGATGGCGACGTCCTTGTAGGGCTTGCCGGCGGCAACCGCGGCCGCGCGCCATTCCTCGTTGAGCGCCTTCATGCGCCCCACCATGGCGATCGCCGACTGGCAGGCGTGCCGGGCATGGTCGGCGTCGTCGAGCGGCGCGTTCCAGAACGCCATGATGGCGTCACCCATGTATTTGTCGATGGTGCCGCGATTGGTGAGGATGATTTCCGACAGCGGCGTCAGCAGGTTGTTGATGAAGGTGGTCAGCTCGTGCGCCGTCATCGTCTCGGAGATCGAGGTGAAGTTGCGCACGTCGCAGAAGAGCAGCGTCAGCTCGCGCACGGCGCCGCCGAGCTCAAGCTTGTCGGGATGGGCGATGATCTCGCTCACCACCATCGGCGACACGTAATAGCTGAAGGCGCGGCGCACCTCGCCGCGCTGCCTCTCGGTCTGGCGGAAGACATAGGTGGAGGCGCCGGCAACCAGAAGGAACACGGTCGCCGCCGGATAAGTCGGGTCGAGCAGCAGGCCGAGCTTGTCGAAGGCAAGCCAGCCGCCGATGAGCAGCGAGCCCATCGCCGCCACGCCAAGCACGCCGGAGGTCAGCGGCTTGACCCTGGGGATGACGAAACTGAACGCCAGCCCCAGCACCAGCGTCAGCACGATCTCGAGCGCGAAGAAATAGTCCGGCCGGCTGAGCGAGGGCGCACCCTGCGCGCCGAGCAGGATCTGCTCGATGGCCTGGGCATGGATCTCGACGCCGGGAATGGCGGCATCGAGCGGCGTCGCCCTGAGGTCGATGAGGCCGGGCGCACTGGTGCCGACCAGCACGATGCGCCCGGCGAAGGAATCCGGATCGGCCTCGCCGGCGAGCACCTTCCAGGCCGGGACGTAGGCGCGCTGATCGTGCGGGCGGAAATGGATCCAGATGCCGCCGTCGGCATCGGTGGGGATCTCGATTTCCCCGACGCGGATGTGGTTGAGGCCGGTCTGCTGGCCGAAGGCGGTCTCGCCGCTGGCGTTCGAGCCCTTGAGCACATAGCTGCCAGCCTGAAAGGCGACACGCAACGCCTCGGTGGTCAGCGTCGGAACGTACTGGTCGCCGACGCGATAGATCAGCGGAATCCGGCGCACCACCTGGTCGCGGTCGGGAAGCCAGTTGATCGAGCCGATGCCGGCCGAGGCATCGTCGAGGATGGGCAGGTTGTCATTGGCCCCGGCAAAGGTCGGTACGAAATTCTTCGGGTCGTCGCCGACCGTGGCGAAGCCGGCCTTGAGCGGCGGCGGCGGCGAGGCGTGGGAGGAGAGCGCCGTGGCCAGCACGGTCGGATTCTGGCCGATCGCCACAGCGAATTGCGCGTCATGGCTGGACTTGCCGGCGATCAGCGGCTCCAGCGCCGCGGCCTCCTCCGGCGTCATCTGCTTGAGCGCCTGCTCGAGCGAGGTGCGGTCCGGCTCGGAGAACAGGATATCGAAGGCGACCACCGCGGCACCGTCGCCGCCCAGCGTATCGAGCAGCTTGGCCATGACCGTGCGCGGCCACGGCCACTGGCCGATCTTGGCCAGCGACTCCTCGTCGACATCGACGATTCTGACCGGCAGGTCGGGGTCGTAGCTGGCCGGTCCGAGCTTCTGGTAGGAATCGAAGGCGATCAGGCGCAGCGCCTGAACGAAGAAGGGATCGGCGATGCGGACCAGCGTGGCGCCGCCGAGAATCGCCAGCACCAGCACCGCATAGAGATGCTTCGCGCGCACAAAGGAAAACATTGCCTTCCCCACCCAACTGGAGCGGCAGTATCGCGGGGGTAGCGCCCCGCGCTTCAAGCCGGGAAGCGAGCGAATAGCGAGTAGGGAGTAGCGAGTAGAATGGGTTTTTGCCTATTCGCTATTCGCTACTCCCTATTCGCTCGCCATCAGGCGAAGCCGGGGAAGAAATCCACCTTGATGCGCGAGCGATGCACGCCCATGCCGGTGAGCGTGTGGCGCATGGCCTTGACCATCGCCTGCGGGCCGGAGACGTAGAAGGTGCGCTCACTCCAGTCGGGGATCGCCGACTTGACCAGGCGGGCGTCGATATAGCCCGCATACTGGCCGCGCCGGGTGCCGCGCGCCACCGCATAGACAGTGGGGATGCCGAGCCGCCGCTCGGCCGTGTCGAGAACGTCGCGATAGGCGATGTCCTCCTGGGTTTCCGCGCCATAGAGCACGACGATCGGCCGCGCCTCGCCCTTGTCGATCAGATATTGCAGCATGCTGCGGAACGGCGTGATGCCGATGCCGCCGGCGAGGAAGGCGAGCTTCTTTTCAGGATTGGCCGGCAGCGTGAAATTGCCGGCGACCTGGGCGGCATGGATGGTATCGCCCGGCGCCATGTCGCCGAGCGCCCGCTTGAAGGCGCTGGGCTCGCGGTAGAACTTGACGCCGAGGCGCACCGTATCCTCGGTCGGCGCCGAGGCGACGGTGAAATAGCGGCGGTTGCCGCGATTGTCGCCGTGGTCGAGCCCCAGCGTCCATTCCAGATACTGGCCCGCCTGGAAGGCCAGCCGGTGCGGCGTCGAGAAGACGAAATCGTAGGTGTCGGCCGCCGCCCGCTCGATGCGCTCCAGGGTGAGCACGACACGGCCGCGGGGGCCGAGCGCCCAGGCGAAGAGGTTGCCGACGACGAGCGCCATCTCGGGCGTGAAATAGAACGAGCCGATATGGACGTTGGGCGCGAACAGGAAACCGACCAGCGCGGCGAAGGCCAGTCGCGGCAGCCGGGTGGTCGGCTGGGTCAGCGGCTCGGTCAGCATGACGAAGGCGAAGAAGAAGATCGGCGAGGATTTGAGCGTCTCGGAAATCGCCATGGCGTAGTGCGACGGCGCCGTGGTGGCGAGGATGGTCGCCAGCACCACGCCCAGGAAGGTCACGATCAGGTCGAGCCGTTGCAGCTTGCGCACGATGAGCAGGCCGCCGGCGAACACCACCGGCAACAGCGGCAGGTTGCCGCCGACCCACCAGGTCGCCGGATGGCCGAGCAGCAGCGCCGGCAGAAGGACGCCGAAGGCAGCCGGATTGAAGACGTGCTTGCGGCCGACGGCGAAGATGTATTTCGACGCCATCGCCCACACCGAGGCGAAGACGAGCGCGCCGATGCCGCGCCAGTCGGTGAGGCCGACCGGGCTCATGATAAGCACGACGATGAACGCCGTGATGTAGATCGACTCGCTGTTGGCGGGCACGCCGAAGACCCGCGCGAAGACGATATTGGTGATCCAGGACACCGCCAGCACGACGGCGATGGAGAAGACGATCGAAACCGGCGCGAACGGCACCAGGCCGAAGAAACTCAGCCCCAGCGCCGCCGCCAGCAGCACGATCAGGTGCCAGAGCACCAGCCGGTACATGGTGGTGTGGTCGAGGAAACGGTCGATGATCCTGATCATGATGCTGTGTAGCCTTCGAAGCCGCTGGTGAACGTCGCGCGGCCGTTGCGGTCGACGAGATAGCCTTCCAGGCCCGGCGTCTGCTCGATGAAGCCGATGCCGCTCCTGCCCATGGCAAAGGCGGCGGTGGCGAAGCGATCGGCCTCGAGCACATCGGGCCCGATCACGGTGAGTGCCACGATCTCGTCGATCGCCGCGCCGCGGGCGTGCGGGTCGTAGATGTGCTGGCCGCGCGCATAGGTGCCGGAGGTGGCGACGCCCTTGCCGCGCGGCTCGACGATCTTGATGATCTCGGCCTGATCGAAGGGGTTGCGGATGCCGACCCGCCATTCCTTGCCCTGGCCGTTGCGGCCCGCCGCCTGGATGTCGCCACCGGCATCGACGTAGAAATCGCGGGCGCCGGAGGCGGCGACCAGCGCCGCCGCATTGCGGATCGCCCAGCCCTTGACGATGCCCGACGGATCGAGCGCGCCGGCCGCGGTGCGGATGTCGAAATAGCCACCGGTCTCGCGCCGGGTCTTCTCGGCCAGCGCCAGCACCTCGCGCATCTCGGCGCTGTAGTCCTTCTCGCCGAGGCGGCCCTGGTTGATCGCCGAGATTTCGCTGTCGTCCTTGTAGGTGCTGAAGCGCCGGTCGACCGCGTCGAAATAGGCGAATGCCGCCGCGACCGCCGCGCCATCGTCGTCGCTGCCGGCGACATCGACGGTGATCGGCATGCCCATCAGAAGCCGCGTCTCGCGCATGGGCGGGCGGCTCATGCGCGCGCCTTGCTGAGCGCCGCGCCCAGCGACTGAATGAAAGCGTGGCTCGACAGGGTCGCGCCCGAGACGATGTCGACGCGTGCGCTCTGCGCGCTGATCACCTCGTCGCGCAGCATCGGCAGCGCCTGGCGGTTGATGTAGATCGAGGTGCGCCGGTCGTTCGGGTATTGCAGCACGTGGATGGTGGCCAGCCGACCGTTGCGAACCACCGCCTCGATCTGCATGAGGCCGTAATAGGCGTCGACCACCGGGCCGCGATAGGTGCCGTCATTGAGGCCGGACGTCGCCGAGGCGATGCGCATCAGCGGCGAGGCCGCAGCGGCCGGCGTGGAAGAAGGCGCCGACGCGGGGGCTTGCGTCGGCGCGCCTGCCGCGACCGCATGGTAGGGCGGACGCAGGCGCGGCAAGGGAACGGTGATGGCGGCGGTATCGGCCGGGCCGAGGCCGGCGCCGGATCGGCCGGAGCCGCCGGCGGCTCAGCCGCGGCAACCGCGACCGGGGCCGCTGGCGCGGGCGTCGCGGGAGCGGGCGGGGCGAAGCCGGAGGAATCCGTCGAGGTCGGGGCAAAGCCGGAAGAATCCGCCGGGGCCGGCAGCGGCGGCAGCGCCCCGCTATCGGACGATGATGCTGTCTGCGCCTCGGCGGCGAAGCTCGGCGCGGCCGGCGTGGCGCTCTGCGACGTCACGAAGCGTGCGTCGTGCGGCACCATCGTCGTGTCGCCGCTGGCCGAGGCCAGCGTCTGTGGCGAAATGGAACCGGTCTCGAGGCCGGCCAGAAGCGGATCGGTGGCGGTGCCGGCCTGGCTCCAGACATAGGCGCCGGAGGCGGCGATCACGAGGGCCGAGAGGGCGAACGTCTTCATGCTTGCGAACTCATGCGATAGGGGACGAAACGGGCTTGCCCCAGCCGTTGATCGCATCCTCGCAGCAACCAGCTTTCAGCCGGCTGTCAGCCGCAGTTACAAATCATTCATGTTTCAGCGGTTCGGCGCCGCGTGAGGGCCGGCAAAGGTGAGGTCGCGCTTGTCGATGGACACGACGATCAGCAGCGTGCCGCGGGGGGCAGTTTGTCCGGCGGTCACTGCCGTCGCCGAGCGGCCATGGCATGCGCATCGGCAACCCCCTGCAGCCCGGCCTACGCGGTCTTGACCGGACCGGCCGGCCGGTACGTGTTGAAGAGGACGCCTTTCGACGTGCTCTGCGTCTCGACCAGAGCGAGGCCACGCGGCGGAACGCCATTCTCGAACAGCCGCGCGCCTTCGCCGAGCACCACCGGAAAGACCGCGATGCGGTATTCGTCGACGAGATCGGCGCCTATCAGCGTCTGAAGCAGATTGCCGCTTCCCCAGACATGCAGCTCTGGCCCATCCGACGCCTTCAGCCGGCGGATCGCCTCGACGGCGTCGCCGCCAATGCGCACCGAGACCTTCCAGTCGAGGGCGTCGGACCTGTTCGTGACGACATATTTCGTCGCCCGGCCGAACGCCTTCCCTATCGGGTTGTCCTGGTGCGGCCAGTAGCCGGCGAAGATGTCGTAGGTCACACGGCCGAGCAGCAGGTCGTACGCTGCGACCGTCTCGACGATGTTCAGCGAGCCATCGACGAAGGGCATGGCCCAGCCGCCATGGGCAAACCCCCGTCTTTGATCCTCCTCGGAGCCACCGGGCGCCTGCATGACGCCGTCCAGCGTGACCTGGGTAGTCGCGACGATCTTTCTCATTGTCCCTCTCCCTTGGTTCGGCGATCCGGCCATCGCGGGCACTTCACGCGGGCCGCGGCACGAGACCAAGGTGAAGCGCCAGCTTCTCTCCGGGGCCGTTGACGGCAGCGAAGATGAGCCCGGCCAGGAAAGTGAAGTGGTCGACGAAGAAACCGAACTCCACCTGGTTGCCCTGCCAGTGCGCCGGTCCGTGGAAGGTGACGCCGAGGAAGACGACGTAGATTGCCGCCAGCACCGTCGCCTCCGTGAAGAAGGCACCGGACAAGAAGGCGATCGCCAGGGCGACCTCGAAAAAGGCAGCGACCCAGGCGAAGAACAGCGGGAAGGGGATTCCGACCGACGCGATGTACTGGGCGGTCTCACTGAATCCCGTGAACTTGAAGCTAGCGGCCATCAGGAAGACGCCGGCGAAGATCAGCCGGGCGAGGAGGATTGCAGCGGTCTTGGTCATCGGAGTGGTCCTTTCGGTTGAGAGCCTCAGATACCGGAACGACGAACCACCGATGCGCATCACGACAACCGATGAAGAATTTTTACGACCGGAAGAA
Source organism: uncultured Alphaproteobacteria bacterium (assembly GCA_963730325.1). Taxonomy (GTDB): domain Bacteria; phylum Pseudomonadota; class Alphaproteobacteria; order Rhizobiales; family Kaistiaceae; genus CAVSRC01. The sequence continues at coordinate 95,988 of CAVSRC010000007.1, read as the reverse complement.
ATTCACAATCCGGGCCCACCGCCGAAAATCGCCGGATTACAGGGATTTCCGCTCCGTGGCGTACACGGAGGGTCGCCCGCTCGCCGCCATTGCGCCAGGTTTGCCGCGACTGCCCGTGCCCACCGCTTCAGCGACGGCGGGACCTATCCGAGCGGCGGGGCGTAGGCCGCCGGATCGACCGTCGCCGGCCGGCCGGCGAGGCTGAGGCTGGCCACCTGCTCCGGCGTCTCGGCGATGACCTTGCCGCGGCGCACGACGGCCAGCCGCCGCGCCTTGAGGCGGATCGCCTCGATCGGGTCGGCGGCCTGGAGCAGCACCATGTCGGCATTGCAGCCGACGTCGAGACCGTAGCCGTCGAGGTTCATCGCGCGTGCCGCATTCACCGTCACCGTGTCGAAGCAGAAGCGCATCGCCTCGCGGCTGGAGAGCTGGCCGACATGCAGGCCCATATGGGCGACCTCGAGCATGTCGCCCGAGCCCAGCGAGTACCACGGGTCCATGCAGCAATCCTGGCCGAAGGCGACGTTGATGCCGTAGGTGCGCATCTCCGGCACGCGCGTCTGCCCGCGGCGCTTCGGATAGGTGTCGTGGCGGCCCTGCAACATGATGTTGATGAGCGGATTGGCGATCGCCTGCACGCCGGCTTCCGCCATCAGCGGCAGCAGCTTGGAGACGTAGTAGTTGTCCATGGAATGCATGGAGGTGAGATGCGAGCCGGCGACGCGGCCGGAAAGCCCGAGGCGCTTGGTCTCACAGGTCAGCATCTCGATATGGCGCGACAGCGGGTCGTCGCTCTCGTCGCAATGCATGTCGACCATGAGGCCGCGTTTCTCGGCGATCTCGCAGAGCGCGGTGACGCTGGCCGCGCCATCGGCCATGGTGCGCTCGAAATGGGGGATGCCGCCGACCACGTCGACGCCCTTGTCGAGGGCGCGTTCGAGGTTCTTCGCCGCATTGGGCGAGCGGTAGTAGCCGTCCTGCGGAAAGGCGACGAGTTGCAGGTCGATATAGGGCGCGATCTCGCGTTTCACTTCGAGCAGCGCATCGACGGCGAGCAGCCGGTCGTCGCAGACATCGACATGGCTGCGGATGGCGAGCAGCCCCTGCGCCACGGCGAGGTCGCAGTAGCGCAGCGCCCGTTCCTTGACCGCCTCCACCGTCAGCAGCGGCTTGAGCTCACCCCACAGCCCGATGCCTTCGAGCAGCGTGCCCGACTGGTTGAGCCGCGGCAGGCCCAGCGAGAGCGTCGCGTCCATGTGGAAGTGGCAATCGATGAAGGGCGGCGACACCAGCCGGCCCTTGGCGTCGATGGTGCGGCCCGCCTCGCCGGTGATATTGGGCTCGACGGCGACGATCCTGCCGCCGGCGCAGGCTATGTCCATAGCCGCACGTCCATCCGGCAGGGTGGCGCCCTTGACGAGAAGATCGAACGGACCGGCCATCAGCGCTCCTCCTTGCGGAATGGGATCAGCAGGCTGGCCGGCGCCAGCGCGCTGCGTGAGACGACTGCCATCGCCACGATGGTGAAGACGAAGGGCAGCATCAGAAACACCTGATAGGGCAGGTGCAGGATGTTGGTCGCCTGCAGGCGGAGCTGCAACGCCTCAAGTGCTGCGAAGAGCAGCGCGCCGCCGGCGCAGCGCCACGGGCTCCACAGGCCGAAGACGACCAGCGCGATCGACACCCAGCCGCGCCCGGAGATGACGCCGAAGGTGAAGGAGTTGAACTGGGCCATCGTCAGATAGGCGCCGGCGAGCCCCATCATGCCGCCGCCGATCATGAGCGCCTGGGTGCGCACGCTCCATACGCTGATGCCGGCGGCATCGGCCGCGCGCGGATTCTCGCCGACCGTCCTGAGATCGAGGCCCCACGCGGTGCGGTAGAGCAGGTAGGCCACGACCGGCACGGCGAGGAAGGCGATATAGGTGAGGACGGTCTGGCTGAAGAGCACCGGCCCGACCAGGGGGATCGCCGCAAGACCCGGAATTTCAATAGGCTGGAACGGCACGATATTGGGCGGCACGGCCGGCTGGCCGAAGATCAGGCGATAGAAATAGAAGGCGAGCCCGGTCGCCAGCATCGTCATGCCGATGCCCGACACGTGCTGGCTGACGCCGAAGACGACGGTGAGCAGCGCCATCACCAGACCGGCGAGCGCGCCCACCGCGATGGCCGCGGCGAGCCCCAGCCACAGATTGCCGGTGAAATAGGCGGCGGAGAAGCCGACCATGGCACCGAGCAGCATGATGCCCTCGATGCCGAGGTTGAGCACGCCGGCACGCTCGTTGATGACCTCGCCGAGGGTGGCGAGCAGCAGCGGCGTCGAGATGCGGATGATCGCCGCGAAGAAGCTCGACCTGAAGAATCTGGGCGACGGTTTCAAGCATGGCGCACCACCCTCAGCCGGTAGGTGGCGAACAGGCGCATGGCGACCATGGTCATCAGCGCCGTGCCCTGGATGACGTCGGCGAGATAGATCGGCACGCCGAGGCTGCGCGACATGGTGCCGGCGCCGTTGAACACCATGGCGAAGAACAGGGCGGCGGGCACCGCGCCGAGCGGATTGAGCTCGGCCAGGGTGGCGATGACGATGCCGGCATAGCCGTAGCCGGAGGTGAGGTCGGCGGTGACCTGATAGCGCACGCCGCCCACCTCGCCGGCGCCGGCAAGGCCGGCCAGCGCACCGGAGATGAGCGCCGCGGCGATGATGACGCGGCCGACCGGGATGCCGGCATAGTTGGCGGCGGCGGCATTGTGGCCGACGGCACGGATGCGGAAGCCCAGCGTCGTGCGCGTCAGCATCCACCAGACGACGACGGCGGCGATGGCCGCGAGCAGGATGCCGAGATGGACGGTGTCGCCATAGACGATGGGAAACTCCGCCGCCGGGCGGATGCTCGGCGCATTGGGATAGCCGCTCTTCGGATCGCGCCACGGCCCTTCGAGCAGCGCCGTGGTGCCGTAGAGCATGATGAAGTTGAGGAGCAGCGTCGACACCACGTCGTCGACCTTGAGCCTGACCTTGAGCAGCGCCGGCAGCAGCGCCCACAGCGCGCCGAAGATCGCCGCGCCGAGAACCATCAGCGGCACCAGGCTGAAGGCCGGCAGCCAGGCGCGCTCGCCGATCCAGCAGGCGGCGATGGCACCGGCCATCAACTGGCCCTCGGCGCCGATGTTCCAGAACTTGGCCTGGAAGGCGACCGCCACCGCCAGTCCGGTGAAGAGCAGCGGCGCCGCCTTCACCAGCATGTCCTGGATGTCGTAGGTCGATTCGAAATTGGACAGCAGGAGCTGGGCGTAGGCCTCCGGGATGCTGGCGCCTGCCAGCCACACCAGCACGCTGCACAGGGCGAGCGCCACAACGACGGCGGCGAGCGGCAGCAGGATCTGGACGTGCAGCGGCGTCTCGTGCCGGCGTTCGAGCCTGAAGCGCATCACGCCGCCTGCTCCACGCCGGCCATGAACAGGCCGATGCGCTCCACCGTCGCCTCCTCCACCGGCACGTTGGCGACGATGCGCCCGCCATACATGACCGCGATGCGGTCGGAGAGCTGGAACAGCTCCTCGAGGTCCTCGCTGATCAGCAGCACGGCCGCCGCCCTTGCTGCGCAGGTCGAGGAACTGGCCGTGGATGAACTCGGTGGCGCCGACATCGATGCCGCGCGTCGGCTGGGCGGCGAGCAGGATCTTCGGCCCGTGGGCGATCTCGCGCGCCAGCAGCGCCTTTTGCAGGTTGCCGCCGGACAGCGTGCCGGTGCGCGCTTCGGGGCCGGAGGTGCGGATATCGAAGCGGTCGATCTGGTCGGTCGCGAACTTGCGGATCGCCTTGCGGTCGAGGATGCCGCGCTTGGAGAAGGGCGGTCCGCCGACCCAGGGCAACGCCATGCTCTCCGACAACGGCAGGGCGCCGATCATGCCGATGGTGAGCCGGTCCTCGGGCACACGGCCGATGCCGCGCGCCTGCACATAACGCGGCGTCAGGCCGGTCACCACCTCGCCGTGGAGCTCGATGGCGCCGCCTGTCGGCGCCAGCACCCCGGCGATCACATCGGCGAGCGCCCGCTGGCCGTTGCCGGAGACGCCGGCGATGCCGACGATCTCGCCGGCCGAGAGCGTCAGCGACACGTGCCTGAGGCCCGGTGCCGAGACATTGGCGAGCTTGAGGAGCGGCGCACCGGCCTCCTGCGGCGGGCGCTCGGGCGGGCTCAGCTCGCGCCCGCACATCAGCCGCGCCAGCTCGCCCTTCGACAGGCCCGCCTCATTGTCGCGCTCGGCCACCACGCGCCCCTGACGCATGACGGTGATGCGGTTGGTAATCTCGATCACCTCGGCGAGCTTGTGCGAGATGAAGATGACGCCCATGCCGCGCGCCGTCATGGCGCGAAGCGCCGCGAACAGGCCCTCGGTCTCCTGCGGCGTCAGCGTCGCCGTCGGCTCGTCGAGAACCAGGATGTGGGCGCCGCGCACCAGCGATTTGGCGATCTCGACGCGCTGCTGTTCGCCGATGGAAAGATCGCTCACCAGCCGGTCGGGATCGAGATGGATGTGAAAGTCGCGGCCGATGGCCGCCAGCCGCTCGACCACCACGCGCCGGCTCAGCCGCCCGTCGGGTCCCGCCCGGCCGACCAGCAGGTTTTCCAGAACCGTGTGGCGCGGCACCAGATGGAAGTGCTGATGCACCATGCCGATGCCGAGGTTGAGCGCATCGTGCGAGCTGCGGATCGACGCCGGCTTGCCGTCGACTTCGATGGCGCCCTCGTCGGCCGCGTAGGTGCCGAAGAGGATGTTCATCAGCGTGGTCTTGCCGGCGCCGTTCTCGCCGAGAAGCCCGAGGATGTCGCCGGCATGCACGGTGAGATCGACCGCCGCGCAGGCCTGCACAGGACCGAAACTCTTCGAGATGCCGCGCATGCTGACCAGCGGCGGCGGGTTCATTCCTCGTCTCCGAAAATGTCGCGGGACACGCGGCGGGAAGGCGGCTTCAGGCCGCCTCCCCGGTTAGCACCGGACTATTCGGAGACCGGCGTCGCCTCGTTGACCGGCACGCGGAAATCGCCGTCGAGGATCGCCTGCTGCTTGTCCATGACCGCCTTCATGACGTCGGCCGGCAGCTTGTCCTTCCACGCATGGAAGGGCGCCAGCGAGGCGCCGCCCTTGGCCATGGTGGAGAAGGTGCCGTAGTCCTGCGCCGTATAGACGCCGGCCTCGACCTGCTTGATCGCCACCTGGATGGTCGGCCACATGTCCCATACCGGCCCGGTGACCACCGTATCGGGGGCCAGCGACGACTGATCGGACATGTTGGAGAAGGCGATGACACCCTTCTCCTTCGCCGCCTCGACCACGCCGAAACGCTCGGCATAGATGGCATCGACGCCGGCCGCGATCTGCGCCAGCGCCGCTTCCTTGGCCTTGGGCGGATCGAAGAACGAGCCGATGAAGGTCACCTTGCACTTGACGTCCTTGTTGGCGTCCTTGGCGCCCGCGCAATAGGCGTTGACCAGACGGTCGACCTCGGGAATGTCCATCGCCGCCACCGAGCCGATGACGTTGGACTTGGTCATCATGCCGGCGATCATGCCGGACAGATAGGCCGGCTCGTGGATCCAGTTGTCGTAGACGGAGAAGTTGGGATCGGCCGGTCCCTGACCGGAACCGAACACGAAGGCGACCTTGGGGAACTCCTTGGCCACCCGGCGGGTGATGTCCTCGGCGGCGAAGGCATCGCCGGTGATCATCGTGTAGCCGTCGCGCGCGAATTCGCGCAGCACGCGGGCATAGTCCGCCGACGGAACGCTCTCCGCCCATTTGTACTCGACGCCCATCTCCTCCTTGGCCTTGAGCAGCGCCTCGTGGATCTGGTTGACCCACGGCTCCTCGATCGGCGTGGAGAAGATCGCGGCGACCTTCATCTTGTCTGCGGCCAGAGCGGTCTGGGACACCAGTCCGGCGATCGCCATGACGCCGACCGCCGCGAGACCCAGAAACGCCCGCCTGATGACCCGCTTGCGATCGCCAATTTCAGTCGCTGCTTGAAGATTGCGCATTTATCCCTCCAAAAAGGCACGGCCGCCGTTTTTCTGCACATTGGCAGCGCCCGCACATCGCCCCCAACGGGCAGAGCCCGAAAGAGAAGCAAGAGTGGCGCCAGTCACACGGCCGGAGGAAGCTCGTTCGCCCCTTTGAGGACGTTGCGCGCTGGGGAGCGGCGGGTCAACGCATCCGGGTGCGTGATGCACCGGGAATTGCAGCACACCCACAGATAGAAAGGCCGCCCGCGGCGGCTTTGCCCGGGTGAACCGTTGTGTCCGGCGCGGCTATTCCGCCGGCATGCCGTTGACACGGAGGCTGCGCAGGTCGTTCTCCACGATCCTGTCCACCTCGGCTTCGCTGAGTTCAATGTCGCCGCGCGCCGCCATGAACATGCGCCCGGCAAGCTTGTCGAATCGCCCGCTCGCAATCTCGACGCTCAAATTGGCGGCCATCGTCGGCGGCACGTTGATGCCCCTGTCGAACAGGCCGCCGATGTCGGGCAAGTATTTCTGACCCGCCGCGCTCTTCAGCTGGTACTCGGTCATGGCCGTACGCACGAGGCCGGGATCCATGGCGAACATGAGGACGCCGCTGCCGGCGAGCGTATCGTTGACGCTTTCGGTGAAGCGCAGCGTGCCCGACTTGCTGGTGGCATAGCCGGAGCCATGCGGGAAGGACGAGAATGTGCCGCCGCCGGTGAGGTTGATAATGCGGCCCCGCCCGCGCTCGCGCATTCCCTTCAGCGCCGCCCGGCAGCAATTGAAGGTGCCGCGGACATTGGTTTCCACGTCGCGCCACCAGACGGCCGGATCGACGTCCCAGATCGGCCCGATCGCCCCGAAGGCAGCGGCATTGTTGGTCAGCACGTCGATCGGGCCGAGGTCCTTCTCGATCGCCGCGAAGGTCTTCTCGACGGCGGCGAGGTCGGTGATGTCGACGACATATGCGCGCGCCGTGCCGCCGGCCGCGGCGATCTCGGCGACCGCCGTCTCGATCTCCGTCGCCGTGCGCGCCAGCAATGCCACATGGGCGCCTTCGCGCGCATGTGTCAGGGCGATCTCACGGCCGATGCCGCGGCCCGCCCCGGTGACGACGCTAATCTGGTCGGCAAGCTTCATGACTCTCGTCTCTCTTCGATCTTGGCTGAGACCGGCGCCGGTACAGCGCCTGCCGAATGTGGCTGCGGTGGGACCTGCACCCAGGCAGGCAGCACACAGGCGAACGACATACCACACACAAACAGACCCCGCCGCACGGGGTGTGTCAGGCGGGGTCGTTCCTCATGCGAGGCTTTGTCGGTTTACAACCGATCAATCGGACGCTCGGCGTCCGCATGTCAGCGATGTGATTGTCGGATTTCTGGCCCCGTCTAGCGGGGCCGGTGGCAGCCCGGCGGAGACATGCTTTGGCATCCTCCTGTCTGACGTTGGCCGACGAGCGCGATGTGCTCGCCTCTTTCTAATCTGGGCGCGCTGTCGCCGTAGTCAAGCGATAATTGCACGGCTCAGCATTTTCGTTGAGCCCGGTGATCACCGCATCGCGCGCCAGCCCGCCGAGCACGTCGATGAGCCGGGCACGCGGCGCCATGATTTGCGTGCAGAACGGCCGCCCCCGCTATAGACAGGCGAAGAACCCGGCAGGGGAGAACGGGACCGAGCCATTGAGATCAGCCTTCCGCCGTCATCCGCTTCTCGTCTCGGCGTTCGTCCTCTTCACGCTGCTCGCGCTGTTCTTCGCCGGCCGCTTCGCCACCCGCGTGGCCTATTGGTCGACCCATCAGAACCAGCCCGTCGCCGAATGGATGACGGTCGGCTACATCGCCCATAGCTGGCATCTCGACACCCGCGAACTCGAGACCGCTTCGGGCCTGCCGCCGCCCGCCGGCCATCCGCTGACGCTTGGCGAGATCGCCCGTGAGCGCGGCGTGCCCGTCAGCGAGATCATCGCCGCCGTCGAAGCCGCCATCGCCAGGCTCCAGGCCGACAAGCAGACACGCAGGCCGCCGTGACCGACTGGCTTCTCGGACTCGTCCCGCAATACGGCATATTCCTTCTGGCGGTCGGAACGTTCAGTTCGTGCCTGGCTTTGCCGGTTCCCGCGTCGATCCTGATGATCGCCGGCGGCGGCTTCGTCGCTTCCGGCGACCTGTCGATCTCGGGAACCACCGGCGCCGCCCTTGCCGGCGCGTTGATCGGCGACCAGGCCGGCTACTTTGCCGGCCACTGGGGCGGCGCCCGCCTGATCGACCGGCTTGGATCGCGCGCCGAACCGATCGCCAGGGCGACGGCCGCGCTGGCGAGGCGCGGCGGCACCGCCGTGTTCCTGTCGCGCTGGCTGGTTTCCGCGCTCGGGCCGTATGTGAATCTGGCGGCCGGCGCCGCCGGACTGCCCTGGCTGCGCTTCACCATCTGGGGCGCCCTTGGTGAGGCCGTCTGGGTCGCGATCTATGTCGGCGCGGGCTTTGCCTTCTCCGGCAACCTGGCTGCCGCTTCCGGCATGGCGTTCGATCTCCTCGGCATTGTCGGAACCGGAGTCGTGGCTCTCGGGCTCGGCTATTGGCTCTTCGCCCTGCTGCGCAGCGAGGGCGGCTCCGCCCGGCGGTAACCCCGCCCGGCCGATTCGGCTTGACAGCGCATCGGCCGGCACGACTGCGCCCGACCGTCGGCCGGCCGCCGGGCATGCAGTTGACTTGTTGCAGGTGTCGTGTCGTCTTCAGCAGCCAGCATTGGCGACGTATTTGGGCGGGGCGGTGAAAGGAACAGAGCAGCGATCTCGGGCCCAGCCGACGAGGGTCAGGAAGAAAAGTTCAGCCGGCACGCGCAACCCGGTGCGAACCAAGGCCGCGATCCTTTCGGCCGCGACCGAGATTTTCGCCGAAAAGGGTTTTGGCGGCGCACGCGTCGACGACATCGCCGCCCGGGCCTGCATCAACAAGCGCATGCTCTACCATTATTTCGGGGACAAGGCGGCGCTCTACAAGGCCGCCCTCGAAAGCGCCTATTCCGGCATCCGCTCGGCCGAGGCAGACCTCAGACTGGCCGATCGCGACCCGGAAGAGGCCATGCGCCACCTGACGTCCTTCACCTGGACCTACTTCCTCAAGCACCCGGAATTTCTCAGCCTGCTCAACACCGAGAACCTGATGCGCGGCAAGCACATCCGGGCCTCGAAACGCATCATCGCATTGCACTCGCCGATGATTGCGCTGCTCCGCGACACGCTGCATGAGGGAGTGAAGGCGGGCAAGTTCCGCCCCGGCATCGACCCGGTCGAGCTCTATATCAGCATCGCGGCGCTTGGCTTCTTCTATCTCGCCAACCGATGGACGCTGTCCGCCATCTTCCGCCGCGACCTTGCCAAGCCGGCGGAGCTGGCGCGCCGCGGCGAGCACATCGTCGACGTCATCATGGCCTATCTTCGCCCGGTCGCGGACGAGACGTCTCAGCAGGCCGTGCGGTAACGCTCGATCGCGATCGACAGGACCTCGTCCATCGGCCGCTCGCCCCAGGCGGTGGACAGCACCTCGACCTCGCAGGGCAGGTCGTCGCGCACCGATTCGACGCTCTCGCGCAGCCTGGCGATCTCGATGACGCCGTCGCCCATCATGCCGCGGCCCATCAGCCGGTCGACGGTCGGAACCAGCCAGTCGCAGACATGGAAGGCGAGCAGCCGGTCGCGCCCGATGCGCCGGATCTGCTCATGCACCTCGTAATCCCACCACACATGATAGACGTCGACGGTGACGCCGAGGCCGCGCGAGCGGCCAGGATCGAGTTCGTCGCAGAGGTCGAGCGCCTGTTTGAGCGTGTTCACGGCACAACGCTCGGCCGCCATCATCGGATGCAGCGGCTCGAGCGCCAGCGGCATGCCGGCATCTTCCGCATAGTCGAGCAGCTCCGCCAGACCGTCGCGGATCGCGGCCCGCGCCGCGGCGATGTCCTTCGACGGCACCGACCCTTCCCGCGTATATTGCGGCAGGCCACCGGCAACGATCACCAGACAGGGCGCGCCGAGCGCCAGCGCCTCGTCGACGGCCCGGCGATTGTCGTCGCGCACCGCCTGCTTGTGCGCCGCATCGGTCGGGAAAAGCCCGCCGCGGCAATAGCCCGACAGCGTGAAGCCGCCGTCGCGCACCGCCTTGACGGAGCGCTCAAGGCCGACGGCGGCGATCTGCTCGCGCCAGGGCGAGACCTGCGAAATGCCGTGGCGCCTGGCCGCCTCCAGGATGGCGAGGAAATCGCCCTGGGCACGGACCGTGCCGGTGTTGAGCGAGAAGTGTTTGAGATCGCGGTCGGCGGAGAGGTCGCGCATTGGCTTGTTCCTTACGAGCCCGCGCCGTCGAGGTCGATCCAGCGCCGTTCGCGCGCGCTTCTCTGCGCCGCCTCGACCAGCTCCAGCCCCTTGGCGCCTTCGCCGAGCGTGTAGGGAAACGGCGCATCCTCGGCGACGTGGCGGATGAACATCTCCCACTGGCTGCGGAAGCCATTGGGATAGGGCTGGGTTTCGGGGATTTCCTGCCAGTCGGCGCGGAAATCGTGGGCGCGCTTCTCGTCCGGATTCCACACCGGCCGCGGCGTCGCCACGCGCGGCTGGACCTTGCAGGAATGCAGGCCGGCCATGGCCGAGCCGTGGGTGCCGTCGACCTGGAAAACCACCAGATCGTCGCGATAGACGCGCGTCACCCAGGACGAATTGATGGTGGCGATCACACCGCCCTCGAGCTGGAAGGTGGCGAAGGCCGCGTCATCGGCCGTCGCCTTGTAGGGCTTGCCGGCCTCATCCCAGCGCTCCGGGATATGCGTCATCGACAGGCACGAGACGCTCTTCACCGGCGCGAACACATGGTCGAGCACGTAGCGCCAGTGGCACATCATGTCGAGGACGATGCCGCCGCCGTCCTCGGCCCGGTAGTTCCACGACGGCCGCTGGATGGGCTGCAGGTCGCCTTCGAACACCCAGTAGCCGAACTCGCTTCTGACGGCGAGCATGCGTCCGAAGAAGCCGGCCTGTCTGAGCATGGCCAGTTTCAACAGGCCGGGCAGGAACAGCTTGTCCATGACGACGCCGTTCTTGACGCCGCTCTTCCCGGCAAGACCGGCGACCCTGGCCGCCTCGGCAAAGCTGGTCGCCGTCGGCTTCTCGCAATAGACGTGCTTGCCGGCGGCGATGGCGCGTTCCAGCAGGCCGGGGCGCATCTGCGTGGTTCCGGCGTCGAAGAAGACGGCGTCGTCCTGATTGGCGAGCGCCGCGTCGAGATCGGTGGTCCAACGCTCTATGCCATGGGCGCGCGCCAGCGCTTCGACCTTGTCGGCGTTGCGCCCCACCAGGATCGGATCCGGCACGACCCGGTCGCCATTGGCAAGCACCACGCCGCCGTCGGCGCGGATCGCCAGGATCGAGCGGATCAGATGCTGATTGGTTCCCATGCGCCCGGTGACGCCATGCATGATGACACCGAGCCGACGGCTGGCCATGCGCACCTCCCCTTGCCCCAACGGGCTTGTATCGTTGCCGGATAAGTAACAGAACGGTTACTATTGCCGCAAGCGCACTGTCAATTGCCCCCGCGGTCGCTTCGCTGTCGGCCGGCCGCAAGGTCAGCCTTCATGCCGAATTCGTGAGCAAACCCAACATCGCTGAACCGCACAATTTGAAGCCTTGCCGACATGCTAACCAGCGGGTTACTTTTTCGAAGTCGGTGGCTTGGGAGGGCGATCAGGCGCAATCGACAAAACCGGCTCTTGGGAGGAAGACACATGACCAACCGCATCACGCGGCGGACGTTCGGCGGGCTGATGGCCTCCGGCGCTTCGCTCGCACTGCTCGCTGCGACAACCGGTTTCGCGTTGGCCGACACGCGCCTGCGCTACATCTGGTGGGGCAACCCCGACCGCGACAAGCGCACGCGCGCTGTCGTCGATCTGTACATGAAGAACAATCCCGGCGTCACGGTCGACCCCGAGACCTACGGCTGGAACGACTACTGGACCAAGCTCGCCACCCAGGCGGCCGGCGGCAACCTGCCCGACGTGATCCAGATGGACTACCGCTACATCTTCGAGTGGGCGCGCCGCGGGCAGCTTGAAGACCTGACGCCGTATCTCGGCACCGACCTGCACATGGAGAACTTCGACAAGAACGTTCTCGATGCCGGCAAGGTCGACGGCAAGCTGTACGGCATCTCCATGGGCGCTAACTCGATCTGCCTCATCTACTCGATGGACAAGGCGAGCGCCGCGGGCCTCACCGTGCCCGACACCAGCAAGTGGACCTGGGACGACTTCCGCAAGATGGGCATGGACGCCAAGGGCAAGCTGGCCGACGGCGTCTATTTCAGCTCCAACATGGGCATGCAGGAGCCGATCCTGCAGTGCTTCCTGCGCCAGCGCGGCAAGGACCTCTACACCGAGGACGGGCAGCTCGGCTTCGACGCCACCGACCTCGGCGATTACTGGAATTACTGGATGGAGATGCAGAAGGACGGCCTGACCCCGCCGCCCGATGTCCAGGCGCAGGACAAGAACGGCCCGCTCGAGACCACCATGATCGCGACCGGCCGGGCGGTCTTCGATTTCACCAACTCCAACCAGCTCGTCGCCCACCAAAAGCTGAGCAAGGACAAGGAAGACCTGACCATGGTGCCCAACCAGGCGGACCTCAAGCCTGGCCAGTACCTGAAGCCGTCCATGTTCATGTCGCAGCGGGCGAAAAGCAGCGTTCCGCATGAGGCGGCGAAGTTCATCAACTTCGTCATCACCGACCTCGGAGCGGCCGACATCCTGCAGATCGAGCGCGGCGTGTCGAGCGATTCGAAGGTGATCGAACACATCGCCCCCAGCCTGTCGCCGACCGAGCAGCAGATCCTGACTTACCTGAAGCTCGTGACCACCCATGTCGGCCCGCTGCCCCCGGCTCCGCCCAAGGGTGCCGGCGAAGTGGACGTGAAGATCATTCCGGCCTGGCAGGCGGTGTCGTTCGGCCAAATCAGCGTCGCCGATGCCGCCAAGGATTTCGTCGGCAAGGCTGTCGATATCCTGAAGCGCAGCTAGCGTCCGCTTGATCTGCAAGAAAAGGTCGGCGCGCGTGGCGCGCCGGCCGCCAGAGGTGGGGCCATGGTGGCATCGACCGTCGCTGATCGCGCTGAGGCCCGCCGCCCGGCACCGCGGAGCCTTGCTGCGCGCGTGTCGCGGGCCATCAAGCGCAACGGCCCCGGCTACCTCTTCCTGACGCCGTGGCTGGTCGGTTTCTTCGGCCTGACGCTGGGTCCGACCATCGCCTCGCTGGTGCTTTCCTTCACCAACTATTCCCTGCTCGAGCCGCCCGTCTGGTCCGGGTTCGAGAACTACCACTACGCCTTCTTCGAGGACGACCAACTCCGCGACGCCGTCGGCGTGACCTTCCACTACGTGCTGTGGTCGGTCCCCGGCCGGCTGGTGCTGGCGCTGGCGCTGGCCATGCTGCTCGACCGCGGCATCCGCGGCGTCGCCTTCTTCCGCGCGGTCTTCTACCTGCCCTCGCTGCTCGGCGCCTCGGTCGCCATCGCCGTGCTCTGGCGGCAGATCTTCGGCGACCAGGGGCTGGTCAACCACGGCCTCGCCCTGTTCGGGCTCTCCGGGCCGTCGTGGATCACCCACCCGAGCTACGCGTTGTGGACGCTGGTCGCCCTGGCGCTGTGGCAGTTCGGCTCGCCGATGATCATCTTCCTTGCCGGCCTCCGCCAGATCCCGACCGACCTCTACGAGGCCGCCGCCATGGACGGCGCCGGTCCGTTCCGCCAGTTCTTCAAGATCACGCTGCCGCTGCTCACGCCGGTGATCTTCTTCAACCTGATCCTGCAGTCGATCGACGCCTTCAAGGCGTTCACCCCGGCCTTCATCATCTCCAGCGGCACCGGCGGGCCGATTAACTCGACGCTGTTCTACACGCTCTATCTCTACCAGCAGGCCTTCGCCTATTTCCGCATGGGCTACGCCTCCGCCTTGGCCTGGCTGCTGCTGCTCATCATCGCCATCTTCACCGCGGTCGCCTTCCTGACCTCGCGCCGCTGGGTCTACTATCAGGACGAGGGACGCTGATGGCACGCGACCCATCCATCACCCGCGGCGCGGCCAAGAGTCGGCTGGCGAGCTTCCTGCACTACCTGCTGATGGGGCTGGCGGCGATCGTCATGCTCTACCCGCTGGCGTGGATGCTCTCCAGCTCGTTCAAGCCCGAAGACGAGATCTTCTCCAACGTCACCCTCATCCCGACACATTGGATCTTCACCAACTTCGTCGATGGCTGGACCGCGCTCGGCGTCAGCTTCACCACCTTCTTCAAGAATTCGTTGATCATTGCCGGCTTCAGCGTCATCGGCAACGTGCTCGCCTGCTCGATCACCGCCTATGCCTTCGCCCGCCTCGAATTCCGCCTGAAGCGCCTCTGGTTCGCCCTGATGCTGGGCACGCTGATGCTGCCCTATCACGTCACCCTGGTGCCGCAGTACATCCTCTTTCTGCACCTCGGCTGGGTGAACACCTTCCTGCCCTTGATCGTGCCCAAGTTCCTCGCCGTCGATGCCTTCTTCATCTTCCTGATGGTGCAGTTCTTCCGCGGCCTGCCGCGCGAGATCGACGAGGCGGCGATCATGGACGGCTGCGGGCCGTGGCGCATCTACTGGCGCATCATGCTGCCCCTGTCGACGCCGGTGCTGGCCACCGCCGCCATCTTTTCCTTCATCTTTGCCTATGACGACTTCCTCGGCCCGCTCATCTATCTGAACGACATGCGCGATTACACGGTGCCGCTGGCGCTGCGCTCCTTCGTCGACGCCACCGGCGAATCGCGTTTCGGCCAGCTCTTCGCCATGTCGACGCTGTCGCTCATCCCGCTCTTCGTCGTCTTCCTCGCCTTCCAGCGCATGATCATCCGCGGCATCACGCTGGGTGCGCTGAAAGCATGATTCCCACTTGTTTCAAGGTCCCTTCAACATGACTGCATCTCCCGGTTTCGCGTTCTCCGTCATCGGCATCAATCACGGTCACATCTACGGTCAGGTCGAGGTCATGCAGGCGGCCGGCTGCCGCCTCAAGGCGTTCTACGCGCCCGAGGACGATCTCGCCGCCGATTTCTCCAAGGCGTTTCCGGGCGCCGCCCGCGTCTCCGACGAGCGCGCCATCCTCGATGACGCGGAGGTCAAGCTGGTCGTCGGCGCCGGCATCCTCGCCGAGCGCGCACCGATGGCCGTGCGCGCCATGCGCGCCGGCAAGGACGTGATGCTCGACAAGCCGGGCGCCACCTCGCTCGACCAGCTCGCCGAACTGCGCCGGGCCCAGGCCGAGACCGGCCGCATCTTCTCGATCTGCTACTCCGAGCACTACACCCAGAAGGCGACCGTCGCCGCCGGCGATCTGGTCAAGGCCGGCGCCATCGGCCGCGTCGTCTCGACCGTCGGTCTTGGGCCACACCGCCTCGGCAATTATCCGCGGCCCGACTGGTTCTACCGGAAGGCCCTCTATGGCGGCATCTTGTGCGACATCGGCTCGCACCAGGTCGAGCAGTTCCTGTTCTTCACCGGCAGCACCAAGGCCGAAGTGGTATCGAGCCAGATCGCCAATTTCGACAATCCCGACACGCCCGAACTGGAAGATTTCGGCCAGATGGTGCTGACCTCCGACCATGCCGCCGGCTATATCCGCGTCGACTGGTTCACGCCCGACACGCTGCCCACCTGGGGCGACGGCCGCCTGTTCCTGGTCGGCACCGAGGGCACCATCGAACTGCGCAAATATGTCGATCTCGGCGGCCGGCCGGGCGAGGACCACCTGTTTCTCGTCAATGGCGACGGCGTCCGCCACATCGACTGCTCGACGACGAAGATCCGTTATGGCGAGGAATTGCGCGACGACGTCAACAACCGCACCGAGACGGCCATGCCGCAGGAACACTGCTTCTACGCCACCGAGCTGACGCTGATCGCGCAGGCCAACGCCACCCGCATCGGCGGCAACCGCCCGGAGGCCGCACGATGAGCAAGCGTCTCAAGGTCGGCGTCGTCGGCGGCGGCATCGGCACCGCCCATATCACGGCCTATCGGGAGCTGCCCGATCTCTACGAGGTCGCCGCCTTCTGCGACGTCGACGCCGCCAAGGCGGAGGCGGTCGCCACGGAGCACGCGATCGCCGACACCACGACGTCGTTCGAGGACCTGCTCGGCCGCGATCTCGACATCGTCGATATCACCACGCCTTCCAACCTTCATTTCGAGCAAGCCAGACAGGCCCTGGAAGCCGGCCACCATGTGGTCGTCGAAAAGCCGTTCGCCGCCTCGCTGGCCGAGGCCGACGCACTGGCCGCCGTGGAAGCGAAGGCCGGCAAGCGGGTTTCGCCGATCTTCCAGTACCGCTTTGCCAACGGCATCCGCCAGTTCCTGCATTTGCGCGCGCTGGGGCTGGTCGGCAAGGCCTACGCCGCGACGGTCGAGACCCATTGGCGGCGCGGCGCGGCCTATTACGACAATCCCTGGCGCGGACGCTGGGCGAGCGAACTCGGCGGCACGCTCACCACCCATGCCATCCACAACCACGACATGCTGACCTACCTGCTCGGTCCGGCCAGGGCGGTCTTCGCCCGCATGAACACGCGGGTGAACCCGATCGAGACGGAAGACTGCGCCGCGCTGTCGCTGGAACTCGCCGACGGCACGCTCGCGACCCTGTCGGTGACGCTGGGCGCCGAGACCGAGATATCGCGGCTGCGGCTCTATTTCGAGGGGCTGACGGTGGAGAGCAATCACAGCCCCTACAATGCCGGCACCGCGCCGTGGACTTTCATCGCGGCCGACGGCGACCGGCAAGAGACGATCGACGCGGCGGTCAAGGCGGTCGAATTCCTGCCCGAGCGCAACACCGGCCAGTTTCTCGCTCTCCACAAGGCCCTGACCGAGGGCGGGCCGATGCCGGTGTCGATTGCCGATGCGCGGCCGTCCATCGAGTTGCTGACGGCCGCCTACTATTCCGTCCACAGCGGCAGCGACGTCAAGCTGCCGATCGGCCGCGACCATCCGTTCTACGGCGGGTGGCTGCCGACCATGGCGCAAAGGGAGAGCTGATGGCCGGTCTTGAATTGCAGCGGGTGGTCAAGCGCTTCGGCGCGGTCGAGGTGATCCACGGCATCGATCTGAAGATCGATTCCGGCGAGTTCATCGTCTTCGTCGGCCCGTCCGGCTGCGGCAAGTCCACCCTCCTCAGGATGATTGCCGGCCTCGAAAGCGTCACTCAGGGCGACGTGGTCATCGACGGCGAGGTGGTCAACGAGGTGCCGGCGGTCAAGCGCGGCCTCGCCATGGTCTTCCAGTCCTACGCCCTCTACCCGCACATGTCGGTGCGCAAGAACCTGTCCTTCGGGCTGGAGACCATGCACGCGCCCAAGGCCGAGATCGTCCAGCGCGTCGCCGAGGCCGCCGAGATACTGCAGATCGGCGATCTGCTCGACCGCAAGCCCGGCCAGCTCTCCGGCGGCCAGCGCCAGCGCGTCGCCATCGGCCGCGCCATCGTGCGCGAACCCAAGATCTTCCTGTTCGACGAACCGCTGTCGAACCTCGACGCCGAGCTGCGCATGCAGATGCGCGTCGAGATCAACAAGCTGCACCGCCGCCTCGGTACGACCATGATCTTCGTCACCCACGACCAGGTCGAGGCGATGACGCTCGCCGACCGCATCGTCGTCCTGCGCGCCGGCGTGGTCGAACAGATCGGCACGCCGCTCGAACTCTACAACCAACCGGAGAACCTGTTCGTCGCCGGCTTCATCGGCAGCCCGCGCATGAATTTCCTGCGCGGCGCCGTTGCCGCCGGTGCTGACGGCAGGATCGACGTGCGCCTCGACGGCGGCCTCACCCTGTCGACGGCCGTCGCAGGCAAGGCACCCGCCACCGGAGAAGCGATCACGCTCGGTATCAGGCCCGAAAACATCTCCGTTGCCGCCTCCGACGACGCCATGCTTTCCGGCGAGGTGCAGATCGCCGAGCATCTCGGCGGCGAGACCTTCGTCTATGTCAACCTGGCCGGCGGACAATCGATCACCGTCGAGATCCAGGGCCAGGCGCTGGTCCGCGCCGGCGAGCGCATCGGCCTGAATTTCGCCGACAGCGCCTATCATCTGTTCGACGCTCATGAGCAGGTCGTCCACCACCAGGCATCGGCGTCTGCCGGCAGCGCCGCCTAGTCCCCGGTGCGGAGCGGAGCTTAACCCCCGTGAAATACGCCATTGTTGGAACCGGCTCGCGTCACCTGATGTTTCGCGACGCCGTCATCTCCACCTTCGCCGACACCAACGAACTGGTGGCCTTGTGCGATTCCAACCCGCACCGCCTGGCGCTTTCGGCCGGCCAGACCCGGCAGATCACCGGCAAGCCGGTCGCCGCCTATGCCGCCGACGATTTCGACCGCATGCTGGAGGTCGAGCGCCCGGACGTGGTGGTGGTCACCGTGCCGGACTACATGCACGACCGCTACATCGCCCGCGCGCTGGCGCTCGGCTGCGACGTCATCACCGAGAAGCCGATGACCATCGACATCGGGAAGCTGCGCAATGTGCTCGAAGCCAAGAAGAAGACCGGCAAGTCGATCACCGTCAGCTTCAACTACCGCTATGCGCCGCATCGCACCCAGGTGAAGGACATCCTCATGTCCGGCGCCATCGGCGAGATCACCGCCGTCGATTTCCGCTGGTATCTCGACCGCGTCCACGGCGCCGACTATTTCCGCCGCTGGCATCGCTACAAGGACAGGTCCGGCGGACTGCTGGTCCACAAGGCGACCCACCATTTCGATCTGGTCAACTGGTGGATCGGCTCGACGCCGAAGACGGTTCACGCCTTCGGCAAGCGCGCCTTCTATCGCCCGGAGATGGCCAATTCGTTCGGCCTGACCGACCGCGGCGAGCGCTGCCACACCTGCCCGGCGGCGTCGCGCTGCGACTACCGGCTCGATCTCGCCGAGCACGAGGGGCTGAAGCAGCTCTATCTCGACGGCGAAAGCCATGACGGCTACTTCCGCGACCGCTGCGTCTTCGCCGACGACATCACCATCGAAGACACCATGCAGGTGCAGGTGGCCTACGCCAGTGGCGCCACCATGAACTATACGCTCGTCGCCTATTCGCCCGTGGGAGGGGCTGGAGATCAAGTTCCACGGCACCAAGGGCGAACTCACCCACCGCCATGTCGAGGTGCACGGCATCTTCGGCGGCAAGCGGACGCCCGGCGGCAGCGAATCCATCGCCACCGAACTGCACCTTGCCGGCAGTGGCCCGCAGCCGGTCGAGGTGTGGCGCGGCGAGGGCGCGCATGGCGGCGGCGATCGCGTCATGCTCGGCCATCTCTTCGACAAGGCCAACGTGCCGCCCGACAAATACGGCCGTGCCGCAAGCGAGGTCATGGGCGCCTGGTCGATCCTCACCGGCATCGCCGCCAATCGATCCATCGCCAGCGGCGACGTCGTCGACGTCGACAGGCTTCTCAAGGAAAACGGAATCGACCTGGCGCGGCCGTCATAGGCGGCAGTGCCTGGGGCGCGCGGCCTATCGGCGCCCGCCCACCTCGTCGATGTGCTTGAGCAGGTCGGCGGGGTCTTCATAGACGCGATAGGCGCTGGCCCGCACCAGCTCGTCGTCACCGTAGCCGCCCGACAACAGACCGACGCCCAGCGCCCCGGCGCGCCGTGCGGCCAGCATGTCCCACACGCTGTCGCCGACCACGCAGGCCTGGGCGATCGGCTGGCCGATGGCGCGCGCGGCCGCCAGGAACAGGTCCGGATCGGGCTTGGCATGCTTGACCATGTCCCGCGTGATGACGGCCGTCTTGGCGACGTCGATCCCCATGCCTTCCAGCACCCGGCCGGCGGTTTCCATGCGGCCGCTGGTGGCGATGGCCCAGGGAATTCCGGCCTCCGTCAGATAGGCAAGCAGCTCCAGAGCTCCCGGCAGGGGCCGCACGCGCGGCGCCCGCTGCCTGTACGCCTCGGCATGGAGCCGCCTCAGCCGGTCGATGCGCTCCGGTTCCATGGTCAGGCCGGTCTCGCGCAACAGCATGTCGGTGAACAGCCCGCCGGACATGCCGATGCGGCGATGGATGCGCCAGATCGAGAGCTCGATGCCCTCCGCACTCAACGCGTCGTGCCACGCCAGAACGTGCTCGTAGACGCTGTCGACCAGCGTGCCGTCGAGATCGAACAGGAAAGAAACGTCGCCTTCCGCCATTTTGGAACCGCCCCAGTCGTTTTGCTGCCTTGTTGCCACGGACCTTACCACGGGCGACGCCGTATCACGCCGCGCCGACGTTCGGTATTCCTCGCGAAATCAGCAAGCGCCCGATCCAGCTCTCAGACGATGCCGCCGCCGGCGCCGATGACAGCCGGACGCTCGGCCGCGACTTTCTTGCGATATTTCGCCGCGCGGTAGACCGCGATCGGATCGATGGCGCCGCCCTTGTCGGCGCGCACCTTCGCCAGGATCGGCGCGACGTCGGTGGTGTAGGCCGCCTTCAGCGCCTGGTTGGCCATCAGGGTGTCGTTGGCCTCCTGATGGGCCGCGAGCGCCGCGCGGTCGACAATGAGCGCCTGGGCATAGGCGCGCACGACCTCGACGGAGCTGGTGATCAGGCTTTCGATCGGGTCAGTGACGTTATGCGACTGGTCCAGCATGTAGGCCGGGTCGAAGCCCTTGGCCTTGCGCGCCGACGCGCCGACCAGCTCGTTGAAGACCAGGAAGAGCTGATAGGGATTGATCGACGCCGTATCGAGGTCGTCGTCGCCATATTTCGAATCGTTGAAATGGAAGCCGGCGAGCTTCCTGAACTGGATCAACCGGGCAACGATCATCTCGATGTTGATGGTCGGCGCATGGTGGCCGAGATCGACCAGGCAGAACGCCTTCGGGCCCAGCTCGCTCGCCGCCAGATAGCTCGACCCCCAGTCCTGGATGACGGTCGAATAGAAGGCGGGCTCGTAGATCTTGTGCTCGATGAAGATGCGCCAGCCGGCCGGAAGCGCCTTGTAGACCGCCTTCATCGAATCGATATAGCGCTCGAAGCTCCCGGTGAAGTCGCTCTGGCCGGGGAAGTTGGAGCCATCGCCGATCCACACCGTCAGCGCCGACGAGCCCAGCTTTTCGCCGATCTCGATGCACTCGATGTTGTGGGCGATCGCCTGCTCGCGCACCGTCTTGTCGGTGTGGCTCAGGCTGCCGAACTTGTAGCTCTTCTTCTGGCCCGGCGAATCCTGGAACGTGTTGGAATTCATGGCGTCGAAGCCGAGGCCCAGCCCGCTGGCCTTCTGCTTCAACCCCTTGATATCCTTCACCTTGTCCCAGGGGATGTGCAGCGAGACGGTCGGTGTCGCCTGTCCCAGCTGGTTGATGACGGCGCAATCGTCGAGCTTGTCGAAGATGTCGCGCGGTTCGCCGGGGCCGGGGAAACGCGCGAAGCGCGTGCCGCCGGTGCCCACGCCCCAGGACGGCACCGCCACACTGAACGCCGCCACCTGGCTGGCAATCTTGTCGATGTCGATGGCGCGCCGGGAAAGCTGGGCGCCGAGCGCCGCATAGTCCGCCTCCAGTCCCGCTGACAGGCGCTTGTTCTGTTTTTCGATCAGGTCGTGGTCGATCAGGCCCTTGCTCATGGGGTTCCCCGTATTCTTATTGTGTGAAGCGCACCGCGTTGCCGCCGTCGATACTGATGATGGTACCGGTCGATTTTGCCGACAGGTCCGAGGCGAGCAATCATATCGCATCGGCAACGTCCTCGGGAAGCACGCTGCGCCTAAACAGGCTGCGCTTGCGACCATGTGCCTCCAGTTCGTCCGCGGGCGACGGCCTGCCGTTCGCGCCACGCGCCGCGCCGAGAAGATTCGAACGGCGGGCGGCGACGCTGGCGCTGTCATTGCGGCGACAGGACATTCGACCCGACGGATGACGAGAAGGGGGTCATCGGTTGGCACGGTCATGCTGCTTGCTGACATGGCTCCCTTGGCCGCGGGGCCGGCGCATGGTCGCAGACGACTTTTTAAAATCAATCAAAACTGCTCACAAATGTGCATAGTGCACCGCAAAATCCGGGTATGTGCCGCGCAATACTATTGGTTTTGACGGATTTTGATTGACTCGCTGCGGGAACATTGGTGATGTCGGCCCGGGAGGACAGATGCACGAAATCGAGCGCCATCGCATCATCCTGGGCGAGGTTGCCGAGAAGCCGGTCGTCACGGTGTCCGAGCTGGTCGCACTGACCGGCGCATCGGAGGCGACGATCCGGCGCGATATCGGCGCGCTGCATGTTACCGGGCAGCTCCTGCGCGTGCGCGGCGGCGCCGAGGCACTCAACCCGCCCGCGATGCGCGGCATTGCCGGGCGTCCGTTCTCGGTCAATGAGACGGTGAATATCGACAAGAAGCGCGCCATCGCGCGCGCTGCGGTCGCGCTCTGCGAGGACGGCGATTCGATCATCATCAACGGCGGCACCACCACCTTTCAGATGGTCCACCACCTCGCCCGCCGGCGGATGCAAATCCTGACCAATTCGTTCCCGATCACCGAGCACCTGCTGCGCAACTCCAAGAACACCATTACGGTGCCGGGCGGCGCCATCTATCGCGAGCAGGACATCATCCTCAGCCCCTTCGAGAACGACGTCACGCGCAACTTCTTCGCGCGGCGCATGTTCATGAGCGCACGCGGCATCAGCCCGATCGGCGTGATGGAGGGCGATCCGCTGATCATCCAGGCCGAACAGAAACTCATCAACCAGGCCGAGGAGTTGGTCCTTCTGGTCGATTCGTCCAAGTTCGCCATCCGTTCGAGCCTGATCTTGTGTCCGCTCGAGCGGGTTCACATCATAATCACCGACGACGGCGTTTCCGCCCGGGACGCCAGGATCGTCGAACAGGCAGGAATCCGTCTCATCGTCGCCGAGCGAGAGGCCGGCGAGGACAAGACGTCGTCATCGGCGGCATAAGGAGCGCCGATCCATCTGAGGCAATGCAAATGAACCAGTGGGAGGAAAGCAAATGAAGCTTCTGAAGACCTTGGCGATCGGCACCGCGATGGCGCTCGCCTTCGCCGTCAACCCGGCTTCGGCCGCGGACGTGAAAATCGCCCTGCTCGTCAAGAACCTCGGCAACGGCTTCTTCGATGCCGCCAACAAGGGCGCCCAGGAGGCCGCCAAGGAACTGGGCAATGTCGAGGTGATCTATACGGGCCCGACCCAGGCGACGCCTGAAGGCCAGATCGACATCGTCAACTCGCTGATCGCCCAGGGCGTCAACGCCATCGCGATCTCGGCCAACGATGCCGACGCGCTGGTGCCGGTGCTGAAGAAGGCGATGGACCGCGGCATCACGGTCGTCTCGTTCGACTCCGGCGTGTCCAAGGCCGGCCGCAACATGAACCTGCTCGCCTCCGGCACCAAGCTGATCGGCGACCAGTGCCTCAAGATGGCCGACGACCTGCTCAATGGCCAGAAGGGCAATGTCGCCATCCTGTCGGCGACCTCGACGGCGACCAACCAGAACGCGTGGATCGACGTCATGAAGGCGGACGTCGGCATGTATCCGAACGCCAACCTGACCAAGGTCGTCTACGGCGACGACAAGCAGGACAAGAGCTACGCCGAGGCCAAGGGCCTGATCGACAGCGA
The DNA here is from genome assembly GCA_963730325.1 of uncultured Alphaproteobacteria bacterium. Taxonomy (GTDB): domain Bacteria; phylum Pseudomonadota; class Alphaproteobacteria; order Rhizobiales; family Kaistiaceae; genus CAVSRC01. Next base: position 72,287 of record CAVSRC010000007.1, on the reverse strand, counting down.
TCCGGACCTCAAGGTGATCATTGCGCCGACCACGGTGGGCATCGCCGCCGCGGCGCAGTATGTCGAGGACAACAAGCTCGTCGGCAAGGTGCTCGTCACCGGCCTCGGCCTGCCGTCCGAGATGATCAACCACGTCAAGTCGGGTGCCGCGCCTGAGTTTGCCCTGTGGAACCCGATCGACCTCGGCTATGCCGCGACGACCATCGCCTACAACCTCGCCACCGGCAAGGAGAAGGCCACGGCCGGCGGTGAGCTGTCGATGGGCCGGCTGGGCAAGGTCAAGCTCGACGACGACCTGACTGGCGCCATGGCACCGCCCTTCGTGTTCGACGCCAAGAACATCGACGAGTTCGCGAAGGTCTACTGAGGGTTCCTCCCGAGCGGGCGGGAGGCGGTTGCCTCCCGCCATTGCGCGCATGGGGGCCGGCGGCACTGTCCGGCGGCCCCCTGTCGACAAGCCCTCGGCGTCGGTCCATCCTGTGCCGGTTCGGAAAATTTCCCGCATGACTGAGACGCCGCCCAACCCCGTTCTTGAAACGCTGGCGATTTCCAAGGCTTTCCCGGGCGTCCAGGCGCTCGCAGGGATCAATCTCAAGCTCTTTGCCGGCCAGGTGACGGCGCTCATCGGTGAGAACGGCGCCGGCAAGTCGACGCTGGTCAAGATCCTCACCGGCGTCTATGCGCCTGACGACGGCCGCATCCTGCTCGACGGCGTCAACGTCGACATTCCGAATGCCGAAACCGCCTTTCACCGCGGCATCACCGCCACCCATCAGGAGACGGTGCTCTTCGACGAACTGACCGTCACCGAGAACATCTTTCTCGGTCACCCGATCACCGGACGCCTCGGCCTGCTCGACTGGAAGGCCATGCGGGCGCGCACGCGCGCGATTCTCGAGGAGCTCGAGGTCGATCTCGATCCCGACGCACCGCTGCGCGAACTGGCCATCGCCCGCAAGCACCTGGTCGCCATCGCCCGGGCGCTGTCGGTCGACGCCAAGATCGTCATCATGGACGAGCCGACCGCTTCGCTGTCCTACAAGGAAGTCGAGGAGCTTTACCGGATCGTCGCCAAGCTCAAGCGCGAGGACAAGGCAGTCCTCTTCATCAGCCACAAGTTCGAGGAGATCTTCCAGATCGCCGACCGCTACACGGTGCTCCGCGACGGCCGTTCGGTCGGCGAAGGACTCGTCGCCGAGGCGACCCCCGCCAACCTCATTTCGCTGATGGTCGGGCGCACCGTCGACACGATCTTCCCCAAGCGCGCCTCGGAGATTGGCGAGACCGTGCTGACGGTCTCCGGATATTGCCACCCGACCGAGTTCGCCGATATCGAGTTCCAGCTTCGCCGCGGCGAGATCCTCGGCTTCTATGGCCTGGTCGGCGCGGGACGCAGCGAAGTGATGCAGGCACTCTTCGGCATCACCCAGCCGTCGAAGGGAGCGCTGCGCATCGACGACGAGATTGCCGTCATCCGGTCGCCGGCCGAGGCGATCGCCAGAGGCATCGTCTATGTGCCGGAGGAACGCCAGCGCCAGGGCGTGGTCCTCGCTCTCCCGGTTTTCGAGAACGTCACCCTGCCCTCGCTGATGCGCCTGTCGCACAAGGGCTTCCTTGATCTCGCCCGCGAGTTCGATCTGGCGCGTGAATACGCCACCAGCCTCGATCTGCGCGCTTCCAGCCTCAGCCAGGAGGTCGGCACGCTGTCTGGCGGCAATCAGCAGAAGGTGGTGATCGGCAAGTGGCTCGCCACGCAGCCGCGGGTCATTATCCTCGACGAGCCCACCAAGGGAATCGACGTCGGCTCAAAGGCTGCCGTCCACGCCATCATGCGCGACCTGACGGCACAGGGCGTCGCCATCGTCATGGTGTCATCGGAACTGCCGGAGATTCTCGGCATGAGCGACCGCGTCGTGGTCATGCGGCAGGGCCGCATCGTGTCCCGTTTCGATCGGGCCGGACTGACGGCCGAGAAGCTGGTTGCGGCGGCGACCGGCAATGTCGCGGCGGAGGCTGCCTGACATGCGCATCAGCCGCGACGTCCTGCTCGCCTTCATCGTCGTGGTGATGATTGTCGGCATCGGCTTCATCACCCCGGCCTTCGTCAGGCCGCAGAGCCTTGTCGGCCTGTTCAACGACACGTCCATTCTGATCATGGTGGCCCTCGGCCAGATGACCGTCATCCTGACCAAGTGCATCGATCTGTCTGTCGGCGCCAACATCGCCCTCACCGGCGTCCTCGTCGCGCTGGTCAATGCGGCGCATCCGGAAGTTCCGATTCCCCTCCTCATGCTGCTCGCCGCCGGCCTCGGCCTCGGCCTCGGCGCCTTCAACGGCGCCATGGTATGGCTGGTCGGCATTCCTCCGATCGTCGTCACCCTCGGCACGCTGTCGATCTACCGTGGCCTCGCCTTCATCGCCTCTGGCGGCACGTCGATCGTCGGACGTCAGATGAGCGCGGCGTTCATCGCCACCCCGCGCACCGAGATCCTCGGGCTGCCGTTGATGTCGTGGTTCGCGGTCATTCTGGTGATCGTGTTCCTGTTCGGCATGCGTGTCACCCGCATCGGCCGCGCCTTCTTCGCCGTCGGCGGCAATCCGACCGCCGCCGTCTACACCGGCATCAATGTCGGCATGACGCAGTTCATCGCTTTTTGCATTTCCGGCACCATCGCCGGCTTCTCCGGCTATCTGTGGGCCTCGCGCTTCACCATCGCCTATGTCGATATTGCCGGCGGCTTCGAGCTCCAGGTCATCGCCTCCTGCGTCATCGGCGGCATCTCAATCGCAGGCGGCGTCGGTACTGTGCCCGGCGCCGTCCTCGGCGCGCTCTTCTTCGGCGTCGTCAGCGACGCGCTGCCGGTGATCCACGTTTCGCCGTTCTGGCAGCTGGCCATCTCGGGCGCCGCCATCCTCGGCGCCGTCATCATCAATTCCGGGCGCGAGCGCCAGACCGGTCGTCTGATCCTCAAGGAGGCGGCTGCACAATGAGTGAGCAGACGATGGCGTCGCCGTCGCATGGCATTCCGGATCGTCTCGCCGGCCGGTTCCGCTGGTGGAAGCAGTGGGAGGTAATCCTGTTCGCGGTCGCGGCTGCGATCTTCATCTTCAACGCGAACGCCTCGCCCTATTTCCTCAATCCCTACAACCTCTCCGACGCCACCTTCAATTTCACCGAGAAGGCGATCATCGGCTTCGCCATGGCGCTGTTGATCATCGCCGGCGAGATCGACCTGTCGGTCGCCTCGATCATCGCACTGTCTTCGGTTGCCATGGGGGCGGCGGCTTCCGCAGGGGCCGGCTCGCCGGCTCTCATCGTCGTCGGCATTGTTGTCGGCATTGCTTCCGGCGCTTTCAACGGCTTCGTCGTCACCTTCTTCCGCATTCCCTCGATCGTCGTCACCATCGGCACGATGAGCCTCTTCCGCGGCATCGCCTATGTGGTGCTCGGCGACCAGGCCTATCGCCATTATCCGGCCGACTTCGCCTATTTCGGTCAGGGCTATGTCGCGTGGGTGATCTCCTTCGAGTTCGTCCTGTTCCTGCTGTTCGCCGTCGTCTTCGGTGTCGTGCTCCATTTCACCACCTTCGGCCGGCGCATCTACGCCATCGGCAACAATCCGGTGGCAGCGCTGTTTTCCGGCGTGCGCGTGGTCCGCATCCGCTTCCTGCTCTTCGTGCTGACCGGCGCCATGAGCGGCATCGCCGCGATCCTGCTGACCTCGCGCATCGGCTCGACGCGCCCCACCATCGCCATGGGCTGGGAACTCGAGATCATCACCATGGTGGTGCTGGGCGGCGTCAATATTCTCGGCGGCTCGGGTACGATCCCCGGCGTCTTCATCGCCGCCTTCGTCATGGGGCTCGTCACCTTCGGCTTCGGCCTGCTCAACGTCCCGGGCATTGTCCAGTCGATCTTCATCGGCTCGCTGCTCATCGGGGCGATCGCCCTGCCAATCGTCGCCGGCAAGATTGCCCGGCACTGGGGAAAAGCGTGATGGAAAAATATGCATTCAAGATGAAGCTCAATCCCGGCATGGAGGCTGAATACAAGCGCCGCCACGACGAGATCTGGCCCGAGCTGGTCGCCCTCCTCAAGGAGGCCGGCGTCTCCGACTATTCCATCCATCTCGACCGCGACACCAGCACGCTCTTCGCCGTGCTGTGGCGTACCGACGATCACCGCATGGACGATCTGCCCAACCACGCGGTCATGCAGCGCTGGTGGACCCACATGTCCGACATCATGGAAATCGGACCGAACAACGAACCGGTGTCGATTCCGCTGGTAACCGTCTTCCACATGCAATGAGCAAGCCTGACATCATTGTCGTCGTCGACATCGGCAAAACGAACGCAAAGCTGGTGCTGGTCGATCCCGCCACCCGTGCGGTGTTGGGCGTCCGCACCACGGCCAATACGGTGCGCCGGGACGGTCCCTACCCGCATTTCGACACCGACGCCCTGTGGGGGTGGCTGGTCGACGGCCTCGCCGTCATCGCCCGCGACAACGCGGTCACCACGATCTCGGTCACCACCCACGGCGCCTGCGCGGCGCTGACCACGGCCGATGGCCTGTCGCTGCCGATCATCGACTACGAATTCGACGGCCCGGAAGAGGTCCACGACGCCTATCGCGCGGTCTGCGGCGCTTTTTCCGAGACGCTCTCGCCCGACCTGCCCAACGGGCTCAATCTCGGCCGCCAGCTCTTCTGGCTGAGCCGCACCTTCCCGGAAGAATTCGCGCGCACCGAGGCCATCCTGCCCTATCCGCAATACTGGGTGTGGCGGCTGACCGGCCGCAAGGTCTCCGAGGTGACCACGATCGGCTGCCATACCGATCTGTGGGCACCGCAGAGCGGGACCTTCTCACAGTTTGCGGTCCGCGAAGGCTGGGACCGTCTGTTTCCGCCCATGGTCAAGGCATGGGACACGGTCGGCCCGATCGCGCCGGACCTCGCCAAGCGCACCGGCATTGCCGCGACCTGCCGCGTCGTCGCCGGCATCCACGACAGCAACGCCAGTCTTCTGCCGCATCTGTTGACGCGCAAGGCGCCCTTCGCGGTGCTCTCGACCGGCACCTGGATGATCCTGCTGGCGCCCGGCGGCAGCATCGAGCATCTCGATCCGGCGCGCGACTGCCTGGCCAATGTCGATGCCTTCGGCCATGCCGTGCCCTCGACGCGCTTCATGGCGGGGCGTGAATACGCCATCCTCACCGAGGGCGGCGACGCCGAGCCCAGCGAACGGGATATCGCGCGCGTCATCGCCGACACGGTCATGGTGCTGCCGACCTTCGCCCCCGGCACCGGACCCTACGGCAAGGACACGGGGCGCTGGACGGTGGACCCCGCCACCCTGTCGCCGGACGAACGCACCGCCGCCGCCAGCCTCTATTGCGCGCTTGTCACCGAGACCTGCCTGTCGCTCGCCGGCGCCGGCGGGCCGGTCATCGTCGAGGGCCCGTTTGCGCGAAACCGGCTGTTCCTCGCCGCATTGGCGCAGCGTATCCCGCGCCCGATCGTGGCCGAGCCGGACGCCACCGGCACGGTCGACGGCGCCGCGCTGCTGGTCGGGGGGCCGGACACCGCATTGCAGCCGAAGGATGCGCCGGCGGTCGCCCCGCTTGCCATCGACCTGGCTGCCTATGCCGCAGCCTGGCGGCACGAAACGAACGCGGACCATTGAAGGACCTCGAACCCGACGCCCAGGCGCCCGGCCGGTCAGGCCGCCCCCCGCGGAGGCGTTGAGCGAAGCGAAACTGCCGCGAGCGCAAAAATGGTGGAGGGAACCTCCGCCAAGGCGCCAAACGGCGCCCGGCCGGTCAGGCCGCCCCCCGCGGAGGCGTTGAGCGAAGCGAAACTGCCGTGAGCGCAAAAATGGCGGAGGGTACGGGAGAAAGCTCGAACCCGAAGGGTTCGCAAGCCGAACAGGCGCCCGAGCTTATGCGAGGCCCGACCGGAGCGAGGCCCGAAGGGCGACAGCGCGAGGTCAGATAATGGCGGAGAGGGTGGGATTCGAACCCACGGTACGGTTACCCGTACAACGGTTTTCGAGACCGTCCCGTTCGACCACTCCGGCACCTCTCCCGCGGGGGCGTCTCTAGCCGCGCGGGCTGCCGAGCGCAAGCCCCGCGGGCGTGCGCCGGTGACGCGGAGAAAGCCCCGGTTTGCCGCCGGCTTTTCCTTGACAGCCAACCGCCCATCCCTATAGTGCCGGCCGATTGGCGCGGCCGTTTTGCCGCGCCGTTTGGTTTTCTCGAAATTCCGCTGGTTCACCCCGATCTTGGGCGGTCGGACCGGCAGGCTGGAAAAGATCATGTTCGCAGTTATCAGGACCGGCGGGAAGCAATACCGGGTCGCGCCGGCCGATCTCGTCGAGGTCGAGAAGCTGCCGGGCGCCGCGGGCGATGCCATTGCCTTCGGCGACGTGCTGATGGTCGGCGGCGACGACGGGATTGCCGTCGGCAGCCCGACGATCTCCGGCGCCACCGTTGCCGGCGAGATCGTCCGCCAGCAGCGCACCGCCAGGATCCTCGTCTTCAAGAAGCGCCGCCGGCAGAACTCCCGGCGCAGCCACGGTCACCGCCAGGAAGTGACCCTGGTGCGCATCACCGAGATTCTCGCCGACGGCAAGGGCCCGGCCAAGAAGGCAGCCGCGACGAAGCCCGCCGCCGAAGCCAAGACGGAGACCGCGCCCGCCGCCGAGGCCGCGCCCGCTGCCGCCGAAACGGCACCGGTCGCCAAGCCCAAGCGCGCGCCGCGCGCCAAGGCGGCAGCGCCGGCCGAGACCGGCGAAGCGGCCGCCGAGAAGCCGGCGCGCAAGACGCCGGCAAAGGCCGCCAAGCCGGCCACGGACAAGGAATAGGAGACCCCGCCATGGCTCACAAAAAGGCAGGTGGCTCGTCGCGCAACGGCCGCGATTCGGCCGGCAAGCGCCTGGGCGTGAAGCGGTTCGGCGGCGAGACGGTACTCGCCGGCAACATCATCGTGCGTCAGCGCGGCACCAAGTGGCATCCCGGTGCCGGCGTCGGCCTGGGCAAGGACCACACGATTTTCGCCACCATCGACGGCACCGTGTCGTTCCGGACCAAAGCCGCCGGCCGCACCTACGTTTCGGTCGTCCCGATGATGGCGGCCGCGGAATAGCCGGCTCCGATCTTTGCCGGCGTCTCATCGACCCGGCACGGAACAGCAGACAGGGGAGATGGGGCACCATCTCCCTTTTTGTTGTTCCGGGACGGAGGACACCATGGGCGACGAGAACGAGGACGGGCACCGGGCGGCGATCGTCACCCCTCGCCTCCTGCTGAGGCCATGCACGCCGGCCGACATGCCTCAGATGTCGGCGCTTTCGGCCGATCAGGCCGTGGCGGAGAATCTCTGCGACGCGATTGCGCTGGCCGGCGGCGGCGCCTTCGCCGTCACCGAGCGCAGCGACGGCACGGTCGTCGGCTGCGCCGGTTATGGCCCGACCCGGGAGCAACCGGCCACCGTCGAGGCCGGTCTGTGGATCGGCACCCGGTGGTGGGGCATGGGCTACGGCACCGAGGCCGCCCAGGCGCTGATCGACCGCGCCTTCGCCGAAGGCCATGTCAACGCGCTGTGGTGCGCCAACCGGGTCACCAATGCCCGCGCCCGCCGGGTGATCGAGAAGTGCGGCTTCCAGTTCCGCGGCACCGGCATGGTGCGCTCGCCGACCGCGTTCGGTGCCTTCCCGGTGGAACGCTTCGTCCTCGACCGGCGCAACTGGGCGAGCCTCAAGGCCTGGGGTGCGCCGCGGCGAGGGCATGAAAGGACGGATCGTGAAACTGCGGCTTGACCCGGTGATCGTCACCGACCGGCTGACCCTGCGGCCGCCACGCGCGACGGACGCCGACGACATCGTCGCCGGCGTCGGCGACCTGGCCGTATCGCGCATGCTGGTGCGCGTGCCCTACCCCTATCGCCGCGCCCACGCCGACGACTTCATCGCCCATGCGGCGCAGAGCGCCCGCGAGGGCCGCAACCTGATTCTCGCCATCGTCCACGGCCGCCTCGGCCGGCCGATCGGGATCGTGTCCATCGAGGACATGCCCGGCCTGAGCGAACTCGGCTACTGGCTGGCGCGTCCGTTCTGGGGCCGCGGCTTCGCCACCGAGGCGGCCGGAGCGATCCTCGCTTATGGCTTCGAGGCGCTCGGCCTGCGCTTGGTCCGCTCGGCTTTTTTCGCCGAGAACCGCGGGTCCCGGCGGGTCCAGCACAAGCTCGGCTTCGCCGCCATCGGGCGTTCCGAGCGCCACTCCCTTGCCAGCCGGCGGACGGCCGCGAATATTGACACGGTGTTGACCCGCCGCCGCTATCAGGCAGCCCGATGAAGTTCCTCGACCAGGCCAAGATCTATGTGCGCTCCGGCAATGGCGGCAATGGCAGCGTCCATTTCCGCCGCGAGAAGTTCATCGAGTTCGGCGGGCCCGACGGCGGCGACGGCGGCAAGGGCGGCGACGTCTGGGCCGAAGCGGTCGAAAACCTCAACACGCTCATCGACTACCGCTACCAGCAGCACTTCAAGGCCACCGCCGGCACCCCCGGCAAGGGCCGCAACATGGCCGGCGGCAAGGGCGCCGACGTGGTTCTCAAGCTGCCGGTCGGCACCGAGATCCGCGACGAGGACAATGAGACGCTGATCGCCGACCTCGACCGGCCGGGCAAGCGCGTGCTCATCGCCCGCGGTGGCAATGGCGGCTTCGGCAATACTCATTTCAAGTCGTCGACCAACCGCGCGCCGCGCCGCGCCAATCCCGGCCAGGAGGGGGTGGAGCACTGGCTGTGGCTGCGCCTGAAACTGATCGCCGATGCCGGTCTGGTCGGCCTGCCCAATGCCGGCAAGTCGACCTTCCTGGCGACGGTCTCGGCGGCCAGGCCCAAGGTCGCCGACTATCCCTTCACCACGCTCAATCCGGCGCTGGGCGTCGTTGCCATCGACGGACGCGAATTCGTGCTCGCCGACATCCCCGGCCTGATCGAAGGCGCCCATGAGGGCGCCGGCCTCGGCGACCGCTTCCTCGGCCATGTCGAGCGCTGCTCCGTTCTGCTCCATCTGGTCGACGGAACGACTGAGGACCCGGTCGCCGACTATCATACCGTGCGCGAGGAGCTGGCCGCCTATGGCGGCGGCCTCGACGAGAAGCCGGAAGTGGTGGCGCTCTCCAAGGTCGATGCCGTGCCGCAAGACGAGGTCGGCAAGCTCACGCGGGCGCTGGCGCGCGCCGCCGGCAGCAAGCCGCTCACCGTCTCGGCGGTCACCGGCGCCGGCGTCGACACGGTTCTGAGGGCGCTTTCCGGCGAGATCGCCGCCGCCGGAGCACCGGCCGACACCGTGCCGGCCGAGCCCGCCGCGCCCTGGCGGCCATAGCCGCCCCGCCGATTGTCGCTGTATAAGGGCGCCGTCAGTGCCCCTCGAGCCCGTTTCGCAGTAGCCCCGATGACCGCCCGCACCCCGGAAGCCTATCGCCGTATCGTCGTCAAGATCGGCTCCTCCCTGCTCGTCGGCGACGGCGGCAACCGGCTGCGCACCGACTGGCTGGAATCGCTCGCCGCCGACATCGGCCACCTGGTCAATGGCGGGCGCGAGCTGCTGGTCGTTTCCTCCGGCGCCATCGCGCTCGGCCGCGGTGTGCTCGGCCTGCCGCCGGGACCGCTCAAGCTGGAGGAGAGCCAGGCGGCGGCCGCCGTCGGCCAGATCACGCTCGCCCGCGCCTGGGCCGAGACGCTCGGCCATGTCGGCATCACCGCCGGCCAGATCCTGCTGACCCTGGGCGACACCGAGGAGCGCCGGCGCTACCTCAACGCCCGCTCCACCATCGCCACCCTGCTCAAGCTCCGCGCCGTGCCGGTGATCAACGAGAACGACACGGTCGCCACCAACGAGATCCGCTACGGCGACAACGACCGGCTCGCCGCCCGCGTCGCCACCATGACCAGCGCCGACCTGCTCATCCTGCTCTCCGACGTCGACGGTCTCTACACCGCCTCGCCGGCGCGCGACCCGCAGGCCGAGCTGGTCGAGACGGTCGAGCGCATCACGCCCAAGATCGAGGCGATGGCCGGGACGGCGGCCTCCGAGAACGCCCGCGGCGGCATGAAGACCAAGCTCGACGCCGGCAAGATCGCGCATGCCGGCGGCACCACCATGGTCATCGCCAGCGGCCACGCGCTGCACCCGATCCGCGCCATTTCGGCCGGTGGGCGCGCGACCTGGTTCCTCGCCGAGGGCAGCCCGGTGACGGCGCGCAAGCGCTGGATTTCCGGGCGGCTGGAGACCCATGGCGCGCTCGTCGTCGACAGGGGCGCGGTCAAGGCGTTGCGCGCCGGCAAGAGCCTGCTGCCGGCCGGCGTCAAGCGCGTCGAGGGCCGCTTCCAGCGCGGCGACGCCGTCGACATCGTCAACCTGGAGGGCGAGGAGGTCGGCCGCGGGCTGGTCGCCTACGATGCCGGCGACGCCGAACGCATCGCCGGGCGCAACAGCCACGAGATCGAGGCGATCCTCGGCTATGCCGGCCGCGCCGAGATGATCCATCGCGACGACATGGCGCTGAGCGGCGACTGAAGGACTATTGCGGACCGGGCGAGACCTGCGGCACCGCCGGCTTGGCCACGATCTGCTCGCGGAAGAAGATGTAGAGCCCCGCCGCCACGATGATCGCGGCACCGGCAATCACGTTCCAGCTCGGCACCTCGCCGAAAACGAAATAGCCGAACAGCGCCGCCCAGACGATCATCGTGTACTGATAGGGCACCACCACCGAGGCCGGCGCCAGCCTGAGCGAGCGGTTGACCGCAACGATCGCCACCAGTGCCGTCACGCCCAGCATGGCAAGCATCGGAACGTCTTGGCTATGGGCGAACGCCCGCCAGCCGAAGGGCGCCAACGCCGCACCGGCAACCAGCGTCCCCAGCATCTGCCAGGCGGCCAGCGTCACGTCCGGGGTCTCGCGCAAGCGCCGGGTAACGACGAGAAAGAGGGCGTAGAGGATGCTGCCGGCGAAGGCGATGAGTGTGTGGTAGTTGAACGCGCCGGACGAGGGCTTGAGCGCGATAAGGACGCCGAGAAAGCCGACGGCCACCGCCGACCAGCGGCGCCAGCCCACCCGCTCCTTGAGGAAGAACGCCGCCAGCACGGTCACATAGATCGGGCCGGCGAGGTAATAGGTGATGGTGTCGGCGAGCGCCAGGCCGGACACCGCCCAGTAGAACAGCAGCACCTCGGCCGTGGCGAAGACCACCCGGAGCACATGCAGCCACGGCCGCTCGACCGCGAACAGCGAGCGGACGCCGCCGCGCAGGATGAACGGGCTGATCACCAGCACCGAGGCAATGCTGCGCATGAGCAGCATCTGGCCGGGCGCATACGTCCCCGTCATCCATTTGGCGAGCGCGTCATTGGCCGAAAACAGCACGAAGCCGGACAGCATCAGGCCGATGCCGGCCGGGATGTTCTGCTTGTCGTCGATGGATACGGTAGGTCCGGCGAAGGAGGTCATGAAATTGCTGCCTGAAACGAAGCAGCGGTCATCGCGCCGCGCCGCGTCCAAGTCCAGCGGAATATTCTCAGCCCGGTTGATAGCGCAGGCCGTCCATGATGATGCGCAGGATCGGGCGAACGCGCTCCTGCCAGTCGCCCTCGCCGGCAAACACCCAGGTACTCGCCGCCACCGCCAGCAGCACGTCCTCCGCCTTGACATCGCCACGCACCTTGCCGCCGCGCACGGCAGCGGACAGCAGCGGCGTGACGGCTTCCCGCATACGCTCGCGCGAATAGGCCGGTGCCTCCGCCCCCGGCTCGAAGATCGAGCGCACGACTTCCATGAGACCACGCTTGGTCGCGATCAGCCCGGCATAGCGGGTGAGCCACGCCTCCAGTGCCTCGTCGGCCGGCATCTCCTTGAGCAGCGCCGGTGCCGCTTCGGCAAGCCGATCCACCTCGTCGCGGTAGATGGCTTCGACCAGCGCATCCCGAGTCGGGAAGTGGCGGTAGAGCGTGCCGATGCCGACGCCGGCGCCGTCCGCGACCGCCGACAGCGTCACTTCCCCCTTTGAGGAGGTGAACAATTTCAAGGCGGTAGCCAGAAGCCGCGCGCGGTTTCGCTGGGCATCGGCACGCGGGCCACGGGTCTTCTGAGAATTATGCAAGGCACGCCTCTTGTAAAACGGAGGACCCTCCGTATATGGGCTCGAAGCGGAGCCTCCTCCGTTTCCTCCTATATAGTCCCTCCGGCGACCGATGCCATGCCGGTCCCCGCGCGATCCACAAGGACAATTCCCATGAGCAAGACACTCGGCCCCGAATCCACCACCGACGACGTACTGGACGGCATCGACCTCACCGGCAAGCGCATCCTCGTCACCGGCGTCTCGGCCGGCATCGGCATCGAGACGGCCCGCGCGCTGGTTGCCCACGGCGCCCATGTCGTCGGTGCTGCCCGTGATCTCGACAAGGCCCGCCGCGCCACCGCAGCGGTCACCGAGCTCGCCGGCAACACCGGCGGCTTCGAACTCATCGAACTCGACCTCGCCTCGCTGAAGAGCGTCCGCGCCGCAGCCGACGCGCTCAACGCCGCCGGCCAGCCCTTCGACGTCGTCATCGCCAATGCCGGCGTCATGATGCCGCCCAAGGGGGAGACCGCCGACGGCTTCGAGACCCAGTTCGGCACCAACCATCTCGGCCATTTCGTGCTGGTCAACCGCATCGCCGGGCTGATGAAGCCGGGATCGCGGCTGGTCAATCTGTCGTCAGCAGGGCATCGCTTCGCCGACGTCGACCTCGACGATCCCAATTTCGAGCGCACACCCTATGACCCGATCATCGGCTATGGCCGCTCCAAGACCGCCAACATCCTGTTCGCCGTCGAATTCGACCGGCGGCACAAGGCAAACGGCATCCGCGCCACCGCCGTCCATCCCGGCGCCATCCAGACCGAACTGGGTCGGCACATGACCCCGGAGATCGCCGAGGCGATGACCGCCTCGATCAGGCCGAGGCCCGGTCAGCCGCTTTTCACCTACAAGACCATTCCCCAGGGCGCCGCCACCTCGGTCTGGGCTGCGGCCGTCGCGCCGGCCGATCTCGTCGGCGGCAAATACTGCGAAGACTGCCATGTGGCGGAATTGACGGCGGATCCGGCGGTGCGCACCGGCGTGCGCGCCTACGCTCTCGACCCGGAGCGCGCCAGGGCGCTGTGGGCCAAGTCGGAGGAAATGGTCGGCGAGCGTTTCGCGTAACAGCCGGCCACGAGCCGTTGCCGGGGGAAACGTGCCTCCCCCGGCAACGGCCAGACCCTGTTCGCAAACGGCATCCCCGCGGCGTGGCCCCCGCCACCGCACACGACGAAGAGCGCGGCCCCTGTCTTTCCATGGGCGCATCGCCCGACCGACGCGGCGCCCTCTCCCCTGCTACAGAAGCGCACAGCGCCACTCAGCAACTAGTATACTAGTTACATTTTCTAGTATATTAGTTTGGTCGCGCGCCCGGAAACCAGTCTCGCGGAAGCCGGATCCGGCGAGCGCATCGGCCTCGGCGAGGAACCGGCACCCGAAAACCAGAAATTTCCCGTCGCCGTCGAAGACAACGACAAATCCGAGAAAGAATGGGGAGAGACATGCGTCCATCGACAATTCTGAAGACCCTGGCGTTCGGCGCCATGGCACTGGGAGTCCTCGCGACCCCGGCGGCCGCCTATCCCGACCGCCCGATCACCCTCATCGTCCCGTGGAGCGCGGGCGGCGGCACGGATGCCACCGGCCGGGCGATCGCGGCCGTCCTTCAGGAAGAGCTGGGCCAGCCGGTCAACGTCGTCAACCGCACCGGCGGTCAGGGCGTCGTCGGCCATGCGGCCATCGCCTCGGCCAAGCCCGACGGCTACACGCTTGGCATCATCACCGTCGAAATCAACATGCTGCATTGGCTGGGCCTGACCGACCTGACCGGCGCGTCTTCCTACACGCCGATCGGCCTCTACAATCAGGACCCGGCGGGCTTGCAGGTGCGCGCCGACGCGCCTTACGCGACGGCCCCCGACCTGATCGCTGCGGCCAAGGCCAATCCCGGCAAGCTCAAGGGCTCCGGCACCGGCCAGGGCGGCATCTGGCAACTGGCGCTGGACGGCATGCTGACCGCGGCGGGCCTCAAGGCCAGCGACATCCCGTGGGTGCCCATGGAAGGCGCTGCGCCATCGCTCAAAGAGCTGGTGGCCGGCGGCATCGACGTCGTCACCTGCAGCCGCGTCGAGGCCCAATCCATGATCGACGCCGGCAAGGTCAAGGCGATCGCGCTGATGGCCGACGAGCGCAGCCCCAACTATCCCGACCTGCCGACGCTGAAGGAACAGGGCATCGACTGGTCGCTGACCACCTGGCGCGGCTTTGCCGGCCCCAAGGGTCTGCCCAAGGAAGTGATCGACGTTCTGGTTCCGGCGTTCCAGAAGCTGACCCAGAATCCGGCCTTCACCGACGTTCTCGACAAGCGCGGTTTCGGCCGGGTCTACATGGGACCGGACGACTTCACGTCCTTCCTGAAGCAGAACGATGAATCGTTGGGCAAGGTCATGAAGGAGGCTGGGGTCATCAAGTAGACTGCGGCAATCGCGAGCCACATCATGCGCTTCAACGACGCGGTGCTGGGGTTCATCATCCTGGCTTTTGGGGCCGCGGTTGCGCTTTACGCAGACCTGACGTTCCCTGCATTGCCGGGCCAGGAATTTGGCCCGGCTTTCTTCCCCACCATCATCGGCGCGGTGCTTTTCGGCTGCGGGGTTATCCTGCTGATCCAGGGCCTCGCCAGGCGCAAGACGGTGCCGCTCGTTGAACTCGGCGAATGGGCCCGCATGCCCCGCCACATCGTCAACTTCGTCTTCGTCTTCCTGGCCCTCATCGTCTACATCCTGTTCACCGACACCGTCGGTTTCATCCCCGTATCCTTTCTGATCCTCACCGTTCTGATGGTGCAGTTCGGCAGCCGTTGGTTCACCGCCGCCGGCATCGGCCTGGCGGCGACGCTGGTCATCCACGCCGTGTTCTACAAGCTGCTGCTGGTTCCGCTGCCCTGGGGCATCCTGGAGCCGCTGCAATGGTGACCGGCCGTGCTTGAGCACATCCTCCAGGCCTTTGAGCTGATCTTCCAGTTTCACGTCCTGGCGGTCATCCTGCTGGCCGCGGCCTTCGGGCTGTTCGTCGGATCGGTTCCCGGGCTGACGGCGACCATGGCCACCGCACTGCTGGTGCCGGTCACCTTCTTCATGGACCCGGTGCCATCCATCGCCGCCATCGCCACCTGCGCCGCCATGGCCATCTTCGCCGGCGACATCCCCGGAGCGCTCCTGCGCATTCCGGGAACCCCGGCCTCGGCCGCCTATGTCGACGAGGCCTTCGCACTGACCCGCAAGGGCCAGGCCGAGCGGGCGCTCGGCACCGGCCTCATCTGTTCCGCCCTGGGCGGCCTCGTCGGCGCCGCGGTGCTGACCACGTCGGCGCCGGCGCTGGCCGAATTCGCCCTCAATTTCTCGACCGACGAGTTCTTCTGGCTGGCCTGCCTGGGCCTCACCTGCGCGGTGATCATTTCGAGCAACGCCCCGGTCAAGGGGATCGTCTCGCTGTTCCTCGGCTTGTTCATCGCGACCGTGGGCCTCGGCATTGTCGCCGGCTATCCCCGCTACACCTTCGGCGTCACCGAGCTGATGGGTGGCGTCAGCTTCATTCCGGCGATGATCGGCATGTTCGCCATCTCCGAAATCCTGCGCTTCGCCACCGAGACCAAGCCGCTGCCGCGGATCGCGCAGCGCCGGTTCGGCAACCTGTTCGCCGGCATCGGTGAAACGCTCGGCAAGTACAAGCTCAACTTCGTGCGCTCGAGCATCCTCGGCACGATGATCGGCATCCTGCCCGGTGCCGGCGGCGACATAGCCGCCTGGGTCGCCTACGCGACGAGCAAGAAATTCTCCAAGGAACCCGAGAAGTTCGGCACCGGCCACATCGAGGGCATCGTCGACGCCAGTTCGGCCAACAACGCGGCGCTGGGCGGCACCTGGGTGCCGGCCATGGTGTTCGGCATCCCGGGCGACTCGATCACCGCCATCGTCATCGGCGTCCTCTACATGAAGGGCATGAACCCGGGGCCGACCGTGTTCATCAATTCGCCGCAGCTCGTCTACGCGGTGTTCCTGGCCTTCTTCCTCGCCAACATCCTGATGGTGCCGCTGGGCTTCATCACCATCCGCCTGTCGCGGCAGATCCTCCGCGTGCCCAAGCGCGTGCTGATGCCGATCATCATGATGTTCTGCATCGTTGGCTCCTTCGCCATCAACAACACCGCCTTCGGCGTGGTGATCATGCTGGTGCTCGGCTTCATCGCCTATGTGATGGAGGAGAACAGCTTCCCGATCGCGCCGACCATCCTCGGCATCGTGCTCGGCCCCATGCTGGAGCAGAACTTCATCACCTCGATGATCAAGTCGGACGGCAACGTCCTCGCCCTCTTCCAGCGGCCGATCGCCGGCGTCCTCGGCGTCACCACGCTGCTGGTGTGGTTCGTGCCGCTCGGCCTGTACCTCTATCGCCGGTCGCGGCGGCCGGCGCCGACGCCGGAGGAAGCGGGAACCGGCGCGGATTAGGGACCGGAAGAATGGCACCGAGCAGGGAAAAGGACCGGAGATTCTTGCGATCTCTGCCCGTCCGGCTGGTACGATAGCCCATGCGCCTCGTCACGCCGGTCGAACGCGTCCTTATCGCTCTCGGGCCCAGCCGCAACATCGCCCTTCTCGAGTTCGGCGAAGCCATATCGCCGGCCGCCGCCGTGGCTCAGCTCATGGCCTGGGTCGACGCATGGCCACGCTTCAAGATGGTCTTCCACCCATTCGGCCCGTGGTATCGCGCCGACGAGGCGCCCGTCGACCCGCTGCGCCATGTCATCGCCATCGACGCCGGTGACACCCCCGTCGAGACGCTGCTCACCGCAACGCTGACCGGCACGCTCGACCCGGACATCCCGCCCTGGCAGGCCATCCTGATCAATCCGGCGGACGGTGAGCGCGCCGGTCCGTGCCGCATCATCGTGCATTTCGACCACCTCATCGCCGACGGCGTGCGCTTCGTGAATCTGCTTTCGGCCGCGCACGCACACGACCGCCAGCCGGCGGCCTTCGCCGAGGCCGCCAAGCGGCTGCGCCGCCCGTCGCTGCAGGCGTTCCTGGGCGCGCCGCGCGATCCGCGCGTCATCGTGCCCGACGTCGCCGTTCTCACCACCGAAGTCCACGGCGACCAGACGGACAGCGACAAGGACACCGCCCGACCGACCCGGCGGCTCACCCAGGCAATCACCCGCGCGGTTGCACGGGTTGCCGACGATCGTCGCCTCAATCACCGCTGTGCCGCAGTCACCATGACCGGGCGGCGGACAAACCAGGCCAACGCCGTCACGGCCGTCGAGGTCGATACGGCAGCCGACGGCGCTCCTTCGCCCTGGCGGTCGCCGGTGAGCGCGTCGGTCGGTCTGCTGGCACGGCAGCGTTGGTTCATGCGGGCTGGACAGACCGTCATGTCGGTCGTGCCCGCAAGGCTGGCCCGCTGGCTCACCGCCAGGATGGCGACGCGGTGGGACGGGCTTCTGACCCTGGTGCCCTTCGGGCGGCGGCCGCTGCACTTCGCCGGTCACCAGATCGGCGACATCTGGTGCCTCACGGTCCCGGTGGTGCCGGTGCCGCTGTTCCTCATCGCCGCCGCCTACCGCAACCGGTTCCACCTCACGGCGGCGACGCCGACCCGCTGGCACGGCAGGGCCAAGGCCTTCGCCGCGGCGCTCGACGACGAACTGAACCGCCCGGCCCCGCGCGCCTGAGCCGCGCCCGGCTTGCGCCCTCCCGGCCCCCCGTGCCAAACACGCCCCGCCCGGCTACAATGCCGTCGGGAATTCGGGTGTCGTGTCATGAGCATCGCGGAAATCGCCGAGAAGCCGAAAGCCGAGGCCGGGGTCGCCGAGACCATGGCGGAGATCGGCCGCGCTGCCCGCCGGGCCCAGCGCGCTCTGGCGCTTGCCTCGAGCGAGGCCAAGAACAAGGCGCTTGCCGCCGCCGCCGCTGCGCTGCGTGAGAACGCCGCGGCGATCCTGGCCGAGAACGCCGAAGACGTCGCCGACATGAAGAAGAACGGCGGCAACGCCGCCTTCATCGACCGGCTGACGCTCAACGACACGCGCATCGAGGCCATGGCCAAGGGGCTGGAGGAGATCGCCGGCCTCGCCGACCCGGTCGGCAGCGTCATCGCCGAATGGGACCGGCCGAACGGCCTCCACATCGAGCGCGTGCGCACGCCGATCGGCGTCATTGGCATCATCTTCGAGAGCCGCCCCAACGTCACCGCCGATGCCGGCGCGCTTTGTCTCAAGGCCGGCAACGCGGCGATCCTGCGCGGCGGCTCGGATTCCTTCCGCTCGTCCACCGCCATCCATCGCTGCCTCGTCGCGGGCCTGCGCGCGGCCGGCCTGCCGGCGGACGCCATCCAGATCGTCCCCACCCGCGACCGCGCCGCCGTCGGCGAGATGCTCGCCGGGCTCGGCGGCAATCTCGACGTCATCGTGCCGCGCGGCGGCAAGGGCCTTGTCGCCCGCGTGCAGAAGGAAGCGCGCGTCCCGGTCTTCGCCCATCTCGAAGGCATCGTTCACGTCTATGTCCATGCCGGCGCCGATCTCGCCATGGCCGAGAAACTGGTGGTCAACGCCAAGATGCGCCGGGTGAGCATCTGCGGTGCCGCCGAGACGCTGCTGGTCGACAAGGCGGTGGCGCCCACCCATCTGAAGCCGCTGGTCGAGGCGCTGCAAAAGGCCGGCTGCGCCATCCACGGCGACGCGGCAACGCAAGCCGCCGTTGCCGGCGTGACGCCGGCGACCGATGCCGACTGGACCTGCGAATATCTCGACGCGGTGATCGCGGTGAAGGTGGTCGACGACCTCGACGCGGCCATCGACCATATCGAGCGCTACGGCTCGCACCACACCGACCTCATCGTCACCGACGACCAGGCCGCCGCCGAGCGCTTCATGGCCGAGGTCGATTCGGCCATCGTGCTGCACAACGCCTCGACCCAGTTCGCCGATGGCGGCGAATTCGGCATGGGCGCCGAGATCGGCATCGCCACCGGCCGCATGCATGCCCGCGGGCCGGTTGGCGTCGAGCAGCTCACCAGCTTCAAATATCGCGTCCGCGGCTCCGGTCAGGTGAGGCCTTGAGCGTCCGCAGCGCCGCGGCCCGGATCGCTGCGGCCAATTCCCCCGCACCGGTCGTTTCGCTGCCGCCGTTCTGGCCGGGCATGCGCATCGGCCTGTTCGGCGGCTCCTTCGATCCCGCCCACGACGGGCATCTGCGCGTCAGCCTCGAGGCGCTGAAGCGCCTCCGCCTCGACCAGGTCTGGTGGCTGGTCTCGCCGCAGAACCCGCTGAAGCCGAACGTACCCTCCAGCGACCTCGCCCGGCGCATCGCCGGAGCCGAAAAACTGGCCGACCATCCGCGCATCAAGGTGACCGGCATCGAGGCCGCCTTCGGCACGACCTATTCGGCCGAGACGCTGGCCCGCCTGCTGCCACGCCTCACCGGCACCTACCCGGTCTGGATGATGGGTGCCGACAACCTTGCCGGCTTTCACCGCTGGCGCGACTGGCAGCGCATCGCCGCCACCCTGCCGATTGCCGTGTTCAACCGCCCCGGCGACGCCTTGCGGGCCCTTTCCGCCCCGGCGGCAAAGGCGCTGGCGCGCTTTCGCCGGCGCCCCGCCGACGCCCCGCTTCTTGCCGCAACCCCAGCGCCAGCCTGGGTTTTTCTGCCATCGCCACATATCGACATCTCGTCGACGGCCCTGCGCGGCGGCCCGACTGGCGCGGTCTTTGCGTCTTGAAAGCGTCACCGTTGGACGCTTATCTTTGGTATGCGCCTGATTTGCTTATGTGGCGCTGAAGGAGAGGGAAACGACACTGACAAGCGCAGTTCGTAGCGAGGTGAGCGCACCTCGACTTGCGGCCGAACGCCGTGAACTCGCAGCGGCGGCCGCCATCAAGCTGGTCCGGAAAAGCCTTGAAGATTCAAAGGCTGAGGACATCATCCCGATCGACATCACCGGAAAATCGCCCGTCGCCGACTGGATGGTCGTCGCCTCCGGCCGCTCGCAGCGCCATGTCGGCGCCATCGCTCAGCGGCTGGTCGGCGAGCTGAAAGCGGCCGGCGGCAACGGTATCCGCGTTTCCGGCGAACGCCAGTGCGACTGGGTTCTGATCGACGCGGGTGACGTCGTCGTGCACATTTTCCGACCAGACGTCCGCACTTTTTACAATATCGAGAAGATGTGGCTGGCCGACCACCCGACCGCCCCGGTCCTGGTCTGACCGGCAGGGGCCGCACGCCCCGCGCCCGATGCAGATGACCATCGCCGCGATCGGCCGCATGAAGGCCGGTCCGGAGCGTGAGCTTGCCGAGCGTTACGTCGGCCGCGTCGACAAGGCCGGCCGCAGGCTTGGGTTGTCGATTTCCGTGCGCGAATTCGCCGAAAGCCGCGCCGGCTCCGCCGCCGAGCGCAAGGACCAGGAAGCCACCGCCCTTCTTGCCGCCCTGCCGCCGGGCGCCGTGCTCGTCGCCCTCGACGAAAGCGGCAAGAATCTCGACAGCCGCGCCTTTGCCGGCCGGCTTTCCGGCTGGCGGGACGATGGCGTCGCCGCGCTGGTCTTCGCCATTGGCGGCGCCGACGGCCTCGGCCCGGCCTTGCTCGAAACCGCAAGGCTGCGCCTGGCGCTCGGCGCCATGACCTGGCCGCATCAACTGGTCCGGCTGATGCTCGCCGAACAGATCTACCGGGCGGTGACCATCCTCTCCGGCCATCCCTATCATCGCGATTGACCGCCCGCGTCCGGCCTTGCCCGTGCCCTGAAAACGGCGGTTTTGGTTGACAAAGCATTAGGCGATGACCCCTAGCTTATTCCTCGAGACAGGGAATTTCCGGCTGCGATGAGACTGGGCCTTGCCACTGCCGTCCTGGCGACCGTGCTTGCCTGCGGGCCGGCGGCGGCGCAGCCGGCGGCGGCCGGCGGCACTGGCGGCCAGCGCGACGCCCGCCAGGCGGAGCTCGACGCGGTCACCCGCGACATCACCCTGTCCACCCAGCGGCGTGCCGAGCTCGCCAAGGAAATCGACGCCCTCGACAAGGACCGCGCCACCCTCAACCGTTCGCTGCTCGATGCCGGCGATCAGGTGCAGAAGCTGGAAGCGGCGAGCGACCGGACCGAGCGGCGCCTCACCACGCTGATGACCCAGGAGGACAGGCTGCGCGCCTCGCTGAGCCAGCGGCGCGCGGTGCTCGCCGAGGTTCTCGCTGCCCTGCAGCGCGTCGGCCGCCACCCGCCGCCGGCCATTCTGGTGCGGCCGGAGGATGCGCTGGCCTCCGTGCGCAGCGCCATCCTGCTCGGCGCGGTCGTCCCCGACCTGCAGGCCGCCGCCGAAGCCGTCGCCACCGACCTCTCCTCGCTGGTCGCCCTGCGCAAGGAGCAGGAGCGCGAGCGCGACCGCCTGCGCACCGACACCACGGCGCTGCTCGAGGGCCGCACGCGCATTTCACTTCTTCTTGAACAGAAGCGGGCCGCCCGTGCCGCCTCGGCCGACGCGCTCGCCAACGAAGAGAAGCGCGCCGCGGCGCTGGCCGACCAGGCGACCAGCCTGCGCGACCTCATCGCCCGGCTGGAGCGCGAGGAACCGACGGCCGCCGCGGCCTCGGCCGAGGCCGAGAAGGCCGCCGCGCTGGCCCGCCAGAAGAGCGGCGACAGGCCGGCAAAATCGCTGGGCAGCATCGACCGGCTGGCCCCAGCGGTGGCTTTTGTCGACGCCAAGGGCCTGCTGCCCATGCCGGTCAGCGGCCGGATCATCCGCTCTTTCGGCGATAGCGACGGGCTCGGTGGCCGCAGCCAGGGCATGTCCATCGTCACCCGCCCCGGCGGGCTGGTTTCCGCCCCCACCGACGGCTGGGTGGTTTACGCCGGCCCCTTTCGCAGCTATGGGCAACTCTTGATCCTCAATGCCGGGGACGGATATCATGTGCTGCTGGCGGGCATGGGACGAACGGAAGTGCAACTCGGCCAGTTCGTGCTTGCCGGCGAGCCGGTTGCCGTGATGGCGGAACAGAAAGTGGCGAGTATCGGCGCAGTTGACGTCGATGCCGCTCTGCCGGTGCTCTATATCGAATTCAGGAAAGACGATAAGTCTATCGACCCTGCCCCCTGGTGGGCCGCGTCTAACTCGGAAAAGGTTGGCGGATGATGCGCAAGGCCACACTCCTGATCGTTGGTGCCCTGTTCGGCGCGCTGGCTACGGCTGCCATGATGCAGCCGCAGTTCCTCGCGGGCGCCGAGGCCAACGCAGCCGCCACGGACACCTACCGTGAGCTGAACCTGTTCGGCGACGTATTCGAACGGGTGCGTGCCGATTATGTCGAGGTCCCCGACGATCATCAGCTGATCGAATCGGCGATCGACGGCATGCTCGCCGGGCTCGACCCGCATTCGAGCTACATGAACCCGAAAGACTTCCAGGACATGCAGGTGCAGACCTCCGGCAAGTTCGGCGGTCTCGGCATCGAGGTCACCCAGCAGGACGGGATCATCAAGGTGGTCTCGCCGATCGACGAGACGCCGGCATCCAAGGCCGGCATCCTGGCCAATGACGAAATCATCGCCATCGACGGCGACAGCGTGAAGGGCGTCTCCCTCAACGACGCCGTCGACAGGATGCGCGGGCCGATCGACACCCCGATCACGCTCACCATCCAGCGTCCCGACGTCGCCAAGCCCTTCGACGTCAAGCTCGTGCGCGCCGAGATCACCATTCAGGCGGTGCGCTCGCGGGCCGAGGGCAACGTCGCCTATATCCGCATTTCCTCGTTCAGCGAGCAGACCTATGACGGGCTGAAGAACGCCATCGAGAAGCTCAAGGCCCAGATCGGCCCGGACAAGATCGAGGGCTACATCATCGACCTGCGCAACAATCCCGGTGGTCTGCTCGACCAGTCGGTCGCCGTCTCCGATGCCTTCCTCAACCACGGCGAGGTCGTCTCGACCCGCGGCCGCCGTCCCGACGAGACCCAGCGCTTCAACGCCCATGCCGGCGACCTGGCCGACGGCAAGCCGGTGATCCTGCTGATCAACGGCG
This sequence comes from uncultured Alphaproteobacteria bacterium, assembly GCA_963730325.1. Lineage (GTDB taxonomy): Bacteria > Pseudomonadota > Alphaproteobacteria > Rhizobiales > Kaistiaceae > CAVSRC01. The sequence goes on along the minus strand of CAVSRC010000007.1, from coordinate 49,084 downwards.
GCACCGCCTCGGCCTCGGAGATCGTCTCCGGCGCGCTGCAGGACCATCGCCGCGCCACCATCATCGGCACGCGCTCCTTCGGCAAGGGTTCGGTGCAGACCATCATCCCGCTCGGCGGCAATGGCGCGCTGCGCCTGACCACGGCGCGCTACTACACGCCGTCTGGCCGCTCCATCCAGGCCCAGGGCATCGAGCCCGACATCCTGGTCGATCAGCCGCTGCCGCCGGAACTCGCCGATCAGGCCGACAGCCTGATGCCGCACGGCGAGGCCAGCCTCAAGGGTCACCTGACCCAGGACGGCGCGCCCGAGATGAAGGGCTCGTCGGCCTACGTGCCGCCCGATCCGAAGGACGACAAGCAGCTCAACTACGCGCTTGACCTTCTCAACGGCAAGCAGGTGAACACCGCCTTCCCGCCGGACCCGAATCACGGCATACCGAACTGATCCGGGCGGGCGCCCCCGCCCGCTCGTTTCCATCGATGGCCGATGTCGGATGAACTGACAAAGCCGCTGGGACTGTCGCCGCCGCGCCGCCCGCGCCGCCGGCCGCCCTGGCGGGTGATCGCGGCCGCGGGTGCGGCGCTCATCATCGTCCTCGGCGGAGCCGCCTGGCTGCTTCGCCCGGCGCCGTCCGGACCGACCGCGACCGCTGCGATCGATCCACCGGCCGCCACCGCACCCGCCGCGCCGCCCGCCGGCACCGCCGCACCGCCGCCCGCCAGCGCCGGCCTCACCGAGGTGAAGCCGACCGGCAGCCTCAGCGAGGTCGGCAAGGTCGTCGTTCGCGACCCGTCCCAGCCCGCGGCCATGAACCTTGCGTCCGCCCCGGTGGCCGAACTCGTCGAGACCAGCAATTACGGCCCGCTGCCCAAGGTCGCCGCCGACGGCACCCGCCCGCTCGACGCCTATGCCCGGCCGTCGGGAACGAGCGGCAACACCGCGCGCGTCGCCATCGTCATCGGCGGCATCGGCATCGACACCGACGGCTCGAGCCAGGCGATCGCGCTGCCCGGCCAAGTCACCCTGGCGCTCGCCCCTTACGGCAGGGACCTCAAGACGACCATGGCCGATGCCCGCGCCGCCGGCCACGAGCTTCTCCTCCAGGTCCCGCTCGAGCCGTTCAACTATCCGAGCACCGATCCCGGCCCGCACACGCTGACCGTCGATGCCGCCGCGGCCAAGAACATCGACCGGCTGCACTGGCTGATGAGCCGGGTGACCAACTATGTCGGCGTGGTCAACTATATGGGCGCCCGCTTCACCGGCGAGGAGCAGGCGATGACGCCGGTGCTCGCCGAGATCGGCCATCGCGGCCTGCTCTGGCTCGATGACGGCTCGTCGGCGCGCAGCCGCGCGCTGGCGCTGGCCGGCAACGCCCCGGTGTTGCGCGCCGACGTGGTGCTCGACGCCGACCTGACGCCGGACGCCATCGACCAGCGGCTCGACCAGTTGCGTGCCATCGCCAGGCAGCGCGGCTATGCCATCGCCACCGGCAGCGCCTTCGCCGCAACCATCGACCGCGTCGCCGCCTTCGCCGAAGATGCCGCCGATCGCGGCGTCACCATCGTCCCCTTGAGTTCCCTGGTCGCAGCAGGCCGTTCATGAGCAAGTCCAAATCCATCGAAGAGCTGCCCTATCGGCTCAATGTCGGCATCGCCGTCTTCAACCGCGACGGCCTTGTATGGACCGGCCACCGCAGCGACGTCGACGCCGAGGGCGAGGGTGAAGGCCACTGGTGGCAGATGCCCCAGGGCGGCCTCGACAAGGACGAGGACCCGGAGGCCTGCGCCTTTCGCGAACTCTACGAGGAGACCTCGATCAGCAGCGTCGAACTGATCCGCGCCGCCGACGGGTGGTTCGCCTACGACCTGCCGCCGGAGCTTGTCGGCATATCCTGGAAGGGCCGTTATCGCGGCCAGAAGCAGAAATGGTTCGCGCTGCGCTTCACCGGCGACGATGCCGAGATCGACGTGCTCAAGCCCGGCGGCGGCAAGCACAAGCCGGAATTCTCAAGCTGGCGCTGGGAGCATCTCGCCCGCATGCCCGAGCTGGTCGTGCCCTTCAAGCGCAAGGTCTATGAGCAGGTGGCGACGGCCTTTGCCGATATCGCCGCCGGCTGAAGCGGTGATCGTCCGCCCGTTGACCGCCGCCGACCGCGCGGCGTGGCACGTCATGCGCGTGGCACTCTACGGCGAAGCCGATCCAGAAACCGACGCCTCCGAACTTGAAGCCGAGATTGACATGATGCTCGCCCGCGATGATTGGGCCGCCTTTGCCGCCGAGGCACCGGACGGGACCCTCGTCGGCTTCATCGAGCTCTTCGAGCGCAACTACGCCGAGGGCTGTGCGACCTCGCCCGTCGCCTATGTCGAGGGAATCTGGGTGGCGGAAAGCTGGCGCCGCGCCGGTGTCGCACGAAAACTGGTGGACGCTGGAGCGGGCTGGGCCCGGGCGCGCGGACGTAGCGAGATGGCGTCGGATGTGCAGCTTGCCAACCTGACCTCGCAGGCCGTGCACAAACGACTTGGCTTTGCGGAGACCGAGCGGCTGGTCACCTATCGCCTGCCGCTGGATTGACGGCGGGCCGGGTCAGCGGCCGCCGAGCGCCGACTGCACTTCGCGGAGCTGGTGCAGCTTGAGCTCGGCAACGTCGCGCGCGGCGCCGTCCTTGGCGTCGGCGACATCCTCCTCGGCGTTCTTGACTTCCTGCTCCAGCCAGTCGGGATCGACATCGGCCAGCGGGATCGCCTGCTCGGCGAGGATGGTGAGGCCGCTGGCGTTCACATCGGCAAAACCGCCACGCACGAAGATGCGCTCGTTGTCGCCCTCGCGGGTCACGTCGACGACGCCCGGCCTCATGGTCGACATATAGGGCGCGTGGCCCTTCATCACCGTGAAGTAGCCCTCGGAACCGGGCACCACGACCTGTTCCACCGCGGCCGACATCAACAGCCGCTCGGGCGAGACCAGTTCGAACTGAAAGGGATCGGCCATGATCGATGCTCAACCTTTCCGCATGTCGACGATGTAGCCGGCACCGAGACCGACGAGGGCGCCGATGGCGGCGAGGATCGCGGTCCTGAGGCCGGGATCGTCGAATGCCGAACGCTCGCCGACCTGCAGCACCGCCTTGCCGTCCTTGCCGGTGACGGTCAGCGAACCGCCGGAGCCGTCGCCCCCATCGACCGTCATGTTGAGCGGCCCGGCGTGGATTTCGGCGTCGGGCTTCGGCGCCGTGAACCATCCGGCCCCCGCGCCGACCACCAGGCCGACCGCCAGCAAGATGACCTTGACGTTCATCCGCCGCTCGCTCCGCTCAGGCGGCCTCGGCCGCCAGCTTCTTCGCCTTCTCGACCGCCTGCTCGATGGTGCCGACCATGTAGAAGGCGGGCTCCGGCAGGTGGTCGTATTCGCCGGCAACCAGGCCCTTGAAGCCCTTGATGGTGTCGGCCAGCTCCACGAACACGCCCGGCGTGCCGGTGAACACCTCGGCGACGTGGAAGGGCTGCGACAGGAAGCGCTCGATCTTGCGGGCGCGCGCCACCGTCAGCTTGTCTTCTTCCGACAGCTCGTCCATGCCGAGAATGGCGATGATGTCCTGAAGCTGCTTGTAGCGCTGCAGCACCTGCTGCACCTCACGGGCGACCGTGTAGTGCTCCTCGCCGACGATCGAGGCCGCCAGCATGCGCGAGGTGGAATCGAGCGGATCGACCGCCGGATAGATGCCCTTCTCCGCGATCGAGCGCGACAGCGTCGTGGTTGCGTCGAGGTGGGCGAACGAGGTCGCCGGCGCCGGGTCGGTCAAGTCGTCAGCCGGCACGTAGATCGCCTGGATCGAGGTGATCGACCCCTTGGTGGTGGTCGTGATGCGCTCCTGCAGGGCGCCCATGTCGGTGGCCAGCGTCGGCTGATAGCCGACGGCCGAGGGGATGCGGCCGAGCAGCGCCGACACTTCCGAGCCGGCTTGCGTGAAGCGGAAGATGTTGTCGACGAAGAACAGCACGTCCTGGCCCTGATCGCGGAAATACTCGGCCACCGTCAGGCCGGTGAGGCCGACACGGGCGCGCGCACCCGGCGGCTCGTTCATCTGGCCGTAGACCAGCGCGCATTTCGAACCGGCGGCGGAACCGTCGTTCTTCTTCGGGTCCTTGTTGACGCCGGACTCGATGAACTCGTGATAGAGGTCGTTGCCCTCGCGCGTGCGCTCGCCGACGCCGGCGAACACCGAATAGCCGCCATGCGCCTTGGCGATGTTGTTGATCAGCTCCTGGATGATCACCGTCTTGCCGACGCCGGCGCCGCCAAACAGGCCGACCTTGCCGCCGCGGGCGTAGGGCGCCAGCAGATCGACGACCTTGATGCCGGTGATCAGGATCTGCGATTCGGTCGACTGGTCGACATATTCCGGGGCCGGCTGGTGGATGGCGCGGGTCTGCTGGGTCTTGATCGGGCCGGCCTCGTCCACCGGCTCGCCGATCACGTTCATGATGCGCCCGAGCGTCTCCTCGCCCACCGGCACCGCGATCGGCTCACCCGAATCGGTGACTTCCTGACCGCGCACCAGGCCGTCGGTGGTGTCCATCGCCACCGTGCGCACCGTGTTCTCGCCGAGGTGCTGGGCAACCTCGAGCACCAGGCGGCTGCCGCCGTTGTCGGTGTAGAGCGCGTTGAGGATGGCCGGCAGGTTCCCCCCGAAGTGCACGTCGACGACGGCGCCGGTGACGCGGGTGATGCGCCCGGTGACGCCCTTGATGTTGGTGGTGTCTTTGGCCATGTCTCTGACTCTCCAGGGTGCGGCCTCAGAGCGCCTCGGCGCCCGAGATGATTTCGATCAGTTCCTTGGTGATCTGCGCCTGGCGCGTGCGGTTGTAGATCAGCGTGTAGCGATCGATCATGTCGCCGGCGTTGCGCGTCGCATTGTCCATCGCGCTCATCTTGGCGCCCTGCTCGGAGGCGACGTTTTCCAGGAGCGCGTGGAAGATCTGGACCGACAGGTTGCGCGGCAGGAGATCGGCGAGGATGGTTTCCTCGTCCGGCTCGTATTCGTAGGCCGCGCCGCCGCCGGCCGCCGCCATCTCGCCGCTGACCTGGGCCGGGATGAGCTGCCGCGCGGTCGGCACCTGGCTGATGACCGAGCGGAACTCGGCGAAGAACAGCGTGCAGACGTCGAACTGGTTGTCGTCGAACAGCGCCAGCACCCGCTTGCCGATGGCATCGGCATTGGCGAAGCCGATCTGGCGCACGTCGCGCAGCTCGATCACGTCGACGATCTGGCGCGGCATCTGCCGGCGCAGGATGTCGTAGCCCTTGCGTCCGACGCAGAGGATCTTCACCTCCTTGCCGTCGCGCGCCAGGTGATTGGCATGGTCGCGCGCCAGCCGCGCGATCGACGAATTGAACGCGCCGCAGAGGCCCCGGTCGGCCGTGCACACGACCAGAAGATGGGTCTCGTCCTTGCCGGTGCCGACGAGCAGGCGCGGCGAATCCGTGCTGCCGCTCGACCCCGCGGCGACGTTGACCAGCACGCCTGCCATGCGCTCGGAATAGGGCCGCGCGGCTTCCGCCGCCGCCTGCGCCCGGCGCAGCTTCGATGCGGCGACCATCTGCATGGCCCGCGTGATCTTCTGCGTCGCCTTGACCGAGGCGATGCGGTTGCGCAGCTCTTTGAGGGACGCCATCGGATCAGTCCGTAACCGCTATTTCCGCCCGCGCCGGATCAACCGAAGACCTTGGCGAAGGCATCCGCCGCCGAGCGCAGGTGCTCGCGGATGTCGTCGGTGAGCTCGCGCTTCTCGCGGATCTCGGCAAGCAGGTCCTTGTGGTCGGAGCGCAAGAGCGTCAGGAAGCCTTCCTCGAACTCGCCCACCTTGTCGACCGGCAGCTGGTCGAGGTAACCGCCGACGCCGGCGAAGATGACCGCCACCTGCTCCTCCACCTTGAGCGGCGAGAACTGCGGCTGCTTGAGGAGCTCGGTCAGCCGCGCGCCGCGATTGAGCAGGCGCTGGGTGGCGGCGTCGAGGTCGGAGCCGAACTGGGCGAAGGCCGCCATCTCGCGATACTGGGCAAGCTCGCCCTTGATGGTGCCGGCGACCTGCTTCATCGCCTTGACCTGGGCGGCGGAGCCGACGCGCGATACCGATATGCCGACGTTGACCGCCGGGCGGATGCCCTGGAAGAACAGATCGGTCTCCAGGAAGATCTGGCCGTCGGTGATCGAGATGACGTTGGTCGGGATATAGGCCGACACGTCATTGGCCTGCGTCTCGATGATCGGCAGTGCCGTCAGCGACCCCGAGCCGTTGTCGGCATTGAGCTTGGCGGCGCGCTCGAGCAGGCGCGAATGCAGGTAGAAGACGTCGCCGGGATAGGCCTCGCGCCCCGGCGGGCGGCGCAGCAGCAGCGACATCTGGCGATAGGCGACCGCCTGCTTCGACAGATCGTCGTAGATGATCAGCGCGTGCATGCCGTTGTCGCGGAAATACTCGCCCATGGTGCAGCCGGTGAACGGCGCCAGGAACTGCATCGGCGCCGGGTCGGATGCGGTGGCGGCAACCACGATCGTGTAGTCGAGGGCGCCGTTCTCCTCCAGCACCTTGACGAACTGGGCGACGGTCGAGCGTTTCTGGCCGACCGCGACATAGACGCAATAGAGCTTGCGCGAATTCGTCGCCGCTCTCGTTGATGGATTTCTGGTTGAGGATGGTATCCAGCGCCACGGCGGTCTTGCCGGTCTGGCGGTCGCCGATGATCAGCTCGCGCTGGCCGCGGCCGATCGGGATGAGCGCGTCGATGGCCTTGAGGCCGGTCTGCATCGGCTCGTGCACGCCGCGGCGCGGGATGATGCCCGGCGCCTTGACGTCGACGCGGTGGCGCTCCTCGGCGACGATCGGACCCTTGCCGTCGATCGGGTTGCCGAGGGCATCGACCACGCGGCCGAGCAGGCCCTTGCCGACCGGCGTATCGACGATGGCGCTCGTGCGCTTGACGGTCGCGCCTTCCTTGATGTCGCGGTCGGAGCCGAAGATGACGACGCCGACATTGTCGTCCTCGAGGTTGAGGGCCATGCCGCGGATGCCGCCGGGAAACTCGACCATCTCGCCGGCCTGGACATTGTCGAGGCCGTAGACGCGGGCGATGCCGTCGCCCACCGACAGCACCTGGCCGACCTCCGAGACTTCCGCCTCGCTGCCGAAGTTCTTGATCTGCTCCTTGAGGATCGCGGAGATTTCTGCGGCCCGGATGTCCATCAGCCGACCTCTTTCATGGCAAGTTTGAGCGAATTGAGTTTGGTCCTGAGCGAACCGTCGATCATGCGGCTGCCGACCTGAACGATGAGCCCGCCGATCAGCGCCGGATCGACGCGGGCATTGAGCGCCACGTCCTTGCCGATCGAGGCCTTCAGCGCCTCCTTGAGCGCGGCGACGTGGCGGTCGCTGAGCGGTTCGGCACTCACGACCTCTGCCGCGACCTCGCCGCGATGGGCGGCCAGCAGGCCGCGGAACGCCGCGATGATGTTGGGCATGGTGAACAGCCGCCGATTGCCGGCGACAACCCGGATGAAGTTGCCGGTGAGCCCGCCGATCTCAGCCCGGTCGAGCACCGCGCCGACGGCGCGCACCTGTTCGTCGGCGGCGAAGACGGGGCTCCGGACCAGACGCGCCAGATCGGCGCTCTCGCTGAGCAGGCCGGCAAAACGGCCGAGATCGGCCTCGACCGCGGACAGTGCATCCGCCTCCACGGCCAGATCGAAAAGGGCGCCCGCGTAGCGTCCCGCTACGGTCGCAATGGAAGATTCGCTGCCGGCCACCTGGTCCCTGTTCCCCGACACGACGGGCCTCGTCCGGTCGAGCCCGGCCCGTCTCCTGTAAGGCCCTGAACGGATTATTCTTCGAGGAAGGCCCGCGCTCCGAACCGGCCCCAAAACCCCGGAATTGCCGGTCGGATTACCATAGGCTCTACCGCAGGGCAATATCGCGGATTTGCTCGTTTTCCCACCGCGCGATTCAGCCCGGCCTGAGCACGCGACGCCAGCGCCGGCACCCGGTCCGCGGCGGTGGGTTAACCGGGTATTTACCATAATCCCGCAGGCTGAACCCATGATCCAGGCCGCTCACGTTCCGGCCTGAACTGCTCAGGCGGGGAGCCTGCGACATGCTGAAATTTCGGGGTGCCCGACGCCGGGAGCGCGCGCTCGTTCTGGCGATGGTTCTGCTCGGCAGCCTGGCGGCGGGACCGGCCACCGCCGGCGATAGCGACTGGGGCTGGCTCAACGGCGTCTATAGCGGCGAGATCGGCGCCCGCTTCTGGGTCGGCATGGGCCAGACCGGCAAGAACCTCTACGGCACCGACGGCAAGACCATGGTGTCGCGCCTGACCTACAGGGGGCTGACCGGCGGCTCCGGCGAGATCTACGGGCAGATCAACGAGCGCAACTATTTCGTCAAGGGTTTTGCCGGCATCGGCGCGCTCCTGCGCGGCACCCTCCAGGACGAGGATTTCGAGACGCCGAGCTTCACGCCCTATTCGAGCACCGACAGCAGCCTGCACACCGGCAATCTCGGCTATGTCACCCTCGACGGCGGCGCCTATGTGGCCCAGGGCGCCAATGCCCGCCTCGGCGTGTTCGCCGGCTACAGCTATCTGCACCAGACCGTGAACGCCTATGGCTGCACCCAGACGGCGGGCAATCCCGATGTCTGCGTGCCGGCCATCCCGGATTCGACCGCGGTCATCACCCAGGCCAACAACTGGAACGCGCTGCGCCTTGGCGTGAACGGCGAGATGGAGTTCGGCAAGGGCTGGCGCCTGAAGGGCGAGGCCGCCGTTCTTCCCTTTGTCAGCCTCGCCGGCACCGACAGCCACTGGCTGCGTATCTGCGACACCACCGGCTGCTTCACCGGCGGCGTTCCGGAGGACGGCACCGGCTGGGGCTATCAGCTCGAGGCGATGCTCGACTACACGCTGGCCAACCGCGTCACCCTCGGCATCGGCGGCCGCTACTGGCACATGCAGTCGAGCGGCAACACCCACTTCGAGAACCATGTTGTCGGTGTCGCCGCCTCGCCGCAACGCGTCGACTGGAAGACCGATTATTTCGGCCTGACCGGCCACGCCGGCTGGCAGTTCTAGGCTCGGTTCACAGAAAACTCTGCGGGTCGATATCGACCTGCACGCGCAGCGACGCGCGCGGCCTCGGCGCCGCTTCCAGCCATTTGCGCAGATAGGCCTGGATATTGGCGCTGCGCGGCGCCTGGACGAGCAGCCGCCAGCGGTGGCGCCCGCGCACCACGGCCAGCGGCGCCTCCGCCGGCCCCAAGACGCTGATGGCGGGGTCCTGCGGTGCGGCACGGCGGAAGGCCGTCGCATAACCCTGGGTTTCGGCCCGCTCCAGCCCTGACACCACGATCGCCGCCAGCCGGCCAAAGGGCGGCAGGCCCGCCGCGCGGCGCTCGGCGATCTCCTTCTCGTAAAAGGCCTCGCGGTCGCCGGAGACGATCGCCCGGATCACCGGATGGTCGGGGGCATAGGTCTGCAACAGCGCCCGGCTGGCGCCGCCCATGCGCCCGGCCCGGCCGGTCACCTGGCTGAGAAGCTGGAAGGTGCGCTCCGCCGCCCTGAGGTCGCCATGGGCCAGGCCGAGATCGGCATCGACCACCCCGACCAGCTTGAGGAAGGGGAAGTTGTGGCCCTTGGCGACGAGCTGGGTGCCGATGACGATATCGACCTCGCCCTTGGCGATCGACGCCAGCTCCAGCCGCAGCCGGTCGACGCCGCCGGTGAGATCGCTCGACAGGGCGATGGTGCGGGCCTCGGGAAAGCGCGTCGCCACCTCCTCCGCCAGCCGTTCGACGCCAGGGCCGATGGGCACCAGGCTTTCCGTGTCGCCACAGGCGGGGCAGGCTTCCGGCCGCCTCTCCGAATGGCCGCAATGGTGGCAGAGGAGCACGCCGCGAAAACGGTGCTCGACCAGCCAGGTAGAGCAGTTGGGGCACTGGAAACGGTGGCCGCAGGTGCGGCAAAGCGTCAGCGGCGCATAGCCGCGCCGGTTGAGGAAGAGCAGCGCCTGTTCCTTCTGCGCCAGCGCCTCGCCGACGGCTTCTGCCAGCGGTGGCGACAGGAAGCGGCCCTTCTCCGGCTGGTCGTGGCGGAGGTCGATCGCCTCGATATCGGGCAGCGCCGCAGCCATGTAGCGGTCGGAGAGGATAATGCGCGTGTAGCGCCCGGCATCGGCATTGACGCGCGATTCGATCGAGGGCGTCGCCGAGGACAGCACCACCGGGAAGCCGGAGAGATGCCCGCGCACCACGGCCATGTCGCGCGCCGAATAGAAGGCGCGCTCCTCCTGCTTGTAGGCGAGGTCGTGCTCCTCATCGACGACGATCAGGCCGAGATCGGCGAAAGGCAGGAACAGGGCGGAACGCGCGCCGACCACCACCTGCACCGTGCCCTCGGCAACCCCGCGCCACACCCGCTCGCGGGCGCGCGGCGCCACCTCCGAGTGCCATTCCGCCGGATGGGTGCCGAAGCGCAGGCCGAAACGCTCGAGGAAGTCGGCGGTGAGCGAGATTTCCGGCAACAGGACCAGCGCCTGCTTGCCGGCGGTGACCGCTGCCGCGACCGCCTCGAAATAGACCTCGGTCTTGCCCGAGCCGGTGACCCCGTCGAGCAGCGTCACCGAATAGCCGCCCGTCGCCACCGCCCGGCGCAGATGAGCGGCCGCCGCCGCCTGCTCGACGGAGAGCTCCGGCACGCGGTAATCCGGATCGGGCGGCAGGGCAGCCGGGCGCGCCGGCATCATCACCGTTTCCAGTGTGCCGGCCTCCACCAGCCCCTGCACGACGCTCGCGCTGACACCGGCCGCCGCGGCGAGGCCGCTCTTGGTCCAGGCGCTGGCAGCGCCCTCCTCTGCGGTTTCGGCGAGCATGGCCAGCACGCGCTGGCGCGCCGGCGTCATGCGTTCCGGCGGCTCTCCGGCCAGCCTGACGCCCGGCACCGGCGCCTCCGGCTCCAGCGCCTGCCGCGCGCGTAGCACCATGCGCAGCACCATGCCGCGCGCGGTCAGCGTGTAATCGGCCACCCAATCGACGAAACGGCGGATTTCGGCATTGAGCGGCGGTGCGTCGAAGGTGCCGTTGATGGGCCGCAGGCGATTATGGCCGACGCTGGAATCGGGCGGATCGTCCCACACCACGCCGATGACGTCGCGCGTGCCGAGCGGCACGCTGACGATGTCCCCGGCTTGGCAGCCGGCCGGCGCGCGATAGGTATAGGGTGCGGCCACCGCCACCGGCACCAGCACCGAAACGATCGTTTCGCCAGCCACGATTTGCGCGAATCTCCTTGGCCGTGCGCCCTCGAATGGGCTGACGATGGCCCCGGTTTCGGCTAAAGGAAAGGCCGACACGCTGGCCGGGCGAATTCCGGCAGCCCACGCCCGCTTTCAGGAGGAATACCATGAAGTTCTTCGTCGACACCGCCGACATCGCCGAAATCCGCGAACTCGCCGACACCGGCCTGCTCGATGGCGTCACCACCAATCCCACCCTGATCGGCAAGGCCGGGCGTCCGATCAAGGAGGTCATCGCCGAGATCTGTGCGACGGTGCCGGGCCCGATCTCGGCCGAGGTCGCCGCCACCGATTTCGACGGCATGATGGCCGAAGCCGCCATCCTCTCGGCCATCGCCAAGAACGTCACCATCAAGGTGCCGCTCACCTGGGACGGCCTCAAGGCCTGCAAGGCGCTCTCCTCCAAGGGCACCATGGTCAACGTGACGCTGTGCTTCTCGGCCAATCAGGCGCTGCTTGCCGCCAAGGCGGGCGCCACCTTCATCTCGCCCTTCGTCGGCCGTCTCGACGACATCGGCTATGACGGCATGGAGCTGATCCGCGAGATCCGGGTGATCTTCGACAACTACGACAATCTCCACACCGAGATCCTCGCCGCCTCGACCCGCACGCCGCTGCACATCAAGCAGGCGGCGATGGCCGGCGCCGACGTCGCCACCATTCCGCCGGCGGTGATCAAGAAGCTCGCCCAGCACCCGCTGACCGACAAGGGCCTCGCCGCCTTCCTCGCCGACTGGAAGAAGACCGGCCAGACGATCGTGTAGGCGCACGCGCCCCCCGCGGCCTCTTGTGGTCCCCGTCTCGGCGGGGACCACAGAGGACGTGGAGCCGCCACCACTTGCTCGTGGCCAATTGCACCCCGGTCGCCCCGGCAGAGCCGGATTTCGGACTCGGAAGGCCCCGCAGGGTCCTTCTGCCGTATTGACCTGCCTCATAGTTGCACCAAATAGAAGTTCTAGGAGTTTCAATCGTTGGGGCGATCCCGGGGGCACCCCCAGTGGAGGCCAATGATGAAACACGCGATCAAGGTCCCCGATGCGGGGCGCGCCATAACCATTGCGTCAAACCCGAATTCCGTGGTGATCACGGTCTCGGGCAGAGTCATCGCCGATAGCAGGAAGGCGCTGGTGCTCAGCGAAGCGTCCTATCCGCCGGTCTTCTACATTCCACGCCGGGACATCGACATGGCGCTGCTCGAGCGCACGAGCCACGCCACCTATTGCCCCTACAAGGGCAATGCCTCCTATTTCAGCATCCCGGTCGGCGGCGCTCGTTCGCTGAACGCGGCATGGAGCTATGAGGCGCCCTATGCGGCCATGGCGGCCATCAAGGACCACCTCGCCTTCTATCCCGGCCGCGTCGATTCCATCGTCGAATGGCCGGTCGAGTGCCCGCTAACCCTGCCAGGGCATGATCTTGCGCTCGGCCCAATGCAGCACGCCGGTTAAGAGCACGCCGAGCACCATGACGATGAACAGCCCGGCATACATTTTCTCGGGGATCAGGACCTCCCAGTAGTAGTAGGTCATGAAGCCGACGCCCTGCTTGGCGCGCAGGAACTCGACCGCGATGATGACCACCAGCGCCGTGCCCAGCGCCAGGCGGAGGCCGGCGAAGATGATCGGCATGGCCGCCGGCAGAATGACGTGCCACAGCAGCTTGAAGCCGCGCGCCCCGTAATTGCGCCCGGCCTGGATGAACACCGGGTCGATGTCGCGCACGCCGGCCATGGTGTTGATCGCCACCAGGAAGAACACCGAGATCGCCACCACGGCGATCTTCGGCCCCTCGCCGAAGGGATCGGCGAACATCAGCATGACCAGCGGGAAGATGGCGATCTTGGGCAGAACGTAGACCGCCGACAGCGTGGTATCGAGCATCAGACGGATGGTCTGGTTGATGCCCATGAGCACGCCGACCAGCAGGCCCGGAATGGCGCCGAGCACGAAGCCGAGGGCGACGCGGGCGAGCGTGATCCACACATGGCTCTCGGCGAACAGGCCCCAGACGCCGGCCAGCCCGTTCTCCTGCCACGCCTCGGGGATCAGCCACGGCCGGCCGAACAGGCTGGTATGGTTGAACTTGTCGTAGCCGATGGTGAGTTCCCACAGCGCCTTGGCGATATGGGTCGGCGGCGGGAACCAGGTCGGGCTCAGAATCCCGGCGTCGACGATGAGCTGCCAGGCGACGAGGCCGAGCACCGGGAAACCGAAGGCCAGCGTGCGCTCGTAGAGGTTCCTGCGGGCGGGCGGCACCATGCGCCCGATGCGCTCGGCGATCATCACCACCAGCGCGAAATTGCCGGCGAGCCCCAGCCACCACAGCGTCCACCACAGGCCGGCGACGGCAAACGCCGCGTTCCACACCGCGAGGCCGGCCGTGAGCGCCGCCACGCCCGGCCACAGATTCGGGCGTCCCGGCCCGCCTTGTGGCGCCGCGCTCATCCCTGTTCCTCCATGGCGCGGGCAACTTCCGATGCCAGCCGGTGCCAGATCTCGCCCCTCAGTTCCGCGAAGGCCGGCGTATTGAGCGTGTCGGTGTTGCGCGGGCGGGCGATGTCGACGGCGAAATGCGCCAGGTTGCGGCCGGGATGGGCGGTCATCAGGACCACCCGGTCGCCGAGCAGCACCGCCTCGTCGATCGAATGGGTGATGTAGACGACGGTCTTGCGCGTCTCCTCCCAGATGCGCAGCAGCTCTTCCTGCAGCACGATGCGCGTCTGCGCGTCGAGCGCGCCGAGTGGCTCGTCCATGAGCAGCACTTCCGGATCGTTGGCGAGCGCCCTGACGATCGAGACCCGCTGCTTCATGCCACCGGAAATCTGGTGCGGGTAGTAGCCGGCGAATTTCCTGAGGCCCACGCGCTCCAGCCAGCCGGAAGCGATCTCCAGCCGCTCCGCCTTGCCGATGCCGCGCATCTCGAGGCCGAAGGCGACATTGTCGATCACCGTCTTCCACGGGAAGATCGCGTATTCCTGGAAGACGACGCTGTTGAGCGGCTTCCGCGGATCGGCGCCGGGGCGGATTTCGAGCCGGCCGGAGGTGTGGTGGTCGAGCCCGGCCAGCATCCTGAGATAGGTGGACTTGCCGCAGCCGGACGGGCCGACGATGGCGACGAACTCGCCCTCGGCGACATCGAGATCGAACGCTTCCAGCGCCGTCACCGGCCCGCGCGTCGTCTCATAGACCTTGCCGACGCCACGCGAGACGATCTTCGGCTCTGGCGCGGTTGCGGTCTGCGTCATGGGAGACTCTGGCAAGCGCCGGCGGGAGCGCGGGCCCCCCGCCGGCCGCGGGGATTACTTGGCGGGGCCGAGCACGTCGATCGCCTGGTCGACGAAGCTCGTGTCGACCACCTTCGACATGTCGACCGGCGTCGTGTAGTCGGTGCGCCCGTTTTCGCGATGGACGCGCTCGACATCGGCGAGACCGTCGACCGGGATCGCCATGTCGGGGTCGTAGACCACCGGGCGGCCCTTGCGCAGCGCCTCCTCGGTCGAGTTCGTATAGGTGAGGTAGGCGTCGATGTTTTCCTGCGACAGGTAGTCGTCGCCCTGCATCATGCGCGCCGCCTCGGTAAGCGCCAGCACGAAGCGCTGCGCGACCTCCGGCCGCTCCTTGACGAACTTGCCGGAACCGACGAAGGCGACGGTCATCAGGCCGGGCGTCAGATCGCCGGCAAGCTCGACGCCGTTGCCGCTCTCGATCACCTGATCGGCATAGGGCGAGCCCAGAAGGGCGGCGTCGATCGAGCCGTTCTCGAAGGCCGGCGGCATGTCGGCATTGCCGAGATTGATCGCCTGCACGTCGCGGATGGTCAGATTGGCGCGCTCCAGCGCCTTGGCGAGCAGATATTCGCCGCCGCTGCCCGGCCCGCCGGCCAACGCCACTTTCAGGCCCTTGAGGTCGGCGATGTCCTTGACCGCACCGGAATCCTTCAGCGCCTTGCGCACCACCACCTTGGTCGGGCTGTTCTCGAACGGCTCCAGCGCCCCCGGCGCGATGATGCGGATGTCGAGGCCGCGGTTCCAGCCGTTCCACAGCGACGTGACGATGGCGATACCGCCGACGTCGATGGTGCCCTGGGTCAGGAAGGCAATCGCCTCGGTGCCGGACTTCACCCGCTCGATATCGACGTCGAGCCCGTATTTCTTGAAGAGCCCGCGGTTTGCCGCGACATACATGGTCGCAAACTTCATGATCGGGACGTAGGCGATCTTCACCTTCTGCGGCGGGTCGAGCGGTGCCGGCGCTTCGGCCGCAAGTGCCGTCGCCCCCAGTGACAGCGTCAGCAGCGCCGCCGCGGCGGCCCCCAGGCCGCGCCGTGTGATGAATATCGCCATGATCTCCTCCCTTATGACGGTCCCTTATCTGAAGCCTTTGGCCCATAATGGGCCGGGCCGGCGGGCGCTGGCAAAGCCAAATTTGCCGCGTCCGGGGAGGCGCGGGCATTTACCCGCCCTTCAGCACCCATCGGCCTACACTGCCGGAATGGTGCGAATCGCCCCCTCCGACGCCCCGCTCGTCTTCGCCACGCCCGGCCTGGCCAAGGCTATCGAGCGCTGGCGGCGGCATCTGGCGAGCGAACGCCGGCTGGCGGACAAGACGGTCGAAGCCTATTCGCGCGACGTCGACCAGTTCCTGCGCTTCCTCACCGGCCATCTCGGCAACCCGCCGACGCTCTCCG
The DNA here is from genome assembly GCA_963730325.1 of uncultured Alphaproteobacteria bacterium. Classification (GTDB taxonomy): domain Bacteria; phylum Pseudomonadota; class Alphaproteobacteria; order Rhizobiales; family Kaistiaceae; genus CAVSRC01. The sequence goes on along the minus strand of CAVSRC010000007.1, from coordinate 33,049 downwards.
ACATGGGGGCGCTGACCACCAGCGACATCCGCGCCTTCCTTGCCGCGCGCCGCAATGAGGGCGCCGGCTCGCGCACGCTGGCGCGCGGCGTTGCCGGCATCCGCTCGCTGATCGGCTTTCTCGAGCGCGACGGCCACGCCAATGGCGCGGCATTGCGCGCCATCCGCCCACCGCGCCAGTCGCGCACCCTGCCCAAACCGCTGAGCACGGCCGCGGCACGCGAGACGATCGCCGTTGAGAACGCCCTCGACGAGGAACCGTGGATCGCCGCCCGCAACGCCGCCATCCTCGCCCTCCTTTACGGCTCGGGCCTGCGCATTTCCGAGGCTCTGGCGATCAGGCGCAGCGAGGCACCGCTCAGGCGCAACGATGCGCTGCGCGTGCGCGGCAAGGGCAACAAGGAACGCATCGTTCCGGTTCTGCCGGTGGTCGCCGCGGCGATTGCCGACTATTTGCGCCAGTGCCCGTACAATCCCGGCCATGACGGGCTGCTCTTCCTCGGCGCCCGCGGCGGGCCGCTCAACCCGCGCATGGTGCAGCGGGCGATGGAGAAACTGCGCGGCGCGCTCGGCCTCCCCGCCACGGCCACGCCCCACGCGCTTCGCCACTCCTTCGCCACCCATCTGCTCGCCAATGGCGGCGATCTCCGCGCCATCCAGGAGTTGCTCGGCCATGCCAGCCTGTCGACCACCCAGATCTACACCGGCGTCGACACCGAGCGGCTGATGGCGGCTTACGAGAAGGCGCATCCGCGCGCCTGATTTGCCGCCGATGGCGGCCCGTGCTAGGTGAGCCGCCATGGTCACCGCCGCCGCCCACCTCTGGCTTATTCCCCGCGCCCTCGCGCGGCCCGGCGGCGTGTAACCACGACCCACCGGCAGCGCGGATGATCGCGCGCCGGTGAAGCCAGCCAGCGATCGTCCCGAAAAAGAAACGGATGATCGCCTGATGACTACCCAGACTGAAGACAGCACTCCGCCGGCTCCCGCCGCAGAACCGGCGCGCACCGAAGCAGATGCTTCGGGCGCGCCGAGGCCGCAAGCGCGGCCCGGCCGGTCAGGCCGCCCCCGCGGAGCCGGCGACCCCCGACCTGTTCGGGGAGAGCCTGGCGTGAGCGAAACAAAACCCGGCTACATCGAACTCGGCTATGCCTTCGCGGCCATCGGCGCGGTTCTCTTCTCGACCAAGGCGGTGGCGATCAAGCTCGCCTATGACGAGCCGGTCGATGCGGCGACGCTGCTGGCGCTGCGCATGGTGCTGGCGGCGCCGGTCTATGTCGTCATTGGATGGCTGGCGGTCGCCGACCTGCGCCGCCGCGGCAAGCCGCTCCCCGCGCTCCGGACGGTCCTTCATGCCGCGTTGGTCGGCATGCTCGGCTACTGGTTCGCCAGCTATGTCGACTTCATCGGCCTGCAATTCATCTCCGCCCAGTTCGAGCGGCTGATCCTGTTCACCTATCCGCTGTTCGTCGTGATCTTCGGAGCGCTCTTCTTCCGCCAGCCGATGCGGCTGAAGGCTGTCGCCGCCATCCTCGTCAGCTATGCCGGCCTCACGTTCATCTTCGTCGAGAAGCTGGAAAGCGGCGGCGCTCACGCGGCAATCGGCGCCGGCCTGATCCTCGCAGCGGCGCTGGCTTTTGCCTTCTACCAGCTGCTCGCAAAGTCGGTGATCGCCGTCATGGGGCCGCGGCTGTTCACCTGTGTCGCCATGAGCGGCGCCGCATTTGGCGCCTTCGTCACCTTCCTTGCCCGGCACCCGCCGGCCGATCTCGTGGTCAGCGGACGTGTCTTCGCGCTTTCGGCCTTTCTCGCCATCGGCGCCACCGTGCTGCCCTCCTTCTTCCTCAACGCGGCGCTCCACCGCATTTCGGCGCAGGCGAACGCCGCCATCGGCACCGTGTCGCCGGTGGTGACCATCGTGCTCGCCGCCATCTTCCTCGGCGAGAGGCTGAGCCCCGCCGGCATCGCCGGCGCCGCCCTGGTGCTGGCCGGCGTCGGCTGGTTCACGCTTGCCGATCGCAAGGGCCGGAGCCGCTAGGAAGGTGGACTTCCCGGACCGCCCGGTGCCCGTTATTGTCCCCGCGGGTCACCCTTGCGACCCGGACATTGGGGGAACTCACATGAGCCTGATCCGCACGGCCTCGATTGCGCTGGTCCTCGGCTTTGCCGTCGCCACGACCGCCACGCCCGCCAGCGCCTTCTTCTTCCACCACAAGGACGCCAAGGTCGCCGCCTGCTCGACCAACAACCCGATCTGCGGGTTCTTCAAGGCGATCTTCCACCACAAGAAATAGGCCTTTTTCTGCAAAGGCTTGAAAGGCGTCGCGGCCCCCCGCGACGCCTTTTTGCGGTTGCCGCCGGGCGCCGCCCGCCTCGCAACCTTGTGATCGCCGGCGTTCTTCCGTCGCACACCGCCCGGGCGTAGCCTGTATGCGGTCGGCAGCGGCCGGCCCACCCCACGGAGGACCCCGATGAAGACACTAGCCCCCTCCGCAATTGCGCTGGCGATGCTCTTCGGCGTCGGCAGCGCTTCGGCCTGCGACTTCCACCAGATGACCATGGCATCCGTGGCGCCCAAGCCGGTTCAGTCGGTCGCTTCGGCAAGAGTTCAAGCAGATGGTCCTGACCTACCTCAAGGAACTCGCGGACGAGCACCGGATCGCCTGACGCCAGGGCGAAACGGGCAAGGAGGAGCGCCGGCTGCCACCGGCGCTTCTTCTTTTGCGCAAGCGGCGCTCACATGTGGATCGGCTTGCTCCAGGCGGCGAGCGCCGCCTCCCTGACCGCCTCGGACAGGGTCGGGTGGGCGTGGCACACCCGGGCGAGATCCTCCGCCGAGCCCGCGAACTCCATCAGCACCGAGGCCTCCTGGATCAGCTCGCCGGCATAGGGGCCGACGATGTGGACGCCGAGCACCCGGTCCGTCGCCACCGCGGCCAGCACCTTGACGAAGCCGTCCTTCTCGCCCATGGCGCGCGCCCGGCCGTTGGCCGAGAACGGGAACTTGCCGCTGCGATAGGCGACCCCCGCCTCCTTGAGCTCCTCCTCGGTCCTGCCGACCGAGGCGATCTCCGGCGTCGTATAGACCACGTTGGGGATGACGCCGTAATTCACATGGCCGGCCTGACCGGCGAGGATTTCGGCGACGGCGATGCCCTCGTCTTCCGCCTTGTGGGCGAGCATCGGCCCGGCGATCACGTCGCCGATGGCAAAGATGCCCTTGACCGCGGTCTGGTAGTGATCGTCGACCAGGATGCGACCGCGATCGTCGGGCTTGATCCCGACCGCATCGAGGCCGAGGCCGTCGGTGTAGGGCCGCCGGCCGATGGCGACCAGGACCACGTCGGCCTCCACGATCTCGGCGTCGCCGCCGGCTACCGGCTCCACCGCCACCTTCAGCGCCTTGCCGGATTTGTCGACCGAGACGACCTTGCTCGACAGGCGGAAGGCCATGCCCTGGCGGCCGAGGATGCGCTGCGCCTGCCTGCCGACCTCGCCGTCGAGGCCGGGCAGGATGCGGTCGAGGAACTCGACCACGGTCACCTCAGCCCCCAGCCGCCGCCACACCGAACCGAGCTCGAGGCCGATCACCCCGGCGCCGACGACGATCATCCGCCCCGGCACCTGGTCGAGGGCGAGCGCGCCGGTCGAGCTCACCACGCGCTCCTCGTCGATCTCGACGCCGCGCAACGGCGCCACATCCGATCCCGTGGCGATCACGATGTTGGTCGCCTCGACCACCATCTGCTCGTGGCCGTCCGCCCCCAGCACCCGCACCTTGCCCGGCCCGGCGATCACGCCCGTGCCCTGGAAGGCGTCGATCTTGTTCTTCTTGAAGAGGAAGGTGACGCCGGACGTGTTGCTTTCGACGACGCTGTCCTTGTGGGCCATCATGGTCGCCAGGTCGAGCTTCGGCTGACCGACCTTGATGCCGAAATCCGCGAATTTGTGGCCGGCCTGCTCGAACAGCTCGGAGGTGTGCAGCAGCGCCTTCGACGGGATGCAGCCGATATTCAGGCAGGTGCCCCCCAGCGTCGCCATCTTCTCGATGACCGCCACCTTGAGACCGAGCTGGGCCGCCTTGATCGGCACAGACATAGCCGCCGGGGCCGCTGCCGATTACGGCGAGATCGTAGGCCAATGACTTCACTCCGCTTGGATGGACCGGGCCCTGCCGAAGAGATAGCGGCTGGGCGGCACCCTGTCAGCGCCCCATTCGCAGTCACCTGCCCTGCGCGCGCTGCAACCTGAGCAAACCCGGATCGCTCCAACCTGAATAGCGCCGAAGCGGGCCCGACGCTGTATGAAGAAATGCCGCATGCAAGGGCGTGCCTGTTTCTTAGTCACGGCCGAAGATGCGCTTGAGCGCCGCTTCGAGGTCGCTGCGCCGGTCGATGTCGTAGGCGCCGCTGTCGATCACGCCCGCCAGCGTCCGGCACCAGGCCGGCTTGTCGTATTGCCGGCCGGCGAGCGCGCGGATCGCCTTGAGCGAGGCTTCGTCGGCGGCATGGCGCACATCGGGGGAAATAGCGACGCTGGCCGCTTTCTGCTCGACCGTCGCCAACAGCCCGCCATTGCGCCCCTGCCAGCGTGCGCCGACCTGTTGGAAGACCGGGTCCTTGTCGATGGTGCTGTAGCAGAAGGCGAGGATTTCGAGCGGCCACGGCCCGTCGGTGAGCACGCGCAGATAGTCTTCCGCGCTCGGCGGCTCGGCCGCCGCCAGAGCGGCGGGTCCCGAGACCAGGGCGGCGGCGAGTACCACGGGCCGCAGCCAGGCTCCCGGCACGGCGCCCAGCGCCCGCGCCGCTCAGAGGTCGAGTATCAGGCGCTGCGGGTCTTCCAGGTTCTCCTTGACCCGCACCAGGAAGGTCACCGCCTCCCTGCCGTCGACAATGCGGTGATCGTAGGAGAGCGCCAGATACATCATCGGCCGCACCTCGACCTTGCCGGCGATCACCACCGGCCGCTCCTGAATCTTGTGCATGCCGAGGATGCCCGACTGCGGCGCATTGAGGATCGGCGTCGACATCAGCGAGCCGTAGATGCCGCCATTGGTGATGGTGAAGGTGCCGCCCTGCAGCTCGTCGATAGCCAGCTCGCCGTCGCGCGCCCGGCGCCCGAGGTCGGCGATGTCCTTCTCGATCTCGGCCGCCGATTTCAGATCGGCATTGCGCACCACCGGCACGATCAGGCCCTTCTCGGTGCCGACCGCAATGCCCAGGTGGTAGTAGTCCTTGTAGATGATGTCGGTGCCGTCGATCTCGCCGTTGACCGCCGGAATCTCCTTCAGCGCCTGCACGCAGGCCTTCACGAAAAAGCCCATGAAGCCGAGCTTCACGCCGTGCTTCTTCTCGAAGAGGTCGCGATACTGCTTCCTCAGACCCATCACCGTCGACATGTCCACCTCGTTGAAGGTGGTCAGCATCGCCGCGGTGTTCTGTGCCTCCTTGAGGCGGCGGGCGATGGTCTGCCTGAGCCGCGTCATCGGCACGCGCTGCTCGCGCTCCAGATCGTCGGCCGGCGCCGGCCCCCGCGCCACGGCCGGACGCGGCGCCTCCGCCGGTGCAACTGCCGGAGCCAGAGCCGCGATTTCCTCGACGGCGGCCAGCGCATCCGACTTGGTGATGCGGCCGTCCTTGCCGGTGCCGCCGACGCGGCCGGGCTCGATCCCGGCCTCGGCCAGAGCCTTCCGGGCCGCTGGCGACGGCGACCCGCCGCCCTTGCCGGTGTGATCGGCCTCGCGCAGCTTGATGGTGGCCGCACCGGCGGCGATCGGCCGCGTGGTGCCGGTCTTCTCGTCAGGCGTGCCCGCGGCGATCGGGGTTCCCCGATCTTCGTGCGCCGCGCCGTTGGGTTCGATCGAGCCCAGCACCGCGCCGACTTCCACGGTCGAGCCGTCCTTGACGGCGATGGCCGCGATCACGCCGGCCGCCGGCGACGGCACCTCCAGGGTGACCTTGTCAGTCTCCAGTTCGACCAGCGGCTCGTCGGCCCTGACGGTATCGCCGACCTTCTTGAACCACTGGCCGACGGTCGCCTCGGTCACCGATTCGCCGAGCGTTGGAACACGTATTTCGGTCGCCATCGATCCTGTCTCCGGTCTTGCCGCCGGTCACTCGGCAAAGGCTTCGTCGAGGAATGCCGCGAGCTGCGCCAGATGCTTGCTCATCAGCCCGGTCGCCGTCGCCGCCGAGGCGGCCCGGCCGACGTAGCGTGGGCTGCGCCGCTCCGCGCCGATGCTGTCGAGCACCCATTCCAGATAGGGCGCCACGAATGACCACGCCCCCATGTTCTTGGGCTCCTCCTGACACCACACCATATCCGCCTGGCGGAAGCGCGAAAGCTCGGTGATCAGCGCCTTGGCCGGGAACGGATAGAGCTGCTCGATGCGCAGCAGGTAGATGTCGTCGATGCCGCGCTTCTCGCGCTCCTCATAAAGGTCGTAATAGACCTTGCCCGAGCACAGCACCACCCGGCGGATCTTCTCGTCGGGCTTGAGCTTGATCTTCTCGCCCTTGAGGATTTCGGCGTCGTCCCACAACAGGCGGTGGAAGGACGAACCCGGCCCCATCTCGTCGAGCCGCGACACCGCCCGCTTGTGGCGCAGAAGCGACTTCGGCGTCATCACCACCAGCGGCTTGCGGAAATCGCGCTGCAACTGACGGCGCAACGCGTGGAAATAGTTGGCCGGCGTCGTCAGGTTGACGACCTGTATATTGTCCTCGGCGCACAGTTGCAGGTAGCGCTCGAGCCGGGCCGAGGAGTGCTCCGGCCCCTGGCCCTCGTAGCCATGCGGCAACAGCATGACCAGGCCCGACATGCGCAGCCACTTCTTCTCGCCCGAAGAGATGAACTGGTCGATGATCACCTGGGCGCCGTTGGCGAAGTCGCCGAACTGCGCCTCCCACATGATCAGCGCCGCCGGCTCGGCCAGTGAATAGCCGTACTCGAAGCCGAGCACCGCCTCCTCCGACAGCATCGAGTTGATGACCTCGAAGCGCGCCTGCGTCTCGGAAAGGTCATTGAGCGGGATGTAGCGCTCTTCGCTCTCTGCGTCGTAGAGCACCGAATGGCGCTGCGAGAAAGTGCCGCGTTCGACGTCCTGGCCCGACAGGCGGACCGGATTGCCGGCGGCGAGCAGCGTGCCGAAGGCCAGCGACTCGGCCGTCGACCAGTCGATGTTGCGGCCGGTCTCGATCGAATTCCTGCGGTGTTCGATGACGCGCCGGATGGTGCGGTGGACCTTCAGATCCTCCGGCAGCTTGGTCAGCTTGCCGCCGACCTCGCGCAGGGTCTCCATCGGCACCGCGGTGGCGCCGCGCCTCGGCCCGTCGCCGGCCTCGGCCGCCTTGAGGCCGGTCCAGGCGCCGTCCAGCCAGTCGGCCTTGTTGGCGCGGTAGTTGGTGCTCGCCTCGAACTCGGCCTCCAGCGTCGCCCGCCAGGTGGCCTTGTTCTCCTCGATCTCGTCGGCGGTGACCAGCCCTTCCTCGACCAGCTTCTTGCCGTAGATCTCCAGCGTCGTCGGATGGGTGCCGATCGCCTTGTACATCAGCGGCTGGGTGAAGGACGGCTCGTCGCCTTCGTTGTGGCCGAAGCGCCGGTAGCAGAACATGTCGACGACCACCGGCTTGTGGAACTTCTGGCGGAACTCGGTGGCCACCTTGGCGGCATAGACGACCGCTTCCGGGTCGTCGCCGTTGGCGTGCAGAATCGGCGCCTCGACCATCTTGGCGATGTCCGAGGGATAGGGCGAGGAGCGCCCGAAGCGCGGATTGGTGGTGAAGCCGATCTGATTGTTGATGATGACGTGGACCGAGCCCGCCGTGCGGTGGCCGCGCAGGCCCGACAGGCCCATGCACTCCGCCACGACGCCCTGGCCGGCGAAGGCGGCATCGCCGTGGATGAGCAGCGGCAGCACCCGGGCACGCTGCTCGAGCGGAACGATGTCGGAGCGTCGCCTGTCGGCATACTGGTTCTGCTTGGCGCGCGCCTTGCCGAGCACCACCGGATCGACGATTTCCAGATGCGACGGATTGGCGGTCAGCGACAGATGCACCTTGTTGCCGTCGAACTCGCGGTCCGACGAGGCGCCGAGGTGGTACTTGACGTCGCCGGAGCCGGCCACGTCGTCGGGCGACGAGGAGCCGCCCTTGAACTCGTGGAAGATGGCGCGGTGCGGCTTGCCCATGACCTGGGCGAGCACGTTGAGGCGGCCGCGATGGGCCATGCCGAGCACGATCTCGCGCAGGCCGAGATTGCCGCCGCGCTTGATGATCTGCTCCAGCGCCGGCACCACCGACTCGCCGCCGTCGAGGCCGAAGCGCTTGGTGCCGGTGTACTTGACGTCGATGAAGCGCTCGAAGCCCTCGGTCTCGACCAGCTTGTTGAGGATCGCCTTCTTGCCCATCGTGGTGAAGTCGATGCCCTTGTCGGGGCCTTCGATGCGTTCCTGGATCCAGGCCTTCTCTTCCGGATCCGAGATGTGCATGAACTCGACGCCGAGCGTCGAGCAGTAGGTACGCCTGAGGATCTCGAGCATCTCGGGGATGGTGGCGAATTCCAGCCCGAGGACATGGTCGAGGAAGATCCTGCGGCCCCAGTCGGCCTCGGTGAAGCCGTAGGAGGCGGGGTCGAGTTCGCTCTCCTGGGGCAGCGGCTGGAGGCCGAGCGGATCGAGATTGGCGTGGAAATGGCCGCGCATGCGATAGGCGCGGATCATCATCAGGGCGCGCACCGAATCGCGCGTCGCCTGGGTGACGGCGCCGTCGCTGATCTCGGCGCCGCGGCGCCCGACCTCGGTCTTGATCTTGTCGCCGAGCGCGCCTTCCAGCGCCGCCCAGTTGCCGTCGAGCGCCGAGACCAGTTCGCCGTTCATCACCGGCGGCCAGTCCGCGCGCTGCCAGCGCGTGCCGCCGGCCTTGGCGATCACCGCGTCAGGAGCGTCCTTCAGTCCCTCGAAGAAGGAGCGCCATTCGCCATCGACGGAATTGGGGTCGACGGCGTAGCGCGCCTGTAATTGTTCTATGTAAGGCGCGTTCGCGCCGTAAAGGAAGGAAGTCGCCGCGAATGCCTGATTCGCGCCCTGACGTGCCATCTTTTCGATTTACGGGGAGGTTGTCTCCCCGCTCTCTCTCACCGCGCGGCCACAAGCCACGCTCTATCGCTCGATCGTCTCGATTTCAACCGTTTGGTCAACGCATGAGAAAATGGGCACAAACGCTACTTCTTCAAGACTTCGACCAAAGTGCGGCCGATCCGGGCAGGCGAGTCCGATACCACGATTCCGGCGGATTTCATGGCCTCGATCTTGTCGCCGGCGCCGCCGCGGCCGCCGGCAATGATCGCGCCGGCATGGCCCATGCGCCGACCGGGCGGCGCCGTCAGCCCGGCGATGAAGCCGACGACCGGCTTGGCGCGCCCCCGCGCCGCCTCGTCCTTGAGGAACTGGGCGGCGTCCTCCTCCGATGAGCCGCCGATCTCGCCGATCATGACGATCGACCGCGTGGCCTCGTCGGCGAGGAACATTTCGAGCACGTCGATGAAGTCCATGCCCTTCACCGGGTCCCCGCCGATGCCGACGGCGGTGGTCTGGCCGAGGCCGGCATTGGTGGTCTGGAAGACCGCCTCGTAGGTGAGGGTACCGGAGCGCGAGACGATGCCGACCGAGCCCTGCGAGAAGATGTTGCCGGGCATGATGCCGATCTTGCATTCGTTGGCCGTCATCACGCCGGGGCAGTTGGGGCCCACCAGCCGGCTCTTCGACCCCGAGAGCGCCCGCTTGACCTTGACCATGTCGAGCACCGGGATGCCCTCGGTGATGGCGACGATCAGCGGGATCTCCTCGGCGATGGCTTCCAGGATGGCGTCGGCGGCAAAGGGCGGCGGCACGTAGATGGCGGTGGCATCGGCGCCGACCGCCGCCTTGGCCTCGCGCACCGTGTTGAACACCGGCAGGCCGAGATGGGTCTGGCCGCCCTTGCCCGGCGTCGTGCCGCCCACCATGCGGGTGCCGTAGGCAATTGCCTGCTCGGAATGGAAGGTGCCGTTCTTGCCGGTGAAGCCCTGGCAGATGACCCTGGTGGAAGCGTCGATGAGGATGGACATCGGCTCAAGCCTTGCTGGTTGCGGCGCGCGGAAACAGGAAGCGGAAGGAGACCGCTCCGCCGAGCCAGCCGGCGATCACCGACGCCGCGGAGATCAGGGGGAAGACGAAGACGATGCGAGCATCTGCGCAGTCATACATGGCGGGATCGGCCTGACACGCGGTGACCGTCGACTCGATCCACGGGTCGAGAGCGAAGGCCGACACGACGCCGACCGCCGCCACGATCGCGGTCATCCCGGCCAGCAGCAGCAGAAACGACACGGTCGCAGCGCTCGCCAGATGGCGGCGGAGAAACACGGCCACGAGAACGCCGAAAACCGCCGGTGCAACGACAAGGGTGACGAAGTCCATCGCTCTCCTGCTCCGCCGGCGCGCCCATCAGCCGCTCACCGCCTTGACGATCTTCTGGGCGGCATCGTCGAGATCGTCGGCGGGGATCACGTTCAGCCCCGACTCGGAGATGATCTTCTTGCCCTCGTCGACATTGGTGCCCTCCAGGCGGACCACCAGCGGCACCGGCAGGCCGACTTCCCTGACCGCCGCCACGATCCCCTCGGCGACCACGTCGCAACGCATGATGCCGCCGAAGATGTTGACGAGGATGCCCTTCACCCTTGGGTCGGCGGTGATGATCTTGAACGCCGCAGTCACCTTCTCGCGGCTGGCGCCGCCGCCGACATCGAGGAAGTTCGCGGGTTCCGCGCCATAGAGCTTGATGATGTCCATGGTCGCCATGGCCAGCCCGGCGCCATTGACCATGCAGCCGATGGTGCCGTCGAGGGCGACATAGCTAAGCTCGTGCTTGGCCGCCTCCGTCTCGCGTTCGTCCTCCTCGTCCGGGTCGCGCAGTTCGGCGACGTCAGGATGACGGAAGAGCGCGTTGTCGTCGAAATTGATCTTGGCGTCGAGACAGAGGAGGTCGCCCGCCTCGGTAACCACCAGCGGATTGATCTCGAGCTGGCTCATGTCCTTTTCGAGCATCGCCGCATAGAGCCTGCCGGTGAGCGAAACGCATTGCTTCACCGCGTTGCCGGAAAGCCCCAGCGCGTAGGCGATGGTGGTGCCGATATGCGGGCTGTAGCCGGCGGCGGGATCGACATGGACGGTGACGATCTTCTCCGGCGTCGTCGCCGCCACTTCCTCGATATCCATGCCGCCCTCGGCCGAAGCGATGAAGGCGACGCGGCCGCTGGCGCGATCGACCAGGGCCGACAGGTAAAGCTCGCGCGCGATCGCCGATCCGTCCTCGATGTAGAGGCGGCGCACCATCCGGCCGCCGGCGCCGCTCTGCTTGGTGATCAGCGTATTGCCCAGCATCTGGCGGGCGTTTTCGGCGACTTCGGCGACCGAGCGGGCGAGCCGCACGCCGCCCTTGTCGCCGGCTTTCGCTTCCTTGAATTTGCCCTTGCCGCGCCCGCCGGCGTGGATCTGCGCCTTGACCACCCAGACGGGGCCGGGCAGCGCCTGCGCCGCCTTCTCCGCGTCTTCCACCGAGAAGGCCGGCACGCCCTTGGCGATCGGCACGCCGAGCGCGCCGAGGATCGCCTTGGCCTGGTATTCATGGATATTCATGCCGGCCCCTTTTTCCCCTTCCCGGCTTGTCGGCCCGCCTATTTGTCGAGCGCGGGCACAATCCTCACGCAGGCGTGGATCAATCCATCGACCGCGGCAACGGACTTGTCGAACATGGTCCGCTCGCCCTTGTTGAGGTCGATCTCGATGATGCGCTCGACGCCCTTGGCGCCGATCACCGCCGGCACGCCGATATAGCGGTCGCGCACGCCATATTCGCCCTTGAGGCAGACGGCGCACGGCAACACGCGCTTCTTGTCCTTCAGATAGCTCTCCGCCATGGCAATGGCCGAGTGAGCCGGCGCATAGAAGGCCGAGCCGGTCTTGAGCAGGCCGACGATCTCGGCGCCGCCGTCGCGCGTGCGCTGCACGATCTCCTCGATGCGCTTCTTGGTGGTCCAGCCCATCTTGATGAGTTCGTCGAGCGAGATGCCGGCGACGGTGGAGAAGCGGGTGAGCGGCACCATGGTGTCGCCGTGGCCGCCGAGCACGAAGGCGTTCACATCCTCGACCGAGACGTCGAATTCGCTGGCGATGAAATAGCTGAGCCGCGCCGAATCGAGCACGCCTGCCATGCCTACCACCATGTCCTTGGGCAGGCCCGAGAACTTCTGCAGCGCCCACACCATGGCGTCGAGCGGGTTGGTGATGCAGATGACGAAGGCCTTGGGCGCGTATTTCTTGATGCCGGCGCCGACCTGTTCCATCACCTTGAGGTTGATCTCGAGCAGGTCGTCGCGGCTCATGCCCGGCTTGCGCGGGCTGCCGGCCGTGACGATGACCACGTCGGCGCCCTTGATGGCGGCATAGGACGAGGTTCCGGCGAGCTTGGCGTTGAATCCGGCGATCGGCGCGGCCTCGGCGATATCGAGCGACTTGCCCTCGGGGACGCCCTCGACCACGTCGAACATGACGACGTCGCCGAGTTCCTTGAGGCTGGCGAGATGGGCGAGCGTGCCGCCGATCTGGCCGGCACCGATGAGCGCGATCGTCGCACGGGCCATGGGCTTGGGGTTCCTTCGAGGATGCGGGGGCGCCGCCCGAGCCGGGCGGCCGTTTTGAACTAGCGGGATTGATGCTGCGGTGCAAGAGCGGCAAAGGGGCGGCGCGACAATGCGACAAGGCGCCTTTCACCCCGCTGTCGGCGCCGGGCCGCCTGCCGGCGCTGCCGTGCCATGCGCGGCGGCGAGATAGGCCGCGGAGCGCATCTCGATGAGCCGTGAGGCGGTGCGCCGGAAGGCGAAGGATTCCTCGCCGCTTTCCGCCGTGTAGAGCGCCGCCGGCTCGGCCGCGGCCGAGGCGATCAGCTTGACCCGATGATCGTAGAGCGTGTCGATGAGCAGGATCAGCCGCCGCGCCACGTCGCGACGCTGATCCGCGATCACCGGAATGCCGTCGACGACCAGCGTGTGGAATGAGCGGGCGATCTTCTGGTAGTCGCCGGCGCCGAGCGGCTGTTCGCAGAGATCGGCGAAGCTGAAGCGCGCCGTGCCGCGCGCCGCCTGCGGCACGGCGATCTGCCGGCCCTTGAAGGCGAGAGCCGCCGGCGCGCCCCGCTCCGTGCCGGTCAGCGCCCGCCACAGCCGGTCGAGCGCCGCGGTGGCGGCACTGCCGAGCGGCGTCACATAGACCTGCGTGCCGGCCAGCTTGCCGAGCCGGTAGTCGGTCGCCGCCTCCAGATGCACGATGTCGGCGTGACGCTTGAGGAGCGCGATGAAGGGCAGGAACAGGCTGCGGTTGAGGCCATCGCGGTAGAGCGCATCCGGCGGCACGTTCGAGGTCGCCACCAGCACGGTTCCCGCGGCAAACAGCCGTTCGAACAGGCGCGACAGGATCATCGCATCGGCGATGTCCTCCACCTGGAATTCGTCGAGGCAGATGAGCCGCACCTCGTGGGCGATCACGGCGGCGACAGGGCCGATCGGATCGCCGCCGATCCTCCGGCGAATGACATGCACCCGCTCATGGGTCTCGCCCATGAACTCGTTGAAATGGACGCGGCGCTTGGGGACAGCGGCGGAGAGCGCGAAGAACTCGTCCATCAGCATGGTCTTGCCGCGGCCGACCTCGCCGTGAATGTAGAGACCGCGCGGCGCCAAGGCGCGCGGCCGCAAGAGCCCGCCAAGCAGGCCGCCTGGCGTCATCGTTTGTTCGGCAAGCGCACGGTTGAGGATTTCGAACCGGTCGATGACGGCGGCCTGGGCGGGATCGCCGCTGATCGCGCCCGTCGCCACCAGATTGCGATAGCGCTCGGTGAGCGCGCCGGCCTCGGGCCGCGGCTGGCTCAACGTCACTGCCCCGGGGAACGCGGTTCTAGCGGTAGAAGGTGACAGCCGTGCCCTGGCCGTCGACCTGCCCGTCGAAGCGGTTGGTGCCCGACGAGACGAGATGGGCGACCGGCGTTCCGCCCTGGCCGGCAAGGACGACCTGCTTGCCTTGCAGGTTCCACGCCGAGACCGACTTGAGGACATCGCTGCTGCAGCCGCGCGTCGAGGCGCGGTAGCCGCCGGTCCAGCTGGTCAGCGTCATGAACAACTGGCAGGAATCGCCGCCCGACGTGATCGTCCAACCACCGAGGAGATCGGTGCGGCCGATGCTGCCGCTGCTCGCCGGCGCGGTGGTGGCGACCTGCGGCTGGGCCAGCGGCGCGCTGTCGGAATTATCGGTGGTTCCGGGGGCCATGCCCGCCTGCTGCTGGCCGTCGCTGACCGGCGGCAGATTGGAGGATTCGACCGGCGGCGGGGCTGCGGGGCTCAACGGAGCCGGCGACTGGGTGCGTTGCCAGGGCAGGCCGATGGCGCCGAACGACCCGCACCCGGCAAGCGTCGAAGCCAATGCCATCGGCAACAGGTAACGAACCAGGCCCCCGTAATTCAGTCCCATCGGCGCTTCCTCAAAAATAGCGTCTGCCGCAGCCGCGATTTGTTTTATAGCGCGATTGTAGCGGCTTTCGGGCAAATTTGGCCGACGGCATCATGCAAATGCCCCGAAAGGCCAAGCCTTTCGGGGCCGATCTTGTCCCGATTCGGGTCGATCGGGCGAAGCGTTACTTGGTCTCAACGTGCTGGGGCAGGCCGAGTTCGCCAGCCTTGGCGCGGACCTCTTCCTCCGCACGATGCAGCGTCTGGCTGATCATCTCGGCCGAAACGCCCGCATTCCAGAGTTCCTTGAGCTTGTCGACCGCCGTGATCGACCACGGCGCGCCGGTGATTCCGGAAACCTTATCCATGATCTCACCTCCGTCTGCGCTTGGCGCTTTTCTTCATATGGGTGGCGCGAAATCGCCAGATAAGCGCTGGGCAGGCTCAAATGATGGGCAGAACAAGAGGCGTGGAGGGCCGAAGGCCCGACCGGGAAGCAACCAGGACTGCAACGGAAGCGACTGCCGATCCGTCCCTAGACCCGCCGCTCGACCATCATCTGCTTGATCTCGGCGATCGCCTTGGCCGGATTGAGGCTCTTGGGGCAGGTCTGCGTGCAGTTCATGATGGTGTGGCAGCGGTAGAGGCGGAACGGGTCCTCGAGACCATCGAGACGCTCGCCGGTCGCCTCGTCGCGGCTGTCGATCAGCCAGCGATAGGCCTGCAACAGCACCGCGGGGCCGAGATAGCGTTCGCCGTTCCACCAGTAGGACGGACAGGAGGTCGAGCAGCAGGCGCACAGGATGCACTCGTAGAGCCCGTCGAGCTTCTCGCGGTCCTCGTGGCTCTGCCGCCATTCCTTCTGCGGCTCGGGCGTGACGGTGTGCAGCCACGGCTCGATCGAGCGGTGCTGGGCGTAGAAGGTCGTCAGGTCGGCGACCAGGTCCTTGACCACCGGCAGGTGCGGCAGCGGATAGACCGAGATCGTTCCGCCGATCTCATCCATCGCCTTGGTGCAGGCCAGCGTGTTCGACCCGTCGATGTTCATGGCGCACGAGCCGCACACGCCTTCGCGGCACGAGCGGCGGAAGGTCAGCGTCGGGTCGATGGTGTCCTTGATCCAGACGAGCCCGTCGAGAACCATCGGCCCGCAATCCTTGCGGTCGACGTAGTAGGTATCGACGCGCGGATTGGCGCCGCCCTCCGGGTCCCAGCGATAGACGCGGTACTCGGCAAGGTCGCTGGCACCCTCCGGCTTGGGCCACACCTTGCCCTTGCCGATTTTCGAGTTTTTGGGAAGCGTCAGCTGGACCATGTCGTTACCGTCTCCGTATCCAGCTTCTATAGCCGACCGGCCGCCGCCAGGCCAAGCGCCATTGACCGGCGCCCCGCCCCACGCCAAGCTTGACGCCGGATCATGAACTACTTTGCCCTGGCTTCGGCCGCCGAGCGCTATGCCCGCGGCCGCCCCCATTTCCATCGGCTCGCCGTGGCGCGCATTGCCGCCATTTCGGGGCCGATCGGACGCGCCCTCGATGTCGGTTGCGGCACCGGGCTGTCGACCCGTGCACTGGCCGAGTTCGCCGCCACCGTCGT
Source organism: uncultured Alphaproteobacteria bacterium (assembly GCA_963730325.1). GTDB lineage: Bacteria > Pseudomonadota > Alphaproteobacteria > Rhizobiales > Kaistiaceae > CAVSRC01. Next base: position 16,916 of record CAVSRC010000007.1, on the reverse strand, counting down.
CGGCACCGACCTTTCCGCCGAGATGCTGGCCCAGGCCGAGCCCCATCCGCGCGCGACCTACCTCGCCGCACCGGCCGAGGCCCAGCCTTTCGCCGACGCCTCTTTCGACCTCGTCACCGTGTGCCAGGCCTTCCACTGGTTCGACCAGGAGCGGTTCCTCGCCGAAGCAAACCGCCTGCTCGGCCCGGGCGGTTGGCTGGCGCTCTACAATGACTCGACGATGGGCACCATGACCGGCAACGATGCCTATTCCCGATGGAATTGGGCGGAGTATGTGCGTCGCTTTCCCTCGCCGCCGAGAGGCGACCGGCAGCTCACCGCCGACCGGGCGGGCGCACACGGCTTCGCCACGACCGCCCGGGACGCCTTCACCCACGAGCAGACCTTCACGCGCGACGCGTGGACGCGCTACCTGATCACGCAGACCAACGTGATTGCCGCCACCGACGCCGGGAGCGAAGATATCGCGGCCGTCGCCGACTGGATTAGCGAGAGCCTCCGCCCGCTCTTCAGGAGCGCGCAGGAAGCCTTCCCGTTCCACTGCACGATCGATGTCTTCCGGAAGACCGACTAGCGCTGGTCGACGCGGATCACCAGCTTGAGGCCCGACCACACCTGATCGATGGCCGCCACCTTGACGTCGACGAGGTCGTGCTTCAGCGCCACGGCGCGGATGACGTCCTCGGTCACGTCGGTCGGCACCTTGGACGCCTTCTTCGGCCACGACACCCAGATCATGCCGTCCGGCTGGATGGCACGGCGCAGGCGCGGCAGACCGGCGGTGAGCTCGGCGCGGCTCATGGTGAAGGCGTGGATGATGTCGAACGGTACCGGCCCCATCGGCCGCGACCAGTCCTGGCGGCGGGCGACCTTGCCGAAATCGACGCTGCCCGGCAGGTCGGAGAGTTCCTCCGGCAGGGCGACGAAGGCGATGGTTGCGCCGGGGGCATAGCCAAGCTTTTCAGCGAGCGGTCTGCCCGCATAGCCGACGGACGGAAGTGTTGCGTACGCCATGGAAGTCATATCCGGCCTATACACGGTTCCTTCGGCGGCTAATGCTACGCCGCCCATGGTAAACGAAACGATGACACCCCCGGAGAATCGCGGAAATCCGCGACTTGAACCCGGGAACAGCGCCGTTTCGGGCCTTGTTACTGCGCCAATGATAGGGCGTTGCCGGCCGAACGTCATGCGGAATCATGACGATCGCCCACGGTGACTAACGCGGCTGGTTAATCGGCTGGTTCCGCGGTCCGTAAACTGCGGTTTCGGCCGCAGGCACATCTCACGGATCGAGGATGCGCGGCCCCGGACCCTCCCCGCCCAGGACGTCGGCGGGGTTGCGCAGCGGGCAGTCGGTGAGCGACAGGCAGCCGCAGCCGATGCAGCCGGAAATCTGATCGCGCAACCGCGTCAGCCGCAGGATGCGGTCGTCGAGGTCGCTCTTCCACCGCGCCGAAAGCTGCGCCCAGTCCTGTGCGGTCGGCACCGCCCCCTTGGGCAGCGCGGCGAGCGCCTCGCCGATCTGCTTTAGCGGTATGCCGGCCCGCTGGGCCACCCTGATGATGGCGATGCGACGCAGGATGCCGCGCGGATAGCGGCGATGATTGGCCGATGTCCGCCAACCTTCGATCAGCCCCTCGGCCTCGTAGAAATGGATGGCGGAGACGGCGACGCCGCTGCGCCGCGCCACCTCGCCGACGCTGAGATCCAGTGGCGGACGGGGAGCAGCGGAACGGGGCATGATTGGCCTCTTGACCTCAACCTTAGTTGAGGTTCTATCCCATGCGTCGTCGCGGCGCAAAGGCGCCGCCCTGGCAGCGGAGAAAACCAGATGACCGAGAGCACCGGAACGACGACCAACGAGCAGCCATTCTACCGCATCGACCGGTTCGTCGTTCCCGACGCAGCCCGCGCCGAATTCATCGGCCGGGTGCGCATGACCCACGAGGTCCTCCGCAAGCAGCCCGGATTTGTCCAGGACATGCTGGTCGAGCACCCCGCCGGCCCCGGCGCGTTCGACGTCATCACCATCGTCGAATGGAGTGACGCTTCGGCGACCGACGGTGCGCGTGCCGCAGTGGCTGCGATGTATGCCCGCGACAATTTCGACGCCCAGGAACTCATCAGGCGCCTCGGGATAGAGGCCGACTTCGGCAGTTACCAGCCGCTCTCCGAAACTTGAAAGAGGCCCGCGATGCACGTTGTGCCGATCGATACCTTTGTTGTCTCGGAGAATTAAAAAACCGCATTCCTGGTGGAGACGTGAGGATCTTCGTACTCGGCGGCACCGGCCGAGCGGGCGGCCGGTTAATCGCGCAAGGGCTCGATCGCGGTCATGAAATGACAGCGGTTGTCAGGACCGGCTCGGCCCTGGCACCGCGGCAGAGTTTGGCTATTGCGAATGCGGACGTACGCTCGCCCGCCGAACTGGCCGCGGCGCTGCGAGGGCATGACATCGCCATTTCGCTTATGGGTCATGTGGGCCGCAATCACACGATCTTGGCGGAAAGCGCCACAGCACTCCTTGAAGCAATGACGATGGCCGCAGTCGCCCGCTGCCTGTTTGTCTCTCAAGGGCTGCTCTTCCCAAGCTCCAATCCTGTCGTCGCGCTGCTACGCTTGTTGCTTGCGCCGATCGTCGCGGACTCAAGGATGATGGAAGATGCGATTCGCTCCTCCAGCCACAGGTGGACGATTGTTCGTCCGCCTCGTCTGACAAACAAAGGGCACGGGCGCGGCTATCGAGTCACGAACGGCCGCCGACCCGCAGGCAGTTGGGCCATGGATCGTGTCGATCTGGCCGAATTTCTTCTCGACGAAACGGAGACGGCCAAATATCCGAACGCGATCGTCGGCATCGGGCCCTCATCCTGATACGATCAGCGCGACAGGAAAAGTGACCATCGCTCGAGATGGTCGAGCCTATTTCCATTCGCTCCATGGCCGCGCGCTTGTGCGCAGGCCGGATTAGTACACCCGCGCCTTGGGCTCGATGTACTCGACGTCGTTGGTGAGCGTGTAGGCGTGCACCGGCCGGTCGTCGAGGCGGACGCTCTTCTTGTCCGGGTCGATGAAGGACAAGGTGTGCTTCATCCAGTTCTTGTCGTCGCGGTCGGGATAGTCCTCGCGCGCGTGCGCCCCGCGCAATTCGGTACGGTTCTCAGCCGAATCCATCGTGACCACCGCCTGCACGATGAGGTTGTCGTATTCCAGCGCCTCGATCAGGTCCGAGTTCCAGATGAGCGAGCGGTCGCTGACGGTGACGTCGTCGCTGCCCGACCACACCTCGTGGATACGCTGATGGCCCTCGGCCAGCACCTCGCCGGTGCGGAAGACGGCGCAGTTCTCCTGCATCACCTTCTGCATGCGGCGGCGAAGCTCCGCCGTCGGCGTACCGCCCTCGGTGTTGCGTCGCCGGTCGAGACGGGCGATCGCCGCCTCGCCCGCATCCTTGGGCAGATCGCGATGGCGTTCGTTGGGCGCGATGGTCTCGCGGCAGCGACGCGCCGCCGCCCGGCCGAAGACGACCAGATCGATCAGCGAGTTGGAGCCGAGACGGTTGGCGCCATGCACCGACACGCAGGCCCCCTCGCCGACCGCCATCAGGCCGGGCACCACCGAATCCGGGTCGCCGTCGACCTTGGTCAGCACCTCGCCGTGATAGTTCGTCGGCACGCCGCCCATGTTGTAGTGCACCGTCGGCAGCACCGGGATCGGCTCGCGGGTGACATCGACATTGGCGAAGATGCGCGCCAAATCGGCGATGCCCGGCAGCCGTTCGTGGATCACCTGCGGGTCGAGATGCGACAGGTGCAGGTGGATATGGTCCTTGTTCTCGCCATGGCCGCGCCCCTCGCGAATCTCGATGGTCATCGAGCGCGAGACCACGTCGCGCGAGGCGAGGTCCTTGGCGTGCGGCGCGTAGCGCTCCATGAAGCGCTCGCCTTCCGAATTGGTGAGATAGCCGCCCTCGCCGCGCACGCCCTCGGTGATCAGCACGCCGGCGCCGAGCACACCGGTCGGGTGGAACTGCACGAACTCCATGTCCTGCAGCGCCAGGCCGGCCCTGAGCGCCATGCCGTTGCCGTCGCCGGTCTGGGTGTGGGCGCCGGTACAGGTGGCATAGATGCGGCCATAGCCGCCGGTTGCCAGGATCGTCTTGTGGGCGCGGAAGCGATGCAGCGTGCCGTCTTCCAGCGACAGCGCGATCACGCCACGACAGGCCCCGTCCTCCATGATCAGGTCGAGGGCGAAATACTCGATGAAGAACTCGGCCGAGTGGCGCAGCGACTGCCCGTAGAGCGTATGCAGCATGGCGTGGCCGGTACGGTCGGCCGCCGCGCAGGTGCGCTGCGCCGTGCCTTCGCCGAAATGGGTGGTCATGCCGCCGAAGGGGCGCTGATAGATGCGGCCGTCCTCGGTGCGCGAGAACGGCAGGCCGTAATGGTCGAGCTCGTAGACCGCGTTGGGCGCCTCGCGCACCAGATATTCGATGGCGTCCTGGTCGCCGAGCCAGTCCGACCCCTTGACCGTGTCGTACATGTGCCAGCGCCAGTCGTCCTCGCCCATATTGCCGAGCGAGGCGGCAATGCCGCCCTGGGCGGCCACGGTGTGCGAACGGGTGGGGAAGACCTTGGTGATATTGGCGGTCTTGAGGCCGGCCTCGCTGGCGCCGAGCGTCGCCCTGAGGCCGGCGCCGCCGGCGCCGACGACGACCACGTCATAGCTGTGGTCGGTGACCGGATAGGCCCTGCCGTTCACGGCCGGCGCACCGTTGCTGGCGTCAGCCATGGGGCGGCGGACCTCCGAGAGCGATCATGACGATGGCGGTCAGCCCGACCGCGGCGATGGCGTAGGAGAAGAAGGTGTTGGCGATCAGGCACACCACCTTCAGCGCACTGCCCTGAATGTAGTCCTCGATGATCACCTGCATGCCGATCTGCATGTGGACGGCGACCACGACGATAAGCAGCGCCAGCGCGGCGGCGACCAGCGGCATGTGCAGCACGGCGACCACCTGACCGTGCGGCTGGCCGACGGTCGCCATCAGGATGCCGATGAAGAAGACGACGAGGACGGCAGAGGCGGCGCCGGTCAGGCGCTGGCGCCAGAAGTGCTCGGTGCCCTCATGGGCGGTGCCCAGGTGAAGCACCCGGCGGAGCGGTGTCTGCATGGTCATCGCATCACCAGCCATACGCCCCAGACGACCACGGTCAGCACCACCGAGCCGATGATGTTGGCCCACGCCAGCTGGTCGCATGCCGGCTTGCCGAGGCCGATGCCGAAATCCCAGATGAAGTGGCGGATGCCGCCGAGCGTGTGGTGGATCAGCGCCCAGGTGAAGCCGAACAGCACGACGAGCCCGAACCACGAGCCGAGCACTGCATTAGCGAAATCGAAGGCGCGCGGCCCGCTCGCCGCCGCGGCCAGCCACCAGACCAGGAGGACCATGCCGGCATAGAGCCCGAAGCCGGTGACCCGGTGGGCGATCGACATGGTCATGGTGATCGGCCAGCGATAGATCTGCAGGTGCGGCGAAAGCGGGCGGTTCGCCTTGATGCCGGATTGCGACATGCCCCGATGGTCCGTGGAAAGGCGGCTGGAATGCCGCTCGTTTCTAGCCCCTCACCGGCGGCGCGTCAAAAAGCGAAGGCGGCGCTTTCGCATTGCACCACCGCCGGCGACCGCGCGCCGGCTGGAACAGGCCGCTTCCGCACTTGAACCGGCCCCTTTCCGCTAGTATCAGTGCCCCAGCCGAAAAGGCCTGAGTTGCCGCAATAGCTCAGTTGGTAGAGCATCGCATTCGTAATGCGGGGGTCGGGGGTTCGAGTCCCTCTTGCGGCACCAATACCCCATCCTGACCAAAGCTGGCGGTACCCTGACGTGGCACGGAAACGGCGCCGCAGTGTTGGGCCGTTCCGCGGACCCCAGCAAGCCCACTTTCCACCGCTCAGCCCTTCTCTCTGGGCGATATTCTCCAAAGCTTGGGAGTTCGCCGTTTCCTTCCCAAGGTTTGAAATGGCCAAAACACAACGTTCTTTCGGGCAATCATTGCCGCCAGTTCGTGTCCGTCTTGGTGGAGCCCTTTCGCCAGACCTGAAACCGCTGTCCAGTACAGTCCGGGCCAGCAGCGGAGCACGGCCGATTTCCGCTCTTGAGGGGCGAGTGAACATTCTGGCGGCGTGACCGGAGGTCTGCTTCTGACGCAGAGCTGACTCTGGCAGAGCGGTCTGCCGCCAACACTGCGCGCGTCAGCTTCTCGTCCTTCTTTGCAGCGCCTGTGCATTGCGACCGTTGCTACGACGCAGCAGTCGATCAACGGGTGCCGGGTCGCACGCGTCGCTTTCACCAGGTACGAGCGTCATAGGCGCGCGGCTCTGCACGATCGATTGGGAGGGCTGTTGCCCGCGAAGGGGAATCTGGGGCAGCAGGGCATGTGCAAGCGACATACCCAGTTCCTGCAAGGATACATGAAAGCATGTCATCGATGGCGCGAGAAATCGCACCGTTGGTTCGTCGCGGAAGCTGACGACGGCAAGGTCGCGACCAGGTTCAAGCCCCAGCTCGCGAAGGCGCCGATAGATCCCGATGGCCGTCACTTCATAGATCAGCAATACAGCGGTCGGCGGCTCCGGATTGGCCAGCATGTTGTCGACGATAGCATCGCCGAGGTCTTCCTGCCGCGGCGTGACAAAAACGAGCGCCGGATCGAAATCGATGCCGTGTCGCGCCAGGCTGTCCTGATAGGCCTGCTTGAACACTGCCCCGAAATTCATCTCGCCATACGGAACTGTCGCGGCGATCCGCCGGTGTCCGCGTTGCACGAACCGGTCAACGGTTGTCGCGACGGCCCCTTCGAAATCGAGATCGATCCAGGAATACCCACTTCCGGTATCGCTGCGCCCGAGGGTCACGAAAGGAATCTTTGCCGATTGCAGCAGCTCGATGCGGCGGTCGACTTTTCGCGTCGCCGCCAGGATCATGCCGTCCACGGCACTGCGTGACACGAACCGCTCAAGATAAGTGTAGTGGTCCTGGCTGCTGGCACACGGCAAGACGAGAAGATCGAGCCCCTGTTTGGCGAGGACATGCTGGACCCCGTCGAACACCCCCATGAAGAAGTAGTCGGTGCTGGCGGCGCTCTCCGGGTCGAGTTCGATCATGAACCCGACAGATCGCGTCATGCCCTGGGCCAGCGCCCTGGCCGCCTGGTTGGGCGCATAGCCAAGACGTTGCGCCGCCTCAAGAACGCGGCGACGCGTCGCTTCGTTCACGTCCGGCTTGCCGTTGAGCGCGCGGGACACGGTGCCGGTGGAAATCCCCAGCTCCTGTGCTAGCCGGGCGATGCCTCTCATCAGAATCTCCGAAAACCCATGGTCGCTATTGACACGGATTGTATGCCGAACATAGCATCGTAAGCGCTTACGAAACACGCTGCAGCCCCAGAACGCGAAGAAAACTCAAAGCGGGACAAGCCGCTAAAGGCAAAAATACAGAGTTTCGTAAGCGCTTACGGAAGGCCCGGTCTCGACTAAGAAGGACCGGCAGGGAGGGGAGGAGCGGGATTGCTCGAGGCGGTTCTCGTCGGTTGCGGAGCGATGAGTTGCGCGTGGCTTGAGGCCGCGCGCCAGATCGATGATCTGTCGATCGTCGGGCTCGTCGACATCGACGTTGAACGCGCGCGCTCCCGGGCGAGCGAGTTCGGCCCGCCAGGCGCCGCCACCGGCGATTCGCTGGACGCCATGCTCGACGCGCTGAAACCCGACATCGTCTTCGACGTCGTGGTGCCTGCGGCGCGGCCCTCAGTTGCCGCTTCCGCCTTCGGCCACGGCTGTCATCTGCTGAGCGAGAAGCCGCTCGCCCCGAGCCTCACCGACGCGCGCACCATGATTGCCGCCGCCCGTGACGCCGGGCGCATTCACGCCATCGTCCAGAACCGCCGCTACATCGCACCGGTGCGCCGCATCCGACGGTTCGTCGACAGCGGCGTCATCGGCAGGCCCACCGGCATCCACGCCGACTTCTTCCTGGCGCCGCATTTCGGCGGCTTCCGCGAGGAGATGGACCATGTGCTGCTGCTCGACATGGCCATCCATACGTTCGATGCCGCGCGCGCCATGACCGGGCTGGAGGGGCGGCGGGTCTATTGCCGCGAATGGAACCCGGCCAACTCGTGGTACCGGCAGGGCGCGTCGGCGACCGCGATCTTCGACATGAGCGATGGCGCGATCTTCACCTATCGCGGCAGCTGGTGTGCCGATGGCGAGCGGACGAGCTGGGAAGCCTCCTGGCGCATCGTCGGCGAACGCGGCTCGCTCACCTGGGATGGTCACGACACGATCACTGCCGAGGTGGTCGCCGGAGGCGCGCGGGATGGGCTGTTCGATCCGACGAGCCCCGTTGAGATCCCTCCCCTCGACGCAGCGGACGCGACCGGCGGCCACCTCGCCATCATGAAGCAGTTCGTCGCTGCCGTTCGCGGCGGTCCGCCGCCCGAAACGGCGAGCAGCGAGAACCTTAACAGCCTGGCAATGGTCTTCGGCGCGATCAGAAGCGCCGAGACCGGCCAGGCCGTCGCAATCGAGATCCAGGAATCCACCACATGACTGACCCTCTCCGCGATGTGCGCATCGGGACCATGGTGAAGGCCAACCTGGCCGACCCGGCGGCCTATGTCCGCTCGATCCTGCAAATACGGCTTCGAGAGCATTCAGCCGTACTTCTGGCAGACGATGGACGGCAAGGACATCCCGCGCCTTGCTGCCGAGATCAGGGATGCCATCGGCGACGACGACGTGAAGGTCAGCGCGCTCGGCATGTTCGGCAATCCGCTCGAGGACCAGGAGCTCGACCGGGAAACGCTCAAAGGCTGGCAGACCCTCATCGACAACGCCCATCTGTTCGGCACCGACATCGTCACCGGCTTTACCGGGCGCATCCGCGGCAAGCCGCTGCCCGACAGCCTGCCGCGCTACAAGCAGGTGTGGGGCGAGCTTGCCAGGCGCGCCGCTGACAAAGGCGTGCGCATCGCCTTCGAGAACTGTGCGATGAACGGCAACTGGGCCACTGGCGACTGGAACATCGCCCACAATCCCGACGCCTGGGAGCTGATGTTCGACGCGCTGCCCGACGACAATCTCGGCCTCGAATGGGAGCCGTGCCATCAGCTCGTCTATCTGATCGATCCGATCCCCCAGTTGCGCAAATGGACGCCCAAGATCTTCCACGTGCACGGCAAGGACGCGACCGTGCGTTGGGATGTGATCCGTGAGCACGGCATCTTCGGCAAGGTGCCGTTCGTGCAGATGCGCACGCCGGGGTTCGGTGACAGCGACTGGACACGGATCATCAGTGAGCTGCGTCTGGCCGGCTTCAAGGGTTCGGTCACGATCGAAGGCTGGCACGATCCTGTCTATCGCGACGCACTCGAGATGACCGGGCAGGTACGGGCGCTCGACTATCTCAAGCAGTGTCGCGGCGGGAGCGAATACATCGACCTTTGACACCTGTCGTACCCCTCCGGTCGCGTCCGGCCGGACAACAACAACACCGGAGCCAAGCCGGGAGATTCATCTGGAGGAGCCCCTACACACTGGGGCAAAAGGGAGGAAGTAAGCGATGACTCAGGGACTGAAAGCCAAACTGGGAGGCGTGCTGCTTGCCGCCGCCAGCATCCTGGCGCTGACGGCGTCGGCGACCAGCGTCAATGCGGAGACCTTGCGCGACAAATGGTGCAGTGACGTGCATCTGCGCTTCTTCGCCGGCGGCGCCGAGGGCGATGCCTTCGCGTCGATCGTCTATAACGGTGCCGTTCAGGCGGCGCACGATATCGGCGCCCAGGTGGACTACGTGTTCTCGGGCTGGAAGGCCGAGACGATGGTGCAGCAGCTGCGCGAAGCCGTGGCCGCCAAACCCGACGGCATCGCCATGATGGGACACCCGGGCGAAGCCGCGATCATGCCGTTGGCCGAGCAGGCCTATAAGGCCGGCATCAAGATGATGTACCAGAACGTCCCGCTGCCGGCCGTGGTGGCAAAATATGGCGGCGGCTATGTGGGCGCCCAGCAGGCTCCGCAGGGCAAGGCGCTCGGGGAAGAGGCGGTCCGCCGCTTCGGCCTCAAGGAGGGCGACGTGGCGATCGTGTTCGGTCCGTTCGACCAGCAGCCTGAGCGTTACGTCCGCGAGGGCGCCACGGCAGACGCCCTGGCGGCCGCCGGGCTCAAGGTCATCCGCATTCCCTCTCCGACCGAGTGGGCGGCGGATCCGAACCTGGCCATCCCGGTGATCACCGCGGCGCTGACCAATAACCCGGACACCAAGGCGATCATCTATCCCGGTGGTCAGCTCCTCGGCAACGCGCCGGTCTACATGCAGGCTGCCGGCAAGAAGCCGGGCGAAATCATCCAGATCGGTTTCGATACGAGCCCGCAAATCGTCGCAGCCTTCAAGGACGGTTGGGTGCAGCTCACCGCCGACCAGCAGCCGTTCCTGCAGGGCTATATGCCGATCCTCAGCCTCTGCCAGCAGGTGGTTTACGGGCTTGCGCCCATCGACGTCGACACCGGCGCCGGCTTCGTGAACTCCGACAACTACGAGTTGGTCGCCAACCTGGCCACCGAAGGCCTTCGCTAGAACGACGGTTGCGCCGCTCGCCACCCGGCGGGCGGCGCGTTTGCCAGGATCGACGACATGGCTCAACATCTCATCGAACTGAAGAACATCACCAAATCGTTTGGAAGCGTATACGCTCTCGGCGGTGTCACCATGCACGTCGACTCCGGTGAGGTGGTCGGTCTCATCGGCGACAACGGTGCCGGCAAATCGACTCTCATCAAGATCCTCGCCGGCGTGATCAAGCCGACCTCCGGCGAGATCCTGGTGCAGGGCAAGGCGGTGAGCAACTGGAACCCTGCGCGGTCGCGCGCGGCGGGGATCGAAACGGTCTACCAGGACCGGGCGCTGGCCGTTCAGCAGACGATCGTGCGCAATATCTTCATGGGGCGCGAACTCGCCGGTCCCTTCGGCTGGCTCGACACGCGCAAGCAGATCGAGGAAGCCGAGCGTCTGATGCGCGAGATCGGCTTCACCTCCAGGGTGTTTTCACCGCGCTCCATCGTCGGGCAGCTGTCGGGCGGCGAGCGTCAGGGCGTGGCGATCGCGCGCGCCATCCTCAAGCAGGCCAATCTCATCGTCCTCGATGAGCCGACGACCGCGCTGTCGCTGACGGAAACCGCCAAGGTTTTCCATTTCGTTCGTCAGGTTCGGGACGCTGGCCGCTCGATCATCTTCATCGGCCACAACATCCATCATGTCTACGAAATCGCCGAACGCTTCGTCGTCGTCGACCGCGGCACCGTGGTGATGGAGAAGCCGAAATCCGAAGTCGGTTCCGCGCAGGACCTCATCAAGTTCATGGAAGACGTGGCAAAGCCGGAGCAGGTTCAAATGGGGGAGACAGCTTGATGTCGGACACGGCCAGGGCGCTCGACGGCAAGCGCGCCGACACACACCCGAGCGATCGGCGGCTGCGGCGGATGCTGCTCGGGAACCGCGCGGCGCTGGGCTCGCTCGGCGTCTTCGTGCTCATGCTGCTCTTCTTCTTCGTCGCCAATCCGCGCGTGTTCTCCACCTGGGGGCTCTACGTGTCGGTGATGACGACGCTGCCGGTGGCGCTGTTCATGACGGCACCGCTCGTCTTCGTTGTTACCGCTGGCGAAATCGACCTGTCCTTTCCGGCTGTCTTCGGGTTCGCTTCGCTCGCCTTCGCGGTCGTCGTCCAGGCGGGCTTCGATCCGTTTCTGGCGGTCGCCGCGGCGATAATGACCGGAGCGGCGCTCGGCTTCGGGATCGGCGGGCTCATCGTCTATGGCGGCCTGTCCTCGCTGGTTGCGTCCCTCGGCATGAACTTCATGCTGCGCGGCGCCATTCTCATCCTGACCCAGTCGAAATCCATCGCCATGCCGCAACTGGCGGACAGCCTGGCGTTCAAGGTGTTCTCGAGCAACGTGTTCGGCGTGCCGGTGCAGATGTTCTGGGCGATCCTCTTCGTCATATTTTGCGCGCTGCTGTACAACCGCCACCGTTTCGGGGCCCAGGTCCACGTCGTCGGTGACAATCCCGACAGCTCCAACGAGATGGGGATCAATGTCCAGCTCGTGCGCGTGAAGGTGTTCGCTTTCATGGGCGTCGGCGCTGCGCTGGCCGGCGTGTTTTCGACGATGATCAATTTCACCTGGTGGCCGACATCGGGCGACGGCTATCTGCTGCCGGTGATCGCGTCGGTCTTCGTCGGCGGCACCCCGACGTGGGGCGGAATTGGCACGGTCGTGGGCGGGGCGATCGGAGCTTTGACCGTCTCGTTTATCCAGACAGGCGTGGTTGGCGCCGGGTTGTCGGGCTTCTACGTCCAGTTCTTCTACGGCATGATTATCATCCTGTCCCTGCTGGGACATCGCTGGAACCAAGTGCGCTACAGATAGATCGGCGCCAGATATGAAGCCTGCAAACCATGTCGGCGTCGCCAGCGGCGGCCGCGGGATCGGCGGGGAGATGATCGCCCTGCCGCGATCGACGGGCGCGGCGTGCGGTCCGGCAGCTCCGACATGGGGTGGCCGCAGCGCGACCGCGCTCCCGCTGCGGACGGTCGGCTCTTCATCGTCGACACGACAACAGGACATCCTTCGATGAGATTTAGCGACGGCCACTGGCGTATTCCTGAGAATCTCAGTGTGCAACATCCCCTCTACGTCCACGACGTGAAGGTGGAAAGAGAAGAGGTGGTCGCCGAAGTTGCGGCCCTGAAATTCGATACGCGTCTCGATCAGATCAACGCCACTGTGTTCACCGTGCGCGTCTTCGCGCCGGCGGAAGGCGTCATCGGCGTTCGCATCACACACTTCGAAGGCGAGCGGCGCCCGGGCCCCGATTTCGCGTTGAATTGCCAACCGGGCGCGGCGCGGATCGCGCGGGACGACGTTGCGGTGACCCTCCGTTCCGGCGGCCTGTCCGCAAGGCTGCCGACGTCCGGTCCGTACAGGCTCGACATCCTGCGTGGCGACACGCGCATCACCGGCAGTGTCACGAAGGCGGGCGGCTACGCCGTCGATCGCGATACGCGCGCTGCGTACACGTTCGAGCGCCTCGACCTGACCGTCGGCGCCAATGTGTACGGTCTCGGCGAGCGCTTCACGCCCTTCGTCAAGAATGGTCAGCGCGTCGAGATCTGGAACCAGGACGGCGGGACGCAGACCGACCAGGCCTACAAGAACATCCCCTTCTTTCTGACCAACCGTGGCTGGGGCCTGCTGGTCAATCACCCGGGCCGCGTCTCGTTCGAAATCGCCACTGAAAACGTGACCAAGGCGCAGTTCAGCGTGAAAGGCGAGAGCCTCGAATACCTGGTCATCGATGGTCCGACGCCGAAGGAGGTGCTCGCCCGCTATACCGGGCTCACCGGCCGGCCGGCGCTGCCGCCGGTGTGGTCGTTCGGGCTGTGGCTCTCGACCTCGTTCACGACGCAATACGACGAAGCGACGGTGAATTCGTTCGTCGACGGCATGCTCGAGCGCGGCATTCCGCTTGGCGTGTTCCACTACGATTGCTTCTGGATGCGCGGGCTGAATTGGTGCGACTTTGAATGGGACCCGGAGATGTTCCCTGATCCGGAGGGGCAGCTCGCCCGTCTCAAGCAGCGTGGGGTTCACGTCTGCGTCTGGATCAATCCGTACATCGCGCAGCGGTCGCCGCTGTTTGCCGAGGGGCGCGACAAGGGCTACCTGCTCAGGCGTCCGAACGGGGACGTCTGGCAGTGGGACCATTGGCAGCCCGGCATGGCCTTCGTCGACTTCACCAATCCGGATGCCACTGCGTGGTATCGCGGCCACCTGAAGCGGTTGCTCGACATGGGCGTTGACTGCTTCAAGACGGATTTCGGCGAGCGCATCCCGACCGACGTGGTGTGGCACGACGGCTCCGATCCGGAGCGCATGCATAACTACTACACCCTGCTCTACAACAGGACGGTGTTCGAGCTGTTGCAGCAGGAGAAGGGCAAGGACGCCATCGTCTTTGCCCGGTCGGCGACGGTCGGCGGTCAGCAGTTTCCGGTCCATTGGGGCGGCGACTGCGAATCAAACTACGAGTTGATGGCCGAGAGTCTGCGCGGCGGTCTCTCGCTCGGGCTCAGCGGCTTCGGCTTCTGGAGCCACGATATCTCGGGCTTTGAAGGCACCGCCTCCCCCGACCTCTACAAGCGCTGGTGCGCCTTCGGCCTGCTGTCCAGCCACAGTCGCCTGCACGGCATGGAGAGCTACCGCGTTCCGTGGAATTTCGACGAGGAAGCGTCGGCTGTCCTCAGACATTTCACCGAGCTGAAGTGCCGCCTCATGCCCTATCTCTACGAGACGGCAAGAGAGGCCAGCCAGACCGGTGTGCCGATGATGCGCGCCATGCTCCTCGAGTTTCCCGACGATCCCGGCGTCGCCTATCTCGACCAGCAGTACATGCTGGGCGATGCGCTCCTGGTCGCGCCTGTCTTCAGCCGCGACGGTGCGGTCGATGTCTACCTGCCCGCCGGGCGCTGGACGCATCTTCTTTCGGGCATCGAGAAGAGCGGCGGCTGGCACCGCGAGGTGCACGACGTCTTCAGTCTGCCGCTCTACGTGCGCCCAAACAGGTTGCTTGCGGTTGGTGCGCGCGACGACACGGTTGCCTACGATCATGCCGATGGCGTCACCGTCAAACTCTACGCACTTGGCAACGGTTGCTCAGCAACATGCACCGTGTCGGGAGCCGGCGACGACGAGCCGCTGGTCGTCACGGCGCAACGGCAGGGAAGGGAAATCCTCGTGACTGCTTCAGGCTCCAAGCCATGGCATCTGCTCACGGTTGGTCTAGAGGTGGCCTGCGCCCAAAGCGAGACGGTTCGCGATGCACAAGGGACGCTCATCGCAGGCAAGCCGACGCTAAAGCTGATCCTTGGCACGGACGTGCCCGGCAGGTGAGGAAGTGACCTATCCCGGCGGTCGCAGACCGTTCCGCATGGGGACGGGGATCAGCCCGTCAATCGGCCTGCGTTGCCGGACGCCAGCGCGCCGTTGCCATCTCGTCGACGTGCCGAGCTTCGACCCAGGCTTGCGGACCGGCGTGCCCGATTTCCCTCTTCCAGAATGGCGCCCGCGTCTTCAGGTAGTCCATCAGGTACTCGGCGGCCTCGAACGCCGCGACGCGATGCGCCGAAGCCGTGGCCACCAGGACGATATTGTCGCCGGGCCGCATGCGCCCGAAGCGGTGAATGATCGTTAGAGCAGACAGCGGCCACCGGCAACGCGCCTCCTCGGCAAGGCGGCCAAGCTCGGCATCCGCCATCTCCCGATAGGTCTCCAGTTCCAGTCCGGCGAGGCGCCCGCCCTCGCTCCGGCAAAGGCCGGTGAACGACACGACCGCCCCCGCATCGTCCGTCATGTCCCGAATGGCGGCTATTTCCGCACCAACGTCGAAATCCGCAGACTGAACGAGGATACGACCTTTCATGTCACCATCCCTTTATTGGGCGGGTTGGCCGTCCGCGTCGAACTGCGCGAGATAAGCGATGACGTTTGCCACGTCCTCGTCCTTCTTCAAGCCGGCAAAGGTCATCTTGGTGCCCGGGACGACGCCGCGCGGGTCGTGGAGATACGGCGTAAGCTCCTCCTCGGACCAGACAATGCCCGAGGTCCTATTCGCCTCCGAATAGTTGTAGCCGGAGACGCTGCCCGCCATGCGGCCGACGACGCCGTTCAGCTCGGGGCCGACCTTGTTGGTCGCGCCCGGGCCAATCGCATGACAGACTTTGCATTTGGCAAAGACCTTCTCGCCGGCCACGGGATCGCCGGCATGAGCAGCGGCGTTGAGGGTGAAGGCGAACGCGACGGTCGCGAACAGTCGACAGGCAATAGGTCTCATGGAGCAAACGAAGCCCTGAAGGGGTGGAAGGTGATGGATGCGCCGGGCTCGAGTTCACCCGCCTCGGCAGGGATCTCGGCAAACCCGTCGGCCAGGACGAGCGGACGCAGCCGGGCCGAGCCGCCACGCCCGAGCTTCTCGACAAGCGGACAGCCCATGCCTGGCTGGCAAGACGTCGCTGGTCCGCGGTCGACTTCGCCATGCACGGCGATGTCGATCCGTTCTTCAACGTGAACACACCCGACGACCTTGCCGCCGCACGGCAGCACGCTTTGCCATGAGCGCGGTCATCGGCATTGCCGGCTGGAAGAACGCGGGCAAGACAACGCTTGCGGTCAAGTTGATCGCCGAGCTGACCCGACGGGGCTATCGCGTTGCCAGCGTCAAGCACGCCCACCACGGCGCAGACGTCGATCACGAGGGCACGGATACGTTTCGCCATCGCGCGGCCGGCGCCGTGGAAGTTGCGTTGGTGACCGGAGCGCTGTGGGCGATTGTGCACGAGCTCGGCAAGGACGCTGAGCCATCGCTGGCGGAAACGCTCGCGCGACTGTCCCCGGCCGACATTGTCGTTGTCGAGGGTTACAAGCGGGAGCCGATCGCGAAGATCGAGGTCAGACGCCGCGGCGCCGCACAGACCGATCCCATGGCACCCCATGATGCCAACATCGTCGCGGTGGCCGCCGACCACCCGGACGACCAGTCGGCGGTTCCGGTCTTCCACCTCGACGACATCGCGGCCATCGCCGACCTCATCGTCAGCCATTTTCACTTGAGGCGCTGAGCCACTCGCGGAAGGAGAATGTCGGAACCGGGTATCTCTCCCTCCGCCGAGAATGAGCCGTATCCCCAAGAGAACTTTTGCGCACTGTTGGTCTCGCGGCACCAATCTCGAACCCGACGCTGTGCGCCCAGACAGTTTTACGGCCGAAGGTTTTACGCACCGGCACGGGGACATGTCCCGCCAGGAG
>CAVSRC010000006.1:0-244757 GCA_963730325.1 uncultured Alphaproteobacteria bacterium | reverse complement strand
GTCGCGTTGGTGCCGCCGAAGCCGAAGGAATTGGACAGCACGGTGTTGATCTCGACATTGTCCATGCGCTTGCGGACGATGGGCATGTCGGCGAAGTCCGGGTCGATCTCGTCGATATGCGCCGATTCGCAGATGAAGCCGTTGTGCATCATCAGCAGCGAATAGATCGCCTCTTGCACGCCGGTCGCGCCCAGCGAATGGCCGGTCAGCGACTTGGTGGAGGCGATCGGCGGGCGTCTTGTCGGCGCCGCCGAACACCTCGCGGATCGCCGCGAGCTCGCGACGTCGCCGGCCGGCGTCGAGGTGCCGTGGGGGTTGATGTAGTCGATCTTATCGCCGACGTTGGCCATCGCCAGCTTCATGCAGCGCACGGCGCCCTCGCCGGACGGCTGCACCATGTCGTAGCCGTCGGAGGTGGCGCCATAGCCCGTGATCTCGCCATAGATGCGCGCGCCGCGCGCCTTGGCGTGTTCCAGCTCCTCCAGCACCAGCACCCCGGCGCCGCCGGAGATGACGAAGCCGTCGCGGTTCTTGTCGTAGGCGCGCGAGGCGATCTCCGGCCGGTCGTTGTAGCGGCAGGACAGCGCCCCCATGGCGTCGAACATCACCGACATGGTCCAGTCGAGGTCCTCGCAGCCGCCGGCGAATACGATGTCCTGCTTGCCCATCTGGATGAGTTCGGCGCCGTTGCCGATGCAGTGCGACGAGGTCGAGCAGGCCGACGAGATCGAGTAGCTGAGGCCCTTGATCTTGAACCAGGTGGACAGCGTCGCCGAGGCGGTGGACGACATCGCCTTGGGCACGACGAAGGGGCCGACCCGCTTCGGCCCCTTGGTCCGCGTCGTGTCGGCGGCCTCGACGATGGTCCGCGTCGACGGTCCGCCGGAGCCCATCACCAGGCCGGTGCGCTCGTTGGAGATCTCGTCCGGCGCCAGGCCGGAATCCTGGATCGCCTGGTCCATGGCGACGTGGTTCCAGGCCGTGCCGCGGCCGTGAAAGCGCATCGCCCGGCGGTCGAGCATGCCCGGCCGGATCGAGGGTCGGCGCGCCGTGCACATGGCAGCGGAAGCCGAGGTCGGCATATTCCTGGACGTGCGAAATTCCCGATTTTGCTTCGTGCAGGCTGGCCATCACCTCCTGGGTCGAGTTCCCGATCGGGGAAACGATGCCCATACCCGTGACGACGACACGTTTCATTTCGGCTTTCCTCGTTGCATTCGTCGCCTGCCGGCGCGCCGCCGTCTTCGCGTGGCGCGGGGCTTGGCGCCCGGCCGCGGCCCTAGCCGACCGCCGGTTGCGCCTCGCTCTGGAAGAGGCCGACCCTGAGGTCCTTGGCCTGGTAGATCGGATTGCCGTCGACCTTCAGCCAGCCCTCGGCGACGCCCAGCACCAGCCTGGACCGCAGCACGCGCTTGATCTCGACGCCGTACTCCACCAGCCGGGCGGTCGGCAGCACCATGCCCGAGAACTTCATTTCGCCGAGCGACAGCGCCCGGCCACGGCCGGGCTGGCCGAGCCAGCCCAGGAAGAAGCCCAGCATCTGCCACAGCGCATCGAGGCCGAGGCAGCCGGGCATCACCGGATCGCCCTTGAAATGGCATCCGAAGAACCAGAGGTCCGGCTTGACGTCCAGTTCGGCGCGCACCTGCCCCTTGCCGTGCTCGCCGCCCTGTTCGCTGATCGCGGTGATGCGGTCGAACATGAGCATGGGCGGAAGCGGCAACTGGGCATTGCCCGGACCGAAAAGCTCACCGCGGCCGCAGGCGAGCAGGTCCTCGTAATCGTAGCTCGACGGGCGGTCGTCGGTGGTTGCAGGCATGGCTGACGTCATGGTTTGTCCGTCTTGTGATTGGCCGCATTTGCCCGGCCGCTGGCCCGCGCCGGAACGTGAATGCCCTCTTAACATAGCATCGCCGGCGTCGCCATAAAGCACCTCAATTGAGCGCTCGTGGGGGCTGCGGCGGTGCGCAGGCCATGCGGCGGAGGTTGCATTGCAGCACCTCTAGGACGACTTATATTAAGTCCAATTGTAGGTAGCGAGGAATCGGCAAGGGCCGATAAGAGGAAAATGAACGCCCACGAGCACACGCATGACGAGCACGAAGAGGTGGTGCTGAGCCGCCCCAGGATCCGTGCCATGTTGCGACAAGCCGGCCTCCGTCCGACGCGGCAGCGGCTGGCCCTGGCCGAATTGTTGTTTGGCAGGGGACACCGCCATCTGTCGGCGGAAACGCTGCAGCAGGAAGCCCTGCTCGCCCGCGTTCCGGTATCGCTGGCGACCATCTACAACACGCTCCACCAGTTCACCGGCGCCGGGCTGCTGCGCGAGGTGGCGGTCGACGGGTCGCGGACCTATTTCGACAC
This sequence comes from uncultured Alphaproteobacteria bacterium, assembly GCA_963730325.1. GTDB lineage: Bacteria > Pseudomonadota > Alphaproteobacteria > Rhizobiales > Kaistiaceae > CAVSRC01. Next base: position 242,393 of record CAVSRC010000006.1, on the reverse strand, counting down.
CAACGTCTCCGACCACCATCACTTCTTCATCGAAGACGAAAACGAGGTGGTCGACATCCCGACCGGCTCGATCGGCGTCGGCCGGGTGCCGGAACCGCCGCCCGGTTTTGCCATCAGCCGGGTGGACGTGGTGGTGCGGCTGCGCCGCGTCAGCTGACCCGCGCTGCCGGTCCTGCCGGCGGCTTGACGCGGGGCTGTTGACAACAGCCCCGTTCTCGGATGCACTGATCCTGCGGCGGACCGCTTTAGGGCCCGTAATGGACTGGTGTATTGCGTCGATTGGCTTGGCAGACTCTGCCTCTACCGTCAGGTTGAGGCCGGAAGGGCTAGATTTTTCCACCGCCCGGCGCAGCGCCAAAATCTCCTTCAATCGAATCTTTGCCGTCGGTTCCGCTATTGCCGGGATGCTGTTTTGCAGCCCCGAGAGGACCGCCGGCAGCCTGGAGCGCCTGCGTACCGGCAGATGGGGCAGGGCTTTTTTTGGGAGGGCAGGGGACTATTGGAGTCCTGCCGACTTGCCAAATCGTCTGCTGGTGCCGTCTTCGCGACGACGGCCTTCGGCGGCGCCCGGGTAAAAGAGGCCCGGCGCGTCGGGGTTTAGCGCGCCGGGCCTTTCTTAATCTTCATCAGGATCGTGGAAGACGGACGACCGCCGCGTCACGCATGAGACGCCGGTAGGGTTGTCCGGCGACGGCCGCGGTATCCCGCTCCCAGTCGGCATCGAGCCCGTAGACCGAATGGGTCGCCGTCAGCCCGTTCATGGCGATGAACTGCTTCGCCCCGGCGACTGTCTGCCACACCCAGCCGCCGGCATAATCGGCGCCGCCACCCCGTTTGACCGGAGCTGACGGGCCAGCGAGCGCTGCCTCGTAGCGGGCGGTGAGGCCGATGCAGTAGATCATGGCCCGATGCTAGCAGATGGCATCGGGTCCTAGTCGACGTCCTCGTTGGGATAGGTGCCCCAAAGGCGGTCCTGCTCGATCCAGCCGTCGAAGCCCTTGCCGCTGATGCGGCACCAGCCGCCGCGGCATCGGTCGATGGTGCCCATGACGCCCGGTTCGAGATAGGCCGCGATCGCGGCGCTTGTCGTCGCATCGGCGCGGATCGGCTGCGCCTCGCCCTTGGCCCAGGGCGTCACCACGGCCGTGCGCCTGCCCGACAGAAGGCTGTTGAACACCCAGCCGACGGCGCCGTCGGAATCGCGGATGCGCCGCCAGGTGTCGTATTCCTGAATGACCTCGATCGGCAGTCCGACGCGGGTGAACACCCAGGCGACCTTGTAGTCCTCGCCGGGGCCGACCCGGACATTGACCCGGCCGGCCTTGAGGCTGACGAAGCGCGGCACCTGAAGGCCGCTCTTGGCGATGACGGCGCCGGCATGGAGCGGCGCGGAAAGCGCGATCGCACCGGCCGCCACGAGAACGACGCCGATGCCGGAGAAAACGACAAATCGGGAAAGAAATCGAAAGGCCCTGGTCGCGGTCCACCAGGGCGTACGCATCTGCATGTCGCTACCCCAAACGCAGCATGTCCTGCCCGCGCCAAGCTTGCCGGATCAGGGTTAAGGACCCCTCAACACGGGCCGCGGATGATGCGTCGTTGCCCCGCCGGCGCCGTGGTGTGGGCGCTTTGTGGACGCGAGATGGTTTTATGACTAGAAATCCGACGGCGGCGGCAGGAAGGCCCTTTTTGATGGCGAGACATATCGGGACGGTTCTGCGACTTGCCGCGCTGTGCGTCCTGGCGGCCGGCATCGCCGCCTGCGCGCCGGTCGAAAGGCCGCGCCTTGGCAGCGGCCCGCCGGTGCTCTCCCCCAAGGCATTGCGCACGCTGGGCAAGCCCGCCCGCGTCGACGCGGTCGTCACATTCGCCCTCGACCCGATCACCAACGCACCGGGCGAGATGATCTACGCCTATGAGGACGCCCTCAAGGCCAAGGCGCCCACCCGCCAGTTGAAGATCCTCGATGCCGGCGACCCCACCGCCGACTACCGGCTCAAGGCCTATCTGTCGGCGGTCGGCGATTACAGCGGCGGACTGGTCCTCTACGTCGTCGATGTCTTCGACAAGAGCGGCATGCGCATCCACCGCATATCAGGACAGATCAAGGCCGGCGGCAGCAAGAACGACCCGTGGTCGACCATCCACGGCTCCGGTGTCGCCGAAGACGCTGCCCAGGAAGCGATCGACGCCCTCGGCAACTGGGCGCACACCTAGAAGCTCGGGTCAGGGCTCCTCGGCAGCTTGCACGAAGGGGATGAAGCGATAGCTGCGCCCGGGCCGCCAGCCATCGGCAAGCCGCTTCGCCCGCTCAACGATCTTCAGCGCCAGACGGCGCGTGTCGATGGCGATGCCGTGCCGGGTCCGGGGCCACGGAGTGCCGCCGGCAACCTTGCGGCCGCTGGTCGAACCCGCTGCGGCGCCGGCTTTCGCGGCGTCCAGCAATGCGGCCTGCACCGCCGCGCCGGGCACGACCTGGGCGACATTCAGGGTGGCGAAGACCGGCGACAGCGGATTGAACAGCCACTGGTCGAGCGGATCGGAGATGCGTTCCGAGCGCGCCAGCAGATCCGCGGCGGTGTTGCGGTGAATGGCATAGGCGGCGGTGCCGCCGTGCCATGAGCGCATGCGATGAAGCGACCGGCCGGGCACCAGCGCCACACTGTCGTCGTCGATGAGGACGCGCCTCAGCGTCGTCTCCAGACGGACGATGCCGGCATCCGGATCGATCTCCTCGATTGCCGCGAGCAGCGCCGGCACGTCGTCGGCCAGCCGCGCATCGTCCTCCATCACCGCCGTCCAGCGGTCGGTGCCGGTGGCGGCGATGCGCCAGGCCGCGCGGTGGCTGAGGAAGATGGCAACCTCGCCGCGCCCGACCGGCTGGAAGCGAAATTTCGGATCGACGAGCGTGGCGATTTCCGGCAGCGCCCGGCCATCGACCGCGGCCAAGCGCTCGAAGGCGAGGCCACAGCGCGCCGCCTCCCCCTGGAATTCACCCAGCCGTTCCGGCGAGCGGTCGAGATTGATCACCAGCACGCGCATCGGGTGGTCCGTTTTGGCTTCATGAAGCGCAGTGCGCCGGCATCAAGGCCCTTCAGTCAGTGAACAGCTTTCTCTTGGAATGGTTGTGCAAGGAAGCCAAGCGAATCCTTGCCCCGTTATAGGTGATATGCGGCCCCGATTCGCGATCGTTCACGTCGAATCCATCGAACCCGAAATCCGTTGCGCGGACGCAGAAACGGGGATTCATCATGCCGGCAGTCCCCTCGGCATCGTGATGACCGGGATCCAGGCCGTAGAGATACTGGCCGAAGGACAGGCCGTCGAAAACCATCCCGAGTTGCTCGTAGCCGTAGCTGTAACAGGCCTTGCAACGGCGCTGCTCGGTTTCGTTCGCAGCTATCGGGTAGTCGGGCGGCACCATCGGCAAGGGGCGCAGACGATCGGGGGATCCGCTCTTGGCGAAATCGGCCAGGAGGATCATGTCGTTCAGCTTGAGGCCCATGCGCACGCGGGTCAGGAAGCGCGGCTTGTACCATTTCCGCATTTCGGCCGCCTCTTCGGCGACGCGCCGCGCGATATACTGATTGAGGGCAGCAAGAACGGCACGGTCGCCGATATAGACCACACCAGGTACGCACTCATTGTCGTTTACGAACGCCGCTGCCATCGCAGGATAGAGCTGTTTCAGTATCGGTTCGACGCTGTGAACGTCGAAGAAGATGAAATTGTCCGACTCCAGATGGAGAGCCGCAGGCATTTCGAGTTGCGTCATGCACTCTTCGATCAGGAAGAATCGCTCGGTTGCGAACCGCCAGAAGCCACGCTTCTTTCCGAGGCGACGCCGGATGTTCCCGACATAGTCCGCGTGCGCGGCGGTCATCTGCAAAGTGTCCGACCACACGATCTTGGCGTTGTGGCTTTCCACCTCCGCCGCCATGGCCGTATTGCGGCTGAGTATTGCAAAGATGGGTGTTGCCGGTGAAACCCGGCGTGTCTGCACGATGGAATCGATCAAATGAGGCGCCGGTTTGCTGCCGACATGAACATAGACGACAGGCAGCATGTTCAGCCTTTCGCGGCTCCATAACGGGCGTGGCTCAACGCTCAGCTCACGTCTCATTCGACGACGCGCTGAATACCGCCTTTCGCCGGCTCATGCCAAGGGCCGACAGACGATGAAGCGCGGGAGATGCCGTCGCCCCGAGCACATTTATCGCCCGAGGCCCAGAATCCGCTCCGCAATCTGGCGTTGCCTTGTTGTTAGAGCGTGGCAGCCGGCCGGGAATGCCACCGGACGATGATACGTGCGATCCGTGCAGTTTCGTGTCCTTGTCGACTTCCGAAAACGCCCGGCCGCTTGTCATCTCCCGAACGCGATCGACATTGAACTCATTTGTGAAGCGTTCCACGACGTCATCTGTCAGGTCGACGTTCAAGAAGCCCGATACTCTGTCGAGCAAATATCCGTAGTCGTCGTAGAACTCTTCGTACTGCAGGATGAGTGCCCTTGGATGAATCCGAAGGAGCCGCTGCTCGGCAAATCCGTTGTCGCGCAGTTGGCGGGCTTTGTCTGCCACCGTGCCGTCGGTGACTTCGAGCGCTCGATTTCGATAAGACTGACCAGTGCGTCAAGTGGATCGCGGCGCGTTGCAATTACCGGGAAAAGCAGGTGCGCAAGTCCAAGGTTATGAACCTTCTTAACCTTCAGGCTGGGCGCAACAAATTTTATCGCGTTGAAACAAAGCGTACTTCCGCTCCTAGCCATGCCAAATTGAACAACGTCATACTTGAACAACAACATTCCTTCTTTCGCCAATTCGCTCGAATTCGCGGAAATATCGGCCATTGGTCGCAAGCTGTCCAGCGCTGTCAGATTTCGGTCTGATGGCGTTTCCGGTGGCGCCCCATCTGAGCACGCCAAGACCCAGATCGTGTGGCAGCGCCCATGCCGCACTTGGGCGCGGCCCCTCAACGGCGCACCCACTCCTCCCAGACGAAGGGATAGCACCATGTCTCGCGGTGCGTCGCACGCAGCTGGTCCCGGATCGCGTCCCGCCTGGACGGGCTGTCTTCGCTCAGGCGGTGGAACTGGGCCTGCAAGGTGCCGACCGTGGCGATCACGCCAGTGGCAATGAGGTGCGGCAACAGGTCGAACTCCCCTCCTTCTATGTTGATCTTCATCGCGTCGATACGATCTATCCCCTGTTCGTGGAGATAGCCCGCGGCCTCGACCGATCGGCAACGCACCGTGGCTTCCGCTTGGCGAAATGCGGACGAGGCGTCGCCGAGGTCGGACAGCTCGAACCAGCCATCCTGCGCGTCAAGCGCCACCGGATGCACCTTGATCTTCGGAAACGCCGAAAATTGTCGGGCCAACTCCGAGGCAAAGCCTGGATGCGGCTCGAAGACATGAAAGAAGCAGCCGAACTGCTCGTACATGCGCCGTGTCCATTCGCCGCGGAACCCACCGAGGTCTACCACAATGGAATCGGCCGATAGACCTTCGAAACGATAGCGTAGCTGCTCACCACCATCGCGCCGCCAGTCGGCCATTGCCGGTTCACGAAATCGGCGCGGTCGGGCGAGACGCTTCCACGCTTGTGCGAGCAGTCTCAGGGGTACCATTCCGGTTGCGGCCTCACGCATAGCGGCCGGTTACGGCGTGGCGCACCTTGCGCAACTGCATATTGACGAAGATGCGCGAAGAGCGACGCGTCGTTATCCCGAATGCGTCGCGGTCGAGGATGGCATCGGCGGTGGGATGCAGCGTCACCTCGGTCGGGTGCTGCAGCGGAAACGTCATCGGGCGCGGCGGGCTGTCGATCAAGTGCTGCTTCTTCCGGACGGATGGGTGAGTTGCATTCGGATCGCCCATGCCGTCATTGTCGATCAGGTTGACCGACGGGTCGATGGCCAGCATGCCACGACGCCACAGGGCGTAGCACACTTGATAGTCCCATGTGTCGACACTGCTGCGATTGGCGGTGTTGTCGAAATGGCGCTGCCATTCCAGGCGCGTTGTCCACGGCGTGCCGTAATGATCGCGCAGGAACGCGACGCTGCGATGGTCGTTCCAGTCGCTCATGTCGAGATCGACGAGCTTCCAGACCCGTCGCCAGGTTGCCCATCCCCACATATTGAGATTGCGGACGAAGAAATAGCTGTCGCCGGATGTCGCCTTGCCGGCGGAGAAGTTGCAGCCGCTGATGATGCCGATACGCTCGTCGTCGCGATAGCGCGCCAGCAACTCGGTGCAGAAGGGAAACAGGGTGGGTTCCGTGACGATGTCGTCCTCGAGGATGATGCCTTCTTCCTCCTGCTCGAAGAACCACGTGATGCCGCCGCCCACCGACCGCTTGCAGCCGAGGTTCGTTTCCCGGAAGAGCGTTTGGACCTTGCAGGGCCAATCGATGTCCGAGACGATCCTGCGCACTTCGGCACAACGCTCGGCGTCCGTCGGGCGGCTCGGCCGGGGGCCGTCCGCCACGATGTAGAGCGTGCTCGGGCGCACTGCCCGCAGCCGACCCATTGCCCCTTGCGTCTGCTTGGGACGATTGAAGACGCACAGGAGCACCGGGGTATCCACTGGCACGCGCTTGTTCCTCGCCGATTGTCGGGCTTTTCATATTCGAATTCGCACACTGATGGGTCTGAATTCGGCTTGCCTCAACGACGGTGGTGCATGCCAAAGCTCCGAGGGTCTTCGCCGGAACGGTCTGGCGCGAAGCATACAGCGAACTGAATCTCGAAGCTGCCGAACATCGCCACAACCAGCGGAGCGAGGCCCAATTCTCTCCGCGCCGCCTCGGCTTCTGGCCTTAAAGTCAGCTGGGCGGCATCGGCAATCCACAATCAGCGCCACCCCAGTCCCTATTCGATCTCGACGTAGCACATGTAGGCATAGTTGCCATCGAATCCGTCTGGGGCAGCATCAAGCAAGGCGGGTTTGGACGCATAGTTTCCAGTGAATTTCGCCCGCCAAGGACGATGCATCGGCGGCAGAAAAGCAGGTGGCATCTCGTGATAAACCTTCAAATGGCGCAGCAGATTGGCACGATCCTCAAGGTTCGGCGGCACTAGGATTGTTTGGTTGTACGCGAGACTTCTCAAGAAAGCGCATCTTTCTGTAGTTGCGTAGGGCATGTTTCAAACGCCGATAGCGCTTTGACTGCTGCACGTGGGTCATGCCGACCCCTGCCAAGATATGACGCGGCGAATAGGCGTCGCCCTCGCCGATCGGGTAGTTGTCTTCGAAGATTGCGCGGCGCAGGCCGACCCAATGCATCTCCTTCATGCGCCTGTAGGCGTTCTGATGATCATCGAATAGGGCGACTGCCTCCGACAGGTCGTGGTCCGACCAATCGACGCGCGAAAAGTCCCGATCGATATAGGTTGCATTCTTCGATCGCCATTGGATCCGCTCGAACGTCACATCAAGACAAATGATTTGGCTGTTCGGAGATGCTTGCTCGATCAGCCAGGTACCTTGTCCCTTGAAAACGCCAGATTCGATTATCATAGGAGGTTGAAGGACTTTCAGGATAGCCCAAGCGGCGAAGCAATGGTTGAAGGCCATGCCGCCGAGGTTGTCTTTGAACGGGCGCTCGGCGTAGAGAGTGACGAATTCAGGGATTGCCGCTCTCAGACTGTCCACGGACCAAGGAACCGACCCGATATCGGGGGGCGGCATTTGCAGTGGACTGGGTTCGGTCATCAGTTCGCATCCTCCGGGATCCAATCGACGATCAATCGCGGCGCACTCATTCCTACCAGACAATTGGATAGCACCAAGCCTGCCGATGCGTGACGGAAAGTTGCGCCCTGATCACCTCCCTTTGTGCCGGCAAAACCAGCCGGCGGTTGGACGGCCCCGATCTGACCTAGTCGCCATTCCAATCGTTTCCTGTAGGCTGCCAGCCCAACACCTCACAATGTTGGCGACGCGCTGTTCGTTTGGCGCTAGGCATTCGCCAAGATGTGGACTTCGATTGCAATGACTACCCTGGCAAGGCCCATCATCCATTTCGTATCGGCGATCAAGGGATCGGCCGCGCGCCACTGGTTCAGGCAGACACCCAATGGCGATGGGCGCTGGCAGCAGGCGCAATTTGTGCTGACCGACGAAGACGGGACCGCCGACTGGCTGGTCGTGTTCGATGACCTGGCGACGCCTCTGGACACTCCGATCCCATGGTCTCGCCGGATCGTCTTCTTGTCTGAGCCGACGCACATGAAGCGTTACGCACTGCGCTACCTCAATCAGTTTGGTGTCGTCGTGGGGCCGGTGCCGGTCGGCCGTTGGTACAGGGGACGCGTGGTCAGGCAGCAGCCGGCGTTGCCCTGGTACTACGGGGTCAGCTGGAAGAACGACACGGCGCTGGACTGGGAGGCGATGAGTCGCCACCCTATAAAATCGCGCCGCATATCCGTCGTCGCATCCGCAAAGGACTGGCGGCCGCTTTACCGGGAACGCCGGCGCTTCGTCCAAAAGCTCAAAGAGGCCCTGGGCGCCGAACTCGATGAATTCGGGCACGGTGTGCGTCCGGTCGACGACAAGGCCGAAGCGGTTGCACCCTATCGCTATCACGTCGTCCTAGAGAACAATAAGATCGATCAGTTCTGGACCGAGAAGCTTGCCGATGCCTATCTCGGCGAAGCATTCCCGATTTATTCCGGTGGAGGCGAGCTGGACCGCGATTTCGATCCGGCGAGTTTCGCGACCATCGACGTGTCGAATCCTGACAAGGCGGTTGAAGTGGTCCGCGGTATTCTCGCGGCCGATCCGGCGGCGCACGCTCAGCGTCTCCTGCAGGCAATGCACGAGCGCGTTTTGAAGGTGCACAACGTCTTCGCCGTTTGCGAACGTATCATCCGGGACTTAGGCAATGACGAGCAGCGACTGCGCGAACCCGTCACCCTTCATCCGTCACTTAAGTTCAGCCTCAAGCGCTCCTTCAAAAAGTCCTGGCGCGACCTTCACGCCACACTTGGCTTTCGCCGGCGAAGCTGAGCCGCCGCCTAGGCGCCCGCAGTTGGCATTCGGCGCAAGGTCGAGACCATGTCCAGCTTCGCCGCCATGTCGGGCGTGCCGAGGACGATTGAGCCTCGCCGGGCCCCTGTCTCCTGCGACGCGGGAAGCCGAGGGAAATGTGCCGTGAATCCACCAGCCAGGACGTCCGCAATGTAGTCCAGTGACAGCCGGCGCCCGGGGCCGTAATCGTCGAAACCGTAATCCGGATCGTCGGGAACCAAGAAGTCATCGATGATCACGACCGCACTGTCGAAACGACTCCTGATAACGTCGAGTTCCTCCGCCAACGGAAGGTGTTCACGCCAGTGCGCGTCCAGATAGAACAACGTTGGCACCAGATTTTCCGGCCGCTCCCCGAAACTGCGCAGGAATACGATCGAATCACCGAATGTCTGATGCACCAGCGTATTGCCGCGCAAGCGCATTCGGCTGTAGCTGAAGAAGCGACGATTAACCTCCACTGTGTGGATAGGCACGCCGAACCGGGTGAACCATTCGGTACTTGCCCCACGGAAGGTCCCGGTTTCGACGATCTGGCGCAAGGCGCAGCGCTCCATCACCTCCTTTATAATGGCCTTGCGTCCATCTTGTCCGTTAAGGACCTCGCCGCGCTTCTGCCTGAAGTAGAAGTCCAGATAGGCGCGGATCACCCCCTCCATTTGTTCCCATCCTTCGGCCCACGTCATTGGTCCTTCCCCCGTCCCGACCTAGGGTCCCCGTTCTGCCGGACCAGGCGGTGGTCGATCCTCGTCAACTTCAGGGTGTTGGCATAGCACGACATGAAGCGCGAGATTCGCGGCTGCTTGATCACGAGCAGAACGGGGCAAACTGCATCGATTGAATATACGTTTGGGTTCACGGCGCATCCAACCCCTTTCCACCGGCGACATTGCAATCGTGCGGTGCATCCGTTAGCGCTCTTTGCCGGGTTGAAGCGCGGTGCGGCAGGAAGATTGGACCAAGCCACCGTCGGCGCGCGACAGAGCCTTGGTGACAGGGAGTGGCCGTGTCGTCAATGCGTGGCATCATCCTGGCCGGTGGCAGCGGTACGCGGCTTTATCCGCTGACGATCGCCGTGTCGAAACAGCTTCTGCCGGTCTTCGACAAGCCGATGATCTACTATCCGCTGAGCGTGCTGATGCTCGCCGGAATCCGCGATATCCTGGTCATCACCACGCCGCATGACGGGCCGCAGTTTCAGCGCCTGCTCGGCGATGGCAGCGCCTTCGGCATCGCTATCTCCTATGCCGTCCAGGCCGCTCCCAACGGCCTTGCGGAGGCCTATCATCATCGGCGCGGACTTCGTCGGCGACGGGCCGTCCGCCCTGATCCTGGGCGACAACATCTTCCACGGCGACGGGCTGTCGCAGTTATGCGAACGGGCGGCCGCGCGCGACGAGGGAGCGACCGTCTTCGCCTATCGCGTCAGCGATCCCGAGCGCTATGGCGTGGTTACGTTCGACGCCTCGGGCAAGGCCCTGTCGATCGAGGAGAAGCCCAAGGCGCCGCGCTCCAACTGGGCGATCACCGGTCTCTATTTCTACGACGGCGAAGTCGTCGACATCGCCCGCTCGCTGAAGCCGTCGGCGCGCGGCGAACTCGAGATCACCGACGTCAACCGCCGCTATCTGGAAGCCGGCCGGCTGCAGGTAGAGAGGATGGGCCGCGGCTATGCCTGGCTCGACACCGGCACCCACGACAGCCTGCACGACGCCACCTCCTTCGTGCGCACCATCGAGTATCGCCAGGGCATCAAGGTCGCCTGTCCGGAAGAGATCGCATTCGAGCGCGGCTACCTGACGGCGGAGGACGTGCTCGCCCGCGCCGACTTCCTCGGCAAGACGGACTACGCGATCTATCTGCGCGAGCGCGTGGCGAGTTCGGAACGCAGCTGATGCAGGTGCGCAAACTCGGGCTTGCGGGCGTTGTGGAGATCCTGCCCGACCGTTTCGACGACGAGCGGGGCTTCCTCTCCGAGACCTGGAACGCGGTGCGCTTCGCCGAGGCCGGCATCGACATCGCCTGGGTTCAGGACAACCACTCGCTGTCGGCCGCGCCCTTCGTCCTGCGCGGGCTGCACTACCAGATGCCGCCTTTCGCTCAAGCCAAGCTCGTGCGCGTCGTCCGCGGCGCGATCTTCGACGTTGCCGTCGATATCCGGCACGGCTCGCCCGATTTCGGCAAATGGGCCGGGCTCGAAGTTTCGCGCGAGAGATGGAACCAGATCCTCGTGCCGGAAGGTTTCGCCCACGGCTTCCTGACGCTCACCCCGGATACGGAAGTCGTCTACAAGACCTCTGCCGTCTATTCGCCGGAGCATGATCGCGTCTTGCGCTACGACGATCCGGACATCGGCATCGCCTGGCCGCTCGGCGGAGAGGTTCCCGTCCTGTCGAAGAAGGATGCCGCGGCGCCCCGCCTCGCCGATGTCGATACCGGCTTCCGTTTTGATGCGAAGGGGGAAGGCGAGGGGGCCGCGCCATGAAAGTCCTGGTCACGGGCGGTGCCGGTTTCATCGGCTCGGCCGTCTGCCGCCATCTGATCGCGGCAACCGGGCACAGCCTGGTCAACCTCGACAAGCTGACCTACGCGGCCAACCTTTCGTCGCTCGACCCGATCGGCGACAACCCGCGCTATCGCTTCGTCCAGGGCGACATCTGCGACGGCGCCCTTGTCGCTTCGCTGCTCCGCGAGCACGACATCGACGCGATCATGCATCTTGCCGCCGAAAGCCACGTCGACCGCTCGATCGACGGTCCGGCGGCCTTCATCGAAACCAACATCGTTGGCACCGCCACACTGCTCGACGCGGCACGCCAGTACTGGAGCGAAGTGCGCGGCAGGGACCCGCAGAGCTTCCGTTTCCATCACATCTCGACCGATGAAGTGTTCGGCGATCTTCCCTTCGACGAGACCAGGTTCACCGAGGAAACCCCCTATCGGCCGTCTTCGCCCTATTCAGCCTCTAAGGCCTCGGCCGACCATCTGGTGCGCGCCTGGCACGCGACCTACGGCCTGCCGGTCGTCGTCTCCAACTGCTCCAACAATTACGGGCCCTATCATTTTCCGGAGAAGCTGATCCCGCTCACCATCCTCAACGGGCTCGAGGGCAAGCCGATCGGCGTCTATGGCAAGGGCGAGAACGTGCGCGACTGGCTGCATGTCGAGGACCACGCCGAGGCGCTCGTCGCCGTCCTGGAACGCGGTCGTATTGGTGAATCCTACAGTGTCGGCGGCAACGCCGAGCGCACCAATCTCGCGGTGGTCGAGATGATCTGCGATCTTCTCGATGAGCGCCGGCCGCTGGCCGATGGCGGCTCGCGGCGCAGCCTCATCACCTTCATCGAGGACCGCCCGGGTCACGACCGCCGCTATGCGATCGACGCCACCAAGATCGCCAGTGAGCTCGGCTGGCGACCAAGACGGAGCTTTGAAGCGGGCATCGCGGCGACCGTCGACTGGTATCTTGCCAACGAGGCTTGGTGGCGTCCCATCCGTGAAGGCCGCTATGCGGGCCAGCGCCTCGGGGTGACCTGATGGCCTTGCGGCTGCTCGCTACGGGCCGGAACGGGCAGGTCGCCAATGCGCTCGCCGGGATCGCGGCCTCCGACGCCAGCCTGGAACTCGTCGCGGCCGGCCGTCCCGATCTCGACCTGGCGCAGCCCGAGACGATCGCTCCGGCAATCGCCGCGGCCCGGCCCGATGTCGTCGTCAATGCGGCCGCCTATACCGCCGTCGATCGCGCCGAGAGCGAGCGGGACCTTGCCTTCGCCGTCAATGCGGCCGGGGCAGGCGCGCTCGCCGCGGCGGCGGCCGCACTGGGCGTTCCCGTCATCCAGCTGTCGACCGACTACGTCTTCGACGGCAGCAAGGCGACACCCTATGTTGAGACGGACGCGACGTCGCCCCTGTCGGTCTATGGCGCATCCAAGCTCGCGGGGGAGCAAGCGGTCGCTGCCGCCAATCCGCGGCACGTCATCCTGCGCACCGCGTGGGTCTATTCCGCCAGCGGCGCGAATTTCCTCATTTCGATGCTCCGCCTGGCGCGCGAGCGTCCGAAGCTCGCCATCGTCGACGACCAACACGGCAGCCCTACCCATGCTGCCGATATCGCCGCCGGCATCGTCACCGTCGCGCACACATTGGTGGACGGCGGGGGCGCCACCGGCGTCTTCCATATGACGGCCGGTGGCGAGACGAGCTGGTGCGGCTTTGCCAGGGAAATCCTGGCAGCGAGCGCCCGCCTCGGCGGCCCATCGGTTCCGGTCGAGCCGATCACCACGGCCGACTATCCGACGCCGGCACGGCGGCCGAAGAATTCCCGGCTCGACTGCACCAGGATCGCCGAGACCTATGGCGTTCGTCTGCCCCATTGGTCGGCGGCCGTCGAACGCTGCGTGGCGGCCGCGCTCGCGGCCGAATAGCCCGAACATGGACAGCCGGAATGGCGGCCGCCCTTCCGGTTGAGCCTTGTGTGCGCTGAAACGCACGCAGAAATTGCACCTTGCCACGTGGGTGGGTTATCCTTCGTCGGGGATGGGATAGCTCTTCAATCGAGCGCCCGGCGACACGGCTGCTGTTCAGGGCGCGATAGATGGGCCTCCACCGATGGATCGAGATCGCGGCGCTTGGTAGTCTTGCCGGCATCTTCGCCTTCACGCCCATCCATGATCCGCAGGCCGTCGACGCCTTCGCCGTTCCGTTCTTCCTGTTTGGCTCCCTTCTCATCGATGCGCACGACATCGAGGCGTCCGACTGGACAGGACACCGGCCGTTTGTCTTTGGCTGCGCCGCCCTCATTCTGGCGATTCCGTTCGTCGCCGGCGCTTGCTCCGCCAATAGCTTCAACGCTCAGGTCGGCTCCGGCGTCTATATCGCCGCCGCGCCGCCGGCGCTGTTTCTGGTGGCTTCGAAGGCACGGTTCCGGCTTGTTGGACCGCGCAGCATGCGACGTCTGATCCTGGCGGGGATCTTCGCCGGTCTGATTCCCGCGACGGTCTATGCGCTGCTCACCACCGGCGCCCCACCCAAACGGTTTTCGCTACCAGGCCAACCGGCGTTCAACATCGCAGCCGCTTATCTGAGTTGCATAACCGCAATCACATTGAACCTGACGGTAGATCTCGGCCGGCGCGTTCGCGTTTTGGGTTATGTCACGATACTTGCATTGCTCGCGCTCGGGCTACTGACCGCAAGCCGGACGTTCCTCGTCAGCATGGTCATCGTCTTTGGTGCCTACTGGCTCACGATTCGTCGCGACAAGGCGCTGTGGCGCGCGGCATCAGTCGTCATGGGTGCGGTCGTGGCGATTGCGGCAGCATCGTTCTTCGTCTTTCGCAGCGGTTTGACGCGGCTCTTCACGAGCTCTTCGGATTTTTTTGATGGTCGGCTCCAGAGCTGGGCAGATGGTTGGGAAATCTTCCGAAGGTATCCGCTGTGCGGGATCGGCCCAAACACGTTCTACGACACGCAACTCAATCCCCTCTATCGAGAGCTGAGCCTGCGTGGTACGAAGTTCCATGCCTACTATCATGCTCACAACATCTTCCTGAATACACTCGCTGAAGGCGGTCTCGTCGTCTTCTTGTTGTTGCTCGTTCTGATCGCGGCCGCGACCTACGGCTGCTACGTCATTCTGAAAGACAACTCGGCAAATCCTTTCGGGCTGATCGCCATCGCGCTGCTGGCGATATTCTTGGTCGTGGGCCTTTTCGAAAATACGATCGTTCGCCCTGTGATCTTCCCTCTTGCCTTGATGTTGGGACTCGGCATGAACGTTACTTGGCGGCGGGCGCTACCGCCCCGGAAGCCAGGGTAGGCACCGGCCGCAGCGCATTCGAAAGCGATGGCATCAGCGCGTGCCCAGCGCTGCCACGAGCTCGCACCAGCGATCGAGGATCGCATCCTTGGCGAAACGTGCGGCATGCAACCGCTCGGCGTTGGCGCGAAGTTCCGGCCCACGCCCGCGTTCGTCATACGCCCGCCGCGCCGCCGCGGCGATGGCCCCGGGTCCGGTCGGGTCGGCGACATAGCCAACGCACTCGCTGGCTACCATGCGCCCGAGTTCGCTTTCCGGTTCGACGACCGCAAGGATCGGCGCGCCGCGGCTGATGATGGACAGGGTCTTGCTGGGATAGGCCACCCGGTAGATGTCCGGCGTCAGCGACACGAGATTGATCGACGCCTCTCCCATGAGGCGTTGAGCCACACCCGGGCGTTGGTGCGGTAGGAAGAACACGGACCGGTTGAGCAGGAGGCCGGCCTTTTGCACGAGTCGCTCTTTCGCGGCGCCCTCGCCGACGAACCAGAACTGCAGTTCGCTGATGTCGGTGAGTTCGCGAGCGGCGGTGATCACCGTATCGAGGTTCTGGAAATTGCCGATATTGCCGGCGAACAGAACGGTGAACTTGTCCGCCGGCAGATGCGGCCCGCCGGTCTCGCCTTCGCCGAAATCCTCCAGCAGGAAGTTGTTGATGACGTGAGGGCGAAGCCGGTCGTTGCCGGGGCGGTGGCGAAGCGTTTCGGCCATGTCCTCCGACAGTACGACGAGCGCATCAGCGCGGCGACACGTGCGGCTGTCGAGGTTCCGCAGGACGCGAAACAGCCATCCGGGCCGCAGCTGGCCGGAGAAGAGGCTGACCTCGGGGTGGATGTCCATGCAGTGGTAGATGAACCGCGCGCCGATGCGCCGCGCCGCTCCGGCTGCAACGGCCGCCGCGGCAATCGGCGGGAAGGTGGAGGCCGTAACCACGTCATAGTCCGGGTGCGCAAGGATGTGGCGCCTGAGGCCGGCAACATAGGAGACCAGGTTATAGGCCCGCACCGCAGGGTTTCGCTTTTCCTCGCGGCGGGCCGGCGCGCGCACCACGGTGAAGCCGTCCAGGCGCGCGCGCGCGGGCGCGCTCTTGTCCACGCCGGCGTGATAGGACGGTTGCGTCGAATAGACGGTCACCTCGTGACCGTCCGCGGCAAGACGGCCGGCGATCGAGCGCAACATGGTGGCATAAGGCGGCGCGTCCGGCCAGAAGAAGCGATGCGACAAAAGAAGCTTCATCTGCGGCTCGTGGGATTGCAGGTCTGCGGCGGGGCAACCGGCGGCCGGCTACCTGCCGGTGATCGTCCGCCAAATGTACCCGAGATCCTTTGCGAAGCTGTAGCGCCTCACATAGTCGACATTCAGCCTGACCTTGTCGGGGTAGATGACTTCATCGTTGTATTTCACCGGGTCGTCGACCGAGGCAAGAAGCGCCTCTTCGTCACGATATTTGAGCGTTGCGGGGCCCGTGATTCCCGGCCGCACCGCCAGCAGCAGCCGGGCATCGCCCTCAAGCCTGTCGGCATAGCCGGGAACATCGGGACGCGGACCGACCAGACTCATGTCGCCCTTCAACACATTCCACAGCTGCGGCAGCTCGTCGATCCTGAAGCGGCGCAGCGTCCGGCCCAGCGGCGTGATGCGCGGATCGTCTGCCGTTGTCGTGGTGCCATCGACTTCGGCGACGGGACGCATGGTCCTGACCTTGAGAATTTCGAATTCGCGCCCGTGCAAGCCGACGCGCGTCTGCCGGAACAGGCCACTCAGGCCGGTGTCGCGACGAGCAAGATATGCCGCTATGGCAATGATCCAGCAAGTGCACAGGAGGCCAACGGCGGCGACCGCAATATCGAAGCCGCGCTTGAGGGCTGCCGACAGGACCGGCAGTCGAAACGTGTCCTGCCGATCACCGAGTGTCGACATAGCCCAATTGCTCCAGCATCGGCCGGCAAATGTCCATCACCGTCTGCTGTTGATCTTCCGGCACCGAACGCCGCCAATCGCCCGTCGTCTCCCGACGCACGTCCGCAACGCTGCGGGTGACGTCTTCGCCGTCGGCTCTGAAACCGATGAATGCCAGGATCCTCAGCATCTCGTCTTCTGGCGCCGCCACGAAATCCTCATAGCGGAGCCTGATCATACGATCAGGATTGATCGCGGCAAAGGTCGTCTCGCTGGCTTGGACCGTTTTTGCCCATTGCCACGCGCAAATCTCGGCGAGCGGACGATCAGCCACCAGCGTCTCTACGGCACCAATTCGTGGACCCCAATAGGCCTGGCGTCTTTCCGGACTGCGCCACTGATGGATCCGGTTACTCAGAAAGCGCAGCCCGTAAGCGGGAATATCCGATAGCGGCGTGAACCGCGCCTTCCTGACCAGATAGGGCAGGTCGATGGGCGCCACCCAGCGCTTCATGGCCGAAGCGGTCGCGTCACGGCCATCACGCACGAGGTAGATGTACTTCGCTGTCGGCAGGATCGCGTCCACGAAGGGCACGCGCAGCGAATTGGCGCAGGTCTTCTCCACGATGATCGAAAGATGATCGCGGCGCGCCAGCCTAGCGAAGGCCGCGCGGATGTAGCGCGCCGCGGTATCGTTGGCCTGCTCGGGCGCGAACTCGTCGGTCGGAAAGTCACGATTGCCGTGGCGCCAAATCAGGTTGATCTCGTCGCACGGCCAGGTGCCGATGCCGGCAAACCGCGTCAGGCAGTCGCGCAGCATGTTGGTACCGGAGCGGGCAGCTCCGATGATGACGACGGGCCGATAGTCCTGTTTCTCCGCCATGTGCTGCCCGATGATAGAGCTTTGCACCCGAAAGGGCGCCCACAGCCGATCAGGTGGGGATGATCCCGTCCCAGTCGTTCGAAAGGCGGCAGGTGCCGACAATCAGCTTGAGGACGCGCTGCGAGCAATTGAGGACTTGATACTCCGACGGATCTCCTGCCGGGCATATTCCCTGAAGCCCGCGCGGGCGATCTCGACCGCGTTGAGCACGACGTCAGGGTCGAATCCGGTGATTACCAGGGTGCCGGCATCGAGCGCCTCGGGCCGCTCGATGGCCTTGCGCAGAGTTACGGCGGGAAAGCCGAGGATCGCAGACTCTTCGCCAATCGTGCCGCTGTCGGAGAGGGTGCAATAGGCGTCCTTCTGCAGCTTGACGTAATCGAAAAAACCGAAGGGTTTCAGGTCGCGGACCAGCGCGTGCAGCCGGACGTCGGCAAGGGCATCCAGTCGCTTGCGTGTGCGCGGATGAGTGGAGAGGACAACCGGCAGCCTGTAGCGCTCAGCGATGCCGTTGAGAATGCCAACGATGGCGCGCAGGTTCTCCGGGTTATCGACGTTCTCTTCGCGATGAACGCTGACGACGAAATACTTCCCGGACTCGAGGCCGAGCTTCGTCCTGACCGTCGAAGCGTCGATCTGCGGCCCGTAGTGGTCGAGCACCTCGGCCATGGGCGAGCCCGTGAGATAGATGCGCCGGTGCGGCAGCCCCTCGAAGAGAAGATGCCGCCGAGCATGCTCGGTGTAGACGAGGTTGAAATCGGCGATGTGATCGACCAGGCGCCGGTTCACCTCCTCCGGCACATTGAGATCGAAGCAGCGATTACCGGCTTCCATGTGATAGACGGGGATCTTCAGCCTCTTGGCCATGACGGCGGCGATGGCGCTGTTGGTGTCGCCGAGGATCAGCACTGCGTCAGGCTTCGCACTGAGCAACACCGGCTCGATGGCAATCAGGACCCCGCCGAGGACGCTGCCAAGCGACGACGTATCCACGCCCAGGAAGTGATCCGGACGGCGCACGCCGAGGTCCTCGAAGAAGATCTCGTTCAGTTCGTAGTCGTAATTCTGTCCCGTGTGGACGAGCACATGCTCCGTGTGACGATCGAGTGCCGCGATGACGCGAGACAGACGGATGATCTCCGGCCGCGTCCCGAGGATGGTCATGATCTTGAGCTTGTTCATGGGCGCCTGATTGGTTCGGGCACGGTGTCAGGATTGTTCGGATCGAAGATCTCGTGGGCCCAGAAGAGCGTGACGAGTTCCTCCTCGCCGATATTGCTGATCGCATGCGTGCACAGGGTTGGCATGTCGATATAGCAGAGCGCGTCGCCGGAGACGAAGAAGTCGTCGATGGCCTCATCGAACATCCGGCGGATCGAGATGCGCGCCCGACCCTTGAGGACGACAAAGCGCTCGACCTTGTGGACATGAAAGTGATTGCCGCGCGTGACACCGGGCCTGGTCGTCGAGAAGAACGACTGCCCGCCGTTAAGCGACTTGACCGTCTCGGTCAACGCGCCGCGATCATCGGCATGGGTCGACAAGCGTACCGGGTAGTGGCCGGGATAGAGGAAGCTGCGATAGACATTGAACAGGCGCAGATCGAGCGGATCGCGCAAGTCGGGAACGACGTGGTTGACGTAGGACGTGGCAAGCCGTTGCAGCCGCTCGGCCATTTCCGAGACCGACAGCTTGCGTCCTTCGGGGCGGCGCTCCCCGCCGCCGCCGCTGCGCAGCGCCTCGACGATCAGGTTCGCGGCGTCGCCGAAGTGCAGTAGCTCGACCTGGCCGTTGCCGGTGACGCTGGGGGCTTCACCGTTGGCGATCTGCCAGGCAAAAGTGGTCGCGGCCGAATTGTAGTGCGGCCGGCCGAATTCGCCGAAGAGGTGGGGAAACACGAACGCACTGAAGGCGGCGCCGTTCGCCTCGGCCCAGGCCGCCAATATCCGGTCGGCCTCGCGTTTGGAGCGGCCGTAGACCGTGTCACCGTCCACATGCGTCGTCGAAGCGTAAAGCAGATGGGGGCTCGCCTTGGCTCGAGCGAGCGCGTCGATCAATCGGCGCGCGATGGCGGGGTTCGCCGCGGCGACCTCGTCTTCCGAAGCCCGGTTGACACCGGCAAGGTGAACGATCGCATCAAGCCCCGACACGAAGTCGCGCAGCCGCACGTCGTCTGCGAAAGCCTCGTGGCCGACGCTGACAACCTCCATGTCCTTTTCGACGAACAGGCGGCAGCGCAGATGAAAGCCGAATTGGCCGAACGCTCCGGTAATGCCTACGCGCATGCGGACTCCCTCGCGATTTGCCGTCCTATGCCGCGGGCTCGGTCATGCTCAGTTCCGCCTTGATTTCCGGCAAGGTCAGAAGCAGCCGTTTGGTCTGCTCGACGTCCAACTGATCGGTGGAATGGGAGTCGTAGTCCACGATCGCTGATCGCCCGACGTCACCCTTGGCGAAATAGAGCTCGTAATTGAGATCGCGCGAGTCCAGCGCGATGCGGCGGAATTCGCCGAGATCCTCCGAGCGGGCAAGCTCCTCGGCCGAGGCCAGCGTCTCGTGAAGCTTCTCGCCGTGGCGTGCCCCGATCACGTGGATCTCATTGTCGGCGCCGAATATTTCGAGCAGCGCCTTGGCGAGGATCTCGATGGTCGCCGCCGGCGCCTTCTTGACGAAGATGTCACCTTGCTGCGCCTTGGTGAACGCGAATTCGACCAGGCGCACGCTGTCGCTGAGTGGCATGAGAAAACGGGTCATGAGAGGATTGGTGACGGTCAGTGGCTTGCCGCTTCTGATCTGGTCGACGAAGCGCGGGATGACCGAGCCGCGCGAATACATCACATTGCCGTAGCGCACGCAGGAGATCACGGTGTCACGGGCATCGCCGCCGCGCGCCTTGGCGAGCGCCACCTTCTCCATCAGCGCCTTGCTCATGCCCATGGCATTGATCGGCATGACCGCCTTGTCGGTGCTCAGGCAGACGACGCTTTTTGCCCCATGCAAGACCGCGGCGTCGATGACGTTGGCGCTCCCCAAGACATTGGTGCGCACCGCCTCGAGGGGAAAGAACTCGCAGGAGGGCACTTGCTTAAGAGCGGCGGCGTGGAACACCCGGTCAACCCCCGCCATGGCATCGCCGATCGAATCGCGGTTGCGCACGTCGCCGATGTAGAACTTGATGTTGGCCCGGCCGAGGGCGGACCGCATCTCGTCCTGCTTCTCCTCGTCGCGGCTGAACACCCGGATTTCGCGATAGTCCTGCGTCAGCAGGTGGCGCACCATGACCCGACCAAACGATCCGGTGCCGCCCGTGATGAGAACCGTTTCGTCGACGGCCATGCCAAACTCGCTTTTCTCCAGTTGCCCTTTTTGGGGAGCGTCAAATGAGGCCCGCGACGGTTAGTGCGCCGCCAACTCGGGTTCGCGTCCGCGAACAGGATACTCGGGAACAAGAATCCTGAGGTGCTGCAATGTGCCGTCGACGTCGCCGCTGTCCACCGCGGCCTCCACGCTTGCCACTATGGGAAGGACGGCGCTTAGCTCGCTGAAACGTGGCATCGCAAGGATGAGCCCGTCCATCGACGCGGCTTCCTGGGGTTCGTCCGGATCGAGCAACTCCTCAGACATCTTTTCGCCCGGACGGGTCCCGATGAACGTGATGGCGATGTCGACGTCGGGTCTTTTGCCGGACATGGCGATCATGGAACGGGCAAGGTCGGTTATTTTGACCGGCTGTCCCATATTGAGGACAAGAATCGCACTTCTGTGGAGCGGCTCCGTTGATGCGAACACCGAAGCCTGCAGAACGAGTTCCGTCGCCTCGCGCACGGACATGAAATAGCGGGTCATGTCCGGGTGGGTCACGGTCACCGGACCGCCCGCCCGGATCTGCTTTTCGAACAGGGGAATGACCGACCCGCTCGACCCCAGCACATTGCCAAAGCGCACGGTGACGAAGCGCGTCTGCGCGCCGGACGTGTCTAGGGCCTGGCAATAGGCTTCGGCGGCGCGCTTGGTGGCGCCCATCACGCTCGCCGGCCGAACCGCCTTGTCGGTTGAGATCATGATGAAAGTCCCCACGCCGCTGGCCGCGGCGGCATCGGCGACATTGCGTGTGCCGACGAGGTTCGTCCGAACCCCCTCACAGATGTTTCGTTCCACCAACGGTACATGTTTCAGCGCGGCCACGTGATAGACCAGCAGCGGGGCGTGGTCGGACATCACCCTCAGCATCGCATCCCGATCGCATACGGAAGCGAGCACCGGAACCAACTCGACCTGGGGGTGGGCGGCTCTGATCTGCCTGTCGATCGTGTAGAGAGCAAACTCGCTGTGATCGACCATGACCAGCTTGCAAGGACCGAACGAGGCGACCTGGCGCGTGATCTCCGAGCCGATGCTGCCGCCGGCGCCCGTGATGAGGACCGTCTTTCCTCCAATCAGCGTGCTGATGCGTTCGATCTCCAGTTTGACCGGGGGGCGACTGAGCAGGTCCTCGAGGTTGAGCGGTCTTGTGTTGCTCTCCAGGCTGTCGCCCGTCGGCACGGCAGTGCGTTGGGCGACGCGAATAACCGGTATGCTGCGCTCCGCTGCGGCATTGACGACGCCTCTCACCGTTTCAGCTTGCTGCTGCGCGGCGGCGACCAGAATGATGTCGGGCATGCCGCCCCGCTGGTCCAGCCGCGTCAAGACATCGCCAAGGGCCGCCACCTCGCCGAGAACCTCGATACCTCGCACACGAAGTCCGGTCGACCGGCCCGAGAAGGCGACAATGCCGACGACACTGTAACTGCTGTGACCTTCAAGGCTGAAGCGGCGGATGATCGATTCGGCATCTCCGGTCGAGCCGATGATGAGTATCCGTCTTCTCGCGGCGCCACGATTTTCTGTTGGTCGCGTTTTGAGACCGCGAAACACCGCACGGGAACCCGCCAACAGCAGGATCATGGTAACGCCGGCGATCGCGGGCACAGAGCGTGGCAAGTCCGCCAGCCGGCTCATCAGGAAGCTGCCCATGGTGAACAGCAGGATTGACGCAATGGATGCAAGAACAATGACTTGGAAATCCGGCAGAGAGGCGAATCGCCAATGCCCCTTATTGACACCGAAGAGGGCGAAGACGACGGCGGAGACCGCGCCAAATGCCAGACAATAAGTCAGCGCGACATCGGGATGGGGCGGCAAATCGAAGTTGTAGCGAGCGTAGAAGGCCAGCCACATGCTGACGCCGCTCACGATCGCGTCGTAGGTCGCCACCAATGCCCTGCGTCCAAGTGATTTCACTTGACGAATCCAACCCGCGGCGATCACAACCGACCCGACGCGCGGGGCATCGATCGCAGAATCCTACCCAGCAGCCCCCATTTAGCCCACCTAGCAGAGCCCCTTCGGCCGTTATCACGAATTGCGGTATCGGTAAAGGCGATCGGCGGGCGGCTCGGAGCGCACAGACCGCGGCGGTGTTGATCGATTGCTAGGTCAAGCGTTCTCTTGAACCTGTTTCGACATAGCGAGTCGACAAACAAGCAAAAGCACCAGCACGGCGCCGACATCCGCCAAGGATTCTAGGATGGCGTCGCCAAAGGTGGAATTGAACATGATGAGCGTAGCACGCGTGACGATCATCGCGTAGACGACTTGCACAACGGGGTCATCTCGATGGCAGATATACGTGTTGTATGCGATCGCGGTGATTGCGCCGGCGAACCCGACAGCAATGAACCCGAGCCAACCAAAATTCCAAAATGCCTCTCCTATTAATCCGGGCGGGACATTGTTTCTATCATTGCCATACAGATCAGCGGACAGAATATCTGAGATCTTCGCAAAAATCGGTTTGGAAGGCCACCAGGAGTCGGGAACCAAAACAAATGGCCAACCGATGAACGATTCACCTTTCAGGTAAGGCAGTTTGTCGGGAACCGCTCTAACTATCCAAGCCGTCTTGTAAAGGTCAATAAAATAGCGGCCCGCAATAGACGCCTTTATCTTATGCGCCCCGTGTACACCGACCAGATTGACGTACCAATTCACGTCCGGCCTAGCATGCTGCGGATCGGGCACACCTAATTCGCCACCCACCGTCTGTTGAGTGGCCGATTCTTCAACTACTATTGCGTCAGATGGTATGTCCATCGGTACCCAGAAGCGATTGGCCGTACTGACGATCATCATGGTGGCCGCCACCACGCCTAGAAGTCCAAGTACGACAGCGCGTTTGAAGGAAAACTGCACAGCGATCAATACCATCAAATCGAGCAAGAGAATAAGAGTGCCAGATCTGTTGGCAAAGATCGCTGAGATCGTGACGGTCAGCGCTAATGCTAAAGTAATAACTAGATAAAACAAAACCCCAGCCTTCTCATCGCGAGCTATCCAGGCGACTAGTAGCAGGTAAAAAGCATACTTGACACCTGACAGGAGCTTATAGACCCAGTAATCGAATACAAAAAAGCGCGAAGTAGCACCGCCTTCAATAAGATTAAATCGCTTGGAGAAAAAATCGGCGGTCCGAAAAGCATCCTCTTTGAAGAGAAAAATCAAAATTCCAGCCGTGGCTGCCACCACGGCTACCGTAGAAATGACGACAGCCACTCTCAAATTTGGACGGAACTGCTCCAGCGAGGGCAAGTCAACAGCGATTGGCAGTCTTAACCCAACGAGGTAAGCACCGATGCAAAGCGCGATGAACGTCATTCCTACGACAAGCACTACCTGTGTAGGAACGCCGTTGAGCGGATCAGGATCAACTGGCCTAATTACATAGTAATAAAGGGCCTTTAATACAACACCAACAAAAAAAGTAGCTAACACAATTGTCGCCGGGTCTTCAATGCGACGTGGGTAGCGGTAGTATGCAAAAAGCGCAAACATGCAGATGCAGGCAAAGATCAACGCCCATAAAGTTAAACCTTCCATCCGGGTCGTACCTCGTGACGCAGGGAAAGACCGAATAGCATGTATATGGCGGCAGCGCTTTGCGTGACGATGAAATAGATCTGAAAGAAATTTGCGACCAAAAGAGCCACCAGGACAAACAGCGACACCCTGGCCATCTGGCCGAAGAAATCGTTGCCCCGGCGGCGCCATAAACTCACTCCGATCGACATCAGAAGCGTCAAAAACAAGACGACAGCGGGGAGGCCAGCACGAATCCCAATATCAACGTATTGGTTGTGGGAAGGATAGAGCTTCTGCGCTTTGACCGCTCTACCTTCAATCACTTCACCCGGAGGCACGGGCTGGAACGCATCGCCAACCAGGGGGCTCTCCAAAAGTCTATCGATGCCATCGAAGAGAAGTTGGAGCCTTCTTTCGTCACTCCTATTCGTGTAATTCCCGAGGCCGGCCTTCGGCGTGTCCATGGCTCCGGCGAGGACCGGCTTGAGTGATGATATCGTGATCCCGGGCGGAGGCAAATGTTGCGTCATCTTGAGCGGCGCCGCCTGCGTCAAATCAAGAGACGAGGCGACAGTGGGCCGCATAGACGTGCCACCGATGACAATATTCCCGATCGCCATCGTGGCCATGACCGAACCGGTAATTATCGCCAAGTACCATTTGGATTGGCCGCGGTAGGACCGCCGGACTTCACGCAGCCACCAAAGGCCGAATACAATCCCAAAAATCGCGATACCAGTACGCGACCAGAGTGTGAGGATGTAGATCGCGTGGACGGCAAACAGCATCCAGAGTAGGCCACCTGATACGCGCCGGTCACTCGCCCCGAATTCGGCCAAGATCACGGCAAACCCGACCAAAGCGACCGCGGGCTGGATACTCTTGACACCGAAGAACGCCTCTTGCGTATAAGCCCACGCCTCAATGGGGTCCCTGAAGGACAGCTGGTAACCCAAGGACGCAACGATCAGCAGGATCGAAATAGCTCCCACCGTTGGGAATGTCAGAAGCACGGCTCGAATATCAGTGTCTTCAACCGGAAGGGACAGGGCAGCCATGAAAACGCCGAGTGGGATGATCGTTTGAACATAGAACGCCATCGACAACACTGGGTCCGGGCTGGTCAGGAAGCCGTAGGATGCGATGGCTGTGAACCAAACGATCAATGCGATCACGATATGTATGGGCCGGGATTTGAGCTGGATGCGGGCCTGAGCAAGACGAGTAACGATCAATATTGCCAAAAGGGCGATGCCAAAGAGCCCGATCGTGATGCCGAAACCGGTTTCTGTGTAATGCTTGTCGAATGCCAATTGCGGTGCGAAGACAATTCCCCCTGAAGAGGACGCAAAGTAGAACGGCGTGGCCAGCAGCCCCGCCGTCAAGGCAAGCGCCGCGGCGTCGATCCTACTCATTTGTCCTCCGTCTCATCTCCTAGAGTACATTTTACAGAAAAACAGATCGAGCAGGCGGCTTCTCGAGACCATCGCACCTTTCGTTTGCGTAGACGCGCTTTTTTGAAGCGATGGTGGGAGTTGCACCGCTTTCCGGCACGTGGGATAGGCCCATGAGACTGAGGACCCGACCGAGCCATGCTGAACACGGCTTTCGCACCCTGGCCCTCCTACACGCCCGAGGAGATCGCGGCCGTTGGCGAGGTCCTCGCCTCCGGAAGGGTGAACTACTGGACGGGCGAGCTCGGTCGCGAATTCGAGCGGCGCTTCGCCGCCTGGTGCGGCACCGACCACGCGGTGGCGCTGGCCAACGGCACGTTGGCGCTCGAAGCGGCCCTGAAGGCGCTTACCATCGGACCGGGCGACGAGGTCGTCGTCACGCCGCGCAGCTTCATCGCCTCCGCCTCGGCTGTCGTCACCGTCGGTGCGACGCCGGTCTTTGCCGATGTCGACCGCAACAGCCAGACCATCACCGCCGAGACCATCGCGCCGGTGCTGAGCGAGCGCACCAAAGCGGTGATCGCCGTGCATCTGGCCGGCATGCCCTGCGACATGGAACCGATCATGGCGCTCGCCGGAGAGCGCGGCCTCTTCGTCGTCGAGGACTGCGCGCAGGCCCATGGCGCCATCTATCGCGGCCGCCGCGTCGGCTCCATCGGCCATGTCGGCGCCTGGTCCTTCTGCCAGGACAAGATCATGACCACCGGCGGCGAAGGCGGCATGGTGACGACCAACGATCCCGCCCTGTGGTCGCTGATCTGGTCGTACAAGGATCACGGCAAGAGATGGGAGAGCGTCTACGAGCGCAAGCACCCGCCGGGGCCGCGCCTGGTGCACGACCGTTTCGGCAGCAACTGGCGTATGCTCGAGGTTCAGGCGGCGATCGGCCTCATTCAGCTTGACCGGATGCCGACGTGGACGGCACGCCGCTCCGCCATTGCCGGGCGTATCGCCGATTCCTGCCGAGGCCACGACGTCGTCCGCGTCCCGCCAGTTCCCGATGACGTGCAGCACGCCTGGTACCGCTTCTACGCCTTCGTCGAGCCGCAGCAACTGGCGCCGGGCTGGACACGCGACCGCATCATCGCCGCGATCAGGGAGCGCGGTGTGCCCTGCTATCACGGTTCGGCTTCCGAGCTTTACCTTGAGCGCGCCTTTGAGCGCACGGGCCTGCAACCTCGGCAGCGCCTGCCGGTCGCCAGGGAACTTGGCGAAACGGCCATGGCTTTCCTGGTCCACCCGACCATCACCGACGAACAGGTCGACATGACCTGCGCCGTCGTCGACGAAGTGTTCGCAGAGGCGGCCGCCTGAGCTCTGGATCAGTAGTGCCGGCGGTTGATCACATAAATGCAGGCAACCCCGACAATGCCCGCGATAACCAGCCCATAGGCCATGGTCTCG
The DNA here is from genome assembly GCA_963730325.1 of uncultured Alphaproteobacteria bacterium. GTDB lineage: Bacteria > Pseudomonadota > Alphaproteobacteria > Rhizobiales > Kaistiaceae > CAVSRC01. The sequence continues at coordinate 215,004 of CAVSRC010000006.1, read as the reverse complement.
AACCCGAAGTTTCGCAGGAAGAGAAATTCCAGCAACATCACAAGCGCCACATACAGCAGGCGCGCCGGCACGTAGGCGCTGGTCTTTAGCGCAAGCGCGCCACGCAACTCGAACACTTGCGATGTCCTCTCCAACATCAGCCCTGCGACAAGCCAGGGAAGGATGTGCGCATAGGCTGCGAAACTCCGGTTTGTCACCAGCTGCACGATCGGCTCGGCGAATAGCCACGTGACTGTCAACAAAACCACACAGGCAATCGCCCATGAGCCGAGCAGCCCCCCGAACTGCCGTGCCTCTACGAGCGGATTCAGATCGCCCGCTTCGAAATAGATCGGCGCGGCTAGCCGAATGATTACCGAGTGAGCGAAACCAACCGGCGCGAGTGCTAGTTGCACCAGAGCCCCGTAGATCGCAACCTGTTCAAGCGTTCCGAACCAAGACAGCAGCCAACGGTCTGCGTAAAGGATAACGGCCATGATGAGACCAACCAGAGCGTAGAACGCACCATAGGAAAGGTAGTTGCCGAGGCCCGCAGGCGGCAGGCTGTGCTCAGGCGCCTGAGGAGGAAGTTTGTCCTGCGCAGGAAGCGTCTTCCACGGTGCGCGCAACGACCGGGCCTGCACCAGCGCTAGAATGGCGAACCCCACGGCCAGGCCCAAGACCGCCGCCCTTGCATCGGGTTGGAAGAGCCACAAGGCCAGAAATGCCAGGAGCGGCCGTGATGCGGCGCCAACCATCTGCGCGATGCTCGCTTCCCGGCGCAGGCGGAACGCCATTAACAGAAATTGCTGCGATGTCTGCGCGCCCATGGCCAGCGTCAAGGCGGTCAGGACCGCGAATGTCAGCAAAAAGCCGCTGGTGTACCGCGCGAGGACGATGGCCGCCGGCACGACAGCCAACACGCTCACCCCCGCCGCGATTCCCAGCATCCGCGCCTGATCGCGGCGAAACCGCTCGGACCATCCCTCCTGCCGCGACAGCGCGAGATAGCGCATGTCGATCTGTCCAAGCGGACTGTACAACCAGGAAACAATCAGGCTCGCGGCCGAAAACAGCAACGCATAGACCCCGAATTGCTGCTTGTTGAGCAGGTTGGAGAGTATCTTGATGGTGAAAAGACCACCCGCGAGCATGGCCACGTGAGCCACCACGAGCCAGGAAAATTCAACGGCCAACGCCCGATGGCCCCTGAATTGGCGTTTGGTCCAACTCGCCAACATGGCTTTCCTTTTCTTTGTGCTATCAAGCCCCGCGTCCCTCCGCCTGACTGTTTACACGTGTGGGAATGGAAGAAAGGTGGCAGATAGAGTGGGCCAGGCGGAAGCTCGGCGTGAGGCGAGGGTGCGTGCCAATCCTAGCACGTGACGCGTGTCACGGGCCGCCCGGAGATGACATGGGAGACACCACAACTGCGTGTGCAACGTGATCGCACCACGCCCATTTCATTCTCGGCGCTTCTTGCGCGCCGGTTCCGAGAAGAGGTGAAGTCAGACCTCGGTCGCCCGGCTCTGATGCCTGACCTAGCAAGTCCATCGCTTTGTCAGTACCATGCCGGCGACGTCTCATGCCGAGGGCAGATCGATCATGCAAGCGTACGTATTTGACCACTTCCGTTTCGTCTATGAGTTCCTTCGGCGACGAAATCGTGGTGCTCGACTTGGCCGACGGAACCTACTTTGCCTTTGGCGGATCGGTCGTCGACATTTGGCCGGCGCTGACAGGTGCCGCGCCCGTCAGCAGGATTGCTGAAACATTCCCGGCCAGTCCGTCCTCCGGCGCAGTTGAACGCGAAATCCAGGAATTTGCGTCGCGGCTTGTCCAGGAGGGAATATTGATCGCCGCCGAGGCGGCAATGAATGGAGCGGGCGTTTCCATACGTCCCGTGGAGTCCGAGTTCCGCCCGATCTCGTTCGAAAAACACACCGACATGAAGGATTTGCTGACCCTCGATCCCATCCACGATGTCGATCCGCAGAAAGGCTGGCCGCACTACTAGAGCGCCCGCCGTGACAGACGTGCCTCTCCTCGCTTCTCCGGCTGCGACCGCAACCTATTTCACGCAATTCCTTGCCGAACGGGACGTAGCCGCATCGCACATACACCAGGTGCAGTTCGGGCCGAGCGTTATCGCCGTTCATTTCCATGGATTTGCGGATGAAGGAGCCTATGGTCGCGCTCTGCAACCGGCGACGACCGCCCCCGCGGATCCGGGTTCCTTCACCATTCACGTCATCGAAGGCGCGTCCTGCGGCCTGCCCCGACCGCGCCTCGCCTGGAAGCGTTCGGATTTCGGTAACAAGAGAACCGTACACGGCTGGTCCGATGACCGGAGAACCACCTATCTCCTTCGGGAGGAGCATGGTCTGGCGATTGCCGACTGGTGCAGCAGACAGGCGATAGTATGGATCCCGGCGAGAGAAGCGGTGCCCTGGTACGAGCGTGCGGCGCCTTTCCGTTGGCTGTTTGACGGCCTTGCCGACCGGCTGGACATGTCCACGCTGCATGCCGCCGTCGTCGGCAGGAACGGAAGGGGCGTTCTCATCGCCGGCCGGGGCAGCACAGGCAAATCGACATTGGCGCTAGCCGCGCTCGGACGCGGACTGGACTTTGTCGGCGATGACTACTGTCTCCTTTCGCAGCGGAGCGGGGGAGCCGTCACCTATCCGCTTTACACGACCGCGAAGTGGAAGACCGACGCGAGCGTGGCGCCAGGATGGCTGCGGAACGTCCGTCCTGACGCCGTCGACAAGACGCAGATGAAGAACATCCTGCATGTCGACCTCGCGAGGCCGGGCCAGCCTGTTTCGCAGCTTTCCGTAGAAGCCATCATCGCACCCGCCTTCGCGCCGGATGACGACTCGTCGCCACGGTTGGTGCCGATATCGGGACGGGCGGCCCTGCGCTTCCTCGCTGCCAGCACGATCGCGCTGTCGGAGGGGGATGGCGAATTGCTGGTTCGCTCTCTCGGCGATCTTGTCCGTTCGGTACCTGCCTTTCGACTGCTCATGCCACGCGACCCGGATGCATCGGTCGCCGTGATCGATGCGCTGTTGTCGGGACGCACCGGAGCGGCAGCATGACGGCTCCCCTCGTGAGCGTCGTCGTGCCGGTGTGGGATGGCGAGGCTTTCCTTGGTCCCGCCCTGGCAAGCGTTCGCGCCCAGACGTTCCGGGACCACGAGGTGATCGTCGTCGACGACGGTTCAAAAGTGCCCGTCGAGGCAATGGTTCGATCGGTCCTGCCGGAAGCAAAGGTGTTTCGGCAAGAGCATGCGGGCCCGTCGGCCGCGCGCAACCTTGGCCTGACGAAAGCCACCGGGGATTTCCAGACATTCCTCGATGCGGATGATCTGTGGCACGAGAACACGCTCGCCCTGCTGCTCAAAGCGTTACGAGACGCGCCTTCGGCTGGCGTCGTGCAAGGCCTGGTTCAGCGGATCGAGAGCCGTGGTGCGGGTTCGATGGAAGCGTTGGGACCGCCCTATGCCGGCTTCAATGTTGGTGCTCTGATGGTCCGTAGGGAGGCGATGGACGCCATCGGTCCCTTTGACGAGCATCTGTGTGAGAGCGAAGACGTTGATCTCTTCATCCGGCTGAAGGAGCGCCGCATTAGAAGGCTCGTCATCCCGGACCTCGTGCTCGACTACAGGCAGCGGCCCGGTTCGGTCACGGCCATGACACCGCCCCGTCCCCTGCAGGCCGGCCATGTCGCCAATTGGCTGCGCCTTGTGCGGGGTAGCTTGAAACGACGGCGCGCCACCGCTTCCGAAGACACGAATGCCCGGCCTGACGATTCTCCTTCGAGCATTACCGCTGTGCTGGTCGTCCGCCAGGGCCGGAAATACCTGCCGGGCGCACTCGAAAGCATACGGCGACAGACGCTGGCGCCTCTCGAGATCCTCGTAATTGCGGGACCATCAACTGATGGAACGATGGATTGGCTTCGCGCCCAGCCGGACGTGCGGACCCTGGAGCAGGAGGGCACCGGGCTCGCTGCCGCGCGCAACCAGGCGCTCCGCGAGGCGCGCGGCACCTACATCGCCTTCCTCGATCACGACGACCTCTGGCGGGCGGACAAACTGGAGGTGCAGATGCGCTCACTCGCGCTTTTCTCCGCGCCTGCCGCCTGCATTGCGAATTTTCGCGAGGTTCGCGACGAGGACGGCTACGGCCCCGCTAACTCAACGGCAGATCTACGCCAGCCGACGAGGCTCGGCTGGACTCCGAGCGCCCTGGTGGCGCACCGCGACGTATTCGCATCGGTGGGAGATTTCGATCCCACCCTGGGCCACGGATGCGACACCGACTGGTTTCGTCGGCTGAGAAACACCGAAATCCCATGCGCCCTTGCCACATCGGTCCTGCTGAAGAAGCGCCGCCATGACCGCAACCTCAGCGCCGATACGGAGCGCAACCGCGAAGCCATGTTACGGATGATCGGCAAACATCGCACCGAAATCCGCCAGGGCCGCCCACCCGCAACGGAGGCAGCCACCGGCCGGCCGCGGCGCTCCTAGCAGAGCCGAGCACGAGACCTTTCCACGCCGCGCCTAGGCGCCAGCCATTGACAAGCCTGCGAAGGCATTTGCGGGAGCGCCCAAATCGAGCGCCTGGACCATCTCCCGCCGCGCCTCGTCACCGCGATCGTGGCGCGCTAGCCAAAGCGATGTCCAGCACCGCAGCAACGCATCGTCGGATACCGCGTTTCGCCATTGCAGGACACCGCCCTCCAGCCTGAAGGCCTCGTCCGGGAGCTCCGCCCCGAACGCCGTCAGCTGAGGTGTATCACCGGCAAGCCACGCGCTCACCGCTCGAACAGCGGCACCTTGCTCCCAGTCCTGCGAGATCAGAAACAGGACGACCGCCGGGACATCCCCGCCGATATCGGGCAGGAGCCTGCTCTTGGGTTTCGACAGCGCCCGCAACAGCACTTCCGACAAGGAGTTGCTGTGCCTGGCAGGATCGAACATGGCTTCGGCCGAAGAGCGTGCCTCGCGTGCCATCCGGCGGCGCTGCTCGGGATGGCGATGGAGGAACTCGATCGCGGCGACGAATGTGTCCTCGCTGTCGGCGATGATGCCATTCTTGCCGTTCTCGACAAATCGGACGATACCGCCATGGGGCAGGATCACCGGCGGCACGCCGGCAAGCATCGCCTTCTGCAGGCTGACATCACAGCTTGCGTAGGTCCACGGGGCCAACGGGTAGGCATAGACATCCGACGTCTTCAGGATTGCACCGATGTCCTCGACAAACCCACCGACCTCGAAGCGTTCCGGTTGAGCGTCATCGCTGATGGCCTGCGCCATGAATTGTTCGAGAGGTCCGCCGAAGATTCGTACCTTGAGCCCGGGAATCTGAAGCCGCGACATCATCGCGACGAAGTTCGGATGGATCTTGCCGGTGTTCGTCGTTCCGATGTAATCGGCATTGAAGCCGGCATGCGCCAAGGGCTTCACATCCTGCGTCCGCTGCCAATCGACCATTGCCGGGATGACCGGTGCGTCGGCCAGTGCGGATCGCAGCCTTGCGGGCGGTGGCGAGGTCAGCACCACGGCAGCGGCTTGCCCCAGCACGTGGGCATTCAGGACCTGGGGGAGATGGACGCCGAAGATGTGTGACCAAATCACGTAGCGGGCCCTGGGCAGCTCCATGGCGAGCGCCTGCCACAGAGCCGGTGTGTTCCAGTAATGCACCAGGACGACATCAGCCTCGGCGATTCGGCGACACAGATCCCCGGTCGACGGCGCGCGTGCAATCTCGACGCCCAGCTTCCGCATTGCGAAAGCGAGCGGCATGTGAACGGTCGCCGTGAGCACGACCATAGAATGCCGCATCTCCGGATGACAAGAAGCGGAATGCTGGAAGAACGCCGCGAGCGTTCGAGTTGGACCGCCGGGACCGAGCGCGGGAATGAGGTGAAGCACGTGCACGGACAAAGCCTAGCCCAAACGCGGCGATGGCGCCAATGACCGTCGGCCGGAGTTGGTCATCCGATAGCTGGCCTCACTCTGCGACGACGTCACATAACCGGAATGACCGGTCACGTCTCGAAGCCCGACATCTGCAGCCTCAATTCGCGCTTCGGCGGGGCTGACCGGGGCGTTGGCTTTCTTGCTTGCTCAGGCTCAGGACGAGGCGCAAAATCCAGCGGCCAGACGACGAGCGATAGAGGTTGAGCCCTGCTGACCGTCACGGAAGTAGGCTGTGCGCAGCGAGCGTGAGAGAGTTTTTGGGCTTCCCTTGAAACGAAATCGAGATCTACTCCGGCTTTTCAACTATCGAACCCACCTTCTGTTCGCGGTTTTCATCGCCGGAAGCGCTGTGTTCGAGCTGGCCTCGATCTGGATCCTGCGAGATCTGTTGCTCATGCTGCTCGTTCCGGGCGGTGCACGCTCTACCGCGGTATCCTCGGTTCCATCCTTGCTGGCGATCCTGGGATCGGGATCGCTGCTTGTCGCGCTCATTGACGTCTTCGTCTTCTTCCTGGTCAAGAACGGCGTGCTGCTCGCGCTTTGGCGCGGCGTCATCTACCGCCTGGGAATCGAACAGCACGAATTCTCCGTGCGCCTCTTCGCGCTCTACCTGCGTATGCCGTATCTGCGCTTCATCAATCGCTCGAAGATGACGCTGCAGCAGAACCTCAACGTCGCCATCAGCAATATGTTCATCTTTTCAGTGCTGCCGTTCATGCAATTGGCGGTGGAGGCGATCATTGTCTGCAGCGTTCTTGCCGTGCTGCTGGTCGTGTCTCCAATCGCCACACTGGCCTTGCTCGTCTGGATCCTTCTGGTTTTTGCGGTATCGCGCGTGACCATCGACAACTCGTCGCGCAAGGCCGGCGTACTGCAGCGCGAAAGCCTCAACCAGACGCTTCGCACCGCCCATGATGCCTTGCGCGACATCAAGACCATCCGGCTCTGGGGCCGGGAGGACTTCTTCACCGATCTGTTCAGCCGCGTTTCCGCGCCGTTTGCGCACGCGTGGTCGCAGGCGCGGTTCATGCAACAGATGCCGCGCTTCACCATCGAACCGGTACTGATCGGCGCATTGGTTGCGTTCGCCATGGCGCTGACGCTCTCTGGCGCCTCGACGCATCGTCTCTTGGTGGACCTCAGCATCTTTGCGGCGGCGGGCGTGAGGCTGCTTCCCGCCGCCAATCGTTCCGTGAGCCTGTTACACACGATTGCGTTCTACCGGGCGGACCTGGAGGCAGTGTGGGCGGAGGCTTCCCAGGCGATCGAACAGCTCGATTCAGGTCCCGACGCTGTGCTCACGTCACCGTTTGACCAGTCAGTCGCGCTGGAAGAGGTGGAGGCCCATTACGGCAACTCCGACAAGCCGGTCCTGCACGGCGTCAATTTGACGATCGCGCGCGGCGAAAAGGTCGTTATCGTCGGGGCCAGCGGCAAGGGAAAGACGACGCTCCTGAACGTTCTGCTTGGCTTTGTGCCTCTGTCCCGCGGCCGAATTCTGTTCGATGGGCACGAAGACCGACCATTGACCCGGTTTCGGCGTTCGTCTGTGAGCTTCGTGCCGCAGACGGTAATTCTTCTCGACAATTCGATCTTCGCAAACATCGCGTTCGGTTCGACGGCAGACGACGCCGATGAAGCGCGTGTGTGGGAGTGCCTGCACATCGCCGATTTCGCCGAGCACGTGCGCAGCATGCCGGGTGGCCTGCACGCGCGGATCGGCGAAGATGGCGTCAAGCTGTCCGGAGGCGAGCGGCAAAGGCTGGCACTTGCAAGGGCGCTTTACCGGACGCCGTCGTTCCTGGTTCTCGACGAGGCGACTTCGCAGATTGGTCTCGACACCGAAAGGGTAATTTTCGAGCGCCTAATGCAAGCAATGCCCGAACTGACAATTGTCATGGCGACGCATCGACCCGAAACCGTCGCCGTCTTTCCGCGCAGGTTCCTGGTTGCCGGCGGGGTCGTGCGGGACGTGAGCGAGGACCCGATTCCATTCCGGGCATAGTGCCCCGCCCATCCAGGCCGCCACGGCAAGAAACCACTTGGCAGCATTTTCGCGAGATGCCAAAGTCCGCCAGCCCCGAGGGAGCGAAATGGCGAGAGATTTCAAGATCAAAGCATCCACCGTTCACGAGCGCTTCGGCGACGAAAGCGTCATCGTGAACCTCGATTCCGGCAGTTACTACAGTGCTCAGGGTACGGCGGATTTCGTCTGGGCGCTGGTCGCCGACGGCGCTTCCGAATCCCAGATATTGGATCGCATGACAACCCGGTTCACGGGCGACCGAGACGAAATCATCCGGACGGTGACGGAGTTCCTGACGCATCTTGCTTCAGAGAATCTGGTCGAGCCCGTGGCATCCGGCGCAAACGGCACCGCGTCGCCTGAAACGGTCGATGCGAAAACCGGCCAGACCTTCGTGGCACCCATCCTGCAAAAATACACGGACATGGAAGAGCTGTTGCGCCTCGATCCTATTCACGAGGTGGATGAGGTCGGCTGGCCCGTCGTTCGCGGGAAGACTGCGTGAACTGCGACTGTGTCGGTGGACTTGAATCCGCCAACCGATGATTAAGTCGAGCCGGGCGAATACGCAGGCGGGCGACTATTTCCGGCTCGCCCGCGAGCGCTTCGACGCGGTCGCATCGTCGCCTGGTGCGATCGTCGCCCGCACCGTAGGGATCGCGGGGTTCGCGATCCGGGTCGAGGCTGCTGCCGGCGAACTGGCGCGCGCAATACTCAGCGCTCTCTCGCACATCACGATTGCGGATGTGCCCTCTCCCGATCTCACCATCCAGGCCTGGGACAGCGAGACGACGGGCGTCGCGCCTCTCTCGCCTGCCTGGACCACCGAAGACTACGGGCGCGAGGGATTTGTCGAGGGATTTAACGACGAACGCTTTCACGCAGCCGTCCAAACGGATCCCATCCTGTTTCGGATGCTGGATATGCAGGAGCAACGCGCCGTGTATTGGACGAAGGCGGCGTCCGCCTTCCCCCACTGGGAACGCGCGGCCCCGTTGCGCCCCCTGCTGCACGAATGGCTGAGAAGGAAGGGCGTGCTGCCGGTGCACGGGGGCGCCGTGGGATATGGTGACGGCGGCGTATTGATCGCGGGGGCGTCAGGGCAGGGCAAGTCGAACGTTGCGCTGGCCTGCCTCGCCTCTGATTTGATGTACGCCAGCGACGATTTCTGCTGCGTATCGCGATCGCCCGGCTGGATCGTTCACAGCCTCTATTGCACCGGAAAGGTCGCGCCGGCGGACCTCGCAAGGCACCCTCACCTGAGGGGTGCGCCGGTGAGCTACATGGAAGGCGAGAAGGCGCTCTTGTTCCTCAACCAATCCTTCCCCGAGAAGCTCATTCGCCAGATGCCGCTTCGCGCCATCGTGCTACCGCGCATTGTTGGAAGCGGACCGTGTGCGATCGACCAATTGGCACCGGCCGCGGCCCAGCGCGCGATAGCCACCAGCACGATTGAGTTGTCGCGCTGGATGGCCCGGGACACGTTCACGAACGTCGCCAAACTTGTCCGCGATCTGCCTTGCTATCGACTGCGCGTCGGCGCCTCGATTGTTGAAGTCCCCTTGCGCGTGTCCGAGCTTCTCAGGAGGCCGAAGTTGTCTCCTTAGCGCCTCTGGCGGCCAGGATGCGCTGTCTTGCGTTCGACAACACCGCCTCGCGCCACCAGGTTCCGGCCCAGTGGTGAACGGCGTAGGGAGGCTCGCCAGCGCCGCTCGCTACTTCGTCCTTCGCTTGTTCCCCGGAATTGTCGATGGGGTGAAGCAGGCTCGCCGGGACGATCGAAATTGCGTCCTGATCGGGGTAGCTATCACAGGCGCGCGTCAAGACGAAGGGACCAGCGACGTCGAGAACGGTGGGTCCGTCCTTCGCCACGATCAGCATGGGAATGAGGTGCTCCCAGAACGGATGGCGCGGCACTGAGGCGAAGATGGCGTTGCCTACCAGACGTGTGAACCTGCGCGCCTGCACGGCCGGACGTGACAAATGCGATTCCGGCTCCAGCCCGAAGATCAGACTCTTTCCTTCGAGCAGTCCGTCCAGGGGCCGCAGAGCCTCGGCGTCCAAATCCGCATAGATACCGCCGTAGCGGCAAACCACGAGGTAGCGGACCAGATCCGCCCGATTGATCGGCAACTGGTATCCATCATAAAGCGAGAGAAGATCGGGGAAGTGTTCGGCGACCAGGGCGCGGTTGTCCTCGTCGGTCCAAAACCGGTATTCGTAGTCGGGATGGTGGTCGCGCCAGCTCTTCTGGAACGCCGTCCAGCGGTCCGGGATCTGCTTGACCTTCCACGACTGGTGTATGATTCGCGGTATCATCGGCCCACCAAACGGATCGTTGATTCTGTCCGATGAGGGTGCCGTCTTCAAGCGGCAAGCGGTGTGCGTATTCTCTACCAAGCGGACGGATTTCTACCGAGTGTCCACGGCGGCGTCGAGGTGCTGTCCTGGTACTTGCTGAAGGCGCTTGTCCGGCGCGGGCACGACGTGCGCGTGGTGTCCACGCTCATTGACGGCGACGCGCCGGGCCTGGTGTCGATTGGTGGACTGGATGTCCTGAAGCTCGACTTCATTCGCGCGCTGCATCGCCGCGATCTAGCGGCGATAGCCACCGCAAAGAAGGCGATCGACGATGTGGTTTCGAGTTTTGGTCCCGACGTGCTGCATTTAAACGACGCGATGCCCAGCAGCTTTTTCTTCGGTCGCAGCGGTGCTCTGGCAGCACTGCCCAGACTCCTGACCCTTCACTCGCCACCACGTGAATCAGGTAACGACGATTTGCAGAACCGATTGATCGCGGACGCTGATCGCGTCGTGACAGTCTCCCAGGCGCAGCGGCAGGCCTTCGGCGCGACAGCCTCGGCCAACAAGTTTTCCGTTATTCACAACGCGCTGCCAATCCCGGACGTGATGCCAGCGCCGTTACGGTTCGGTCCGCCGCGTCTGCTGTGTCTCGGACGGCTTGTGCCCGACAAGGGGATCGATGTCGCCATTCGAGCAGTGGGCCGGTTGGGCGCAAAGGGTGTTGCGGTCGACCTCGCGATAGCCGGCGGTGGATCGCAGAGGCCTGAGCTGGAAGACCTGGCTCGTGAACTTGCGCCTGGCCGCATACGATTTCTCAATTGGCTCGACCCAGCGGACGTGCCGGCTCTGATCAATACGGCCACGTTGGTGCTGATGCCGTCGCGCTGGCAGGAACCGTTCGGACTTGTCGCCTTGCAAGCCGCCCAGATGGGGCGCCCCGTCGTTGCGTCGGCGGTCGGTGGATTGAACGAGATTGTCGTGCACGGCGAAACCGGCCTTCTCGTGCCGCAGGGTGACGATACGGCGCTCGCGGACGCTATCGCCCAGTTGCTGTCGACGCCAAAACGTGCCTTGCTGATGGGGGCGAATGCTCGCGTTCGAGCGCAGGAACACTTTGCCTTTTCAGGTTTTGTTGCAGCCTATGAAGCGATTTACAAGGAGCTTGTGGGCAACAGCAGAATACCGCCCGTGGGGACGCTGGAATGACGTTGGACATCAGCGTGGTCATACCGGTCTTCAACGGCGCTACCTATCTCACGGAGTGTGTTCAAAGCGTCTTAGGCCAGACCCTGCCCGCAGATGAGATCATCATTGTGGATGACGGTTCGGTCGACGACACGCCCGATGTCGTGCGTTCCCTGGGCGCCACCGTCAGGTACATTCGTCAGGATCATCGTGGGCTTTCCAGTGCCCGAAACGTCGGACAGGAGGCGGTGCGCACCAGCCATCTGGCGTTTCTCGATTGCGACGATCTGTGGGCGCCCGCGAAATTGGAGTCGCAGATGGCAGCGTTGACCGCCGAAAAGAAGCCGTCGATGTGTTTTGGCTACATCACGCAATTCGTGAGCCCGGATTTGCCTGACGAGGAAGCAGCGCGGCTAAAATGCGATCCCGATCCGATGGTGGGATACAGCGGTTCCACCATTCTGATTCGCAACGACGTGTTTGCGCGCGTCGGATCCTTCGATGAATTGCTTGAAGTAGGCGAGTTTGCGGAGTGGTTTGCCCGCGCCGAGGATGCCGGCGTGCAAAAGATCCTCGTCGATGAGGTGGTTGCGATGCGCCGGCTCCATAGGAACAATGTGGGCCGCCGCGGTCAAAGCATTCGCAGCGATTATTCGAAGGCGCTCAAGAAAGTGCTCGACCGGCGGCGACTGGCGAAATGACCAAAAGGCTCTTCCTCCAGCTTCCCGACGAGCGCCAGGAGCTACTGCTCAAGGCCTGTCTTTTCAATGGCGTCGCCGCAATCGACAGTTGGCGTGCGTGGCAAAGCTTGATCGACGTCGAGGATATTGATGTCGGCTCGCAGCGCCTCCTGCCGCTGGCCTATCAAAATCTCTCCGCGCAAGACGTCGCAGCCACCGAACTGGAACGATATCGGGGTGTCGCCCGGTACATCTGGTACGACAACCATAGAAAAATGCTACAGACCCGCGCGGTGCTGGACGCATTTGCCGAGGCGCAGATTCCGGTGATGCTCCTGAAGGGCTTGGCGCTGGTGCCGCTCTATTACAGGAACTGGGCCCTGCGCCCAACCAACGACCTCGACCTCATGGTGCCACCGCAGTTGGCCGGCGCGGCCGGGGAGGTACTCGAGCGCAACGGCTGGCGATCAGGATATTCGCGACTCCTGAAGTCGGCCGCCTATCGGACCACCATTCATGCAATGTCCTTCGTGGGCGAGGCGGGTGACAGTCTGGACCTGCACTGGCACGCGCTGCTCGACTGGTGTTCCGAAGACGCGGATACGACCTTCTGGGAGGCAGCGCAGGTTCTGCCTCTCAACGGCTGCAACGTTCTGGCGCTGGGCGATACGGATCAGTTCTTCCAGATCATCGTGCATACGCCGCGGCGAGATCCCATCGCGCCGATCCGCTGGGTGGCCGACGCGACCATGCTGCTACGCGTGGCAAATGTCGACTGGGACCGGCTGCTTGCGCTCATTGCAGCGGGAGGTTTCGTGTTGCGTGCGCGACAGGCACTGAGCTACCTCAGGGACGTATTTTACTTGGCGGTCCCTGATCGGGTATTGCGCGAGCTTGGCCGCGCAACCCCCTCTGCCGTGGAAACGCTTGAAGCGCGGATTAATCGTCTCAATATGCCGCGGCTGATATGGCAGGCATGCTTCCGGTACGCCCATTATCGCCGCAACCGTCGTTGGCCCGCGGCGCCTCGCAATTTTCCATCTTACCTTCGCACCACCTGGGGCGGGGAGACATGGGTTGATACCTTGAGGGCGGTCGCGGTCCGGTTGCCCAGATATTTCTCTGCATGACACCAAGCCGCCAGGCCTTGGATTTGGTCTGGTTGCGCCGAGGCGGGGCATCCAACGTTATGTATTCGCCCAAACGAATCCTGATTACGGGCGCGACTGGCACGATCGGACGAAAGCTGCGCAAGCATTTGTCTGCAAGCGACCGCTATGAACTGACGCTTGTTGCGCGCGGTGTTCGAGGCGATCCGAGAGTTATGGACGCGGACCTGCGCAACTACCACCCGTCGTGGACCGGCCTCTTCAAAGGCGTGGATGCGGTCGTTCATCTCGCCAATGTGCCTGCGCACTGGACACGCTGGGACGCTGCCAATTGCGCCAACATCGACATGTCCTTGAACGTCTACAACGCAGCGGCCGAGCATGGGGTGAAGCGCGTTGTCTTTGCGAGCTCGGTGTGGACGATGTACGGCTATCGGTTCAACTCTACCGTGCGCACGCCTGATATGCCGGCGAATCCGGGCGTCAGTCCCTATGGGATGACCAAAATTATCGCCGAGCGGATCGGAAAGGCGTTCTGCGAGAGATATGGAATCTCGACCGTCGTCCTGCGCATCGGATCGTGCCGGGGGGGGAACAACGTGCCCGAGCCCGATATGCCGACGGGCGATTGGGAGCAGGATTGCTGGATCAGCGACAGAGACCTCTGCAACGGGATTGAGCAAGCAATACACGCCGACGATATCTCCTACGCCGTTCTGAACCTCACCTCGAACAACTCTCGCGCGCGCTGGAGTTCTAGGTGAGACCGAGCGGACAATCGGTTACACGCCGCACGATTCACACGAGACCCACGTCAGCTGGCATCGCCGGGTGCAGGCACTGGCGGCTCGCGTCGCCTTCGGATTCATGCCGGCTCTGGCACGGCGGATCGCTCGCCCCTACTGGTGATGGTCGGAGTTCATCATCCACGCCCAGGCCTCAAATGAATGCAGCCAATTTCTTCGCCGTACTGGTAGATTTGAGCCTCAGTGCGCATCCGGCTCCCGGCGCCACAATCCAGCGTCACAAGCATTCGCAAAGAGATCGGAGTGGATACTGCGGTCCAACCGCGACCAACTCGGCCTATCTGTCAGCTGGTCGGGCCAGTTCCTTCTGCGTCGAATGGCTTTCGGTCCAGATCTCTGCCGCAATCTCGATTGGGTCAATGCCCATATCGTGCCACCAGGAGGCTTCGTTCCCGTATTGGTGAAGCTCGCGATGATGGGTTCGGCAAAGCGGGACCGTGTAGTTGTCTCCAACCTTGCGACCCATCGCCCGCGGCTGTGCAAAACGCACGTGATGAGCGTCGGAGGGGCTGGCGCTGCACAACAGGCAGGGTTGCGAGGCGACGTAGCGCAGGTGGTCCTTGTCGCGGACACGCACGGGCTCGCGAAGAGACAGAGCACTCTTGTCGATGTGCTGCCGGGGCTCACGCACAGGGGCTCCATCCGTGCGGCAGACCGCAACCGCCGGCGCGGAGGGGTCTTCCGGCGCCGGCGAGACAGCCTCAGCCTTGGGCGCCAGTGAGGTCGCCGCGCCGTTTGTCGTGGCGTCGGCAGTGGCCGGGGGCGGCGCAACATCCGCGGGAGCGGAGACAATCGCCTCTTCCGGCTTGTTTGCGGGGGGAGGGGACGAGCTGGGGGCGGCGTGCTGTCCGTTCCTGGGTTCGGCCGTTCCACCTGTGCCTGCATAGAGGGCGAGGCCGAAAGCTCTGCCGAAGGTGGCCAGGGCACGCTTGGTGGCATCGGTTTCTGCCGCCTTGAGCGCCCGATCGTGCACTTCGCCCATCGATTGTCCGGTGGCTTCACCGGTGCCGTGCCCATCGCGGACGATCACCCGGTCGTCAGTGCGAACCGTGATGCGAACCCGTGCCGCATAGACTGCCGTGGCAGTACCCCGTGCCTCGCGGCCCATGATGCACTTCGTCTCGACGGTCTCCCTGTCCCACCCGTCGAACCCGAATATCCGATTGGCCTGGGCCAGGACGTACCAACCCTCGACATAGGACAGTTCCTTCCCCTCCCGAAGCCGGGATCGGACATGCCGCGCCGGTACACAGCGGCTGAGGGCACGCATCTGGCGGTCTGAGAAGCCCATCACCGCACCCTCACGCTCAGAACCGGTTCCGGATTGGAAAGCACCGCTCCGGGCACGGCAGCCCCGCGCTTGAGCTCGTTGATCAGCCCGACCCGGTCGAGGCGTGGATCGCGCGGGAGCCAGTAGGGGTCAGGAATGACCTTCTCGTCGGTCACCACGAGGGCAGGGGATCCTGGCCTGACCGAGAGGGTAAAATCGGGCGCCGCGATCTTCCTGACGTCGACCTCGACCATGGCGTCGCGGGCGATGCGCCGGCGTTCCGAGGCACGCTCGATAAGGCGGTGCAGGCGGTCCTGCAGGGCCTGTATGTGCCCCTTGAGGCCCTCTGCCATGGCTTCATCGAGCAGGGCCGAGCGGACCACGGCGGCGACCACTTCGTGGAGGTCGGTCAGCCCCTCCAGCGTATCTGCAAGGGTCGTATCGTCGATGTCGGTCTCGAGGGCTAAGATGCGCTGTCGAATCGTCTGGTAGGTCGTGATCGAATGAGTGAGCGCAGACATACGATGCTCCTGTGTGAATGATCCTAATGGGATCATGATATGTTATGATCCCAAAGGGGTCAATAGGTAATGATCTCTCCTGAGCAAATGAGAGCGGCGAGGGGACTCCTCGATTGGTCACAGAAGAGGCTCGCGGCAGCAGCGGGGTTGTCCGTGCCCACAATTAAGCGCGCCGAGCGCGATTTCGGGGTTGTGGTGTCGGCTGAGGCACTTGCATCTGTTAAGCGCGCGCTCGAATCGGCCGGGATCGACTTCATCGATGAGAACGGGGGAGGGGCCGGCGTCCGTCTCCGGAAGCCAAGTCGCTGATCGCCACACGTCGTCGGGTGGCTTCAGCGCTGAAAACGTGGTGAGAAGCCCGGCGTCGACGATGCCGACGGCATCACCGAACAATCATCTAGGTCGAATTTGCCTGGGCGGCGCCATGATGCCCCGCTGGCTGACCAAACGTGTCTTCAGGGACCGTCAAATCTGTCCATGTATGTGATGCACTTTGGCAGAACAAAGCCATGCCGGGTCGGCGACGGCACAACAATGGGCCAAGCTCCTTGAGCTTCGACGCCACAGGCGCTCTCTCGACACGGACCAACGACGTCTTCTGCCTCTGAAGTCACACCGCGCTCCGGGCCTTCCCGTACCGACGGTCCACCACACCTCAATCGGCCGGGAACCGGTATCCGAACGCATCGATCTCTTCGCCGAAAATCTCCCCCACCACGTCTTTGGTCCCATCGTCATAATAGCGGCTCGCCGGCTGGCGTGCCGAGCTGTTGCGATGCGGCAAGGGGCGCGGGGGGAGGCCCAGTTCCCGACAGGCTTCCGTGAAACCCTCCTGCATGGTCTCGAACCGGATGATGCGGTCGATATTGGCGATGGCGTCCCTCAGCCCCTGCTGCTCGTGCTCGCGCAGGTAATGAACGACCGGCGGAACGGTCCTGGCGAAGGCGATGAAATCGTTGCGGTCGAAGCGGACGGCGCCTCTGTGCGGCGAAAAGTAGAACGAGATGACGCGCTCCCACGGGTTGCGGACGCAACAGAACTTGTAGAGCGCGGCGTAAGTCGCGGCCGGCAGCGCCGCCTTGTATTCGGTCAGGGGGCTGTGCTTGGTGGTGTTGGTCTGCCTGTTGACCAGTCCGAAGCGCTCGATGCCGTCCTGAAGCGGTCCGTTGCAGACCTTCTCGTCGTCGGCCAGCGGCATCAGTACGGTCTGGATCGAGTTCCCGCCTGTCTTGGGAATGTGGACGAAGAGGAAGTTGCTCTTCAGGGATATCATCGCGGGCGGTATCCGGGCTGGAGGCGCGGGGAGTTTACGGGGAAGGGCGGCAAATTCCACCGGGATCGGCGAGACTCCGGCCTCACATGGCCGGGTAGTTCGGCCCGCCGCCGCCTTCCGGCGGCACCCAGTCGATGTTCTGGTTGGGGTCCTTGATGTCGCAGGTCTTGCAGTGGACGCAGTTACCCGCGTTGATCTGGTAGCGCGGGGCGCCGTCTCCATCTTCGATCCACTCATAGACGCCGGCCGGGCAGTAGCGCGCCGACGGTCCGCCATAGACCGCGTGCTCGGAGGACTTTTGCAGGTCCATGTCGCGGACATGGAGATGCACCGGCTGGTCCTCTTCGTGGCGCGTATTCGAGAGGAATACCGAGGACATGCGGTCGAAGCTCACCACGCCGTCCGGCGCCGGATAGGCGATCGGCTTGGCGCGCGCCGCCGGCAGGGTCGCCTCGTGGTCGGCTTTGTCGTGGCCGAGCGTGCCGAAGAGCGAGAAGCGAAACGTGTTGGTCCACAGATCGAGCCCGGAGGCGACGACGCCGGCGAATGTTCCGAGCCGCGACCATAGCGGCTTGACGTTGCGCACCGGCTTCAGGTCATCGCCGATGGCGGAGCTGCGCCACGCCGCCTCATAGGCCGCAAGTGCGTCATGGGAGCGGCCGGCGGCGATCGCGTCGGCCACATGCTCCGCCGCCAGCACGCCGGAGAGCATGGCATTGTGGCTGCCCTTGACCCGCGGCACGTTGACCAGGCCTGCAGCACAGCCGATCAGCGCCCCGCCGGGAAAGGCGAGCCTCGGCACCGACTGCCAGCCGCCCTCCGTGATCGCCCGCGCGCCATAGGCGATGCGCGTGCCCCCCTCCAGCGTCGGCCGGATGACGGCATGGGTCTTGAAGCGCTGGAACTCCTCGAAGGGCGACAGATAGGGATTGGCATAGTCGAGGTGGACGACCAATCCGATCGACACCAGATCGTCGCCGAGGTGATAGACGAAGGCGCCGCCGCCGGTGCGGTTGTCGAGCGGCCAGCCGAAAGAATGCTGCACCAGCCCGGGCCGGTGCTTCTCCGGCGCGATACGCCACAGCTCCTTGAGGCCGATGCCGAACTTCTGCGGCGCGCGGCCGTCCTCGAGGGCGAAACGGGCGATCAGCCGCTTGGCCAGCGATCCGCGGGCGCCTTCGCCGATCAGCGTGTATTTGGCGCGGAGTTCCATGCCGCGCTGGAAGCTCGCCTTGGGTTTGCCGTCGCGACCCAGCCCCAAGTCGCCGGTGGCGACGCCGATAACCGCGCCGCTCTCGTCGTGGAGCGTCTCCACCGCGGCGAAGCCCGGAAAGACCTCGACACCAAGCGCCTCCGCTTGAGCTGCGAGCCACCGGCAGACATCGCCCAGCGAGACGACATAGTTGCCGTGATTGCGCATCAGCGGCGGCAGCAGAAGGTTGGGCAGGCGCACTGCGCCGGCCGGCCCCAGCCACAGGAAGCGGTCCTCGGTCACTGGCGTCCTCACCGGGCAATCCGCATCCTCGCGCCAATCGGGCAGAAGCCGGTCGAGCCCGATTGGGTCGAGTACCGCGCCGGAGAGGATGTGGGCGCCGACTTCCGAGCCCTTCTCCAGCACCACCACCGAGAGGTCGGGCGCGCGCTGCTTCAGCCGGATCGCCGCCGCCAGCCCCGCCGGGCCGGCGCCGACGATCGCCACGTCGAAATCCATCGATTCGCGGGGGGCTGTCATTTCCGTCTCCCGACCATCATCCTCCGGTCAAGCCGGAGGATGACCAGGGTGGGGCAAAGCCGTGGTTTCAGGCCGCAGTTGATCGTGCCCCCGATCGGTCAATAATCGCAAGCGGCCTGGGAACGGGGCAGCGGAGAGGGAAAAATGGCTGGTGAGACAAGGTTCGACTGGCGGGATCCCTTCCTGTTCGACGATCAGCTCTCTGAGGAAGAGCGCATGGTTTCGGCCTCGGCTGCCGAATTCGCGCTGCGCGCCCTCGCCCCCCGCGTCGAGGATGCCTACCTCAACGAAACCACCGATCCGGCCATCGTCCGCGAGATGGGCGCCGCCGGGCTCCTCGGCGTCACCATTCCCGAGACCTATGGCGGGCTCGGTTCGAGCTACGTCGCCTATGGCCTCATCGCCCGCGAGATCGAGCGGGTCGATTCCGGCTTCCGCTCCATGCTGAGCGTGCAGTCGTCGCTGGTCATGCATCCGATCCATGCCTATGGCTCGGAGGACCAGAAGCAGCGCTTCCTGCCAAGGCTCGCCACTGGCGAACTGATCGGCTGCTTCGGGCTGACCGAGCCGGATGCCGGGTCCGATCCCGCCGCCATGAAGACGACGGCGGTGAAGACGGCCGGCGGCTATCGCCTGAACGGTGCCAAGACGTGGATATCGAACGCGCCGATCGCCGACGTCTTCATCGTCTGGGCGCGCTCGCCGGCGCATGACGGCAAGGTCCGCGGCTTCATCCTGGAAAAGGGCCTGGGCGGCCTCACGGCGCCGAAGATCGAAGGCAAGCTGTCGCTCAGAACCTCGGTCACCGGCGAGATCGTCATGCAGGATGTCGACGTTGGCGAGGACGCGCTGCTCCCCGATGCCTCGGGTCTCGCCGCCGCCTTCGGCTGCCTCAATCGCGCCCGCTACGGCATTGCCTGGGGGGTGATGGGCGCGGCGGAAGATTGCTGGCTGCGCGCCCGCCAATACGGCCTCGACCGCAGCCAGTTCGGCCGGCCGCTCGCCGCCACCCAGCTCTACCAGAAGAAGCTCGCCGACATGCAGACCGAGATTGCGCTGGGGCTACAGGCGGCGTTGCGCGTCGGCCGCCTGTTCGACGCCGGGTCCATGGCGCCGGAAATGGTCTCGCTCATCAAGCGCAACAATTGCGGCAAGGCGCTCGATATCGCCCGGGCCGCGCGCGACATGCACGGCGGCAACGGCATCCAGATCGGCTATCACGTCATGCGTCACGCCCAGAACCTGGAGACGGTCAACACCTATGAGGGAACCCACGATGTCCACGCCCTCATCCTCGGCCGCGCCATCACCGATCTTCAGGCGTTTTCCTGATCCCGCCGGGTTCGCACCGCCAGGCGAAACGGTGTAGATCGGTCTGATCTGCCACGGCAGCCCGCGCGAATCACGGCCGCCGCCCCGGAGATGCCCGTCAGCGATGGCCGATACCCTCGCCAGCCCCACCGATGAAACTGCCGCCGGCCCCGGTGCCATCGAACTGACGGTGGTCGTGCCGACCTTCAACGAGGCCGGCAACGTTCCGATCCTGGTCGAGCGTCTTGCCGCCGTGCTCGCCGACGTCGCCTGGGAGGTGGTCTTCGTCGACGACGATTCGCCCGACGGCACGGCAAACGTTGCCCGCGAGCTGGCGTTGCGCGACCGGCGCGTGCGCGTGATCCGCCGGCTCGGCCGCCGGGGCCTGTCGACCGCCTGCGTCGA
The DNA here is from genome assembly GCA_963730325.1 of uncultured Alphaproteobacteria bacterium. Taxonomy (GTDB): domain Bacteria; phylum Pseudomonadota; class Alphaproteobacteria; order Rhizobiales; family Kaistiaceae; genus CAVSRC01. The sequence continues at coordinate 194,408 of CAVSRC010000006.1, read as the reverse complement.
AGGGGTGATGTCGTCGGCGGCGCCCTATTTCGCCGTCATGGACGGCGATCTTCAGCACGACGAGACCAGGCTCGCCGCCATGTTCGCCACGCTCAAGGGTGAGAACCTCGATATCGTCGTCGGCAGCCGCTACGTCAGCGGCGGCGACAGCGGCGGCCTTGCCAATCCGTGGCGCCAGTTCGTCAGCCGCGCCGGCACGCGCTTGGCGCAAACGCTGCTCAAGGCCGAGCTGACCGATCCGATGAGCGGCTTCTTCGTCATGTCGCGCGCCGCCTTCGACGCGGAAGTGCGCGCCCTGTCGCAGCGCGGCTTCAAGATCCTGCTGGATATCTTCGCCTCGTCCGCGCGCCCGCTGCGCTTCCGCGAGCTGCCCTGCCGCTTCAACCCGCGCCAATTCGGCGAGAGCAAGCTCGACACCATGGTCGCATGGGAGTTCGGCGTGCTCCTCATCGACAAGCTGATCGGCCGCTACGTACCGGTGCATTTCGCCGTCTTCGCGGCGGTGGGGGTCACCGGCGTCGCCGTCCACCTGGCCACGCTCGGGCTCGTCGGGCTCGCCGGCTTTTCGTTCAACGTGGCGCAGACCGCCGCCGTCATGGCGGCGATGACCTGGAACTTCATCCTCAACAACGTCATCACCTATCGCGACGAACGCCTGCGCGGCGCGGCCCTCGTCCGCGGCCTGCTGTCGTTCTACGCCATCGGCGCGGTCGGCGCCTTCGCCAACATCGGCATCATCGGCGCCATGTTCAGCCAGGGCAGCGGCTGGTGGCTGGCGGGCATCGCCGGAGGGCTGGTCGGCGTGGTGTGGAACTACACCATGTCGAGCCTGTTCACCTGGCGCCGGCGGACGCTCAGCTAGCAGGAAGCGGGCCTTTCCGGGCCGCCGTGCGGCCGGTCAGACCACGGACCGGAAATAGCCGATCGTCGCCTGCAATCCCTCGTCGAGCATGACCTTGGGCTCCCAGCCGAGCTTCTCGCGGGCGAGCGCGATGTCGGGCTGGCGCTGGCGCGGATCGTCGGCGGGCAGCGGCTTGGTGACGAGGCCGCCCTTGCTGCCGGTGGCGGCGATCACCTTCTCGGCCAGCTCGCGAATCGTGAACTCGTTGGGATTGCCGATATTGACCGGGCCGGTGAGCGACGCCTCGCTCTGCATCAGCTTGATGAGGCCGTCGATCAGATCGTCCACATAGCAGAAGGAGCGCGATTGCTGGCCGTCGCCATAGAGCGTGATCGGCTCGTCCTTGAGCGCCTGAACGATGAAGTTCGACACCACCCGCCCGTCGGCCGGGTGCATGCGCGGACCGTAGGTGTTGAAGATGCGCGCGACCTTGATCTCCAGCCCGTTCTGGCGGTGATAGTCGAAGAACAGCGTTTCGGCGCAGCGCTTGCCTTCGTCGTAGCAGGCACGCAGGCCGATCGGGTTGACCTTGCCCCAATAGTCCTCGCGCTGCGGGTGGACCTCCGGGTCGCCGTAGACCTCGCTGGTCGAGGCTTGCAGGATGCGGCATCGCAGCCGCTTGGCCAGCCCCAGCATGTTGATGGCGCCGTGCACCGAGGTCTTGGTCGTCTGCACCGGATCGTGCTGGTAGTGCACCGGCGAGGCGGGACAGGCGAGATTGTAGATCTCGTCGGCTTCCACATAGAGCGGGAAGGTCACGTCATGGCGCATGAACTCGAACAGCGGATGGCCGTTGAGGTGTTCGATGTTGCGCTTCGTGCCGGTGAACAGATTGTCGACGCAGATCACTTCGTGGCCTTCGGCCAGCAGCCGGTCGATCAGGTGCGAGCCGAGGAAGCCGGCGCCGCCGGTGACGACGACGCGCTTGCGGCTGTCGTAGAGGCGCGCCACGACTATTCCGCCGCCACGTAGAGCTCGGCGGCCACGGGGTTCCCGGCCATGCCGCGGCCGACGCCGAGATAGGCGAGCCCCGCCTCTGCGACCTCTTCCGGCTTGTAGAGGTTGCGCAGGTCGACGACGGTGTTGCCCTTCATCAGCGTCCTGATGCGCTTGAGGTCGAGGCCGCCATAGGCGTCCCATTCGGTGAGGACGACGAGAACATCCACCCCCTCGGCAACCTCATAGGCGTCGTCGCACCAATGGACGTCGGAAAGCAGCGTGCGCGCCATGGGCATGCCTTCCGGATCGTGGGCCCGCACGCCGGCGCCGCCGGCTTGCAGGACCGGCACGATGGTCAGCGCCGGCGAATCGCGCATGTCGTCCGTATTGGGCTTGAAGGTCACGCCGAGGAAGCCGACCGTCTTGCCGGCAAGGTCGCCGCCGAGCACCGCCGCGATGCGGTTGGCCATGGCGCGCTTGCGCTGGTCGTTGGCGGCGGTGACCGCCTCGACGATCGAGAGCGGCACACCGGCGGCCCGCGCCGTCTCGAGCAGCGCCGTGGTGTCCTTGGGAAAGCAGGAGCCGCCATAGCCGGGGCCGGCCCGCAGGAACTTCGGTCCGATGCGGCTGTCGAGGCCGATCCCCTGCGCCACGTCGAGAACGTCCGCGCCGACGCGCTCGCAGAGATCGGCGAGCTCGTTGATGAAGGTGATCTTGGTGACCAGGAAGGCGTTGCTGGCATATTTGATGAGTTCGGCCGTCTCCAGCGCGGCGAACAGGATCGGTGTCCGCGCGGCGCTGAGCGGCCGATAGATCGCCTCCATCGTCTCGCGTGCGAACGCCGTCTCGACGCCGATGACCACCCGGTCCGGGCGCATGAAGTCGTCGATCGCCGAACCTTCGCGCAGGAACTCGGGGTTGGAGGCGACCTCGACCAGCGCCTGGCCCGAGCGCGCATGGATACGCTCCCTGACCGCCCGGTTGGTGCCCACCGGCACCGTCGACTTGCACACCACGACACAGCGGTGCCTGACCACATCGGCGATGGTATCGGCCGCCGCGAAGACGAAGGAGAGGTCGGCGACCCCGTCGCCACTGGAGGGCGTGCCCACCGCGATGAAGACCGCATCTGCGTTCTCGACCGCCTCGCTCGAGATCGCTGGCATAGGACAGGCGGTTCGCCGCCTCGTTGCGGGCCACCAGCTCGGCCAGGCCGGGCTCGTAGATCGGCATAACCCCCTGAGCCAGCCGGTCGAGTTTGCTCCGGTCCTTGTCGACGACGATCACCTCGTGGCCGAAATCGGCAAAGCAGGCGCCGCTCACAAGTCCGACATAGCCGGCGCCGATCATCGTGATCTTCATGACATGCTTCCGCGTAGAGAATTCAACAAACCATAGATCATCAATGTGACGATTAGGCTAGCGTCCCGGCCGGTTCCAGCGGAATCTCGATTAATGGTTGCCAGCCGGGGCGCGACGAGGGGCTGACCTTGCGTGACCCCGGCCGGAAGCCATGGAATCGATCGCCGGGAGGCGGAGAAAACCGGTCACGGCGCCGGCTTTGTCGTACCGTGCTAGTCTCGATACATGCTCATATTCGCGTTCTTCCTGGCAACCCTCGCTTTTGCCTATTACACGTGGCGCTACGCCATCGTGCGGCCGCGACGGCAGGGGCCCTACCGTTTCGTGGCGTTCGAGGGCATCACCGCCATCGTCCTCATCAACTATCCCTGGTGGTTCGTCGACGTCTTCAGCCCGTTGCAGATCGTCTCGTTCGCCGCCCTGGCGATTTCGGCCTATCTCGCTTTGGCGAGCTACATCCTGCTCAAGATCATCGGCAAGCCGGAGGGGCATTTCGAATACACGACCGAGCTGGTCACCACCGGCCTCTACCGCTTCATCCGCCACCCGATGTACGGCGCGCTGCTCTTCTTCGCCATCGGCGCCTGGCTGAAGCAGCCGCTCTACTGGCCGGCGGCGGTCATCTTCGTGGTCGTAGTCGTGGCGCTCTTCTTCACCACCAAGGCGGAGGAGCAGGACATGATCGAGGCGTTCGGCCAGCGCTATGCCGACTACATGAAGACGACGAAGCGGTTCATTCCGTTCGTGTTCTAGGGGGGCAAAGGACGCGGACGGCAGCGCGAGGCGGCGCGTCGAGCTACCGGGACGCCCAGATCACGCTCCCGCGCCGCGTCACGGCGTCTTCGGAAGGATGGTGGAGCCAGACGGAATCGAACCGACGACCTCTTGAATGCCATTCAAGCGCTCTCCCAACTGAGCTATGGCCCCATCCTGGGTAGTCTCGCCGGCACCCGCCGTTCTTTGCGGTCTGCCGGGCCGGGCTTAGGGCGGGTTGGGACCCGCCGTCTCCGCCAAGCGCGCGGACATTAGGCCGCGATGGCCTGCCGGATCAAGGCCGCTGTGGCGCGGCCTCACGTCTCCTCTTCGTCGACGTCGCCGATGATGTCGCCGACATCCTCGTCGTCGTCCTCTTCGTCGTCGGCGAGGAAGGTGTCGTCCTCGTCATCGTCGCCTTCGACGTCCTCGTCATCCGCGCCGGGCACCTTGACCGCGCCGCTTCCCGCGGCCTCCTCGTCGGCCTCCTCCAGCGACACCAGCTCGGCCGCGGCTGGCTCCTCGGCCTCTTCGGCGACCTCTGCCTTGGGCGCCTTGCTGGCCGTTTGCGGCCGCGCCCGGCTCACCACGACCTCGAATTCGGTGCCGCAACGCGGGCACACAATCGGGCTGCGGTTGAGGTCGTAATACCGCGCGCCGCAGTTTGGACAGAGCCTCTTGGTTCCGAGCTCAGCTTTCGTCACGGTTCATGCCTCGTCCCGAGCGTTAAGCGGCCCCCCCATAATGCGCGCGCCCGGCACTGTCAAAACCATTTCTCGGGGTCGCGCGCGCCAATGATGACCTGCTTGCCCGGCTATGCTATCCGAACGGCGGGCGGTGAGGGGCTTCGCGCCGGCCGGGGAGGCATTTCCGGCGGCCGGCAAGCCCCCCGCCAGGCGGGCAGCAATCGGAGCAAAGCTTGACATGTCGGGCGACAACAGTGCGGCGCCGCTGACTGCGCGGGCGTCGGGTCCGCTCGCCGGCACCATCCGGCCGCCGGGCGACAAGTCGATTTCCCATCGCGCCATCATGCTGGGGGCGCTCGCCGTCGGCGAGACGAAGGTGGAGGGCCTGCTCGAGGGCGACGACATCCTTGCCACCGTCGCCGCCATGCGCGCCTTCGGGGCGACGGTCGGCCGCACCGGCGCCGGCGCCTGGCAGATCAACGGCCTCGGCGTCGGCGGCCTGATCGAGCCCGAGGCGGTGATCGACTACGGCAATGCCGGCACCGGCATACGCCTGGCGCTCGGCATCGCCGGCAGCCAGGCCTTCGCCACCACCTTCACCGGCGATGCCTCTCTGGTGAAGCGCCCCATGGGCCGCGTGCTCGACCCGCTGCGCCGCATGGGCGTCCAGGCCATCGCCCGCTCCAACGACCGCCTGCCGGCCACCGTCCACGGGCCCGAGACGCTGGTGCCGATCGAGTACCGCGTTCCGGTACCCTCGGCGCAGGTCAAGTCGGCCATCCTGCTGGCGGCGCTGAACAGCGGCGGCGTCACCACGGTCATCGAGCCGGTCGCCACCCGCGACCATACCGAGCGCATGCTCGCCGCCTTCGGCGCGGCCATCGAGGTCGAGGAGGGCGGCGACGGCAGCCGCACCATCCGCCTGGAGGGCGGGCGCAACCTCAAGCCGCAGACGATCGCCGTCCCTGGCGACCCCAGTTCCGCCGCCTTTCCGCTGGTCGCGGCGCTCGTCGTTCCGGGCTCCGACATCACCATTGAGAACGTGCTGCTCAACCCGACGCGCACCGGACTGATCGAGACGCTTCTCGAAATGGGCGGCGACATCGCCATCGCCCGGAAGCACAAGGTCAGCGGCGAGGAGGTCGGCGACATCCGCGTCAAGGCGAGCAGGCTCAAGGGGGTGAGCGTGCCGGCCGCCCGCGCGCCTTTCATGATCGACGAATATCCGGTGCTTGCCGTCGCCGCGGCCTTCGCCGAGGGGCAGACGCTGATGGAGGGCATCGGCGAGATGCGGGTCAAGGAATCGGACCGTATCGCTTCCGTCGTCGCCGGCCTCAAGGCGAACGGCGTCACGGTGGAGGATACGCCCGAACTCGATGCAGGTGACCGGCGCGGCAAGGGTGCCGGGCGGGGCCACGGTCGCCACCCGGCTCGATCATCGCATCGCCATGAGCTTCGTCGTTCTCGGCCTTGCCGCCGACAAGCCGGTGACCATCGACGATGCCCAGCCGATCGCCACCAGCTTCCCGGAATTCCGCGCGCTGATGGCCGGTCTCGGGGCCGAATTCGCCGATGCCTGACCTTCGGGTGCGTCCCGGCGTTTGGCGCGGGCGGCCATGATCATCGCCATCGACGGACCGGCGGCCGCCGGCAAGGGAACGCTCGCCCAGCGCCTGGCCGCCCACTACCGCCTGCCATATCTCGATACCGGGCTGCTCTACCGGCTCACCGGCAAGCTGATGGTCGCGCAGGGCCTCGACCCCGACGACGCGGCGGCGGCCGAGCGGGTGGCCCAGGGGCTCGACCCGGCGCTCCTCGACGACCCGGCGCTGCGCGGCCACGAGGCCGGCGAACTCGCCTCGCGGCTCGCCGTCCATGCCGGGGTGCGGGCGGCGCTGCTCGATTTCCAGCGTGCCTTTGCCGCCCGGCCCGAGGGCGCCGTGCTCGACGGCCGCGACATCGGCACCGCCGTCTGCCCGGAGGCCGATATCAAGATCTTCGTCACCGCATCCGCCGAGGTCCGCGCCCGCCGGCGCACCGACGAGCTCAACGCCAAGGGCAGGGCGGTCGATTATCCGACCATCCTTGCCGAGATCAGGGACCGTGACGCCCGCGATTCCGGCCGTGCCGCCGCCCCTCTAAAAGCGGCCGAGGATGCTTACTTGCTCGATACCACCGACAAGGATATAGAAGCCGCGTTCCGCGCCGCCGTCGACATTGTCGATCGGGCACGGGCAGGACGCGACTGACGGGAACGGCGCTCGGCAATGGGCACGTTGCCCGGTTTTCGTGTTGTCCGCCCCCACGGTGGTGAACCCGCTTTTTTGCGGGCGGAACGGGAACTGCCGACTTCATGACCCTTGCGCGCCACGCCGCCAAACGGGCGGGTGTCCCAGTCAGACCGGGTTGTGGAGGCGGTCCGATCAACGCCAACCGCCGGTCGGCGCCGCCGGTGATGCAGGAGTTTCAATGCCAGTAGCTGCCACCCCCACCAAGGAGGACTTTGCCGCCCTTCTCGACGAGAGCTTCAACACCGATCTGGTGATGGAGGGCGCGGTCATAAAGGGGACAGTCGTCGCGATCGAGAAGGATCTCGCCGTCATCGACGTCGGCCTCAAGACCGAGGGCCGCGTTCCGGTCAAGGAATTCACCGCACCCGGCCGCGAGCCTGACCTCAAGGTCGGCGACGAGGTCGAGGTCTATCTCGAGCGCATCGAGAATGCGCTGGGCGAGGCCGTGCTCAGCCGCGAGAAGGCCCGCCGCGAAGAGAGCTGGGTCAAGCTCGAGGTGAGCTTCAACAACAACGAGAAGGTGACCGGCGTCATCTTCAACCAGGTCAAGGGCGGCTTCACCGTCGATCTCGATGGTGCCGTGGCCTTCCTGCCGCGTTCACAAGTCGATATCCGCCCGGTGCGCGACGTGTCGCCGCTGATGCACACGCCGCAGCCCTTCCAGATCCTCAAGATGGACAAGCGCCGCGGCAACATCGTCGTGTCGCGCCGCACCGTGCTGGAAGAGACCCGCGCCGAGCAGCGCTCGGAGCTGGTCCAGAGCCTCGAGGAAGGCCAGGTCATCGACGGCGTGGTCAAGAACATCACCGATTACGGCGCCTTCGTCGATCTCGGCGGCATCGACGGTCTGCTGCACGTCACCGACATCGCCTGGCGGCGCATCAACCACCCGTCCGAGGTGCTGTCGATCGGCCAGACCGTCAAGGTGCAGATCATCCGGGTCAACCACGAGACCCACCGCATCTCGCTCGGCATGAAGCAGCTCGAGGCCGATCCCTGGCAGGGCATCGAGGCCAAGTATCCGGTCAACGTGAAGTTCACCGGCCGGGTGACCAACATCACCGACTACGGCGCCTTCGTCGAGCTTGAGCCCGGCATCGAGGGCCTGATCCACGTCTCCGAGATGTCGTGGACCAAGAAGAACGTCCACCCCGGCAAGATCGTTTCGACCAGCCAGGAAGTCGAGGTGATGATCCTCGAGGTCGATCCGGTGAAGCGGCGCATCTCGCTGGGCCTCAAGCAGACCCTCGCCAACCCCTGGGAGACCTTCGCCGAGAAGTTCCCGCAGGGCACGATCGTCGAGGGCGAGGTCAAGAACAAGACCGAGTTCGGCCTGTTCATCGGCCTCGACGGCGACGTCGACGGCATGGTCCACCTGTCCGATCTCGACTGGAACAAGCCGGGCGAACAGGCGATCGACGACTACAACCGTGGCGACATGGTGCGCGCCCAGGTACTCGACGTCGATGTCGAGAAGGAGCGCATTTCGCTCGGCATCAAGCAGGTCGGCGGCGATCCCTTCGCCGAGGCCGCCGCCTCCGGCGAGATCCGCAAGGGCGCGGTCGTCACCTGCGAGATCATCGAGGTCAAGGATTCCGGCCTCGAGGTGAAGATCGCCGAGACCGACCTCACCGCCTTCATCCGCCGCTCCGATCTGTCGCGTGACCGGTCCGAGCAGCGGCCGGAGCGCTTCGCCAAGGGCGAGAAGGTCGATGCGCGGGTGACCAACTTCGACAAGAAGAGCCGCAAGGTCTCGGTGTCGATCAAGGCGCTCGAGATCGCCGAGGAGAAGGAGGCCGTCGCCCAGTATGGCTCCTCCGACTCCGGCGCGTCGCTCGGCGACATCCTCGGTGCCGCTCTCAAGGCGCGCGAGGAAGGTCACGAGGACGAGGAAGACGAAGCCTGAGCGGGCGGCTTCGGCCGCGCTCAGCGAAACCGTTCGCGGCCCGCGCCACCCGGCGCGGGCCGTTTTCTTTTGCCGTGGCCGGCCGCCCCTTGCCCGCGTGGCGCTAAGGCGCTAACCCACCGGGCTTGGGGAACTGAGAGGCCCGACCCATGTCCATGACCACCGACCAGATCGTCGATCGTCGGCGCTTGCGCCGAAAACTGTCCTTCTGGCGCGTCATCGGCTTTCTGGCGATCCTCATCATCATTGCCGGTGCCGTCATCGCCTCCGTCGGGCGCGACGCCTTTCCGCTGATGGCCCAGCCGCAGATCGCCCGGCTCACCATTTCCGGCTTCATCGCCAACGACCGCGATCGCGACGAGATGCTGGCCCGGCTCGCCAGGACCGACGCCGTCAAGGGGGTCATCGTCACCATCGATTCGACCGGCGGTTCCACCGCTGGCGGCGAGGCGCTCTACGAAGGCATCCGCAAGCTGGCGGAGAAGAAGCCCACGGTCGCCGCCATCGCCACCTTCGGCGCCTCGGCCGCCTACATGACCGCGATCGCCACCGACCATATCGTGGCGCGGCGCACCTCGCTCACCGGCTCGATCGGTGTGCTCTTCATGTATCCCAAGATCGCCGACCTTCTCAAAAACCTCGGCGTCTCGGTCGAGGACATCAAGAGCGCGCCGCTGAAGGCCCAGCCGAACCCGTTCGAGCCGACCACCGATGAGGCGCGCCAGGTCATGCAGGGTGTGGTCGACGACAGTTTCAACTGGTTCGTCGATATCGTCGCCGAACGCCGCGGGCTCGCCCGCGCCGACGCGCTGTCGCTTGCCGACGGGCGCATCTACACCGGCCAGCAGGCGCTGGCGGCCAACCTCATCGACGAGATCGGTGGCGAGCCGGCGGCGCTCGCCTGGCTCGGCGGCAAGGGCGTCGACACCAAACTGCCGGTGCGCGACTGGAAGCCGTCGCGGGCCGGCGGCGGCCTGTTTTCCATCGCCGATGCTGCGCTGTTGTGGATCGCGCAAAAGGCCGGCATTCAGCCGGAACTGTTGCGCAGCGGCGTGTTGGACCGATTTCTTCCACAAAATCTGAGGCTTGACGGCCTTATGTCGGTTTGGCAGGGTTCTGCCGGCGCTGGCGCGCAGCCTGCCGAGGGGGCAGCCCAATGATAAAATCTGAGCTGGTTCAGAAGCTCTCCGAGCAGAATCCGCATCTCTATCAGCGCGACGTCGAGAACATCGTCAACGCCATCCTCAACGAGATCACCGATGCGTTGTCGCGCGGCGACCGCGTTGAGCTGCGCGGCTTCGGCGCCTTCTCGGTCAAGAACCGTCCGGCGCGCACCGGCCGCAACCCGCGCACCGGCTCCAAGGTGGCGGTGACGGAAAAATACGTGCCCTTCTTCAAGACGGGCAAGGAGATGCGCGAGCGTCTCAATCCGTAGGGCGCCGCCATGCGACGTTTCCTGATCCTCTTCGTGCTTCTGCCGGTCGCTATCGTCGCCGTGGCGTTGTCGGTCGCCAATCGCGCCGACGTCGTCCTGTCGCTCGATCCGCTCGGCGGCGGCGCGCCGCGCTGGTCTGTCGAACTGCCGCTCTTCATCCTGCTCTTCGCCACGCTTGGCCTGGGCGTCCTCATCGGTGGCATCGCCACCTGGATCGGGCAGGGCAGGTGGCGGCGCTCGGCGCGCGCCGAACGTGCCAATGCGGCGCGCCTGCGCCAGGATGCCGAACGCCTGCGCGAGCGCGTCGTGACGGCCCCGGCCTTGGCGCCGCCCTTCTCCGACCGCGACGCGGCTTGAGGGGCCGAAGCCGCCCATAACCACGGTTTTCAGCGGTTTTGCACGGCAGCCGGGCCGGCCTCCAGCCGCCGTTGGACTCCTTCCCCGTTTCATGCCAAATCGAGCCCCCATGAGCCTGATCGTGAAGATATGCGGCCTCTCGACCGAGGAGACGCTGGACGCCGCCCTGGCGGCCGGTGCCGACATGGTCGGCTTCAACTTCTTTGCGAAAAGCCCGCGTTTCATGGCGCCGTCGCGCGCCGCGGAACTTGCCGGGCGCGTTGCCGGCCGCGCCGAGATCGTCGCGGTGACCGTGGACATGGACGATGCCGGCGCTCGCCGAGATCGTCGAGGCGGTCAGCCCCGACGGCCTGCAGCTTCATGGCGCCGAGACGCCGGAGCGGGTTGCAGAGGTCGGCAGGCGCTTCGGCCGACAGGTGATCAAGGCGCTGCCGGTCGCCACCGCCGACGATCTGGCGCGGGCAGAGGACTACGCTGCGGTCGCCGATCAGTTGCTGCTCGACGCCAGGCCGCCCAGGGGCGCCACCCGTCCCGGCGGCCTTGGGGTCCCGTTCGACTGGTCGCTGCTTGCCGGTTTCGACCCGGACATTCCCTGGCTGCTCTCCGGCGGTCTCAGGCCGGGCAACGTCGCCGAGGCGATTCTCCTGACCGGCGCCCCCGGTGTCGATGTGTCCTCGGGCGTGGAGAGCGCCCCCGGCCGCAAGGAGGCCGAGCTGATCCGCGCCTTCATTTCCAATGCCCGTGGCGCCGGCGCCGCGCCGATCCACAAGGCCGCCTCATGACCGTCCAGCCCAACACCTATCGCTCCGGACCGGACGAGCGCGGCTTCTTCGGCCTGTTCGGCGGTCGTTTCGTCGCCGAGACGCTGATGCCGCTCATCCTCGAGCTTGAGGAAGCCTACACGGCAGCCAAGGACGATCCCGAATTCCGCGCCGAGCTGACCCGGCTCAACACCTTCTATGCCGGCCGTCCGTCGCCGCTCTATTTCGCCGAGCGCCTCACCGAGCATCTCGGCGGCGCCAAGGTCTATCTGAAGCGCGAGGAGCTGAACCACACCGGTTCGCACAAGATCAACAACTGCCTCGGCCAGATCCTGCTTGCCAGGCGCATGGGCAAGACGCGCATCATCGCCGAGACCGGCGCCGGCCAGCATGGCGTGGCGGCCGCGACCGTTTCGGCGCGCTTCGGCCTGCCCTGCGTCGTCTATATGGGTGCCACCGACGTCGAGCGGCAGAAGCCCAACGTCTTCCGCATGCACATGCTGGGTGCCGAGGTCCATCCGGTCACTGCCGGCAACGGCACCCTCAAGGACGCCATGAACGAGGCGCTGCGCGACTGGGTGACCAATGTCGAGACGACCTATTACCTGATCGGCACGGCCGCCGGCCCGCATCCCTATCCGGAGCTGGTGCGCGACTTCCAGTCGGTGATCGGCAAGGAGACGCGCGAACAGATCATGGAACAGGAAGGCCGCCTGCCGGACGCCATCGTCGCCTGCATCGGCGGCGGCTCCAACGCCATCGGCATCTTCCACCCCTTCCTCGACGACCCCGACGTGAAGATCTACGGTGTCGAGGCCGCCGGCTACGGCATGGACGTGCCGGACGGCCATGCGGCGTCCATGAATGGCGGCCGCCCGGGCGTGCTCCACGGCAACCGCACCTATCTGCTTCAGGACGGCGACGGCCAGATCCTCGAGGGCCATTCCATCTCCGCCGGGCTCGATTATCCGGGCGTCGGGCCGGAGCATTCCTGGCTGCGCGACTCAGGTCGCGTCTCCTACGTTCCGGCGACCGACAAGGAGGCGCTGGAAGCGTTCCAGCTGCTCACCAAGGTCGAGGGCATCATCCCGGCGCTCGAATCCGCCCACGCGCTCGCTTATGTCACCAAGCTCGCGCCGACCATGGGCAAGGACGAGATCATCGTCGCCAATCTCTCCGGCCGCGGCGACAAGGACGTCGAAACCGTCGCCAAGCATCTCGGCATGGAGATCTGAGCGTTGACCTCCACCCGCATCGACCGCCGCTTTGCCGCGCTGAAGGAGGAGGGCCGCCCGGCGCTCGTCACCTTCGTCATGAGCGGCGATCCCGGCTACGACGCCTCGCTCGCCATCATCAAGGCGCTGCCCGCCGCCGGCGCCGACGTGATCGAGCTCGGCATGCCCTTCTCCGATCCCATGGCCGACGGTCCCGCGATCCAGGCCGCGGGCCTGCGCGCCCTGAAAGGCGGCCAGACGCTGGCCAAGACGCTTTCCATGGTCCGCGCCTTCCGCAAGGACGATCAGGACACGCCTATCGTTCTCATGGGCTACTACAACCCGATCTATTCCTACGGCAACGAGCGCTTCCTCACGGATGCACGGGAAGCCGGCGTCGACGGGCTGATCCTGGTCGACCTGCCGCCGGAGGCCGACGACGAGCTTTGCCTGCCGGCGATCGAGCACGGCATCAATTTCATCCGCCTGGCGACGCCGACCACCGACGACAAGCGCCTGCCGGCCGTCCTCGCCAACGCGTCGGGCTTCGTCTACTACGTTTCCATGCTCGGCATCACCGGCATGGCGCTGCCCGATACCACGCGCATCGCCGGGGCGGTGGAAAGGATCAAGCGGCACACCATATTGCCGGTGGCCGTCGGCTTCGGCGTCAAGACCGCCGATCAGGCCCGTGAGATCGGCAAGGCCGCCGACGGCGTGGTTGTCGGCACCGCCCTCGTCGAGGCGGTGCGCACCTCGCTCGATGCGGAGGGCCGCGCCACCGAGCGCACGGTCGCCGCGGTCGCCGGCCTGGTGTCGGAGCTCGCCTCCGGCGTGCGCGGCGCCCGCGCCGAAGCGGCGGAATAGGGCCCCGAAGCGGGGAAAGATGAGATGAGCTGGATCAACAACGTCGTCCGCCCGAAGATTCGCAACCTCCTCAACAAGCGGGAGGTCTCGCCCAATCTGTGGATCAAGTGTCCGGAGACCGGCGAGATGGTCTTCCATCGCGACCTCGAGGTGAACCAGTTCGTCATCCCCGGCTCCGGCTATCACATGCGCATGAACGCCACGCAGCGTTTCGGGCATTTCTTCGATGGCGGCCGCTACGAGGCCCTGCCTCTGCCGGAGGTGCCGGTCGATCCGCTGAAATTCCGCGACGAGCGCCGCTATACCGAGCGCCTGCGCGACTCCCGCGCCAAGTCCAGCCTCGCCGATGCGGTCCTGCTCGGCGCCGGTACCGTCGAGCGGGTGCCGATGATCGCCGCGGTGCAGGATTTCGGTTTCATGGGCGGCTCGCTCGGCATGGCGGCCGGCGAGGCGATCGTCGGCGGCATGATGACGGCGGTCGAGCGCAAGCAGCCCTTCGTCATGTTCGCCGCTTCCGGCGGCGCCCGCATGCAGGAAGGCATCCTGTCGCTGATGCAGCTGCCGCGCACCACCGTCGCGGTTCAGGCCCTGCGCGAGGAGCGGCTGCCCTACATCGTCGTCCTCACCAACCCGACCACCGGCGGCGTCACCGCCTCCTATGCCATGCTCGGCGACATCCATATTGCCGAGCCGGGGGCGCTCATCGGCTTCGCCGGCCCGCGCGTCATCGAGCAGACCATCCGCGAGAAGCTGCCCGACGGCTTCCAGCGCTCCGAATTCCTGCGCGAGCACGGCATGGTCGACATGGTGGTTCACCGCCACAAGCTGCGCGCCACCATCGGCCGCATCTGCCGCCTGCTGGGCTCCGAGGCGCTGCCCGAGAACCTGCCGGCGCCGACCGAAGCCGAACCGGCCGGCGAGCCCGCGCCCGCCACCGCCTGAGACCGGATCCTTTCGCCAACATGGACCGTTCGACCGCCATCCTTGAGCGATTCCGCACGCTCTATCCGCGCGAAATCGACCTGTCGCTCGACCGCATGCGGGTCCTGATGGCCAAGCTCGGCCGTCCCGACCTGCGCCTGCCGCCGGTCATCCATCTTGCCGGCACCAACGGCAAGGGCTCGACCACCGCCTTCCTGCGGGCGATGCTGGAGGCGGCCGGCAAGTCCGTCCACGTCTACACCTCGCCCCATCTCGTGCGCTTCCACGAGCGCATGCGCATCGGCGCCCCCGGCGGCAGCCGCTTCGTCGACGAGGACGAGCTGATCGAGGTGCTGATTGCGGTCGAGCACGCCAATGCCGGCGCCGCGATCCCGCAATTCGAGATCACCACCGCCGCCGCCTTCCAGCTTTTCGCCGACCACCCGGCGGACTATCTGCTGCTCGAGGTGGGCCTCGGCGGGCGCTACGACGCCACCAACATCGTCGCCGACCCGCTGGTGTCGGTGATCACCCCGATAGCCCTCGACCACGAGAAGTTCCTTGGCGACACCGTCGAGGAGATCGCCGGCGAGAAGGCCGGCATCATCAAGCGCAATCGCCCCGTGGTGGTGGCGCCCGAGCGCGAATCGGTCATCGACGTGATCGAGACCGAGGCGGCCCGTCTCGGTGCGCCGGTTCTTCTCGCCAACCGCGACTGGATTGCCCATGCCGAGCACGGCCGGCTGGTCTATCAGGACGAGGGCGGCCTGCTCGACCTGCCGGCGCCGCGGCTGGTCGGCCGCCACCAGTTCACCAATGCCGGCGTCGCCATCGCCACGCTGCGCCAGGCCGAGCCGGCAATCGCCACGCAAGCGATCGAGGCCGGGCTCACCAATGTCGAATGGCCGGCGCGCATGCAGCGGCTGACCACCGGCCGGCTCATCGCGCGCACCCGCGGCGATGCCGAGATCTGGCTCGATGGCGGGCACAATCCGGCGGCCGGACAGGTGATCGCCGAGGCCGTCGCCGACCTTGAGGAGCGCGTGCCGCGGCCGCTCTTCATGATCTGCGGCATGCTCAACACCAAGGACCCGGTGGGTTTCTTCCAGCCCTTCGCCGGCCTTGCCCGCAGGGCCTACACCGTGCCGGTGCCGTCCTCCGCCGCCGGGCGCGACCCGGCCGAGCTCGCCGAGGCGGCGAAGAGCGCCGGGGTCGAGGCCGTGCCGGTCGCCGATGTCGAGACCGCGCTCGACCGGATTTCCGCCGAGACCGGCCTGCCGCTGCCGCCGCGCATCCTCATCTGCGGCTCGCTCTATCTCGCCGGCTCGGTGCTCGACCTGAACGGCACCCCGCCGACCTGAAGCCAGGCACGAAAAAGCCGGAGCCGCTGCCGGCCCCGGCTTTTCAAAACAGCACGATCAGGTTCAGGCGCTGACGCCCGCCTTGATCCATTCCGACAGCCGGCCCTTGGGCGCGGCACCGACCTGCATCGAGGTCGGCTCGCCGTTCTTGAACATGATCAGCGTCGGGATCGAGCGCACGCCGTAACGGATGGTGATGTCCGGGTTCTCGTCGACGTTGAGCTTGGCGATCTTCACCTTGCCCTCCATCTCGGTGGCGATCTCTTCCAGAGCCGGCGAAATCATCCGGCAGGGGCCGCACCATTCGGCCCAGAAATCGACCACCACCGGCTCCGAAGAGCCCAGAACCTCGGTGTCGAAATCGGCATCAGTCACGTGCGCGGGCATGTTAGCACCTCGAAGCTTGCTGAAACGGGTTGGGGAGAACGTAGGTGGCCGACCCTTAATGTCAAGGTAACCGGCGGAAACCGGCCGCCTGCCTGATCGTCGCAGGGGGCGGGCCGGCGTTTCAGCCGGCGAGAACCGCCGATTCGGCCGAATCAAGCGCGGCAGAGGGGATTTCCATCAATGACGGCCGGTCGGTCCACAGCAGCGCGGCCGTGAGCGCGCGGCCGGGATAGAGGCGTTTCAGGACCATGCGGTAGAGCGCGAGCTGGCGTGAGATAGGCCGGCGGCACCGTTTCCAGCGTCTCCGGCGGCGGCCGGTTGGTCTTGTAGTCGACGATCAGCACTTGGCTCGGCGTCACCGCCAGCCGGTCGACCCGGCCGGAGACCGCCGCTTCGCCGCTCGCCCGGGCGATGCGGCCGACGATTTCCACCTCGGCGCGGCTGCCGGCGGCAAAGACCGGCGCGAAGCCCGGCTCGGCCATCACCGCCATGACTTCGGCGAGCAGCGCGGCGCGCTCCGCCTCGTCCAAGCCCCCGGCGAAGGCGGCGAGATAGGCGGCGCCGACGCCGGCGCGTTCGCTCTCCGCGATCGCCGGCAGGGATTCCAGCAGCCGATGGATGAGACGGCCGCGCGAGAGCGCCGCCTCGGCCGAGGCGGTGCTGGCGACATGGACCGGCGACGTCTCGTTGGCGACGACCGTCGATGGCGTCAGATGCGGCAATTGCGGCGGTGGCGGCGGGGCATTGGGCACGAGCCAGTCCGGCCGGTGGGGCCCGAGCGGCAGGCCGGGCTGCGGCGGTCTGGTCTTGTGGGCCGGGCGCGGCTCCGGACGCCATTCCCATACCTCTTCCCCGTCGGGGTCCTGCGTGCGTTGGCACTCGGTCTCAAGGGCGTGTGTCACCAGGCCGTGCCAGCCGATGTCGTCGTCGGTGCCGCGCTCCTTGCGTGTACCGCAGATGACCAGCCGGTCCTTGGCGCGGGTCATGGCGACGTAAAGCAGGCGGAGATATTCCTGCCTGGCCGCCCCGCGCAGCGCCTCGACGCGCTCGCGCACCATCTTCGGCATCGTCTTCAGCCGGCGCATCCAGATGAGCGGCGACACCGTTCCGTCGCGGTCGTCGTCGAGCGCGATCACCTTGGCGTCGTGATTGGGGTGGACCGGCGTCGAGCCGGTATCGACCACGAAGACGATATCGGCTTCGAGGCCCTTGGCGCCGTGCACGGTCATCACGCGCACCTCGTCGCGCAGCGTCTCGGTGTCGCGCTTGATCTCGCTGGTGCCTTCCTCGAGCCAGGCGAGGAAGCCTTGCAGCGTCGGCGTCTCCAGCCGCTCATAGGCGAGTGCCTGGGTGAGGAACTCGTCGAGCACGTCCTCCGCCTCGGCGCCGAGCCGCTGCAGGAAGCGCTTGCGGCCGCGCTCGGGCCCGAGAATGCGGGCGAAGAAGCCATAGGGCTCGCGCCGGTCGGCGCTGGCTCGCCAGCCCTCGATCCGCGCCCGCGCCTCGGCGAAATCCTCGCGCTCCTGCGCACGGTGTCCGAGCGCGTCCCACAGCGAGCCCTCGCGGCCATAAGCGAGATCGAACAGCGCATCCTCGGAGAGCCCGATCAGCGGGCTCTTGAGCAGGGCCGCCAGCGACAGGTCGTCCTCGGGCAGCAGCGCCACGCGGGCGAGCGCCATCAGGTCCATGACGGCGATATGCTCGGTGAGGTGCATGCGGTCGGCGCCGGCGATCGGAATGCCGGCAGTCTTCAGCGCCCGGTTGATGGCGTCGGTCTGGGCGCCACGCGTGCGGCAGAGAATGAGGATGCCGCCGGCGCGGATCGGTCGCGGCTTGCCGTCCTTGTCGGGTGCGTCCAGCGTCTCGCCGCCATGCACCCAGCGTCCGATGGTGCGGGCCAGCCGGTTGGCGAGCCTCACCTCCGGGCTTTTCTCGTCGAGATGGTCGAGCGGCGTTGCCCAGTCTTCCGGTTCCTGCTTCGCCGCCGGTTCGATCATCGGCCACAGGATCACGCGGCCGGGCGCGCCGTGGCGATGGGCGCTGTGGGCCGGCGCCTCGTCGACGTCGGAGAGGGCGCGATAGGCTTCCGGTGCGGCAAAGACCGCGTCCACCGCCGAGAGCACCGGCTGCACCGAGCGGAAGGAAAGGTGCAGTTCCGGGTCGTACCAGCGTGCCTCCGCGGCGCGGGCGCGGGCGCCCAGGTCGCGCCGCATCAGCGAGAACCAGGCCGGCACTGCGCCCTGGAACGAGAAGATCGACTGCTTCTGGTCGCCGACGGCAAACAGCGTGCGCGTCTTGCCGCTGGCGCCCTCGCCGGCGAAGAACTCCTCCACCAGCGCCTTCACCACCTGCCACTGGCGCGGGCTGGTGTCCTGCGCCTCGTCGACGAGGATGTGCTCGACCCCGCGGTCGAGCTTGTACTGCACCCACAGGGCGGCATCCGAGCGTGCCAAGAGCCTGGTCGTCTTGATGATGAGGTCGTCGAAATCGAGCGCGCCCCGCGCCGTCTTCAGCCGCTGGTATTCCGTGATGGTGGCGTCGGCCAGACGCAGCATGGCCGCCGTCGTGACCGCGCATTCGGCCGCGGCGAGGCGGTCGAGCAGCGCCTCCAGGCGGGCGAGCTCGGCTTCGATCGTTTCGGCGAGGCCGTCCCAGCGATCCTTGACCGCCTTGGAGACGAGACTGCTGGCAGCGCGCAGATCGCCATCGGCCTTGGTGCAGAAATCGAGATAGGCGGCGGCGCGCGCCGCGTCGTCAACCGCCTCGAGATAGGGCGCCAGCCGTTCGGCGGCCTCGCGGTCGCGCTTGCCGCCTTTGCCGAGCAGGCCGATCAGCCGCTCGATGTCCGCGTGGGTCAGGGCGCTCTCGCCGACGATTGCCGTGCGCAGGCGCTCCGGCGTGTCGTCAGCGGCCAGGCCCAGGCGATCGCGGAGCTGTTTCAGCGCCGCATCGAGCGAGCCGGCCGCGACGATCCAGTTGTCGAGGCGTTCGCGCTGGTCGACGAACTCCCTGACGGCGACCTCATGAGCCATGTCGCTGCCGGCGCCGAGCACGGTTTCCAGTGCCTTGCCGAGAGGCCCGTCGGAATCGCGCGCTGCATCGGCGAGCACGGTCTTGCGCGCCGCCTCGGTGAGTTCGTCGGCGTTGCGCTCGTCGAGCACCGCGAAATGGCCGGCGACATTGGCCTCGAAGGGGAACTGCTGCAGCAGGCGCTCGCAGAACGCATGAATGGTCTGGATCTTCAGCCCGCCCGGCGTTTCCAGCGCGCGGGCGAAGAGACGCCGGGCGCGGGCGAGCTCGTCCTTCCCCGGCTTGCGCCCCTCGATCTCCGCGATCTTTCCGGCGAGTTTCTTGTCGGGCAGCACCGCCCATTCGCCGAGGCGCTCGAAAACGCGGGAAGCCATCTCCGCCGCCGCCGCCTTGGTGAAGGTCAGGCAGAGGATGCGGCCGGGTTCGGCGCCGGCGAGCAGCAGCCGCACGACGCGCTGAGCAAGCACATAGGTCTTGCCCGAGCCGGCATTGGCCGACACCCAGGCCGACGCGCGCGGGTCCGACGCCTCGGCCTGGGCCCGGGCCGTGCGAGCGTCGATCAGCGGGCGGTCGGTTGCCACAGCCACTCCCAATCCTCCTCGCTCTCCACCAGGCCCCATTCGCGCACCCGCGCCAGATGGTCGTAGGGGCTCTCGTAGCGTGTCTCGAACATGGGGCGCGCCCGCGAGACATAGGCGCGCTCCGGATCGGCGAAGGCGGCGAGCAGCGCCTCCAGCCGCTTCATCACCTCTTCGGCGACGCCGTCCGCCGTCCAGTCCTTCTCCACCGCCGATTTCAGTGGCTCGTCGCGGCCGACCTTGCCGAGGCCGATCCAGGCCAGCGTGGCGATGGGCGCGCCGCGCAGGGCCTCGTCGAAGCCGCCGTCCCTGGCCATCGCCGCTTCCAGCCCAAGCTGCGGTGCGAAGCCGACCAGCACCTGCCTGGCCGAGGGCGGCGTTCCGGTCTTGAAGTCGAGAATGTCGATCGACCCGTCATGGCGGCGGTCGATGCGGTCGGCGCGTCCACGCAGGCGGAAGCTGCCACCTGGCAGGCCCACGGGAATCTCGATGTGCCCGGATATCTCCGCATGGCGCTCGGCGATGGCCGCGTCGCGCGCCGCTTCCCATTGCACGATCCAGCGGGCGATCGCGTCGAAGCGGAACGACCAGACGGCGTGGACGTCGGGAAAGCCTTCGATCTCGGCCAGCACCCGGCGGCCGGTGGCGAGCAGTTCCGCGGTCGCTGCCGCGTCAAACGGCCCGTTCCAGCGCGTGATGAAATCGCCCAACGCCGCGTGGATCAGCGAGCCGCGCTGCGCATAGTCAGGCGCCCGGCCGAGCGGCTCCAGCTCGTCGAGGCGGAGGACACGCTTGGCGTAGACGGCATAGGGGTCGCGCACCAGCGTCTCGATCTCGGTGACCGACAGGCCCTGCGGGCGTGCGGCCAGTGGCGGCTTCGGCTGCGGCGGCTTGACCGGCCGCACCTCGCCCGGCGGCACCCGGTCGATATCGCGGGCGAGCGCCACATAGGCCGCACCGCGCTCCCGTGCCGCCTCCATGGCGGTCTTGCCGGCCACCGCTTCCAGCCTTTGCAGCCAGCGCGATTCCACCGATGGCGTGCCGCCGCGCTTCTCGGCGCGGGTGACGATGACGCGCGGCGCCAGCAGCCCTTGCACGAAATCGTGCGCCGCCTGGCCGAGGCGGCGCTCCGGCGGCGGCAGGCCGACCTCGCCGCGCATGGCGCGCGACAGGAACGGGTCGGTGCGTGTGTCGGCCGGCCATACGCCCTCATCGAGACCGGCGAGCACCATGAGGTCGACCGATTGCAGGCGCGCCTCCAGCGTGCCCCAGATGGCGATGCGCGGATCGCGACCGGCCGGCGGGTTGAGCGCGGTGTCGGCCATCAGTGCGCGCAGGAACTCCGGATAGTCGCTGCCGCGCAGGCGAAACCCGTCACCGCTTTCGCCGAGACCGTCAAGCAGGGCGGTAAGCGCATGCCCCGCGGGTGTGTCGAGGCCATCGGCGCCGCTGTCGTCGGTGGCGGCCGCCGCCAGTGCGTCCCGCAGAAGCGCCGTCCCGTCGGCGACAGCGATCTCGCCCGGTCGGCTCAGCGCCTGCTCAAGCGGCGCGAGGGTTTCGGCGAGTGCTTCTGTCAGCTTTTCGGCCGCGCGCCAGTCCTGCTCCCGCATGCGTCGGCGGCCAGCCGGCAGATGTCTGCCGCCGGCCTCGATCTCCGCCCGCGCCTTGGCGAGCGCCGCGCCGAGCGCCGTCACGCCCCCGGCGATGCGGTTGCCGCGAAAAAGCGCGATCTCCAGCATGCGCGCCGCCCGCCGACACGCGGGCCGGCTCATGCCGAAGGCGGCGAGGGGATGCTTGGCGAGCGCCAGCAGGAGGACCGGATCGGCCTCCGACAGCGCCGCCTCGGCGACGAGGCGGGCGAAGATGCCTTCGCTCAGGCGATCGAGCGGCGCGCCGGCGGAATCGTCGATATCGAGCCCCCAGCGGCCGAGTTCGGCAGCCACGCGCCGGGCGATGGTGCGGTCGGGCGTCACCAGCGCCGCCGTCGCACCCGGTGTCTCCACCGCCTCGCGCAGCGCCAGCGCGATCGCCGTCGCCTCCTCCTGCTCGTTGCGCGCCACCAGCAGTGTCACCCCGTCCATGGCGCTGCCGGCACCGGCGGTCCTCGCCTCGGCCCAGCGATCGGTGGTCTCCGCCGGCCGCAAGGCTTCGGCGACGAGCCGGCGCCGCGCGGCCAGACCGTCGCCGGCTGCCGCCAGCGGCGTCACGTCCTGGCGCAGGATGCCGAGCTGGCCGATGAGCTGCTTCAGGCCGAATTGCGGGTGGCCGAAGGCGCTCGGCGCAGCACCCTCGGCATCGCCGATCGCCTCCCAGGTCTCCGTATCGCTGTCCTGGTCGAGGCCGGGCAGCACCACCGCGCCCTCACCGTGGCGCGCGATCGCCTTGAGCAGGGCGGCGGTCGCCGGAATCGAGCCGGTCGAGCCCGCCGCCACCACCGGGCCGGCAAGCCGTGCGGCCGAAGCGCGGATCAGCGTGTCGCGGCGCACCGCCGGATCGGTGAGGCCGATCTCGGCCAGATGCGCCGGCCATTGCTCGGCGACGATCTTCAGGAAGTCGAGCGTGATCTGGTAGTAGCGGGCATGGTCGTCGGGAACGATCTCCCTCAGCCGTTGCCAGGGGATGCCGGCCGTCTCCATGTCGTCGAGCAGCCGGGCAAGGTCGCCAGCCAGCCGCGCCGCATCGGCAGCCGAGGCCGGGATCAGCAGCGGCTCGTCGGGCGACAGCATGAGCAGCTCACGGCGGACGCTGCCCGCCCAGGCGAGGATCAGCCGGGCGAGCGCCAGCAGGCGCCTGAGCGGGGACACCGCCGCCGGCAGCACGAGGCGTTGCGCCACCGGCTCGGCCGAGGGCGCCAGCAAGTGCTCTTCCTCTTCATCGCCGGAGATGGCGATCGTCCGGATGTCTGGCAGGATCGCGGCTTCGGCAGGCAGGTGGCGCACCAGCACGTCGCGGAAGGCGCGCACAGCACGCCGGGTCGGCAGCAGCACCGTGACGGCGGAGAGCGCCAGCGGGTCGTCCCGGTCGAAGGCGACCAGCCGCCCGGCAAGGAGCGCCTCGGCCAGCGTATCGAGAAAGGGCACGCCGGCCGGAATGGTGAAGACGCGGGGGACCCTATCCTCCGCCATCACGCGTCAGGCCGCGCTGTCGGCGATCGAATGTTCGGCCTCGCCGATGGCCTCCGGGGTTCCGACATGCAGCCACAGCCCGTCCATGCGCATGCCGAAGAGGCGGCCGGCATCGAGCGCCGCGTCGAACAGCTCGTTCAGCGAGAAGGGCTCGGCGGTGCGTCCGGCGAACAGGCGCGGATGCAGGATCGCCGCGCCGGCATAGGCGAAGGGCACAACCTCGCGTTCCGGCCGGCGGGTCAGGCGGCCGGCAGGGTCCATGCGGAAATCGCCGTGACCGTTATAGCCGACCGCGTGCGCCGTCGACGCCAGCATCAGCAGCGCGTCCATGGTCTCGTCGCGCCAGGCATTGGCCAGCCATTCGAGGTTCGGGCGGGCGCCTTCCAGCCAGAAGGAATCGGAATTGAGCAGGTAGAAGGGCTCGTCGCCGAGTTGCGGCAGCGCCTTGACGATGCCGCCGCCGGTATCGAGCAGGCGCTCGCTCTCGTCGGAAATCACGATCTCCGGCGCGTTGCGCCGGGCGACGTGAACGCGGACGAGCTGGGCGAGGTAGTGGACGTTGACCACGGCCCGCTCGACGCCGGCGCGCTCCAGCCGGTCGAGCGCGCGGTCGATCAGCGCCCGGCCGCCGACCTCGATCAGCGCCTTCGGCGTAGTCACGGTCACCGGCCGCATGCGTTTGCCGAGCCCGGCGGCGAGGATCATCGCCCGCTTGGGGCGGATCGGCGCGGTCTTCCAGTCGAAATCGGGGCGCGGGGAAGCGGGCGCGGGGTTCATTGGCGGGCCTGGCGGAGCGGCGGCAGGTGCCTCTCATACCAGACGGCAAGATCGGATAGAACCGGATGCTTGAGGTTGCGCTGAAGGTAATCGTCCATGCGCGGAAGGTGCTGAAGATACTGGGGTTTCCCCAGGCGGTCGGCGAGCCGGGCGAACACGCCCATGTTCTTCAGCGTGCGTGCGGCGGCGAGAATCGCGTAAGTCTCGCCGAAGCCGTGGGCATCGAAGGCCCGCCCCTCGGCCCGCCGCGCCGCCACATAGCGCCCGACCAGCGCCGCCTCCAGCTCCGGCGATACGGTGACCCGCGCGTCCTGGCAGAGCGTGGCCACGTCATAGGCGGCAGGGCCGACGAACATGTCCTGGAAATCGATGAGGCCGATGCGGGCGATGCCGCTGCGCTCGGGCAGCCAGAACAGGTTCGGCGACTGCATGTCGAAGAGCACCCAGCTCTCTTCGGCCGCGGCTAAGCGGGGAAAGAGGGAATTCCAGACGCTCATGAACGATTCGGCCGTCGCCGGGTCGGACGGCTCGCCGGTGGCGTGCGGCACGTACCAGTCGACGAACATCGCAAGATCGGCCGCCAGCACCGCGCTCGACAGGGCGAGCAGACGATGGTCGCCGCCGCCCGGGATCGGCAGCACGGCGGCGCGCGGCGCCGCATGGATGGCGGCCAGCATGTCGATCGCCGTGGCGTAGCGCTCCCGGTCGGGCATGCCGCCGGCGGCAACGCCCTGGCTGCCGAAATCCTCCATCAGCAGCAGCCCGGCCTCGCGCTCGACGGCGATGATTGCCGGCACCGACAGGCCGGCCGCGGCGAGCGCCGCATCGACGGCGAGAAAGGCGGCGAGGCCCTGCGCCCGGTAGGCGGTGCGGCTGTCGCCGACCGGCGCCACCGCCGGCCTCGGCCAGTCCATCAGCACCGCGCTTCTGCCGCCGCTCGCCACCCGCTCGAAGCGGCGGGCCGAGGCGTCGCCTTGCAGGAAACGGCGCCGCGCGCCGGCAAAGCCGCCATGATCGATCAGTGCCCGGGCGGCACGCGTGCGTTCGATACGGTCGCGCCAGGCGTCGCCGCCGGATATCTCCGCCCGCCGCCCGCTGCCGTCGATCTCCAGGTGGATGGTCAGCCGGTCGCCGGGCAGGCGGCCCTCGCCCCGCTCCGGCCATTCGACCAGAATGGCGCCCTCGGCCATGGCGTCGGCGAGGCCGATCTCGTCCAGTTCGTCGGCCGAGCCGAGGCGATAGAGGTCGAAATGGCCGATCGCCAGGCGCCCGGCGGCGTAGCTCTGCACCAGCGTGAAGGTCGGGCTCGGCACTTCCAGCGCCGCATCGTCCGCGGCAGCGCGAATGAGGGCGCGGGCGAAGGTGGTCTTGCCGGCGCCGAGTCCCCCGGAGAGCGCGATCACGTCGCCGGGGGCAAGGATCGCCGCCACATCCTCGGCAAGGGCCGCCGTCGCCGCTTCGTCGGGGAGCGAGAGGGTCAGAAAGGGTCGTGCCATCAGGCGGGGAGACTAGCCCACAAATCTATTCGGCCGCGACGGCGGAGATCGCCGGCCTGAGCGGCAGGCGCACCTTGACGGTGGCGCCGATGTTCTCCTCCGACTCGATCTCGACCGTACCGCCGTGCAGCAGCACGAACGAGCGCACGATCGACAGGCCGAGGCCGACGCCGCCGCGCGCCGTGCCGCGCGGCATGGCGGCGAAGCGGTCGAAGACGTTGCCGATGAAGTCGCGCGGGATGCCCGGGCCCTGATCGGTGATGGCGAATTCGATCATGTCGTTGGCCAGGCGCGCCGAGACCGTGACCAGGCCGTTGCGATGCGAGAAGCCGACGGCATTGGCGATGAGATTGGTGAGGATGCGGCGGACGCGCTTTTCGTCGGCGACGAAATGGCCGGCGTCGGGGGCGACGCGGGTCTCGATAATCACGTGCGCCTCGTTGGCGCGCTCCTCCAGCGCCTCGACCGCCGCCTTGATCGTCGCCGCCGTGTCGACCTCGCCGAGGTCGAGCTCCATGATGCCGGCGTCGATGGTGGTGAGGTCGAGGATGTCGTTGACGATGGCCAGCAGAGACTGCGACGACGAGGTGATGTAGCCGGTATATTCGCGCTGCTTGTCGTTCAGCGCCCCGATACGCTCGTCGGCGAGCAACTGGGCGAAGCCGATGATGTTGGTGAGTGGCGAGCGCAGCTCGTAGGAGACGTGGTGGATGAAGGCGTTCTTCAGCGTGTTGGCCGCCTCCAGCGCCTCGTTGCGCTCGACCAGCGCGCGCTCCACCTTCACCGAATTGGTCACGTCGACGAAGGTCACCATGGTCTGTCCGTCGGGCAGCGGAACCGTGGCGTAGTCGACGATGCGGCCGTCCTCGCGCTCCATCTGCCCGGAGAGCGAGGCGCGGTTCTCGTCGACGCCGGCGACGCTGGCGGTGAAGCGCCGCCACATGGCCTCGTCGTCATGCGGCCGGCGGCAGGCGGCGACGATATCGGCGACGTGCGGGCTGTCGGCGAGCAGCGCCGGATCGAGCGACCAGATCGCGGCGAAGGACGGATTGTGCAGGCGCAGCCGCCCGTCCGAGCCGAACACCGCAACGCCTTCGCTCAAATGGTCGAGGGTCTCGCCCTGCACGCTCATCAGCGCGTTGTAGCGGCTTTCCAGGTCGAGGCGCTCGGTGACGTTCTCGTAGATCCAGGTCATGCCGCCCTGGGGATGGGGATTGGCGATGACGCGCAGCGTCTGCCCGTCGGGCAGGTGCCACCAGTGTTCCTTCGATTCGGGCGCGCGGTAGGCGGCGAGCAGCTCGTCCCGCCAGCGGCGGAAGTCCGCCTGCTCGGGCAGCTTGCGACTGGCGCGCAGCTGGTCGAGCACGGTCATCTCGTCGGGGGCCGAATCGAGGAAGGCGGCGTCGAGGCCGAACAGGGCGCGATAGGCGGCGTTGGAGAATTTGAGCCGGCGGTCGGGACCGAAGACGGCGACCGCCGTCTGCAACTGGTCGAGCGTGCGGGCATTGAACTCGACCTCGCGGCGGAGCGCCGCCTGCGCCGCCTCCACCTCGGTCACGTCGACGGCGATGGCCGCGCTGCCGCCCTCGGAGGCGATGTCGGCGACGTCGAAGATGCGCCGGGCGCCGGCGACGATGGCCGGCAGGCGGCGGGTAAAGATCGGATTCTCGGCATGGGCGGCGGCGATCATCTGCCGGCCGGTCGTGTCGAGAAGCTCCAGGCCGTGCGCCACCGCCTCGCCGGCATCCTTGGCCTCGACGGCCGACGCATAGGCGGCATTGACCCAGACCAGCGCGCCGGTCTCGTCACGCAGCCATATGGGCATCGGCGTCACCGACAGCATGGCGCGCATGGTCTCGACTTCGTCGGCCAGTGCGTCGTGACGGGTCTGCATCTGGGCGAAGGCCAGGCGGTCGCCGGTGAGATCGCGGAAACGCGCCACCGCCGAGCCGCCGACCGTTGTCCCGCGCACCTCGATCAACCGGCCGGTCCTGCTGGTCACGATCAGGGTGAAGGGCTCGCCGCGCTCGCGCATGCGGGCGATGCGCTGGTCGAGCACGCTGGCCGAATTGGCCGCCAGCCACATGCCGAAGGCGAGGAAATCGCCGCGCGCGGCCGGGGCGCCGGTGACGGCCGGCAGGCTGCCGGCGACCAGCGGCCGCTCGCCCGGCACCGTCCACGCCACCAGGCGCTGGTCTTCTTCGTTGACCAGAGCCTCGGCGCGGTCGAGCGAGGCGCGGAGCTTGCCGACCTCGGCGGAGAGCGCCGCGTTCTCGCTTTCGGCGCGAAAGCGCGCGCGGTAGAGCGCCACGACCGAGAATACGGCGAAGAAGACCGTGCCCACCACGGCGACCAGGGTGACGACCTGCGCCGGACTGAGATCGATGACCGGAAGGCCGGTTGCGGCGAAGGCCGGATGCGCCGACAGGGGAGCGAGGAGGGCAGCGCTTGCCGCTGCACGAATCCCCGCCGTTTTCCTGCCATGCCAACGCATGCAGAGCACCCCCTAGCGTCGCCGCATCCCGATACACGAGGGGTTTGGCGTCCGACGGCAGCGGCACGGGCCCCCGTGCGCCCACCACCGTACTCACCCGAATCAACTGCAATCTAGACCTTCGGCGGAGGGGCGTGAATCCTCGGACGGCGAGAAAACGCCATGATTGCACTCAGCGATCGCTTTGGACTCTGTCTGTTCTCACCGGGTGCAAAGAAAAGGCCGGCGGGAGCCGGCCTTTTGCATCGTCCGTGGGCGCGCTGAAACGTCGCCGCATCAGTAGCGGTAGTGGTCCGCCTTGTAGGGGCCATTGACCGTCACGCCGATATATTTGGCCTGCTTCTCGCTCATCTCGGTCAGGTTGACGCCGATCTTGGCGAGATGCAGCCGCGCGACCTTTTCGTCGAGGTCCTTGGGCAGGGTGTAGACCTTGCGCTCGAACTTCTCCGGCTCGGTGAAGAGCGCGATCTGCGCCAGCGTCTGATTGGTGAAGCTCGCCGACATGACGAAGCTCGGATGGCCGGTGGCATTGCCGAGGTTCACCAGGCGGCCCTCCGACAGCAGGATGATGCGCTTGCCGTCGGGGAACTCGATCTCGTCGACCTGCGGCTTGACGTTGTCCCATTTGAGGTTGCGCAGCGCGCCGACCTGAATCTCGGAATCGAAATGGCCGATGTTGCACACGATCGCCCGGTGCTTCATGGCGCGCATGTGCTCGATGGTGATGACGTCGATATTGCCGGTGCAGGTGACGAAGATATCGGCCCTGGGTGCCGCATCCTCCATGGTCACCACCTCGTAGCCCTCCATCGCCGCCTGCAGGGCGCAGATCGGATCGACCTCGGAGACCATGACGCGGCAGCCGGCATTGCGGAGCGACGCCGCCGAGCCCTTGCCGACATCGCCGAAGCCGGCGACCATCGCCGTCTTGCCCGACATCATCACGTCGGTGCCGCGGCGGATGCCGTCGACCAGCGATTCGCGGCAGCCATAGAGATTGTCGAACTTCGACTTGGTCACCGAATCGTTGACGTTGATCGCCGGGAAGAGCAGGCGGCCTTCCTTGGCCATCTGGTAGAGGCGGTGCACGCCCGTCGTGGTCTCCTCGGTGACGCCGCGGATCTCCTTGGCGATGGTCGAATACCAGTTCGGCGACTTTTCGAGACGTGCCTTGATGGCGGCGAAGAGAACCTCTTCCTCCTCGTTGGTCGGCTGGGCGATGACCGAGGAATTGGTCTCCGCCTGCATGCCGAGGTGGAGGAGCAGGGTGGCGTCGCCGCCGTCGTCGAGGATCATGTTGGGCCAGCCGCCGTCGCCCCATTCGAAGATGCGATGGGTGTATTGCCAGTAGTCCTCGAGGCTCTCGCCCTTGACGGCGAAGACCGGCGTTCCGGTGGCGGCGATGGCCGCCGCCGCATGGTCCTGGGTCGAATAGATGTTGCACGAGGCCCAGCGCACGTCGGCGCCCAGCGCCTTCAGCGTCTCGATGAGCACCGCCGTCTGGATGGTCATGTGCAGCGAGCCGGCGATGCGGGCGCCGCGCAGCGGCTGCTCGGGGCCGTATTCCTCGCGGGTCGCCATCAGGCCCGGCATCTCCGATTCGGCCATGGAGATTTCCTTGCGGCCCCAATCGGCCAGCCCGATGTCCTTCACCACATAGTCGGCAGTCTTCGGCATTCCGGTCTCCTCGGATAACGGCAAAATGGCGGATTTGTCTGGTTGGCAAGCCTTATAGCCGGCCGGCGGCGCGAGGACAATAAGGATATAAAGATTTCTTTATGCCGATTATTCTTCCTCGCCGAAGCGGTCCGCGACCAGTTCGGCGAGCGCGGCCAGCGCCGCTTCGGCCTCCGGGCCTTCGGCGATGACGTGGATTTCCGATCCCGGCCCGGCGGCCAGCATCATCAGCCCCATGATCGACGTGCCGCCGACCGTCGTCTGGTCCTTCGATACGGTGACGGTGGCGGCGAATTTCTCGGCGCACTGCACGAAACGGGCGGCGGCGCGGGCGTGGAAGCCACGCTTGTTGACGATGGTGAGGTTGCCCGAGATCGGGCCTGCCGCGCCGTCGGCACCGGTCATTTGCCGGTCAGGACCTGGCTGGCGATGTTGATGTATTTGCGGCCGGCGTCCTGGGCGTCGGCGATCGCAGCGGCCAGCGGCTTTTCGGCGCGCACGCTGGCCAGCTTGATCAGCATCGGCAGGTTGACGCCGGCGATCACCTCGATCTTGCCCGCCTCCATCACCGAGATGGCGAGGTTCGACGGCGTGCCGCCGAACATGTCGGTGAGCAGGATGACGCCGGCGGAGGTGTTCACCTTCTGCACGGCTTCGAGGATGTCCTGCCGTCGTCGTTCGATATCGTCGTCGGGGCCGATCGAGATGGTCTCGATATGGGTCTGCGCGCCGACCACGTGTTCCAGCGCAGCCCGGAACTCCACGGCGAGCTTGCCGTGGGTGACGAGCACGAGTCCTATCATACGTTTCGCGATCCCGGTCCGGGGCCTGGTTTGTCCAGCAGCGCGCATCTTGCCGGATCGATGCTGCAACGCAAGGGGCTGTGACAGTGCGGCCGTTCAGCCATTGCCGCCGGTCCGCTCGCCGAGCGCCGTCACAATCCGCAAGGGCCCGTCGCTCTGGCCCGTCGGCAGCATCAGGCGCGGCAGGGAAATTCCGGCGATCTCGGTGCGTTCGTCGGGTTCCGGCAGGCGTGGGACATCGGCCGCCGGGGCAAGATCGACCACCAGGTCGATCACCGCCGGCGACACATGAGGCCGCTTGAGGATGCCCTGGCCGCGCACCTCGATAAGGCCGGCAAGCGCCGGCGGGACGCTTGCCACCAGGCGGCCGTGATGGGCGGCAAGCGCCACCCGGTCGTCGGCCACCAATGCGTTCAGCGTCGCATCCATCATGATCAGTGCGAGCAGGAGCGAGGACTTGCCGCTGGCGGATTCGCCGCGGATCAGCACGCCGCATGTCGCCACCAGCGCCACGCTGGCATGGACGGTCGCGGCGGCGCTCATGCCACCGGCAGGCAGACCGTGAAGCGGGCGCCGAGCACCTGGCGCTCGCCGCCGGGCACATCGCTCGGCTTGGTGCGGTTCTCGGCCCAGATGCGGCCGTCATGCGCCTCGACGATCTGGCGCGAGATCGACAGGCCGAGGCCGGAGTTCTGGCCGAAGGTGTCTTCGCCGCCCTCGCGGTCGGTATAGAAGCGCTCGAAGATGCGCTCGAACTGGTCGGCGCGGATACCCGGGCCGTCGTCCTCGACGATCACGTCGACATGCTTGTCGTCGCGCCGCACCAGAATGCGCACGGTGCCGTCGGCGGGGCTGAAGGAACGGGCATTGTCGATCAGGTTGTTGAAGACCTGGCCGAGCCGGCTGTCGTGGCCGAAGACGAGATAGGCGCCGGGTGCGTCGTCGGCGAATTCCAGCCGGATCGCCGGCCCATCGCCCTTGTTCGTGTCGCGGGAAATCCCGACCACGGCAGTCAGAAGCTGGCGAAGGTCGATCGGATTGGCGTCCTGGCGGGCGAGCTCGGCATCCAGCCGCGAGGCGTCGGAGATGTCGCTGATCAGCCGGTCGAGCCGCCTGATGTCGTGCTGGATGATGCCGGCGAGCCGCGCCTTGGACTCCTCGGTCTTGGCCAGCGGCAGCGTCTCCACCGCGCTCCGCAGCGAGGTCAGCGGGTTCTTCAGCTCGTGCGCCACGTCCGCCGCGAAGCTCTCGATGGCGTCGATGCGGTCGTAGAGCGCCCCGGTCATGTCGCGCAGCGCCTGGCTGAGATGGCCGATCTCGTCGCGGCGGCGGCTGAAATCGGGGATCTCGGGGCGCGACTTGACCCGGTGGCGCACCAGGTCGGCGGCGTCGGCCAGGCGTCGCAGCGGCGCGGCGATGGTGCCGGCGAGCAGGATCGACAACACGATGGTCACGCCGGCCGCGACCAGGAACACGCGCACGATCGCCAGCCTTTCGGCATGGACGATGTTGTCGATGTCGCCGCCCTGGGTGGAGAGCAGCAAGGCGCCGTGGACCGAGCGGTAACGCTGGATGGGCACGGCGACCGAGACGATCAGCTCACCGAGATCGTTGATGCGCACGATCTTGTCGGGCTGGCCGTTGAGCGCGGTCACCACTTCCTGATAGCCGCGGCCGTTGGCGCCGCCGAGTTCCTTGTACATCGGCAGGTCGCGGCTGGAGAGCCACAGGTTGAAGCGCCGCCAGACGGTTTGCAGCCAGGATTCGCCGCCGGTGTCGGGCGGCGGCAGGTCGAAGGCGAGGATCTGGCCGCCTGGGTAGAGGTGGCGCGAATCGACGATCAGCGTGCCGTCGCGATCGTAGATGCGGGCGCGCGTGCGCGTCGGCGAGATCAGCCTGAGCAGGACCGGCGCCACCTTCTCGGGATTGATCGAGAAGTCGAGGTCCTCGTAGCTCTGGTCGAGCGGCGAGATGCTCTGGCCGGTCTGCAGGTCGAGATATTTCTCCGGATCGACATAGACGTTCTCGTTGTCGACGGTCGCCTGCGAGGCGATGGCGCCGGCGATGATCTCGCCCTGGGTGAGCAGCGCCGAGACGCGGGCGTCGATCAGCCCGGCGCGGAACTGGTTGAGGAACAGGATGCCGGACACCTGAACGATCAGCGCCGCCATATTGAGAATGATGATGCGCTTGGTCAGGCTGGTGAGCGGTGGCACCGACGTATAGCGCGCAAACCACGCCGCGGCACGGCGCACGACGCCCGCCCGCGGCGCGCGCGCCGACAGATCAGCCAGCTTCCGGTCTTCGATCCCTGCCGTCATCGCGGCACCGGAGCGGTGTTGCCGCTCAGGTCTCCTTGAAGCGGTAGCCGACCCCGTAGAGGGTTTCGATCATCTCGAATTCCGGGTCAACCGCCTTGAATTTCTTGCGCAGCCGCTTGATGTGGCTGTCGATGGTGCGGTCGTCGACATAGACCTGGTCGTCATAGGCGGCGTCCATCAGCGCGTTGCGGCTCTTGACCACGCCCGGACGGTTGGCCAGCGCGAACAGGATCAGGAACTCGGTCACCGTCAGCGTGACCGGCTTGCTGTCCCATGTGCAGGTATGGCGCTCCTGGTCCATCGACAAGGCACCGCGGTCGAGAACGCGCGCCGCCTCTTCCTGTTTCTTGTCGGTGGTATCGCGCGGCTGGAAGCGGCGCAGCACCGCCTTTACCCGCTCGACCAGCAGGCGTTGCGAGAACGGCTTCTTGATGAAATCGTCGGCACCCATCTTGAGGCCGAACAATTCGTCGATTTCGTCGTCCTTCGAGGTCAGGAAGATGACCGGCAAGTCGGTCTTCTGGCGCATTCGGCGCAACAGTTCCATGCCATCCATGCGCGGCATCTTGATATCGAGAATAGCCAGGTCTGGCAGCGTCGCCTGAAAACCGTCGAGCGCCGAGGCGCCGTCGGTGTAGGTCTGGACGCGGTAGCCTTCGGACTCGAGCGCAATGGACACGGAAGCCAGAATGTTGCGATCGTCATCTACAAGGGCGATCGTCGGCATTCAGTTGTCTCCAGATTTTTCGGTGGGGCCAAACGTGTGTTCGACCCGCCTTAGGTGTCAGGATTGCGCAGGAAATGTGGCGTGAACTTAGCGGATTCCAAGGGAATGTACCAATTCGCCTGTGAAATACCTAACAAGCTCCCCGGGCTTGTCCCCCCGGGCACGGCCGCTGTCAAGCACGGCCTGGCGCGCGCCCGGCCGGCGCCATGAGCGCGGCCAAAGTCCCGCCATCCCTTGCCGCGCGCCGGGTTCTCAGGCTGGCGGCGACCGGCACACTGGCAACCCTCGACCCCGGAGGCGGGCCGTTCGCCTCCCTGGTGACGGTTGCGACCACGCCGGCCGGCACGCCGATCCTGTTGCTTTCGACGCTTGCCCGCCACACGCGGAACCTTGCCGCCGACCGGCGCGCTTCGCTTCTCCTGGTGGCGCCCGGCGGCGAAGGCGGCGACCCGCTCGCCGGCGCCCGGCTGACCCTGACCGGCACCGTGGGGCCGGCCGACGGTGACGCCGCGCTCCGCCGGCGCTTCCTCGCCCGCCATCAGGAGGCGGCCTCCTATGCCGATTTCGCCGATTTCGCCTTCCATCCTTTCGCGGTGGAAGGCGGCCATCTGGTCGCCGGCTTCGGGCGCATCGTGTCGCTGGCGCCGGCGGACCTCCTCGTCGATATTGGCGGCGCCGGCGACCTGATCGCGGCCGAGGAAAGCGCGCTCGCCCACATGAATGCCGACCACGCGGAGGCGGTGGGTCTCATGGCGACCCGGCTCGCCGGCCTGCCGGCGGGCGACTGGCGGCTGACCGGAATCGACCCCGAGGGCGTCGATCTCGCCGCCGGACAATGGCGCGGGCGGCTTGATTTCCCTCATTCCGTCGGCGACCCGGCTACGCTACGGCGGGTATTGGCCGATCTGGCACGCACCGCGCGTGCCGGCGCGGCAACGGAGTGACGACATGCCCGACCGGGTGCCTGCCACCACGGAATTCGCC
Source organism: uncultured Alphaproteobacteria bacterium (assembly GCA_963730325.1). Taxonomy (GTDB): domain Bacteria; phylum Pseudomonadota; class Alphaproteobacteria; order Rhizobiales; family Kaistiaceae; genus CAVSRC01. Next base: position 160,255 of record CAVSRC010000006.1, on the reverse strand, counting down.
AGCCGCAGCCTGCGCCTCGATACGCTGGTGCGCCTGCGCTGGCTGGCCGTGGTCGGCCAGGCGACGGCAGTGCTCGTCGTCGCCTGGGGCCTCAGCTTTCCCCTGCCGATCTTCGGCTGCCTCGCCCTCATCGGCCTGTCGGCGCTGGTCAACATCGCGCTGAGGCTGCGCTTCTCGCCGACGCTGCGTCTCGGCCAATGGCCGGCCTCGGTGCTGCTTGCCTACGATCTCGCCCAGCTCAGCGCGTTGCTGTTCCTGACCGGCGGTCTCGACAACCCCTTCGCCTTCCTGCTGCTGGTGCCGGTCATCGTTTCGGCGACCACGCTTCCCCCGCGTGCCACCGTGGTGCTGGGCGCCATGGTGGTCGGCGTGGCGAGCCTGCTGGCGCTCGTCCACTTGCCGCTGCCCTGGTATGCGGGCGAGACCCTGACCATCCCGCTGGTCTATACGGCCGGCGTGTGGGTGGCGCTGGTTCTGGCCTGCGCCTTCACCGGCATCTACACCTTCCGCGTGGCGGAGGAGGCGCGCCAGCTGGCGCGCGCCCTCACCGCCACCGAGATGGTGCTTGCCCGCGAGCATCACCTCTCCGCCCTCGACGGCCTTGCCGCGGCGGCGGCGCACGAGCTGGGCACGCCGCTGGCCACCATCGCCCTGGTCGCCAAGGAGATGGTGCGCGAGACCGCCGAGGGCGATCAGCGCCGCGAGGATCTGGCGCTGATCATGAGCCAGTCGCAGCGCTGCCGCGACATCCTCGGACGGCTCACCTCGCTGTCGTGGCAGGGCGACGAGCATCTCGCCCGCGTGCCGCTCTCCCATCTGGTCGAGGAGGTGGTGGCGCCCTATCGCGCCTTCGCCGTGGAGATCGCGGTGACGCCGGCCAGCGGCACGGGACCGGAGCCGGTCGGCCGGCGCAATCCCGCCGTCATCCAGGGCCTTGCCAATCTGCTCGAGAACGCCGTCGATTTCGCCCGCCAGACGGTGACCGTCGCCACCGAGTGGGACGCCGTCGACGTGGCGGTCATCATCACCGACGACGGTCCGGGCTTTGCCGCCGGCATCCTGGAGCGCATCGGCGAGCCCTACGTCACCACGCGCGGCCCGCGTGACGCGGTGACCGACCCGGAAGCCGGCGGTCTCGGCCTCGGCTTTTTCATCGCCAAGACGCTCCTGGAGCGTTCCGGCGCGCGGCTCACCCTCGGCAACCGTGAGCCGCCGACCCGCGGGGCTATCGTCAAAGTTGCCTGGCCGCGCGCGCTCATGGACAGCGAGACCCAGACAATCGGGGAAGACGAGCAAAACACAGGAGACGGAATGACTTGGCGCAGGCCGGTCGAATCCTTATAAACCGACACATTCTTCCAGCTCCGAGAGGAACGGAGACTATTGGCAATGGCAGAAAACGGAAGCGACACCTCGGGGCAGCTGGATATGTCGCTGCTTCTAGTCGACGATGACAAACCCTTCCTGCAACGTCTGGCGCGCGCCATGGAGGCCCGCGGCTACCTTGTCGACACAGCCGACAACGTTGCCGACGGCCTCAAGAAGGCCGAGGCGGCACCGCCCGCCTATGCGGTGGTCGACATGCGCCTGGAGGATGGCAACGGCCTCGACGTGATCGAGCTGGTACGCCGCCGACGGCCGGATTCCCGCATGGTCGTATTGACCGGCTACGGCAACATCGCCACCGCCGTGACCGCGGTGAAGCTCGGCGCAGTCGATTATCTCGCCAAGCCCGCCGACGCCGACGAGATCCACGCCGCGCTGAGCCGCGAGCCGGGGGAAAAGCCGACGCCGCCGGAGAACCCCATGTCGGCCGACCGGGTGCGCTGGGAGCATATCCAGAGGGTGTACGAACTCTGCGAGCGCAACGTTTCCGAAACCGCCCGCCGCCTCAACATGCACCGCCGCACATTGCAGCGCATCCTCGCCAAGCGCGCGCCGCGCTAGATCGGCCAGCGCGCGGCAAGGAGCGCGTAGATCAGCGTTTCTCGCCATTCGCTGTCGCCTGTTCGCCACGCACCAAATGCTCTTCCATCCTCCGCGTGCGCCGGCTGGCGCGGGCGGCGCACAGGGAATTGTGCGCCGGCCTTTGATTCGGGCCGACATCTCTCGCTAGGATGCCGTTTCGGATATGTGTACGTCGTCGCAGGGCATCTGAATGGCACCGCCGCTCGCCGGGCTGAAGATCCTGGAACTGGCACGGGTTCTCGCTGGGCCGTGGGCAGGGCAGGTCTTTGCCGATCTCGGTGCCGAGGTGATCAAGGTCGAAAGCCCCGCCGGCGACGACACGCAGGCGCTGGGGCCCGCCGTCCCTCGACAATGGCGACGGCACCAGCGACGCCGCCTATTTCCACGCCTGCAACCGCGGCAAGCGGTCGATCACCGTCGATTTCCGCAAGGAAGAGGGGCGCGAGATCGTCCGCCGCCTGGCCGCGCGCGCCGATGTTCTCATCGAGAACTTCAAGGTCGGCGCGCTGAAGAAGTTCGGCCTCGACTATGAGAGCCTCAAACCCGTCAATCCGGCCATCGTCTATTGCTCGATCACCGGCTTCGGGCAGGACGGACCCTACGCCGCGCGCCCCGGCTACGATTTCATCATCCAGGCCATGGGCGGCCTCATGGACCTCACCGGCGCGCCCGACGGCGAGCCGCAGAAGGTCGGCGTCGCCTATGCCGATATCTTCACCGGCCTCTACGCGGTCGTTGCCATCCAGGCGGCGCTCGCCCACCGCGCCCGCACCGGCGAGGGCCAGGCGATCGACATGGCGCTGCTCGACACCCAGGTCGGCGTGCTCGCCAATCAGGCGATGAATTACCTGGCCTCGGGCGTCGCGCCGCATCGTCTCGGCAACGCCCACCCCAACATCGTGCCCTATCAGGTCTTCGCCGCCGCCGACGGCCACGTCGTCATTGCCGTCGGCAATGACAGCCAGTTCCGTCAGCTGGTCACCGTGCTCGGCGCGCCGGAGCTCGCCGACAACCCGCTTGCCGCCACCAACGAGGCGCGTGTCGCCAACCGCGCCGTCCTGGTGGGGGAGCTCGCCCGCCGCATCGCGCCGTTTGCCCGTGCCGATCTGCTGGCGCGGCTGGAAGAGGCCAACGTGCCGGCCGGGCCGATCAACACGGTCGATGAGGTCTTTGCCGATCCGCAGGTCGTCCACCGCGCCATGCGCGTCGATCTGCCCCACGGCAGCGGCGCCAGGCTGCCCTCCGTGCGCACCCCGATCGTGATGTCGGGGACGCCGCTCGCCAGCGATCGCGCCGCGCCGCTGCATGGCGAACATACCGCCGAAATCCTCGCCGAACTCGGCCATGACGCGGCCGATATCGAGCGCCTTGTGAGCGCCGGCGTGGTCGGGCGCCGATGACCGGCCGCCGGCTCGCCTGCGCCCGCTCCCAAGCGCCAAGGGCGACTTTTTGCGCGCGCAATGCAATGATCGGTACAAACCAAAAGCCGGGGAGGGACGACCATGGCTGAGATAACCCAGAACCCCCGTCTGGCGCGGGAATCGATGGCCTATGTGCTGGCCGGCGGACGCGGCAGCCGATTGATGGAGCTGACCGACAAGCGCGCCAAGCCCGCCGTGTTCTTCGGCGGCAAGACGCGCATCATCGATTTTGCCCTGTCCAATGCCCTCAACTCGGGCATCCGCCGCATCGCTGTCGCCACCCAGTACAAGGCCCACAGCCTGATCCGCCATCTGCAGCGCGGCTGGGCGTTCCTCAGGACCGAGCGCAACGAGAGCTTCGACATCCTGCCCGCCAGCCAGCGCACGGCGGAGGATCAGTGGTATTCCGGCACGGCCGATGCGGTCTTTCAGAACATCGACATCGTCGGCAGCTATCGTCCGGCGCACATCGTCGTGCTGGCCGGCGACCACATCTACAAGATGGACTACGAGCGCATGCTTGAGCAGCACGTCGGCACCGGCGCCGACGTGACGATCGGCTGCCTCGAGGTGCCGCGCATGGAAGCGACCGGCTTCGGCGTCATGCATGTCGACGAAGAGGACCGCATCGTCTCCTTCCTGGAGAAGCCGCAGGACCCGCCCGGTATTCCCGACAAGCCGGACATGGCGCTCGCCTCGATGGGCATTTACGTCTTCGAGACAAACTTCCTTTTCGAGGAGTTGCGCCGCGACGCCGCCGACCCGAATTCCAACCACGATTTCGGCAGGAACCTGATCCCCTACATCGTCGAGAACGGCAAGGCGATCGCCCACCGCTTCGGCAGTTCCTGCGTGCGCTCGGCCGGCGAGGAGGAGGCCTACTGGCGCGACGTCGGCACGGTCGACGCCTATTGGGAGGCGAATATCGACCTCACCGACGTCATCCCGGCTCTCGATCTCTACGATCAGAGCTGGCCGATCTGGACCAATGTCGAGCTCACCGCGCCGGCGAAGTTCGTCCACGATTTCGACAACCGCCGCGGCATGGCGATCAGCTCGATGGTCTCCGGCGGCTGCATCGTCTCCGGCTCGAGCGTTCGCCGCTCGCTGCTGTTCACCGGCGTGCGCGTCGATTCCTATTCCGCCGTCGATGGCGCGGTGGTGCTGCCCTATGCCCGCATCGGCCGCAATGTCCAACTCAAGAACGTGGTGGTCGATCGCGGCGTCAACATCCCCGAGGGCCTGGTCGTCGGGGAGGACCCGGAGCTCGATGCCAAGCGCTTCCGCCGCACCGACAAGGGCATCTGCCTCATCACCCAGGCCATGCTCGACCGCATCTAGATGATCAAGGTCCTCGCCGTCGCCGCAGAGGTGTTTCCGCTGGTCAAGACCGGCGGCCTCGCCGATGTGGTCGGCGCGCTGCCGGCCGCGCTCAAGCCCCATGACGTCGAGATGCGCGTGCTGGTGCCGGGCTATCCGGCGATCGTCGCGGCCCTCAAGAAGGCCGAGCCGCTGCACCAGTACGGCAAGCTCTTCGGCGGCAAGGCGACATTGTTGGCCGGCACCGCGGCCGGTCTCGACCTCATCGTCATCGATGCGCCGCATCTCTACGACCGTCCGGGCAATCCCTATCTGGCGCCCGGCGGCAGCGATTGGCCCGACAACTGGAAGCGCTTCGCGGCGCTCGGCCGGGTGGCGGCGGATTTCGGCACCGGCAGGATCGCCGCCTTCCACCCCGATGTCGTCCATTGCCACGATTGGCACGCGGGCCTGGCGCCGGCCCTGTTGCATTACGCCAGGGGCCCGGCCGCCAAGTCGGTGATGACCATCCACAACCTCGCCTTCCAGGGCAATTTCCCGGTGACGGTCTTCCCCTCCCTCGGCCTGCCCGAGACCGCCTTCACCGTCGATGGCGTCGAGTATTACGGCAATGTCAGCTTCATGAAGGGCGGCCTCCAGCTTGCCGACGCCATCAGCACCGTCAGCCCCTCCTATGCCGCCGAGATCTGCACGCCGGGCGGCGGCATGGGCCTCGACGGCCTGATGCGCGCCCGCCGCGACGTGCTCTGGGGCATCCTCAACGGCATCGACACCGCGGTGTGGAATCCGGCCGCCGACAGCGCGCTGGCCGCGCCCTATACCGCCGCCTCCCTCGGCCGCCGCGTCGCCAACCGCCGCGCCGTGGAAGGGGCCTTCGGCCTCGATCCGGCGGACGGCTTGATCTTCGCCGTGGTCAGCCGGCTGACCTGGCAGAAGGGCATGGACGTGCTCGGTGAGTGCGTCGATGGCCTCGTCGCCCGCGGCGCCCGTCTCGCCGTGCTCGGCACCGGCGATTCGGGACTGGAAGGCATGTTCCACGCCGCCACGTCGCGCCATCGCGGCCGCGTCGGCATGATCGCCGGCTATGACGAGCGCCTGTCGCATCTGCTGCAGGGCGGCGCCGATGCCATCCTCGTGCCGTCGCGCTTCGAGCCCTGCGGCCTCACCCAGTTCTGCGGCCTGCGCTATGGCTGCGTGCCGGTGGTGGCGCGCGTCGGCGGCCTCGCCGATTCCATCGTCGATGCCAACGACGCGGCACTCGCCGCCGAGGTCGCCACCGGCATCCAGTTCATGCCGGTCGAACGCGCCGGCCTCGACGCGGCGATCGCCCGCGCCGTTGCGCTCCACCGCGACAAGGCGCTGTGGACGCGCATGCAGAAGCGCGGCATGAAGACCGACGTATCCTGGACGATGAGCGCCGGTCGCTATGCCGCGCTCTATCGCAGCCTGCTGGAGGGGAAGGCATCATGATCCGCACGATTGCAACCACCCCCTATGACGACCAGAAGCCGGGCACCTCGGGCCTGCGCAAGAAGGTGCCGCATTTCCAGCAGCCGCATTATGTCGAGAACTTCATCCAGTCGATCCTCGATGCCAATGGCGGCCTCAAGGGCGCCACCCTGGTCATCGGCGGCGACGGCCGTTTCTTCAACCGCGAGGCCATCCAGCGCGCGCTGAAGATCGCCGCCGGCAACGGCCTGGCCAGGGTCATCGTCGGCCGCGGCGGGCTGCTCTCGACGCCGGCTGCCTCCAACCTCATCCGCAAGAACGCCACCGCCGGCGGCATCATCCTCTCGGCCAGCCACAATCCCGGCGGGCCGGACGGCGATTTCGGCATCAAGTTCAACACCGCCAATGGCGGCCCGGCGCCGGAGAAGGTGACCGAGGCGATCTTCGCCAAAACGAAGGCGATCGACCGCATCCTGATGTCGGATGCGCCCGATCTCGACCTCGACACGATCGGCACCGGCCGCATCGAGGAGATGGCGGTCGAGGTGGTCGATCCGGTTGCCGACTATCAGGCGCTGATGGAGACCCTGTTCGACTTTCCCGCCATTCGCGGCCTGTTCGCTTCCGGCTTCACCATGCGCTTCGACGCCATGAACGCGGTCACCGGGCCCTACGCCAAGGCGATCTTCGAGGGCGCGCTCGGGGCGCCGGCCGGCACCGTGGTCAACGGCACCCCGCTCGAAGACTTTGGCGGCAAGCACCCCGACCCCAATCCGGTTCATGCCGAGGCGCTGTTCGATGAGATGATGGGCGAGGCGGCGCCCGATTTCGGCGCCGCATCGGATGGCGACGGCGACCGCAACCTCATCCTCGGCCGCCACCAATATGTCACGCCGTCGGATTCGCTGGCCGTGCTCGCCGCCAACGCCCGTCTCGCGCCCGGTTACGCCAAGGGGCTGGCCGGCATCGCCCGCTCCATGCCGACCAGCGCCGCCGCCGACGCCGTGGCCAGGTCGCTCGGCATCCAGTGCTACGAGACGCCGACCGGCTGGAAGTTCTTCGGCAATCTCCTCGATGCCGGGCTCGCCACCATCTGCGGCGAGGAAAGCGCCGGCACCGGCTCCAACCACGTGCGCGAGAAGGACGGCGTCTGGGCGGTGCTGCTCTGGCTCAACATCCTGGTCCATCGCAAACAGAGCGTCGCCGAGATCATGCGCGACCACTGGCGCGAGCACGGGCGCAACTTCTATTCGCGTCACGATTACGAGGAGATCGAGACCGAGCGCGCCGACGCCGTCATGCGCCCATCTGCGCGACCAGCTACCGAAGCTTGCCGGCGGCACCCTCGGCGGCATGGACGTCAGCGCCGCCGACGAATTCGCCTATGACGATCCGGTCGACGGCTCGCAGACCTCCCAGCAGGGCATCCGCATCCTGTTCGCCGACGGCGCCCGCATCGTCTTCCGCCTGTCCGGCACCGGCACCGCCGGCGCCACCTTGCGCATCTACATCGAGCGCGTCGAGCCGGACCCCAACCGTCACGGCCACGATCCGCAGGTGGTGCTGGAACCGCTCATCGACGCGGCGGCGGAAGTCAGCGACCTTGCCGCGCTGACCGGCCGCACCGAGCCCGACGTCATCACCTGAACGCCGCCGGCCACCCGCGCCGCCATGGAATATGTCGTCATCTTCACGGCGCTGGCGCTGAGCGGGCTGGTCAAGGGCGCGCTCGGCGCCGGCCTGCCGGTGGTGGCGGTTCCGGTCCTGGCCTCCTTCTTCGACGTGCCCTTCGCCATCGCCATCATGGTGGTGCCGGTGGTCGTCACCAATATCTGGCAGGTCTGGCAGTTCCGCCGCTACCGCGCCGGCCTCGGCTGGCTCGTCGGCCTGTGCCTCGCCGCCGGGGTCGGCATCGCCATCGGCACCTGGCTCCTCGCCAACCTGCCGTCCCATATCCTCGGCGTCATCCTGGCGGTGGTGGTGGTCGTCTATATCGCGACGCGGCTGGTCCGGCCGCATTGGCACATTCCGCCCGATCTGGCCGCGCGCCTCGCTCCGGCGGTCGGCCTGGTCTCGGGCTTCCTGCAGGGCGCCACCGGCATCTCGGCGCCGGTCAGCCTCTCCTTCATGTCGGCGCTCGGCTTCACCCGGCCGCAATTCGTCTTTGCCGTCTCGACCCTGTTCGTCAGCTTTTCCGCGGTCCAGGTGCCCGCACTCGCCGCCACCGGCATCCTCACCTGGCACCGCCTGCTGCTCAGCGCCGCGGCCTTGGTGCCGATTCTGGTCGCCATGCCGGCCGGAAACTGGCTGGCGACGCGGCTCAGCCGCCAGGCGTTCGACCGGCTGCTCCTCGCCCTGCTCGCCGTGATTGCGCTCAAGCTTGTGTGGGACTCGCTGTTCTAGATGCCGCGATTCCTTGTCCCAGCCCCTTGATTGCGAACCAAAGATAGGGTGAGCATCGTCCCGATGGATGCAACGCCTGCCAGTCCGCCGCGCACACACAAGCCCCGCAACGGCGAAGACAAGATCGACCGCTCCCAAACCGACTGGTACCGGGACGCGATCGTCTATCAGCTGCACATCAAGGCGTATTCCGATTCCGACGGCAACGGCATGGGCGATTTCACCGGTCTCATCGACCGGCTCGATTACATCGCCAGCCTCGGGGTGACCGCCATCTGGCTGCTGCCCTTCTACCCGTCACCGATGCGCGACGACGGCTACGACATCGCCGACTACCGGGCGATCAATCCCGTCTACGGCGCCATGCGGGACTTCCGCCGCTTCGTCACCGAGGCGCACAAGCGCGGCATCCGGGTCATCACCGAGCTGGTCATCAACCACACCTCAGACCAGCACAAGTGGTTCCAGCGGGCGCGCCACGCCAAGCCGGGTTCGGTCGCCCGCAACTATTACGTCTGGAGCGACAGCGACAAGCGCTACGCCGGCACGCGCATCATCTTCATCGACACCGAGCAATCCAACTGGACGTGGGACCCGGTCGCCAACGCCTTTTTCTGGCACCGCTTCTATTCCCACCAGCCCGACCTCAACTTCGACAATCCGCATGTCATGGAGGAGGTCAAGCGGCTGATGCACTTCTGGCTCGACACCGGCGTCGATGGCCTGCGCCTCGACGCCATCCCCTATCTGGTCGAGCGCGATGGCACCAACAACGAGAACCTGCCGGAGACCCATGCGGTCCTCAAGGAGCTGCGCCGCGAGCTCGACGCCAGCTATCCCGACCGCATGCTGCTCGCCGAGGCCAATCAGTGGCCGGAGGACACGCGCCCCTATTTCGGCGAGGGCGACGAGTGCCACATGGCGTTCCATTTTCCGTTGATGCCGCGCATGTACATGGCGCTCGCCCAGGAGGACCGCCACCCGATCACCGACATCATCCGCCAGACGCCCGACATCCCGGAGAACTGCCAGTGGGCGATCTTCCTCAGGAACCATGACGAGCTGACGCTGGAGATGGTCACGGCCGAGGAGCGCGACTATCTGTGGCGGACCTATGCCGGCGATTCACGCGCCCGCATCAATCTCGGCATCCGCCGCCGCCTGGCGCCGCTGCTCGAAAACGACCGCCGCAAGATCGAGCTGATGAACGCGCTCCTGCTGTCGATGCCCGGCACGCCGGTCGTCTATTACGGCGACGAGCTCGGCATGGGCGACAACTACTTCCTCGGCGACCGCGACGGCGTGCGCACGCCCATGCAGTGGTCGGCCGACCGCAACGGCGGCTTCTCGCGCGCCAACCCGCAGCAGCTCTACCTGCCGCCGATCATGGACCCGGTCTACGGCTTCCAGGCGGTCAACGTCGAGGCCCAGCAGAACGAGGCCTCTTCGCTCTTGAACTGGATGCGGCGCATGATCTCCGTGCGCAAGCAGCATCCGGCCTTCGGCCGCGGCACGCTCACCGTGCTGCTTCCGCAGAACCGCAAGATCCTCGCCTATGTGCGCGAGCACGACAACGAGCGCATCCTGTGTGTCGTCAACCTGTCGCGCGCCGCCCAGGCGGTCGAACTCGACCTGTCGGACTATCACGGCGCGGTGCCGGTCGAGCTTGCCGGCAACGCCGCCTTTCCGCCGATCGGCACGCTGCCCTACATGCTCACCCTGCCGGCCTACGGCTTCTACTGGTTCCTGCTGGCGCCGGAGGCCGACGCGCCGAGCTGGCACACCCAGATGCCCGATCCGCTGCCCGAATTCGTCACCCTGACGGCGGCCGGCGGCAATCTCGCCCAGGTGTTCGAGGGTCGCGAGCTCGCCCTGCTCCAGCGCGACGTTCTGCCGGCCTTCCTCGGCCACCAGAACTGGTTCCGCGGCGGCGCCAAGCGGATCAAGCGGACCGAGGTCACCGCCATCGGCGTCCTGCCGGGCACGCCCAACCAGTTGCTCTTTGTCGACATCGAGCCCACCGACGACCGCCCGCGGCGCTATTTCCTGCCCGTCACCGCCTTGTGGGGCGAGAAGAACCTGCATCTCGGCGCTCCCAAGCTGTCCTATACGCTGGCACGCCTGCGCCACGGCCCCAATCTCGGCGCGTTGATCGACGCCTCCTTCGACGAGCGCTTCCATTGGGACCTGGTCAAGGCCATGCGCGACGGCACGGTGGTGCCAGGGCAGGGCGGCAGCCTCGTCTTCGAATCGAACCCCGAATTCCGCGACGTCGAATTGACCGACTCGATCCGCCCGGTTGGCATCGAGGAGCGCGATGCCGCTTTCATCGTCGGCTCGAACGTGATGATGAAGGTCTATCGGCGCCTGCGGCCGGGCGAGCACCCCGAGGTTTCCATCGGTCGCTTCCTCACCGAGGTCGCCGGCTTCCGCCACACGCCGGGCTTTTATGGCAGCCTCCAGTTCAAGCCCGACGAGGGCGAGCCGGTGATGCTCGCCGCCGCCTTCACCTATATCCGCAACCAGGGCGATGCCTGGAGCGCCATACAGGAGGCGCTCGACCGCGATCTCGAAGCCTTCGCGCTGCTGCCGCGCGACGAAAACGGCGTACTGGTCGACCCGGCGCCGGCCTTCGACTATCCGCTCGATCTCGCCACCATCCTCGGCACGCGCGTTGCCGAGCTGCACCGTGCCTTCGCCACCCCCACCAGCGATCGCCGCTTCGCCGCCGAGCCGATCAGGCCAGCCGACCTCAAGCGCTGGATGGCCGCGGCCACGCGCCGCCTGCACGAGGCCTGCGCCATCGTCTCACGGGTCGCCGACAAGACGCCCCAGGCGCTCGACATCCACGCCGCGACGCTGCGCCGGGCGCGCAACACGCTGACGACGCGCATCAAGGCGGCCGCCGGGCTGACCGACATGGGGCTCAAGACCCGCGTCCACGGCAGTCTCAACCTCGTCCCGATTCTGGTCGTCAAGGACGACGTCGCCTTCATCGATTTCGAGGGCGAATCGCACCGCATCACCGCCGAGCGCCACCGCAAGGTGTCGCCGCTGCGCGATATTGCCAGCGTCCTGCGCTCCTTCGACTATGCCGCCCGCTCGGCGATCCGCCGCATGGAGGAACGCGACGGCACCACGCCGCCCGAGCGCGACCGGGCGATGGCCTGGCGCAACGCGGCAATCGCCGATTTCCTCGCCGCCTACTGGCCGGTCGCCATCGACGCCGGCATCGTTCCCCGCGACGAGGCGACGCGGAACCGGCTGCTCGACCTGTTCGTTATCCAGAGGCTCGCTGACGAGATCGCCTATGAGGCGGTCAAGCGTCCGACCTGGCTGTGGCTGCCGGTCCATGGTCTGCTGGCGATGGCGACCGGCGACGAGGTCCATCCATGAGCCCGACGAAGCCGAAACGGCCGGCCTGGCAGCCCGACGATGCGGCGGTTGACGCCATCGTTGCCGGAACCCACGGCGACCCGTTCGCGGTGCTCGGCCTACACGGCGGCGACGGCAAGGCGCTCTCGGTGCGCGCCTTCTGGCCGGGCGCCGACGGTATCGAGGTGATCGACGGCGCCACCGGCGAAGCGGTCGCTGCACTCACCCGCCTGCGGCCGGAAGGCTTCTTTGCCGGTCCGCTCGCCGGCCGCCGCAAGCCGTTTGCCTATCGCCTGCGCCTCTTCCATGGCGGCGACAGCTGGGAGGCCGAGGACCCCTACCGCTTCCCGAAGATCCTCGGCGAGATGGACATCTACCTCATCGGCGAGGGCAGCCACCGGCGCCTGTTCGAGCGGCTCGGCGCCCATCCGGCGACGGTCGACGGCGTCGACGGCGTCGCTTTCGCCGTCTGGGCGCCCAATGCCTCGCGGGTCAGCGTCGTCGGCGATTTCAACCGCTGGGACGGCCGCTGCCATCCCATGCGCAAGCGCGTCGAGGCCGGCATCTGGGAGCTGTTCGTTCCCGGCGTGGCGAAGGGCGCGATCTACAAGTTCGAGCTGCTGTCCGCCGACGGCCGGCTGTTGCCGCTCAAGGCCGATCCCTTCGGCTTCTATCACGAGCTGCCGCCGGCCACCGGCTCGCGCGTCCACGGCCTGCCGCGCTACGAATGGGCGGACCAGGACTGGATGGCGAACCGCGAGCGCCATCAGGCGCTCGACGCGCCGGTCGCCATCTACGAGGTTCACCTCGGCTCGTGGCGGCGCAACGCCGACAACGCGCCGCTCACCTATGGCGAACTCGGCGATCAGCTCGTTTCCTACGCCCGCGACATGGGCTTCACCCACATCGAATGCATGCCGGTCTCCGAGCATCCCTTCTCCGGCTCCTGGGGCTACCAGCCGATCGGCCTGTTCGCGCCGACCAGCCGCTTCGGCACCCCGGAGGATTTCGCCGCCTTCGTCGACAAGGCGCACCAGGCCGGCCTCGGCATCATCGTCGACTGGGTGCCGGCGCACTTTCCCAGCGACGTCCATGGGCTCGCCCGTTTCGACGGCACCGCCCTCTACGAGCACGAGGACCCGCGGCTCGGCTTCCATCGCGACTGGAACACGCTCATCTACAATTTCGGGCGCACCGAGGTGCGCAACATCCTCATCTCCAACGCGCTGTTCTGGGCCGACTATTTCCACATCGACGGACTGCGCGTCGATGCCGTCGCCTCGATGCTCTACCTCGATTATTCGCGCAATCCCGGCGAGTGGATTCCCAATGTCCACGGCGGCCGCGAGAACCTCGAGGCGGTCGCCTTCCTGCGCGAGATGAACACGCGCATCTTCGGCGATTATCCCGGCGCCACGACAATCGCCGAGGAATCGACCGCCTGGCCGGCCGTGTCGCGCCCGGTGGATACCGGGGGGCTCGGCTTCGGCTACAAGTGGAACATGGGCTGGATGCACGACACGCTCGATTACATGGGCCACGAGCCGGTGCATCGGAAATACCATCACCACGAGATGACCTTCGGCATCCACTACGGCTTCACCGAGAATTTCGTCCTGCCGCTCAGCCACGACGAGGTCGTCCACGGCAAGGGCTCGCTCTTCGGCCGCATGCCCGGCGACCGCTGGCAGCAATTCGCCAATCTCAGGGCCTACTTCGCCTTCATGTGGACCCATCCGGGCAAGAAGCTGCTCTTCATGGGCGGCGAATTCGCGCAGGAAGCCGAGTGGAGCCACGACCATTCGCTCGACTGGCACATACTGGAATATGCGGATCATCAGGGCGTCCAGACCCTGGTCCGCGATCTCAACCACCTCTATCGCCAGATGCCGGCGCTCCATGCCAAGGATGCCGACCGCGCCGGCTTCGACTGGCTCGATTGGCAGGACGCCGACGGCTCGATCTTCGCCTTCGTCCGCTACGGCCGCGATGGCGATCCGCCGGTGGTGGTGGTCTCCAACATGACGCCGGTCGTGCGCGAGGGCTATCGCCTCGGTGTTCCGCGCGAGGGCTGGTGGCACGAGCGGCTCAACACCGACTCGGCCGTCTATGGCGGTTCCAATGTCGGCAATGCCGGCGGCGTCCAGTCCGAGGCCATCGAATCGCATGGCCGCCCGGCATCCGTCTTGCTTCGCCTGCCTCCGCTGGCCACCATGGTCTTTGAATGCGCGACCTAGGACCGGTCGCCGAAGGGGATCTCTAGGAACATGCCAAAGCTGCGGGTCGGGCCCGGCTTGCCGCATCCGCTCGGCGCAACCTGGGACGGGGCGGGGGTGAATTTCGCCCTGTTTTCCGCCAATGCCACCAAGGTCGAGGTCTGTCTGTTCGACCCCAAGGGGCGGCGCGAGGTGGCGCGCGTGGCTCTGCCCGAACACACCCACGAGGTCTGGCACGGCTATCTCCCCGATATCCGCCCCGGCCAGCTCTACGGCTACCGCGTCCACGGCCCCTACGACCCGGCCGCCGGCCACCGCTTCAACCCGCACAAGCTGCTCATCGACCCCTATGCCCGCGCCCTTTACGGTGAGGTCGTCTGGCACGATGCCTGTTACGGCTACCGCGTCGGCTCGCCGCGCGGCGATCTGGTCATGGACCGCCGCGATTCGGCGTTCGTCATGCCGAAATGCGTGGTCATCGACAGCGCCGTCACCTGGGGCGGCGATCGCCACCCGCGGCGCAGCTGGGCCGCGACCGTCGTCTATGAGGCCCACGTCAAGGGCCTGACCGCGGCGCGCGAGGACATTGCGCAACCGCTGCGCGGAACCTTCGCCGGCCTCAGCGATCCGCGCATAATCGAGCACCTGCAGAAACTCGGCGTCACGGCCATCGAGCTGATGCCCGTCCAGGCCTTCTTCGACGACCGCGAATTCGTCCAGCGCGGGCTCACCAACTATTGGGGCTACAACACCGCCAATTTCTTCGCCCCGGCGGCGCGCTACATCTCGCCCGGCGCCGATATCCACGAGTTCAAGCTGATGGTGCGCCGGCTGCACGAGGCCGGCATCGAGGTCATCCTCGACGTGGTCTACAACCACACCGCCGAAGGCAACCATATGGGGCCGACGCTGTCCTTCCGCGGCATCGACAATGCCAGCTACTACATGCTCGCCGAGGACAGGCGCCACTACTTCGACACCACCGGCTGCGGCAACACGGTCAACCTGCGCCACCCGCACGTGCTGCAGATGGTCATGGATTCGCTGCGCTACTGGGTCGAGGAGTGCCATGTCGATGGCTTCCGCTTCGACCTGACCACGGCGCTTGGCCGCGAATACGGTCAGTTCGATCCGAGTGCCGTCTTCTTCGATGCCGTCCAGCAGGACCCGGTGCTGCAACGCGCCAAGCTCATCGCCGAACCGTGGGATCTCGGCCCCAACGGCTATCAGGTCGGCAATTTCCCGCCCGGCTGGGCCGAATGGAACGGCCGCTACCGCGACACCATGCGCTCCTTCTGGAAGGGCGACGAGGGCCAGATGCCGGCTTTCGCGCAGGGCCTTCTCGGCTCCGCCGACCTTTACGACCACCGCGGCCGCAAGCCGTGGGCGAGCGTCAATTTCGTCACCGCCCACGACGGTTTCACGCTCGCCGACCTGTGGTCCTACAACGACAAGCACAATGAGGCCAACGGCGAGGACAACCGCGACGGCCACAGCGATAACCGCAGCTGGAACTGCGGCGTCGAGGGGCCGACCGACGATCCGGCGATACGTGCTCTCCGCGACCGCATGCGGCGCAACACCATCGCCACCCTGCTGCTCTCCCAGGGCACGCCGATGATGCTGATGGGCGACGAGATCGGCCGCACCCAGGACGGCAACAACAACGCCTATTGCCAGGACAACGAAACCACCTGGATGCGCTGGCGCAAGATGACCGGGCGCGATTTCGCCTTCATGGAGTTCGTGCGCGGCGTCATCGCGGTGCGCAAGCGTTACCCCGTCCTGCGCTCGCCGCATTTCCTCCATGGCACCGAGATCCACGGCGACGGCACCCGCGACGTCATCTGGCTGAGGCCCGACGGCAAGGAGATGGACGACGCCTCCTGGGCAAACCCGGCGGCCAGGAGCATCGGCGTGATGCTCGGCGACATCCCCCAGCGCGTGCTCATCCTCGTCAATGCCTTCTATGAGTCGCTGCCCTTCCACCTGCCCAATGGCGGGCGGCCCTACTGGCGCGTGCGCATCGATGCCGGCAGCGGCGAGATCGACCCGCCCGACCGCGCCTATCCCGTCGACGAGGTCCTCCAGCTTGAAGGTCGGACCCTGATGATGCTTGCTGGCGATACCGTCATGAGGAACAGCAGGAACGCAGCGAAATGAGCGACGACCTCAACCGTCTGGCCGATCGCGCCGGCATCGAGCGCAGCTATCTCTCCCTCATGGGGCCGACCGTCACCGCCGCCGATGCGCCGCTGCGCGCCACGCTTTCCGCCCTGGGCATCGCCGCCGGCGACGACCGGGCAGTCGCCGAGAGCCTTGCCAGCGTGCCGGCGGCCGACCCCGGGCCGATGCAGGCGCCGGAGGGCGTCGCCTGTCACGTCCCCGACTGGCTGCGCGACACCCGCTGCTGGGGGGTCGCCTGCCAGATCTACAGCCTGCGCTCCAGGCGCAACTGGGGCATGGGCGATTTCGAGGACCTTGCCCGCTTTGCCGAGATCGCGGCGGAGGCCGGCGCCGATTTCGTCGGCGTCAATCCCCTCCATGCCCTGTTCATGGCCGATGCCGGCAAGTTCAGTCCGTTCTCGCCGTCGAGCCGCCATTTCCTCAACCCGCTCTATATCGCGCTCGATCGCGTGCCCGGCGCCGACACCGTTCTGGCCGAGGTCGAGGTGCCCGACGCGGTGCGCGACGCCGGCCTGGTCGATTACGCCCAGGTCGGCCCGCTCAAGCTGAAGGCGCTGACCTTCCTCTTCCGCGCCTTCCGCGAGGCCGGCGACCCCGCCGCCGCCCGGGAATTCGCCGATTATGTCGCCGGTGGCGGCCGGCCGCTCTATCTGCACGCTCTGTTCGAGGCGCTGTCGCAGGCCATGGTCGAGGAGGGCCACGCCGCCACCTGGCATGGCTGGCCGGAGGAGTATCGCCACCCGGCCAATCGCGCGGTCACCGCCTTTGCCGCCGGCCATGCCGAGGCGATCGCCTTTCATTCCTGGCTGCAATGGACCGCCGAGCGCCAGCTGGCCGAGGCCCAGGCCCGCGCCAAGGCCGCCGGCATGCGCATCGGCCTCTATCTCGACATGGCGGTCGGCGTCGCTCCCGACGGCTCGGCCACCTGGTCGGACCGCGAATTGACCGTGCCCTCGGTGCGCGTCGGCGCGCCGCCCGATTATTACAACGCCGACGGTCAGGACTGGGGCGTGGCGCCGCTGTCGCCGGCGGCGCTGAAGGCGCGCGACTTCCAGCCCTATCGCGAGACCATCGATACGGTGCTGCGCCACGCCGGGGCGCTGCGCATCGACCACGCCATGAGCCTCTACCGGCTGTTCTGGATATCCGAAGGCTTCACCGCCGCCGATGGCGTCTATGTGCGCTATCCGCTGGCCGACATGCTGCGCACGCTGGCCGAGGTCTCCCAGGAGCAGGAAGCCATCGTCATCGGCGAGGCGCTGGGCGTCGTGCCCAAGGGCTTCCCCGAGGTGCTGAGCGCCACCGAGATCCAGGCCTATGTCGTCTATTTCTTCGAGAAGCGCGGCGAGGATTTCATCCCCATCGCCGAATATCCGCGCGAGGCGCTGGCCTGCATCACCACCCACGACCTGCATTCGCTGGCCGGCTGGTGGAGCGCGCACGATCTCAAGACGCGCCGCGGCTTCGGCTATCTGAAGGAGGAGGACGTCGAACGGGCCTATGCCGAGCGCGCCAGCGAGCGGCTGCACCTGCTCCATACGCTCGCCGATCACGAACTGCTGCCGCACGACGTCTGGGCGGTGCGCGACGGCCATCAGCCGCCGCCGGAGCAGATCCCCGAATCGGTCGCCGTGGCGCTGCACCGTCTGGTGGCGCGCGCGCCCTCGCGCCTTTTCGTGCTGGCCATCGAGGACCTCACCGGCGACCCCGAGCAGGTCAACATTCCCGGCACCATCGACGAGCACCCCAACTGGCGGCGCAAAATCGTCTGCGACATCGAGGATCTGCCGGCGCATCCCTTCTTCAAGGCGATCACCGCGGCGCTGCGCGAGGAGCGCCCGCGCGCCTGAGGCTACGTGGCCGGCGCCTGCCGGCGTGCTACACGCGGTAGCCGGTCAGGATGTTGATGTACTGGGCGCGCACCAGGCCCTCGCGATTGTGCAGGAAGGCGGCCGCCAGCCGTCCGCGCACCTGGTCGATGTCGTCGAAGCCGCGGCCTTCCATCCAGGTCTCGAGCGCCAGGCGCAGCGCCCCGATGTGTCCCGGACCGTGACGCAGCAGCGCCGAGGCGGTCATCACCACGTCGGCGCCGGCGAGCAGATATTTGACCACTTCCTGGCCGGTCTCCACGCCGCTGGTCGCCGCCAGCGAGGTGCCGATGCGCCCTGACAGCAGCGAAATCCACAGGAGCACCTGGCGGATCTCGTGCGGGGTGGAGAGCTCCAGGCTCGGTTGCGGCGCCAGCGTCTGCAGGTCGATGTCGGGCTGGTAGAAGCGGTTGAACAGGACCAGCCCCTTGGCCCCGGCCTTGGCGATCTCGCCGGCATGGTGGGCGGGTGCCGACAGCCACGGCCCGAGCTTCACCGCGACCGGAATGGACACCGCCGAGCACACGGCCCTGACCGTATCGACCCAGCGCCGCTCGACCTCGCCGCCGCTCTCGTTCGGATCGGTCGGCACGCGATAGAGGTTGAGTTCGATCGCCGCCGCACCGGCCTGCTCCAGGTCGCGGGCGAAGCCCGTCCAGCCCTCCGGCGTCGAGCCGTTGAGGCTGGCGATGATCGGTATGGCGCAGGAATCGACCGCCCGCCGCAGCGTTTCCAGCCGCGCCTGCAGGCTGCCGACGCGCGCCGTGAGCTCCGGAAAATAGCCGCCGGCGGCCTCCGGCTGCGTCCAGCTCCCCTGCTCGACCAGTTCCGTATAGGCGGTGTCCTCGGCCTCGATCTCCTCTTCGTAGATCGACGGCATCACCACGGCCGCGGCGCCGGCGTCCTCCAGCTTGCGGATTCCATCGAACTCGCGCGACAGCGGCGAGGCCGATGCGACGACCGGATGGTCGAGTTCCAGTCCGAGATAGGTGGTGGCGAGCTTCAGCTCAGGCGTTTTCCCAATTCGGCAGGAAGCGGCTGCCGTCGCGCGCCGCCAGGTCCTCGTATGAGCGGTAGCGCTCGTCGACCGCCGCCTGCGCCTGGCGCATCATCTGCGCCGCCGCTTCGCGGTCGCCCTGGGTGAGGACGCTGTAGCGCAGCTCGTTATAGGCGAACTCTTCGAGCTTGATCCGCGGCCGCGTCGAATCGAGGCGGAACGGGTTGGCGCCGCTGTTTCTCAGCGACGGGTCGTAGCGGAACAGCGGCCAGAAGCCGGCGGCGGTGGCCCGCGCCTGCTGCTTCATGCCGAAACGCAGGTCGAAGCCGTGGGCGATGCAGTGCGAGTAGGCCAGCACCAGCGACGGGCCGGGATAGGCCTCCGCCTCGCGCAACGCCACCAGCGCCTGCTCGGCGTTCGCCCCCATGGCGATCTGCGCCACGTAGACGTAGCCGTAGCCGATCGCCTGCATGGCCAGGTCCTTGCGCGGCATCCGTTTGCCGGCCGCGGCGAACTTCGCCGAGGCGCCGAGCGGCGTCGCCTTGGAGGCTTGCCCGCCGGTGTTGGAATAGACGCCGGTGTCGAGCACCAGCACGTTGACGTCGCGCGACTGCGCCAGCACGTGGTCGAGGCCGCCGAAGCCGATATCGTAGGCCCAGCCGTCGCCGCCGACGATCCACACGCTGCGCCGTACGAGGAAATCGGCGAGCGCCGTGAGGTTGGCCGAATCGTCGTCGCTGCGCCCCGCCAGCTTGGCGGTGAGCGCCGCGACGCGCTCGCGCTGCGCCACGAAGTCGCTCTCCGTCACCTGGTTGGCTTCGAGGATCGCCTTGGCGAGGTCCTCGCCGACCACCGGGGCGA
The DNA here is from genome assembly GCA_963730325.1 of uncultured Alphaproteobacteria bacterium. Lineage (GTDB taxonomy): Bacteria > Pseudomonadota > Alphaproteobacteria > Rhizobiales > Kaistiaceae > CAVSRC01. Next base: position 140,190 of record CAVSRC010000006.1, on the reverse strand, counting down.
GCTTGGTCAGCAACTGCCGCGCTGCGGCGGTCTGCTGGTCGACGGCCAGCCGGTAGCCGAGGCCGAACTCGGCATTGTCCTCGAACAGCGAGTTGTTCCAGGTCGGCCCGCGTCCCTCGGCATTGGTCATCCACGGATGCGCCGGCAGGTTGCCGCCGTAGATCGACGAGCAGCCGGTGGCGTTGGCCACCTGCAGCCGGTCGCCGAAGAGCTGGCTGAGCAGCTTGACGTAGGGCGTCTCGCCGCAGCCGGCGCAGGCACCGGAGAAGGCGAACAGCGGCTCGAGGAACTGCACGCCGCGCACATTGGAGAAGTTGACGCGCGAGCGGTCGGGCAGCGGCAGCGTCTCGAAGAAGGCGAGGTTCTGCTTCTCCCGGTCGATCAGCGTCGTCTTGTCGACCATGTCGATGGCCTTGTGGCCGGATACGGTCGGGCTCAGCGCCGGGCAGTTCTCGACGCACACGCCGCAGCCGGTGCAGTCCTCGACGTGGATCTGCAGGGTGAAGCGGCTGCCGGGGAAGCCGCGCGCGTTGACCTGGGCCGAGAGGAAGCTCTCCGGCGCGCCTTCAAGCGCCTCCTCCGGGTAGTATTTGGCGCGGATGACGCTGTGCGGGCAGACGATCGAGCATTGGCCGCACTGGATGCACAGATCCGCATCCCAGCTTGGCACCGCCTGCGCGATGTTGCGCTTTTCGAAGGCGGTTGTTCCGGTCGGGAAGCTGCCGTCCACCGGCATGGCGCTCACCGGAATCTCGTCGCCGCGCCCGGCCATCATCTTGGCGGTCACCATGCGCACGAATTCCGGCGCGTCGTCCGGTATCAGCGGCGGCGGCTCGGCGCCGGTCAGCCTGCCGGGCAGCTTGGCTTCGTGCAGGTGCTCCAGCGCCGCATCGACGGCGTCGAAGTTCTTCTCCACCACCGCGCCGCCCTTGCGGCCATAGGCCTTCTGGATGGCGTTCTTGATGGCGGTGATCGCCTCCTCGCGCGGCAGCACGCCGGAAATGGCGAAGAAGCAGGTCTGCAGGATGGTGTTGACGCGCGGGCCGAGGCCGATGTCGCGTGCCACCTTGGTGGCGTCGATGACGTAGACGCGAAGCTCGCGCTCCATGATGCGCTTCTGGATCGGCCGCGGCAGGTGGTCCCATACCTCGTCCGGCCCGTAGGGAGCGTTGAGCAGGAAGGTGGCGCCCTGCCGCGCCGTGCCCAGAACGTCCAGTCGCTTGAGGAAGTCGAACTTGTGGCAGGCGACGAAATCGGCGTGGCGGATGAGATAGGGGCTGTTGATCGGCTGTGTGCCGAAGCGCAGATGCGAGATCGTCTCGGCGCCCGACTTGTGCGAATCGTAGACGAAATAGCCCTGGGCATAGCGGCCGGGCGTCTCGGCCAGGATCTTCACGCTGTTCTTGTTGGCGCCCACCGTGCCGTCGGCGCCGAGGCCGTAGAACACCGCGTGCGTGATGCCTTGCGGCCGCGTGTCGAAATCGCGGTCGTAGTCGAGGCTGGTATGCGACACGTCGTCGTCGATGCCGATGGTGAAGCCGTTCTTCGGGCTCTTCTTGGTCAGCTCGCCGAACACCGCCTTGGCCATGCCGGGGTGGAATTCCTTGGACGACAGGCCGTAACGCCCGCCGATCACGCGCGGCATGACGCGTCCGCCTTCGGCGAAGGCGGCCGCCAGCGCCGTGACCACGTCCTGATAGAGCGGCTCGCCGGTGCCGCCGGGCTCCTTGCAGCGGTCGAGCACCGCGATCGATTTCACGCTCGCCGGCAGGGCGGCGAGAAAGTGCTCGGTCGAGAACGGACGGTAGAGCAGGACCTGCAGCGCGCCGACCTTCTCGCCCTCGGCGGCGAGCGCCAGGGCGGTCTCGCGCACCACTTCGGCGCCCGAGCCCATGGAGATGACCACGCGCTCGGCCTGCGGGTCGCCATCGTAGCGGAACAGCTTGTATTGGCGGCCGCACAGCTTGGCGAGCTTGTCCATCTCCGCCTGCACGATACCGGCGGTGGCGGCATAGAACGGGTTCGCCGTCTCGCGCGCCTGGAAGAAGGTATCGGGATTGTGCGCCGTGCCGCGCACCACCGGGTGCGCCGGAGAGAGCGCCCGGTCGCGATGGGCGCGCACCAGGGTCTCGTCGATCATCGCCCTCAGCGTCTCGTCGGAGATGAGCGTCAGGCTGTTGACCTCGTGCGAGGTGCGGAAACCGTCCATGAAATGGATGATCGGCATGCGCGCCTTCAGCGTCGCCGCCTGGGCCACCACCGCCAGGTCGTGCGCCTCCTGCACCGAGGCCGCCGACAGCATGGCATAGCCGGTCGAGCGTGCCGCCATCACGTCCTGATGGTCGCCGAAGATCGACAGCGCCTGGGTGGCCAGCGAGCGCGCCGCCACATACATCACCGAAGCGGTCAGCTCGCCGGCGATCTTGAACATGTTGGGCAGCATCAGCATCAGGCCCTGCGACGCCGTGAAGGTCGTCGCCACGGCGCCGCTCTGCAACGCGCCGTGCAGCGCGCCGGCGGCGCCGCCCTCGGACTGCATTTCCTGCACGACGGGAACCGTGCCGAAGATATTGGTGATGCCCTTGGACGACCATTCGTCGGCGAGCTCGGCCATCGGCGAGGAGGGCGTGATCGGGAAGATCGCGCACACCTCGTTCAACCGGTAGGCGACATGTGCGACGGCAGTATTGCCGTCCATCGTGGCAGTGGCGTCAGCCATGTCAGGCATCTCCTCGCGCTCAGGCGCGCGGTCTGAATTTGTGGGGCACCAGCGGTTCGCCAAGGCTGCCCGTTCTGGCGCCTTCCGTCTGCGGCTCGGCGACCATTTCGATGGCGTGGCAGGGGCACTGGTCGTAGCAGGTCGCGCAGCCCGTGCAGAGATCCAGGTTGACGATGTATTTCTGGCCCTCGCCGAGCTTGACGATGGCCTGTTCCGGGCAGGCCGCCAGGCAATTGTCGCATTCGAAGCAGTTGCCGCAGGAGAGGCAGCGGTCGGCCTCGTAGCGGGCCTGCTTCTGGGTAATGCCGGCGACGATTTCCGCGAACCCGGTACGCGCCTCGAGCGGCAGCTCGCTCATATGCGTGCGGCCGGCGTCGAGATAGAGCGGCAGGTCCAGCATGCCGAAATCGACCTGCGGATTCTTGGCCGGCGCCTGATAGGTCTCGCCTCTCAGCCAGGCGTCGATGGCGCGGGCCGCCTTCTTGCCGTGTCCGGTCGCCGCCGTCATCGTGCGCGGCCCCCCGATCACGTCGCCGCCGGCGAAGATGCCGGGGTGCCCTGTCATCATCCGCTCGTCGACCACGACGGTCTCGCCGCGCTCGATCTCGATGCCCGACACCTTGCGCAGGAACTTCACATCGGCGGTCTGGCCGAGCGCCAGAACCATGGAATCGACCGGCAGCGTCTCCATCTCCCCGGTCGGGTAGAGCGCGCCGTCCTCGCCCATTTCGATGCGCTCGATGGTCACGCCTTCCTTGCCGAAGCGCGTCGGGTTGGTCAGCCACTTCGCCTGCACGCCTTCCAGAAATGCCGAGTCGGCCTCGTAGGGCTCGGCGCGCATGTGGGCGCGGTCGCGGCGATAGACGATGATCGCCTCCTCGACGCCCAGCCGCCGGGCGACGCGCGCGGCGTCCATGGCGGTGTTGCCGCCGCCGATCACCGCAACCACGCGGCCGAGATTGGGCGCCATGCCCTTCTCGACGTGCTCGAGCATCGAGATCGCGTCGATCATCTGCTTGCCGTCGGCCGCCGGGATATCGAGGTGATTGCCGTCATGGGTGCCGATCGCCAGGAAGCAGGCATCGAAGCCGCCGGCATTCATCGTCGCCGACGACGTCGTCGACGCGCGTGTTCATCACCATGCGCACGCCCATCGCCTCGATGCGCTTGATCTCGGCGAGCAGTTCGGCGCGCGGCAGCCGGTAGGCCGGAATGCCGTAATGCATCATGCCGCCGGGCTCGGCCTCGGCGTCGCGGATCTCCACCTCATGGCCCATCAGGCGCAGGTGCCAGGCGCAGGAGAGGCCGCCCGGGCCGGCGCCGACGACCAGAACCTTCTTGCCGGTCGGCTTGCCGGCGGGCACCGTCCAGCCGTGCTCGACCGCAAGGTCGCCGAGGAAGCGCTCGACGGCGTGGATCGACACGGATTCGTCGAGATCCTTGCGGCTGCAACTGCCCTCGCACGGGTGGTAGCAGGCGCGGCCGTGAATGCCCGGCAGCGGATTGTCCCTGACCAGCGCGCGCCACGCCGCCTCGCAGCGGCCCTCGCGCACATAGGCGAGCCACGCCTGGATGTTTTCGCCGGCGGGGCAGGCACGGTTGCAGGGCGGCAGGTGATCGATCCACGACGGGTACTGCCAGCGCTGCGGACCGGCCCCCTTCTGGATGGTGGCGCGCAGAACCGGCGTCAGGTCTTCAAGGACAAAGCTCATACTGGATAGGCCCCTTTGGCAAGTCGCCGGCAACCTGCCTTTGGCAGGTTGACCGGGCATTAATATGGCTCAGGCCGATGGAAATCGAGCGTCCGCAACGAGTGTCAGGATAACCTCTAGCAGGTCAACCGGCATGGTGGCAGATCAGAAGCCACCGAGGCTCTCCGGCGGCAGCGGCGCCAGCCGTGCCGGATCGAAGGCGCCGAGGTCCACCGTCCGGGCGGCGCCGTCGAGGATCAGTTCGGCCATCGCCTCGCCGGTTGCCGGCGCATTGAGGATGCCCCAGACGCTGTGGCCGGTTGCCAGATAGGCGCCGGCAACCCCCGGCACCGGCCCGATCAGCGGCAGCCCGTCATGGGTCACCGGCCGGTAGCAGGCCTGGCGGGCGCGGACCGGCGCGTCGGCGAGGACCGGTGAAATGTCCCGGCAGATCGCCTCGAACTGCGCGCTTTGCTCCGCCTCGGGCGTCACATCTGCCGGGTCGACCGGGATCGGCGCCTGGCTGCGATAGCCGCAGACGTAGGTTGTCCCGTCGCTGCGCGGAAAGACCTCCGGATGCGCGGCGCCGTCGGTTTCGAGGAACAGCGCCTCCGCCGGCAGCGCGTCGCCGGTGTCGAAGACCAGGCTGTGGCCCTTGAGCCCATAGACCGGCGGCAGCGGCAGCCATGCGGCCGCCAGCACCGACCACGGCCCAAGCGCGATCACCACCGCCTCCGCCGCCAGCGGATTTCCGTCGATCGCGACGCCGGTCGCCCTGCCGTCCGCCTGCATGACGCCGGTCACCGCGCCGGCGACAAGCCGCGCGCCGTTGGCCTCGGCCGCCTCCATCATGGCGCGTGTAAAGCCCGCGGGATGCACCTGCGCCGTCGTTTCGGGGCCGCCGAGTTTCTGGTTGATGGCGACCGAATCGGAAACCCACGGCACCGGGCCGCCGTCAGAGCTGATGGAATAGCCGGCAAGGCCGCCATAGGTGGTCATGCGGCGGTAGTTCCAGCGCTCGCCGCCGAGCGTCCCGGCCAGTTCGGCATGGAGCGCGAAGCTGCGCCTGGCCAGCGTCTGCAAGGGCCCGCCGTCGCACCAGTCGAGCGCCAGGAAGCCGCCCGACTTGCCGGAGGCGGCATTGGCCACGCCCGTCCGCTCGACGACGGTCACCTGCGCCCCGCGCTTGCTGAGGAAATAGGCGATCGAACAGCCGATGGCGCCGCCGCCGCAGATCACCACATGCATCGGTCCTGGCCCTTCTTCCGGCGCTGGCGGCTGTGACACGGCGATCCTGCCGCCAATGCCGGCACAATGATACCGCCGTCGATCTGGTTTTATCCGGTCGAGAATGGTTCTAGAAGGCGTGCGGGATCGCGGGAGGACCGGCCATGGGCATCGTCGCGCTCGATCATGTTCAGCTCGCCATGCCGAAGGGCGGCGAGGAGAGGGCGCGCGCCTTCTATCAAGGCGTGCTTGGCCTTGCCGAGCAGTCGAAGCCGGAGAATTTGGCGAAGCGCGGCGGCGTCTGGTTCGCCAGGGGGGAGCTAAAGGTCCATCTCGGCGTCGAGGCGGACTTCCGCCCGGCGCGCAAGGCGCACCCGGCCTTCCGGGTCGAGAACCTTGCCGAACTGAGGGCGCGCTGCGAGGCGGCCGGTTTCGCCACCGTCGATGACGAGCCGCTGCCGGGCCACGCGCGCTTCTACGTCGCCGATCCCTTCGGCAACCGCATCGAGTGCCTGGAGCCGAAGACGGCGTAGCCGCCTTGTCGGTCGTCAGGCGACCTTTTCGGGGGTGCTGACGCCGAGCGATCCGGAGCGAATCTCGTCGTAGATGCGCTGTACGTCGGCGGTCTTGCACAGCCGCGTACCGGCGGTGAGCACGCTCGCCGCCCCCGCCGCGACGGCGAAGGTGAGCGCGTCGCCGATGCTGCGCTGTTCGGAGAGCGCCAGCGCCATGGCTCCGACGAAGCTGTCGCCAGCGCCGACCGCCGAATGCGCCTGCACCCGCGGCGAGCGCATGCGCAGCACCCCGTCGCGGGTGGCGACCATGGCGCCGGAGGCACCCAGCGTCACCGCCACGATCTCGGCGCGGCCGCGCTGCACCAGATCGACGGCTGCGTCGCGCGCCGCCTCGTCGTCGAGGCGCCGGCCCTTGAGGGCCTCCAGCTCGTTGATCGAGGGCTTGACCATGTAGACCGGCACGCGCTCCAGCGTGACCGACAGGCCGGCGCCGGACGAATCGAGGATGAACTTGCCGCCCTTCTCGCGCACGATCTCGGCGATCTGCGCCAGCACGTCGGTCGGTGCCCCCAGAGGTACGCTGCCGCTGGCGACGAAATAGTCGAACTTGGCCCGGCGCACCGCCTCCAGGCAGGCTTCCATCTCCTCCGGCGAAAGCTTCGGGCCGTTGGGGGTGAAGCGATATTCGGAGCCGGTCTTGCGCTCGTAGACGGTGAAGGAGATGCGCGTATTGCCCTTGATCGGAACGATCGTGCGGCGGATGCCGGCATCGCCGAGCAACTGGTCGAGCAGGGCGCCGGAGAAACCGCCGGCCGGGCAGATGACTTCCGCCTCGCCGCCGAGTTCGGTGATCACCCGGGCCACGTTCACGCCGCCGCCGCCGGGATCGTAGGTCTCGTTCGAGGTACGCACTTTGTGGACGGGACGGACAAGGTCCGCCTCGCTCGCCACGTCGATGGTCGGGTTGAGCGACATCGTGACGATTCTCATTAGGCACTCCCGGCAGATCGGCTATTCACCATATTCGGAGCAATTACACTGTCACAGGCTGGCTGGCGAGCGGTTGCGCTATCGCAATGACCTCGTATTTACCTTTGCGAGCGCATGTTGCCACGAGGAGGCCGGAATTCCGGCCTTTCCCGGGGCAGGAGCGATTCATGGACGGCCACGCGCAGGACCTCGGCCGCGTCGTCACGGTTAACGGTTCTGGAGCAAACGCCCGGCTGTACAAGACGACCGCAGCCATGGTCGCCGACGAGGGCGGTCTGACCATCGGCCGCCTTGTCGGCATCAGGGTCGATCACTCGCTGGTTGTCGGCGTCGTCGTGTCGATGACCGTTTCGATGCCCGATCCCGGCGACGACGAGGGCGGTCACCTGGTCGCCGCGGTCGATTTCATGGGCGAGATCAAACGCTACGGCACCGATGCGGCGGCCTTCCAGCGCGGCGTTTCCACCTATCCGACCATCGGCAACGTGATCAGGCGGCTACAGACCGGCGACATTGCCGTCATTCACCGCATCGACAGCGGCGACACCATCGAGATCGGCCGCCTGCGCCTCGATGCCTCGGTCCCCGCTCTGATCAATTTCGAGGAGCTGCTGCGCAAGCACTTCGCCGTGCTCGGCACCACCGGCGTCGGCAAGTCCACCTCGGTTGCGCTCATTCTTCAAGAGATCCTCAAGAAGAAGGCCAATCTCAAAATCTTCCTGGTCGATCCGCACAACGAATACGCTCACTGCTTCGGCGAGCTGGCGCATGTCGTCGACCCCAAGAGCCTTCAGCTTCCTTACTGGCTGTTCAACTTTGAGGAGATCGTCGACGTCTTCTTCCGCGGCCGCCCCGGCGTCGAGGAGGAGACCGAGATTCTGGCCGAGCTGATCCCGGTCGCCAAGGCGCGTTACGCCGCCAACCAGCGCGGCGAGCGCGTGCAGATTCGCAAGGCGTCTGCCGCCGGCTTCACCGCCGACACGCCGGTGCCCTACCGCATCTCCGAGCTGGTCAACCTCATCAATGACGCCATGGGCAAGCTCGACAACCGCTCGGCCTGGACCAGGTACCATCGCCTGGTGACGCGCATCGAGACGCTCGGCAACGATTCCCGCTACGCCTTCATGTTCAACAACCTGTTTGTCGAGGACATGATGGTGCAGGTGCTGGCGGATCTCTTCCGCCTGCCGATCGACGGCAAGCCGATCACCGTGCTGCAACTCGCCGGCCTGCCGGCCGAGGTGGTCGATTCGGTGGTGTCGGTGGTCACCCGCATGGGGTTCGAGTTCGGCGTGTGGAGCGAGGGCTCGGCGCCCCTTCTGGTGTGCTGCGAGGAGGCCCACCGCTACGCCCCGGCCGACCGCAAGCTGGGCTTCGGGCCGACCCGCAAGGCGTTGTCGCGCATTGCCAAGGAGGGCCGCAAATACAGCGTCTTCCTCGGCGCCATCACCCAGCGCCCGACGGATCTCGACCCCACGATCCTGTCCCAGTGCTCGACGGTCTTCGCCATGCGCATGGCCAACGACCGCGACCAGGAAATCGTCCGTTCGGCGGTGCCCGATGCCGCCGCCAGCCTGATCGCCTTCCTGCCCTCGCTCGGCACCCGCGAGGCGATTGCGTTTGGAGAAGGCGTGCCGCTGCCGACCCGCTTCTCCTTCAAGGATGTTGCCGAAGATCGCCTGCCGCGCAGCCAGTCCGGGCGTCTCGGCCGGCTGGAGGAGGGTGGCCGGCTCGACGAGGATTTCATCTATGCGGTGGTCGACCGCTGGCGCGAATCCTCGACCGTCAACAGTGCGCCCCGCATCGGCCTCTCGGTGCTGGAACAGGCCAGAGCCGGCGACGACGACCTCGGTGCCCCGCTGATCCCGCGGCGCAACCTCTGACCGCGGCGCGCGGCTAGTGCCGGCTCAGCTCTCCGCCTGCCGCCGCTGATAGGCGGCGAGGAACATCGCCACCGCCGAATCGACGACCGCGTCCATCTGCTCTTCGCTCGGCTGCTCGCCCGCACCGAACTGCAGCGGGCGCGACAGGGTCGCCTGGGTGAGTTCGAGGAATTGCACCGCGGCGAGGTCGGCGTCGGGGATGGCCAGCGTTCCGGCCGCGATCTGCGCCCGGAAATACTGCGCCAGCTGGTTGGCGCACAGGCGCGGCCCGTTATCGAAGAACTCGGCCGCGATGTCGGGCATGCGCTCGGCCATGGCGGTGATGGTCCGCATGGCCATCACCACATGGGTCTGCGTGATGAAGCGGGCGAACTGCCGGCCGATGCGCGTCAGCACGGCGCTGACGTCCGTCTCGCTCGGATCGACGGCGAAGATCGCCGGGAACTGGCGCTCCTTCTCCTCGCGCACGAGCTGCTGGAACAGCCGCTCCTTGCTGTCGAAATAGACGTAGAGCGTGCCCTTGGAGACGCCGGCCTCCTTGGCGATGTCGCCCATGCTGGTCGCGTCAAATCCCTGGTGAATGAAGAGCCGATAAGCGCCGTCCAGGATCTGTCGGCGTTTGCGGTTGTCCTGCCCGGCGGCGGCCCTGCCGCTGTGTGCCGTCGCAACCGGTTCGACCGTCGTCATCAGTGTCGTGTCTCCAAGAGCCCGGCGCGTGCCGAGGCTGCCCCAGCATAGCACACCGGGGGTTCCAAAAATAATGACCGAACCGTTCGGTTCGGTCTTGAAATAGACGTTCAGGAGGGGTATTTCAAGTGAAATCGAACCGAACGGTTCGGTCAAATTCGGCATCCGCCTAGGTTCAACCAATTGCAGGGGCTGGGTTTTCGGCTCCAGACGGGATCGAGAGATGGCCAAGACCATGGAACAGACCGGCGGGGCCGGACAGGCACTCCCCCTTGCGATCGACCCGCCCACAGCCCGTCGGGCCCCCGCCGCCGATGCGGCGCCGGAGGCGGCCGGGGCGGCTCCGCTGGCGGGTGATTCGTCGCCGTCCGCCGCACCGCCGGCAGCCAGGAAAGGCAGCCTCCGCACCCTCGTCCTCGTCGCCGTCGGCCTGGCGATTGCCGCCGGTGCCGGCATTTACGGCTATGACTGGTGGACCGTCGGGCGCTTCATCGTTTCCACCGACGACGCCTATGTCGGCGCCGATACCGCGATCGTGACCGCCAAGATCGCCGGCTACGTCAAGTCGGTGCCGGCGCCGGACAACACCCGCGTCAAGGCCGGCGACGCGCTGGTCGTTCTCGACGACGCCGACAACCGCATCGCCCTTGCCCGCGCCGAGGCGCAGATCGCCACCGGCCAGGCGACCGTCGCCCGCATCGATGAGCAGATCGTCGCTGGTGGGGCGGCGGTGAAATCGGCGGAAGCCCAGCTCGCCTCGGCGAAGGCCGCCGCCGACAATGCGGTGGCGCAATTCAAGCGCGTCAGCGCCCTGGCCGGCAAAGGCTTCGCCACCACATCGGCGCTCGATACCGCCCGCGCCGGCCGCGACCAGGCCGAGCAGGCGGTCGCCGCGGCCGAGGCCGCGCTCGCCGCCGCCCACGCCAATGTCGGCGTCGTCACCGCCCAGAAGACCGAGGCCGAGCGCGTCCTCGACCAGTATCGCCTCGCCCGCGACCAGGCGAAGCTCGACCTCGACCACACGGTGATCCGCGCCCCGTTTGACGGCGTCGTCGGCAATGGCGCCGCCCAGCCCGGCGAATATGTCCAGCCCGGCCAACGGCTGCTCGCCCTGGTGCCGGTCGATTCGGTCTATGTCGACGCCAATTTCAAGGAGACCCAGCTCGCCGAGCTGAAGCCGGGCCAGACCGTCACGGTCACCGTCGACGCCTATCCCGACCTCGCCATCGAGGGCAGGGTGGCCAGCGTCGCCCCGGCCTCGGGCTCCGAGTTCAGCTTGCTGCCGCCCGACAATGCCACCGGCAACTTCACCAAGGTCGTGCAGCGCGTGCCCGTGCGCATCCGCCTGCCCGCCGACATTGTGGCTGAAGGGCTGATCCGGCCCGGCATGTCCGTCGTCGCCGCAGTCGATACCCGCACCGGCGGCGCGCAACTCGCCATGCACTGAGCCCGCGCACTTGACCCGCGCCTGGGGACCCCGGCCATGACCGCCGCCGATATCGCCCTCGATGCCGTCCCGGCGCCGCCGCCGGCCGAGCCGGTCGTCACGCCGAAGCTGATCGCCGCCTTCGTGGCGCTTGCCACCGGCATGTTCATGGCGATCCTCGACATCCAGATCGTCGCCTCGTCGCTGACCGAGATCCAGGCCGGCCTGTCGGCCTCGTCCTCGGAGATCGCCTGGGTGCAGACCGCCTATCTGGTCGCCGAAATCGTCATGATCCCGCTCACCGGTTTCTTGAGCCGGGCGCTCTCCACGCGCTATCTCTTCGCCATCTGCGCCGCCGGCTTCACCGTCTTCAGCGTGCTGTGCGCCAGCGCCACCTCGATTGACGAGATGATCGTCTGGCGTGCCGCCCAGGGCTTCATCGGCGGCGCCATGATCCCCGTGGTCTTCTCCGCCGCCTTCACCGCCTTCCCCAAGGATCGCACCGCCATGGTGGCGGCGATCGTCGGCCTCATCGCCACGCTGGCGCCGACGGTCGGCCCCACGGTCGGCGGCTACCTCACCAGCACCTTCTCCTGGCACTGGCTGTTCCTCATCAACGTCGTGCCCGGCATCCTGGTGACCGTGGCGGTGCTGGTCTTCGTCGATTTCGACGAGCCCGACCTGTCGCTGCTCCGCCGCATCGACTGGACCGGCCTGATCACGCTCGCCGCCTGCCTCGGCAGCCTCGAATACGTGCTGGAAGAAGGCGCCGGCAACGACTGGTTCAATGACCAGACCATCGTCAGCTTCAGCGTGGTCGCCGTCGTCTCGGGCGTTGCCTTCTTCTGGCGCGCCTTCACCGCCGCCGAGCCGATTGTCGACATGCGCGCCTTCGCCGATCGCAATTTCTGGACCGGCTCGCTGTTCTCCTTCGTCCTCGGCGTCGGGCTTTACGGCCTCGTCTTCCTGCTGCCGATCTATCTCGCCAGCGTGCGCGGTTACGATGCGCTCCAGATCGGCGAGACCGTCTTCGTCACCGGCGTTTTCATGATGCTGGCGGCGCCGCTCGCCGGCGGTCTGGCGACCAAGGTCGATCCGCGCCTGCTGATTGCCTTCGGGCTGGCGCTGTTCGGCCTCTCCTGCTTCCAGCTGGTGCCGCTGACCGGCGACTGGGCTTTCTGGGAGCTGTTCGCTTCACAGGCCGTGCGCGGCTTTGCCATGATGTTCTGCATGGTGCCGTCGAGCGTGCTGGCGCTCGGCACCCTGCCGCCCGAGCGCGTCAAGAACGCCTCCGGCCTGTTCAACCTGACGCGCAATCTCGGCGGCGCCTTCGGCCTCGCCATCCTCACCACGCTGCTCAACAAGCGCACGGACCTGCACATCGCCCGCCTGCACGAGGCGGTGAACTGGGCGCACAGCGCCGCCACCGAGCAGCTTGCGACCCTCACCCAGGGCTTTTCCGGCGTGCTTGGCGCCGATGCCGGCCAGCAGGCGCTGATGGTCCTGCAGAACAGGGTGCGCGGCCAGGCGCTGGTCATGGCCTTCTCCGACGTGTTCCTGATTCTGGCCGTGCTCTTTGCCGCCGTGGTGCTGCTGGTGCCGCTCGCCCGCAAGCCGCGCGAAGAAGCCGCCGCCGCCGGAGCCGGCGGCCACTGAGCCCCTACTGTCTCAGCGCCTGCACCGCCGTCATCACGCCGCGGAGTTCCGCCAGCCCCTTCAGTCGCCCGATATAGGAATAGCCGGGATTGGCGTTCTTGACCGGATCGGCGGAAAGCAGATGGCCATGGTCGGGCCGCATCGGAATCTGGTGGTCGGCGCGGCCTTCCGCCCGCCGCCGGTCTTCCTCGCCAAGCGCGGCGGCAACGATCGCCACCATGTCGGAGCCGCCGGCAAGATGCTCCGCCTCGTGGAACACGCCCGGCGCCTCGATGGTGACGTTCCTGAGATGCAGGAAATGGATGCGCGGCGCGAAAGCCCTGGTCATGGCGACAAGGTCGTTGTCGGCGCGCGAGCCGTAGGAGCCGACGCACAGGGTGAGGCCGTTTGCCGGGCTGTCGACGGCGGCCATCAGCGCCTCGGCGTCGCTCGCCGTCGAGACCACGCGCGGCAGCCCGAAGAGGGGGATCGGCGGGTCGTCGGGATGGATGGCGAGCCGGATGCCGGCCTCTTCCGCCACCGGCACCACCGCGCGATGGAAATCGGCGAGGCTGGCGCTGAGGTCGTCCGCCGTCATGCCGGCGAAATCGTCGAGGAGCGCCAGGAACTGTGTCCGGTCATAGGCGAAGTCGGACCCCGGCAGGCCGGCGAGGATGATGCGCTCCAGGTCGGTCTGGCGCTCGCGGCTCATGGTGCGGAAGCGCGCCTCGGCCGCCGCCACTGTTTCCGCCGCGTAGTCGTCGGTGGCGCCGGCGCGCTTCAGCACGAAGGCGTCATAGGCGACGAAATCGACGATATCGAAACGCAGCGCCGCGCCGCTCGTCATCGGCCAGGCGAGATCGGTGCGCGTCCAGTCGACGATCGGCATGAAGTTGTAGCAGACCGTGGCGATGCCGTTGCGGCCAAGCGCCCTCAGCGACGCCTTCCACGCCTCCACGTCCTTGGTCCAGTCGGCGGTGCGCGCCTTGATCGCGTTGGTCACCGGAATGCTCTCGACCACCGACCATCTGAGGCCCGCCGCCGCGATTGCGGCCTTGCGCTCGGCAACGGCATCGTCGCTCCATGCCGTGCCGCCCGGAATCTGATGCAGCGCCGTCACGATTCCCGTGGCGCCGGCCTCCGCGATCTGGCTGAGCGCGATCGGGTCCTTCGGGCCGTACCAACGCCAGGTCTGTTCCAATTGCCCGCCCTCTGCCTGCTGCGCGGCGGTTTGCCGCGTGTTCCTTGCGAATCCGCCTCGGCAAATCTATTGCAACACGGCCGCCTCGCGCCATGTTGCGCTTCGCCTTTTTCCGCCCGCGCGGCGGTTTCGCCGGACCGGCGATCGGGAGTATGCACTATGCTGTCCAGCGTTTGCCGCCCGCCGCTGCCGGCGGGCCGTCTGTGAGTTTGGAGGAATGATGGCTCTCCCCAGGACCGTTCTCTGCTACGGCGATTCCAACACCTTCGGCCATGCCACCGTCGAGCGGCCGGACGGGCGCTATGCGCCGGACGAACGCTGGGTGGGCGTGCTCGCCGCGGCGCTCGGGCCGGACTGGATCGTCATTGCGGAGGGGCTCGGCGGGCGCACCACCGTCAGCGACGACCCCATCGAAGGCGCCGAGAAGAACGGCAAGACCTATCTCCTTCCCTGCCTCGCCAGCCACAAGCCGCTCGACCTGGTGGTCGTCATGCTCGGCACCAACGACCTCAAGGCGCGCTTCAACAAGACCGCCTGGGAGATCGCCGCCGGCGTCGGCGTTCTGGTCGATATCGTCAGGACCGCCGCCGTCGGGCGCAACGGAGGCGTGCCCGAGATCCTGGTGGTGAGCCCGCCGCCGACCTCGGACAGCTTCCCCACCTATGCCGAGATGTTCATCGGCGCGCCGCCGAAGTCGCACCGGCTGGCGGCCGAATATCGGCGCATGGCCGATGAGCGCGGCGTCCACTTCTTCGACGCCGGCTCGGTCATCAAGTCGGACCCGGTGGACGGCATCCATTTCGATCCCGCCGCCCACGCCACGCTCGGCAAGGCGATCGCCGCCGAGATCGGCAAGCTCGCGATTTCCGCTGCCCTAGGCCCGTCGCCGCTTGATCGACATGACCCCGGCGGAGTGGTCTAATGCTTGGCCTGTCGGCAACGACGGCGGAAGCGGAAATGCAAGGCAGAGCGGGCCCAAGCCCTTGATTGACCGCCATCATCCGGGCGCCGCATGACCACAGTAGCGGTCATCGGCGCAGGCATAGTCGGTTCCGCCACGGCGACCTGGCTCGCCGCCGACGGATTCGACGTGACCGTCTTCGAGCGCGACCTGGAGGCGCGCCCGGCCTCGACCGGCAATGCCGGCGTCATCATGCTTTCGGCCATCTCGCCGCTGGCGCGTCCGGGCATTCTCGCCTCGGTGCCAGGCTGGATGCTCGATCCTCTCGGGCCGCTGACGCTGCGCCTGGTGGACGTGCCGGGGCTGACGCCGTTTCTGGCGCGCTTCGTCGCCGCGGCGCGGCCGAGCCAGGTCGAGGCCTCGACCGCGGCGCTGGGCTTCCTGATGAAGACGGCGCTCGCCGATCATCAGGAGCTTGCCCGCCGCGGCCGCCTCTCCGGCCACATGCGCCGCACCGGCGCGCTGCACGTCTTCGACAGCGATGCCAGCTTCCGCAACGCCAAGGCCGAGTGGAAGGAGAAGGCGCGCCACGGCGTCGATTATCGCGAGGTCACCGTCAGCGAAGCGCGCAAGCTCGCGCCGGCGCTTACCGGCCCCTTCGCCCGCGCCATCTTCGCGCCGGAGAACTGGACCGTGTCGAGCCCCAACGGCATCCTTCAGAGCCTGCGCGGGGATTTGCGCGAAGCCCAGCGGCTGCGCACCGCCGAGGTCAAGGCCGTGCGCCCGGCGGCCGATGGCGTCGCCGTGGTCACCGCCGACGGCAGCGAGACGCGATTCGATGCGGTGGTTATCGCCGGCGGCGTGTGGTCGCGCGAGCTCACCAAGTCGCTGGGCCTCGGCGTCGTTCTGGAGGCCGAGCGCGGCTACAACACCACCTGGGCAAAGCCGCCGATCGCGCTCGACCTGCCGGTCTTCTTCGACGATCACGGCTTCTGCGCCACGCCGCTGGAAGACGGTCTGCGCGTCGGCGGGGCGGTCGAACTGGCCGCCATCGACGCGCCGCCGACGCTCGCCCGCGCCGCCGCCATGCGCAAGAAGATGCGCCGCTACGTGCCCGATCTGCCCGACGCCGGCGGCGAGGAGTGGATGGGCCGCCGCCCGGCAACGCCGGATTCGCTGCCCGTCATCGGCGCCCACCCGACCGACCCGCGCATCGTTTTCGCCTTCGGCCACGGCCATCTCGGCCTGACGCTGTCGGCGGTCACCGCCCGCCACGTCACCGATCTCGTCGGCCAGCGCGGCGACCGCAATCTCGCCCCCTTCGGCATCGAACGCTTCCAGTGAGCCGCCGCACCTTCTTCTGCGTCGATGCGCACACCGCCGGCAATCCGGTGCGCGTGGTGGCCGGCGGCGGCCCGCCGCTCCACGGCGCTACCATGAGCGAGAAGCGGCAGCACTTCATGGCCGACTACGACTGGATCCGCACCGGCCTGATGTTCGAGCCGCGCGGCCACGACATCATGTCCGGATCGATCCTCTACGAACCGCTCGGCGACGACGCTGACGCCGCGCTGCTCTTCATCGAGACCTCGGGGTGCCTGCCCATGTGCGGCCACGGCACCATCGGCACGGTCACCGTGCTCATCGAGGAGGGGCTGGTGAGGCCGAAAGAGGAGGGGCGCCTGCGCCTGGAGGTGCCCGCCGGCATCGTCGAGGCGGCCTATACGCGCGACAATCTCGGCCACGTCACGCAAGTGCGCATGGTCAACGTGCCCTCTTTCCTTCATTCGGCCGGCCTCTCGGTCGACGTGCCGGAGCTTGGCCGTCTTGCCTTCGACGTTGCCTATGGCGGCAATTTCTACGTCATCGTCGAAGCGCAGGAGAGCTTTTCAGATCTGGCGGACATCTCCGCCTTCGATATCCAGCGCCTGTCGCCGATCGTGCGCAAACTGGTCAACGAGAAATACAGCTTCGTCCATCCCGAAGACCCGACCATCTCCGGCGTCCGCCACGTCATGTGGACCGGCAGGCCGAAGCACCCGGAGGCCGACGCCCGCAATGCCGTCTTCTACGGCGAGAAGGCCATCGACCGCTCGCCCTGCGGCACCGGCACCTCGGCCCGCCTGGCCCAGTTGGCCGCCCGTGGAACGTTGCAGGTCGGCGACGATTTCGTCCACGAATCGATCATCGGCAGCCTCTTTCGCGGCCGTGTCGAGAAGGCAACGAAGGTCGGCGACTATGACGCCATCGTCCCGTCGGTGGCGGGGCAGGCGTGGATCACCGGCCATAACACGATCTTCCTCGACGACCGCGATCCCTTCGTGAAGGGCTTCAGCGTGCTATAGGCGCCGGATGACGATCCGGCCGCTTGCCTTGAACGAAGTCCCGGCGCTCGTGGCGCTGGCGCGGCGCACTTATACGCAAGCCTTCGGGCCGGATATGGCGCCGGACGACCTCGCCTTCGTCATGGAGGAGAGACTGTCTGCCGCGCACTTCGAGCAGGCTGTAGCAGAAGACGTGATCCTCGTTGCCGAGGAGGAAGGCGCACTCATCGGCTTCGTTCAGTTCGGCGACAACCGCATTGCCGAGGCCGGTGCCCCCGGAGATCAGGAAATCCGCCGCCTCTACGTCACCGCCGAGCGCCAGGGACGCGGTATCGGCGGCGCCTTGATGCGGGCTGCGCTCGCCCATCCCCGCATCCCGGCAGGTGCCACGGTGCTCCTCACCGTCTGGGAGGACAACGCCCAGGCCCAGGCCTTCTATCGCCGCCACGGCTTCGAGGCGGTCGGCACGTGCCGGCTGATGCTCGCCAACGGCCCGGCCGATGGCCGAGAGCTCATCATGGCGCGAGGACCCGGGGGCGGGCTGGTTCCCGCGAAGGCGGGAACCAGGTAATCGCCGGCATGTCTTCTCGGCAGGCGCTTCCCATTCCCCGGTCATCCTCCGGCTTGACCGGAGGATCGCGCGCAGCGTCCAAGGTGCTGCCGCGCACGTCGATAGCGACCCTCCGGTCGCGGCTCCACCGCGCCGGAGGGTGACGGAAGGTGTTGAAGGAGAACGCCGCCCTCTAGAGCCCGTATTCCGCCAGGTCCGGCCGGCTCTTCAGCGCCGCCGCGACCACCGCCTCGACCGCCGCCTTCTCCTCGCCTTCAAGCTCCAGCCGCGGGGCGCGCACCGTCGTGGAGGTGCCGCGCACCATATGCTCGGCGAGCTTGATGTTCTGGACAAAGCGCGCCGACACGTCGAGGTGGAGAAGCGGCATGAACCAGCGATAGATGTCGCGCGCTTCGGCCATGCGGCCCGCCCGCGCCAGCTCGTAGATCGCCACCGTCTCGCGCGGGAAGGCGCAGACCAGCCCGGCCACCCAACCGACGGCGCCGAGCATCAGGCTCTCCAGCGCCAGGTCGTCGACCCCGGTGAAAAGCTGATAGCGCTCGCCGACGAGATTGTGGATATCGGTCAGCCGGCGCACGTCGCCGGAGGATTCCTTGACCGCGACGAATTTCTTCTCGTCGGCCATCTCGGCCAGCATCGCCGGCGTCACGTCGACCCCATAGGCGATGGGGTTGTTGTAGATCATGATGTCGCGGTCGCTCGCATGCCGCCACGGCGCGGAAATGGGCGACCGTCTCGCGCGGCGTCGAAAGGTAGCGCATCGCCGGCAGCACCATCAGCCCGTCGATGCCGGCTGCCGCCGCCTTTTCGGCAAGCGCCGCCGCGGCACGCGTCGAATCCTCGGCGATGGTGAGCACCACCGGCGCCCGGCCGCCACTCGTCTCCTTTGCCGTGGCGGCGATGGCGAGCTTCTCGTCAGCCGTCAGCGTCGAGGCTTCGCCCAGCGAGCCGCAGCAGACGATGCCGTGCACCCGGGCACCGAGCTGAAAGTCCACATCCGCCGCCACCGCGGCGAGATCGACGCTCTCGTCGGCGGCGAGCTTGGTGGTGATCGCCGAATATACGCCGTGCCAGTCGTTGCGCTGCATGGGTCCGGTCAGCCCGCTCGGTTGATGTCGAGGAAAGGTAGCCGGGAGGGGCCCAGATGAAAACGCCCCCTCCCCGGTCAGGGGAGGGGGCGCGGGAACCTGTACGGCCCGTGTGCTTCTAGACCGCCTGCTGGTTGGCGGCGAAGAGGTGGGCGTGGGCGGCATCGAAGATCACGCCGACATTCTCGCCGGCCTGCACCTTCGATTCGCCATCGTCCTGCACGACGATCTGGCCGGCCTTGGTGTCGACATACATGATCGTCGAATTGCCGAGATGCTCGAGGATCTGCACCGTGCCGCCGATATTGGCGCGCGGATCGTCGGGCGAGGACAGCGTGATGTGCTCGGGCCGGATGCCCAGTTCCAGCGCGCTGCGCGACTGGTCGTCGAGCGCGCCGCGGGTCTTGAGCTTCACTTCGCCGCCGCCGGGCAGGTCGAGCACCGCGTCCACGCCTTCGGCCGAGCGCGCCGCCGCCGAAAGGAAGTTCATCGTCGGCGATCCGATGAAGGCAGCGACGAACTTGTTGGCCGGCTTGCGATAGAGATCCATCGGCGTGCCGATCTGGCGGATGATGCCCGCCTCCAGCACCACGATCTTGTCGGCCAGCGTCATCGCCTCGACCTGGTCGTGGGTGACGTAGATCATCGTTGCCTTGAGGTCCTGGTGCAGCTTGGCGATCTCGACCCGCATCTGCACGCGCAGCATGGCGTCGAGGTTTGACAGTGGCTCGTCGAACAGGAACACCTGCGGCTCGCGTACCAGCGCCCGGCCGATGGCGACGCGCTGGCGCTGGCCACCGGAGAGCTGGGCCGGCCGGCGGTCGAGCAGCTCTTCGAGCTGCAGCATGCGCGCCACTTCCAGCGTGCGCCTTTCCATCACGTCCTTCGGCTCCTTGGCCACGCGCAGGCTGAAGCCGATGTTCTGGCGCACGGTCATGTGCGGATAGAGCGCGTAGGACTGGAAGACCATGGCGATGCGCCGCTTGGCCGGCGGCACGTTGGTGACATCGACGCCGTCGATCCAGATCGACCCCTGGGTCACCACTTCGAGGCCGGCGATCATCCTGAGCAGGGTGGATTTGCCGCAGCCGGAAGGACCGAGCAGGGCGCAGAACTCGCCTTTTTCCACGCTGAGGTCGAGCATCGTGATCGCTTCGACCGCGCCGTAGAGCTTCTTCACCCCTTTGAGTTCAACTTCGCTCATGATTCCTCCAAAGCCTGACGCCGCAGGCACATAGCTTCAGGCGGCACGACGCATTTCAGGCCCGCGCTCCGTCCCGTCACCTATTCCATAGCCAATTGTGGCTTCGGGTCAATTGTGCTGTCGGTGCTTTTGCCGCCAAGTGCCCTCAAGGCGTTGAGAATCACCGCCACGTCGATGACCTCCTGCAGCAGCGCCCCCTCGACCGGCGGCAGATAGCCGAAGGCCGCCACCACCATGGCGGCGGCGGAAAGGCCGAGCCCGGCGACCACGCTCTGCATGGCGATGGCGCGCGAACGCCGGGCGATCGTCATCGCCTCGGCGATGCGGTCGAGCCGGTCGACCAGCAGCACCGCGTCGGCCGCCTCGGAGGAGGCCGCCGCCCCGCGCGCGCCCATGGCGACCCCGATATCGGCGGCGGCCAGCGCCGGCGCGTCGTTGACGCCATCGCCGACCATCATCACCGCGCCGTTGCCGCGCTCGCCGGCCACCGCCA
The DNA here is from genome assembly GCA_963730325.1 of uncultured Alphaproteobacteria bacterium. Lineage (GTDB taxonomy): Bacteria > Pseudomonadota > Alphaproteobacteria > Rhizobiales > Kaistiaceae > CAVSRC01. The sequence goes on along the minus strand of CAVSRC010000006.1, from coordinate 119,635 downwards.
GCACCTTGCGCTCCGGCGTCATTTCGCTGAGCACCTGATCGATGTCGAGCCGCGCCGCCACCGCCTCGGTCACCGCGCGCACGTCGCCGGAGGCGAGCACGATGCGTTTCACGCCGTTGGCGCGGAAGCCGGCGAGCGCGCGCGGAACGTCGTCGCGGATGCGGTCGGCCAGAACGATCAGCCCGGCGATCGCGCCGTCCACCGCCACCGCGACGGCGACCTCGCCCTCGCGTTCCAGCCGCACGTCGTCGAGGCCGGCGCCGTCATGCGACCGGTCGCGGACATAGGCGACGCCGCCCACGGCGATGCGGCGACCCTCGACCATGCCTTCCAGACCGCTGCCCGGCGTTTCGCGCACGTCGTTGGGCGGTGTCAGCGTCAGCCCGCCTTCGCGCGCCGCCGCAACCAGAGCGCTCGCCACCACGTGGTTCGAGGCCTGGTCGAGCGAGGCCGCCAGCCGCAGCACCTCGGTTTCCGGGAAACCGTTCAGCGAATGGATGGCCGACAGCGACGCCTGTCCATGGGTCAGCGTGCCGGTCTTGTCGATGATCAGCGTGCGGACATCGGCGAGCACTTCCAGCCCGCCGCCGCCCTTGATCAGCACGCCGATGCGCGCCGCCCGCGATACCCCGGCGATGATCGCCACCGGCACCGCCAGGATCAGCGGGCAGGGGGTCGCCACCACCATCACCGCCAGCCAGCGCACCGGGTCGCCGGAGGCGAGCCATGCCGCCCCGGCAATGGCCAGCGTCGCCACCAGAAAGAGGATCGCGAAGCGGTCGGCGAGCCGCACCATCGGCGCGCGCGAGCGCGCCGCCTCCTCGACCAGCCGCACGATGCCGGCATAGGTGCTCTCCGCCGCCGGCCGGCCGACGACGAGATCGAAGGCTTCGCCGGCGTTGGTGGCGCCGCTCATTGCCTCGGCGCCCGGTGCGAGCCGCACCGGCAGCGCCTCGCCGGTCAGCGCCGACTGGTCGAGAACGGCATCGTGGCCCTCGGCCACGGTGCCGTCGGCCGGCAACACCTCGCCGCGCCTGACCAGCACCCGGTCGCCCGGCGCGAGCGCCTCGATCGGCACCTGCTTCAGTTCGCCGTCCTCGTGGCGGAGCGCGAATTTCGGCGCGCGTTCGAGCAGCGCCGTCATTTCGCGGCGCGCCCGGCCCGCGGCATAGCCTTCCAGGAACTGGCCGCCGGAATACATCAGCGCGACGACGACGCCGGCGAGCGGCTCCTTCAGCGCCAGCGCGCCGGCCATCGACAGCAGCGCCACGATATCGAGCCCGACCTGGCCATGGCGCAGCGAGACGACGATTTCGGCGGCGAGCACCAGCACCACGGGCACCGTCGCCACCGCCCACACGATGTCGGCGGCGACGGGACGGCCGAAGGCCCAGGCCGCCAGACCGGCTGCCAGTCCGATGGCCGGAATTGCGACCGAGACATGCCGGGTTCTGTCGATGAGGTCGCGCACGTCCATTTTGCGATTGTCGCCCTTGGCCGCCTCTTCCGGATTGATCGGCGTCAGTTTGGAAGAGGCTCTAGTTCGCAATCGCAATCGGGGGAACGGGTCGGCTGCGCGGCGCCGGTGGCGTTCATTGCGAATGTTTCGCAGGCCACAGATAGACCAGGAGCAGCAGCACCGGCCCCAGCGTCAGGGCCGCATCGGCAAGGTTGAAGACGAACAGCGTCCAGTTGCCGAAATGCAAGAGCAGGAAATCGGTGACGTAGCCGAGACGCAGCCGGTCGATCAGATTGCCGATGGCGCCGCCCAGAATCAGCGCGAATGCGGCTGCCGCCAGCTTGCCGCCCTCGCGGTTGTGCGCCCAGAAGGCGAGCACCACCGCCGTCACCACGAGCGGCAGCAGGATCAGGCCGAAACCGGAATCGGCGAACATTGAGAAGGCGATACCGGTGTTGCGCACATGCAGCAGCGTCAGGATGGGGAGCACGTCGATGGGCAGCCCCTCCGGCAGCCGCGCCTGGACGATCAGCTTGGAAAGCTGGTCGATGACCACGACGCCCGCGGTGATGCCGAGGCCGAAGGCGGAGAGGGGGCCAGGCGGTCGCGCATGCGAATGGATCTCAGCCATCGAGCGTCAGCGCCCCGCGGCGGATTTCGAACAGCATGACGCCGGTGGCGATGGCGAGGTTGAGCGAATCGGCCTTGCCCGCCATCGGGATCTTGACGAGCGTCTTGCACAGCGCCGCGGCGTCCGCCGTCAACCCGGCCTGCTCGCCGCCCATCACCAGCAGCACGGCCCCACGATAGTCGGCCTTGCGATAGTCGGCTGTGCCGGAGAGGTGCGTGCCCACCACCGGCCCCGGCCAGCGCCGCGCCAGCCTGGCGAATTCGGCGAAGCTGGCGCGCGCCAGCGGCACCGCGAAGATCGAGCCCATGGTGGCGCGCACCGCCTCCACCGAGAAGGGATCGACCGTATTGCCGATGAGAATGACACCCTTGGCGCCGACCGCATCGGCGGTGCGCACGATGGTGCCGAGATTGCCCGGGTCGCGCACCGCCTCCAGCGCGATCCACACGTCGCTGCCGGCGGGCCGGATCGAATCGACGTGCACCAGCCGCTGCTCGAAGACGCCGAGCACGGTCTGCGGGTTGTCGCGCCGGCTGATCTTTTCGAGCACCGCCGCGCTCACCGAGATCACGCTGCCGCCCCCGGCGTTGGCGGTCGCCGCCAGCCGCTTGACCAGCGGCTGGTTGGCGGCCGTGCCGGCATGAACCAGCGTGCGCAGCATCCAGCCGGCCTCCACCGCATCGGCCACCAGCTTCAGCCCCTCGGCCAGGAACAGGCCGGATTCCTTGCGGTTCTTGGGCAACGCCAGCCCGCGGATCTCCTTGACGATCGGATTGGTCAGGCTGGTGATCTGCTTCGCCGGCGCCGGCGACGAAAAACGGTCAGGCATATTCCGCCCCTCGTCGGGCACCCTCTCCCCCTTGCGGGGGAGACGGCGGAGCTTACGGCGCGCGAAGCGCGGCGTTAGCGCAGCCAGAGAGGGGTATGGGCACGGCTCCGCGAATACCCCTCTCCCCGCTTCTCTAGGCTCGCTTCCTGCTCGCCAAGAGAAACGGCCCTCCCCCGCAAGGGGGGAGGGGGAGCAAGAGGCAAATACCGTGCTGTCCCTCATGCCGACCACCGGCTGAACATCGAGGTGGAGAGCGCCCGGCCGCCGCCCTCCTCGCGCAGGATCAGCTCGCCGGATTCGAGCAGGCCCCCCATGCCGGTCATCGCCTCGGCCGTGACCTCGTCGATGGAATAGAACGAGGTGCGGATCGAATAGGCGGTGAGGATGAGGAACAGCGGGTCGTCGGAGAGAAGGCCGCGGCAGGCCGTCATCATCGGCATGAGATGGGGGAAGATGTCCCACACCTCGCCCTTCGGTCCGCGGCCGAATTTCGGCGGGTCGAGGATGATGCCGTCATAGCGGTTGCCGCGCCGGCCCTCGCGCTCGACGAATTTCACCGCGTCCTCGCAGATCCAGCGGATCTTCAGTGCCTCGAGCCCGCCCAGCGCCTGGTTCGCGCGCGCCCAGCCGATCGCCTTCTTGGAGGCGTCGATATGGGTCACCTCGGCGCCGGCCTTCGCCGCCACCAGCGAGGCGACGCCGGTATAGCCGAAGAGATTGAGCACCTTCACCGGCCGCCCGGCATGTGTGATCCGGTCCCTGATCCACTGCCAGTGTGTCGCCTGTTCGGGGAAGACGCCGACATGGCGGAAATTGGTGAAGCGGCCGAGGAAGGGGATGCCGTCCCAGGCAAGCGTCCAGGTTTCGCCGAGCGGCTTCTTGTAGCGCCAGCGCCCGTCGGCCTCCTCGTCGCCGATGCCGACGAACCTGGCGTCGGCGCGCTCCCAGTCCGCCGCCGGCCGCCGCGGCGTCCACAGCGCCTGCGCCTCCGGCCGCACGATCGCATAGGGTCCGTAGCGCTCCAGCTTCTCGCCGTTGCCGGAATCGAGGAGGGCGTAATCGGACCAGCCCTCGGTCTCCAGCATCACCGGCGCCTGGCGGGCAAGGGCTTGTGCGGTCCGCTTGTGTTGGTTGTCGATGGATTCGTTGGTCGTCACCCCGGCCTTTTACCCGAAATTCCGGCCCGATGTCGCCACCGGAGAAAGCCAAACGCGCTTGCCGCCATCACGCCGCCACGTTAGGGTCGCGCCCAATGCAGCGCGCGAGGCCGCGCGTGGGCCGCCGGTTCCGGCCGCGGTCCCGAACCAGCGAACACACACGAGCGGAAACGCCTGCCGCGTCCTTTTCGGGGGAGGGCAATACGCATGGAAATGACCGGCCGGTATCAGATCCCGGCATCGCGCGACAAGGTCTGGGCCGCCCTCAACGATCCGGTCGTGCTCAAGGCCTGCATTCCCGGTTGCGAGGATCTGGAGAAGCTCTCCGACACCGAGATGGCGGCGACGGTGAAGGCCAAGGTCGGCCCGGTCTCGGCGACCTTCAGGGGCAATGTCACCCTGTCCAACATCGACGCGCCCAACGGCTACACCATCAGCGGTGAAGGCAAGGCCGGCCCCGCCGGCTTCGCCAAGGGCGGCGCCGACGTGGCGCTGGCCGACGACGATGGGGTGACGCTGCTCACCTACACCGCCAAGGCCCAGGTCGGCGGCAAGCTTGCCCAGGTCGGCGCCCGCCTGATCGACGCCACCGCCAAGCAGATGGCCGACCAGTTCTTCGCCGCCTTCGCCAAGCAGGTCGGCACCGAGGATGGCTTCGCCGCCGTCGAGCACGAGGTCGAGGAAGTCATCAAGATCGCCGAGGAACGCGCCGAAGGTGCCGCGGCGCGCGGCTTCCTCGGCGGCCCGCAGATGTGGGGGCTGATCGCGCTTGCCGCCATCATCGTCGTCCTGCTGATTTTCTACATCTGAGGGGGGCCGTATCCCGTGTCGCGCGTGGAGATGACCGTCAACGGCAAGCCCGTGTCGGCCGAGGTCGAGGACCGCACGCTGCTCGTCGAATATCTGCGCGATCACCTCCGCCTCACCGGCACGCATGTCGGCTGCGACACCTCGCAATGCGGCGCCTGCCTGGTGCTGGTCGATGGCGTCGCGGTGAAGTCGTGCACCATGCTCGCCGGCCGCGCCGGCGGCGCCCGTGTCACCACCATCGAGGGCCTCTCCTCGGGAGCATCGCTCCATCCCATGCAGCAGGCGTTTCACGACAATCACGGCCTGCAATGCGGCTTCTGCACGGCGGGCATGATCCTGAGCGGCGTCGACATGGTCCGCCGCTTCGGCACCAGCCTCGACGAGGCGACCATCCGCCGCGAGCTGGAAGGCAATCTCTGCCGCTGCACCGGCTATCAGAACATCGTCAAGGCGATCGCCGCCGGTGCCGCGGCGATGGCGAGCGCGCGCTAGGTCGTCGGGGGAAGGGGGGCAGGTGTACGAGACCCGCTACCACAGGCCGGCAACCCTGGCGGAAGCCGCCGCCCTTTTCGCTCAAAGTCCCGAGGGCCGCTATCTCTCCGGCGGGCAGACGCTGATCCCCACCATGAAGCAGCGGCTGGCGGCGCCAAGCGACGTCATCGATTTGAGCGCCATCGCAGAACTCAAGGGCATCGAGGCCACCGGCGACGCGGTTTCGATCGGCGCCGCCGTCCCCCATGCCGAGGTCCATCGCTCCGCGGCGGTGCGCCAGGCGATACCCGCCCTTGCCGAACTCGCCGGCACCATCGGCGATCCGGCGGTGCGCGAAATGGGCACCATCGGCGGGTCGCTCGCCAACAACGATCCCGCCGCCGATTATCCGGCCGCCGTTCTGGCGCTCGGCGCGACCATCCACACGACCGCGCGCACGCTTGCGGCGGAGGCCTTTTTCGCCGGCCTCTTCGCCACCGCGCTGGACGAAGGCGAGATCGTCACCCGCGTCACCTTTCCGGTGCCGGCCACGGCCGCATATGCGAAGTTCCGCAACCCCGCCTCGCGCTATGCGGTGGCCGGCGTCTTCCTCGCCCGCATGGCCGACGGTGCGGTCCGCGTCGGCGTCACCGGCGCCGGCGCTAACGGCGTCTTCCGTGCCGAGCCAATAGAGCAGGCGCTCACCCGCTCCTGGTCGCCCGCGGCAATCGACGCGGTCGCCGTCGACCCCGCCGACATGCTGTCGGACATTCACGCCTCGGCCGCCTATCGCGCCAATCTCGTCAAGGTGATGGCCCGGCGGGCGGTCGCCGCCATCGGGTAGCGTTCATTTCCGGGTTGCCACGGTGCGCCGCCGGCGCAAAGATCGTCGCCATGCGTCCCGAATTCCTCATCACCTCGCTGATCGTCGTCGCCGCGCCCGGCACCGGCGTCCTCTATACGCTCGCCGCCGGCCTGTCGCGCGGCAGCCGCGCCAGCGTCGTCGCCGCCTTCGGCTGCACGCTCGGCATCGTCCCCCACATGGCTGCCGCCATCTTCGGGTTGGCCGCGCTGCTCCATGCCAGCGCCATCGCCTTCCAGATCTTCAAATATGTCGGCGTCGCCTATCTTCTCTATCTCGCCTGGATGACGCTGAAGGAACACGGCGCGCTCAGGATAGAGCAGGCACCGACCAAACGCTCCTCGCTTCAGGTGATCGTCACCGCCATCCTGATCAATTTCCTCAATCCCAAGCTGTCGATCTTCTTCATGGCCTTCCTGCCGCAGTTCGTCGATGCCGGCGAGGCCCATCCCGTGGCGCGCATGGGCGAGCTCAGCGCAGTGTTCATGGCGATGACCTTCGCCGTTTTCGTCGGCTACGGTCTGTTCGCCGCGGCCGTGCGCGATCACGTCATCTCGCGCCCGCGTGTGCTCGCCTGGATGCGCCGCAGCTTTGCCGCCGCCTTCGTCGCGCTCGGCGCCAAGCTCGCCTTCGCCGACCGCTGACAAGGCGGCAGAAAATGCCGCTCCCGCGCGGGTTTGACGCTGCCCGCGCGGCGGCCTTTAATCACCCACGAATTTCAACGGGAGCATTTTGGAAATGAAGGGCGACCCCAAGGTCATCGACTATCTCAACCAGGCCCTGCGCATGGAGTTGACCGCGGTCAACCAGTACTGGCTGCATTACCGGCTCACCGAGGATTGGGGCTACGCCAAGCTCGCCAGGAAGGAACGCGCCGAATTGGTCGAGGAGATGCACCACGCCGACAAGCTGATCGCGCGCATTGTCTTTCTTGAAGGCTTCCCAGAGGTACAGCAGTTGAGCGGGCTCAGGATCGGCAAGACCCTCAAGGAGGTGCTCGAGGCGGACCTCGCCGGCGAGGTCGAGGCCAAGGCGTTCTATGCTGAGGCGCGCGAGGGCTGCCATGCGGCCGGCGACATCGTCTCGATGAAGCTCTTCGAGGAGCTGCTCGCCGACGAGGAAGGCCATATCGACTTCCTCGAGACCCAGCTTCAGCTTCTCGACGCCATCGGCCCGGAGCGATACGGCCAGCTCAACGCCGAGCCCGTCGACGCGGAGGAGTAGGCACTACCCCCGCCAGCGGCGGCCGGTCAGCGACACGGCGAAGTGTTTCGGCGCCCGCGCGAAGGCGGCGATGCCGGTCAGCGCCGCGTCCTCCTTGGTCACGATCGATGTCGCCATGCGCTCAAGCAGGCGCTGGTGCGGCCATTTGGCGAGAAAGGCTTCGCGGAACCCGCCGGATTGCAGCACCGGGGCGATCTTGGCGCTGATCCCGCCGGCCAGGAACACCCCGCCGGTCGGCATGAAGACCAGCGCCAGATTGCCGGCCACCCGGCCGAGGTGGGTGGCGAACAGCGACAGCGTCTCGGCCGCCTGCTGGTTGCTGCCCGAGAGCCCCGCTTCGCTCACCTCTTTCGGCGTCGTCAGTTTGGCCTGGACGCCGTCGGATGCGCACACCGCCCGGTAGAGGCGCACCATGCCCGAGCCGCACAGCAGGGTCTCGGCGCCGACGCGTCCGCCGGTGCGCTCAACATGCGGCCAGATGGCGAAGTCGCGCTCGCTCACCGGCGACAGGTCGATGTGGCCGCCTTCGCCCGGCACCGGCACCCACATGTCGCGCGCCGGGATCAGCGCGCCGGCGCCGAGCCCCGTGCCCGGCCCGAGCACCAGCCGGGCGCCGTCCGCCGCCATCTGGCCGCTGCCGATCGGCTCGATGTCGTCCTCGGTCAGCTCGGGCAAGGCCAGTGACTGCGCCTCGAAATCGTTGAGCAGCACCATCTCGGTGAGGCCGAAGCGGGCGACCGTCTTCTTCGGTTCCACCACCCACGGGCTGTTGGTCAGCGGCACCCGGTCGCCGGAGATCGGCCCGGCCACCGCCAGCATGGCCGATTTCGGCTGGGCAGCCCCCTTGTCGATCACCACCGCCTCGATGGCGTCGTCGATCGAGGCGAAGTCGGCGGTGTGCACGTTGGGGAAGCGCCGGGTCTCGCCGGTCTCGTGCGGAACCAGCGAGAAGCGCGCATTGGTGCCGCCGATGTCGCCGATCAGCACCGGGAAGGGCAGGTGATCGAGGTGCCGGCCGGTCGCCGCATCCGCCTGGTCCGCCACGCCGCTACTCCTTGATATAGGGCTTGCCGTCGGCGGCCGGCGGCCGCGCCCGGCCGACGATGCCGGCGACCAGGACGATCGTCGCGATATAGGGCGCCATCGCCAGGAACTCGGAGGGGATCGGCGTCTGCAGGATGGCCAGCTTCTGTTGCAGCGAGTCGGCGAAGCCGAACACCAGCGCCGCCATCAGCGCGCCGACCGGGTGCCAGCGACCGAAGATCATCGCCGCCAGGCCGATGAAGCCGCGCCCGCCGGTCATGTTGTCGTCGAAGCGGCCGACCGAGCCCAGCGTGAACCAGGCGCCGCCGAAGCCGGCGATCATGCCGCCGATGGTGACGTTGATGTAGCGCAGCCGGTAGACGTTGATGCCCAGCGTATCGGCGGCTTCCGGGTGCTCGCCGACGGCGCGGGCGCGCAGGCCGGCGCGGGTGTGGAAGAGATAGTAGGTCGCCGCCGCCACCAGGATGAGGGCGCCGTAGACGAAGATGTTCTGCTGGAAGAGCACCGGCCCGATCACCGGAATGTCGCTGACGAAGGGGATCTCGATCGAACGGAAGATCGGCGCGTTGTTGAGCCAGCGATATTGCGACTGGGTCAGCACCTGGCTCGACACATAGGAGGTGAGGCCGAGCACGAACAGGTTGATCGCCACGCCCGCCACGATCTGGTCGACCCGGTAGGTGACGACCAGCAAAGCGAGCAGCAGGCCGAACAGCCCGCCGACGAGGATCGCTGCGACGAGCCCGCCGACGCCGCCAAACAGCGAGCCCGCCACCGCGCCGGTGAAGGCGCCGGAGAGCAGCATGCCCTCGATGCCGATATTGACCACCGCCACCCGCTCCGACAGCGTGCCGACCAGCCCGCCGAGCGCGATCGGCACCGCGCGGATCAGCGTCGCCTGCAGCATGCCGGTCAGCGAGAACTGCTTGCCCGCCGTCGCCCACACCAGGAAGGCCGTGACCGCCAGGAACAGGCCGATGCCGAGCACGACACCCGAGCGGCGGGCGCCGCCGCGCACGAACTGGCGCGCGCCGAAGAAGGCGAGCAGCGCCGCCACCACGTAGGAATAGGGCTGCGCCGGCACGATCAGGTTGGGCAGGATGAATTCGTCGCCCGGGAAGGCGAGGCGGAACGTTGCATTGCCGCTCGCGCCCATGGCGAAGACGATGACCACGAGGGCGGCGAGCAGCATCAGCACCCAGCCGACGATGATCGGCTGCCGCTCCTGCGAACGGTCGGCGAAGGTTCCGGCGGTATCCGTAGCGGCCATGATTTCCTCGCCGCTCCTATGCGTGCTTCCGGCGGAACGCCCAGGGCGCCACGGCCCGCACCAGGATGGGCGCGGCGATGAAGATGATGATGAGGCCCTGGATCACCGCGATCAGGTCGAGGCTGACGCCGGCACCGACCTGCATCTGTCGCCCGCCCGCCTGCAGGGCGCCGAACAGCAGCCCGGCGAGCAGCACGCCGACCGGGTGCGATCGCCCGAGCAGGGCCACGGCGATGGCGTCGAAGCCGACGCCGCCGGAGAAGCCCGGCGAGGCCCGCCCGAGCACGCCGAGCACCTGGTTGGCGCCGCCGAGGCCGGCGAGCGCGCCGGCCAGCGCCATCACCGCGACGATGATCAGGCCGGAGCGCATGCCGGCATAGCGTGCCGCGTCGGGATTGTAGCCGCTGGCGCGGAACTCGAAGCCGATGGTGGTGTGGAACAGCAGCCAGTAGACGAAGGCGACGGCCGCCAGCGCCAGGATGATGCCGGCGTGCACGCGCAGCGCCGGGTCGATCCAGTCGAACAGGTGCGGCAGCTGCGCGCTCGGCAGCACCGACTTGGAAATCGGGTCGGCGCGCCCCGGTTTCTGCACCGGCGGGTTGCGCAGCATGTAATCGACCAGGCGATACGAGATCAGGTTGAGCATGATCGTCGTGATCACCTCGTGCGCCCCGGTCGCCGCCCTCAGCCAGCCGGCGATGGCCGCCCAGGCGGCGCCGGCCAGTGCGCCGGCGGCGAGCGCCAGCGGGATGTGGATGATCGCCGGCATGCCCTCGAAGGAGAAGCCGACGATGACGGCGGCCATGCCGCCGATCAGCACCTGACCCTCGGCGCCGATGTTGAACAGGCCGGCGCGGAAGCCGACCGCCAGGCCGAGGCCGGCCAGGATCAGCGGCGCCGCCGCCGTCAGCGTCTCCGAGATGGCGTAGAGCGAGCCGACCGAGCCGCTGAACAGCGACGCGTAGGACAAGCCGACGGCTTCGAGCGAAACGCCGGTCGCCAGCATGATGACCCCGCCCAGCGCCAGCGCCAGCACCACGGCGATGATCGGCACCGTGACGACTTCCTCGAAATTGGATTGGCCGCCTGCCGCCCGCCGCAGCATGTCCTGGGCGACGCTGGGTTCGTGAACGTCGGTCATTGCACTGCCCCCGCCATCGCCAGGCCGATGCGCGCGACGTCCGCCTCGGCGGCCGAGAATTCGGCGACGATCCGCCCGCGGAACATCACCAGGATGCGGTCGGACAGCGCCAGGATCTCGTCGAGTTCGGTCGATACGATCAGCACGCCGACCCCGGCGTCGCGCGCCTCGATGATGCGCCCGTGGATATATTCGATCGAGCCGACGTCGAGGCCGCGCGTCGGCTGCGAGGCGATCACCAGCTTGACGTCGCGCGACAGCTCGCGTGCCGCCACCAGCTTCTGCTGGTTGCCGCCGGAGAGATGGTCGGCGAGGCTGAAGACCGAGGGCGTGCGCACGTCGAAATCGATGATGTTCTTGACGCACACCTGATGCACCGCGCCCCAGTGCATGGTGATCCCGGTCGAATAGGGTTCGTCGTAATAGCTGTCGAGGATCATGTTCTCGGCGATGTCGAACTCGCCGATCATGCCCGAGCGCTGCCGGTCCTCGGGGATGTGCGAGATGCCCATCTGGTGGCGCTGGCGCGTCGAGGCGCGGGTGATGTCGGAGCCGCGGAAGGCGACCAGGCCGCCGGCGACATTCCGGAGACCGGTCAGCGCCTCGACCAGGATCGTCTGGCCGTTGCCCTGCACGCCGGCAATGCCGACGACCTCGCTTTCGTGCACCGTCAGGCTGACGTCGTCGACGGCGCGTTCGCCGCTGTCGTTGAAGGCGCTGAGGTTGCGCACCTCGATCACCGGCTTGCCCGGCGCGAACGGCTTCTTGTCGACATCGAAGCGCACATGCCGGCCGACCATCATCTCGGCCAGTTCCACGTCGGTCGCCGTCTTCGGGTCGGCCTCGCCGACGACCTTGCCGGCGCGCAGCACGTTGATGCGGTCGGCAACCTCGATCACCTCGTGCAGCTTGTGGGTGATGAACACCAGCGCCTTGCCGGCATCGCGCAGCGAGCGGACGATGCCGAAGAATTCCGTCACTTCCTGCGGAGTGAGCACCGCCGTCGGCTCGTCGAAGATGAGCACGCTCGCCGAGCGGAACAGCACCTTGATGATCTCGACGCGCTGCTGGATGCCGACCGGTATCTGCTCGATCAGCGCGTCGGGATCGACCTCGAGGCCGTGTTCGCTGCTGATCGCGCGCACCTGCTCGCGCGCCCGTTTCAGATCGAGGTGGTCGAAGGCGCCTACCGGCTCGACGCCGAGCACCACGTTCTCGGCGACGGTGAACACCGGCACCAGCATGAAATGCTGGTGTACCATGCCGATACCGGCATGGATCGCCTCCTTGGCGTCGTGGAAATAGGTCGGCTTGCCGTCGATGAGGATTTCGCCCTCGTCCGGGCGGTAGAGGCCGGAGAGAACGTTCATCAGGGTCGACTTGCCGGCGCCGTTCTCGCCGAGCAGGCCGAGGATCTCACCGGCCTTGATGTGAAGATTGATGTCTGAGTTGGCGACAAGGTCACCGAAGCGCTTGGTGATGCCGCGTAGCTCGATATCCAAGGCCCTGCGTCCCGTCCACCGTCGCCCCGATTATGGCCCCGCCGCGCCCTGTCGGGCGCGGCGGGTGTCGTTCAGCCGCCCTGAACGGCTTACATCTTCACGTCGACCTTGCCGGCGATGATGTCCGCCTTGAGCGCGTCGATCTCGCTCTTCAGCTCCGCCGGAACGGCGCTGTCGAGGTCGTGATAGGAGGCCAGGCCGACGCCGTCATTGGCCAGCGTGCCGACCGTGACGCCACCCTTGAAGGTGCCGTCCTTGGCTTCCTTGATCGACTCGATCACGGTCGAATCCATCCGCTTCAGCACCGAGGTCAGGAAGACGCCCTTGTGCTCGGGGTCGGTGTCGTACTGGTCGACGTCGACGCCGATGATCTTCAGCTTGTCGGGGCCGAGCTCGGTGGCCAGCGCCGCCGAACCCTGACCGACCGGACCGGCGACCGGCATGACGATGTCGGCGCCTTCCTGGTTGAGGTTCTGGGCGAAGTCGCGGCCGTCGGAGAGCGACTCGAAGTTGTTGGTGAACAGGCCCTCTTTCTTTACCGGGTCCCAGCCGAGCAGGGTTACGCTGGTGCCCTTCACCTTGTTGTAGTAGGCGACGCCGCGGGCCATGCCGTCCATGAAGATGGTCACCGGCGGAATGTTGATGCCGCCGAAGGTGCCCACGGTGCCCGTCTTGGAAACGCCGGCGGCAAGATAGCCGGCGAGGAAGGCGGCTTGGTCGGTGGCGAAGACCTGGCCGAGGATGTTCGGCACCACCGGGTCATAGGCAAAGTCGACGATCGAGAACTTCTGGTCGGGATTGGCTTCGGCCGCCGCCTTGGTGGCGTCGCCGAGCAGGAAGCCGACCGTGATGATGAGATCGCACTTGTCGCCCAGGAACGAGTTGATGTTGGGGACGTAATCCGTCTCGGCCTTGGACTCGAGCAGCTTGCCCTCGATGCCCATCGATTTCTCGGCATCCTGGACGCCCTTCCAGGCGGTCTGGTTGAAGCCCTTGTCGTCGACGCCGCCGGTATCGGTGATCTGACAGGCGGTGAAGGCGGAAGCCGTTGCCGTCATGCCGCCGATCCAGGCGACGGTGGCCAGAGCGGCAAGGGACGTGGTGATGATCCTGCGGTTCAAGTGACCCTCCTTGAGCTTGATTAGAGCAGATCGGCGAACAACGCCGCTTCCCTTCGGGCCGCGCCGGCTGGAACCGCCGGAGCCCTTCCCGGCAAGGGCATGGGCAGACTTTGGCATTTTCGTCTGCCCTCGCCAAGCCGCCTCGCTGCGGCGTGACGCATCGCGGCAAAGGCGTTAGAAAACCCGCACATGCACGCCCTTTGGGCACAGGGAAAGAGGCGTTGATGGACAAGGAGCTTTTTGCCGCGGCCAGGGCGGTGCGCGCGCGCGCTCACGCGCCTTATTCCAGCTTTCACGTCGGCGCCGCCCTGCGCACCGAGGCGGGCACGGTCCATGCCGGCGCCAATGTGGAAAACGCCTCCTATCCGGAGGGCTGGTGCGCCGAGACCTCGGCCATCGCCCAGATGATCGCCGCCGGCGGCGCCGGCGCGGCGCGGCGCATCGCCGCCGTCTCGGTGGTGGCCGATCGCATCGACGGACGGCTGACCACGCCCTGCGGCGGCTGTCGCCAGCGCCTGGCCGAGTTCGCCGGACCCGACACGCCGGTCGACGTCATCGACCCGTCCGGTGCGGGCAAGACCTTCACCCTGCGCGAACTGCTCCCCTCCGCCTTCGACATGGAGGGACGATGACGAGCTTTCTCCCTCAGGAAATCATCCGCAAGAAACGCGACGGCAAGGCGCTCGATCCCGAGGAGATCGCATCAATCGTCGCCGGCCTCACCGAGGGCCGGGTCACCGAGGGTCAGGTTGCCGCCTTCGCCATGGCGGTCTTCTTCAACGGCATGAGCCGTGACGAGGCGGTGGCGCTGACGCTGGCCATGCGCGATTCCGGCACGGTGCTCGACTGGTCCGATCTGCCGGGTCCGGCGCTCGACAAGCATTCCACCGGTGGCATCGGCGACAATGTCTCGCTCATGCTGGCGCCTGCGCTCGCCGCCTGCGGTGCCTATGTGCCGATGATCTCCGGCCGCGGTCTCGGCCACACCGGCGGCACCCTCGACAAGCTCGATTCCATCCCCGGCTACCGCACCCAGCCGGACCTCGGCCTGCTGCGCAAGGTGGTCGCAGACGTCGGCTGCGCCGTCATCGGCCAGACCGCCGATCTGGCGCCGGCCGACAAGCGCCTCTACGCCATCCGCGACGTCACCGCGACGGTGGAATCGATCCCCCTGATCACCGCCTCGATCCTGTCGAAGAAGCTCGCCGCCGGCCTCGCCGGCCTGGTGCTCGACGTCAAGACCGGCAACGGCGCCTTCATGCAGAAACGGGAGGATTCGCGCGGACTGGCGGAAAGCCTCGTCGCCGTCGCCAACGGCGCCGGCATGAAGACCAGCGCCCTCATCACCGACATGAACGAGCCGCTCGCCTCGGCCGCCGGCAACGCCGTCGAGGTGATGAACGCGGTCGATTTCCTCAAGGGCAGGCCCGACCGCCGCCTCTACGAGGTCACGGTGGCCCTCGGCGGCGAACTGCTCGCGCTGGGTGGCCTCGCCGACGACGACGCGGACGGCCGCGCCAGGATCGAGGCCGTCTTCGCCTGCGGCATGGCGACGGAGATCTTCGCGAAGATGGTGGCTGCCCTTGGCGGCCCGACCGATTTCATGGAGAGGCCGGAGGCCTACCTGAAAGCCGCGCCGCTTGTCCGTCCGGTCGTGGCGGAACGCGCCGGCACGGTCACAGAGATCGATACCCGCGCCATCGGCATCGCCGTCGTGGCGCTGGGCGGCGGGCGCATGCGCGCCGAGGATACCATCGACCATTCCGTCGGCTTCACCCGGCTCGCCGGGCTTGGCACGCAAGTCGGGCCGGACGCGCCGCTGGCGCTGGTCCATGCCCGCGACGAGGCCGCTGCCGCCCGGGCCGAAGTGGCGCTTCAGCAGGCCTATACGCTCGGCGACACGGCGCCGGCACCCGCACCGACCGTCTATGAGCGCATCGGGCCCTGACCGGCCGGTCTGGTTGTCGCCGGTTGCCGCCCATTAAGGTTGACGACACGGCAACCATCCGATCCGGTCGCCCCTGCGCTATGTTGCCGCTGTCGGTAAGGGCCAATCGCGGCATGAGCAACGAGCGCAATGAAGCCTTGAAGGCATTCCTCGCCGCCTTCGACGAGCGGCTGGAGGCGGCTCCCCTTGTGGAACGGCGCGAGCAGACGGACCGGCGCGCCCGCTCCGCCGACAAGCCGGTCGATGGGCGGCGCGCAAAGGGGCCGGTGACGGACCCCTTCGCCTATTGGGATTCCAAGCCCACCGACTGAGCGATCCTACAGAAAGCTCGTTCCGTGCTTGCCCGGCGGCAGCCCCAGATGTGCCGCCACCGTCTCGCCGATGTCGGCGAAAGCCGCGCCGGCCGATGGTCTTGCCCGGCAGCCCGTATCTCAGCCCGACGATCGGCACATGCTCGCGCGTATGGTCGGTGCCCCTCCAGGTCGGGTCGTTGCCGTGGTCGGCGGTAAAGAGCATCAGGTCGCCATCCTGCATCGCCGCGAGCAGCTCCGGCACGCGGGCGTCGAAGGCCTCCAGCGCCGCCGCATAGCCGGCGACGTCGCGGCGATGGCCGTAGAGCGTGTCGAAATCGACATAGTTGGCGAAGACGAAATCGCCGTCGCCGGCCTGTGACGCGGCCTCCAGCGTGCGGTCGACCAGCGCCATGTCGTTGGCGCGCCTTGAGGATCGTGCCGGTGCCGCGATGGGCGAAGATGTCGCCGATCTTGCCGACCGAGATCACCGTGCGCCCCGCCTCGCTCAGCCGGTCGAGCAGGGTCGGCTCCGGCGGCGGCACCGCATAGTCGCGCCGGTTGGCGGTGCGCTTGAAGGTCTCGGCCGTCTCGCCGACGAAGGGCCGCGCGATCACCCGCCCGACATTGAGCGGGTCGCAGAGCCTCCGCGCGATCGCGCAGACCTCGTAAAGCCGCTCCAGCCCGAAATGGCTCTCATGCGCCGCGATCTGGAAGACCGAATCGGCCGATGTGTAGCAGATCGGCTTGCCGGTCCGGATGTGCTCTTCGCCCAGCTCCTGGATGATCGGAACGCCCGAGGCGTGCTTGTCGCCGAGGATGCCGGGAAGCCCGGCCTCGCTTGTCAGCGCCTCGGTCAGCGACGGCGGGAAGGTGGGCACGGTTTCCGGAAAATAGGTCCAGGCGAAGGAGACCGGCACGCCGGCGATCTCCCAGTGGCCGGAGGGCGTGTCCTTGCCGGTCGAGGTCTCCACGCCATAGCCGAAGATCGCCTCCGGCCCGGGATTGCCGTCCAGCCCCGGCGGCAGAGTGCCGGTCGAGGCCTTGGCGGCCGCACCCAGGCCCAGCCGCGTCAGATTGGGCAGCTTGAGCGGCCCCGCGCGCAAGCCGTCGCGGTTCGCCCGGCCTTCCGCGCAGGCGGCGGCGATATGGCCGAGCGTGTCTGCGCCGGCATCGCCGAAGGAAGCGGCGTCCTCGGCCCCGCCGATCCCGAAGGAATCCATCACCAGAAGAAACGCGCGTTTCATGACCCCTGAGCCGTAGGCGCAAAAAAGGGCCGATTCAATGGGGGACAAACCGGCGCAAGCGTGCCGTTTCGTTGCCGTTGGCCGCGATCCGGGGCTAAGACAGGACAGATAGACGGCCGCACGAGAGGAGAAGATCCGCCATGGAAGGTGTCACCATCGTCAACCACCCCCTCGTGCAGCACAAATTGACGCTGATGCGCGACAAGAACGCGCCGACGGCCCATTTCCGCCAGTTGCTGCGTGAGATCGCGCTGCTCCTCACCTATGAGGTGACCCGCGACCTGCCGCTGACCACCACCACCATCGAAACGCCGCTGGCCAAGATGGAATCTCCCATCCTGCAGGGCAAGAAGCCGGTCTTTGCCTCGATCCTCAGAGCCGGCAACGGCCTGCTCGAAGGCATGCTCGATCTCGTCCCCTCGGCCCGCGTCGCCCATATCGGCATCTACCGCGACCCCAAGACACTCGAGCCCCACGAGTACTACTTCAAGGCGCCGGAGGATATTGCCGAGCGGCTGACCATCGTCGTCGATCCGATGCTGGCCACGTCCAATTCGGCTTCGGCCGCCATCGAGCGGCTGAAGGCGCGCGGAGCGAAGGACATCCGCTTCGTCTGCCTGCTCGCCGCGCCGGAGGGCATCGCCCGCTTCCAGAAGGCCCAGCCCGGCATCCCGATCTACACCGCGGCCATCGACGAGCACCTCAACGACCACGGCTACATCGTGCCCGGCCTCGGCGACGCCGGCGACCGGCTCTACGGGACGAAGTAGGGAAGGTCACCCCGGAACGTAGGTCAGCCGGATCACGTCCTCGGCGATCGGATCGCTGGCGACGAGCCTGAGCGGCGGCCGTGGCCCAGCGAAGAACGGCTTGCCGCGTCCGACCACGACGGGGCAGAGGTACAGGCGATACTCGTCGATGAGGCCGAGGTTGCTCAGGCTGTGCGCCAATTCCGGTCCGGCGACGTCGATCTCGCCTGCCAGTTCCGCTTTCAGCCCCCGCACCGCAGCCTCGAGATCATCCGCAACCAGCGTGGCGTTGGGGCCGACTGACTTCAGCGTGCGCGACACGACCCACTTCGGCTGGTTTCGCCATGCTGTCGCAAACTCGCGTTCCGCCGCGTCCCACTCGGGACGATCGTCGTCCCAGTAGCGCATCACCTCGTAGATGCGCCGGCCGTAGAGGCTGCCGGTCAGGCCGCGCACGACTTCGATCCAGTGACGAAAGAGCGCGGGACCGGGAGCGAACTCCATGTGGTCGACGTAGCCGTCCAGGGACTGCATCATTCCGAACGCAAGCTTCGCCATTCTGCCGGATCTCCTTCAGCCGCCGCTGATCGCCGTCAGCACGAACACCTCGGCGCCGGGGCGGAGCGGCGTGTCGAGCGCGGCGCGCGTGCCGTCGACGAAGACGTTCATGTGGCGGCGGATCGCCGGCGTCGAATCGACGATGCGGTCGCCCATGCCCGGCCAGTCCCTGTCGAGCGCCTCGACCATCTCGCGCACGCTCCCCGCCGCGACGGTGAGCTTCCGCGGCGCGCCGGGAAACAGATAGGTGAGGGCGCCGGCCAGCGTCACTGTGACGGTCGCCCCTGCGTCCTCCTTCGCCGCCTTCGCGCGCGCGCCGTCCATCGCGCCTACTCCACCACCATGGTCTCGACCGAGAGGATGGTCGGCAGGTAGTCCGCGACCGTCGTCCAGCTGTCGCCCTCGTCGGGGCTGGCATAGAGCGTGCCCGACGAGGTGCCGAAATAGACGCCGGCCGGATCGAGCCGGTCCGTCGCCATCGCCTGGCGCAGAACGCCGTAGAACACGTTCTCCTGCGGCAGGCCGGTGCGCAGTGCCTGCCAGTTGGCGCCGCCGTCGCGCGTGCGCCACACCGCCGCTCGTGCCTCGGGCACATAGCGCCCGCGGATATCGCCGTTGAGCGGCAGCAGGAACAAGGTCTCCGGGTCGCGCGGATGCGCCGCCGCAGGAAAGCCGAAGGTCGAGGGCAGGCCGGCCTCGATGCTTTGCCAGCTCTTGCCCGCATCGTCGCTGCGATACATGCCGCAATGGTTCTGCTGGTAGAGCCGGTCGCTTGATGCCGGCGCCTTGACCACGCAATGCACGCACTGTCCGAATTCCGGATACTTCTGGTCGTCGGGATTGAAATCGGCGCGCGTGCCCTTGTTGCGCGGCTCCCATGTCTTGCCGCCGTCGGCCGAATGGAAGACGCCGGCCGCCGAGATGCCGACCCACAGGCGGTCGTGATCGTCGGGGTCGATGACCAGCGAATGCAGGATCAGCCCGGCGCCGCCGGGGTTCCACTGGGGCCGCGTCGGGTGGTCGCGCAAGCCCTTGACCTGCTCCCAGCTCTGGCCGCCGTCGTCGCTGGCGAACAGCCCGGCCGGCTGCACACCGGCATAGAGCGTGCCGTTGGCCACCCCCAGGCTCCAGCCGGAGACGATCGGCTCCTCGCCCTCGGCATAGGCGAGCCCCTCGCTCGAATGGCTCCACGTGGCGCCGAGGTCGGTCGATTTCCACACCGCCGGCCCGAACCAGGCGTTGCCGCCGGTGCCGTAGATGGTGCCGGTCGCCGGGTCGCCGACCACATGGTTCATCGGCCAGGTCTCGCAAAACGGACCTTCGAGCGACCATGAGCGGCGCCCGTCGGTGCTTGTGGCGATGAAGACGCCCTTCCTCGTTCCAAGCAGAATCAGCACTTTTCCAGCCATGTCCGTCTCCTTCCCCCTGCGTGTCATGCCGTGGTCGTCACAGGGTGACGACGAACGGCCGCACGCACTTTCGACATGGAACAGGTCTTTTTTATCACGACTGGCCGCGCCGCAGCAGGCCCCGCGCGCCGCCGCCGGGCGTCCGCATTTTCCCGCCGGAACGACTTGATCGCCCGCCGCTTTCGATGGGAAGGGTAGGGCGTCAACGACAACCGCATCTTGGGGGGGAGCCCATGAAGTACGGTGCCATCTATCCGAGCCTCAAGGGCCGCACGGTTCTGGTCACCGGCGGCGGCTCCGGCATCGGCGAATCCATCGTCGAGCACTTCGCCGCCCAGGGCTCGAAGGTCGCCTTCATCGATCTCCTGGAGAAGGAATCGAAGGCCCTGGTGGCGCGGCTCAAGCGCAAGCGCCAGAAGGTCCACTACGAGCATTGCGACCTCACCGATATCGCCGCGCTCAAGCGGGCCATCGCCAATGTGCGCAAGACGTTCGGACCGATCACCGTGCTGGTCAACAACGCCGCCCATGACGAGCGTCATACGATCGACGAGGTCACACCGGACTATTTCGACCAGCGCATTGCCGTGAACCTCAAGCACCAGTTCTTCGCCATCCAGGCGGTCGCCGGCGACATGAAGAAGGCGAAGAACGGGGCGATCGTGAACATCGGCTCGACCTCATGGATGGTCGCCCATGGCGGCCTGCCGGTCTATGCCGCAGCCAAGGCCGGCGTGCAGGGGCTGACCCGCGGTCTCGCCCATGAACTGGGCCGATACAATGTCCGCATCAATCACATCGCGCCTGGCTGGATCCTCACCCCGCGCCAGCTGAAGCTGTGGTCCACGCCCGAGTCGCTGGATCAGCTCATGAAGGATCAGTGCCTGCCGCGCCAGTTGAAGGGTGACGATATCGCCCGCGCGGTGCTGTTCTTCGCCTCCGACGAGGCCTCCGCTGCGACCAACCAGACCTACGTCTTCGACGGCGGCTGGTTGTAGACGGGCGCTGGCGCGATTGTCGGATGGTCTCTCCACCCTCATCCTGAGAGCCTGTCCCCCGGCTTGACCGGGGGATGCCCGCCGAAGGCCGAGCCGCGAAGGATCGCTAAAGCTTTCATCAAAGTCGGCGGCGCCTCTCGCGGTTTCTTAAGCGTTCGGCGCCATCATCGGCCGGTCCGCTCAATCGAAACGGTCTACCCGCGTGCTCGGCCGCCTCATCGTCTTTGCCGCAGTCCTCTCGGTCCTTGCCCTCGCGGCGCCCAGCCTGGCGCCGGGGCTGCTCTCGGCCGTCCTTCACCCGCAAGGCGCGGCGCCGGCCGCGCCCGCCACGCCGCCGGTGCCGTGCGCACCTCGGCGACGGCTTCCGCCAGGTGGCCCTCAGCGCCAATCCCCAGGGCCATTTCGTTGCCGAAACCATCATCGATGGCGGCAGCGTCACGGTCATGGTCGATACCGGCGCCACCATGGTCGCGCTCACCGGGGAAACCGCGCGCCGCTTGGGTATCCACCCGGCGGAAAGCGCCTATCGCGACCGGCTTTCGACGGCCAATGGCGTCGTCATGGCGGCGCGCGTGACCCTCGACGAGATCCGCCTCGGCGACGTGGTCGTGCGCGACGTTGCCGCGGTAATCGTGCCCGGCGAGGCCCTGCCGGTCGACCTGCTCGGCATGAGCTTTCTCGGCCGCCTGTCGAAATTCGAGATCGCCAACGGCGAGCTTGTCCTCTCGCAATAGCCGGTGAGGCTTTGAGCCGCGCCCGGCTCGGGCTAAGACAGAGGCCATGTTCCCGCGCCCCGTCCCCTCGCTCGCCCCCAACAGCTTCGCCTACGAGACCACGCCGCTGGTCAAGCCGACCGGCTTTCGCGAATACGATGCCCGCTGGTGGTACGGCATCCCCGGCGACCCGCGCCCGCCCGAGCTGAACCTGATGGGCGTGACCGCGCTCGGCCTCGGCCTGGGCACGCTGCTCCACGAGCTCGGCGCCGGCCCGGACGTGGTCACCGGTCACGACTACCGGTCCTATTCCGCCGCGATTCAGGCGGCGCTCGCCAATGGCCTCGTCGCCGCCGGCTGCCGGGTCCACGATATCGGGCTGGCCGTCACGCCGATGGCCTATTTCGCCCAGTTCGCCCTCGATATCCCGGCGGTCGCCCAGGTCACCGCCTCCCACAACGAGAACGGCTGGACCGGCATCAAGATGGGCGCCGCCCGCCCGCTCACCTTCGGTCCCGACGAGATGGCGCGCTTCCGGGAGATCGTGCTGTCCGCCGCCTTCGTCCCGCGCGAGGGCGGCACCTACCTCCAGGTGCCGGACATGCGCGCCCGCTACATCGCCGACCTCACCGACCGGGCCGAATTCGAGAGGCCGATCAAGGCGGTGGTCGCCTGCGGCAACGGCACCGCCGGCGCCTTCGCTCCCGACGTGCTGTCCGCGCTCGGCGTCGACGTCGTGCCGCTCGATACCGAGCTCGACTGGACCTTCCCGCGCTACAACCCCAATCCGGAAGACCTGGCGATGCTCCATGCCATCGCCGAGGCCGTGCGCGCATCGGGCGCCGATATCGGCCTCGGCTTCGACGGCGACGGCGACCGCTGCGGCGTCATCGACGAGACCGGCGCGGAGATCTTTGCCGACAAGGTTGGCGTGCTGCTGGCCCGCGACCTGTCGGCGCGCCACAAGGGAGCGACCTTCGTCGTCGACGTCAAGTCGACCGGCCTCTACGCCACCGACCCGGTGCTGGCCGCCAACCGGGCCACCACCGATTACTGGAAGACCGGCCACTCCTACATCAAGCGGCGCGTGCGCGACCGCGATGCGCTCGCCGGTTTCGAGAAGTCGGGCCACTATTTCTTCAATCCGCCGATCGGCCGCGGCTATGACGACGCCCTCGTCTCGGCGATCGCCATCCTCGGCCTGCTCGAGCGCAATCCCGGCGCGTCGCTGTCGGCGCTTGCCGCCGGCCTGTCACGCACCTGGTCGTCGCCGACCATGTCGGCCGAATGTCCGGACGAGGAGAAATACGCGGTCGCCGATGCCGTCACGGCGCGCTTCCGCGCCCTGGTCGAGTCCGGCGAGACGATCGACGGCCACGCGGTCATCGATCTCGTCACCGTCAACGGGGTGCGGGCGGTCACCGACGACGGCACCTGGGGCCTGGTACGGGCCTCGTCCAACAAGCCGGAGCTGGTCGTGGTGGTCGAGAGCCCGGTATCGGAAGCGCGCATGCGCGAGATGTTTGCCGTCGTCGACGGCTTCATGCGCGAACACGCCGTGGTCGGCCGCTACAACCAGACGCTTTAGGCGCGTTGCGGCGCGCCCTGCCAGAAATGCGTAGCGGGCGACGCATCGATTTGTTTCGTCTGACATGTCGCTAATTTGCCGATGATTGTTTATGATGGCGGACGCGACAGGGGCGAACGGGACGATGGTTGCCTACGTTTTTGGAACGACGCCGGAGGGAGACGAGATTCGCGAGGTGGCGATTGCCGCCGGCGAGCTGAGCGTCCGCGTCATCACATTGGGAGCCGTCATCCGCGACGTGCGCCTGGCCGGCGTCGCCCATCCGCTGGTTCTGGGCTTCGACAACCTCGGCGACTATCTCGAGCATTCGCCGCATTTCGGCGCCGTCGTCGGCCGCTCGGCCAACCGTATCGGCGGCGGCCGCTTCTCGATCGACGGGCACGACTACCAGGTGTCGCTCAACGAGCACGGCCGCAACCATCTGCATGGCGGCTTTCGCGGCTTCGGCGCGCGCCCCTGGCGCCTGGTCGATCACGACGCCACCAGCGTCACGCTTGCCATCGACAGCCCGGACGGCGAGGAAGGCTATCCCGGTGCCGTGACGGTCAAGCTTCGCTACATCGTCGAGGCGCCGGCCACGCTGCGCATGGAAATCGAGGCGACCACCGATACGCCGACGCTGGTCAACCTCGCCCAGCACTCCTATTTCAATCTCGACGATTCGCCGACCATCCTCGATCACCACGTGCGCATCTTCGCCAACGCCTATACGCCGACCGACGCCGACGATATTCCCACCGGCGAGGTCGTTGCCGTCGCCGGCTCGGTCTACGATTTCCGCTCGCTCAGCCCGATCCGCCAGATGCGCGACGGCAAGCGGGTGATCATCGACAAGAATTTCGTCGTCGACCGCGCCCGCTCGGCAACGCCGCGCCCGCATGCGCGGCTCGAGTCGCTGAAAAGCGGCATCGCCCTCGACATCGCCTCGACCGAACCCGGCGTCCAGTTCTATGACGGCTACATGATGGCGATCCCGGTTCCCGGCCTGGAAGGGCGCAACTACGCCGTCAACGGCGGCTGCTGCTTCGAACCGCAGGCCTTCCCCGACGCGCCCAATCATCCCGGTTTCCCGACCTCGATCCTGAGGCCCGGCGAAACCTATCGCCAGTCGACCAACTACGTCTTCTCGCGCAGCTAGACGGAAGCCTTTCCGCTCCGGCCCGGTTCGGGCAGGATGGGCCGGGGCGTGCTCGGACGGAAGAGGGCGGGAATGCGGCGGTTTCTGCGGTTAGCTGCGGTGGCCCTGGCGCTTGTCGCCGTGGCGGCGGCGCCGGCTGTTGCCGGCTGGCGCGACGACCTCAAGGTATTGCGCATCGGTACGGTGACGCCACGCGGCGCCGCCTACGACATTGCCCGGCTGGAGCCGTTCCGCGCCTACATGCAGGATCGTCTCGGCCTGCCGGTCGAGATTGTCGCCATGGCCGATTACGACGCCCTCATCGACGCCCAGGTCTCGGCCCGCGTGCAGTACGCCATCCACAGCGCGTCGAGCTACGTCACCGCGCAGGTGCTCTGCGCCTGCGTCGAGCCGGTCGCGCTCCCCACCGCCTTCGACGGTTCGCGCGGCTTCCACTCCGTGCTCGTCGCCCATGCCGGCGGCGCCGTCGCCAGCCTCGCCGATGCCCGCGGCAAGCGCCTCGCCTTGACCGGCGCCGATTCGGTCGCCGGCCGCCTGGTGCCCCTCAAGGCGCTGGCCGGCCAGGGCATCGACGCCAAAACCTACTTCTCCTCGGTTCTCACCGCGCCCGATCCCGAGCAGGCCGTCACCATGCTCTTCACCGACGAGGCCGATCTCGCCGCCGGCTGGTCGAGCCTCTCCGGCGATGCCGCGTCCGGCTACTCGTTCGGCGTCTTCACGCGCATGGTGTCGGCGGGCGCGCTTGCCATGGACCGCCTGAACATCGTCTGGACGTCGCCGCTGATCCCCTTCGGGCCGCATGTCGTGCGCACCGACCTGCCGGACGAACTGAAGACGCTGATCGCCACTGCTCTGACGGCGATGGCCACGGAAGCGCCGGATGCGCTCGACGCC
The DNA here is from genome assembly GCA_963730325.1 of uncultured Alphaproteobacteria bacterium. Classification (GTDB taxonomy): domain Bacteria; phylum Pseudomonadota; class Alphaproteobacteria; order Rhizobiales; family Kaistiaceae; genus CAVSRC01. The sequence continues at coordinate 94,582 of CAVSRC010000006.1, read as the reverse complement.
GTGGACGGCGCCAGCATCGGCGGTGGCGGCTTCGCGCCGGCCACGGCCGCCGATTATGCCGTGATCAAGGATCTGGTCACCGCGCCGGACGCCGCCGACGGCGGCTAGCCCGGGAGTTCAGCTTGCCGTGCGCGTGATCGAATCGCTGAGGCGCGGCTTCAGATAGTAGGTGCTGTGCAGGTCGAACGAGCCGGTCAGCACGTAGCCGATCGACGGCGTGAAGGGATAGTGCGCCACGGCGGCGACCACATAGGAATTGGCCACCGCGATAGCCGTCGGCAGCGTCACGCTCGAACCCACCGCGGGCGCATTCGTGTTGCGCGCGTCGCTCCATTGCACCGTCGCGTTGCCGTTGTTGTCGATGTGGATCTCCGCCACCGAGATCTCCAGCGGTCCGGCGGCGTAGGGCGCCATCACCGACGACGAGGCGTCGAAGATGTTCTCCATGTCGGAGTTGGTAAGCGATTTCGACTGGGTCACCAGGTCGGCGAGCGTGCTGGTGACGTGGCCGACCTTGCGGTTGATGCTGAGCGCCTCGCTGACCTGGATGCCGCCGATGTAAAGCACCAGCATCACCGGCAGAATCAGCGCGAACTCGACCGCCGAGACCGCCGAACGGTCCCAGGCCAGCCGCGCGAACGGCAGCCGGCGGAGCAGGTGCAGCCAGCGATGGCGTGTCGGTGTCACCATGAGAAGGGCTCGTTGCGGAAGGCCGCCGTGGCGACCAGCAGGTGGGTGCCGTTGGGCATGTCGCCCAGATTGTTGCCGAGCAGGCCCACGAACACCGGCCATTGGTAATAGGCGCGCACCACGACGATGTCGCCGCCATGGCCGGCATTGTAGTTCTCGGTGACGTTGAGATTGCCGTCCGCGTCGACCGGCGTGGCGAGATCGATCGAATCGAAGTCCGAATACTTCTGCACGTCGACCTTGAGGCCGTTTTCGCAGTCAAGCAGCCCGACCATCCTGTTGCAGATATCGTTCTTGAAAGCGGTGGCGCTCATGCTGTCTTCCTGCGCCTGGCCGGTGCGGATCAGCCGTGCCGCGCTGGAGACGGCGGTGTCGAGCGCCTGGTCGGCGAAGAATAGGAGCGCCGTTTCGATGATGGCGAACATGAGCGCGAAGAACGGCGCCGCGACCAGCGCGAACTCGACCACGGTCGCGCCCTTCTGGTTACGGCCGAAGCGCGCCAGCGCGCCGCGCCCGGCGGCGCGGCGGGAGAAGGCGATCGTTCTTGCCAGGATTGAAGTCATCTACAAGCGACCCCGCCGGTATGGACGGCGCACACGCTCCTCACGTCCAGGGTCGATTCCTAGCCGGTAACGATTGAGAAACGGTTTCGCGCGCCATTGAGAAGCCGAGAGGCTCCCGCAACCTTCTGTTAACCGCGTTTGCGGGCGCCGAAGCGTGATGGCCCTGTCCGACCGTGACGCGCTCTAGTTCTTTGCCGCCGCGCTCGCCAGCGAGCGCGCCGCATCGATCTGCGCATTGGCGGCCGAGAAGACGCTCGGCGTGTCGCCCAGCGACATCACCGGCGAGCATTCCGGCGTGCACGACAGCGTCTGGCGCGAGTCGCGCCGGTAGATCGTCACCACCTGGTCGTTGGATGGCTTCACCGTCACGATGTTGTCGGCAATCGAGCGGCCTTCCTTGTCGAGCACGATCAGGTTGGTCGTGCCGAAGCTGCGGCCGGTGATGATCAGGGTCTGGCTGTCCTGGATCGTGGCATCGGCGATCGCCGGGTTGCCGATGATGACCACGTCTGCCGGCTGCGAGATGTGCAGCACCTTGGCGCGGTCGACGATCACCGAGATCGGCTCCGCCGCCGCTGTGGCCGCCGCGGACAGTGCAACGCTCGCCAGTGCGGCGCAGGTCAGTGCGACAAAACGTCCGGCGGATGCGGCTGTGAAGGGAAGCGCGAACATGGGACCTCCGCGAGATGCGCGTTCGGCTGAACCTACGCTCGACATGGTGAACGAAGGTTTAAGGCCGGCCCCCAGTGCCGGAAATACAGTGGTCCCCGAAAGTGAGGCAATTCAATCGCTTTTCCCGGCGATGGTGAATGGAGTCCTACCAAAAATGCGGTAAAGACTTGTAAACCAAAAGATGCGTGGCAAAATATCGGAGAAACGTAAGCAATTATCCCCATAAACGAATTCTTATGCTTACCCATTAGTTATATTGGGCCGTAATAAGCGTTGTCGATATTAACTTGCTTGCAGGGTTTCAGTTCTACAGTCCGCTCCTGGCCACGCCGCCGGCCGAAGCCGGGCTGAGCCGACACAAAGAAACCCGGAGTGAGGAGTCCCTCATGCAGACCATGATTTCCCGTTTCGCCAAGGACGAGTCCGGCGCAACCGCTATTGAGTATGGCCTGATCGCCACGCTGATCGGTGTCGCCATCATCGCCGCGGCCACCACCCTTGGTTCCAAGCTGAACGGCACCTTCCAGTACATCGCCGATCAGCTCACCGCCTCCGGTGGCGGCGGCTAATAGCCGGCGGCGCCGCGCCCGAGTGCGGCGCCACCAAAATTGCCTTGGCTTGGCCTCAGGAGCCGCGCGTGCCGGATTTCGAGGCGCGCGCGGCTTCGTTTTTGGAGCCGCGCAACAAAGTGCGAAATGGAACCGCCATGACGGCCACGGTTGCTCGATTCCTGCGCGACTGTTCGGGCAGCACCGCACTCGAATACGCCATAATCGGTTCGGTCATCAGCATTGCACTGATATTGGCCGCCACGACCATTGGCACGTCGCTCAATGGCATGATCAGCGCCATCGCTGCCCAGTTCAAATAGCGCCCTCTGCCTCCGCGCGCCGCCTGTCCGGCATGGCCGCGCCTGCCGCCGCCGCGCGGGCCCGGATCGTTAACATGCCGACGGTCCGCTAAAGCCCCTCTTAATCATCGGCCGTTAGTTTTCTGGTGAAAGTCGAAGCGGAGGCGGTAATGGCCGCAGTGATTGTCCAGCAGGTCCTCTTTGCAGTGTTTCCACTGGCCATGGCCTATGCCGCCATCTCCGATCTCATGACCATGACCATCTCCAACCGGGTGACGCTGGTCCTGGTGGCGGCCTTCGTTGTGCTTTCGCCGTTCGCCGGCATGGACCTCCACACCTTCGGGCTGCACTGGGCGGCGGGCGGCGCCGTGCTGGCGGTCGCTTTCTCCTGCTTTGCCTTCGGCTGGATCGGCGGCGGCGATGCCAAGCTCGCCTCCGTCACCGCGCTGTGGCTGGGCTGGGCCAGCACCATCGAGTTCATCGCCATCGCCTCGATCTTCGGCGGTGTTCTGACTTTGCTTCTGCTTACTTTCCGGCGGTCGGTCTTGCCCGCCTTCATCATCCGCCAGCCGTGGATCCAGCGGCTGCACGATGAGAGGGCGGGTGTGCCATATGGGGTCGCGCTGGCCGCCGCCGGGCTCGCCACGTATCCGCACACGATCTGGATGCACATGGCGATCGGCTAGCGGATTGTCGGTGCCGCCGTCGTGTCCGTCGCGACCGGCGCCAGAAACCCCCGGCCGGGCTCAACCGCGAGCGCGATCCCTTGGGACTGCCGACCTCGAAAGCTTTCGTTAATCAAGAATCCACACCTCTGATTAACCATAAGTACACGATTGCTGCGTGAAACTGGCGGCAGTCGGTCGGGATCGGCCTTCAAAGGGTTTGCGTGAAATGAAGCTCTCCCGTGTTGCTGTTCTGGGTATCGCGGCCGCCGCTGGCCTGATCGCCATGGTGCTGGCGTTCAACCTCACCGCGCCGGCGCCCAAGTCGGCGCCCGAGCCGGTCAAGCAGGTCGATACGAATACCGAGAAGGTGCTGGTCGCCACCAAGGACGTGGCGATGGGCACGACGATCACCGATGGCGATGTCGCCTGGCGCGACTGGCCGAAGGATAGCATCTCGCCCCAGTTCATCACCGGTGGCACTGAGACATCCAAGGCGACCGTCATCGACGCCATCGTCCGCGCCGGCTTCTATGCCGGCGAGCCGATCAGCGACGCCAAGCTCATCCGCTCCGATCGCGGCTTCATGTCGGCGATCCTGCCGGAGGGCAAGCGCGCCGTCGCCATCAGGATCGCGGCCGATACCAGCGCCGGCGGCTTCATCCTGCCCAACGACCACGTCGACGTCATCATGACCCGCAAGAACGGCCAGAACGCCGACAGCAGCAGTTCCGAATTCACCACCGAGACGATCCTCAACAATGTGCGCGTGCTGGCCATCGACCAGACGATCGAGAAGGCCCCCAAGAAGGAGGGCAGCGACGGCGGCGACACCGTTATCGGGCGCACCGCGACCCTCGAGCTGACCCCGCAGCAGGCGCAGATCATCACCGTTGCCCAGCAGATGAGCGACCGGCTGAACCTCGCCCTGCGCAGCGTCTCCGATTCCGCTTCGAGCCCATCCGACGCCGAGAACGACGCCGTGCATCTCATCGGCGGTCCCAACAGCGAAGGCACGGTCACGCTGGTCAAGGATGGCATCGCCAAACAGGTGACGGGTATTCGCTGACCGATGACACGCGCGGGCTACAACCAGGGAACTGCGAAGATGGTGCAAGCAATCCTGTGTCGGGTGGTGCTGGCAGCACTGGCGCTTGTCGCCGTCAGCGCAGCCGACGTCTCGCTCTCGCCGGCGCGTGCCCAGGACATGCCGATGATGGCGGCCGGTGCCGCCCATCGCACCGTCAAGGTCGGCCTCAACAAGTCGGTCATCGTCGACCTGCCGCGCGACGCCCGCGACATCCTGGTTTCGAACCCGGCGATCGCCGATGCGGTCATCCGCACCGCCCGCCGCATCTACATCACCGGCGTTGCCGTCGGTCAGTCGAACATCATCGTCTTCGATCGCGCCGGCGATCAGGTCGCCTTCCTCGATCTCGAAGTCGAACGCGACACGGTCGGCCTGACCGAGATGCTGCGCCGCCTGATTCCCAATTCCGACGTCAAGGTGGAGATCATCAGCGACAACATCGTGCTCTCCGGCACGGTGCGCAACGCCGCCGATGCCCGCCGCGCCGAGGATATCGCCAACATCTTCGCCAATGGCGGCGCCAATGCCGGCGGCGGGGGCTCGAAGTCCTCCTCGTCGTCCAGCTCGTCGGGCGGCTCCAACGGCGGCATCAATGTGACCCTCAGCAACTCCACCTCGGGCTCCTCCGCGCCGACCTCCTCGGTGGTCAACCTGCTCACCATCGAGGGCGAGGATCAGGTCCACCTCAAGGTCACCGTCGCCGAGGTCGAGCGCAGCATTGCCAAGCAGCTCGGCATCGAGATGAACGGCAATATCAGCATCGGCAACTTCTCCACCTGCACCGCGGCCAACGTGTGCAGCACCAGCAACTCGCCCTTCGGCGTCAACGGCAGCGCGCTGTCCAACAACGCCCTGAGGCTCGGCTACAGCGACGGCGTCAACAGCCTGTCGGCGACGCTGCGCGCGCTTGAGCAGACCGGCATGATCAAGACGCTGGCCGAGCCGACGCTGACCGCCATCTCGGGCGAGACCGCCTCCTTCCTCGCCGGCGGTGAGTTCCCGGTGCCCACCGGCATGGACCAGTCGGGCAACGTCACCGTCGAATTCAAGCCCTTCGGCGTTGCCCTCGGCTTCACGCCGGTGGTGCTCTCCGAAGGTCGCATCAGCATCAGGGTCAAGACCGAGGTGTCGGAGCTGACCTCCGACGGGTCCTTCACCCTCAACGACCTCACCATTCCTGGCCTCAAGGTGCGCCGTGCCGAGAGCACGCTCGAACTGCCCTCCGGCGGCGCGCTGGTCATGGGCGGCATGCTGCAGGACAACGTCCGCCAGTCGATCGGCAAGTTCCCCGGACTGGGCGACCTGCCGATTCTGGGGCCGCTGTTCCGCAGCCGCGACTTCCAGCGCAACGAGACCGAGCTGGTCATCATCATCACGCCCTACCTGGTCAAGCCGGTGGCCCGTTCGGCGCTGGCCGGGCCCGCCGACGGCTACAGCACCGCCAGCGACGCCCAATCGAATCTCCTCGGCGACATCAACCGGGTCTATGGCGCCCAGGGCGCCAAGGCGCCGGCCGGCACCTACCAGGGCAACTACGGCTTCATCATCCAATGAGCGCCAGCAGGCAGCAACGGAGCGCCACCTCATGACCACCGCGTCGTCCAAGTTCCACCGTCGCCGGGCGCGTCTGGCTTCGCCGGCTCTCGTGGTTGCCGGTGGTCTCATGGCCGCGCTCGCCGGCTGCACCTCGTCCTCGACCGACAAGACGCTCGTCACCGGCGGCATTCCCGACGATTATCGCCACAATCATCCCATCGCGGTGGAGGAACTGCTGCAGACCATGGATGTGCCGGTCGGCCAGGATGCCGCCCGCCTGCCCAAGGCGGTTCAGCAGACGGTCGCCGGCTTCGGCAGGACGTTTGCCGACAGCGGCAGCGCGCTGATCGCCGTGGTGGCGCCCTCCGGCTCGCCCAACCAGGTCGCCGCCGCCACCATTGCGGTCCAGGTCGAAGACGTGCTGCGCCGCTCCGGCGTCAGCCCCGGTGCCATCCAGTACCGCGTCTATCGCGCCGGCCCCGAGGAGCGCAACGCGCCCGTGCGCATCGCCTATAACCGCGTTTCCGCGCACACCGCGCCCTGCGGCCCGTGGCCCGACCAGGTCACCGAAACCAGTCAGAACCGCCACTACGCCGCCTTCGGCTGCGCCACCCAGCAGAACCTTGCCGCCATGGTGGCCAGCCCCCTCGACCTCATCTATCCGCGCGGCCTCACGCCGGCCGACGCGCAGCGTCGCGCCGCCGTCCTCGACAAGTATCGCAAGGGTCAGGCTTTCAGTTCCGACCTGTCGCGTGAAGGCGGCGGCTCCGTGGCAACGGGAATTGGCCAATGAGCGACCTAGCCCTCCAGGATCAAGTGCCCGAGCCGCCGGCCGAGCCGGCGCCGGCCGCCCTCAGCGCCGATGTCCGGCCGGTGCCGCGCATCTCCATGCAGGCCTTCTGCGAATCGCCCGATGTTGCCGCCGTCGTCGAATCGGCGGCCGGCGATCGCCGCATGGCCCGCGCCCACGTCAAGGTCCACACCGGCGGCCTCAGTGCCGCCGCCGAGTTCTATCAGGCGGCTGCCACGCCCAACCTGATCCTCGTCGAATCGAAGTCGCCGCGCGACCGCCTGGAAGCCGACCTCGACCGCCTTGCCGAGGTCTGCGACCCCGGCACCAAGGTCGTGGTCATCGGCCAGACCAACGACGTCGAGCTCTATCGCGGCCTCATCCAGCGCGGCGTCAGCGAATATCTGGTCGCCCCCATCGACAAGATGGGCGTCATCCGCGCCATCTCCGATCTCTATGCCGAGCGTTCCGCCCAGCCGCTCGGCCGCAGCATCGCCTTCGTCGGCGGCAAGGGCGGCGTCGGCTCCTCCACCGTCGCCCACAATGTCGCCTGGGCGATCGCGCGCTGCTTCGAGAGCGATGTCGTCATCGCCGATTTCGACCTCGCCTTCGGCACCGCCGGCCTCGACTTCAACCAGGATCCGACCCAGGGCATTGCCGAGGCGGTCAACGCACCCGACCGTCTCGACGACAACTTCCTCGAGCGCCTGCTTGCCAAGGCCTCCGACCACGTCTCGCTGCTCGCCGCGCCCGCCACCCTCGACCGCACCTACGATTTCGACGAGACCGTCTTCGAACAGATGATCGACGTCGCCCAGGCCAGCGTTCCCGGCGTGATCCTCGATCTGCCGCATAGCTGGACGGGCTGGATGCGCCGCACGCTGCTCGCCGCCGACGAGATCGTGCTCACCGTCGAGCCCGATCTCGCCAATCTGCGCAACGCCAAGAACCTGGTCGATCTGTTGCGCAACAACCGCACCACCGACGCGCCGCCGCGCCTGATCATCAACAAGGCGGGCATGGCCAAGCGCCCCGAGATCAAGGTCGAGGACTTCGCCTCGGCCCTGGAGCTGCCGCCGACGGCGGTCATCCCCTTCGATGCGCCGCTGTTCGGCAACGCCGCCAATAACGGCCTGATGATCGCCGAGGCCGATCCCAAGAGCCCGACAGCGGGCATGTTCGAGCTGGTGGCGCGCACGGTGACCGGGCGTGCCGAGCCGCGCCGCCAGAAGCGCAGCGCGCTGGGGCCGCTGATCGCCAAGTTCCGCGGCAAGAAGAACGCCTGACGAGGAGCCTACATGTTCGGCAAGCGCGGGACAGGAAGCACGGAAGCACCGCCGCTGACGCCGGCGACGGTCGTGCGCCCGCCTGTCGACGAGGCGCCCGCTGAAGTCGAGCCGGTGGTCAAGGCGGCGCCGCCGCCGCCGCCGCCGCCGTCGCCCCCGCCGCGCCCTGCTCCCGAGCCGCCGGCCCGCGGGCGCACCTCCGGCGACGGCGTGCGCCGCTCGGAGAACTTCTACGACATCAAGTCGACCGTCTTCGCCGCCCTCATCGATACCATCGACCTGTCGCAGCTCGCCCGTCTCGACGTCGAATCGGCGCGCGAGGAAATCCGCGACATCGTCAACGACATCATCGCGCTGAAGAACATCGTGATGTCGATCGCCGAGCAGGAGGACCTGCTCGAGGACATCTGCAACGACGTTCTCGGCCTTGGGCCGCTCGAGCCGTTGCTCGCCCGCGACGACATCTCCGACATCATGGTCAACGGCGCCTTCAACACCTACATCGAAGTCGGCGGCAAGGTTCAGGAGACCAACGTCCGTTTCCGCGACAATTCGCAGCTGATGAACATCTGCCAGCGCATCGTCAGCCAGGTCGGCCGCCGGGTCGACGAATCGAGCCCGATCTGCGACGCCCGCCTGCCCGACGGCAGCCGCGTCAACGTCATTGCGCCGCCTCTGGCGATCGACGGACCGGCGCTCACCATCCGCAAATTCAAGAAGGAGAAGCTCACCCTCGACCAGCTGGTCAGGTTCGGCACCATCACGCGCGACGGGGCGACCATTCTCGAGGTCGTCGCCCGCTCGCGCTGCAACGTGCTGGTCTCCGGCGGCACCGGTTCGGGCAAGACGACGCTGTTGAACTGCCTGACCCGCTACATCGAGCACGACGAGCGCATCATCACCTGCGAGGATGCGGCCGAATTGCAGCTCCAGCAGCCGCACGTCGTGCGTCTCGAGACCCGTCCGCCCAATATCGAGGGCGAGGGCGAGATCACCATGCGCGACCTGGTCAAGAACTGCCTGCGTATGCGTCCCGAGCGCATCATCGTCGGCGAGGTGCGCGGACCCGAGGCGTTCGATCTGTTGCAGGCGATGAACACCGGCCACGACGGCTCGATGGGCACGCTCCACGCCAACAGCCCGCGCGAGGCCCTGTCGCGCCTCGAATCCATGATCACCATGGGCGGCTTCTCGCTGCCGGCCAAGACCATCCGCGAGATGATCGCGGCCTCGATCGACGTCATCCTCCAGGTCGAGCGCCTGCGCGACGGCTCGCGGCGCATCACCAACATCACCGAGGTAATCGGCACCGAAGGCGAGGTCATCACCACCCAGGATATCTTCGTCTTCGACATCGTCGGCGAGGACCAGAACGGCCGTATCAACGGGCATCATCGCTCGACCGGCATCGGCCGGCCCAAGTTCTGGGAGCGCGCCCACTACTTCAACGAGGACGTCCGCCTCGCCGCGGCGCTCGATTCCGCCAACGCTGCCGCGCCGGATGCGGCCGGTCAGGGGCGCTGATGTCTCCCCTCATGCTGATCGCCATCGGCGGCCTGGCGACCTTGAGCGCCGGCGGGCTCACCTATGCCCTGCTCTACGAGCGCATCCAGAAGGAAAACACCACCGCGCGCCGCATCGGCGCCATTCAGGGCACCGGCCGCATCGTGGCGCCGCAAGAGGCCGTTGCCGACCCGGCCAAGCGCCGCAAGTCGATCCAGGATACGCTGAAGGAGGTTGAGCAGCGCGAGAAGGCGCGGGCCAGGCACGGCAAGTCGCCGCCGCTGGCGCTGCGCATGGAGCAGGCCGGGCTGCACTGGTCGCGCCGCACCTTCATCCTCATCAGCTTCGCCGTCGGGCTGGTCGCCTATGCCGTTGCCTGGCTCATGGGCGCGCCGATCTACATCGCCGCCGCTGTCGCCGTCGCCGGCCTTCTCGGCTTGCCGCGCTGGGCGGTGAATTTCCTGCGCAAGCGCCGCATGAGCCAGTTCGTCGATGAATTCGCCAACGCCATGGATGTCATCGTGCGCGGCGTCAAGGCCGGCCTGCCGCTCAACGACTGCATCAAGATCATCGCCAACGAGGCGGCCGAGCCGGTCAAGTCGGAGTTCCGCCACATCTCCGAGACCCAGGCGCTCGGCCTCACGCTTGGCGACGCCGTCGGCAAGCTGCCCGAGCGCGTGCCGGTGCCGGAGGCCAACTTCTTCGCCATTGTCGTCTCCATCCAGCAGCGCGCCGGCGGCAACCTGGCGGAAGCGCTCGGCAACCTGTCGCGCGTGCTGCGCGAGCGGCGCAAGATGAAGGGCAAGATCGCCGCCATGAGCATGGAGGCCAAGGCCTCCGCCGTGATCATCGGCGCCCTGCCGGTGGTCGTCATGGGGCTGGTCTATCTGACCAGCCCGAAATACATCATCCTGCTCTTCACCGACCCGGTCGGCCACGTCATCCTCGGCTGTTCCGCCGCGTGGATGTTCACCGGCATCATGGTCATGCGCAAGATGATCCGTTTCGATTTCTGACGGGGGACGCCGGTGCTGCAACTCCTCTACGACGTCATGACCACCCCGCAGACGCTGGTCGCGATCTTTGCGGCACTGGCCGTCTTCGCCACTGCCTACAGCCTGGTGCAGCCGCTGTTCGAGCGCGACAACCTTGCCAACCGCATCAAGAGCGTCGCGGTCGAGCGCGAACAGATCCGCGCCCGCGAGCGTGCCCGTCTCGCCGCGGAGGCCAGCCGCGCCAATCTGCGCCGCGAGTCCGCCAGGCCCTACATGCAGCGCGTCGTCGACCGCTTCAATCTGCGCAAGGCGCTCGCCGACGACAAGACCGTCGCCAGGCTGCGCATGGCCGGCTTCCGCGGTCAGGCGCCGCTGGTCGTCTTCCTGTTCGCCCGCGCCACCCTGCCGCTGCTCTTCTTCGCTCTGGCCTTCTTTTACATCTTCTTCGTCGCCAAGCTGACCCAGCCGGCGGGCATCAAGTTCATCATCGTCATGGTCATTGCCTATGTCGGTTTCTACGCGCCCAACCTCTACATCTCCAACACCGTCTCCAAGCGCCAGCTCTCCATCAAGCGCGCCTGGCCGGACGCGCTCGACCTGATGCTCATCTGCGTCGAGGCCGGCATGTCGCTGGAGGCGGCCTTCCGCCGGGTTGCCGAGGAAATCGGCCAGCAGTCGGTGGAACTGGCCGAGGAGCTGACGCTCTCCACCGCCGAGCTTTCCTACCTGCCCGAGCGCCGCCAGGCCTTCGAGAATCTCAGCCAGCGCACCGGACTGGAGACCGTGCGCTCGGTGATGACCAGCCTCATCCAGGCGGAGCGTTACGGCACGCCGCTCGGCAATGCGCTGCGCGTGCTCGCCCAGGAGAACCGCGACCAGCGCATGAACGATGCCGAGAAGAAGGCCGCCGCCCTGCCGCCCAAGCTCACCGTGCCGATGATCCTCTTCTTCCTGCCGGTGCTGATGGCGGTGATCCTCGGCCCGGCGGCGATCCAGCTCGTCCACGCCAACGTCCCCACCCACTGACCGGGGTGCGGCCGGGCAGGGGGCGCTGGCAGCGTCGTCCAGAAAGGGGTCCGGTCATGACACGCCCACGCTTAGGCCTTGCCCTTGGCAGCGGCTCGGCGCGCGGCTGGTCGCATATCGGCGTCATCGAGACCCTGGTCGAGGCCGGCATCGAGCCCGACATCGTCTGCGGCACCTCGGTCGGCGCGCTGGTCGGCGCCGCCTATCTCGCCGGCAAGCTCGACAAGCTGCGTGAATGGGGCGAGGCCGCCACCTGGCGGCAGGTCCTCGGCATGATGGATGTCGGACTTTCCGGCGGCGGGCTGATCGACGGCAAGGCGGTGATCAAGTTCCTCCGCGGCCTCGGCGTCACCGGCACCATCGAGGATCTGGCCAGGCCCTTCGCGGCCGTCGCCACGGATCTCGCCACCGGTCGCGAGTTCTGGTTCCAGTCCGGCCCGGTGCTCGATGCCCTGCGCGCCTCGATCGCCATCCCCGGCATCTTCAGCCCGGTCCGCCACCATGGCCAGTGGCTGCTCGACGGTGGTCTCGTCAATCCCGTTCCGGTCTCGCTGTGCCGCGCGCTCGGCGCCGACGTCATCGTCGCCGTCAACCTCAACGGCGAGCAGCTCGGCCGCTGGAGAAAGGACGAGCCGGTCGCCGCCACTCACCCGCAGGAGCGCACGACGCCGGAGTCCTTCGCCCGTACGCTCGCCCAGCTGCCGGCGGCGCTCGGCGACCAGCTCATGCAGATCGCGCCGCGCCTGCTCGCGCAAAGCGGCGCCCCCGGCTATCTCGACGTGCTCGCCGGTGCCATCGACATCATGCAGGACCACATCACCCGTGCCCGCCTCGCCGGCGAGCCGCCGCATGTCACGGTGGTGCCGCGTCTGCGCGACTTCGGCCTCATGGATTTCCACCGCGCGGGGGCGGCGATCGCCGAAGGCCGCGCGGCGGCAGCCGACGCGCTGCCGGCCATTCGTCGCTGTCTCTAGGGCGCTGCCTCGACATCGACATATGGCGCTGACAGGATAGCGGCCCTGTAGCCGGTCTGCCGAAACCGAGGACCAAGCTCTTGGTTATGTTTCGCGAATTTGTCCTGGCAGGTCTCCTGTCTCTGGCGTTCGCCGGTCCGGCGGCGGCGGAACAGTCTTTCTGCTCCGACGATCCGCGCTATCCCGCGCCCCAGGACGAGAACCTGGTCTTCTATCTTCAGCGTTCGGACAACACCAACACCATCGTCTACGCCGTCAACCGGCTGGCGGACGGCACCGTCGATACCGCCGATCCGGTCGCGGTCTATTGGCGCTGGTATGAGGCGGGCGGCGACAAGCGCGAGCTGTCCTTCCTCCAGCGCAGCCTCGCTTTCGGCGTGCAGCTCACGCCGGCGCAGGATCGTCCCGGCGACTATGTCGCCCGGCTCAACGCCTATCCGAACATCCCGGTGCTGATCCACCACACCGAGGACGGCAAGGTCCAGGCCCTCATGACGATCTCCGGCAAGCCGGCGCAACTGGTTTGCGTCTATGTCACATGGCGCCAGCCGATCATTCTCGTTCCGCAGGTGCTCTATCTCGATTTCTTCGGCCGCACCCTGGAGGACGGACAGACCATCGTCGAACGGCGCCTGAACCCCTAGGGGCCATGGGCGGTCAGGTTTAGGCTTCGTCTGCGAGATGACGGGCTGCCGGCGCAGGCCGCCTCAGCCGCTGGGCGCGCTCGTCTGGCCCTGGCCGGTCGTCTTCAGCGCCTGCCAGGTGTCGCGCTGGGCAAGCATCTGGCGGAGATAGGCGACGTTCGCCTTCGCCTGTTCCGGCGAGATATCGGCGCTGGCGATCTTCTCGGCTTCGGCGAAGCGGCCTTGCAGGCCGACCACCAGCGCCAGGTTCTGGCGCACGCGGCTGTCCGCATTGGGCTGCGCCATCGCCTGGCGCAGGAGCTTCTCGGCATGCGGCAGTTCGCCGGTCAGCACGTAGCTCATGCCGTAATTGGACAGGATCGACGCCTCGTTCGGGGCATATTTCAGCGCCTGCGCATAGAGATTGCGCGCTTCGCCGTGATTGCCCATCTGGTCGAGGATCGCTGCTTCCGCCGAAATCAGCTGCCAGTTCGGATTGTCCGGCGTCTCGGCCCGGCGGATGGCGTCGAGCGCCTTGTCGTAGCTGCCCGCCGAAGCCAGTGCCTTGCCGTATTCGGCCAGCACCTCGCGGTCGTCGGGGAAGTAGATCGCCGCCTTCTGCAACACCGCCACCGCCTGGTTGCCGCGGCCGGTGTGGCGCAGGGCCGTCGCATAGTTGAGGTCGATCTCGCGGTTCTTCGGGTTGGCGGTGTATTTCGCGCCCCAGTAGTCCACCGCCTTCTGGTATTCGGCCTGCGTCCTCGGCTGGGCGATCGAGCCGGTGGTGGTCGTGTCCACCTTGTTGGCCGAGGCGCAGCCGGCAAGCGCCAGCATCAGGCACAGCGGCGCGGCCAGCGCACCATGGATCAGGCGGCGCTTGAGAAAGGGGAGGGAACGCGCAGTCACAGTCATTTCGGCAGGCTCCACCAAACCTGCCCAAGCAATATTCTGTTAACCCTAATGCATGGTTAATACGCGGCCCGGCCGCGCCGCATTCCGTGCCATTGTGGCGCCGTCGCCGCCCCGCCATGATGGCCGCAGCGCCCATGCCGCCCGGAGGTCTTCCCGTGCCCGATTGCCTGCTTCCCGCCGACAGTGGCGACCCGGCGGTTCCGGTCCATGCCGTCACCAGCGCCGGCCTCGCTGCGGAAACGCCTGTCCCCCGTGCCGCCGAATGGGCCGCTGCCGCCGGCTTCACCGCCGCATCCGGCGAGGTCTGTCTGGTGCCGGGCGCCGATGGCGGCGCGGCCGCCGTCCTCTTCGGCCTCGGTGCGGGCGAGGAGGGGCCGTCGCTTCTCGCCGGCAAGCTGCCGGTGAACCTGCCCGCCGGCACCTATCGTCTGGAATCCGGCTTTGCCGATCCGGCGCAGGCCAGCCTCGCCTGGGCGCTCGGCGCCTATCGCTTCACCCGCTATCGCGCCAGCCCGGCCGCGCCGCGCCGCCTTGTCCTGCCGGCCGGCATCGACGCCGCCGAGGTCACGCGCATCGCCGACGGCGTCTTCCTGGCGCGCGATCTCGTCAACACCGCGCCCAACGATCTCGGGCCGGCGGAGCTTGCCGAAGCCGCCCGCGATCTTGCCATGCGCCACGGCGCCGTCTTTTCCGTGATCGTCGGCGAGGGCCTTCTCGCCGACAATTTCCCGCTGATCCACGCCGTCGGCGCCGCCGCTACGCCCGAGCGTGCGCCGCGCCTGATCGACCTCACCTGGGGCGATCCGGAGGCGCCGTCGCTGACGCTGGTCGGCAAGGGTGTGTGCTTTGACTCCGGCGGCCTCGATATCAAGCCGGCCGCCGGCATGCTCTTGATGAAGAAGGACATGGGCGGCGCCGCCAGTGTTCTGGGCCTCGCCCACATGATCATGGACGCTGGCCTGCCCGTCCGCCTGCGCGTGCTCATCCCGGCGGTGGAGAACGCCATTGCCGGCGCCGCCTTCCGCCCCGGCGACGTCTTCACCGCGCGCAACGGCCTCGCGATAGAGATCGGCAACACCGATGCCGAAGGCCGTCTGGTTCTGGCCGATGCGCTGGCGCTGGCCAGCGAGGACGAGCCCGATCTCATCGTCGATCTCGCCACGCTGACCGGCGCCGCCCGCGTCGCGTTGGGGCCCGAGGTGGTGCCCTTCTACACCCGTGACGATGCGCTTGCCGCTTCGCTTGCCGCCCACGCCGCGGCCGTCGCCGATCCGCTCTGGCGCATGCCGCTCTGGGCGCCTTATCGCGCCATGATCGAGTCCCGCATCGCCGACATCAACAATGCCGGCACCGGTGGCCATGCCGGCTCGATCACCGCCGCGCTCTTCCTCGCGTGCTTCGTGCCCGAGGGCCAGCGCTGGCTCCACGGCGATATCTTCGCCTGGAATCCGAAGGCCGGTCCGGGCAGGCCGGAGGGCGGCGAGGCCCAGCTCATCCGCGCCCTCTACGCCCTTCTCAAGGAGCAAGGTCCGCGCTGACACTTGCTCTTCCAGACGCCAACGCCGGCTTTGCGGAACGTCCGCCTTAAGCATGGCGCTTAACCGCGTTGGCGAAGCGCGCTTGAATCTGCCGCCAACCCCCGTCAGGTTAATACGGGTCCGTAACGATCTTGGTCGCGACGGGGGGAGTAGGCAACACCATGCCAGCCGAGTTCCGGCCGAGTCAGGCATTGCACCTGTGGCACGACGTGATCTTCGATCTGGTTCGCGACGGCGAGCAGGATCTGACCACGCGCCAGATGGCCGTGCTGCTCACCGTCTATCTTGAGCCGCCGCCGCACACCGTGCGCGGCCTTGCCGCCAAGCTCGGCGTCACCAAGCCGGTCGTCACCCGCGCGCTCGACACCATGGGGCGCCTCGGGCTCCTCACCCGCCGCCGCGACGAGGCCGACCGCCGCAACGTTCTCGTCCAGCGCACGCTTGAGGGGGCGCTGGCGGTGGAGCGCCTGGGCGACGCCATCATCGCCCGCTACCGCCACCTGCCGCCGTGACAGCGGACAATCGGCGTTTCGACCGAACGAGACAGAAGACCGAACGGGCCAAGCGTCTGCGGCGGAGTGGTGGAGGTGATCCATCGCACCGTCACGGAGCGCCGTGAACAAGCGCCGGCATTCGCCGCGCGGTCTCCTCCCCTTGAAAAGGGGAGGCCGGGAGGGGATCAAGCGGAGTATGATCGTTTGCCATGACCGACCTCGATCCCCGTCTCCACGCCTTTCGCCCGGACCTCGCCGATATCCGTCTGAAGGGCAGTGTCGAAGCCGCGCGCTTTGTCGAAGGCGCGCCGCGCCGGGTCGCTGCCGCGGCGGCGCCGATCCGGCGCCAGCCGAGGCCGGACGCCGGGCTGGAAAGCGAGGCGCTTTTCGGCGAGACCTTCATCGTCTTCGAGGACGCCGCCGAGGGCTGGTCGTGGGGCCAGCTCGAAACCGATTCCTATGTCGGCTACCTGCCCACTGACGCGCTGGTCGCCGACGCGCCGGAGCCGACCCACCGCGTCACCGCGCTCCGCACCTTTCTCTATCCCGGCCCCGACCTGAAGCTGCCGGCCCGCGACTGCCTGTCGCTCGGCAGCCGCCTGGCGCTCGCCGGCGAGGCCGAGACGCGCGGCACGCTCTACCGGCTGCTCGCCGGCGGATGCCGGCGCCGTCGTCGCCGCCCATGTCGTGCCGGTCGATGCGCCGCCGGAGGCGGATTTCGTCGCCGTCGCCGAGCGCTTCCTCGGCACGCCCTATCTCTGGGGCGGGCGCACCAGCATCGGGCTCGATTGCTCCGGCCTCGTGCAGCTCTCCCTGATGGCCGCCGGCCACACGGCGCCGCGCGACACCGATCTGCAGGCGACGATGATCGGCGAGCCGGTCGAGGGCGCCACCCGCCACCGGGGCGATCTGGTCTTCTGGGGCGGCCATGTCGGCATCATGATCGACGGCGAATACATGGTTCACGCCAGCGGCTTCCAGATGGCGGTGGTCATCGAGCCGCTTGCCGACGCGCTCGCCCGCATCGGCGCCGTCACCACTGTCCGCCGTCTGCACCCTTGAAGAGGAAACGATGTCATGAGCGAGTCCGAGGTCCCGTGGGAGGGGCGGTGCACCGACGCTGCCTACGATTTCGGACTACGATGCGCTGTCCTAGCGACGGACAATCCCTACGAGGAGGTTGCGCCGCTCGAACTCATCATCAGCACCTTGATGACCGAACTCTGGGATCGGAATTTCAGCCAGACCGAAATCCGCGCAGCCTTTGAGAAGGCTGTACGGGACATGCCGCACTATACCGCGGGACAGGAACGTCGGAGCGCTACGTCGACCGAGCCGGCCACAACCGATTGGCTGGCCAGCGGAGAGCGGTGATCCGGCGAGGGAAGGGCGCGTCCGTATTCGTCCCCCTCTCCCAGGTGAGGAGAGGTGAACCTGCAGACGCCTCCGTCTCTAGTACCCAGCCTCGCGGTCGACCACATTCGTCAGCGGCCCGCCCGCCTCGAAGTCCGCGATCTGCTTCAGAATGGCCGGCATGAGCGCCGAAGCCGCGCTGGCCGCGGCCGCAGTGCGGCGTGATCACCACATTGTCCATGCCCCAGAGCGGGCTTGTCCGGTCGAGCGGCTCGCGTCTCGAACACGTCGAGGCTGGCGCCGCCGAGCACGCCTGTCTCCAGCGCCGCGACGATATCCGCCTCCACCTGCAAACCGCCGCGCCCGGCATTGATCAGCACCGGCATGCCCTGCGGGCCGTCATGGGCGAGCTTTGCGAACAGCGGGCCCGAGAGAATGCCGCGCGTCTCGCCGGTGAGCGGCAGCAGGCAGACGAGGATGTCGGTGCGCTTGAGGAAGGCATCGAGTTCGCCCGCCCCGGCAAAGCTCTCGACACCGGCCAGCGACGATCCGCTCCGGCTCCAGCCGGCGACGCGGAAGCTCAAGGCCGCGAGCGCCGTGGCCGCGGCTTGCCCGAGCACGCCCATCCCCATGATTCCGACACGCACCTCGTGCGCCGCCGGCTGCCGCCGCTCCTTCCACACCCGTTCCCGCTGCTGGCGGTCGTAGAGCCGCTGCCGGCGATGGTGGAGGAGCACCTGCAGCACCACCCATTCCGTCATGCGCTCGGTGAGATCCGGATCGACCACGCGCCGGATCGGCACGTCCGGCAGGTCGTTTTGGAAGATCAGGTGATCCACCCCGGCGCCGAGCGAGAAGATCGCCTTGAGGTTGGTGAGGCCGGCCAGCGCGCCGGCCGGCGGCTTCCACACCAGCGCATAGGCGATGGAAGCGGGGTCGGGCAGATCGGGCCACAGATGGACGGGCCGCTCCGGGTCGCCGGCACGCACCGCTTCCACCCAGGGCGCCGGGTCCCAGACGGTGATGGCGAAGAGGATTGCCGGCTTGCTCATGGCGCCACATGCTCATGGAGCAGGCTCAGGGGCGGCGGCGAACACGATGCCAACATCTGCCTCTACTGCGCCACCACGCCTTCCGGCGCCGCCGCGATGTCGAAGGCCGCCGCCATCAGCGCCCGCGTGTAGTCGGTCTTGGGATTGTCGAAGACGTGCTGGGCGTGGCCCTGCTCGACCACCACGCCGGCGCGCATCACCAGGATGTCGTTGGCGAGCGCCCGCACCACCTTGAGGTCGTGGCTGATGAACAGATAGGCGAGGTCGCGCCGCCGCTGCAGCTCGCGCAACAGGTCGACCACCTGCGCCTGCACGCTCATGTCGAGCGCCGAGGTCGGCTCGTCGAGCATGACGAATTCCGGCTCCAGCACCATGGCGCGGGCGACCGCGATGCGCTGGCGCTGGCCGCCGGAGAATTCGTGCGGGTAGCGGTTGCGCGTCGCTGCGTCGAGGCCGACCTCCTCCAGCGCCGCGGCGACGCGCCGGTCGCGCTCGGCCGGCGACAGATTGGCGGCATGGAGCTTCAGCCCCTCGCCGACGATGTCGGCTATCGACATGCGCGGGCTGAGCGAGCCGTAGGGGTCCTGGAAGACGATCTGCATGGCGCGCCGCAGCGGCCGCATCTGCCTTGAAGCTGCGCCCGTCGATCCCCTGGCCGAGGAAGGCGATGCGCCCCTCCGACGAGATCAGCCGCATCAGCGCCAGGCCGAGCGTCGTCTTGCCGGAACCCGATTCGCCGACCACGCCCAGCGTCTGTCCGCGCCTGACCGTCACGTCGATGCCGTCCACCGCCTTGATGTGGCCGATGGTCTTGCGCAGGAAGCCGCGCCTGATCGGGAACCACACCTTCAGCTTGTCGGCCTCCATCACCACCGGCGCCTGCGCGTCCGGGTGCGGCGGGTCGCCCTTCGGCTCGGCCGCCAGCAGATGGCGGGTATAGGCGTGCTGCGGATTGGCGAAGATGTCCTCGGTCCGTCCCTGCTCGACGATGTGGCCGCCGGTCATCACGCAGACCTGGGTTGCGAAGCGGCGCACGATGCCGAGGTCGTGGGTGATGAACAGCATCGCCATGCCGGTCTGCTTCTGCAGGTCGGCGAGCAGCTTCAGGATCTGCGCCTGCACGGTCACGTCGAGCGCCGTCGTCGGCTCGTCGGCGATCAACAGGTCGGGCTCGTTGGCCAGCGCCATGGCGATCATCACGCGCTGGCGCTGGCCGCCGGAAAGCTGGTGCGGATAGGCGCCGAGCCGGCTCTCCGCGTCGCGGATGCCGACCTGCTCGAGCAGCTCCAGCGCTGCGCGCCCTGGCCGCCGTCTCGTGCAGGCCGCGATGCACCTTCAGCACCTCGCCCACCTGCCGCTCGATGGTGTGCAGCGGGTTGAGCGAGGTCATCGGCTCCTGGAAGATGATGCCGATCTCGCCGCCGCGCACGGCGCGCAGCTCCTTGTCGTTCGCCGCGAGCAGGTCCTTGCCCTTGAAATGGATGGTCGCCGGCCGGGTGGCTCGCCGAGCCAGGCAGCAGCCGCATCACCGAGAGCGCCGTCACCGACTTGCCCGAGCCGGCTCTCGCCGACCAGCGCCATGGTCTCGCCCTTGGCGATGTCGAACGTGGCGCCCTCGACCGCCATGGTCGTCGTGCCGCCCTGGCTGAAGGCGACGCCGAGATCCTTGACCGAGAGCAGGGGTTCGTCGCTCACAGCCCCGTCCCCGATCGTTCGCATTTGCCGCCGGCCTGCACCATCTGCGCGTCGAAATAGTCGAAGCAGCGGGCGAAATCGCCGAGCTGGCTCATCCACATCGTCACCACCGCCTGGCGCCCGTCCGGCCACGACAGCGTCGACATGGCGAGGAACTTCCAGCCGTCGCGCGCCAGCGCCGCCGAGGAGGCCTCGACGTCGAGCCCCCAGGTGCCGGACCAGTTCTCCGGTGCGGTGCCGCACGCTCGCGGTCGTCGGCGGCCAGCGCCGGCGCGGCGGAGAAGCAGCAACAGGGCGGCGAGGGCGATCCGGGCGATCCTCATGCGAAGGTCTTCCTTGGGTCGAATGCGTCGCGCACCGCCTCGCCGACGAAGATCAGCAGCGACAGCATCAGCGAGATGACGAAGAAGCCGGTGAGGCCGAGCCACGGCGCGTGGATGTTGTCCTTGCCCTGCGCCAGCAGTTCGCCCAGCGACGGCGAGCCCGGCGGCAGGCCGAAGCCGAGGAAGTCGAGCGAGGTCAGCGTCGTGATCGAGCCGTTGAGGATGAAGGGCAGGAAGGTCAGCGTCGCCACCATGGCGTTGGGCAGCAGGTGGCGGAACATGATGGTGAGATTGCCGACGCCGAGCGCCCGCGCCGCGTTGACATATTCGAAGTTGCGCCCGCGCAGGAACTCGGCGCGCACCACGCCGACCAGCGCCACCCAGGAGAACAAGAGCAGAATGCCGAGCAGCACCCAGAAGCTCGGCGCGATCACCGAGGAGATGATGAGCAGCAGGTAGAGCGAGGGGATCGCCGTCCAGATCTCGATGAAGCGCTGGAAGCCGAGGTCGACCCAGCCGCCGAAATAGCCCTGCACGGCGCCCGCCATCACGCCGATCAGCGACGAGATGATGGCCAGCATCAGCCCGAACTCGACCGAGATGCGGAAGCCGTAGATCAGCCGCGCCACCACGTCGCGCGCCTGGTCGTCGGTGCCCAGCCAGTTCCAGTTGCCGATCGTGCAGTTGGGGTCGTCGACGCCTTGCGGTAGGCGGCGCAGCGCTTTTCCAGCGACATCGTCCACCACGGCGCCGCCGGCGCCGGCGTCGGAATCTCGTTGTTGACCGTGTCGTAGGAATAGCGGATCGGCGGCCACACCATCCAGCCGTTGGCGTCGATCTCCTTCTGCACGAAGGGGTCGCGATAGTTGGTGGTCGCCAGGAAGCCGCCGAACTTCGATTCCGGATAGTCGGCGACCACCGGGAACAGGATCTCGCCCTTGTAGGAGACGATCAACGGCCGGTCGTTGGCGATCACATTGGCGGCGAGCGACAGGCCGAACAGCACGAGGAAGATCCACAACGACCAGTAGCCGCGCCGGTTGCTCTTGAAGTTCTCCAGCCGGCGGCGGTTGATCGGCGACAGCGTGAACAGCCGCTTGGGCGGCGGCTGTTCCTCGCCGGGCAGCGGCTCGATCGTCTCATAGCCCGACCGTTCGAGCTTTTCCTCGAGCTTGGTGTCCAATCACACCTCGCGCGTCTCGAAATCGATCCTGGGATCGATCCAGGTGTAGGTGAGGTCGGAGATCAGGTTCACCGCCAGCCCCATCAGCGAGAAGATGTAGAGCGTGGCGAAGACCACCGGATAGTCGCGGTTGAGCACCGATTCGAAGGAGAGCAGGCCGAGCCCGTCGAGCGAGAAGATCGTCTCGATCAGCAGCGAGCCGGTGAAGAAGGCGCTGATGAAGGCGCCGGGGAAGCCGGCGATGACGATCAGCATGGCGTTGCGGAAGACGTGGCCGTAGAGCACCTGGCCGCTCGGTCAGTCCCTTGGCGCGCGCCGTCATCACGTATTGCTTGCGGATCTCGTCGAGGAACGAGTTCTTGGTCAAGAGCGTCGTGGTGGCGAAGGCCGACAGCGCCATGGCGGTCAGCGGCAGCGCCAGATGCCAGAAATAGTCGAGGATCTTCTGCGGCCAGGGCAGGCTCGCCCAGTTGTCGGAGATGAGGCCCCGCAGCGGAAACAGGTCGAGGAAGGAGCCGCCGGCGAACAGGATGATCAGCAGGATGGCGAACAGGAAGCCGGGGATGGCGTAGCCGACCACGATCACCCCGCTCGTCCACACGTCGAAACGTGAGCCGTCCCTGACCGCCTTGCGGATGCCGAGCGGGATCGAGATGGCGTAGGACAGGAGCGTCATCCACAGGCCGAGCGAGATCGACACGGGCAGCTTCTCGCCGATCAGCTTGAGCACGCTGATGTCGCGGAAGTAGCTTTCGCCGAACTGGAAGCGGGAATAGTTCCACAGCATCAGGCCGAAGCGTTCCAGCGGCGGCTTGTCGAAGCCGAACTGCTTCTCCAGCGACTTGATGAATTCCGGATCGAGCCCCTGGGCGCCGCGATATTTGGAGGTCACCTCGTCGCCGCCGCCGCCCTGGCTGTCGCCGGTGCCGGCGAAATCGCCGCCGCCGCCGGTGATGCGCGAGGTCGCCGAGACGTCGGTGCCCTGCAATTGCGCGATGATGCGCTCGATCGGCCCGCCCGGCGCGAACTGCACCACGGCGAAGCTGATCGCCATGATGCCGACGAGGGTCGGGATGATCAGCAGGATACGGCGGAGGATATAGGCGCCCATCGCGTCCTACCCGCTATAGCCGATCGCCGCCGCCTTGTCGGCGTCGTACCACCAGGTCGTTTCCGGGTTGAAGGCATAGTCCGGCTTCGTCTCCGGCCAGCCGAACAGGTCCCAGAAGGCCAGGCGATGGTTCGGCAGGTACCATGCCGGCATCCAGTACTGGCCGGCGCGCAGGATGCGGTCGATGGCGCGCACCAGCACGACCAGCGCCTCGCGCGAATCGATCGACGGCAGGCGCGCGATCAGCTTGTCGATCACCGGGTCCTTGATGCCGGAGAAATTGTAGCCGCCGGGTGCATCGGCGTCCTTGGAGCCGAAGAACTGCGGCGGTTCCTCCAGCGGCGTCGGCGTCAGCAGGAAGTGGATGAGGATCGCATCGAAATCGAATTCCTGCTGCCGGGTGCTGTACTGGACAGGGTCGACCTGGCGCAGGGTCGCGGCCACGCCGAGGCTGGTGAGCGTGCGCACATAGGGCGAGAGCACGCGGACGATCGCCTGCGAGTTGGTCAGCAGTTCCAGCGAAAGCGGCGCGCCGCGCTCGTCGACCAGCCCCGATTTTCCCTGCTGCCAGCCGGCTGCCGCGAACAGGTCGGAGGCGCGCTTCAGCATCGCGCGGTCGCGGCCGGAGCCGTCCGTCTTCGGCGGCACATAGGCCTCGCCGAACACCTCTGGCGCGAGTTGCGAGCGGAAGGGTTCGAGCAGCGCCAGCTCCTCTGCCGACGGTTTGCCGGTCGCCTGGAAATCCGACGTCTCGAAATAGGAGGAGGAGCGCCGATAGCTTTCGAAGAACAGGTTCTTGTTGGCCCACTCGAAGTCGAAGGCGAGCGCCAGTCCGAGCCGGGTGCGCGGATCGGCAAGCTTTGGCCGGCGCGTGTTGAAGGCAAGTCCGTAGAGGTCCGGCCGCCGCTCCTCGGGAAACTGCTCGGACTTCTTGACCTTGCCCTCCTTCAGCGCCGGGAAGTCGTAGCCCGTCGCCCAGGTCAGCGAGGTGAATTCCTCGCGGAAGGTGATATTGCCCTTGGTGAAGGCCTGAAACGCCGGTTCGCGCTGGGTAAAGAAATCGATCCTGATCCGGTCGAAATTGTTCTGGCCGACATTGACCGGCAGGTCCGCGCCCCAATAGTCGGCCACCCGCTCATATTCGATATAGCGCGGTGCATCGGAAGTGCCGACCCGGTAGGGGCCGGACCCGGTCGGCACGTCGAGTGTCGAGGAATCGAACGGGTGGCGCGGTGTAGTAGGCCTTGGCGAAGATCGGCAGGCCGACGATGGTCAGGATGGTGAAGCGGGTCTGTTCGCCTGAAAGCCGCACCGTCAGCGTGTGGTCGTCGTCCGCCGTCGCCGCGATCATCGTCCGGATCGATTGCAGGATCTGGGGGTGGCCCTTCTCCTTGAGCAGCATCAGCGAGAAGGCGGCGTCCTCGGCGGTCAGCGGCGTTCCGTCGTGAAAGCGCGCCTGCGGCCGCAGATGGAAGGTGAACGTGTTGGTGTCGTCCGACACGTCCACGCTCTCGGCCACCAGGCCGTAAACCGCGTCCGGTTCGTCGGCCGCCGATGCCATCAGCGTGTCGAAGGTCAGCTCCATGCGCGGCGGCGCGTCGCCGGTACGCACGAACGAATTGAGCGTGTTGAAGGTCTCCGTCGACTGATTGTAGAGCCAGGTGGGCGGCGCGAAGTTCATCCGCCCGCCCTTCGGCGCGTCCGCGGTCACATAGTCGAACTGCTTGAAATCGGCGGGGTATTTCAGCTCGCCGAAGACCGACAGCCCGTGCAGGCCGGTCCTGCCGGCGGCCCAGGCGAAGGGGGGGAGCAAGGGGGCGGCGAGCGCCGCGCTGCCCGCGGCCAGCACGCCGCGGCGGGTGAGGCCGCTCGGGCCCCGCCTCACTGCGCGCCTCCCGTCTTGGCCGCCGCCTCCGCGTCCCACCACCATGTGGTCGGGATGCCGAGGTCGAATTTCAGCTTCTTGAAATCGGGGTGGCCGAAGCGGTTCCAGTAGGCAATGCGGTCGGTGAGGCCGGTATAGCTCGGGATGACGTATTGCTCGGCCATCATCACCCGGTCGAGTGCATGCACCGCCGCCACCTGTTCCTCGCGGTCCTTGGCGTAGAGGATGTGGTTGATGATCGCGTCCACCGCCGGGTCCTTGATGCCGGCGTAGTTTTGCGATGCTGCGCTGTCGGCGGCCTTGGAGCCCCAGAAGGACAGCTGTTCGTTGCCGGGCGAATTGCTCTGGCCCCAGCCGGTATAGACCATGTCGAAATCGCGCGAGCGCACGCGGGTCACGAACTGGCTGGAATCGACCGAGCGGACGTTGAGCGTGATGCCGAGGCGCGCCAGCGCCTGCTTGTAGGGCAGGGCGACGCGCTCGATGGTCGGGCCGTTGAGCAGCAGCTCGATCGTCACCGGCTCGCCGGTCTTGCTGTTGACCAGCGTCGTCTCGGCCACCGTCGGCGGCTTCAGCCACAGCGCATAGCCGCCATAGGCGGCGGCGCCGATCACCAGCCCGGCGGCCGCAAGGGCGATGCGCCGGCTGCCGCCGACGAAGAAGCCGATCGCCGCCAGCACGATCGCCGCGATGACGAACAGGATCGGCGGCAGGCCGCTCACCGGCTGCTTGAGGTCGTAGCCCGCCTCATTGAGCAGCTTGAGCGCCATGCCGAGATTGGCGCGAACCTTTTCCGGGTCGCCGCCGACGGGGTTCTTGTAGGCCGTGGTGAAGACGTCGGCCGGCACCTGGTCCTTCACCGAGTTGAGGATATCCAGCTCCTTGCCTTCCGGCAGGCCGCTTGCCGCCAGCGGCAGGCCGAAGAAGAACGAATTGATCCGTTCGTACTGGCTGAAGAAGATCGTCTTGTTCAGCGTCTCGAAGTCGAAGGCGTAGTTGAGCGCCTGGCGCACCCGCCGGTCCTGGAAGAACGGCCGCCTGAGGTTGGGCACGAAGCCGACCATGACGCCCGACACCTGGTCGAGCTTGACTTCCTGCTTGATCACCTTGCCCTCGGTGAGGGCCGGGAAATCGTAGGCGGTCGCCCAGCGCTTGGCCGCGTTCTCCCACCAGTAGTCGAAATCGTCGGCCTTGAACGCCTCGAACTCGACGTCGAGGTCGCGGTAATACTCGAAGCTGACCTTGTCGAAGTTGTTGCTGCCGACGTTGACGTTGAGGTCCTTGCCCCAGAAGTCCGGCACCCGCTCATAGGTGATCGAGCGCCCGGCCTGGACGTCGGCGATGCGGTAGGGGCCGGAACCCAGCGTCGGCTCCAGCGTGCCCTTGGAGATGTCGCGCTTGTTGCCCTGGGCGTCGGTGCCTTCCCACCAGTGCCTGGGCAGGATCGATATCTCGCCGACGATCTCGGGCAGCTCGCGGTTGCCCTTCTCGTCGAAGACGAAGGTCACCTCTCCGGGCGCCGTCACCTCGGCCTTGGTGACGTGCTGGTAGTAGTAGCGCTGGCTCTGGTTCAGCTCCACCGTCTTGTTGAACGACCACACCACGTCATCGGCCGTGATCGGCGTTCCGTCGTTCCAGCGGGCCGCCGGGTTGATGCGGTAGGTGACGTAGGAATAGTCGGCCGGATAGCGCAGCGCCTCGGCGACATCGCCGTATTCGGCGGCAATGTCCGCTTCGTCGATCGCGCGGATGGTGAGCGACTGGTAGATCAGTCCCAGCCCGGCGGCGGCGACCCCCTTGTCGATGATCGGGTTCAGCGTGTCGAATGTCTGGCTGGGCGCCGACAGGCGCAGCGTCCCGCCCTTGGGCGCGTCCGGATTGACGTAGTTGAAGTGCTTGAAATCCGCCGGATAGCCCGGCGCGCCGATCAGGCTGACGGCGTGGTGCCATTCGCCCGGCGGCGGCAGCCCGTCGGGACCCTGGGCATCTTGGGCGGACGCGGCGACCGCGCTGGCCGCCACGAGGGCGGCGAGCGCCGCAATGGTCGTCGGAATCCTTTTCATGCGGCTGTGGCTCTCCGTGGCCCGGCCCTCACGGTCTGCATTAAGGACGGTCGGCAACACAAACACCAGCCCGCGGGCCGATTTATGACCGAAATTTAACCGCTGCGCGCCCGATCCGGCGCTCCGCCGCCGCCAGGTCGGCGCCGCCGCCGGGCTATTGGGCGCCGCCCGCCGGGGCCGTGCCGTTGGCAGGGGCCGCCGGAGCAGGAGCCGCCGGAGCAGGCGCCGCCGGAGCTGGTGCCGCCGGAGCAGGCGCCGCCGAAGCTGGTGCCGCCGGAGCTGGTGCCGTGCCACCGCCGCTTGCGGGAGCGGCCGCATCGCCCGCGGCGGCCGGCGCCTGGGCGGCCTTGTCGCCGCCGGCTGCCGGCAGCGGCACCGGATTGTCGGACAGCGTCCTCAGATAGGCGATGACGTCGGCGCGCTCGTCCGGCTTCTTCAGGCCGGCGAAGGACATCGCCGTCCCCGGAATATCGCCGCGCGGGTTGGTCAGGAAGGTGTCGAGGTTCTCATAAGTCCAGGTGAATCCTGCCTTGCCCTTGTCCTGGAAGGCCGTGGAATAGTTGAAGCCGTTGCTGGGATGGATGATCGGCGAGCCGACCACGCCATAGAGGTTGGGGCCGACCTTGTTCGGCTGGCCCTTCCCCAGCGTGTGGCAGGCCAGGCACTTCTTGGCGACTTGCTCGCCCTTCTTCGCGTCGGCCGTCGCCAGGCGCTCCGCGATCGGGGCCACGGTCGCGTCGCCGGTCCCGCCGCTGGCGCCGCCCGCTCCGCCGGTTTCGCCGGTGGCGATCACATAGCCGGGTTTCTCGGGCGCTGCCGGCGTGTAGATGGCCTCAGAAACGATGCTCACGGCCATGACGCCGAGTCCGGTGGCCAAAACCGCGCCGGCGATCTTGTTGAGTTCGAAAGAGTCCATCGTCAACCCGCTCCGCAGCATGTTCCCCGGAAGCTCGGCCGCGGGCTCTGGCGGCCGGAAACATGCGAACACCCCCCAAAGGTGAGAACGTCTGGAATCGTTCCAGCCGCCCGCAGGCGCGGAAACTACAAGCTTTCCGCCGCTTGAGGCAACACGTATAAGCCGGCGGGATTGAGACTTATTGTCGTCCTCGAACTTGTCCGTTTCCGCAGTCTAGCCCAAGAATCCGCCCGTGACCGAGCGCGCCATCGTCCTCATCCCC
Organism: uncultured Alphaproteobacteria bacterium; assembly: GCA_963730325.1. Classification (GTDB taxonomy): domain Bacteria; phylum Pseudomonadota; class Alphaproteobacteria; order Rhizobiales; family Kaistiaceae; genus CAVSRC01. The sequence continues at coordinate 66,532 of CAVSRC010000006.1, read as the reverse complement.
GCCCGCATGGCCTCCACCCGCCTGCCGGGCAAGCCGCTGGCCGACATCAACGGCCACCCGATGATTGTCCATGTCTGGCGCCGGGCGGTCGAGGCCGGCCTCGGCCGGGTGGTGGTCGCCACCGACGATCTCGCCATCGCCAGCGTCATCGAGCTTGCCGGCGGCGAGGCGGTGATGACCCGCGCCGACCATGTCAACGGCACCTCGCGCATCCACGAGGCGCTGGGGCTGATCGGCGCCGACGAGGAGATCGTCGTCAACCTGCAGGGCGACCTGCCGACCGTTTCGCCGGCGACCGTCCAGGCGGCGCTGGCGCCGCTCGCTTTGCCGGAGGTCGATATCGGCACCATCTGCGCCGTCATCGCCCGCGAGGAGGAGAAGACCGACCCCAACGTGGTCAAGGTGGTCGGCAGCCCGCTGACGCTTGGCGAGGAGGATGCCGGCATCCTGCGCGCGCTCTATTTCACCCGCGCCACCGCGCCCTCCGGCCCGGGGCCGCTCTATCACCATATCGGTCTTTACGCCTATCGCCGCTCGGCGCTGGAGCATTACGTCACGCTCACGCCGACGCCGCTGGAGACGCGCGAACGGCTCGAGCAGCTCCGCGCGCTTGAAAACGGCATGCGCATCGATGTCGCCATCGTCGACACCGTGCCGCTCGGCGTCGACACGCAAGCCGACCTCGAGCGGGCGCGGGAGCTGCTGAAGCCGTAGGGTTCCCCCGGGCGCGGCATCTCGCCTTCGAAAAGCGGTATCGCCGCTCCGGGGGCCATACCCGCCGGCGTTCGCCGGACTCTATCGGCAGCTGGGATCCTGAACGTAGAAGACGCCCCACATGTTCAGGGCGCCGACGCCGCCCTTGTCCATCGCGATCGCGGATGCGCCGACGACGGTGCCGACGACGCCCGCGGGCGGATAGACAATGCCCGCCACCCCGAGCACGGTGCCAGCTATGCCGATCGCATCGACGACGCTCGCCTTCACGCAGGCCGTGGGGTGCGAGAAATTCTGGCCGTGAACCCTGGCCGGCATTTTCGAGCAGGCAACTTCCCAGCTTGCGCCCCAGGGAATGCCCCACAGGACCGACGAGTAGACGTGGAACTTCCGGCCCTTGCCGGAGACGCATCCGTTGTCCTTGAAGCTCCCCCAATGCTGCGCTGCAAGCGCGGGCGTCGCAAAGACACAGATGGCCAACACTGCGAGCAATTTCTTCATTACCAAATACCTCCGATCGGTTTTCGCCCCCGCATTCAGCGCGGAGGACGATGCCCAAGCGAAGGTGGCTTCGATATCGGGTGATCACCTGAATTTACATTCGCCACCGCAGTGGTGATTAATAGCGGCTGTCGCCCGACCGCTCTGTCATACGTCGATCAGGCCGTCGCGGATTGCACGAACCAGAAGCGTGGCGGTGGAATGGACGTCCATCTTTCGCATCAGTGTCGTGCGGTGGCTGTCGACGGTCTTGGGGCTGACGCCAAGCGATTCGGCCATCTGCGCGTTGGACATGCCGCGGGCGATGCCATGCAGGACCTCGATTTCTCGGGCGGTCAGTTCCGCATTCTCGCTGCCAGGGTGGCCGGCGGTGCCGATTTCAGGCGGAATGACCCTGACGCCGCGCGCGACTGCGCCGAGACCGGCGCAGATTTCCTCGGCGGGGGCGCTCTTCAGGAAGATGCCGTCGACGCCGGCTCCGACGAGCTGCGCGAACATCGCGGCGGACGGATTGCCGGTGACGATCGCCACGCGGGTCTGTGGCGACCAGCGCCTTGCCTCGACGAAGACTTCGAGGCCGTTGGCGCCCGGCATGGAGAGGTCGAGAATCGCGCAGTCGGGGCGGTGCTTCTTGATCAGCACGATCGCCTCGATGCCGTCGCGGGCCGTACCCACGATATCGAAGCCGAAGGTTTCGGCGAGCGCCGCCGAGATGCCGGCAACGATGAAAGCGTGGTCGTCGGCGATAACCGCTGTGATCGGCATGGAGCCATCCGTGTCCTGGCTGCGTTCGCACGGATCCCGCGGCAGCGGCACCTAATCCTGGTTGCGGCTTGTCTCGTCGTCATCCTTCATACAATCACGGCGAGTGCAAGTCCGGGCATCGACCTTCGCGGTCCGGTTGGCGTCGGCGGCATGCAGGGGCATGTCGACTATCTTCTCGATCCGGGCCGGAAACTCGGGATCGAAGACGTGACCCGGCCGGACGTGTCGGCGCGCTTTCAGCCCGTTCAGGGTCGCAGCGCCGATTTCGGCTATACCGGGTCGGTCATCTGGCTGCGCTTCTCGCTGACCAACCACAGCCCGTCGCTGGAACGCTGGCGGCTCCTGTTTCGCGAGAATTTCCTGCAGCTCTTCACCGTCTATCTGGTCGGTGACGACGGTTCGTTCGAAACGCTTGCGAACCAGGACGCCGACTCGCCCTTCTCCGCGCGTCCGCTGTCCTATCCACAGCTTGCCGTGCCCATGATCCTGCCTGCCGGTGCCCACAAGACTGTCTATGTCCGCTACTGGTCCGGCGGATCCTCCGCGCTCGCCTTTTCCATCGAGTTGCTGGAGAGTTTCGAGGCGATCAGCGCGCGCGCGACGGCGAAGAACTTCGTCTACTACGGGATGATGCTGATCCTCATCCTCATCGCGCTCTTCGCCTTTGCGATTGTGCGGCGACCGGTGTTCCTCGCCTATGCCGGCTATTCGGGCAGCGCGCTTCTCTTCATCATGCACGCGGACGGCAGCGCATTCAAATTCCTGTGGCCGGACGCGCCCCATTTCAACAGCAACGCAACCATCCTGCTCGGTTCCGGCATCATCCTGTGCGGCGCCGTCTATGCGATGCTCTTCCTGCAGACGCGCCGCTACCACCCGCTACTCGACAAGTCGCTGGGCGCGGTCGTCCTGGTCACGCTCGGCATGCTGCTCGCCTCCGCTTTGCTCGACGACCAGCAAGACCAGCAGATCAAGAAGATACTCGTGCTGGTCGCCTTCGCGGCGATCCTGCTCTTCGTCATGGCGGGCCTTGTTGCCGCGCGGACCCGCTTCAAGCAGGTGCGTTTCTACGTGATCGCCTGGACCGGGGCCGTCATCTCAAGTGCGATCATGACGGCCCGCCACTGGCTGGGGATCGAGATATCGGAGGAGGTGCAGTTCGATTCCATGCGCATCGTGATGGTGCTGGATGCGGCGCTGATGGGACTGGCGATCTGGGACCATTTCAACCAACTGCGGCAGGCCCGCCATCAAGCGCTGAAGGAAAATCTCGACACCACCATGCGCAGTCTGGAACTCAGCCAGAGGCTGCAGGATCTGGAAGAGCAATACGCGCTTGTCTGTCGACTGGCCGACATGAAGGGGCGGCGGATCACCGACGCCATCCACGACCTGAACCAGCCGCTGCACGCGCTGCGACTGGACCTGAGGGGACTGGTGGCGGACCACGGCACCGACTCGGCGCGCCGCAAGCGCATAGAGGGCACATTCGACTATCTCGAGAAGCTTCTGACCGGGCATCTGGATCGTGCAATCGCCATGGAACCGGTGCCGCCGGCAACCGGGGCGGACGAGGGAACGGAGAAACTCGCCGTCGGCGATGTGCTCAAGGGCATCCACGAGATGTTCCTGCCGGATGCAGCCGAGAAGGCGCTCGAGCTCCGCTATGTCGGAACCTCGGCTCAGGCGGCCGTCGAACCGCTCGTCCTGATGCGCATTGTCACCAATCTGGTCGCCAATGCGATCAAATATACACGGCAAGGCCGCGTCCTGCTCGGCTGCCGGCGGGACGGGCGATCGCTGCGTATCGAGGTGCACGATACCGGGCCGGGCATGACGGCCGCAGACTTCGCCAGGGCGAGCGGGCGCGCGGTGCGGCTTGCTGCGGATGCCTCCGCTCCCCAGGGGCACGGCCTCGGCCTGTCGATCGCCTGTTCGCTTGCGCGCGATCGCGGCCTTTCCTTGACAATCGTGCCCGAACGCAAGAGCGGCACGAGTTTCCTGTTGGCTGTTCCGCTCGCCCCGGGCGCGACCTGACCGTTCCACGGGCCACGTCGAGCGCCAGCGGGACACGGCAGACAAAGCTTCCCGTTTCTCGCCTGCTGCGCTAAGCCACGGCGCGAAAAGGGGTGCGTGTCATGCCGAAACCAAAGACGATCGTTTTCCAGGGCGAGCCCGGCGCCAATTCCGAGGTCGCCTGCCACGAGGTCTACCCGAAGGCCAAGGCAATTCCCTGTCCGACCTTCGAGGATTGCTTCGCCGCGGTCGACAAGGGCACCGCCGACCTCGCCATGATCCCGATCGAGAATTCGCTCGCCGGCCGCGTCGCCGATATCCACCACCTGCTGCCGAGCTCCCGGCTGCACATCATCGGCGAGCATTTTCTCCCCATCCGCTTCCAGCTGATGGCGCCGAGGGGCACCACGCTGAAGACGATCAAGACCGTCCACAGCCACATCCATGCGCTAGGCCAGTGCCGCAACATCATCCGCCGGCACGGCTGGAAGACCGTCGTCTCCGGCGATACCGCCGGTGCCGCGCGCGAGGTCGCCGAGGCCGGCGATATCACGCAGGCGGCGCTGGCCCCGGCCATCGCGGCGGAAGTCCACGGCCTCGATATCCTCAAGGAGGACGTCGAGGATGCCGCCCACAACACCACGCGCTTCGTCATCCTGTCGAAGGACGAGGTGCGCGCCCGCCGCGGCAAGGGCATGGTCATCACCACCTTCGTCTTCCGCGTGCGCAACGTGCCGGCCGCGCTCTACAAGGCGATGGGCGGCTTCGCCACCAACGGCGTCAACATGACCAAGCTGGAGAGCTACCAGCTCGACGGCCAGTTCTTCGCCACCCAGTTCTTTGCCGATGTCGAAGGCCACCCGGACGACCGCCCGCTGGCGCTGGCGCTGGAGGAGCTGGAGTTCTTCTCCACCCGCGTGCGCATCCTCGGCGTCTACCCGGCAAGCTCGTTCCGCGAGGGGCTGGTGTAGGGGGCGGCGACGGGTCTCCTCTCCCACAGGGAGAGGGCTTCGCCTCTTGTGAGCGCAGCGAACTAGAGGCGAAGGGTGAGGGGCTCAGACCTTAGCGATTGTCCACCGGCCGAGCGGCCAGAGGAGCTGGAGTTCTTCTCCACCCGCGTGCGCATCCTCGGCGTCTACCCGGAGGGGCTGGTTTAGGGGGCGGCGCCTCTCGACGTGTTTCCTCTCCCGCCGGGAGAGGGCTGTTCCTCTTGGCGAACGAAGCGAGCCTAGAGGAACAGGGTGAGGGGCTGAGACCTTAGCGATTGTCCACCGGCCGAGCGGCCAGTGTCCTCTCGATCTCCTTCACGACACCATCGATATTGTCGAGCACGTCGTTGTTCCAGAAGCGAAGCACGAGGTAACCCGCCTCGCCGAGCGCATCGGACCGCAGCCGATCCGCCTCGATTTCTTCGGCATGTTGGCTGCCGTCGACTTCGATGACCAGCTTCGCCTCGACGGAGGCAAAATCTGCAATGAAGGGACCGATGGGCACCTGCCTGCGAAATTTGACATCGCCCACCTGCCGGTTGCGCAGTCGTGACCATAGGCGCCGCTCCGCGTCGGTCGCCTCGCGGCGCAGACGGCGGGCAATCCCGACAGGCTTCATCCCCTCACCCTTTGTGCCTAATTCGCTCCGCTCATAAGGCACGAAAGCCCTCTCCCTTTGGGAGAGGCAAATCGCAGCAGGCGCTGTGGCGGAATTTCCTCTCCCGTCGGGAGAGGCAGCTTGTGGCGTCGGCTGGTGGGTTTCCTCTCCCACAGGGAGAGGGCTGTTCCTCTTGGCGAACGGAGAGAGCCTGGAGGAACAGGGTGAGGGGCTCAGGCTGTGGTGATGGTGCGGCTCTCCTCCGCCCGCGTTCACAGTCTCTCGTCATGGCCGGGCTCGTCCCGGCCATCCACGTCTTCTGCGAGCGCCCATGAAAAGAAATCTATCCCCGCTCGCTCACCCGCCCCCATATTGGTTGGCATCCTCGCTCGAATGAGGGGCGTCTCCGGAGGCGTCTTGAGATGGGAGCGGGGTGCGGTGTCCGCCGTTTCCGCCTCGCAAGCGGAGCGGCGTGGGCTCGGAAGCCCGCCAGCGGAGGCTTGTCCTCCGCCGCGCGCCATTGCCCCGAAAGGGCAGCGCTAAAGGCAGGCGAGGGTCAGCCACGGCCAGTGCGATACGGGAAACCGGCATCGGCGCCGTGGTGGTCCAAAGGTCGGTCGTCCGGATGGAGCCGCCTTGCCTTCGTCTGGCCCAGGCGGGACCGGAGCAAAAACCACCGCGGCGGGCGCTCGGCTGAGCGCCCCACAAAGTTACAGACTGGTGCTCATCGAGCGCCCGCCATCCCCTCATGGTCCAGGCCATGAGGATGCTCTTTGAAAGGTCAAACCCCGGTGCTTCCGGCGCGCGGGAACGGGAAGCTGTGTCTTGGTGGCGATAGGTGCGTGCCCGTACCCCCCTCTCTATCTCTCCCCCGCAAGGGGGGAGAGGACCCCAACACGACGGCAGTGCCATCAAAGCGCGAGCCTTTCGGCTTGCTCCCCCTCCACCCTTGCGGGGGAGGGCTTCGCGCCTTGGGAGCGAAGCGAGTTAGGCGCGAAGGGAGGGGGGTATTGGCAAGAGACCGTGGCCTGCGCTTGCCGGGTGCCCGGTCGAGGCCGAGCACCCCAGGGTGTTTCGTGGAACGCCGAAGCCGCCCCCCTACGGCACCGTGTGTCCGGCGGCGCGGAACAGGCGGTACCACTCCTCGCGGCTGAGGGTGACGTCCGAGCCGGCGGCGGATTCGGCCACGCGCCCCGGATTGGTGGTGCCCAGCACCACCTGGATGTTGGCCGGATGGCGCACGATCCACGCCACCGCGATGCCGGTCGGCGTCACGCCGTATTTCGCGGCCAGTTCGTCGAGCACGTCGTTGAGTTCGGCGTGGTTTTCGCGGTCGTCGATGAACACGCCGTCGAAGAAGCCCTTCTGGAACGGCGACCAGGCCTGCAGCATCATGCCCTTCAGCCGCGAATAGTCGAGCAGGCCGTTGTCGCGCACGACCGATTGGCCGAGCCCGTTCATGTTGACGGCGATGCCTTGCGCGAACAGGTTGGCGTGGGTGATCGAGAGCTGCACCTGGTTGAAGAGCAGCGGTTGCTTGACCGCCGTCTTGATCAGCTCGATCTGGCCGGGCGTCTGGTTGGAAACGCCGAAACGGCGCACCTTGCCCGCCGCCTCCAGCTTGTCGAAGGCGGCGGCGATCTCCTCCGGCTCCAACAGCGTGTCGGGGCGATGCAGCAGCAGAACGTCGAGATAGTCGGTCTTCAGCGCCTTCAGCGACCCGTCGACCGCCTCGAGGATGTGCTCGGCGGAAAAGTCGAAATAGGCGGGGCCGTTGGTGATGTTGATGCCGGCCTTGCTCTGCAGCACGATCTCCTCGCGCTGGGCGGCCGAGAACTTCATCGCCTCGGCGAAACGCTCCTCCGAGCGATGCACGGCGCCGCCATAGACGTCGGCGTGGTCGAAGAAGGTGATGCCATTGTCGAGGGCGGTGCCGACCAGCTTCTGGATGTCGCCGTCGCTCATCTTGGCGATGCGCATCAGGCCGAGCACGACGCTGGGCACCGTGAAATCGGTGTGGGGAACGGTATAGGTCTTCATGGGATTCAGCCTTCGCGGGTGAGGGCCCGGGTTTCGCGAGGGGAAAGGCGGGCGGCCGTGCGGCCGGCCCGGCACTTGGGCGAATCGACAGGCGCCTTGGGTGTGGATGCTGCAAGATTGGCCGAGCGGCCGAGGCGATGCAAGCGCCGGACGCCGCCGGCGGCCGGCAATTATTTCCGTTTCTCCTCGCAGATGTTCATCTTGTGTGGATCGCCCTCGAGCTGGCAGTTGCGGCCGCATTCGTAGTCGCCCCCGCCGACACTGACCTCGATCGCCTTCATCCGCTCGATGGCCTGGTCGCGGCAGTAGGAAAACGTCTGGAAGCGCGGCGTCACCTCGAAATGGGTGCGGTCGGTGCGGTCTGGATAGACGATCGCGCTCCACTCGCCGGGTTTGTCACACCCGGCGAGCAGCAGTAGTGCCAGAACAAGCGTCCGCTTCATGCGGGCCCCGCCCTACGGCTCGACCTCGGTATCGATCACTGACCTGTGGCGGCGCCGACCTCGGTCACCACCAGTTGCGCGGTGACGAAATCGGCGTGGTGGCTGACCAGCACCGTCGCCCAGGTCTCGGCGCCGTCGTCGCCTTCCTTGCGGCCGACGACGTAGCGGTAGTTGACCCCGTTCACCCACATCTGCGGCACGAACAGCGCGTCGACGGCCTGGCTGAAAAAGGTGCCGCCGCAGTCCTCGGCGTTGCAGGTGAACACCGTTTCGTATCCGGCCTCGGCAAGCTCGGTCTCGAAGCTTTGCGCCACCTCCGGTATCGAGGGGCCGGGCCTGGTGCGGTAGGCGATGCGGGTCACGCGGCCTTCCGGCCGCTTGTCGCCGGTCGCATTGCCGTTCTGGAACGGCGCGGTCTGCAGGCGCGTCGCGTCGAAATCCCTGGCGTCGTATCCGGTGATGATGCTGCCGGTGAAGCGTTCGATGCCGGGATAGTCGCTGGCACCGGGGAGGTCGCCGTCGGCGGCGGGGGCCTGGCTGGCGCCGGCAAGCGTCGCCAGCATCAGGGAGATGGAATAGACGATCGGTCGGCGCATCGCGGGGCCCCTTGGCAAAGGTCTCGTTAGCTCAGGGCCGACGCTACCATTGGCCGCCCCCGGAACCTATGCCGTCACGCACATGTGACAGGCACGGTCCCATGTCACGCATAGGCCCACCCCCGGATCAGATGGCTGGCAATCGCCATCGAGACCGGCACGGTGATGCCTTCCTTGTGGTTGCCGGCGAGCATGCGGCGCACGTCCTCGCGCGAAAACCAGCGGCAGTCCTCCAGTTCGTTCTCGTCCCGGCGGATCGCGGTCGACAGCGCCTCGGCGTAGCAGCCGATCATCAGCGACGAGGGGAAGGGCCAGGGCTGGCTGGCGTGGTAGCGCACGCGCCCGATGCGGATGCCGGATTCCTCGGCCGTCTCGCGGCGCACCGCGTCCTCGATGGTCTCGCCCGGCTCCATGAAGCCGGCGAGGCACGAATACATGCCCGCATTGAAGCGCGCCGAGCGGCCGAGCAGCGCCTGTTCGCCGCCCGAGCCGGCGTCGATGGCGAGCATGATGACCACCGGGTCGGTGCGCGGAAAGTGCTGTGCCCCGCAGTTCGGGCAGTCGCGCCGAGCGCCGCCGAGCGTGCTTGTCGTCGCCGTGCCGCAGACGGCGCAAAACCCGTGGCGAATGTGCCAGCTGAGGAGCGCGCGCGCCTGCGCCAGCGCGCCGAGATGGTCGGCGGGGAGCAAGGCGGAACTCGCCAGCGTCCGCAGCGTCACGGCGGCCACCTTGGTCTCGTCGATCGGCGCTTCCTCGGCGAGCGCGGCGGCGAGCCGCGGGCCGCTGTCGCTCCAGCCGAGCAGCACCGCCGCATCGAGGCTGGCGCCGAGCGCCCGCGCCTCGGCCGCCGTGAACAGCGGGTCGTCGCCGGTCTTGATGAGCGCCGGTTCGCCGCGGAAGAGGTAGAGCCGCGCCGCGGCGTCGGCGAGCGCGCCGGCAAGTGAGTCCGCCGTGCGCGCCTCGCTCCGCCGGTCGATGACGTTGCCGGAAAAGCCGGTCAGGCTGCTCGGTTCGACCGCGGGCAGACCGTCGAAAAGGCTGGTCATTCCAGGTCTCGCGTCGTGGTCAGGCGGCAAGGGCGGCGCTGATGTCGGCGGTGAGGTCGGCGATCAGCTTGTCCCGCCTCTCGTCGTCATAGGCAGCCGGCGCGCCGGTTCCCCATACCGGGTTCGGCCAGGCAACGTCACTCTGAAACCGGGCGATGACATGGACATGAAGCTGGCGCACCTGATTGCCGAGCGCGGCGACGTTCAGCTTGTCGCAGCCGGTGGCCGCCTTGAGCGCGGTCATTACCGCCACGATCTCCTCGAAAAGCCGTGCCCGGTCGGGCTTCTCCATGTCGATGATTTCGGCCATGCCGGCGCGCCGCGGCACGAGCAGCAGCCAGGGGACGCGGGCATCGTTCATCAGGCGCAGGTCCGAAAGGCCCAGCGAGGCTATGTGCGTCGAATCGGCGGCAAGGCGCGGGTCGAGGGTGAAGGCTTCGGACATGACGGCTCGATCGTGAGAAGCGGGTGCAATCGGCCGCGACCATACGACGACAGGGCCGTGCATCACAGGGCAATTGGCGGAAAAAGGCCTGCCGGCGACCCTTGCCCCGGCCGGTGGTCAACATGATATGGTGCCCTCGGGAGGCCGGCGGCGGACGTGTCGCTCGCCAACCGGGTCAGGTCCGGAAGGAAGCAGCCCTAACGAGTTTCGGCGCGGGTCGCCTGCCGGTCTCCCACCTTTCCCTTGGATTTCAGTGCCCGCCGCGGGCCGGAGCGATACGAAAGACGTATGGACGGTACCGGACAGGAGCAAGCCAGCGCCGGCCCCTATCGCGTGCTTGCCCGCAAGTACCGGCCGCAGAGCTTCGTCGATCTCATCGGCCAGGAGCCGATGGTGCGCACGCTCACCAACGCCTTCCACAGCGGCCGCATCGCCCAGGCCTACATGCTCACCGGCGTGCGCGGCGTCGGCAAGACCACCACCGCCCGCATCCTCGCCCGTGCGCTCAATTATTCCGTTCCCGGCAAGGTCGACCAGCCGACCATCGATATGGACGAGATGGGCGAGCACTGCGCGGCGATCATGGAAGGCCGCCATGTCGACGTCATCGAGATGGACGCCGCCTCCCACACCGGCATCGACGATATCCGCGAGATCATCGAGGCGGTGCGCTACAAGCCGGCCATCGCCCGCTACAAGGTCTACATCATCGACGAAGTGCATATGCTCTCCAAGGCCGCCTTCAACGGCCTCTTGAAGACGCTGGAAGAGCCGCCGGAGCACGTCAAGTTCATCTTCGCCACCACGGAAGTGCGCAAGGTGCCGGTCACCGTGCTGTCGCGCTGCCAGCGCTTCGACCTCCGGCGCATCGAGCCGGGGGCGCTGATCGGCCTGATGAAGGAGATCATGGCGAGGGAGAAGGTCGCCATCGACGATGCGGCGCTCACCATGATCGCCCGCGCCGCCGAGGGCTCCGTCCGCGATGCGCTGTCGATCCTCGATCAGGCGATCGCCCACGCTGCCGGCGCGGTCTCGGCCAGCGAGGTGCGCGAGATGCTGGGGCTCGCCGATCGCGCCTTGGTCATCGATCTCTTCGAGGAGGTCATGGGCGGCGACGTTGCGGCGGCGCTCACCCGGCTGAAGCAGTTGTTCGATGTCGGCGCCGACCCGGCCGTCGTTCTGGAGGACCTCGCCGCCTTCACCCATCTGGTGACAAGGCTGAAGCTCGCACCGGGCGCGGCCGAAGACGATGCGCTGACGACGGAAGAGCGCGAGCGCGGCAGCGGCTTTGCCGGCAAGCTGTCGCTGCGCGCGCTCGCCCGCGCCTGGCAGATGCTGCTCAAGGGCATCGAGGAGACGCGCGAGGCGTCGCGGCCGCTGGCCGCCGCCGACATGGTCATCGTGCGCCTGGCGCACGCCGCCGATCTGCCCACGCCTGACGAGGCGTTGCGCACCCTGAAAGGCAATGGCGGCGCATCGCCCGCGCCCAACCGGACGCCGCCGCCCTCCGGCGAGGGCAGCCGCGCCCGCATGAGCGCCACAGGTACGGCCGCAGGCGCGCGCGCTCCGGCGGCCGAACCGGCGCCCCGCGCGGCGCCGACCGCCCATGTCGCCGCCTTCGCCGACGTGGTGGCGCTTGCCGGTACGCATCGCGAATTGAAGCTCAAGCACGAGCTTGAGACCTATGTGCGCCTCGTCCGCTTCGAGCCGGGCCGCATCGAGATCGCGCTCACCGAGCACGCCTCGCCCGGCCTCGCCGGCATGCTGTCGAAGAAACTGGAAGAATGGACCGGCACCCGCTGGATGATCGCGGTGGCGCGCGAGGGCGGCGGTCCGACCATTGCCGAACAGCGCAGACAAGCCCAGGACCAACTGGTCGATGACGCCCGCGCCGACCCGCTGGTCGCCGCCGTTTTGCAGACCTTCCCCGGCGCCGAGATCGTCGATGTGCGCGTTCTGGGCGCCGGTGCCGCCGGGCCGGCGGCCGACGACGCATTGCCGCCGATCCCCGACGACACAGCAGATGAGGATGACTGACCGATGGCGCTTGGCGACCTGATGGGCATGATGAAGCAGGCCAAGGAACTGCAGGAGAAGATGCAGGCTCTGCAGGAGGAGGTCGCCGCCATGGAAGTCGAGGGCGCCGCCGGCGGCGGTCTGGTCTCGGTCGTCATGACCGGCAAGAGTGAGATGAAACGCCTCAAGATCGACCCGTCGCTCATCAAACCGGAGGACGCCGAGATCCTTGAGGACCTCATCGTCGCCGCCGTCAACGACGCCCGCGCCAAGGCGGAGCAGGTGCTCGCCGACAAGATGCGCGCGATGACCGGCGGCCTTCAGCTGCCGCCGGGCATGAACCTGCCCTTCTCATGACCAGCGACGCGGCGGACCGGCGCACGCCCTATCGGCTGCCGCAGCCGGCCGAGATGGCGGCCGATCTGGTCGTCGCGCCCGCCGTGCCGGAAGACGAACGCATCTGGGTGCCGCAGGCGGAGAATGTCTGGTTCCGCCCCCTCTGTCTGTCGGTGTCGCAGGGTTACTGGGTCAACCTGCTGAAAGTGACCCGCTCCGGCGTCCTCTCCCGCCACCGCCATACCAACCCCGTCCACGGCATCGTGCTCAAGGGCAGGTGGCACTATCTCGAGCACGACTGGGTGGCGGAGGAGGGCGGCTATGTCTATGAGCCGCCCGGCGAGACCCACACGTTGGTCGTCCCCGACGATTGCCCGGAGATGATCACGCTCTTCCAGGTCAACGGCATCATGCTCTACGTCGATCCCGACGGGAATGCGCTCGGCTACGAGGACGTCTTCTCCAAGATCGCCATGTGCCGCAAGCACTACGCTGCCATCGGCCTCGGCGCCGCCTATGTCGACCAGTTCATTCGCTGACTAATTCTTCGCCAGCAGCGGGTCGAGGATCGCCGCCATCTCCGCGAATCCCATCGCGCCGACGTGCTTCTCGCCATTGATGAAGAAGGTCGGGGTGCCGTGCACGCCGAACGCGTTCTGCGCGCTCTGGGCGATGGTGCCGATGCTCTTGGCGAGGTCGCCGTCCCCCAGGCAGGCCTCGAAGGATGCCTCGGTGAAACCGAAGGGCTCGAGCTGGGCAAGCAGCGCGACCGCCGGGCTCTCCACGAACGCCCAGTTCCTCTGCTCGCGAAACAGCGCCTGGACGATGGGGAAGAACTGGTCCTTGGGCGCACAACGCGCCATCATGATTGCGCCGAAGGCGAGGGAGTCGATCGGAAATTCCCTGAGCGCGTAATAGACCTTGCCGGTATCGATATAGTTGGTCTTCAGCGCGTCGAAGGTCTCGGCGTGGAAATTGGCGCAATGCGAGCAGGTCAGCGAAACATATTCGACGATGCTCACCGGTGCTGCGGGATCGCCGAGGGCCATTTCGGGGAGGGGCCCCGGCGCCATCAGCTTCATGATGGAGACCGGCTCGGCCCGTGCCGGCGCGGCAACGGCCCAGGCGGCGACAAGGAGGCCAAGGAAGGCAGGAAGCAATCTGTGCATTGAAACGTCCCGAAGGATACCCCCGCCACCATCATCGACTTTCGCGGCAACGGCCACAAGCGGCAAGTTTACCGCCCGCCGCCGCAATCGGCCGCAAGCCCAGGCCCGATCCCGGCGGAAAACCCGGTGCGCGGCGGGCTTCTGCTATTTCTTCGCCAGCAGCGGATCGAGGATCGCCTTCATCCCGGCGACGTCCATCTCGCCGACATGCTTCTCCCCGTTGATGAAGAAGGTCGGCGTGCCCTCGACGCCGAATTCCGTCTGCGCGCGCTTGGCGATCTCGCCGATGCCGTCGGCGATGTCGCTCTTCTTCAGGCAGGCGGCAAACGAATCGTGCGTGAAGCCGAAGGCGGCAAGCTGGGCGACCAGCGCCGGCTCCGGATTCTGCACGAAGGCCCAGTCGTTCTGCGTGCGGAACAGCGTATCGATGATCGGGAAGTACTTGTCCGCCGGGGCACAGCGCGCCGCCATCGATGCGGCGAAGGCGAGCTCGTCGAGCGGATATTCGCGGAACACGTAATAGACCTTGCCCGTGTCGACATAGTCCGTCTTCAGCGTGTCGAAGACGGTCTTGTCGAAATTGCCGCAATGCGGGCAGGTCATCGAGGCGTATTCGATGATCGTCACCGGTGCGGTGGGTTGCCCGAGCGCCATGTCGGGCAGCGCGGTGGGTGCCATCAACTGCATGATGGAAATCGGCGCGGCATGGACCGGCCCGGCCGCCGCCCAGGCGGTGACGACGAGACAGGCAAGGGTTGGCAGCAATTTTCGCATGGATCACTCTCGCAAGACATCGCCCACCTCATTCTATCAGGCTTTGCCGGATGGCGCGCGCGGCCCGAGTTGACAGGAACCCCGCCAGGCCGTTTGTGGCTGGGTTTCAAGCGAGGTTAACCGATTCATGCCCCGTTCCGCCGCCGGCCCCGAAATCGAGCGTCTGATCCAGCTTCTTGCCAAGCTGCCGGGCCTGGGGCCGCGTTCGGCCCGCCGCGCCGCGCTGCATCTGGTCAAGAAGAAGGACGAGCTGCTGACCCCGCTCGCCAGGGCCATGGACGTGGCGCTGGAGACGGTCGTGGTCTGCTCCACCTGCGGCAACATCGATACCAGCGATCCGTGCACCATCTGTGCCGATCCGCGCCGCGAGGAGGGCATGATCGTGGTGGTCGAGGACGTCGCCGACCTGTGGGCGCTGGAGCGCGCCGGGGCGCTCAACGCCCGCTACCACGTCCTCGGCGGGGCGCTGTCGCCGCTCGATGGCGTCGGACCGGACGATCTCGGCATCGACCGGCTGGTGGCGCGGGTCGCCGAGGGCCGCGTGCGCGAGGTCATCCTCGCGGTCAACGCCACCGTCGAGGGCCAGACCACCGCGCACTACATCATGGACCGGCTCGCCGGCCTCGACGTGAAGGTCTCGCGCCTGGCCCACGGCGTTCCCGTCGGCGGCGAACTCGATTATCTCGACGAGGGCACGCTTTCGGCGGCCATCCGCCAGCGCACGCCGTTCTAGCAGAAGGGGGAAGACATGGACGTGACCATCCTGGACGCGGTCTATCTCTACTGGTTCGGCGACCTCAAGGCGTGGGACGACCAGCCGGACGAGGAACGGCGCACGGCCTGGTTCCGGCCGACCCCGGAGATCGACGCCCATATCCGTGACACCTGGGGCGCGGACACCGTCGCCGCGCGCGACGCCGTCTGGGATCTCGCATCGCTGACGAGGCGTCAGCAGGTGGCCCTCATCGTTTTGCTCGACCAGTTCCCGCGCCAGATCCACCGCGACAGCGGCGAGGCCTTCGCCTGCGATGCCGCTGCCCTGTCCTTCGCCCGTCAGCTGGTGGCCGGCGGCTGGCGCCGCTTCTTCGTGGTCGAGCAGACCTTCGTCATGCTCCCCTTCGAGCACAGCGAGGCGGTCGCCGATCAGGACATGTCGGTGACGCTCTTTGCCGAGCGCACGCTGGAAGTCCCCCTCGACCGTCTCGACAGCGCCCGCGAGCAGCTCGACTACGCCACCAAGCACCGCGACATCATCCGCAAGTTCGCCCGCTTTCCCCACCGCAACGCGGCGCTCGGCCGCGAATCGACGGAGGAGGAGCTGGAGTTCCTGAAGGGCGGAAGGGGGTTCTGACGGCACGACGTTGCGCCAGGCTCCTGGGGTGCCCGGCGCCGGCCGGGCGCCCGGTAAACGCCGGCGCCCGGGATTGAGCCGCCAGCATTGGCGACGACTGGGTCCCCGCCTTCGCGGGGACCACGAGATGGTTCGTTCCCGCGCGCGGTTTCGCACCGGGTTTTGACCTTTCAAAGACCGCTCCCCTTGCCCGGAGGCATGAGGGGGTGGCGGGCGCCCGGCGAATGCCGTGCGGTTACTCCGCGAAGATTGGGGGCACTCGACCCGAGCGCCCGCCGCGGCGATTTTCTTTCGTCTCCCGGCGAGCGCTACGCCCAGCATTGGCGCGGGGTTCAAGCCCTGAGGGCGGCCGGTCGTAGTGCCGACGGTCCCGCCGGGAACGCCCCGGGCACCGGTCTGCGAAACCGAAAGCGCGGGGGCGCCGCACCCCGCTCCACCGAACGAACGCCTCCGGACGGCGCCCTCATTCGAGCGGGGATGCCAACCAATATGGGGGCGGTTCAGGGGGCGGGGATAAGTATTTTCAGCGGGCGATGGCCACGTCGCTGATCTGGATCACCGGCGCGATGTCGGTGTAGTTCGCAATGTCGCCTTGCAGGAACTCCGCGTGCGGCCCAAAGGCGGACATGAAGTCCTCGGCCGTATCGAACAGGTATTGGCACATCGCCACATAGGCCGGCGGTGTACCCGGCGCGCCGCCACCGATGCCGCGATCGACCGAAACGCCCCGAAAGCCCTTGCCGGCGGAAAGTCGTTCGATCGACGCCGGCATGTGCGTCTCGATGTAGTAGTCCATGTCGAAACGGGCGTTCGCCGTGTTCGGATAGAAGATGCTGATCCTGACCATGCTGCTGCCTCACACTTCCTCGAACGTCGAAAAGGGCAGTTGCGGCGGCGCGCTGCGCTGTGCCGGGGCCGGCCGCGCCGGTGCCTCGGGCACCTCGGCGGGCGCATTGCCGTCTTCCACCTCGACCGCCTTGATCTTCTCGCCGCGCCCGGAAATCTTGCGGCTGGAGACGAGGATGTCCTCGATGTCCTTGTTGGCCAGGTTGAAGTGGACGCCAAGCTTGCGCACCCGGTCGTCCAGCCGGCCGACATCGTCCATCAGCCGGATCACCTCCTGCTGGATGATGTGCGCCTGCTCGCGCATGCGCGCGTCGCGCAAGAGCGACATCACCACCTGGATCGACAGCATCAGCAGCGACGGCGAGACGATCACCACACTCGCCCGGTGCGCCTTCTGGACGATGTCTTCGTAGTGCTCGTGGATATCGAAGAAGATCGATTCCGACGGCACGAACATGAAGGCGGTGTCCTGCGTCTCGCCGGTGACCAGATAACGCTCGGCGATATCCTGGACGTGCTTCAGCGTGTCGCGGCGGAACTGGCTCTCCGCCGCCTTCTTGCCCTCCGGCGTCTCCGCCGCGCGGATGGCGCTCCACCCCTCCAGCGGAAACTTGGCGTCGATCACCAGGCTCGGGCCGCCATTGGGGAAGAGGATCAGGCAGTCCGGCCGGTTGCCGTTGGACAGCGTCGCCTGGAACCGGTAGCCCGAGGCCGGCAGGCCGTCGCCGACGATGGCTTCCATGCGCGCCTGACCGAAGGCGCCGCGCTGCTGCTTGTTGGCGAGGATCTGCTGCAATTCGACCACCTGGCCCGACAGGTCGGTGATCGTGCGCTGCGCCTTGTCGATCACCGCCAGCCGCTCGCCGAGCTTGGCCAGGCTCTCATGGGTCTGCTCGCCGAGTTTTGCCAGGCTGTCATGTGTCCCGCGCGCCGTCTCGCTCACCGATTGGCCGACCCGGTGGCCGAAATTGTCGAGCCGGTCGGTCAGGTTACGTACCTGGCCGGTGATCTGGCTCTGATGATCGCGGAGCGCCGCCAGACCGGCCGCGATGCCGTCCTCGCGCGCCTCTTCCAGCGCCGTCACGCGCTGCGCTGCCCGGCGCCAGGCGACAAGGGTGATGACCAGCAGCACCAGCAGCAGCGCCGCCGCCGCGCCGGCAGCAAGCGTCGCGCCGGTGATGGTGACATCGCCGAATCGATAGATCGTTTCGTTCATCCGGTAAGAGTAACCCGAAGACCGACGAGTACAAAACGGGAACTTTCCCGCCCGCGGTCTGCCGACCCGGGCCGGCATTGCGCCGGCCCGGGCCGAGGGGGAGAGCCGGGAGATCAGGAGGATCACCCTATTGGCCGGTCGCGGCGTCGCACGACACGTTGGGGTTCATGTCGGCGAACGTGCCAGTCCGGTTCTCCTTCCACGCCCACACGTGCAGCTCATAGAAGGCGGGAAGGCCATAGCGGTTGGGCGCGCCGGTGAAGTTGAACAGGTGGCCTTCAAGCTGGGCCGGCCCCTTGGTGGTGATGTATTCCACCGCGATCAGGGTCAGCTTGCCGTCCGGGCCCGGCTCGTACATCACCGCCTCCGGGTGCGCCACGTCGAGGCCGTCATCCTTCAGGTATTTCGCGTTGACGTAGTGAATGCCCATGGCGCCGCCGTTGACGCCGCTGGCGCAGGGGATCGGCGCATAGCCCTCGGCCAGCGCCGCCTTCACATCTTTGAAACGGTCGTTGGCGCTGCGCACATGCTCCGCCAGCGGGTTCTCCGCCGCCGTCGCGGCACCGGCCGCGAAGATGGCCAGGAAAGTCAATCCGGCAAGCCAATGGCGTTTGTTCATGCGTGGTCTCCTCGTTTGCAGTTGCGTGGGGATTGTGTCGGTGGCGGTGTCGGCCACCTGCTGGCCGACGCCTTCAGCGGCGCCGGTCGACGGATTGCCGGTTGTGGACCGTGTCCTTGCCGCGATAGCGACACAGGTCGGATCGCGTCACGCCGAGATCCTTCAGCATGTCGTCGCTGAGCCCGCTCAGCATGCGGGCCGTCTTGCGCCGCAGCCGCCATCGGACATACGCCGCCCCGGCGCGTTTCACCGCCAGCACGAACGTGCCGATGGCACTGTGCGGCCGGGATCGGTCTGGCAGCCGTGCGGCGATTTCCGGCATGGGAACCTCATTGTCGACTGATGCGCCGCCGGAGGGAGCTCTCGGCTGGCATCGGTTGGGGCGCGGACATTGCCGATGCCCTCGCGGGGTCGCGTCCCCCGATCGGCGGATGCCGCGATCACGAAATGGAGAGGCGGAGACCTCTAGCGCAGCAGCGGCGTCGCGTAGCCGGCAACCAGCTTGGCGAGGTCGGCCTGTCGGCGCGTGCCGGTCTTTTCGTAGAGTCGTCCGAGATGGGTCTTCACCGTGCTCGGTGCGATGCCGAGCGCGTCCGCGACTTCCGGCGCGCCGCCGACATCGACGATGGCCAGCAGGACGCGCAGCTCGGTCAGCGTGAGTCCATAGGCGCGGGCGATCGCTTCCGGCATCGACGGCGCCGCGACGGTCGCCTTGTGAACGAAGAGCGCCAGGACGGCGCGGCGTCCGCCGGCGTCCCCGCGGGCGTCGGAGGCCAGCGGCAGGGCGTGGGCGACGTGACGCTCGCCGTCGCTGGAGATGAGCGGCAGGGCGATGCCGCGGACGCCGAGCGTCCGGTCGCCGGTTGCCGCCGTGGCGACGATCTGGCCGAGCTCGCCGTCCGCAGCGGGCTCGCCGGCGGTGAACCGGCCATTGGCGATGCGCAGCACATCGGCGCCGTCCAGCATACGGCGCCCGGCGACATTGGCATGCAGGACGCGCATCTCGGCGTCGAGCAGGAACACACCGCAGGCGACGCCATCGAGACCGTTTGTCAGGTTCGTGGC
This sequence comes from uncultured Alphaproteobacteria bacterium, assembly GCA_963730325.1. Lineage (GTDB taxonomy): Bacteria > Pseudomonadota > Alphaproteobacteria > Rhizobiales > Kaistiaceae > CAVSRC01. Next base: position 46,987 of record CAVSRC010000006.1, on the reverse strand, counting down.
CGCCGTTGTCTGTTGGTCGATCACGCCGGCAATCAGAGCCGCCCGCTGAACGTGCGGCACGACCAGCCGCATGCGCCGGCGCGTCTCGTCGCCAACCACGCCGTCCTGTTGGTGGCGGAAGACGCCGAACATGGCCGAGCCACCGGACGATTTGTCGAGCACCGCCCCGGCGAAATCGACGAAGCCCTGCGGCCGCGCCCATTCGGCGTAGAAGCGGGAATCGAGGAATTCGTCATAGGCGATCAGGTCGGTCACGGCGGTGGGCTGGCCGGTGGCAGCGAAGACGTGGCCGAGCGACAGCGGATCGATCCTGATGTAGGTGTCGAAATAGGCCGTGGTGTAGCGCGTCTCGATTCCCGAATCGAAGGCGTTGGCGCCGCTCAGGCTGGCGCTCTTGGTGAACAGGGCCGCCGCGCATCCGCCGACGAAGCGTGCCGCATGGTCGAGCGCGGCGCTCCAGAGCGTCGGGTCGAGCGTGGCGTCATAGATCTCGCCGACCAGCGTCGACAGCAATTCGATTTCGGTCATGGACGGCGGGAACAGCCGAAGTGCGCTGTCTATTCGGCGGCCTGTGACGGCCGTCACACCCCCCGCCTCGAATTCACCGCTTCGTGAAGCGCATATCCCCCGACCGAACGACGCGTGCGTCCTGGGCCATCGCCTAGCGTCCCGCCGCGAAACAACGGGAACGGAGACGATGAGAATGCGGACCGAGGCCGGCAGCAGAGGCACATTCGGCAGACGCGAGGCGGCGGAGCGGCCGGCGGACGGTCAGGCGACCGGCGATCGCAGGGGCGGTTCGGGCGGCCCGGACCGGCCGGCCTCCACGGCTTCGCCGGAGCGCGATCTGCACCCTCGGCACGTCCGTCGGGACCATTCCCTCAGCGAAATCTTCTAGGAATTGCGGCCGAAAGGGCGAAAACCGCTGAATCTGGCGGAAATCGGCTATTCGCCGGCTTCGTCCTCATCCGGCCGTTTCGGGTGCTTCGGCTTGCGCTTCGGCCGGTCGGGCCGTTCGACTTTCCTTTCCCGGAACAGCGGCGAGGCGAGCGATCGGGCGACCGGATTGCGCTTCAGCCTGCGGGGGACCGCCTTTTTCGGTTTCCTGACCATCCCCGAATCCTGTCGAAAGCGTTGACCCGGAAGGGTTCCTCTCATATCTGAAGCGCGTGTCAAAGCTCGATATCATCACCCTGCCTGACCGCAAGCTGCGCATGCGGAGCGCCCCCGTCGAACGGGTCGACGACGAGCTGCGCACCTTCATGGATTCCATGCTGGAGACCATGTACGAGGCGCCGGGCATCGGGCTCGCCGCCATCCAGGTCGGCGTGCCGCGCCGCGTCATCACCATCGACGTCGCCTCGCGCGAATCGGATGAGGAGGAGCCCAAGCCCGATCCGCTCTTCCTGGTCAATCCGAAGATCCTGTGGCGCTCCGACGACGTGGCCACCGCCGAGGAAGGCTGCCTGTCGATTCCGGAATATTTCGCCGAGGTCGAGCGGCCGGCCCAGGTGCGCGTCGCCTATCTCGACCGCGACGGCAAGCCGCACGAGGTCGAGGCCAATGGCTGGCTCGCCGTCGTCATGCAGCACGAGATCGACCATCTCGAGGGCAAGCTGTTCATCGACTACCTGTCCAAGTTGAAGCGCGACATGGTGATCAAGAAGTTCACCAAGCAGGCGAAAATCGGCGGCAAACCGCCGGCCTTGTAGGAACCGTGGCGTCCTTCGGGCGCGCCTGCTTCACAACAAAGCCTCGTTTCGGCCATAATGCAGCGGCCTTGATTGGCGCGCGGCCGGGGCGATAACCACGGCTTTGTCAGACGAGCACAACAGGGAGAGCTGACATGAGAAAGACGGTTCTGGCCGTGGCGGCGGTTTCGGCCCTCAGCCTCGGCATTGCCGGGTGCACGACCACCGAGGGCGCCCTGTCCGGCGCCGGTATCGGCGCCGCGCTCGGCGGCATCGCCACCAGTTCGGTCGGCGGTGCGGTCGTCGGTGCCGGCATCGGTGCGCTTGCCGGTGCGGTTCTGGTCAACCACCTCAACGACGGCTGGTGCACCTACAAGTATCACGGCAAGTACTATCGCGATCGCTGCCGCTACTGAGCCGCTCGCGGACAATCGGTCGCCGGCGCGTCGCAAGCGCCGGCTGCCGCCTTGCCGGCACGCCGAGGGGGCGCTATGCCGCGCCCCATGCGCATCGCTTTCTTCGGAACACCGGATTTCGCCGTCCCGACGCTGACCGAGATCGTCGGCCAGGGCCATGACGTCGCCGCCGTCTACACCCAGCCGCCGCGCGCCGCCGGCCGCGGCATGGCCGAGCGCAAGTCGCCGGTGCATGAGGTCGCCGAGCGCTTCGCCCTGCCGGTCTTCACGCCCGCCCGCCTGAGAAACGAGGGCGAGGCGGAGCGTTTCGCCGGCCTCGGCGTCGATGTCGGCGTCGTTGCCGCCTACGGCCAGATCCTGCCGAAAGCCTTCCTCGACGTTCCGCCGCACGGCTTCGTCAACCTGCATGGCTCGCTGCTGCCGCGCTGGCGCGGTGCCGCGCCCGTCGCCCGCGCCATCATGGCCGGCGATGCGGAGACCGGCGTCATGGTCATGCGCATGGAGGAGGGGCTCGATACCGGCCCGGTCGCCATGAGCGAGCGCCTCGCGATCGCGCCCGACGCCACCGCCGGCGAAGTGGCGGCCACGCTCGCCGCCCTCGGCGCCGACCTCATGGTGCGCGCGCTTGCCGCCCTGTCGCGCGGCGATCTCGGCTTCACCCCGCAGGCCGAAGAAGGCGTCACCTACGCCAAGAAGCTCGACAATGCCGAGACCCGCATCGACTGGTCGCGCCCGGCGACGGACGTCCACAATCACATTCGCGGCCTGTCGCCCTTTCCGGGCGCCTGGTGCGAGGCCGATCTCGGCAAGGGACCGGAGCGCATGAAAATCCTGCGCGCGACGCTGGCCGAGGGCGATGGCGCGCCCGGCAGCGTGCTCGACGATCAGTTGACCGTGGCCTGCGGTTCCGGCGCCGTGCGGCTGGTGCAGGTACAGCGCGCCGGAAAGGGCGCCGTGGCGGCGGCCGAGTTCCTGCGCGGCCTGCATGGCGCCCTCGGCCGCCTCGTCTGAGATGCCGCGCTACAAGCTCACCATCGAATATGACGGCCGCCCCTTTGTCGGCTGGCAGCGTCAGGAGAACGGCCGCGCGGTGCAGCAGGCGATCGAGGAGGCGGTCACCGCCTTCACCGGCGAGACGGTCGTGGTCAAGGGTGCCGGGCGCACCGATTCAGGCGTTCATGCTCTGGGTCAGGTGGCCCACATCGACCTTGCCCGCGACTGGCCGGCCGACACCGTGCGCGACGCCCTCAACGCCCATCTCAAGCCGGAGACCGTCGCCATCCTTTCGGCGGAGGCGGTCGCGGCGGGTTTCGACGCCCGCTTCTCGGCGGTGAAGCGGCACTACCTCTATCGCTTGCTCGATCGCCGCGCCCCGCCGGTCATCGACCGCGGCCGCGTCTGGTGGGTCTCCCAGCGCCTCGATCACGAGGCCATGCACGCCGCCGCCCAGGCGCTCGTCGGCAAGCACGATTTCACCACCTTCCGCTCGTCGGAGTGCCAGGCCAGATCGCCGGTGAAGACGCTCGACCGGCTCGATGTCTCGCGCGCCGGCGACGAGATCATGGTCGTCGCCGAGGCGCGCTCCTTCCTGCACAATCAGGTGCGCTCCATGGTCGGCACGCTGAAGAAGGTCGGCGACGGCAAATGGCCGGTTGCCGCCGTCGGCGCGGCACTGGAGGCCTGCGACCGCACGCGCTCCGGCCCGGTGGCCCCGCCCGACGGGCTCTATCTGGTGGCAGTGGATTACTGAATCACGGAATCGATGCCGAACAGCCGATTGGCCGTCATGACGATGACGAGGCTGACCAGCAGATCGAGCACCACAAAGGCGACGGCGACGTCGCCGCTGGCGCCGAGCGCCTTGCGCGCGATCGCGTAGCTCATGAGAAAGGTGGCGGCCAGCGCCACCACCGACGGCAGCACCAGCACCTTGGTGGTGGCCATGCCGGAGAGGTCGAGGAGCGCGATCGCCGCGAACGGAACGATCATCAGCACCGTCGCCCAGTTGCGCGCCACGACATAGCCGGGGTAGCCGCGCCGTATGCCGATGAAATCGGCGAGGAGCCCGAGCAGGATCGGCAGCGCCACCCAGTCGAGGGCCAGCGTCAGCGATTTCGCCGCCCAGAACTGGCCGTTGGTGAAATCGTCGGTCGGGTTGGCGTCGGTCAGCAGGTCGTAGCGGTCGGCCAGCGCCGTCAGTCCATAGAGCGGCGCCACCAGGATGATCGCGCGGAAGGAGCGCCAGAAACCGTCGACGCTGGTGTCGAAGAAGCGCATGGCGTCCGGCCGGCCGAGGAACAGCCGCCATGCCCCCCTCAGCGATCGGACGATCTCGGCGCGGTCCATCAGGCGCCTGCCGCGCCGGCGGCGAAGAACCGGTCGAGGAAGGCGCGGTAGATCGCAGTCAACTGTGCGAGGTCGGCGAGCGGCACCCGCTCGTCGACCTGATGCATGGTGTCGCCGACCAGGCCGAACTCGACCACCGGGCACACCTCCTTGAAGAAGCGCGCATCGGAGGTGCCCCCGCCGGTGGAGGGCGAGGGGAAGATGCCGGCCACCGCGCCGATCGCCTGCGACAGGCTGTCGGTGAGCGGCCCGGGCTCGGTGAGGAAGGACTGGCTGCCGCGCACGACCTTGAATTCGACCCGTGCCTTGCCCGCGGCCTCTGCCGCTGCCGCCTCGATCTCGGCCCTGAGATGGGCCTCGAGCGATTCGAGCGTCCAGGTGTCGTTGAAGCGCACGTTGAGCTTGGCTTCCGCCTTCGCCGGGATGACGTTGAAGGCCGGGTTGCCGGTATCGACGCTGGTGATCTCGAGGTTCGACGGTTCGAAGTCGCGCGTTCCCTCGTCGAGCGACAGGCGCTCCAGCCGGTCGAGGATGCGGATCATCTTGTGCATCGGGTTGTCGGCGAGGTGCGGATAGGCGGCGTGGCCCTGCCGGCCGGTGACCGTGATCGTTGCCGAGAGGCCGCCGCGCCGGCCGGTCTTGACCGTATCGCCGAGCTTCACCCGCGACGTCGGCTCGCCGACCAGCGCCGCGTCGAAGTGCTGGCCCTGTTCCAGCGCCCAGGCGAGCGCCTTCTCCGTGCCGTTGACCGAGGGGCCTTCCTCGTCGCCGGTGATGAGGAGCGACAGTGTGCCGTGCGCCTGCCCGTCTTCGGCAAGCTTGCCGAGCGCCGCCGCCATGAAGCAGGCGATACCGCCCTTCATGTCGACCGCGCCGCGCCCGTAGAGCGCCCCGCCGGCAATCTCGCCGGCAAAGGGCGGGTGGCTCCAGCGCGCCTCCTCGCCCGCCGGCACCACGTCCGTGTGGCCGGCGAAGACCAGGTGCGGCGCGCCGCTGCCGATGCTGGCGAACAGGTTGTCGACGTCCGGCGTGCCGGGCGCCGAGAAGGTCAGCCGCTCGACCGCGAAGCCGGCGCCGGTCAGCACCTCGGCCATCCAGTCTTGCGCGCCGTCGTCGGCCGGGGTGACGGAGCGGCACGCGATCAGCGCCTTCAGCAAGGCGGCCGGGTCATGTGTCTGGGTCATCGGACTCGCGTGCCAGGGAGAGGTGCGCGCCTGCGGTTTAGCGAGGCTTGCCTCCGGCCGTCAATCATGGCGGCCGATCCGGGTCGAATCGTGACCGTCAGCCGGGGCGGAAACGGGGCGGCGGCCCGAAGCGGTTGGGGCCGGCAGTGCCGGGCACGACGCCCAGGCCGATCAGCCAGAAGAGGCCGACAATCGGCACCAGCAGGAGCAGCGTCATCGCGCCGGAAAGCGCCAGGTCATGGCAGCGTTTGGCCGCCAGCACGAACACCGCCACCGTCGAGGGGAAGGTCGTGACCATGATCGCCAGGCCGAGCGCCAGGTCGCGGTCCGCCTGATGCAGCGCGAAGGCGACGAGCGCCGCGTTGGCGGCGTAAACGAAGGCGAGGCCGAGCCAGTATTCCTGGCGGGTGATCCGCCCGCCGGCAATGAAGAAGAAGACCATCAGGTCGTTGATGCGGACCGGCCGCATCACGACACAGGCGGAAGCGCCGCTGGCGCCGCCTCCGCCTGCTCCATCAAGCTGCCGCCCGGCCTAGCCCTGGACCGGGTCGGGGCCATAGGCATTGTCGCCGACCGTACCGCGCAGGATGCCGAGCTCGATCAGGATCCAGATGCCGATCGCCACCCCGATGAGGGAGATCAGCGTCCCGAAGATGTTGTACGAGCCCGGCGTGCCGGTCAGCCCGATCAGCGTCAACAGCGAGAACAGGATGTTGATGCCGACGACGGCGGCGGCATAGATGCCCGGCTTGGCCCGGTCCTGGAAGCGCTTCGCCATCAGCGCGTAGGCCGGATAGGCCAGCACGAGCTGGACGATGAACGAGACCAGCAACATGGCGAAGCTCGCCCAGCCGAAGATGGCGCCGATGATCACGTTGACCACGATACTGACGACGACGAGCGCAATGGTACCGATCCAGAACGTCTGGCGGCCGATGCGGCCCTCGGTGGTCAGATAGAGATGGTTGTAGTCGAAGTTCATGCTGGCCCCTCCCATTTTGGTCCGCTTCCGGCAGGTAACGGCTCAGGCATCCTCGCCGACGCCGTCAGCTCTGCGGATGCGGGTGCTCCCGCTCCAGCACTTCCTGGCGCGTATTGGCGGCGATCTCGGCGAGCAGGAAGAAGAAGGCCGCCAGCACCGCTGCGATGATGAACCCGAGGATTCCGCCGACGAAGAAGGCCACGATCGCAGCCGCGGTACCGTATTCCTGCGCCCCGGCCGCGCTGCTGATCGCCAACGCGATCGTCAGCAGGACGACGAAGATCACCATCATCACTTCAGCGGTCTTGATGATGAAGCGTCGAAATCCACCCATAACGTCCCCCTTCTGGATGCGTGTTCGATGAGGGGGCCGAGACTACAGGCGGAAACGAGTCGTATCTAGTCTCTGAGCAGATCGTTGACCGACGTTTTTGAGCGGGTCTTTTCGTCGACTTTCTTGACGATGACGGCGCAATAGAGCGATGGGCCGTAATTCTCGCCGGGCAGGTTTTTGCCGGGCAGCGAGCCGGAGACGACGACCGAATAGGGCGGCACGGACCCCATGTGGATTTCGCCGGTGGCGCGATCGACGATCTTGGTCGAGGCGCCGAGATAGACGCCCATCGACAGCACCGAACCTTCGCCAACGATGACACCCTCGGCCACCTCGGCGCGGGCGCCGATGAAGCAGTTGTCCTCGATGATGACCGGCCCCGCCTGCAGGGGCTCCAGCACGCCGCCGATGCCGGCGCCGCCGGAGATATGCACGTTCTTGCCGATCTGCGCGCAGGAGCCGACCGTCGCCCAGGTATCGACCATGGTGCCGGAATCGACATGGGCGCCGAGATTGACGAAGGAGGGCATCAGCACCACGCCCGGCGCGATATAGGCCGAGCGCCGCACGATGCAGTTGGGCACGGCGCGGAAGCCGGCCTTGGCGAATTCGGCCGGGCCCCAGCCGGCGAACTTGGAGGGCACCTTGTCCCACCAGCCGCCGCCATCCGGGCCGCCGGGGATCAGATCCATCGGATTGAGGCGGAAGGAGAGCAGCACCGCCTTCTTGAGCCACTGGTTGACCGTCCAGCCGGTATCGGTCTTCTGCGCCACGCGCACCGCGCCGCTGTCGAGCAGGCCGAGCGTGGCGTCGACCGCATCGCGCAACGTCCCGGTCGTCTCCGGGCCGATGGTGTCGCGGTCTTCGTAGGCCGCCTCGATGGTTGTCTTGCAGGGCGGCGGTGGAGGGGGTCATGGAGGCAGGTCCGTTGGTCGATGATCGGGCGCGCGGACCATAATTGGGCACCGGGGGAAGTCAACGCGCGCCGGCGTCACCCCTCGTCGGACGGGGGCGGCAGGGTCACCAGCAGCCGGTCGATGCGCCGTTCGTCGAGGTCGACCACCTCCAGCGTCATCCCGTCCACCGCGACCCGGTCGCCGATGTCCGGCAGACGGCCGAGGCGGTTGATCACCAGGCCGGCAAGCGTCTCGAAATCGGCGCCGCCGCGCAGGTCGTGCCGTCCGGTCAGCTCCTCGAACTCGTCGATGGGCAGCATGCCGTCGATGAGCAGCGACCCGTCCGCCCGGCGCACCACCGATTTCTCCGGCGTCTCGCCGACATCCGGCAGGGCGCCGGCAATGCTCTCCAGAATGTCGGTGGCGCTGACCACGCCTTCGGTGACGCCGTATTCGTCGACCACCACCGCGGTGCGCCGGTGCGCCCGGCGGAATACCTCGATCAGCCGGATGACCGGCGTGTGCTCGGGCACGAAGGGCACCGACGTCATCAGGGCGCCGATATCGAGCGGCCGGTCGGCGAGCAGCGCCGCCAGCAGGTCGCGCGTGCTGACCAGCCCGACCGGCGCATCGATCGAGCCATCGCAGACGATGAACTGCGTATGGCGGCTCGCCGTCACCGCCGCGACCAGACGGTCGCGCTCCGCCGCCCGGTCGATCCAGGCGACTTCGGCGCGCGGCGTCATGATCGCCCGCACCGAGCGGTCGGCGAGCCTGAGCACGCCGTTGATCATCAGATGCTCCTCCGGCGCGAAGATGCCGGCCCGCGTGCCCTCGGCGATCAGCGACTTGACCTCGTCCTCGGTGACCGTCGTCTCGCGCGCCGCCGGCCGCCCGGTGAGGCTGAGCACCGCCTCGGTCGAATGCCTGAGCAGCCACACCGCCGGCGCCGCGATCGTCGAAAGCGTCTGCATCGGCCGGGCAATCGCCGCGGCGAACCGCTCCGGTCGCGTCAGCGCCAGCCGCTTGGGCACCAGCTCGCCGACGATCAGCGACAGATAGGTGATGAGCGTCACCACGACGACCAGCGCGACGGCATGGCTGTGCGCGCCGATCACCGGCCGGAGAAGCCGGGCAAGCGGGTCGGCCAGCGTCGTGCCGCTGAAGGCGCCGGCGACGATGCCGATGAGCGTGATGCCGATCTGCACGGTGGCGAAGAAGCGGCTGGGATCGGCGATCAGCGCCAGGGCCGTCGTGGCGCCCCGGTTGCCGCGCCTGGCCATCGCCTCCAGCCGGGTCCGGCGCGCCGAGACCAGCGCCATCTCGGAAAGGGCGAACAGTCCGTTGAGGACGATCAGAAGCGCGATGACGACGATGGCGATCAGGGTCATCGCGGCAGCCTATCGCACTTCCAGCCGGAATTGAGGGCCTCAGCCCCGCTTGTTGCCGCCTGCCTTGAGCACCGCCTCGAGGAAGCCGGCGAGGTCGTCGCTGACGAACTCGACATGCGGCGCGTCGCGGCCTTCCAGCTCCCAGTCCTCGGTCAGCACTTCGCGCGTGCCGTGCGGCACCACCAGAACGGTCGCCATGCCGAGCGCCTTGGGCGCTTCCAGATTGCGCGCCAGGTCCTCGAACATCGCCGCCCGCCTGGGATCGACGCCGGTGACCCTGAGAAAGCGGTCATAGGTCTCGCGGTTGGGCTTGGGCAGGAGCTCGGACGAGACGATGTCGAAGATCCTCTCGAAATGGTCGGGAATGCCGAGCCGCTCCGCCACCTTCTCGGCATGCGCTCTGGAGCCGTTGGTGAAGATGAACTTGCGCCCCGGCAGCCGCTCGATGGCCCTGGCCAGCCGCGGGTCCGGCTTGACCACCGAATGGTCGATGTCGTGGACGTATTCGAGGAAGTCGTCGGGCTGGATGCCGTGCTCCTCCATCAGCCCGCGCAGCGTCGTCCCGTAGCGCTGGTAATAGTCCTTCTGCACGCGATGGGCCTCGTCCGGGCCGATGTCGAGCAGCCGCCCGACATAGGCGCGGATGCGCCGGTCGACCTGCACGAACAGGTTGACGTGGCGCGGATAGAGCGTGTTGTCGAGGTCGAAGACCCAGTTGTCGATGCCCAGGAACCGGGTGAGCGCCGGCCCGTCGGGGGCAGGCAGCCGGGCGTTCATGGCAGGATCAGCGTGCCGGCGCCGTGGTCGGTATAGAGCTCGAGCAGCACCGCATGCGGCGTCTTGCCGTTGAGGATGACGACGCCCTCGACGCCGCGGCCGAGCGCCTCGATGCAGGTCTCGACCTTGGGGATCATGCCGCCGGTGATGGTGCCGTCGGCGATCAGCTTGCGCACGTCGCCCACGGTCAGCTCCTTGAGCAGCTTGCCGTTCTTGTCGAGCACGCCGGGCACGTCGGTGAGAAAGAGCAGGCGCGTGGCGCCGAGCGCGCCGGCGACGGCGCCGGCAAAGGTATCGGCGTTGACGTTATAGGTCGCCCCGTCCAGCCCCGGCGCCACCGGCGCGATCACCGGGATCAGCTCGGCCGACAGCACCATGTCGATCACCGCGCGGTTGACCTTCTTCGGTTCGCCGACGAAGCCGAGATCGACGATCTTCTCGATATTGGAATCGGGGTCGATCTCGCTGCGCGTCACCTTTTCGGCGAACACCATGTTGCCGTCCTTGCCGGAGAGGCCGACCGCCTTGCCTCCCTCGGCATTGATCGCCATCACGATCTCCTTGTTGATCGAGCCGGCGAGCACCATCTCGACCACCTCGACGGTGCGTTTGTCGGTGACGCGGAGGCCTGAGCGGAATTCGGACTGGATGTCGAGGCGCTTCAGCATGTCGCCGATCTGGGGTCCGCCGCCATGCACCACCACAGGGCGCGCGCCGGAGGTCTCGAGCAGCGTGATGTCGCGGGCAAACGCCTTGGCAAGGTCCGGGTCGCCCATGGCGTGGCCGCCATATTTCACCACCACCACCTTGCCGTCATAGGCCAGCATGTAGGGCAGCGCCGCCGAGATCAGCCGGGCGCGGGCGATCGCCTCGGCGGTGTCCTGGTCGGTGGTCTGGCTCATGATCGTCGTCCGTCTGGTGAGGGCCGGTCTATACCGGGTTTGCGACAGGGGGACAAACCGAGGTTTGTAGGTCCCCGCGCAGGCGGGGACCCAGTAATCGCAAGGATTGGCGATTTGGAGCATCGGTCCTGTTGGCGGCCGCACGGCTCAAACAACGGACCTTCGGTGGCTACTGGGTTCCCGCCTGCGCGGGAACCTGGGCTGTGAGAATGACACTATACTGCGGTCATGGCCGGAGATTGCTACGTCTACATTCTCGCCAGCCGCATCGGCGGCACACTCTATGTCGGTTCGACCAACGACCTCGTCCGGCGCGTGTTCGAGCACCGAGCAAAGGCCGCTCCGGGCTTCACGAAGAAATACGGCGTAACGCGACTCGTCTATTTCGAGCCTTACGACGATCTCGAGCAGGCGATCTTGCGCGAGCGGCAGATCAAGAAATGGAATCGCGCCTGGAAGGTGCGCCTGATCGAAGAGAAGAATCCCAACTGGGATGATCTGTATCCAATGATTGCAGCGTGGCGGTGACTTGTAGGTCCCCGCGCAGGCGGGGACCCAGTAATCGCAAGGACTGGCGATTTGGAGCATCGGTCCTGTTGGCGGCCGCACGGCTCAAACAACGGATTTCGGCGGCTACTGGGTTCCCGCCTGCGCGGGAACCTCGCGCTCATTTTGAAGCCAGCGCTGCGATCTCCGCTCTGAGTTCGGCGATTCCTGCGCCGGTCGTCGACGATGTCGCCAGCACCTCAGGGTGCGCCGCCGGGCGCTTGGCAAGCTTCGCCGCCGTCGCCGCGATGACCTCCGGCAGTTCGCCGGCCTTCACCTTGTCCGCCTTGGTCAGCACGATCTGATAGGAGACCGCCGCCTTGTCGAGGGTGGCGAGCGCCTCCGTGTCATTGGGCTTGAGGCCGTGGCGGGCGTCGACCAGCACATAGACGCGCCTCAGCCGCGGCCGCCCGCGCAGATAGTCGAACACCGTGCGCGTCCACGCCGCCACGTCGGCTTTCGAGGCGCGCGCATAGCCGTAGCCGGGCATGTCGACGATGGCCACGCCCGCCTCCGCCGAGAACAGGTTGAGCTCGCGCGTTCGCCCCGGCGTGTTGGAGGTGCGCGCCAGAGCGTTCCTGCCGGTGAGGGCGTTCAACAGCGACGATTTGCCGACATTCGACCGGCCGGCGAAGGCGACCTCGACGGCATCGGCGGTGGGCAGGTCGGCGGCCTTGGGCGCCCCGGCGATGAATTGCCATGGCCTGGCGAAGAACAGCCGTCCCGCCTCCAGGCGCTCGGCCTCTTTTTGCGCGTCGTCGATCTCGGGCATGGGCTGCCCGTCGCCTCTAGCTCTTGGCGTCGGCGGGCTTGGCGGCCTTGGACTTCGCCTTGGCCCGGGCAGCGCGGCGCGATTTCACCGTCGATTTTGCCGACTTGCGCTGGGTCGCCTGCGGCGCCGCCGAATTGTTGGCCGCCTTCGGCGTTGCCGGGGCGTGGCTGCTCGACGGCGCGGCGACATGAACCGGCTTCTTCTTCGGCTTCACCCCGAAGGTCCCGAGGATGTTGCCGAGGAGATCCACCTCGGCCCCCTGGCGCCGCATGATGATGTATTGCTGGGTCACCGACAGCGTGTTGTTCCACGCCCAGTAGATCACCAGGCCGGCCGGGAACGACGCCAGCATGAAGGTGAACAGCACCGGCATCCAGGTGAACAGCATCGCCTGGGTGGGGTCGGGCGGCGTCGGGTTCAGCTTCATCTGCACGAACATGGTGATGCCCATGATCACCGGCCAAATGCCGATCGCCAGGAACGAGCCGATCATCGGCACCGTTGCCGGGTCGTAGGGCAGCAGTCCGAACAGGTTGAAGATGTGCGTCGGGTCGGGCGCCGAGAGGTCCTGGATCCAGCCGAAGAACGGCGCGTGGCGCATCTCGATGGTGACGAACAGCACCTTGTAGAGCGAGAAGAAGACCGGGATCTGGATCACCATCGGCCAGCAGCCGGCGAGCGGGTTGATCTTCTCGGTCTTGTAGAGCTGCATCAAGGCTTCTTGCTGCTTGACCTTGTCGTCCTTGTATTGCTCGCGCAGCGCCGTCATCTGCGGCTGCACCTTCTTCATCGCGCTCATCGACTTGTAGGACTTGTTGGCGAGCGGGAAGAAGATCGCCTTGACGATCACGGTCACCAGCAGGATGGCGACGCCGAAATTGCCGAACACGCGAAACAGCCAGTCGATCACGTAGAACATCGGCTTGGTGATGAAGAAGAACCATCCCCAGTCGATCAGCAGGTCGAATTTCTCGATGCCGAGCTTGCTGCTGTAGGCGGACAGCACGCTCACCTGCTTGGCGCCGGCGAACAGGTGGGTGGTCTGGCTGATGGTCGCGCCGGGCGCGAGAGACTCCGCCGCGGCGGTGAAGTCGGTCTCGTAGACCGGCGTGGTGCCGCTTTCCTTGCCGATATAGCGCGCCGTGTAGGCCTGGGTCTGCTCGGGGATCAGCGTCGCCGCCCAGTACTTGTCGGTGATGCCGAGCCAGCCGCCGGTCTTGTCGGTCCACGACACCTCGTGGTCCTTCAGGATGTCCTTGTACTTGTATTCCTGCAGGCTCTTGTCGCCGATCACGCCGACCAGGCCCTCATGCAGGATCCAGTAGCCCGAGACCTTGGGCTCGCCGACGCGGGTGATGCGGCCGTAGGGCGACAGGGCGACGCTGGCATTGCCCTTGTTGGTGACGCTGTCGTTCACCGTCAGCATGAACTTGTCGTCGATGGCGATCTGGCGGCTGAAGACGAGGCCGGCGCCGTTGTCGTAGGTCAGCGTCACCGGCGTGTCCGGCGTCAGCGTCGCGTCCGCCGGTGCCGTCCATACGGTCGAGGGACCGGGCAGGGGTCCGGCGCCGGCCGCGCCCGCCCAGCCGAAATCGGCGAAATAGGCCTCCGGCCCGCCGCTCGGGCTGAGCAGGATGATGGTCGGGCTCTGCTTGTCGACGGTCTCGTGATAGTCGTTGAGGCGGATATCGTCGACGCGGCCGCCGGTGAGGTTGATCGAGCCGGTGATGCTCGCCGTCGCGATCGGCACCCGCTTGCTCTGGGCGAGCGCCTCGTCGCGGGTTTCGGCCGTCTGCTGCACCGACGCTGCGGGCGCCGTGCCGGCCGCCGGTGCCGGCGTGGTGCCGGCGCCGCTTGCGGACTGGTCGGCCGTCGCTGCCGGCTGCTGCGCTTGCTGCTGCTGCTGTTCCGCCGCCTGCTGCTGGGCGGCCTCCTGCTGCTTGCGCGCCTGGTCGATCTGCGGCCCGGCAATGAAGAACTGCCAGCCGAACAGAACGACCATCGACAGCACGATCGCCACGATGAAATTGCGATTATTGTCGGTCATTGAACGGACCTGTCCGGCGCTTGTCGGTTGCGCGATAGTGCGGCCAACCCGGTCTCTAGATCGGTAACCAGCCGCTGGAATTGAAGGGTCAGGGCGGCACGACGCCCGACAAGCACATAATCCGTGGCGGTTTCAAGGTTTCCACCGACGGCGCCGACCGCTGCCCTGAGCCGCCGGCGGATGCGATTGCGCACGACCGCATTGCCGATTTTCCGCGTCACCGTGAACCCAATCCGCGGTGGATTCTGCCCGTCGCCCTCGGAATTCTCTCGCGCCTGCAGCACGAAACCCGGTCGCGAGACCCGTCTGCCGCCGGCAACAGCCTTGAAATCGGCGCGGCGCCTCAGGCGCTCCATGCCGGCCGGATCTGCCCGACCTCAGGCCGAGAGCCGCTTGCGGCCGCGGGAGCGGCGGGCGGCAATCACCTTGCGGCCGCCGGTCGTGGCCATGCGCGCGCGGAAGCCGTGGCGGCGCTTGCGGACCAGCTTGCTCGGTTGATAGGTACGTTTCATATCGTGTCGTCTCCGCGCGGACCGGCCGCGCCGGGCTTATAAGGAGCGGGTTGAATCGAGTCAACGCGAACCACCTCCGGCCGCGGCGGTCGTTCTCGTGCGGTGGCTTTTACCGGAAAGCGGCTATCATTGCCACCGTTTCGACCGCAGGAATCGCTAGGATTTGAAGACGACACACATGCCGGACACCCTGACTCCTGACATATGCGTGATAGGCGGCGGCCCGGCGGGCATTGCCGCGGCTTTTGCCGCTGCCGGCGAGGGCGTTCCCGTCGTCCTGGTCGCCAAGGGGCCGCTCGGCGGCAGCGACCTGACCGCCGGCTCGATTCCCGCCAAGGCGCTCCTCGTCGCCGCGGAAATCAACGAATTTCTGCGCCGCGGCCCCGCCATGGGCGTCACCGGGGCGCCGCTCCAGGTCAATTTTGCCAAGGTGCGCGAGCATATGGCCGGCGTCGGTGCCGCGATTGCCGCCAATGTCTCGGCCGAGCGCCTGGCCGCCTTCGATATCCGCGTGGTCGAGGGGGCCGCCCGCTTCACCGATCGCGACACGATCGAGGCCGGCGAGGCCACCATCCGCGCCCGCCGCACCATCCTGGCGGTCGGCAGCGAGCCGGCGCCACCCGATATCCCCGGCCTCGACGGCATCGACGTGCTGACGCTCTCCGGCCTGTTCGATCTCAGCCGCAAGCCGAACCATCTCATCGTGCTCGGCGCCGGCCGCGAGGGGCTGGAGCTGGCGCAGGCCATCAACCGGCTCGGCATCGACACCACCGTGCTCGATCGCGGTCCGGCCCTGCCCGAGGCCGATCCGGAGCTCACGGCCATCGTCGTCGACCGGCTGCGCGCCGAGGGCATCCGCGTGCGCGTCGGCGTCGATATCGTCTCGGTCGGCCGGCGCCGTGGCGGCGTGCGCTTCACCGTTTCCGACCCGGAGGGAGACGCCGCCGCCATCGACGGCTCGCATCTGCTGATCGCCGGCGGCCGCAAACCCAATATCGACGGCCTCGATCTCACCATCGCCGGCATCCGCGCCGATGCCGGCGGCATCGTCGTCGACCGCAATCTGAGGACCGGCAACCGCCGCGTCTATGCCATCGGCGATGCCGTCGCCGGGCGCGCCGACGCCACGCGCAGCCAGGCGCAGGCGCGCCAGGTGGTGCGCGCGATCCTTTTCCGCCTGCCGGTCGCCGACCGGTCCGGCGAAGCGCCCTTCGTCGCCTTCACCGATCCGGGCCTGGCCAGCGTCGGCCTCGACGAGGCCGAGGCGCGCCGCCGTCACGGTGCGGCCGTGCGCGTTCTGCGCTTCCCCTTCGCCGAGAACGAGCGCGCCCAGATCGAGCGCATGCCGGCCGGTATGATCAAGGTGGTGGCCGGCCGCGGCGGCCGGGTTCTCGGCGCGGCGATCGCTGGCCACGATGCCGGCGAGATGATCGCCCTGTGGTCGCTGGCCGTCTCCCAGCACCTGCCGCTTTCGGCGCTGGCCGCGCTGCCGGCGCCCTATCTGACGCGCGCCGAGATCTCGCGGCGCGTCGCCGCCGGTCTGGCGGAGCGCGATGGCTCACAAAAGCCCGGTTTGACCGGCATTTGGCGCAAGCGCATCATCAACGCGCTGAGGAAGCTGGGTTGAGCCGATGACCGACCGGCCCGGCAACGGCGAGGAGAACAAGACGACCGAAACCGTGAAAGCATCCAGGGCTTCCGCGCGGCGCGGCTTCGGCCTGTCGTGGAAGCTGCTGGCGCTGACCGTGCTCTACGTCATGCTCTCCGAGGTGCTGATCTACGTCCCCTCCATCGCCAATTTCCGCGCCAACTGGCTCATGGACCGCATGACCATGGCCGATGCCGCCGCCTCGGTTCTGGCCGAGTCGGTCGCCTCCGAGGTGCCGCGCAGCATCCAGGAGGACCTGCTGACCGCGGTCGGCGCCAAGGCCATCGCCATCCGCACCGGCGCCGCCAGCCGCCTGATCGCCACCGTCGACATGCCGCCCAAGGTCGATCGCACCGCCGATCTCAGGATCATGGAGCCGGTCGCCGAGGTCGTCGATGCCTTCGATACGCTGTTTGCCCGCGAGGCGCGCACGCTGAGGGTCATTGGCGCGTCGCGCTCCGGCGCGGTTCTCGAGCTCATCATCAGCGACCGGCCGCTGCGCGCCGCCATGCTCGACTATTCGGTCAACATCGTCTGGCTGGCGGCGCTGATCTCGATCATCACCGCCGGCCTGCTCTACTTCACCATCAACCGGCTGCTGGTCAGGCCGGTGCGCCGCCTCACCGAGAACATCATGTCGTTTTCGGAGGAGCCGGAGGACGCCAGCCGCGTGATCGTGCCGAGCGGCCGCGGCGACGAGGTCGGCATCGCCGAGGAGCGTCTGGCCGCCATGGAGCGCGATCTGCAGGGCACGCTGCGCGAGCAGCGCCACCTCGCCGATCTCGGCCTGGCCGTTTCCAAGATCAATCACGACCTCAGGAACATGCTGGCCTCGGCGCAGCTCTTTTCCGACCGCCTCGGCAGCCTGCCCGACCCCAACGTCCAGCGTTTCGCGCCCAAGCTGATCGGCGCGCTCGACCGCGCCATCGCCTATTGCCAGTCGACGCTCACCTATGGCCGCGCCCGCGAGCCGGCGCCGGCCCGCCGCCTGGTCGCCCTCGGCCGGCTGGTCGATGACGTCGCCGATGCGCTCGGCGTGGTCGAGCATCCGACGATCACCTGGGAGAACCACGTGCCGGCGGGTCTCGAGGTCGATGCCGACCCCGACCAGCTCTTCCGCGTCCTGGTCAATCTCGGCCGCAATTCGGTTCAGGCGATGGCCGCCGATCCCAACCCGGCGGTGATCTGCCGGCTGACCGTGACGGCTGCCCGCGACGGGTCGGCCGTCACCGTGCGGGTCGCCGATACCGGCCCCGGCCTGCCCGAAAAGGCGCGCGCCTCGCTCTTCCGCGCCTTCCAGGGGTCCGTCAGTCCGGGCGGCACCGGCCTGGGTCTGGCCATCGCCGCCGAGCTGGTGCGCGCCCATGGCGGCACCATCGCCCCGGTCGATGGCGGCCCCGGCGCCACCTTCGCCATCACCATCCCCGATCGTCCGCGCGCCAACGGCCGCAACGGCAATGGCTGAGTGAGCCTAGCGTGCCGGCCGCCGGGCCCGCACCCGGGTCTCGGCTTCGGCGATCTCGTCCGGGCTCATGCGCTCCGCGTAGCGCGCGGCAAGCCACGCCGCCAGCCTGTCGCCCCCGGACGCCGCCAGCCGCGCCCACGCATACGCGTCCACCAGCGAGCGGGGCACGCCGATGCCGTAAGCAGAAAGCCGCGCCAGCCGCAATTGCGCGATTGTGTTGCCCTGATCGGCGGCCTTGCGATACCAGCGCGCCGCCGCGCCCGGGTCGCGCGGCACCGCCCAGCCGACCAGGTACATGAGGCCGAGCTTGGCCTGCGCCACGTCGTAGCCGCCCTCCGCCGCACGGCGGAACCAGGTGAGCGCCAGGGGAAAGTCGTGCGGCACCCCGTCGCCGGTGTCGTACATGATGGCGAGCGCGAACTGGGCTCGCGGGTCGCCGGCCTCCGCCGCCGCCACCTGGCCGGGATAGGGCGTCGCCGCCGCCGGCGCGGCGAGCGCCGCCACGATCAGCCATCCGCCGAGAAGCGCGGAGAAGCGCATGCGGGTCGTCTCCCTCGGTCCCGCCAGAGACCGTAGAGGAAGCGTGAGGGGCGCGAAAGGCTCGGGCGTCATGGGGCACGCTGGGGCAAGCCGGGCCTTGCAATCGGCGAGGCCATTCAGTAGCTAAGGCCGGCCGTGCCCGCCATGACGATCGGCGGCAGACGGCCCAGGCGCCCGTAGCTCAGCTGGATAGAGCACCAGACTACGAATCTGGGGGTCAGGAGTTCGAATCTCTTCGGGCGCGCCAATCTTTTCAAAGGCTTATAGCAATCGACGCTCGGCGGAACTTCCGTCGGGGTAGCGCTGGGGGTAAGCGATCGCTCACATCGAACCCCAAGCAAAGGCCCTTGTGCCTCTCTGCATAGTGCGCCCGTGGTGCCGGACTTCGCCAACTGCGGCTGAAGCATAGAAGACCGCAGCGAGTAGCCATTTCCGCTTTCCAAGCACGGAACCTGGACCATCGCCGCGAGGCTCGGATAGAACCTCAGTTCGTCGGTTCCAGCGCGCAGATGCGCTTCAACTCGTCGACGATCGCCTCGGCCGCCGGCGACAGGAATCCGTCCTTGCGCAGCACCACGCCGGCCTCGCGCCGCGGCGCCAGCCCGGCCACGTTCACCAGCCGCAGGCCCTTCGATTCCGGCATGTGGATGGTGCTGGCCACGGTCAGCGTGATCGTGTCGGAGTTGAGCACCGTCTGCACCAGGAAGGCCATCGACTCGGTCTCGACCATGATCTCCGGCGGCGCGAGATCGGCGGCGACAAACAGCGCCCTGAGGCGGCGCGTGGTGCGCGTCGATAGCGGCGGCATCGACCAGGGATAGCCGAGCAGGTCGCTGAGGGCGACGCGCTTCATGCGGGTCAGTGGATGGCCCGAGCGGCAGGCGACGCCCAGTCTGTCGGAGGTCAGCGGGATCACCTTGTAGTCCTTCGCCGTCTCGGGCGAAGGAACCTCGGCAACGACGAGATCGACGTCGCCGCGGCTGAGCGCACGCAGAAGCACGTCGTCGAAGCCGCCGTCGACGCGGACCCGGATCGCCGGATTGCGCTTGACCGTGCGCGCCACCGCCAGCGGCAGCAGGCGCCTCAGCCATGCCGGACCGGCCCCGATGGCGACCGCACCGGCCATGCCGTCCTGGAGAAAGCGCAACTCCTTGATGGCATCGCCGAGCTGGACGTTGAGCGTCTGCGCATGACGGAACAGGGATTCACCGTAGCTCGTCAGCTCGACGCCGCGCGGCTGGCGGCGGAAGAGCTTCACGCCCAGTTCCTCCTCCAGGGCGCGAATGCTCCTGGTCAGCGTCGGCTGGGCGACGCCGAGTTCGGCGGCCGCCAGGGTCAGGCTGCGCGCCTTGGCAATGGCGAGGAAATATTCGAGCTGCCTCAGGTGCATGGCTTACCCGTTTGCGGAGAAGACCGATGGGTCCGTCGCGCGGTGCCCACACTGGACCTATTGCAATGAAATCGAGGCGCCCGCAACCGATATGATTATTGGCTATCGCAATGGTCTCTCTTATTATTTGTGGTAATGGCGAGGGCGTGCCACCCTTCTCCTGCCATCGCCATCGTCGAGGGAGGGATACAAAGATGATCGGCAGAACCAAACTAACGCGTCGCAGTGCGCTCGTCGGCATGGGTGCCGCGGCTCTTGCCGCAAAGGTCCCCTACACATGGGCCGCATCGGCCGCCCCGATTACCATCGTCATCAACCAGTCGCCGTGGTTCGACAGCTTCCGCAAGACGGTCGAGCTGTACGAGAAGGAGAGCGGCAACAAGGTCAATCTCGATGTCAATCCGTTCGCCGGGTCGCTGGAGAAGCAGCGCAACTCGGTGCGCGCCAAGCAGGGCGACTACGACATCCTGATCCTGAATTCGGGCTGGTTCACCGAGATGTATTTCGGCGGATTCGTCACCGCCATCAGCGACATCGATCCGTCGTTCAAGCTCGACCCGGATCTCTTCACGCTCGGTGACACCATCTATTTCGACCCGGCCAAGAAGACCATGACACCGTCCGGCAAGCTCATGACGGTGCCCATCCAGCCCAACATCCCGATGCTCTACTACCGGGGCGATCTCTATAAGGAGAAGGGCCTGAAGCCGGTCGAGACCTTCGCCGACCTCGAGGCCAACGCCAAGGCGCTGCAGGATCCGCCCAAGATGTACGGCATCGTCCAGCGCGGGGCCCGCGGCGCCAACACGGTGTCCTACGACTTCTATCCCTACCTGTTCGGCATGGGCGGCGCCGTCTTCAAGGACCAGACGGCCGGCGACTATTCCGTCATCCTCAACAACGACCAGGGCAAGGAAGCGCTGGAATACTACCTGCGCCTCAAGGACGAGGCCGGCCATCCCAACACCGCCTCGATCGACCAGGCCGACATCATCCAGTCGCTGGTCACCGGCCACTGCGCCCATGCCAGCATCGTGATTGCGGCATGGTCGACCATGGACGATCCCAACAAGTCGGCCGTCGTCGACAAGATCGAATATGTCCCGACACCGCATGCGCCCGGCCTGCCCACCGGCCCGGGTCTCGGCCACTGGCTCGGCGGCATCTCCCACAACGTGCCCGACGAGCGCAAGCGTGCGGCGGTGGAGTTCTTCCGCTGGTTCCAGACCAAGGATGCCCAGCTTGCCAACGCCCAGGCCGGCGGCATCCCGCTCAATGCCTCGGTCTACAAGGAGCCGATTGCCGACGAGCGCAAATTCCGCTGGATGAAGCCGCTCGCCGCGGCCCTGCCCCACGCCCGCAACCTCTATGCCTTCCCGGAGGCGAGCGAGGTCATCGCCGTGCTCGAGGTCGGGCTCAACCGGGCGATTGCCGGCGAGATCAAGGCGATCGATGCCTTGAACAGCATGTCGGACGACATCTACAAGGTCATGGAGAAGTACAAGTACCAGACCGGCGAACTGCCGCCGCTGAAGGCCTAAGCGCGGGAAGGTCCGATGACAGTGTCCTCGCTCTCTGCCGCCGGCGGGGCGGTTACTGCGAGGGCGCGGATGAGGGCCCTGGACGACGATCGCATCTGGCGCTGGGCCGCTTTCGGCCCGGCGCTGGTGCTGATGGTCGCCATGGCCGTCCTGCCGCTCGCCAATCTCTTCCTCACCAGCTTCTTCGACGTCTCCTGGACGGGTGGGCAGGCGACGTGGACGCCGGTCGGCCTCGCGCACTACCCCGAGCTGCTCGACGACCCGCTGCTCAGGGCGGGGGTGGTCAACACCACCCTGTTCGCCATCGCCGCCGTCGGCGGCCAGATGGTGTTCGGCTTCCTGCTCGCCGTGTTGGTCAGCCGCATCGACCGCGGACGCGTCTTCTTCCGCGCCGTCTTCATCCTGCCCATCCTTATCCCCGGCATCGTCATCGGCGCCATCTGGAAGCTGATGCTCAACTACGATTTCGGACTGGTGAACCAGGCGCTGGGGCTCATCGGCATCGCCGCGCACGACTGGCTCGGCGACAAGTATACGGCGCTGGCGACAGTCGTCGCCGTCGACATCTGGCACTGGACGCCTTTCTGCTTCCTGCTCTTCCTCGCCGGCCTCGAATCGCTGCCCACCGACATCTTCGAAGCGGCGCGCATCGACGGTGCCTCGCCCTGGCAGGAGCTTCGCCTGGTCACCATTCCGCTGATGGTCCCGACCATCCTGGTCACCTTCGCCTTTCGCCTGGTCATCGCCTTCAAGGTCTTCGACGAGATCTACCTGATGACCAATGGCGGGCCGGGCACCGCCACCGAGGTGGTGAGCTTCACCCTGTTCCAGCGCTTCTTCACCGAGGACCGCGTCGGCTACGGCTCGGCGATGTCGGTCGTGGTCATTTTCTTCATCTCGCTCCTGCTGGTCGTCGCGCTCTCGGCCGGGCGTGCCGCGAGGGCCCGGTCATGACCGCGCTGTGGCTCAGGCGTCGCGACCTCCTCGTCTACGGGGTCCTTTCGGCCGTCGCTGCGATCGTGCTGGTGCCGGTGGTCTGGGTGATCGCCGCCGGCTTCCGCACGCAGATCTCGCTGCTCATGGGCCAGTTCTTCTTCACTCCGGTGCTGATGAATTTCGCCGAGGTCCTCTTCTCGAAGACCTCCGACTACCTCATCAACTACCGCAACTCGCTGTTCGTCGGCGGCGTCTCGACGGCGCTGTGCGTGTCGGCGGCGACGCTGGCCGCCTGGTCGCTCGACCGCATGAACTGGCCGCGCTGGGTCGGCCACATCTTTCTCGGCTGGGCGCTGGTCTTCAACATGATCCCGCCGATCGCACTTGCCAGCGCCTGGTACACGATGGAGCGGGCGGTCGGCCTCGACAACACCTTCACCGGCCTCATCCTGGCCCACGCCACGCTCAATCTGCCGATGGCGGTGTGGCTGATGGGTGTCTTCGTGCGCGATGTGCCCCGGGAGCTGGTCGAGGCGGCGCGCATCGACGGCTGCAATTCGCCGATGCTCTTCCGCTCGGTCGTCCTGCCGATCATCACGCCCGGCCTGGCCGCCACCACCGTGCTCTGCTTCGTCTTCAGCTGGAACGAGTTCGCCGTCGCGCTCAACCTGACCATGAAGCAGACGGCAACGGTGCCGGTGGCCATCGCCAAGTTCGCCCAGGATTACGAGATTCAGTACACGCAGATGGCGGCCAGCGCCGCGCTCTCCATCCTGCCGGCGCTTGTCCTGCTGCTCATCGGCCAACGTTACATCGTGAAGGGATTGACGGCAGGCGCGATCAAGTGAGCCGCCTGCATCAGATCATGTCGGGACAACAACAATGAAGACAGTTTTCGTTCTCTTCGATTCGCTCAACCGCCACATGCTTGGCGCCTATGGCGGCGCGCGCATCCCGACGCCGAACTTCGACCGGCTGGCGCAACGCGCGGTCACCTTCGACCGCCACTATGTCGGCAGCATGCCGTGCATCCCGGCGCGCCGCGACATGCTCACCGGGCGCCTGTCCTTCCTGCACCGCAGCTGGGGGCCGATGGAGCCCTTCGACAACGCCTTTCCCGTGCAGCTCTATCAGGCCGGTGTCTACAGCCACTTGGTCACCGACCACCACCACTATTGGGAAGACGGCGGCGCCACCTATCACAACCGCTACGATTCCTACGAGTTCGTCCGCGGCCAGGAAGGCGATGCGTGGAAGGCGATGGTCCAGCCGCCGTGGGAGCGGCTGCGCGAGATGTATCACGAGCGCCAGTTCAGCACGGCGCAGCGCACCTATCCGCGCAAGAACGTCGTCAATCGCGAGTTCATCCGCGAGGAATCCGATTTTCCGTCCGTCCAGGTCTTCGACCGTGGCCTGGAATTCCTCGCCCGCAACCGCGATGCCGACAACTGGTTCCTGCAGATCGAGACCTTCGATCCGCACGAGCCGTTCCACGCGCCGGCGCGCTTCAAGAAGCCGTTCGAGACCGGTTGGAACGGCCCCGTTCGCGACTGGCCGCGCTACGACCGTGTCGACGAGCTGCCGGCCGAATGCGACGAGCTGAGGGCCAACTACTACGCCGTGGTTTCGCTGTGCGATTTCCAGCTCGGCCGGCTGCTCGACGAATTCGATCGCCACGACATGTGGAAGGACACCGCGCTGGTGGTCACCACCGACCACGGATACCTGCTCGGCGAGCACGACTTCTGGGCCAAGAACCGCATGCAGCTCTACGAGGAGCTGGTGCACATCCCGCTCTTCGTGCACGACCCGCGGGCGTCCGAGCTGGCCGGCACGCGCTCGGCGGCGCTCACCCAGACGATCGATATCGCCGCCACCATGCTCGACCTTCATGGTCTCACGCCGCCCGCCGAGAACGAGGGGCATTCGCTGCTCACGACACGCGACGGCACTGAAGTCCGCGAGGCTGCGCTCTTCGGCTATTTCGGCGGAGCCGTGAACGTCACCGACGGCCGCTACACCTATCATCGCTTCCCGGCCGACCTCGGCAGCCAGGAGATCTACCAGTACACGGTGATGCCCACCCATATCTGGGGCTTCTTCTCGGCGGAAGAGATGGCTGCGGCCGACCTCGCCAAGCCGTTCCCCTTCACCAAGGGGGCGAAGCTGCTCAAGGTTCCGGTCAACGAACGCTCGCCGATGTACGACACCTACGGTCCGGGCGCCCTGCTCGAGGACGATACCCGCCTCTACGACCTTGAGACCGATCCCGGCCAGCAGACGCCGCTCGCCGATGCGGCGGTCGAGGCGCGCATGGTCGCCCTGATGGCCGATCTGATGCGCGCCAACCATGCCCCGCCCGAGGCGTTCACCCGGCTCGATCTCAAACCCGACGGCACCGGCGGTCCCGGCGCCATGGCAAAGGCGGCTACGTGAGTGTCGGCGCTCGCCTCCCTTGTCGGCGACCTGCGTCAGGTCGCTAGCGTTCGCCGGATCGTCCTCGACGACGGGCCGGAGACGGGCGTGCGCGCGCTCGCCTTCTCCACCGGCGGCGGGCTCGATTTCTGGGTGCTTTCCGACCGCTCGCTCGATATCGGGCCGCTGTGGTGGAAGGGAACGCAGCTTGCCTGGCAGGCGCCGGCGGGCTTCCGCAGCCCGGCGCTGACTGACCTCGAAGGCGACGGCGGGCGCGGCTTCAACCGGTCCTTCTCCGGCTTCCTGGTCACCTGCGGCCTCGACCATACGCGCCAGCCCGTCGGCGAACACCCGCTGCACGGGCGGCTGCCCTTCACGCCGGCGCGGGTCACCGCCTATGGCGAGGATTGGCGCGCTCCCGTGCCGGTCCTCTACGTCGAAGGCGAGGTGACCCAGGCTCGGCTCGGCGGTGAGGCGCTGCGCCTGCATCGGCGGATCGAGGCGCCGATCGGCGGCAGCACCTTCACGATCCGCGACACGGTGGAGAACCTCGGCGCCACGCCGTGGCCACAGGCGATGCTCTACCACTTCAATCTGGGTTACCCGGCCATCCAGCAGGGAACCGCGGTCGCGCTCAACGACCGGCAGGTCATGGAGCCGATCGACTTCCCCGCGCAGGAACCTCTGCAAGCGGCCCTGGTCGTACCGACGGGGAAGGCGGATTGGGCGCGGGCGACGATTGGCACGCCATTCAAGGATGGGCGCAAGCTCACGGTTTCCTTCGACTTCGACCCGACGGCGCTACCCTTCCTGCAGCTCTGGCACGATCTCAGGCCGCACAGCGGCATCTTTGCGGTCGAGCCTTGCACCAGCGCGCGTGCGGAGGACGGCCACAGCGCGGTGGCGAAGATGCTCGCACCGGGCGCCACACGCACCTATCGCCTCGCGGTCGCAATGACCGGCAGCGTGACGGCATTCGAAGAACCACTGGAAGAGCAGGAAATGGCATGATCGGCGGCCAGTGGGTCGGCGACAACGCAAAAAGCTTCACCCGGAGCAGCACTACCTGCGTGGACACCCTGGCCCCAAGGCCCAGGCCAAGGCGAGCAGGGAACACGAAAGCTGACGGCCGCGCCCGCACCGACGCGCCGGCGCCAAGAACGCCATCGAATTGGCAATCGAGGGCGACTGTGTCGTATTTCCTGCCGCGGCCACCGATCCGTTTGCGATCACGACGACATGGACTAGAGGTGGAGGCGTCAACCGGACCGTCGGGCAGGACAGCCTGTTCCAGCGCCGCGGCGATCGAGAGTGAGGGAAGCGGGTGCACATTCGAGGATCGGCCGCACTGGTGACCGGAGGGGCATCGGGTCTGGGCGCCGCCACGGCCCTGTGGCTGGCGCGCGAAGGCGCAAGCGTTGCAATACTCGACCGCAACGCCGCCGCCGGCGAAAGTCTCGCCGCGGAGATCGGGGGCGTCTTCTGTTCCTGCGATGTCACCGAGGCGGCGAGCGTCGAGGCGGCGATCGCGAAGGCCGCCGCGGCGCATGGCCCGGCGCGCATCCTGATCGGCTGCGCCGGCATCGGCGGAGCGGCGCGCATCGTCAGCCGCGACGGCCCGATGCCGCTCGACGCCTTCGAGCGCGTCGTCAGGGTCAACCTTATCGGCACGTTCAACGTCATGCGTCTTGCCGCCGCTGCCATGAAGACGCTGCCGGAGATCGCGACCGGCGAGCGCGGCGTCATCGTCTCCGCCGCTTCGGTCGCCGCCTTTGACGGCCAGATCGGCCAGGCCGCCTATGCCGCATCGAAGGGTGGCATCGTCTCGCTGACGCTGCCAGCGGCGCGCGAACTCGCTCGCTTCGGCATCCGAGTGCTGACCATTGCGCCCGGCCTGTTCCGCACGCCGCTTGTGGAGGAACTGCCCGAGGAGACGCAGGCAGCGCTGGCGGCATCGATACCCTTCCCCGCCCGCCTTGGTGAGCCGGACGAGTTCGCCGCGCTGGTCGCGGCGATGATCACCAATCCCTATCTCAACGGCGAAGTCGTGCGCCTCGACGGCGCGTTGCGCATGGCGCCGAAATGAGCGAATAGCGAATAGCGAATAGAAGTGCCGATTACGCCCCACTATTCGCCATTCGCTACTCACTACTCGCTTCTCTCACCCGCCCTTTCTGAACGCGATCACCCGCGGCGAGCCCTCGTAGATCTCTTCGACGAGGTCGGGATGGTTGGCGAGCACGGCGCGCTGGTTGAGCGAGCCCTTGTCGGTGAGTTCACCCCGATCGATCGATAATGCCCCGCCATAGAGGACGATCCGCCGGATGAGTGTCGACGAGCCGGTGCTCTCCCGCGCCAGAGCGGCGAGGCGGACGCCGAAATCGGCGCGCACGCGGTCGTCGTCGAGGATCTCCGCGACCGGTGTAGCGTCCGTCGTACCGGCCGCAAGCACACGGCAGGCCGTCATGTCCGGGACGACGATGGCGCCGACGAAATCGCGGTCGAGACCGGTGATCACGGCATCGCGCGCCAGACCACCGAGGGCATCGACGAGCTGGGCGCGCAGTGTGCCGGCATTCACCCAGGTTCCGGTGTTGAGCTTGAAGTTCTCGGCGATGCGCCCGTCGAAATAGAAGCCTTTCGACGCGTCGTCCGGGTCGGCGAAGCGGAAGGCATCGCCGAGACGATAGAACCCCTCCTCGTCGAAGGCTTCCGCCGTCCGCTTCGGGTCGCGCCAATAGCCAGGCGTGATGTTGGGGCCTTTGAGGCGGGCCTCGAGCTTGCCCTCGACCGGCACCAGCTTGAGTTCGATGCCGAGCGCCGGCACGCCGATATTGCCGGCAACACGCTGGTCGACGGTGCACATCATCGAGAATGGCGCGGTCTCGGTGGAGCCGAGGCCGGTGACCAGCAGCACGCGCTCGCCGGTCGCCTGCACGGCCAGGCGCTCGAGCGCGCTCCAGGTGTGCTGGCCGAGGCCGGCGCCGGCATACATCATCATGCTCAGGCGGCTGAAGAAGCGCTGCCTGAGTTCCGCGTCCTCTTCCAAAAAGGGGATCAACTCCTCGTAGCCCTTGGGCACGTTGAAGTACCAGGTCGGCGCCACCTCGCGCAGGTTGCGCACGGTCTTGCCGATCGCCGCCGGGGTCGGGCGGCCATCGTCGATATAGAGGGTGCCGCCGTTGTAGAGCACCATGTTGAACACCTTGTTGCCCCCGGCGGTGTGGTTCCACGGTGCCCAGTCGAGCACGATCGGCGGCTCTTCGACCATGTAGGCGAAGCAGTCGCGCACCATCTCCTGATTGGCGGTCATCATGCGCTGGGTGTTGATGACCGCCTTGGGCGAGCCGGTCGAGCCGGAGGTGAAGAGGAATTTGGCGACGGTATCCGGCCCGACGGTCTCGTGCGCAGCGTCGGCGGCGCCGGTCAGCCGATGGGCTTCCAGCTCGACGAAGGCAACGTTGGTGCGGTGGAGCAGTGGATTGGTGACCGAAACGATCGGCGTCGGTGCCGGCACCACCGCCTGGATCGCCGGGCCGAACGGCTCGCCGTCGGCGGCAAAGACCAGGCCCGGCTGCAGCGTGTCGACGATGCCGCGCAGCTTGGAGAAATCGGTTGAGACCAGCGAATAGGCCGGCGAGACCGAGGCGTAGGGAACGCCGACATATTGCGCGGCGAGCCCGAGCAGGGCGTGCTCGATATCGTTGCCCGACAGGATCAGCAGCGGATGATCGAGCGACAGGTCGAATTCGATGAGCGCCTCGCCGATGTGGCGCACGCGATCGAGCGCCTCCGCGTAGGTGACCCGGCGCCAGTCCTCGCTTTCGCCATTGCGGTCGGCGAGGAAAAGCGTGTCGGGGGTGGTTCCGGCATAATGCACCAGCCGGTCGGTCAGCCGCGGCGGAAACGGCGGCAGGTCCCCGGCCTGGCGCACCAGGATGGTCCCGTCCGGCCGCCGGTTGACAAGGACCTCCGGTTCCCAGAAACGGACCTTGCGTAACGGCGCCGCCTCGATGGCAGCGACGTTCGAAACGGCTGCATTCAAAAGGCGTGTCCTCCCCACGCGACCGGGCACGCTGAAATATAGCGCCCTGCCAGCCTCCCTCCAGCCGGCCTGGCAACGCGGCCCGACCGATTGATCTTGACACGCCAGCCGGTATTTCGTCCACTAGGAAACAAATTTGGCCGGCGCGAATGCACCCGACAGCCGGCCCGGACACCGCCAGAGCCCTTGAAACGGGCCGAAATGCGGTCATGGGAGGAAGCCGGGCATCCATGTCCAAACTGCTGGTGACCTATGCCCTTGAGGGCGAGATTGCGCTGATTGCCCTCAACCGGCCGGAGAAGCGCAACGCCATTTCGGACGTGGTGGTCGAGGCGTTGGCGGGTGCGATCGAGCGTGCCTCGCGGGAGGCCAGGGCCGGCGTCATCCATGGCGTCGGCGAGCACTTCTGTTCCGGCCTCGACCTCGCCGAGCACATGACCAAGACGCCGATCGAAGGCATCCATGGCTCGCGCCGCTGGCATGCTGTCTTCGAGCGCATCCAGCGCGGCACCATCCCCTTTGTCGCCGCGCTCACCGGCGCCGTCGTCGGCGGCGGGTTGGAGCTTGCCGCCTCGACCCATATCCGCGTCGCCGATGCAACCGCCTTCTTCGCCTTGCCCGAGGGCCAGCGCGGCATCTTCGTCGGTGGCTCCGGTTCGGTGAAGGTGGCGCGCCTGATGAGCGTCGCGCGCATGACCGACCTGATGCTGACCGGGCGGGTGCTCGACGCGGAGGAGGCCGAGCGCTGCAATCTGGTGCAGTACGTCGTTGCGCAGGGCACCGCGCTCGCCAAGGCGAAGGAGCTGGCCCGAATTGCGGCAAACAATGCGCCGCTCTCCAACTACGCCATCATCAATGCGCTGCCGCGCATCCAGGACATGGCCCAGGACGACGGTCTCTTCGTTGAATCCCTGATGGCCTCCTTCACCCAGACGGACCCGGAGGCGAACGAACGCCTGAAGGCCTTTCTCGACAAGCGCGCGGCGAAGGTTGCCGCGCCTCTCAAGAGGTAAGCCGCCAGTGACGCGCCACGAGAAGATCGCGCTGGCGCCGCCGGCCACCCCCGACGAGGTGGAGTTCGGACCGCTCGCTGGACTCGCCGGTTTCATGCTGCGCCTGGCGCAGGTCCAGCTCTTCGAATCCTTCTTCCGCGATTTCGGGGTGCGCGGCGTTACGCCCGGCCAGATAGGTGTCCTGGTTGCCGTCGGCGGCAATCCCGGCGTGCGACAGGGCGTGCTCGCCGATGCGCTGCGCATCAAGTGGTCGAATATGGCCAAGATCATCCGCCTGCTCGAGGACCGGGGCCTGATCGAGCGGCGGGTGCCGGCCAACGACCGCCGCGCCGTCGAACTGCACCTCACCGACAACGGCCGCGTCGCGGTCGACGCGACCGTCCCGCAACTGACCGTCAGCGACCGGGCGGCGACCGCGGCGCTTACCGCACGCGAGCGCGACACCCTGCTGCGGCTTCTGGCGAAGCTGGCGAACCGCGCGGGGGATTCGTGACCATCGACCTCGACACGATCGTCGCCATCGACATCCACACCCATGCCGAGGAGCCCTGCGGCACCCACCCGGACGACGGCTACGACGATTTCCAGGCGGCGATGAGCGCCTATTTCAAGTCGCCCCACAAGCATCCGCCGACCGTGCCGGAGACCGCCGCCTATTACCGCGAGCGCAAGATCGCCTGCGTCATCTTCCCCGTCGACGCCGAGCGCGAGACCGGCTTCCGCCGCTACGCCAACGAGGAGATGGCAGAGCTAGCCAACCAGTTCTCCGACGTCCTTATTCCTTTCGCCTCGATCGACCCCGCCAAGGGCAAGGCCGGCGTCCGCGAGGCGCGGCGGCTGGTCGCGGAGTTCGGCATCCGCGGCTTCAAGTTCCACCCCACCATGCAGGGCTTCTATCCCAACGACCGCAGCGCCTACCCGCTCTACGAGGCGATCGCCGAGGCCGGCGTTCCGGCACTCTTCCACACCGGCCAGACCGGAGTCGGCTCCGGAATGCCGGGCGGCATGGGCATGCGGCTGAAATATTCCAATCCGCTCTATCTGGACGACGTCGCCGCCGATTTTCCCGACATGCCGATCATCCTGGCGCACCCCTCCTTTCCATGGCAGGAGGAGGCGCTCGCCGTCGCCCAGCACAAGCCGAACGTCTATATCGACCTCTCCGGCTGGTCGCCGAAATACTTTCCGCCGATCCTGGTGAAATACGCCAACTCCATTCTGAAGCACAAAGTGCTGTTCGGTTCCGACTGGCCCTTGATCGCGCCCGATCGCTGGCTGGCGGATTTCGCGGCGCTCGACATCAAGCCCGATGTCCGACCGCTGATCTTGAAGGAAAATGCAAGAAGCCTGCTCAGGCTTTGAAAAGGGAGGGAAATGAGATGAGCCGCAAGTCGCAGTCCTGGGCCGCTCGTACCGGTCCGCGCATGACCCGCCGCACCTTTGCCGCGGGCGCCGGTGCCCTTGGCCTCATCGCCGGGACGGCACCGTTCTCCATCGTCCGTGCCGCCGGCGGTCCGCTCAAGGTCGGCGTCATCCTGCCGCGTTCCGGCTACATGGCCGGCATCGGCCAGGATTGCCAGCGCGGCGTCGACATCGCCGGGCCGATCCTCAAGGATCTCGGCTATCCCGATCTGGAAATCATGAGCGGCGACACGGAATCGAGCGTCGATACCGCCCGCTCGCGCGCCGAGAAGATGATCAGCGACGGCGCCCAGCTTCTCGTCGGCGCCTTCGATTCCGGCGAGAGCTCGGCCATCGCCCAGGTCGCCGAGCAGAAGGGCATTCCCTTCGTCATCAACATCGCCGCGGCGCCCGACATCACCGAGCAGGGCTACAAGTTCGTCTTCCGCAACTTCCCCACCGCGCCGACCATCCTTGGCGATGCCTTCGCCAACCAGATGGAAATCTTCGGCATGACCGGTGCGTCGCCGAAGACGGCGGTGTTCATGCACGTCAACGACACCTTCGGCACCGCCATGGCCAAGGGCATCGGCATCGTGTCCTCCAAGTTCCCGCTGCCCTACAAGATCGTCGACGAGATCGCCTACGACCCGGCGACCAAGGACCTGTCGGTCGAGGTGGCCAAGGCCAAGGCCGCCAAGGCCGACCTCCTCCTGCTCGTCAGCCGCCTCAACGACGCCATCCTGATGACCCGCGAACTCATCAAGCAGCGCTGGACCCCCGAGGCCGTGCTCAGCATGGGTCCCGGCTGGTACGAGGACCAGTATCTGAAGACGCTGGGCAAGTACTCGGACGGGCCGATCAGCTTCGTGCCCTGGTACGATCCCCACAAGAAGCTCTCCGGCGTGCTGGACGCGGCGATCGCCAAATCCTTCCCGGGCGTCAACCTGAACACCAACCACATCTTCACCTTCGAGGCGCTGATGGTCGCCGCCGACGCCTACAAGCGCGCCGGCTCGACCGACCCCAACGCACTCACCGAGGCGATCCGCGCCACCGACATCACCGACAATGTCAGCATCGGGCCCGGCATCAAGTTCGATGCCAAGGGCCAGAACGCCGGCGTCAAGGACGGTGCCATCCAGAACCGCGGTGGCAAGCTGGTCACCATCGCGCCCAAGGAAGCGGCGTCGGATAAGACGGAATGGCCGATGAAGCCGTATAACGAACGCTAGGGCGTTTCGAAGCGGGCTCAGGCTCCGGCCGCGACCTGCGGCCGGAGCCGCTTTGTGGGGACGGGCGGTGCCTGCCGAGGTCTATCTCAACGTTGCCGTCAGCGGCGTATTGACCGGCCTGGTTTACGGGCTGATGGCGCTCGGCCTTTCGGTCATCTTCGGCGTCGTGCGCGTCGTCAATTTCGCCCATGGCGAGATGATGACGATAGCGATGTACATCGCCGTCACCCTGTTCGCTAGCTTCGGCCTCGATCCGCTGATCATGCTGGTGCCGATCGCGGCAGTGCTGTTCGCATTCGGCTACCTGCTTCAGCGGCGCGTCGTCAACGCCTTCATCACCCGCGCGGAGACCAGCCAGTTCCTGTTGATGATCGCCATCGCGATCATCATCTCCAACGTCCTGCTGATCATCTTCGGGCCGGACGCTCAGGGCGTGCAGACCGCCTATTCCTATGACAGCTTCGCCGTCGGCGCGCTGATCATCGACGCCACCAAGCTCTACGCCGCCGCCGTCTCCATCGTCGTCGCCGCCGCGCTCTATGCCTTCTTCCGCTTCACCCGCCTCGGCACCGCCATCCGCGCCGCGGCCGACAACCACACCGGGGCGCTGGTCGTCGGCCTCGACGTCCAGCACCTCTATGCGCTCACCTTCGGTCTCGGCGCCGCCTGCGTCGGCGCCGCCGGCTCCATGCTGGTGCTGCTCATCGACGTGACCCCGGCGCTCGGCCCCGCCTATACGCTGCTTGCCTTCGTCATCGTCATCACCGGCGGCCTCGGCTCGATGCCGGGCGCCCTTCTCGGCGGCATTCTCATCGGCCTCACCGAGGCGATGGCCGGCCTGCTGTTCACGCCCTCGGCCAAGAGCATGTTCGGCTTCGCCATCCTCGTGCTGGTGCTCCTTTTCCGCCCGCAGGGCATCCTCGGCAGGAAGGCCTGAGATGATGGAGCGCTTGCGCCTCGGCCTGTCGCCGCGCGGCCTGGTCCTGCTCGCCCTCCTGCTCGCCGCTCTTCTTGCCGCTCCTTTCTTCGCCGGCGACTATCTCGTCACCGTCCTCATCCTCATCTTCTATTTCGCCTATGTCGGCCAGGCGTGGAACGTGATGATGGGCTTCGCCGGCCAGCTCTCCCTCGGCCACGCCCTCTATGTCGGGCTTGCCGGCTATCTCGCGGCGCTTCTCTTCAAGGATTACGGCGTCGGCCCGTGGTTCGGCTTCCTCGCTTCGGTACCGCTCACCATGCTGGCCGGCGCCACGATCGGCTTCCTGGCGCTGCGCTTCGGCGTCACCGGCGTCTATTTCGCCATCCTCACCATCGCCTTTGCCGAGTTCGCCCGCATCGGCTTCGACCATCTATCGATCGTCAACGGCTCGGGCGGCTTCTTCCTGCCCGTCGCCACACAGGGCCATGTCGACGTCTGGTCGCTGCGCGGCCCGCCGGTCATGTTCTATTACGTCATGCTGGCGGCCGCGGTCGCCGCGCTCATCGCCTGCCGCCTGATGCTCAACAGCCGCATGGGCTACTACTGGCTGGCGATCCGCGAGGACGAGGAGGCGGCGCGCGCCGTCGGCATCAACACCTTCGCCTACAAGATGGCTGCCGTCGTCATCTCCGCCGGCATGACCGCCTTCGGCGGCGTCTTCTATGCCTTCTACTACAACAACCTGTTTCCCGAGCAGGTCTTCCACATCTCGCGCTCCATCGAGCTCATCGTCGGGCCGATCATCGGCGGGCTCGGCACGCTCTTCGGCCCCATCATCGGCGCCTTCCTGCTGACCGGCCTGGCCGAGGGCCTGAACGGCCTGCTCGCCGCCGTCGGCATCGACATTCCGGGCGCCAAGCAGGTGCTCTACGGCGTCTGCCTGTTCTTCGTCATCGTGGCGCTGCCCGGCGGCTTGTGGCCATGGCTGGCGCGCCGCCTGCGGCTGACGGAGGACGACCGGTGAGTGCGCTGCTTGTCCTCGACGACGTGACCAAACGCTTCCGCGGCCTGGTGGCGGTGGACGAGGTGTCGCTGGAAGTCGAGGCCGGCGAGATCTGCGGTGTGATCGGCCCCAACGGCGCCGGCAAGACGACGCTCTTCAACATGATCGCCGGCGTCTTCGACCCCGACGGCGGCACCATCACCTTCGCCGGCCAGCGCATCGACGGGCTCTCCGCCGACAAGGTGTGCCGGCGCGGCATCGGACGCACCTTCCAGCTTGTGCGGCCGTTTCCCGGCCTCACCGTCGAGGACAACGTCATCATCGGCGGGCTTCTGCATCGCGCCAGCGTGCCCGCGGCGCGTGATCGTGCCCACGACCTGCTCCGCCGGCTCGACCTCTACGACAAGCGCCATCAGCGCGCCGCCTCGTTGACGCTGCCCGACCGCAAGCGGCTGGAAGTGGCGCGGGCGCTCGCCACCGACCCCAAGCTGCTGTTGCTCGACGAAGTGATGGCAGGCCTGAGACCCACCGAGACCGACCGCCTGGTCGCGGTGCTCAAGGCGCTCAACCGGGACACCGGGCTCACCATCGTCCTCATCGAGCACGTCATGCGCGCGGTGATGGCGCTCGCCTCGCACATCGCCGTCCTGCATCACGGCGCGCGTATCGCCGATGGCCCGCCCGAGGCCGTCGTGCGCGATGCCGCCGTCATCGAATCCTATCTCGGCGTGGAGACGCCGGCATGATCCTCTCCGTCGAAGAGCTCGACCTGTTCTATGGCGACGCCCAGGCGCTCGACGGCGTATCGCTTACGATCGAGGAAGGCGCCATCGTCGCCATCGTCGGCGCCAACGGCGCCGGCAAGACCTCGCTCATCCGCACGATCGCCGGCATGTATCGCCCGGCGCGCGGCCGCATCCTCTATCGCGGTGAGGATATCGCCGGCCGGCCCAGCCACCAGGTCTGCGACCTTGGCATCGGCCAGGTCGCCGAGGGCCGCCAGGTCTTCCCGAGCCTGTCGGTCGCCGAGAACCTCGCCATGGGCGCCATGCTGCCCAGGGCCCGCGCCGACCGGCACCGCAACCTCGAGCACGTGATGACCATGTTCCCGCGCCTGGCGGAACGCCGCCGCCAGCCGGCCGGCACGCTGTCGGGTGGCGAGCAGCAGATGCTCGCCATCGGGCGTTGCCTGATGGGCTCGCCCGATCTCATCATGTTCGACGAGCCCTCGCTCGGCCTGGCGCCGCTGGCGGTTCAGGGCGTGCTCAAGACGATCGCCGATCTGAACGCGGCCGGCATCACCTGCGTTCTGGTCGAGCAGAACGTCGCCGCCTCTCTCAAGCTGGCGGCTTTCGCCTATGTCATCGAGAACGGCAGGGTGGCACTGTCAGGCACCGGCGAGGCCCTGCTCCACGACGATCGCGTCCGTCAGGCTTATCTCGGCGCGTAGGCTGCCCCAGGCTCGCAGTGCCGCCTTCGAGCGCCGCATCGAGGCGATTTGCGCTCGCTACCGTGTGCCGACGGGCGCGGCAGCGTTGCAGTTCTCCATGCGCGACCCGCGCGTGACGTCTACCGTGGTCGGAGTCACCAGGCCGGAACGCATCGCTCAGACGCTGGACTGGGCGAATTGGTCGACCCGGCAACGCGTGTACCGCGCGCATGCCAACGACGCCCCTCTTGAAGCGCCATGTCAGCTGATTTCGATCAGCGCCTTTGTGAGGCCGGACCTGTCGGAAGCCCATCGCGGGATGTCCTTGACGGCCTCCTCAAGGGTGGTGCGGTGGGTGATCAAGCGGCCGATCGGAACCAGCCCATCGTGAATGGCCGCGATAACGCGCCCGAAGTCGTCGTTGGTGGCGTTGCGGCTGCCGCTAAGCGTCATTTCTTTGCGATGGAAGTCGGGATCCGCAAACGTGATCGGACCCTTGATCACGCTTACGAGGACGTAGCGTCCGCCATGGGCGACAAAATCGAACCCCTTCTCCATCGACTGCTGATTGCCGGTGGCATCGAACACGATGTCGAAGCCGTCGGTGGCGGCATCGATATCAGCTCGGCCCAGGACGTCTGCACCGGAGATCGATTGCGCAGCCGTGGCTCGCTCCTCGTCGCGGTCGAAGACGGCGACCGCAGCACCCGAAAGGCCCGCAAACAAAGCGACGCCAAGGCCGATCGGGCCGGCGCCAACCACGAGCACCCTGTCCTGGCTGGTGACCGCGCCGCGCCTGATCGCGTGTGCTCCGATCGATAGAAATTCCACTGTTGCGCATTCGTCGGCGGTGAGGCCCGGCGTCCGGATGAGGTTGACGACCGGCAGCACCATGAGGTCAGCCATGCCACCGTCCTGATGAACGCCGAGGACCGCGATCTCGACGCAGCAGTTCGGCTTGCCGGCGCGGCACGCGACACAATGGCCGCAGGAGATATACGGATTGACGACGCACATGTCGCCTGGCGCCAGACCCGAAGCGGGAGGCGCTTCGACGACTTCGACAGCGAGTTCATGGCCCATTACGCGCGGATAGTTCAGATAGGGATGCTTGCCCTCAAAGATGTGAAAATCGGTGCCGCAGATGCCGACGCGCCGCGGCCGCACCAAGGCATCCGTCGCCGCAAGCGACGGAACGGGGCGCCGCGCCAATTCGAGCCTGCCGGGCTCGACGCATACCAACGCATCGATCAGTTCCATCGTTGGTGCCTCGCTGCGCAGATGCCGGATCTGGTTTGAGCGACAGGGGTGGGGGCGGGGGCCGGAGACGGTCCGGCCCCCGCGACGGGCGCTACTGGAACTCGGCCATGTTGTCCTTGGTGACCAGCGCGGCGCCGGAGTTGATCAGCGGCTCGACCTTTTCGCCGTTGATCGCCTTGACCAGCGCATCGACGCCATACTCCGACATCTTGGCCGGGAACTGAGCCACCGAGGCGTCCTCGTCGCCGGCGGCGATGGCTTCCGGCTCGCCGCAGCAGAAGTCGAAGCCGACCAGGATGATGTGGTGGTCGAGCTTGGCGTTCTTGATCGCCTGGGCGGCACCGGCGGCGGGCGGGCCGCAGGCCGAGTAGATCGCCTTGATCTCGGGATTCGCCGTCAGGATGTCCTGCGCGACGTTGATGCCCTTCTCCTCCGTGCAGCCCGTGGCGCCCTTGCCGACGATGTCGACGTTGACGCCCGTCAGCCCCGCGAGCATGCCGTTGACCCGGTCGTCCAGAGAAGGAACGCCCGGAACGCCTTCGAGGATGCCGAGCTTGTCGCCATCCTTGAGCACCGTCTTGAGGTATTCACCGGCGAGCTTGCCGGCCTCGAGGTTGTTGGTGGTTGCCAGCGACGTGCCGTTCTCCCAACCGGGGATGCTGTTGTCCATCAGAACGACCTTGACGCCCGCCGCAACGGCCTTGTCGAGCGTGGTCGATACGCTCGGATCGACCGGCGTGATGGCAATGCCCTGCACGCCCTGGGCGACCATCTTCTCGATGAGCGCGATCTGGCCTTCGATGTCGGTCGCCGCCGCGCCCTGGCCGTAGACGATCTCGACGTTCGGATGGTCCTTGGCCCAGGCCTTGGCGGCATCTTCCATGGTCTGGAAGTAAGGCACCGGGAACTTCGTGATGTACCCGATCTTGATCTTGTCAGCTGCCAGGGCGGGTCCCGCTGCCGCGACGGCGAGTATCAGGCCCCCCAGCATGAGTTTCAGTCTCATGGCTCCATCTCCCATTTTGGGTCAGCCCTCAACGGACCGACTCCGTTCATCCGCCGCGCGATTGGCGGCGAATCTCGCTAGACCTCCGCACCGACGATCATGGAGACCAGCTCCTGCCGGTTCGAACGGTCCGGTTTCAGTTCGCCGACCTTGCGGCCCTGGCGCAGGACGGCCGCGCGGTCGGCAAGCTCGACCACATGTTCCATGTTGTGGGTGATGAGGATCACGGCATTGCCCTCGGCGCGGAGCTGCTTGATCAGGTCGAGGACCTTGCGCGACTCGCGCAGGCCGAGGGCGGCCGTCGGTTCGTCGAGGATGACCAGCTTGCCCGCGAAGACCGTGGCGCGGGCGACGGCGATGGCCTGCCGCTGTCCACCGGACATCAGCGCCACCGGCGCGTCGAACTTGGGCAGCTTGACCTTGAGGCGGTCGATCACCGCGGCCGCTTCGCGGTCCATGGCACGTTGGCGCAGGAAGCGCATGCCGCGCGGCAGCCAATTGGGGAATGCGATCTCGCGCCCGCAGTAGAAATTCTGGGCCGGCGTCAGATTGTCGAAGAGAGCGAGGTCCTGGTAGACGGTCTCTATGCCGGCGCGGCGCGCGGCAGCCGGCGAATGCAGAGCGGTGCGTTCGCCGTCGAGCAGTATCTCGCCCCCGTCCAACGCGTGAACGCCGGCAATGCACTTGACCAGCGTCGACTTGCCGGCGCCGTTGTCGCCGAGCAGCGCCAGCACCTCGCCGCGATAGGCGTCCAGGCTGACGTCCTTCAGGGCATGGACGGCGCCAAAGTGCTTGTCGGCGTTGCGAACCGTGAGAACGGGGGCGGTCGGCGCGGCGGTCATTGCGCCCTCGCTGCCTGGAGGGTGCGGGCATGCCCTTCCAGATAGTTGCGCAGCACGTCCGCCTCGACCGCCACAACGATGACCAGGCCGATGGCGATCATCTGGAAGAACACGTCGACGTCGAGCAGGTTGAGGGCGTTGCGGATGACGCCGATCATGACGGCGCCGACGAGCGCGTTGCCGATGTGGCCGCGGCCGCCGAGGAAACTCGCCCCGCCGATGATGACCGCGGCGATGGTGTCGAGCTCGAGCAGGTTGCCGTAGAGCGGCGAACTGGCCGCCGTGCGGCCCGCCAGCACGACCGCGCCGATTCCCGCGCACAGGCCGGAGATCACATAGGTCGACAGCAGCACCCACTTGACCGGGATGCCCATCTCGACGGCCGCTTCCGGCTCGCCGCCGACGGCGTAGGTCCAGCGGCCCCAGACCATCAATTTCGCCATGACGAAGATGGCGATCGCGACCAGGACAACCACGAAGAAGGCGTTGGGAACGCCGAAGGTTTCTCCGCTGCCGACGGCAACGACGGCGTCGGGCATGCCACGCATGGTGGTGTGCCCGATCGACAATTCGAGCGCGAGACCGCGACAGACGCTGAGGGTCGCGAGCGTGATGATGAAGGGATGCGGCAGGCGCCCGAATACGTAGACGGCGCCGTTGACGAAACCGACAAGCGCGCCGGTGACGAGGATCGCCGCAATGACCAGCGCCGCCGAGTTGGTGACCCGGAACAGCAGGCCGCCAATGACGGTGGCCAGCGCCAGGTTCGAGCCCACCGAAAGGTCGATGCCCCTGGTCAGGATGACCAGATGCTGACCGAGCGCGACAATGGCGATGACCGCCGTCTGCGCCAGGATGTTCTTGATGTTGATGGGCGTCAGGAAATACGGCGTGAGCAGGCTGATCCCCGCCACCAGAACGATGAGGATCAGCAGGGGGCCGATGCTGACGAGCCGCAGGCTGAGCGCGATGACCATCGTGCTGCCGGTGTGGCCGCCATCGGGCGAGACGGCATTCGATGCGTCGCGCGTTGCCCCTGTCACCCTTCCCCCCGCTCAACGCATTTGTGATTGCGCAAACAGCGTTTGTTATGGAGAAAAGCCATAGTTTGGAATAAGGTCAAACTGTATTTTATCGAGTAAACGACCGAATTGGGCGGGAGGTGATCGATATGAAATCCGATACCGTCTTCAAATGCGCCTTCAACGATGCCCTCGACGTGATCTCGAATTTCGAGGACGGACAGCCGCTTCCGTCGGAGGCCAAACTCGGCGCACAGCTCAACGTCAGCCGCGCCACGGTACGCAAGGTTCTCGACGTGCTGTCCGAGAATGGCGTCGTGAAGGGAAGCGGTCGCGACCGCTTCGTTCGCCTTTCACCACGATCGATCCGCCGCTTTCCCCAGGCCGAAACGGTCTCCACCGCCGCGAACGTTGAAAAGCGCTTCATGGACTGGATGCTGAGGGGAAACGCGCATCCGGGAACGGCCATCAACGAGCTGGAACTCGCCCGGCGGTTTGGCGTGGCGACCAGCAGCGTTCGCGAGTTCCTGAACCGCTTCCAGCGGTTCGGGCTCATCAAGAAGCGCCCAAATGCCGGTTGGGTCTTCAGTGGCTTTACGACGGCGTTCGGCCTGGAGCTTTTCGAGATCCGCGAGATGTTTGAACTGCGCTCGGCCGTGGCTTTCGCAAAGCTGCCGGAGAGTTCACCGCGCTGGGTTCAGCTCGACGCAATTCGCGCGGAACATTTGGCGCTGCTGTCGGAGATCGACGATCGGTTCCATGATTTCTCGGACATCGACAGCCGTTTTCACCGCCTGATAAACGCTGCAGATCCGAACAGATTCATCGAAGGCTTCTACGAGATCATCACCCTGATCTTCCACTATCACTACCAGTGGAACAAGCGTGACGAGCGCCAGCGCAATGAGGTGGCGCTGCGCGAACACCTCGTCTACATCGACGCTCTGCAGACCCGGAAACCGTCCCTGGCGCAACTGGCGTGTGCGGCGCATCTGGCCTCCGCCAAGGAGACCCTGATGCGCTCGATCGCGGAGCCGTAATCCGGCCCACAAGGTCAGCCTGGCTCTCGACCACGGCGTGCAGCGTTGCGCCCGACCAACCTTCCGTCTAGTTTCGCTTCGGCCCGGTCTCGTCCGACATGGGCACTGCCGCTCGAAACCTGCCTCGATTGCAACCACCCGTGGGGAAGGTCACATCGGCCCGCGACGTTTGTCCACCGAAGGCCCATAGGGCGCGCGCCGAAACTCCCGTAGACGAGCCTCACGGCCCAGGATGACCAATTCGCCTCGCCGCCGGAAATCGAAAGAAGCGCGCGCCAGCGAATGGCCCGCGCGCAGCATGCCGACGACCTACGATGTGGCGCGGCTGAGCGGCTTCTCCCAAATGACGGTTTCGCGCGCGTTTCTGGACGGCGCGCCAATCAAGCCGGAAACGCGCAAGCGCATCCTCGAGGTCGCCAAGGAGATAGGCTATTACGGGAATCGGGCGGCGTCCCACCTGGCGTCGCAGCGTACGCGCGCCTTCGGTGTTGTCGTGGCGACACTGCAGGACTTGGTCTACCTGCCGTTCATCGATGCGGTGCGCTCGGTTTTCGAAAAGGCCCGCGCTGACTTTGTGCTGCAGACGATCAACTACGACAAGAAGCGCGAGCCACAGGCCGTTGCCGCACTTCTGGCGCAGCGTGTAAAGGCAATTCTCCTGCCTTCCATCGGCCATACGCCGGAAAGCGCCAACCTCATAAGGTCGCTGCCTGTGCCGCCGATCGAAGTCGGCAACCTGTCGAAACAGCCGATCCATTTCGCAGTCGGGCACTCCGACCTTGAGGCAGGTTATGTCGCTACCCGGCGGCTGATCGCCACGGGCCGCAGGCAGATCGCCATCATCAGCGGCCATGTGAGGCAGACAACCAATGCACGGGACCGCCTTGCCGGTTATCGCCTGGCCCATCGGGAGGCGGGTCTTGAAATCGCATCGGAGCGGATGGTGCAGGTGGACCATGGCGTCGTTGCCGGCCAAAACGCTGCGACGCAATTGGCGCGCAACGTCAGGTTCGACGGACTCGTCGTAGCCGGCGAGATCTGGACTCCGGTGACGCTTCTCCAGCTTCTCAGGGAAGGCATAAGGGTTCCCCAGGACGTTGCGATCGTCGGCATCGGCGAGGTCGAGCTCAACCGGTACCTGCCGGTGCCGCTTACCTATGTGAGTATCCCCAGGGCGGAGATCGGAACCAGGGCTGCAGAGCTGGCGATCGCGCTGTCCCTGAAGCGCGAAATCAAGGAGCCGGTGATCAGGCTCCCGGTGCGCTTGATCGAAAGCGAAAGCGGCTGACCGTGTCGCGAAGGCGACATGCACTGACAGCCAGAGCCGTCGGTTTCGGTCCTGAATGACCCGTTGCGGACCGCGCAGAGATGCGGACGGTTCCTCTTCAAGGCGTCACTGCGACAGGCTCATGAGAACGCCAAGCTGAAAAAGCTGCTCGCCGGCCTCACCTGGATCTATTTCGTGACGCCGTGGGGCATGAACCTCGAGCTGGTGAGCTGCGAAGACGGCATCGCCCATGACAAGAGCGGCAAGACCGTTCTGTGGGAGCCCAAGACCCCGGGCGAACGCCTGGTCAACACCGACTGACGTGGTGCCTGATTGAAAAATGACGGATCGAGCCCGTCTCGAGCGATCGAGACGGGCTTTTCTTCGTCCGGGTGTCAGGCGTTGCTCTGGGCAAAGGCGGTGGCGATGAAGGCGGAGACGACGCGGCGACCTTGGCAGTCGGCAGGGGGTGAGCCCATTGCGCTTGAAGTGGACCCACAAGAATCAAGCCCCGCTCCAGGGGTCCTCGCGGGACCGTCTGGCGGGCCTCCGTCGGCAGGGTGACGCGGGGATGCTCACTCCACGTCGGCTAGTACCTTGGCTGTACCCTTGAACTCCCTCGGCCAGGCCCAGGACGATCCGTTCATCCCGGTCGCTGTTTACGGTCACGGTGACAACGGTTTCCCCGTCTCGTTCGCCGGGATATCCGTCGGCTCGGCAATGCATGGCAAATCTGCCGGCCATCCACCGGTCTGTGAACGTCGCTGTTATATCGGCGTGATGCTGTCTCATGTTTCAGCCCCTTTCGCTCCCCCCACTGCAAGGTCCCTGCGGACCCGCTGTCGTGGTTCGACAGGCTGCTGAACAGAATCTGGTTCCGGACAAGGGCGGCGTCAAGATTTGCCGTTGTCGCGGGTTGGCGGGGCACGTCCGTCGCGACGGTTGCCGGGAGCCATGACGCCGCACCTTCTCCTAAGTAGCTCAAATACCTGTGGAATTGCGCTTGATGGGCGGAGCGTCCCATGCGCGCGCCGGCGAACCGGCGCATTCGAACGGACGTTCGGCGGGCCTTCCGTTCCGTCTCGGCCCGGACCCAGGTCCGCCGCCGGCGTCAATGCGGCGCGCTACGGCGCCTGGTCCTGAAGCCATTCGGCGAATGCGTCGCCACCGAGGTTCGGAACCTGCAAGCGTGGCAGGGAGAAGAGGGGCGACGACGGGGAGACGGCGCTCCCGACGGTCGAACAGGCGTGGCGAAAGCCGGCTTCCTTCACCAGCGCGCAGGTGTTGCTGTCGAAGGAGCCATAGGGATAGGCGAAGCTGTCCATGGGCATGTCCGAAAGAGCGGCGCAGGCGCGGCGCGATTGCGCGATCTCGTAGGCCGCCTCGCTCAATGCGATGTCGGCAAGAAGCGGGTGGGTGACCGAGTGGGCGCCGATTGTCCACGGGCCTTCCCTGGTGAGGGTTTGAATCTCGCCAACGTTCATTGGGCGGTCAGACGTTGTGAGGCCCTTGTCGCCGCGAAGGGCGCGGATTTGCTCCATGACACCCTGCCGCTCGCGGGACTGCATGGGCCGAAGCACGTCATAAAGATCGCGGTGAATTTGCTCCCGGTCCAACCGAGCCCATGCCACGGGGATAACCTGACGCGCCATCGGCCAGAGCCGGAAAGTTCGCCGGTCTCGCCTTGAAAAGCCTCCGCGACATCGAGCCAATCAGCCAGCCACTGCGGGGCAGCCTTCTATTGCCCAATCAGTAGTGCTTGTTGGCGCCCACTCGAAACACGACTGCACTATTGCTAACGGTCATGCGGCACGCGGGTGCGGAGCAGGTATATTGTGACTCTGTCCCCGGATTGGGCGGCAGGGTCGATGAGCCGAAATCCATGTAAAGGCCTTCCAGCTTCAGCGACCATCCGCTGTGCAGTGCCATTTCAACGCCAGCGCCAAGCGTAAAGCCGACACGAGTGGAGTTTGAACTCCAAAGCGGCCCTTCATAGAGCTCATCGTCGTCAATGCCGCTGTTGTTGATGCCCGCGACCGCCAAGCCGCCAGTGGCGTAGAACAACGCCCGTTCGTGGACGACCCCGACCCGGCCCCGGAACGTCCCGTACCATGTCATCTCGTTTTTGAAGATTTCGTCCGAGCCAGAGAGGTGCCCATTCTGACTGGCCCCCGACCAATTGATGTCTCCCTCAACGCCCCAAAGCACGTTATTGCTCAGGAGCGCGTTCCAGCCCGCCTGGACTCCCGCTGACGCCCCGCCGGCGTTGAAACTGAATGATGGAGGGATCTCGCCCGTCTCGAAATCGTCAATGTTGCCCCATGAGCTAGTAAGCGCTGCGAA
The DNA here is from genome assembly GCA_963730325.1 of uncultured Alphaproteobacteria bacterium. GTDB lineage: Bacteria > Pseudomonadota > Alphaproteobacteria > Rhizobiales > Kaistiaceae > CAVSRC01. Next base: position 2,431 of record CAVSRC010000006.1, on the reverse strand, counting down.
TCCAACGCTGCCGCCGATATAGCCCCCCTGCCACATGAACGTCTGACCGGGCTCGTGCCAATCTCCGGCCATAGCCGATCCGCACAAGGCACCCAAAAAACAAGTTGCCGCTAGCGTCTTTGAGAACATGAGGCCCCCCACCTGTCGCTTGTTTCATCCGAAACATTTAGCGTCGTCTCGAATTTCAATTCATTCAATTTAAATTCCGCCTTCTGCGATTTTGGTCAACCGGAAACGCCCCCTTTGGTTGCTTGTTCAACGAGATTGTTGCGTGACAGCAACACCCTCCTTGACCACGCGAGTTCCCCTCGTCTCAGGGCATTGGCGGCCCGCGCAACGCGTGGCTCGCGGCAATAGACCATCGGCGAATCGATGGCGGAGTCGCCGGGCAACGGTTGAATTCTTGCCTGTTGGCGGTCGTCCTGTGCCCCACGGGCCAACGGCGCCGGCAAACCCTCCGAGATTGATATTTCACCCACCTCGCGCCCGTCTGACGGTCGCCGGCATCAGCCGTGGCAGTGTCATCCGGCGTGCCGCCGATCAGGCCCTGCTCAAGGGCCATGGCGAGACCGTCTGGCGGGTCACGGTCGGCCGGGTGTCGTGGGGATGCTCACTCGACGTCGGTGAGGACCTCGGCCGTACCCTTGAACTCCCTGGCCAGGCCAAGGACAATCCGTTCGTCCCCTTGGCTGTTGACGGTGACGGTTACAGCCGTCCTCCCGTCTCGTTCACCGGGAAACCCATCCTCGCCGCACTGCCTGGCAAATCTGCCCGCCATCCAGGGGTCCGTGAAATTCGCTCTTATCTCCGCCTGATACTGCTTCATCGTTCAGCTCCTTTTCGCTCCCCACGGCAAGGCCCGAGGGCCTGCTGTCGTGGCTCGAGAGGTTGCTGGCTCAATTTTGGCCGGGGACCGCGGGCAAGGTCAAGTTTCACGGCCGTTGGCCACGACATGCAACGACAGGGGCAGGTGGCTGCCGACCCAGGTCTGGTTCTGGACGGCTGCCCGTCTGCGCTCGCTCGGCACTGGCTTTGCCGCGACCAAGCGCGACGTCTGCAAGGCAGCGGAAGGTGCGTGCTTCGTGGCAGCCATAAGGTCGCAAGCGTCATGACGGCGCGCACGCTCCCATTGTCCGGGAGCCTATTGCACGGTCAGTGGTTTCAGTCGCTAGCGGACGACAAACGGGCGATACGGATCACGCATCCGCCCTAGGCAACCCACGGTGCGTTCGGCAGAGTGGATTGGTGGGGGACGGTTGGCGGACCACACGCTGCCTGTATCGCTGCCCAATCCAAAAAGGACGGAGAGACCTTTACCGGCGGCCGATAAGCCCCCTGCAGGGGCCCTGCGGGACCGCCTGGCCGGCCTCCATCGGCCGGGCTACGCGCGGCGGACCTCACACGGCGTCGGCGAGGACCTTGGCCGTACCCTTGAACTCCTCGGCCAGGCCCAGGACGATCCGTTCATCCCGGTCGCTGTTTACGGTCACGGTGACAACGGTTTCCCCGTCTCGTTCGCCGGGATACCCGTCGGCTCGGCAATGCATGGCAAATCTGCCCGCCATCCACCGGTCTGTGAACGTCGCTGTTATATCGGCGTGATGCTGTCTCATGTTTCAGCCCCTTTCGCTCCCCCCACTGCAAGGTCCCTGCGGACCCGCTGTCGTGGTTCGACAGGCTGCTGAACAGAATCTGGTTCCGGACAAGGGCGGCGTCAAGATTCGCCGTTGTCGCGGGTTGGCGGGGCACGTCCGTCGCGACGGTTGCCGGGAGCCATGACGCCGCACCTTCTCCTAAGTAGCTCAAATACCTGTGGAATTGCGCTTGATGGGCGGAGCGTCCCATGCGCGCGCCGGCCAACCGGCGCATTCGAACGGACGTTCGGCGGGCCTTCCGTTCCGTCTCGGCCCGGACCCAGGTCCGCCGCCGGCGTCAATGCGGCGCGCTACGGCGCCTGGTCCTGAAGCCATTCGGCGAATGCGTCGCCACCGAGGTTCGGAACCTGCAAGCGTGGCAGGGAGAAGAGGGGCGACGACGGGGAGACGGCGCTCCCGATGGTCGAACAGGCGTGGCGAAAGCCGGCTTCCTTCACCAGCGCGCAGGTATTGCTGTCGAAGGAGCCATAGGGATAGGCGAAGCTGTCCATGGGCATGTCCGAAAGAGCGGCGCAGGCGCGGCGCGATTGCGCGATCTCGTAGGCCGCCTCGCTCAATGCGATGTCGGCAAGAAGCGGGTGGGTGACCGAGTGGGCGCCGATTGTCCACGGGCCTTCCCTGGTGAGGGTTTGAATCTCGCCAACGTTCATTGGGCGGTCAGGCGTTGTGAGGCCCTTGTCGCCGCGAAGGGCGCGGATTTGCTCCATGACACCCTGCCGCTCGCGGGACTGCATGGGCCGAAGCACGTCATAAAGATCGCGGTGAATTTGCTCCCG
>CAVSRC010000005.1:0-327336 GCA_963730325.1 uncultured Alphaproteobacteria bacterium | reverse complement strand
CGGCCGAGCCGGTGGTGGCCGACTGGATCGAGCGCTTCCTCGGGCCGAGCGGACAGATGGAGCTGGCGGCCGAGGGCATCGGCGCGCTCGGCCGGCTGGCAGCCGAATTGCCGCGGCTGGCGGAACGGGCCGAGCGCCTGTCGGCCGAGATGGACCGCATGGCCGTGCACGGTATCCGTCTCGACCCGGAAACGATCTCCGATATCGGCGCCTCCGGCGCCCGCCGGACGCGCTGGGGGCGGATCGCGCTGGTGGTGCTGGCGGTGGTCGCGGTGGCGGCCGGGTTGAAGATGCTGTTCTCGTAAGTCCGGCCTTGTCACGCCGAACCGGTTGACGCCCGGCCCCATCGGCGGGACGCTTGGCGCCATGAGCCGAGCTTTCGTCAAGGAAGACGCCGGCGGCGACGAGGTGCTGCCCGACCGGCCGGTGTCGCCCCATCCGAACTATGTGACGGCCGCGGGCCTGGCAGAGATCGATGCGGAGCTTGCCCGGCTGCAGGACGCGGCCGCCGCGGCAGGCGACGACCGTGCCGCCCGCGCCACGGTGGAGCGCGACCTGCGCTACTGGCGCGCCCGTCGCGCCACGGCGGAAGTCATCCCGCCCCCGGCCGACACGTCCGTCGTTCGTTTCGGATCGACCGTCACCCTCGAACGGGACGACGGCCGCCGGCAGGTCTGGCGCATTGTCGGCGAGGACGAGGCCGACCCCAGGACCGGGACGCTTTCCCACGTTTCGCCGCTGGCGCGGCAGCTTGTCGGCAAGGCGGTGGGCGACACGGTGCGGATCGCCGACGGCGAAGCGGAGATCGTGGAGATCGGCTGATCTTTGGTCGCACATGCTGGCATTGCCGTCATTGCCAGCGCCCTGTAGAATGCGGCAATGGCAAAGAACGTCCCTACCCTGACCATCCGCGGGCTCGACCCGGCAACCCGAAGCGCCTTCGGCTGGCGGCGGCCGAGCACAACGTCTCCATGGAAGAGGAGATGCGCGCCATCCTGCGCGCAGCGCTCCACGGCGAGGGGCTTGCTGCAGCGGCTCTGCCTCATGTGACTGCATCGCCTGCACGGCAGAGAGGCCCGCGCCGGCTGCGACCGCCCCGATCCTGCTCATCATCAGCGGCGGCATCGCCGCCTACAAGGCGCTCGACCTCATCCGCCGCCTGCAGCGAGCGCGGCCATGCCGTGCGCGCGGTGATGACCGAGGCGGCGCAGGAGTTCGTGACGCCGCTGTCGGTCGGCGCGCTCACCGGCGGGCGCGTCTTCACCGACCTCTTCGACCGCGACGGACGAGCAGGACGTCGGCCACATCCGCCTGGCGCGGGAGGCCGCGCTGATCGTGGTGGCGCCGGCGACCGCCGACCTGATGGCCAAGATGGCCGAGCGGCCAGGCCGACGACCTCGCCACCGCCGTGCTGCTCGCCGCGCGCGCGCCGGTGCTGCTGGCGCCGGCCATGAACCCGGCGATGTGGGCGCACGCCGGCCACCCAGCGCAACGTCGCGACGCTGCAAGCGCGACGGCGTCCACTTCGTCGGCCCCGCCGCCGGCGAGATGGCCGAGGCCGGCGAGGCGGGCACCGGCCGCATGGCCGAGCCGCTGGAGATCCTCGCGGCGGCCGAAGCGCATCCTGACGCCGGTGGCGCCGCTGCTCGCCGGCCGCCATGTGCTCGTCACCTCCGGCCCGACCCACGAGCCGATCGACCCGGTGCGCTACCTCGCCAACCGCTCCTCCGGCCGCCAGGGCCACGCCATCGCCGAGGCGGCGGCCGCGGCCGGCGCGCGGGTGACGCTGGTCTCCGGCCCGGTGCCATTCCCGATCCGGCCGGCGTCACCACCGTCCACGTGGAGACGGCGCGGCAGATGCTGGAGGCGGTCGAAGCGGCGCTGCCGGCCGACGTGGCGGTGATGGCGGCGGCGGTCGCCGACTGGCGGGTGGCCGCCGAAGCGCGGCGGCAAGATCAAGAAGGACGGCAGCGGCCGGCCGCCGGCGCTGGCGCTCACCGAGAACCCGGACATCCTGGCGACCGTCGGCCGCCACCACACCCTGAGGCCGACGCTGGTCGTCGGCTTCGCCGCCGAGACCGACGACCTCATCGCCAATGCCGGCAAGAAGCTCGCCGCCAAGGGCGCCGACTGGATCCTCGCCAACGACGTGTCGCCGGCGCTCCGGCATCATGGGCGGCGACGAGAACGCCGTCCATCTCATCAGCCGCGAGGGCGTCGAGGACTGGCCGCGCATGGCCAAGAGCGACGTCGCCCGCCGCTTGTGGAGCGCATCGCGCGAGCTCGCGGCTGACCGTCATCCACAGGCTGTGTCGCGCGCCTTGCAGCCGGCGCGGCCAGGGAACGATGCGCCTCTCGACAGGACCGCCATGCCGCCGCTCCACCTTCCGCGCTCACGTCCTCCGCCTCGCCCATGGCGCCGGCCTGCCGCTGCCGGCGGCGCATCGCCGGCGCGGCCGGGCTCGACCTCGCCGCCGCCGTCGACGACGCCGCTGATCATCCCGCCCGGCGGGCGGGCGCTGGTGCCGACCGGCTTCGCCATCGCGCTGCCGCGCCGGCCACGAGGGCCAGGTGCGCCCGCGCTCGGGCCTTGCGGTCGAAGCATGGCGTCACCGTGCTCAATGCGCCCGGCACCATCGACGCCGACTATCGCGGCGAGGTGAAGGTGCCGCTGATCAATCACGGCGACGAGCCGTTCACCGTCACCCGCGGCATGCGCATCGCCCAGCTGGTCGTGGCGCCGGTGACGGCGGTCGACGCTCGTCGAGGTCGCCGAGCTCGACGACGACCGAGCGCGGCAGTGGCGGCTTCGGTTCGACCGGCTTTTCGGAGTAGATGTCCCTGCGTCGCCAGGGAAGGAGACCAGCCATGGCGACAATGACCGAGACGGCCGCCGCGGACGCGGCAAGATCTACGATTCGATCACCGACACGATCGGCGACACGCCGCTGGTCCGGCTCGACCGCATCGCGGCGATGAAGGACGTGCCGGCGCACCTCGTCGCCAAGCTCGAATTCTTCAACCCGATCGGCAGCGTCAAGGACCGCATCGGCGTCGCCATGGTCGATGCGCTGGAGGAAGCCGGCCGCATCAAGCCCGGCGTCACCACGCTGATCGAGCCGACCTCGGGCAATACCGGCATCGCGCTCGCCTTCGTCGCGGCGGCGCGCGGCTACCGCCTGATCCTCACCATGCCGGAGACCATGTCGGTGGAGCGGCGCAAGATGCTGCAGGCTGCTCGGCGCCGAACTGGTGCTGACCGAAGGCGCCAAGGGCATGCGCGGCGCCATCGCAGCGCGCCGAGGAGCTGACCAAGGAGATCCCCGATTCGGTGATCCCGCAGCAGTTCGAGAACCCGGCCAATCCGGAGATCCACCGCGCACGACGGCCGAGGAGATCTGGAACGACACCGACGGCGAGATCGACGCCTTCGTCGCCGGCATCGGCACCGGCGGCACCATCACCGGCGTCGGCCAGGTGCTGAAGCAGCGCAAGCCCGGACCTCAAGGTCATCGCGGTCGAGCCGGCGGACAGCCCGGTGCTCTCCGGCGGCAAGCCCGGCCCGCACAAGATCCAGGGCATCGGCGCCGGCTTCGTGCCGGCCATCCTCGACACGCAAGGTCTATGACGAGGTGGTGACGGTCACCAACGAGGAGGCGCTCGACCATGGCGCGGCTGTGCGCCCGCGTCGAAGGCATCCCGGTCGGCATCTCGTCGGGCGCGGCGATCACCGCGGCGGTCGCAGTCGGCCAGCGGCCGGAGATGAAGGGCAAGACCATCGTGCTCATCATCCCGTCCTTCGCCGAGCGCTACCTGTCGACGGCGCTGTTCGACGGGCTCGACTGAGAGACGCACCGGGAAGCCGAGCGGCGGCCTATTCGGCCGCCGCGACGAATGGCTCGTCGAGCTCTTCGGCGAACACCCGGAAGGCGGTGAGGGTGGTGGCGCCGAAGGAATTCGAGAGAGCGACGTCGGCCGCATCGCGGCCGACCGCGATCGGTACCCGGCCGATCCGCGGCCGGTTGTGGCGGGCATCGAAGGCGTACCAGCGATCGCCGAGCCAGGCCTCGAACCACGCCGAGAAATCCATTGGCGCCGGATCGGCCGGCACGCCGATGTCGCCGAGATAGCCGGTGACGTAGCGCGCCGGAATGTTCATGCAGCGGCAGAAGGCGACGGCGAGATGGGCGAAGTCGCGGCAGACGCCGGTGCGCTCGTGATAGGCGCCGGCGGCGGAGCGCGTCGCCCGCGCCTGCTGGTAGTCGAAGGCGATGTGCCGGTGGACGAAGTCGCAGATCGCCTGTACCCGCGGCCAACCCTCCGGCGTCTGCCCGAAGAGCTGCCAGGCGAGGTCGCTGAGCCGATCGGTCTCGCAGTAGCGACTGCCGAGCAGATAGAGGAGGATGTCGGAAGGGAGGTCCGGAATCGCGTGCTGGGGCGCATCAGGCACCACCGGGTCGGGCAGGCCGCTGTCGCGGACGATGCGTCTCGGTGGTGAAGGTGGTCTGGCCGGGCGGCAGCACCAGTCGCGAGCAGATGTTACCGAAGCTGTCGTTATAGTCCCTGATCTGCAAGGGCGGATCGGACGGTGATGATGTCCGGCGCCAGGAGATCGGCCGCCCGCATCGGATGAACGCGCAAGGTCAGCAGCATCGGAGTCGGCTGCTGACAGGCGAAGGCGATCTGCCATCCAATCCTGATGTCCATCTACGCCACCGTTCGGCCCGAAGGATCGGTCGCCGCCTTTCTGGTTCGAGGCTGTGCAGGAACTGAACCCGCCTGCCGGGCACGCCACCTTAACGTGCGCCGCCGGACGTTGGTTCCGCCGGCTTGCACTCTCGCCAAGCGCCGAGGCGGCGGCTAGTCTCCCGCCATGGCTTTCTCAGAGGAAGAAATCGAGCGCTACGCGCGCCATCTGGTGCTGGCCGAGGTCGGCGGGCCGGGGCAGCAGAAGCTGCAGGCGGCGCGCGTGCTGGTGGTCGGCGCCGGCGGCCTCGGCGCGCCGGTCATCCAGTATCTGGCGGCGGCCGGCGTCGGCACCATCGGCATCGTCGACGACGATGCGGTGAGCCTGTCCAACCTGCAGCGCCAGGTGATCCACGACACCGCGGCGGTCGGCCGGGCGAAGGTGGAGAGCGCCCGTGATACGGTCGCCCGCATCAACCCACATGTGGCGGTGGAGACGCACGCGCTGCGGCTGACCGCCGGCAACGCGGTCGATCTCGTCGCCGGATACGACATCGTCGCCGACGGCTCCGACAACTTCGACACGCGCTACGCGGTGTCCGACGCCTGCTTCCACGCCGGCCGAGACGCTGGTGACCGCCGCGGTCGGCCGCTTCGACGGGTCGCTGACGACGCTGAAGCCGCACGCGCGCGCACCCGACGGCAAGCCGAACCCGACCTATCGCTGCATCTTTCCCGAGCCGCCGCCGGCGGGCCTGTTGCCGAGCTGCGCCGAGGCCGGCGTGCTCGGCGCGCTCACCGGGGTGGTCGGCTCGATGCAGGCGCTTGAGGTCATCCGCGAGATCGTCGGCATGGAGGGCGGCCTCACCGGCAAGCTCCTGCTTTACGATGCCCGCGCGCCGCGCTTCGACGTCCTCGCCTATAGCTGGAACCCGGCCAACCCGCTGAACGGCACGGCAACCGCGGCCGAATGACCGCCACGAACGTCCGCGCGGCGCATCCTTCTATACCGCCGGGAAAGGCTCTAGGTTCGGCGCACCGAAACCGCCGTCCGTGAAGTGGTGTGACCGAAACCGTCTCCGGCTATACGTTCAGGCAAGCCGACCTCAGGGCCGACCAGCGCCGGCCGGGGATCGGCGCGTTCATGCGCATCCGCGACGGTGCCGACTTCCTCGAACGCACCATCCTCAGCCACATCGGCTTCTTCGACGAGATCGTCGCCGTCTACCAGCCGTCGACCGACGCCACGCCGGAGATCCTGGCGCGCCTCGAGGAGCGCCATGGCGACAAGCTGCGCGTCTACGCCTGGGCCGACCGTGTCTTTCCACCGGGCAGCACGGGCCACGCCGAGACCGCGGCCGATTCGCCGTCGAGCATGGTCAACTATTCGAACTTCGCGCTCGCCATGACGACGACCCGCACCGTCACCAAGCTCGACGACGACCATCTGGCGATTCCCGCCGCGGTCGGCCGGGTGGTCGGAGCGCTGCGCCAGGCGGGCGGCGCCGGCGGCGACATGCTGTGCTTCTCCGGCATCAACCTCATCGCCCGTCCCGACGGCCGGCTGGCGGTGCCCCGTCAGGACCGGCTCGCCGGCAGCGGCGACCACGGCTACTTCGACGTCACCGCCGGACTCGGTCTTCACCCATGACCGCCGATTCGAGCGCATGCCGCGCCCGAAAGGTCGCCGCCGCTTCTGCGGCTTCCTCTACTGGCACCTCAAGTACCTGAAGGCGGGGCTGGGCTTTGCCAACTACGAGCTGGAGGACAACCCGGACAGCCGTTTCGCGCGGCGCAAGGAGCGGCTGGAGACGCGGCCGGAGATGCTGGGCCTGCCCGAACTCAGGCAGATGGTGCGGCCGGACCTGAAGATGCAGGCGGCGGCGCTGCTCGGCGACAAGCAGCGACTCGTCCGCGACCGGGCGCGGGCGCTGGCCGAAACCTTTCCCGACGACAGCCTCGAAGCGGCGGTCAAGCGCACGGTCGCGCCCGAATTCCTGGCGGGGATCGTCTGATGCGGGTGCTCCTGATCAACCTCGACCGCTCGCCGGAGCGGCTCGCCGAATTCCACGCGGAGGCGGCGCACTGCGGCCTTGCCTTCGAACGCCTGCCGGCGGTCGACGGGCGCACCCTGAAGGAGGCAGAGATTGCCGCCCTCGTCGACCCGAAATTCCGCTTCCAGCCGATGGGGCCGGGCGAGATCGGCATCTTCCTCAGCCACCGTGAAGCCTGGCGGATTGCCGCCGCCGGGCCCGACCGGTGGACGGCGGTGATGGAGGACGACGTGCGGCTGGCGGACGACGTGCCGGCGCTGCTGGCGGCGATCGAGGAGATCGATCCCGATGCCGGCATCGTCCGTCTGGAGACGGCGCTCCGCCGCGTGCTCATCGACGACGACCCGGTGGCGCTGTCGCCCGGCCGGGCGCTCCACCCTATGCGCTCGTGGCACAGCGGTACGGCCGCCTATGCGATCCACCACAACTGCGCGGCGGACCTGCTGGCGCGGGCCGAGCGCATCTCCGATCCGCTCGACCAGTGGCTGTTCAATCCGCTGTCGCCACTGTTCGCGACGCTGAAGGTCGGCCAGGTGGTGCCCGGCGCGGCGGTGCAGGCGGCGCTCCGCGATGCGGCGACCGCCGGGGCCGCGGCGGTCTCGACCAGCGGGCGCAGGGCCGGCGAGCGGGCGCCGCTCCTGCGCATCCGCCACGGCCTGGCGATCGACGCGCGGCGGCTGGCGCTGAAGGTTCTCGAGCGGGGAAAGCGCCTCGTCGACAGCCGCCGGCACGGCCGCAGCTACCGCTTCATCCCCTTCGCTCCCTCGGCCGGCGCCGACACACCGCCCGCGATCACGCCGGAAGCCTGATCCAGCGCTCCGGCACGATGGTGCCGGCGTCGAGGCCGGGATCGCGGAACCAGGGCTCGGGCGCCACGACGAGCTTGTCGGGCGACGGGTTGAGCCAGGCGCCCCACCAGCTGAACGACGAGTTGGCGATAATGTGATGGCGGCAGGCCGCCATCAGGCGCAGGTCCTCGGTCGCCCGGTCACCGTTGTGGTCGACGATGCGAACGGGGACGCCGAGCTTGAGGTTCGCCACCGCCCAGGCGGGGTCGTCGGAAAAGACGAAGACGCGGAGATCGCCGCCGGTGCGCCCGGCGATCAGCGCAGCGGCGCGGGCGTAGTAGTCGAGCGCGACGCTGCCGTGGACGCTGGCGATCTTCGGGTTGGCGACATAGTCGCCGCGGCGGACATGCAGCGACACCGACAGGCCGTCGCCGATTTCCGCCAGCACGGCGCGGTTCTTCGCGTCGGGCGGCCCGGCGACGGCGAGATCGCCGCGGATTTCAGCCTCGCGGTCGGCGAAATAGCGCTCCGACTGGAAGACGCCGCGGAGGTAGGTGCCGTCCGGCAGGTCGATGACCGCCGGATCGAAGGCGAGCCCGGTCTCGCGATAGACCCTGAGACGGCCGCCGACGCCGGCCAGCAGACGCCCGAGAATCTTGCCGTCACGGAAGGGGAGCAGGCGGGGATCGACGGGTTCGGTGCGGATGGCAAAACCGCCCAGCGCGTAATCCCGCCCCTTGCGGCCGCCATACCAGCGCGTGTCGAGACCGACCGGCACGCCCCGGCGGAGCGCCAGCGCGCGCGCCGCGGCATACTGGAAGAGCTGGTTGCCGACGCCTCCGGTGAGCGCAGCGACGATCATCGAGGCAGTCTACTCCCTGGCGATGTCCGCGGGTCCCGCGCCAGCCGTATCGGCCGGCTCGCCCCGTGGCAAGGCCGCCGGCATCGTCACGCTACATGCGCCCGATCGCGGCGCTGACCATCAGAGCGACATCGCTTTCCCAGGTCTGCCGGTAGACGCCGAGGCGGCGGAGCGCAACGACGGCGGCGGGGAAGGCGAGCTGCCGGATGCGCGCGAACTCGCGCACGATCGCGCGGTTTTCGTCGGTGAGCAGATCCTGGCAGCGGTCGAGGGCGGCGAGGTTGATCGCGTTCCATTCGACGAAGCGCTTCTGCATGACCATCTTCAGCCGGCGCGCCTTGGCGATGACGCCCATGTTGTGGCCGATCAGGTTGCTGCCGTGCTGGCGGTAGGCGAGATGCGGCACCGGGTCGTAGCGGACGCTGCCGCCGACGCCCGAGACGACGATGTAGGCCCACCAGTCGTGGGTGACGAAGGAGGTGCGGCGGGCGCTCTCCGACAGGGCGGCGAAGGCGGCGCGGTTCATCACCTGGGTGTTGCCGCCGCCGATGCTCTGGACGATGGCGTTGCGGAAGGCAGGCGGACGCCGGAAGAGTGGCGACAGGCCCATCGGCTCGCCGCCCTCGCGGACCAGCCGCGTGCGCGAACAATAGAGCGCCGGCCGGCCGGCGCCGGCGATCTCACCGACCGCGACCGACAGCTTGTCGGGGTCCCAGACATCGTCCTGGTCGCAATAGGCGACGTAGTCGGCATCGACATCACGGCTGGCGAGCAGGCTGCGGAAATTCTCGACGAAGCCGGCGCGCGGACCGGCGATGATGTGGAAATCGCCCTTGGCCCACCGCCCCTGCCACTGGCGGAGCAGGTCGAGCGTGCCGTCGCTCGAACCGTCGTCGCTCGCCCAGACGTCGATCGCCGGCCAGTCCTGGGCGGCGATCGAGGCAAGCTGCTCGCCGAGGAAGCGGGTGCCGTTGTAGGTGGCAAGCAGGATGCCGATGCGGGGCGCCACGCTGGGGCTCTGTCGGTCGGCCATGTCCCTCAGCCGGCAAGCGCCGCCTTGATCGCGCCCTCGACGCGCGCCGACCAGTCGGGCAGGCGGACATCGTAGGCGGCGGCGATCCGGCTGCAGTCGAGGCGGGAATTCTTCGGCCGCGTGGCGGGCGTCGGATAGTCGGCGGTGGCGATCGGCGCGACCGGCACCGAGGGACCGCCGAGGCGGGCGCTGGCGGCGAAGATCGCCCGGGCGAAGCCGCACCAGGTGGTCTCGCCGCCGGCGGTCATGTGGAACACGCCATAGGCGCTCGGCGCCGTCGGCGAGCGCGCGGCGCGACGGCGACGATGCCGCCGGCGATGTCGCCGGCATGGGTCGGGCTGCCGTGCTGGTCGTCGACGATCGCGAGCTCCGGGCGCTCGCGCGGCGAGCCGCAGCATGGTGCGCAGGAAGTTGGCGCCGCCGGGCGAATAGACCCAGGCGGTGCGCAGGATCACGTGGCGCGGATTGGCGGCGCGACCGCCTGCTCTCGCCGGCGAGCTTGGAGGCGCCGTAGACCGACAGCGGGCCGGTCGGGTCGGTCTCGACGTAGGGCGTCGGCTTGGCGCCGTCGAAGACGTAGTCGGTCGAGATCTGGATGACCGGCACGCCGAGCGCGCGCGGCCGCCGCGGCGACGGCGCCGGCGCCGGCGCGCGTTGACGGCGAAGGCGCGCGTCCGGCTCGCTCTCGGCCTTGTCGACGGCGGTATAGGCGGCGGCGTTGACGACCACGTCGGGCGCGCGCCGCCGCGATCGCCGGAGCGATCGTCTCCGGCCGCGCCAGGTCGAGCTCGGGCCGGCCGAGCGCGACGACATCAAGCGCCGCGTCGGCACGCGCCGCGCGAGGCAGCGCGTGGCGACCTGCCCCTCCCTGCCGGTGACGAGGAGCCGCAGCGCCATCAGCCGGCGCCCGAGGCGCTCGCCGGCGTAGCGGCCCTCGCGGATGGGGCGCCACCAGGCCTCGTTGTCGAGATACCAGTCGACGGTCTCGGCGATGCCCGCTCTCGAAGGTCTCCGCGGCTGCCAGCCGAGCTCGTCGCGCGATCTTCGCGGCGTCGATGGCGTAGCGGCGGTCGTGGCCCGGGCCGGTCGGTGACGAAGGCGATCAGCTCGCGCCGCGGGCCGCCGCCGGCAGCGGCCGGCGGCTCGTCGAGGAGGTCGCAGATCGTCTCGACCACGTCGAGATTGGTGCGCTCGGCATTGCCGCCGACATTGTAGGTCTCGCCGAGCTCGGCCGCGCTCGAGCGACCGGCGACGAGCGCCGCGGCATGGTCCTCGACATAGAGCCAGTCGCGCACGTTCTCGCCCTTGCCGTAGACCGGCAGTCGGCTTGCCCTCGAGCGCGTTGAGGATCATCGAGCGGGATCAGCTTCTCGGGGAACTGGTAGGGCCCGTAATTGTTGGAGCAGTTGGAGAGCGACGACCGGCAGGCCGTAGGTGTGCGTGCCAGGCCCGCACCAGATGGTCGGACGCCGCCTTGGAGGCCGAATAGGGCGAGGACGGCGCGTAGGGCGTCTCCTCGGTGAACTTGCCGTCGTCGAACGGGCAGATCGCCGAACACCTCGTCGGTCGAGATGTGGTGGAAGCGGAAGCGCTTCCGGGCCGCGCCGCGCGAGCTCCGCCCAGTAGCTGCCGCGCGGCCTCGAGCAGCGTGTAGGTGCCGACGATGTTGGTCTCGATGAAGGCCGCCGGGCCGTCGATCGAGCGGTCGACATGGCTTTCGGCGGCCAGATGCATGACGGCGTCGATCGCGTGCTCGCGCGAAGCAGCCGGCGCATCGCGTCGCCGTCGCAGATGTCGGCCTGCGACGAAGCGATAGCGCGGGCTGGTCGCCGATCGGCGTCGAGCGAGGCGAGGTTGCCGGCATAGGTCAGCTTGTCGACGTTGACCACGCGATGGTCCGGTCGTCGCCGATCAGATGGCGGCAGACCGCCGAGCCGATGAAGCCGGCGCCGCCGGTCACCAGGATCTTCATTGCGGCGTCGTCCTTCGGCGTCGCTCGTCGCGATCGACGAAGCCGGAAGCCGGTATCGACCTCGGCCAGGCGCGGCGCCGCGGCGTCCTTGTCGGACAGGATCGGCTCGGCGCCGTCGAGCGGCCAGTCGATGCCGATCGCCGGATCGTCGTAGCGGATGCGAGCGGTCGTGCTCGCGGCGAATAGGGCGCCGAGACCTTGTAGATGACCTCGGTGTCCGGCTCGCAGCGTCAGGAAGCCGTGGGCGAAGCCCTTCGGCACCAGGATCTGGTTCCACTTCTCGCGCGACAGCTCGATCGCCGACCCACTTGCCGAAGTCCGGCGAGCCGTGGCGGATGTCGACGGCGACGTCGAAGATGGCGCCGCGGACGACGCGCACCAGCTTGTCCTGCGCCATCGGCGGCATCTGGTAGTGCAGCCCGCGCAGCACGCCGCGGCGCCGACCGACAGCGAGTGGTTGTCCTGGACCCAGTCGATATCGATGCCGGCGTCGCGGAAGCGCGCCGCGTTCCAGGTCTCGGAGAAGAAGCCGCGCGTCGTCGCCGAACCGGTCGAGGCACGATCTCGACGACGCCGGCAAGGCCGAGGTCGCGAACCTGCATCAGCCGGTATCCCGCTCCGCCACGCCGGTCGCGCAGATAGACCGCATAGCTCGGTCTTGCCGAGGGCATCGGCGCGCGCCAGAACCTCGGCGGCCGTCAGCCAGCCGCGGTCGTAGGCGATCTCCTCCGGGCAGGCGATCTTGATCCCCTGGCGGTGCTCGATGGTGCGCACGAAGGACGAGGCGTCGTGCAGGCTCTCGTGGGTGCCGGTGTCGAGCCAGGCATAGCCCCGCCCCATGCGCTCGACCTGCAGCTCGCCCGGCCTCGAGATAGCGCCGGTTGACGTCGGTGATCTCGAGCTCGCCGCGCGCCGAGGGCTTCAGCGAGCGGGCGATGTCGACCACCTCGCCGTCGTAGAAATAGAGGCCGGTGACCGCCCAGTTCGAGCTGCGGCGCCCTGCGGCTTCTCCTCGATCGACTGGGCCCTGCCGTCGGCGTCGAAGGCGACGACGCCGTAGCGCTCCGGATCGCGCACCCGGTAGGCGAAGACCGTCGCCCCTTCGCTCGCGCGCCGCCGCCCGGCGCGCACAGTGTCGATCAGCCCGTCGCCGTGGAAGATGTTGTCGCCGAGGATCAGCGCCGACGGGCTCCGTCGCCGACGAAGTCGCGCGCCGATGATGAAGGCCTCCGCCAGCCCGTTGGGCGCCGCCTGGACGGCGTAGGAGATGGCGATGCCGAAGGCGCTGCCGTCGCCGAGCAGGCGGCGGAACAGCGGCTCGTCGTGCGGCGTCGTGATCACCAGCACCTCGCGGATGCCGGCCAGCATCAGAACGCTCAGCGGATAGTAGATCATCGGCTTGTCGAAGACCGGCAGGAGCTGCTTGGAGACAGCAATGGTCAGCGGAAACAGCCGCGTCCCGCTTCCCCCCGCCAGGATGATGCCACGCGCCATCGATACTCCCCAAAACCCCCGCACCGCGACAGCCGGAACCCTCCGCCCCAGGCCGCGCCATCGCCTACCATGTCCGCCACGCCGGAGCCATACCGCCAACCCAGCCGGACAGAGAGCGCCTAGACCACATCGAAGCCCGTTTCAATGCAACCCGCACGACAGCCGGCCGGCCAGAGGCGCGACCTTCCGGCGGTGGGCTCACGAACGCCGGTTTCCGGCGCTTTCCGGGGGCTCGCGGCGGTCCGGCGGGCGACGGCCGGCAGATGTCTGTTTTCCCACCCGCGGACCTGCTATCTAGCGCCGCGGCGCGCGTTCTGGCGCGCCTGCCGTGGGGGGCCGGCAATCCGACATTGCGAGTAGAGGCCGAGTTTTGACCGACCGATCATCCGCCCTGAAACGGGCCGAACGCCACCGGGCGGAAGGCCAGCCGCAGGTGCGCACCATCACGGCCAGCCAGCTGGCCGACGAAGCCGTCGCTGACCTGGTGAAGGGGTTCTTCGCCTACGAAATGTGGGGCACGCTGGCGTTTCACGAGATCCGCCAGCGCTTCCGCCGCTCGCTGCTCGGCCCGCTGTGGCTGACGCTGTCCATGGGCATCATGGTGGGCGCGATCGGCCTCGTCTTCTCGACCCTGTTCGGGCAGAACATCGGCCAGACGCTGCCCCACATCGCCGTCGGCCTGATCTTCTGGGGGCTCCTGATAAGCTGCATCAACGAAGGCACCGGCACGTTCATCGCCAACGAGGCCTTCATCCGGAACGTTCCGCTGCCGGTGAGCGTGCATTTCTACCAGATGATCGCCCGCAACGTGATCATCTGGACCTTCAACATGGCGATCTACCTGATCGTCCTGATCGGTTTCCGCATCTCGATCGACTGGCAGTTCCTGCTGTTCATTCCCGGCTTCTTCCTCTTCCTGATCAACGCCGCGTGGATGGGACTCGCCGCCGGCATCCTCTCCACCCGCTACCGCGACATTCCCCAGGTGATCAGCAACGCGATGCAGGTGATCTTCTTCGTCACCCCGGTGTTCTGGTCGCCGGAAGCCCTTCCCCGGCGCCCGGCCTTCGTCGGCTGGAACCCGTTCTATCACCTGCTCGAAGTCGTCCGTTCGCCCCTCCTCGGCAAGGACGTCTCGCTGCATAGCTGGGCGTTCGTCGTCATTCTCGCCGTGGCCGGCTGCGCCTTCACCGCCTATCTTTACCGCCGGGCCTACGCCCGCATCCCCTATTGGGTGTGACATGGCCTCGATCTCCATGCAGGACCTGACGGTCGAGTTCGCGATCTTCGGCGCCAATGCGCGGTCGCTCAAGAACACCGTGCTCGCCCAGGCGACCGGCGGACGCATCATGTCCGGCGCCCGCCACGTGGTGACGGTGCGGGCCATCGACCAGCTCAACGTCGAGGTCAAGGACGGCGACCGGATCGGCCTCGTCGGCCACAACGGCTCCGGCAAGACGACGCTGTTGCGGGTGCTCGCCGGCATCTACAAGCCGGTCGCCGGCCAGGTGCGCATCGAGGGCAAGGTGGGGACGCTGCTCGATCCCAGCGCCGGCCTCGATCTCGAGGCGACCGGCATCGAGAACATCTACCTGCGCGGCCGCGTGCTCGGCATGAGCACGCGCGAGATCGCCGAGCAGATCGACGACATCGCCAGCTTCAGCGACCTCGGCAACTTCATCAATCTGCCGATGAAGACCTATTCGACCGGCATGCAGGCCCGCCTCGCCTTCGCCATCTCGACGGCGATGCAGAACGACATCCTGCTGATCGACGAAGGCATCGGCGCCGGCGACGCGGCCTTCCAGGAGAAGGCGATCAAGCGGATCGAGAACCTGTTCGCGCGCACCTCGATCGTGCTGCTCGCCAGCCATGCGGAAGAGACGATCAAGCGGTTCTGCAACCGCCGCGTCACCATGGAGCATGGCCACGTGGTAGACGACCAGCGGATCGGCTGAGCGCCCGGGAGGGACGCGGGCCGTAAGTCCCGCGCGCGCCGGCCTTTTCGCCCGGCCTGTCTGGACCGGGCATGGGCGACCCGCTATCAAAAGTGCGCCAAGCCGAGGGACCGCCGACCGCCATGCCGCCGATCGCGCCGCAGCCAGAGACCGGGACAGACGCCGCGGGCATCGCCGTCGTCATCCCCTGCTATCGCGTCAAGCGCAAGATCCTGGGGGTCATCGAGACAATCGGCGCGGAAGTCGGCGCGATCTACGTGGTCGACGACGCCTGCCCCGAGCAGAGCGGCGCATATGTGCGCGAGACCTGCAAGGATCCGCGCGTCACCGTGTTGTTCAACGAGACCAACCAGGGCGTCGGCGGGGCGACCATGGCGGGCATGGAGCAGGCTGCCAAAGACGGCGCCCGGATCATCGTCAAGCTCGACGGCGACGGGCAGATGGACCCGGCCTTCATCGCCAGCTTTACCGGGGTGATCGAAAAGGGCGAAGCCGACTACAGCAAGGGCAACCGCTTCTACGACATCGATGGCCTGGCGAGCATGCCGCGGGTGCGCCTGTTCGGCAACGCGGCGCTTTCCTTCCTGGCGAAGTTCTCGACCGGCTACTGGGACATGTTCGACCCGACCAACGGCTTCTTCGCCATCCATGCCGACATCGTGCCGCTGCTGCCGCTGGCGAAGATCTCCAAGCGCTATTTCTTCGAATCGGACCTGCTGTTCCGGCTGAACATCATCTCGGCCAAGGTCATCGACATTCCGATGCACGCGCACTACGCCGATGAAGACAGCAACATGAATCCGCTGAAGGAAATCCCGCGATTCGCGGTCGCGCACATGCGCAATACGGTGAAGCGCATCGTCTACAAGTATTTCCTGCGCGACTTCAACATCGCCTCGGTCGAGCTCTGCCTCGGCCTGATCTTTCTGCGTCTTCGGCATCGTCTACGGCCTGGCGAACTGGGGCGGATCGCAAGCGGCAACGCCCGGCACGGTGATGCTGGCCGGCCTGCCGGTCATCCTCGGAGTCCAGTTCCTTTTGGCATTCCTCAACTACGACATAAGCTCGGTGCCAAGGACCGCGCTGAGTTCCCTCATCCGGGGCAGCGCCCGCCCGCTCGTCGCGCTGCGGTCGCGCAAATAGGGTCCGGCGACAGCCGGCGGCAACAGGCAGACATGGTGAGCATGGTGACCCAGCAAGAGAACCGGAGCCTGAAGAACTACCGGGCGCTTCCCGACTACGAGGCGCTGGTGGCGCGCTGGGTCGGCGCCTACGACAAGTCCAACTACGAGGGCGGGCTGGCCTCGCTGGTGCTCAAGCGAACCCACGCCCTGATCGAGCGGCCGTTCGACGAGAGCCGCAAGTTCGACACCGTGCTCGAGGTCGGCGCCGGGACGCTGGCCCACCTGCCGTTCGTGCGCCACGCCTTCGACCGCTACATCGCCTCGGATTTCGACCAGACGGTCCTCGATGCGGCGGCCGCCCGCCACGCATTGCCGCCCAAGGTGGTGCTGCAGAAGCTCGATGGCGCCAAACTGCCGTTCGAGGACAGCTCGATCGACCGGGTCATCGCCACGCATGTTCTGGAGCACGTCCCCCATCCGCACCTGGCGGTGGAGGAGTGGGTGCGCGTGCTCAAGCCGTCCGGCGTGCTGTCGCTGATCCTGCCGTGCGATCCGGGCATGGCGTGGCGCCTCGGCCGCAATTTCGGGCCGCGGCGCAACGCCGAGCGCGCCGGCCTGCCCTACGACTATTACATGGCACGCGAGCACGTAAACAGCATCTTCGGACTGCGCGCGATCCTCGATTTCCATTTCCCGAAGAAGACCGTGTACTGGTGGCCGCTCGGCATCCCCGTCCCTGACATCAACCTGATCTATGCGGGGAATTTCTATGTTTAAGCTGAGCTACGTCCTTGTCCTGTTTTCGGTCGTGTCGATCGCCGTCGGCCAGATCATCTTCAAGTTTGCTGCGCTGCATCTTTCCTTCGAGGGTCCGGAGCGCATCGATTCCTTCCTGCTCCGGAACCACCGCGTCGTCCTTTTCGTCGTCGCGGCGCTGTCGCTCTACTTCATCTCGACGATCGCCTGGCTGCAGGCGCTGCGCACGGTGCCGCTGTCGATCGCCTACATGTTCAACGCGCTGTCGTTCGCCCTGGTGCCGGCGGCGGGATTTCTTCTCTTCGGCGAGCAGATCCCGCGCTACTTCCTGCTCGGGACGCTCCTCATCATCGCCGGCATCGTGCTGATCTCGCGGCCATAGCCGCTATTGCCGCGGCCTGGCCCGCAACCAGCGACATTTCTTCCCCATCATCCTGACGGTCGCCGTTCCGTGGTGACGGCGGCCTGCCACGCGAAGGGCCGCGCGGCGGTCAGCCGAGGCTGGCGCCGAAGACGATGGCGACCGCGAGGCCGATGGCGCCGACGACGATCCGCCACCAGCCGAACAGGGCGAAGCCGTGGCGGGAGACGAAGCCGAGGAAACTGCGCACCACGATCAGCGCCGACAGGAAGGCGACGACGAAGCCAAGGGCGATGACGAGGGTGGAGTTGAGGTCGATCTGGTGGATGTTCTTGTAGAGATCGTAGGCGAAGGCGCCGGCCATGGTGGGCATGGCGAGGAAGAACGAATATTCCGCCGCCGAGCGCTTGTCGGTGCCGAGCAGCAGCGAGCCGACGATGGTGGCGCCGGAGCGCGACACGCCGGGGACGAGCGCCAGGCACTGGAAGAGGCCGATGGCGAAGCAGAGGCCGAGCGGATAGTCCATCACGTCGACGTAGCGCGGGTTGAGCGGCATGCGGTCGATCACCAGCAGCACGACGCCGCCGATCAGAGTGCCAGCGAGATCAGCACCAGCGAGTGGAAGAAGACGCCGGTGATGACGCTGTGGAGGAGGACGCCGAAGAAGGCGGCCGGCAGGAAGGCGAGAAGGACGCCGAGGACGAAGCGCTGGGTGCGCCGGTCGTGGGGGAGGTCGGTGGCGATCTGCCAGAGGCGGGCGGCATAGACCGAAAGCAGCGCCAGGATGGCGCCGAGCTGGATGAGGACCTCGAAGGCCTGGCCGGGGCTTTCGAAGCCGAGCAGCCGCGCCGCCAGAAGCAGGTGCGCGGTGGACGAGACCGGGATGAACTCGGTGACGCCTTCCAGCACACCCAGGGCCGTGGCGTCGATGATCGTCTTGAAGTCCATGGGGCTCCGCCTCCTGCGGCCGATCCCGGCCGAATCGCCTTTTTGTCGCCGGCAGCGGGTTCTATACCGCCGGGGGGCGGCGGCCTAGATTCGATGGCCGATTTGCGCCATGCCTGTGGCAAGCTTGCGTTTTCTCGGGGTGCTTTCCGTCTGATGCCCATCCTTCATCATTATCCGCTTTCGGCCGGTTCGCGTTTCGTTCGCCTGCTGCTGGCCGAGTTCGGCGAGTCTCCGACGCTGATGGAGGAGCATCCGTGGGAGCGGACCGAGGCCCTGCTCAAGCTCAACCCGGCGGGCAGCGTGCCGGTGCTGATCGACGATGACGAGACCGCGGTCTCGGGCGCCCTGGTGATATCTGAATACCTGAACGAGACCCGGGGCGCGCGGATCGGCGAAGTCGCCCCCCTGATGCCGGGCAGCCCGGGTGAGCGCGCCGAGGTGCGCCGGCTGATCGACTGGTACCTCGGCAAGATGGAGGCCGAGGTCACCGGCTACCTGGTGACCGAGAAGGTCTACAAGCGGCGCATGTCGGTGAGCGAGGGCGGCGGCCCGCCGGACGCGGCGGCGATCCGCGCGGCGCGGGCCAACATCCGCTACCACCTCGGCTACATCGCCTACCTGACGGCGCGGCGGAGCTGCCTGGCGGGACGCGACATCACCGCCGCCGACCTCGCCGCCGGGGCGGCGTTCTCGGTGGTCGACTACCTCGGCGAAGTGCCGTGGGAGGAGGAAGCGGCGGCGAAGGCCTGGTACGCGCGAGTGAAGTCGCGGCCATCCTTCCGCGCCATCCTCGCCGATCAGGTGCGCGGCATGCCGGCTGCCGCGCACTACGCCGACCTCGACTTCTAGGACCGGGCGCCCCGCCCGCGCCGACGCGGCCGCCGGGTTGCCGGCTGCGCGCCAGCGATCCGCGCTCCACGGGCCGGCGCCGGCCGCGGCGACATAGAGAAAGACGAAGCAGAAGAGGATCGCCGCCTCGCCCTGGTTGATGATCGGGAAGAGGGAATGCGGCGCGTGCGCCATGAAATAGGCGACCGCCATTTCGCCGGCGAGCAGGAAAGCCACTGGGCGGGTGAACAGGCCGACGAGCAGAAGCAGGCCGCCGACCAGTTCGAGGATGCCGGCGACGCCGAACAGCGAGAAGAGCGGCGGGCTGAACTGGGACGGCGGGAAGCCGAGCAGTTTCTGCGTGCCATGCTCGAGGAAGAGCAGCGCCGTGACGATACGCAGCGTCGACAGGGCATAGGGACGCCAGGGCGAAAACAGGGTCTCGAAATTCATCTCGTGTGAGCATCCATTGGCGGGCATCGCCCGCTTTTGCGGTTTGGCGGAGCCATAGATAGACGCCTCGCCCGCCAGCGTTATTCACGCCGGGATGACATTCGTGTGAGAAGGCCGCCGGCTTCAGCCCGAATAGAAGGCGGTCATGCGGGCGGCGAGTTCGGCGGGATCGCTGCCGACGCTGTTCCAGCGGGCGAAATCGGAGTGAAGCTGGACAAGCTGGGCGTGGCGCTCGCGGACCATGTCGGCGAAGTGCCGGCAGAGGTGCGGCGCCTTGGCGAGGATCGGCTGCAACGCTTCCTTGGGCGTCTCGAGGGCAACCACCTTGCCCCTGGCGGTGACCGTGGCTGTGCGCGGCTCGCCGGTAAGCAGCGACATCTCGCCGACATGCTCGTCGGGCCCGAGTTCGGCGACCGTGTGCTCGCCGTCGGGCTCGTGAACCGAGACGACGACCTTGCCGGAGACGATGGTGAACATCGACGTGCCGGGATCGCCCTGGCGCATCAGTACGCTGCCGCGGCGGAAGACCACCCGGTGCGAGGCCGCGTGCAGGGCATCCATGGCCTCCGCATTGAGCACCGCATCGAAGAAACGGGTTCCGCGCAGTTCGTCTTCGTCGCTCATCGGTCTGTCTCCTTGGGGGCACTCTGTGGAGCGGCGGGCCGCCGGTCAAGCGGGGCCTTGCGGCTGCGCCGGACGATACCAGCGGGTGAAGGTCACCTCGGCCTCACGGTCGAGGATTTCGGGTGCGGCGGCGACAAGGCCGTGGGCGGCGAGCAGGGCAGTGGCCGGGCGGCCTTCGGCAAGCCCGGAGAAGACCGGAACGCCGGATCCCAGATGGACCGATTCGGCCCGCGCCAGGTGGAATTCGTCGAAGCCAAGGGCCAGGAAGAGGTCGAACACGCGCCGCCCGCCGGGCACTGCGACGATGCCGCCGTCGGGCGCCGCCAGGCGCAGCGCCTCATCGAGCGGCGCCGCGGCCGGGTTCCACCACCAGCCGTCGGGGTGGCGCTCGATGCCGGCGGCCGAGGACGACAGCACCAGACGGTTGCGGCCGCGGACATTGGGGTTGGCCTCGTGGCCGAGGCGGCCGAGGACGGTGACCGCCGCGTCGTCCAGCGCCCGCTGGAAGCGCCGCCAGTCGGCATCGTTGCGGAGCGACGGCGGGGTGAGGCCGTCCGGCCCGGCGATCCTGTCGTCGGCCGAGACGATGGCATGACCGTGAATGCGCCAGGGTCCGATCACCGCTGGAAGATCCTTCGCCTCAAAAAAGCCGGCCGTCCTGCCTATGGCCATTGTCTCCGACCGACGCAAGGACCGTCGCCCGCATGACCTGACCCATCCCCCTCTCTCCCCACCGTCCGGTGCAACAGGCGAGGTGCGTCCGCACGTCCGCCCTGCGCCGAAGCCCGAAAAGGAGAGAGACATGGCGGAGCGCCGCGACGACCGGAAATCCCCGAAAAACGACGACAGCCAGGCGCAGACGGAGCGCCCCGACGCGAAGACCCGGTTCGCCCGCGCGATGGCGCGGGCCGAACTCGGCCGCTTCTACTGGGGCGCCAGCCAAGAGAAAAACCTGCAGGAGGCGCTGAACCGCAAGCCGCGAAAGCGCTGACGCAGACGAGGGGCCGGCGACGGCCCCTCGCGATCCTTACTTGCGCAGTTCGCCGCCGGTCGCCTTGGAGACCTCGGCGACGATCTTGCCCGACACCGCCTCGATCTCCTGATCGGTAAGGGTGCGATCGGTCGGCTGCAGGGTCACCTCGATGGCGACCGACTTCTTGCCCTCGCCGAGCGCCGCGCCCGCGAACAGGTCGAAGACCGAGACGCCGGCGATCAGCTTGCGGTCGGCGCCCTCGGCGGCGCGGACGATCCGCGCCGCGTCGACGCCGCGGTCGACGACGAAGGCGAAGTCGCGGCGGACCGGCTGGAAATCGGACAGCTTCAGCACCGGCTTGGTGCGGGTCGGCTTCGGCTCGGCGCCGGAATCGCCTCGAGGATCAGCTCGAAGCCGGCGAGCGGGCCGTCGGCATCGATCAGTTCCAGCACCTTCGGATGGAACTCGCCGAAGGTGCCGATGATGGTCTTCGGCCCCTGGCGGATCGTGCCCGAGCGGCCGGGATGGTACCAGGCCGGTGCGTCGGCGGCGACCTGCACCTTGTCGGCGGAGAGGCCGAGCGCATCGAGCAGGGCGAGCGCATCGGCCTTGGCGTCGAAGACCGAGACCGGCGCGGCTGGCGCCGACCAGTGGCGACCGCTGCCGTCGACGCCGCGCGGTGCCGCGGCGGATGGCGGCGGCGGCGGTGACCTGATCCTCCGGCCGGTCGCCGCGATAGACCTGGCCGACCTCGAACAGGGCGAGATCGCCGTAGCCGCGATCGGCATTGCGCTGGGCGGCGGCGATGAGGCCGGGCAGCAGGCTCGGCCGCATGTCGGACATGTCGGCGGAGATCGGATTGGCGAGCACCAGGCGTCGTCGCCGCCGCCGAAGGCGGCAGCGCGGTCGTGGGCGATGAACGACCAGGTGACCGCCTCGACCAGGCCGCGGGCGGCGAGCGCGCGCTTGGCCCGGCGGGTGCGGGTCTGGATGAGGGTGAGCATCGGCTCGAGCGCGCCGGGATGCGCGGCGAGCGGCGCCGGCGGCACGCGGTCGACGCCGATGATGCGCACCACCTCCTCGACGAGATCGGCCTTGACGGTGGTCGCCGGGCGCCAGCTCGGCACGGTGACCGACAGCGTGCCCTCGGTGCGGTGCGGCTTCGACGACGAAGCCGAGCGCGGTCGAGGATGCCGTTCACCTCGGCCATCGACGGGTCGATGCCGCCGAGGCGCTTGACCTCGGTCACCGGGAAATCGATGACGTCGACCGGCTCGCGGCACCTCGCCGGCGAGGAAGATCTCGCTCGGCGTGCCGCCGCAGAGGTCCATGACCATCCGCGTGGCAAGCTCCAGGCCCGGCATGTTGAAGGCCGGATCGATGCCGCGCTCGTAGCGGTAGCGGGCGTCGGTGTTGACGCCGAGCTTGCGGCCGGTCTGGGCGATGTTGAGCGGCTCCCACAGGGCCGACTCGATGAGCACGTCGGTGGTCGTCTCCGAGCAGCCGGAGAGCTTCGCCGCCGATGACGCCGGCGATCGATTCGACGCCGTTCTCGTCGGCGATGACGCACATGGTCGGGTCGAGCGTGTAGGTGCGGCCGTCGAGGGCGAGCAGCTCCTCGCCGTCGCGGGCGCGGCGGACGATGAGATCGCCCTTGACCTTGGCGGCGTCGAAGACATGCAGCGGGCGGTTGCGGTCGTAGGTGATGAAGTTGGTGATATCGACCAGCGCGTTGATCGGGCGCAGGCCGATGGCGCGCAGGCGCTTCTGCAGCCAGGCCGGCGACGGGCCGTTCCTGACGCCGCGCACGAGCCTGAGGCCGAAGGCGAGGCAGAGCGAGGGCGTGTCGCCGAAATCGAGCGTTGACCCTGACCGGGCAGGGCCCCTCGCCCTTCGACCGGCACGACCGGCCGCTCGATGAGATAGCCGATGCCGGCGGCGGCGAGATCGCGGGCGATGCCGGAAACGCCGAGGGCATCGGGCCGGTTGGGCGTGACGGCGACATCGATCACCGGATCGTCGAGGCCGGCATAGACGGCATAGGCCTGGCCGACCGGCGCATCGTCGGGCAGGTCGACGATGCCCTCGTGATCGTCGGAGACGCCGAGCTCGCGCTCGGACAAGAGCATGCCGTTCGATTCGACGCCGCGGATGACGCCCTTCTCGAGTTGCACGCCGGTGCCGGGAATATAGGTGCCGGCCGGCGCGAAGACGCCGGTCATGCCGGCGCGCGCATTGGGCGCGCCGCAGACGACCTGGATCTTCGAGCCGTCGCCGGGATCGACGACGCAGACGCGCAGGCGGTCGGCGTTGGGGTGCTTCTCGGCGGAGAGCACCCTGGCGAGGCGGAAGGCGGCGTATTTCTCGGCCGGATCGTCGACCGACTCGACCTCGAGCCCGATCATGGTGAGCTTTTCGACGATACCGTCGAGCGTCACCGCGGTATCGAGATGCTCCTTCAGCCAGGAGAGGGTGAATTTCATCGTGCCGCCCTCCGGCTGGCAGCGGCAGCCGCTCAGGCAGGCCCGTCCTCCCCGCGGCGAGGGCCTCAGATGAGCGCCGCATGATGACACCCCGGCGACGGCAGGTCGAGCGGGCGGAAGCCGTAGTGGTTCAGCCAGCGCACGTCGGCGTCGAAGAAGGCGCGCAGGTCCGGCATGCCGTATTTCAGCATGGCGATGCGGTCGATCCCCATGCCCCAGGCGAAGCCCTGATACTTCTCCGGGTCGTGGCCGCCATAGCGGATGACGTTGGGGTGGACCATGCCGCAGCCGAGGATCTCGAGCCAGTCGTCGCCCTCGCCGAAGCGGATCTCGTTGCCCTGACGGCGGCAGCGGATGTCCACCTCCATCGACGGGCTGGTGAAGGGGAAGAAGCTCGGGCGGAAGCGCATCTGCACCTGCTTCACCTCGAAGAAGGCGCGGCAGAACTCCTCCAGCACCCACTTCAGATGGCCGATATGGCTCTCCTCGTCGATCACCAGACCCTCGATCTGGTGGAACATCGGCGTGTGGGTCTGGTCGGAATCGAAGCGGTAGGTGCGCCCGGGCGATGATCACGCGGATCGGCGGCTTCATCGCCTCCATCGAGCGGATCTGCACCGGCGAGGTATGGGTCCGGAGCACCATGCGCTCGCCCTCGGCGTTCTCGGGCAGGAAGAAGGTGTCGTGCATCTCGCGGGCGGGATGGCCCTCGGGGAAATTGAGCGCGGTGAAATTGTAGTAGTCGGTCTCGATGTCCGGCCCCTCGGCGATGACGAAGCCGAGATCGGCGAAGATGGCGGTGATCTCGTCGATGACCTGGCTGACCGGATGGATGCGGCCGGTCTCGAGCGGCGCGGGCGCGCACCGGCAGGGTGACGTCGACCGCCTCCTCGGAGAGCCGGCGGACGAGGTCGTGCTTCCTTGAGCACGGCGCGGCGGCCGGCGAGGGCCTCGGCGACGCGGTCCTTGAGGCCGTTCAGCGCCGGCCCCATGACCTTGCGCTCCTCCGGCGACATGGCGCCGAGGCCCTTCATCAGTTCGGAAACGCGGCCCTTCTTGCCGAGCGCGGCGACCCGCTCGGCTTCCAGCGCCGCCTCGTCGGCGGCTTCGGCAATACGCGCAGCAATGTCGCGCTCGAGCGCGACGATATCGGCTTCGGTGGTGGTCATTTCGGCATCCGCCCGGGCCCTCTCAGGGCCTCGCTTTCAACAGAAAACCGGGCAGAGGACAAGCGCCGCCCGTGGGACAGTCGGCCGCCGGGAAACCGGCGGCCGGACTGGCAAGACGCCGGCCAGGGAAGGAAACGTCAGGCGGCGAGAGCGCCCGACGCCTTGTCCACCAGCGACTTGAACGAGGCCGGCTCGCTGACGGCAAGCTCGGCCAGGACCTTGCGGTCGATTTCGACCCCGGCCTTGCCGAGGCCGTCGATAAATCGGCCGTAGGTCAGGCCGTGCTCGCGGACGGCGGCGTTGATGCGCTGGATCCACAGGGCGCGGAAGGACCGCTTGCGGTTCTTCCGGTCGCGGTAGGCGTACTGCTGCGCCTTGTCGACTGCGGCCTTGGCGGTGCGGATGGTGTTCTTGCGACGGCCGTAGAACCCTTTGGCGCGGTTCAGGACCTTCTTGTGCTTGGCGTGGGCGGTAACGCCACGTTTCACGCGCGACATGGGAAATACTCCTTGACGGGCTTAAGGCTCAGGCGTTGGGGAGAAAGTACTTCTTGACGTTCTCGCCGTCGGTCTTGAACATGACGCGGGTGCCGCGCAGGTTTCTGATCTGCTTGTTGGTCCGCTTGATCATGCCGTGCCGCTTGCCCATCTGGGCGTGGATCACCTTGCCGGTCGCGGAGAGCTTGAAGCGCTTTTTGGCGCCGCTCTTGGTCTTCAACTTGGGCATTTTGCTTCCTTCGATACTTAAGAGGATTGCTCGTTGAGGAGCATTCGGCACCGCCACGGCATGCCCTTTTCAGGCCGGGCGGCGCGGAAACCGCGGGGTTATAGCTGCCGTGTTGACAATCCACAAGGGCGCGGATCGTCACCATCTGCAGCCGTTCGCCCGGTCGTCAGCCCGGCGAAAGCCGGAACCGCGGGCGCGCTCGTGTGCTGCGTCTGCATTGCCGGTCCCGGCGTCCGCCGGGGCGACGAAGGCGGACTGGCGGCGCCGGACCTCAGCGCGGCGCCAGCACCATCATCATCTGGCGGCCTTCCAGCCTCGGCTCCGCCTCGACCTTGGCGAAATCGCGCGGTCTCTTCCTTGACGCGGGCGAGCAGGCGGGCGCCGATATCCTGGTGGGCCATCTCGCGGCCGCGGAAACGCAGCGTCACCTTGACCTTGTCGCCTTCCTCGAAGAAGCGCCTGATCGCCCGCATCTTCACCTCGTAATCGTGGGTGTCGATGTTGGGACGCATCTTGATCTCCTTGATCTCGATGGTCTTCTGGCGCTTGCGCGCCTCGGCGGCTTTCTTCTGGGCCTGGAACTTGTACCGTCCGTAGTCGAGGATCTTGGCGACGGGCGGCTGAGAATTCGGGGCGATCTCGACGAGGTCCATCCCGACTTCGACGGCCATCTCCAGCGCCCGCTGGATCGGGACAACGCCGTGGTTTTCGCCTTCACTGTCGATCAGCTGGACCTGCGGAACGCGAATCTCCTCGTTGGTCCGCGGACCTTCCTTGGTCGGCGGGGGGGCTTTGAAAGGTCGGCGAATGACAGCAGTCTCCTCTGTGGATTCAACAGGAAAAGCGGTGCGCGGGAGGGTTCTCGCGGTCCTTCCCGAACGAAACAGGAATCGGACAAGCGGCCGGGGAAGTCAACGGGCAGCCGTTGCGAGGGAAGAACAATGGATGAAACGACCCCTGAAATGGTGCTTATCGGCCACGGTGACAAGGCCACCGGCGGCGGAAATGCGCGCGAAATCGCCGTCCGCCACCGCGCCGGCGGGCAACCGGGACTGTTCTGGCTGGGCGGCTTCCGCTCCGACATGGAGGGCAGCAAGGCGACGCGCGGTCGACGCCTACGCCGCCCGCCGCGGCCTCGCCTGCACCCGCTTCGACTATTCCGGCCACGGCCGCTCGGGCGGGCGCTTCGAGGACGGCACGATCTCGCGCTGGCTGGAGGAGGCGGCGGGCGTGTTCGACCGGTTCGCGGACGGCCCGCAGCTCGTCGTCGGCTCGTCCATGGGCGGCTGGATCGCGCTGCTCCTGGCCGAGCGGCTTGGCCGGCTCCGGCCGCCTCGCCGGGCTGGTGCTGATCGCCCCGGCGGTCGACATGACCCGCAAGCTGATGTGGGACACCTGGAGCAAGAAGGCGCGGCAGGCGCTGGAAGCCACCGGCGTCTACCTGCAGCCGAGCGACTATTCGGCCGAGCCCTACCCGATCACCCGCGCCCTGATCGAGGACGGCGACACCCACCTCTTCGGCGACCGGCTGATCGAGACCGGCTGCCCGGTGCACATCCTGCAGGGCACCGAGGACACCGACGTGCCGTGGACGCACGCGACCGCGCTGGTGACGCATTTCGCCGCCGACGACGTGGTGCTGACGCTGGTCAAGGGCGGCGACCACCGCCTGTCGCGGCCGGAAGACCTCGCCCGGCTGGAGGCGGCCATCGACGGGTTGATCGCGGAGGCCGGCTGAGGGCTCAGTGGCCGCGCGGCCGGACCTTGGTGGCGATCGGGCCGGTATCGCCGACGTCCTCGACATAGTGGACTTCGTCGCCGACGAGGAGCTGCTCGAAGGAGCCGGAGAGCAGGCTGTTGCGGTGGAAATAGAGCGTGCCGCCCTCCTTGGTGAGGAGGAAGCCGTGATCCTCGCCAAGCGGCAGGTCGGTGACGGTTCCGAGGAACTGGTTGGCCTCGTCGTGGCGCGGCACCCTGGTGCGCCGCTGGCGCTTGTTCTTGTATTCGACCAGCCGGCGCTCGGCGAGGTGGAAGGCGGTGTTGACCGCATTGCGGATGTCCGGCGACTGGTACTGGCGCTGGAGCTTGCCGGGATCGTGGCTGACGACCAGCTCGCCGCCGCGGGCGACGCCGAGTTCGATGTGCACCACCGGCGGCGTCGTGTCGTTGGCATCGCGGGCCGGGCGGTCGACGCGCACGCGGCAGGAGTTGAGGCCGCGATAGAGGCGGTCGAGCTTGGCGACGCGTTGGCGGATGTGATCTTCGATCGAATCGGATTGCGGGTAGTTGTGAAAGGCGATTTCCAAGGGCACCTGCATCGGCGTGCCTCCTTGCGTCTATTGCCTTGGCAATGCGGGCAAGGGCCGAAGGTTTCATGAAATCCGGGGCAGAATTTGGCAGGCCGGTGGCGCCTCCGTGTGCCCGACATGGCGATCAGGCGGCGGGCGAGGCGCCCTCGAACAGTCGCCGGTGGCGCTGGAGGAGCGCGGCGAGACGGTCGATGACGCCGCGCACGGCAGGCTCGTGGCGGGCCTGCTCGTTGAGCACCAGCCATTGCTCGTCGCGCACCGCCTCCAGGATGCCGCCTGCCCGCTCCAGCCCGGCTTCGGCGTCGCCGACAAAACAGGGGAGCACCGCCTGGCCGACACCGGCGAGCAGGCAATCGAGGATGGCACGCGGGTCGGAGCAGACGATCGGCGCCTGGCTCCCATGGGTGCGTTCGGCCCAGCGCGCCGGCGGGGTGATCGCCGCTTCGCCGACGACCGCGATCCAAGGCAGGTCGCCGTCGCTGCCACGTGCCCGGTAGAGCGCATAGGCGATGTCGTTGGTCTTGCGGCCGGCCAGACGCGGCTCCTGCGGCGCGCGGTTGCGCACGCCGATATCGGCCTGGCGATGCTGGATGTCGACCCGCTGGTGGGCGGTGGCGAGCTCGATGGCGAGCGCCGGGTCGCCGGCCCAGACCGCCTCCATGTTCTGGGCGAGGAAGCGGCTGGTCCACGAGCCGGCCGAGATGCGCACCAGCCGGCGGGGCGTCTCGTCGCGCCAGCGGTCGATGCTGCGCGCCGCCGCCTCCATCTCCTGGGCGTACTGGTAGAGCGCCTGGCCGGCCTCGGTCAGCTCGTAGCCGGACTGGCTGCGGGTGAAGAGCCGGC
Source organism: uncultured Alphaproteobacteria bacterium (assembly GCA_963730325.1). Classification (GTDB taxonomy): domain Bacteria; phylum Pseudomonadota; class Alphaproteobacteria; order Rhizobiales; family Kaistiaceae; genus CAVSRC01. The sequence goes on along the minus strand of CAVSRC010000005.1, from coordinate 298,892 downwards.
GGTCGAGGCTTCGTTCGAGCGCAGCCATGCGGCGGCCGAGGGTCGGAGCGCTTTCGCTCGTCTGGCGGGCGGCGGCGTTGAGCCCGGCATTGCGCGCCACCGCCAGGAACAGGCGCAGGTCCTGCCAGTCGAGCGGGTGTTTCATTCCTGCAATACCCCTTCCGGTCCTGGTGCTGGCGCGGTGCCGCCTCAAGCGCGATATCCATCCTATTCAACAAACGGACAGCGCGGAAGGAGGCATTTCATGTTTGATATGCTTCGCGTCGCGGTGTCCACCTGATGCCGAACCGAGAAGATGAGCTGGGACGAACTCGCCGCCGCATGCGAACCGCCCGTCGTGGCCGGGACGCGTGGCGGGCGCGCTGGCGAGCCTGGTCAGCCTCGGCGCCAGGTTCCGTCGCGCCAAAGGGCGGCAAGCCCTTCGCGATAGGTCGGGTAGCGCAGCCGGATGCCGAGCGCCTGCCTGAGGCGGCGGTTGGCGACGCGCTTGTTGTCGCCATAGAAGGAGCGCGCCATCGGCGAGAGGTCGGCATCGGCGAAGGCCACCTCCGGCGGCGGCTCGACGCCCATCAGCCGGGCGGCATAGGCGACCACGTCCTGCGGCGGGGCCGGCTCGTCGTCGGCGACGTTGAAGAGGCCGGCGGCATCCTGCGCAACGGCCGCATCGAGTGTCTCGACGATGTCGTCGACGTGGATGCGGTTGAACACCTGGCCCGGCTTGACGATGCGATGGGCCCTGCCCTCGGCGAGGTTGACCAGCGCATTGCGGCCGGGACCGTAGATGCCGGCGAGGCGGAAGATCGCCAGCGGCACGCCGCGCTCGGCGGCGAGCGCCTGCCAGGCCTGTTTCGGCCGCGAGGCGCTGACGGGCGCGGGCCGACCTCGGGTGCGGCGTGGTGCGCTCGCTCACCCAGGCGCCGCCATAATCGCCATAGACGCCGACGGTGGAGAGGTAGCCGATCCAGCGAAGATGCGGCGCGGCGCGGATGGCGCCGGCGAAATGGGCGAGCACCGGGTCGGCGTCGCCGGGCGGCACCGAGACGAGAAGGTGGGTGGCATCGGCAAGCGCCCCGGCGACATCGGCCGCGGGCGCCGTGCCGTCCCAGGGAAGGGTCGCGATCCCCTGCCCCGCCGGCCGCTCGGGCGTGCGCACCGTGCCGCCGACCCGCTCGGCCCGCGGCGCGATCGCACGGGCAAAGGCGCCGGCGCTGTAGCCGAGGCCGAAGACGAACAGGCGCAGCCCGGCGCTCATGAGGCGTCGCGCGTCGGACGCAGCGGCTTGATCCTGCGGCCGGCGGCGGAGTCGGCGATCAGCGTCTTCAGCCGGCGCTCGCGGGTCTCCTCCTGCCTGGCGCTCATCACCCACCAGATCGCCGGGTGACGATAGGACCGCGGCATCGCCTGAAACCAGCTCCACGCCGCGGGCTCGGCGCGGAAGCGCTTCTCGTAGTCGGGCGCCAGGGTCTTGTCGCGGTTCTCGAAGGAATACTGCTTCTGCCGTTCGGGATCGCGGCGCTGGTAGGCGGCAAGACCTGCCGGGGCGACGCGGCCCTCGGCGATCAGCTCCTCGACGCGCGCCATATTGGCGGCGCTCCACACGCTGTCCGGCTGGCGCGGCGTGAAGCGGATCGACCAGACGGCATGGCCGCCACGGCGGAGGCCGTCGATCCAGCCGAAGCACAGCGCCTCGTCGAGGGCCTCGCGGTAGGTGATGCCCGCCTTCTCCGACCAGGTCTTGTGGAAGCCGATCCATTGCTCGTCGGCGACGGCGTGGCGCTCCGCGAGCCAGTCGCGCCATTCCTGCCGGTCGTGGAAGAAGCGGGCTTCGCTCATGGCGCCTGCCATTCGGCGCGGACATCGGTGTCGGCTTCCGCCGGCAGGTGGCCCTCCCGCAGCGCGGCGAACGCTTCCAGCCGGCAGGAGCCGCGACAGAGCCCAGACGGCGGCGCCGCGGACCACCGGGGCGGGATCGGCCAGCGCGGCCCCGGCGCTCGCGGCAAGCTCAGGCGAAGCCGGAATTGCCGATGGCGATCAGGACGTTGCGCAGGAAGCGGTCGCGGCCGATGCGCTTGACCGGCGAGCCGGAGAAGCGGGCGCGGAAGGCGGCGTCGTCGAGCGCCGCGAGCTCGGCAAGCGGCGGCGCGGCGAGATCGTCGCGGGCCTTCGAGCTTCGCCTCGCGGGTCGCGCTGCGCGAACTTGTTCCACGGGCAGACGGCAAGGCAATCGTCGCAGCCGTAGATGCGGTTGCCCATGGCTTCGCGGAATTCATGCGGGATGGGGCCGGCATGCTCGATGGTGAGATAGGAGATGCAGCGGCGGGCATCGAGCCGGTAGGGCGCCGGGAAGGCGTCGGTCGGGCAGATGTCGAGGCAGGCGCGGCAGGTGCCGCAATGGTCGGCCTCGGCGTCGTCGGCCGGCAGCGCGCCTCGGTGAGGATGGCGCCGAGGAAGAGCCACGAGCCGAAGTCGCGGCTGACGAGGTTGGTGTGCTTGCCCTGCCAGCCGAGGCCGGCGGCGGCGGCGAGCGGCTTTTCCATCAGCGGCGCGGTGTCGACGAAGACCTTCACCTCGGACCGGGCATAGGCGGCGAAGCGGCCGGCGACGCGCTTGAGCTTGCCCTTGATGAGATCGTGATAATCGCGGTGGCGGGCATAGACCGAGACGGTGGCGCGGTCTCGTCTGCGCCAGGCTCGCCAGCGGGTCGCTGTCCGGACCGTAGTTGAGGCCGAGCATGACCACGGCGCCGACCTCCGGCCACAGGGCGCGCGGGCTCCGGCGGCGCTCGGCCTTCTCCGCCAGCCAGCCCATGGTGCCGTGATGGCCCTCGGCGAGGAACCGGCGGAGGCGCGGCGCCGCCTCGGGAATCGCGTCCGGCGTGGTCACGCCGACGACATCGAAGCCCTCGGCGCGGGCATCGGCATCGAGCCGGCGCCGGAGTGCGGCCGGGTCGGCGATGCGGGGCGCTGCGCGCGGTCTCTCCGCAGTGTCGGGCGGGCTGGCCGTCATGGGCGCGGAGTGAACCACCATGGGCGCGCGAGGGGGAAGGGGGGCGTGTCGTTCGCGTCTGGGATGCAGGGCCCATGTCTCCGATTCCTCCGTGGCCGTGCCGCAACGCGCTCGTCCCCGCAGGAGCAGGCGGGGGATGGCCTGCGATTCGTCCCATGCGCGTTCGTCGCCCCGGCGGAGGCCGGGGCCCATACCAGCGTTCGTTGCGTGCCGGGAGGGCTCGTCTGGATTCCGGCCTTCGCCGGAATGACGAAGGAGCGTGGGGCACTGTTCCCCGGACGCGCTGCAGCGTGACAAGCGGCGCGGAGCAGATCCGGGGTCCACGGGATAGGTCCCGGTTCTGCAGCGCATCATTTCATGCTGCGCTGCGCCCGGGACACGGGCCCGCGTTCCCGCGGGCGCATCGCTCCGGGCTTTGAGCATCCTTCCTTCCCTGTCGCGCCGCTTTGTTCGATCCCGGTCGGGCCTGACGGCCCTCCTCGGTCTCTTGCGGCGCTCCTCGCCTCTTGTTGGCGAGGGGGTGGCGGGCGCCCGGCGAATGCCGTGCGGTTACTCCGCGAAAAGTCTGGGCGCTCACCGAGCGCCCGCCGCGGCGATTTTCTTCCGTCTCCCGGCGAGCGCTTCACCCCGCATTGGCGCGGGGTTCAAGCCCTATAGGGCGGCCGGTCGTAGTGCCGACGGTCCCACCGGGAGCGCCCCGAGGGCCGGACTTGCGAAGCCGCTGCGCGGGGGCACCGCTCCCCGCTCCACCGAACGACGCCTCCGGACGGCGCCCCTCATCGAGCAGGGATGGCGACGCATCATCTCATCGGGCACGAAGAGGGGGACAACTTCTTTGTTATCCCCGCTCGCCAACGCTGCGGGTGCGATTCCCGGAGGGAGCGAGGAGCAACGTGCGCCATGACCCCTCACCCTTCGCGCCTAGTTCGCTCTCGCTCTCAAGGCGCGAAGCCCTCTCCCACAGGGGAGAGGGTGCAGACCGCCATCGCCCTGCTCGCAAGGGAGAGAGCGCGAGACCGCCATCGCCCTGCCCGGCGCAAGGACGTGGCATCGGGACGGTGCCCGACCATGAGGAGAACGGTCTGGCGCACTTGAAAATCTACATAGCCCTGGTGCGCGGCGTCCCAGTTGTCGGCGGCGCGGGCATCGAACTAGAGCGGCATCGAAAGCTGCACCGCCGGCTCGGCGGCGGCCTCCATGATGCGGATGACGACGGGCAGCGTCGGCTCGACCTCGCTCTCCGTCGGCCGAGGTGGGTGCGCCGTTCGCGTGCGGGATGCGGAGCCTGCGGCGGGGGCGCCAGAGGCCGCGTCGACCTCCGCGACGCAAAGAGGCCTTGGCGGCTTCCAGCCACCCTACAGGTGGAGACGATTGGACGCGGCGACGCGGCCGTACCACAGCCCCGAATCCTTGATCGTGCGCTTCTGGCTTCTGAAATCCGTGTGGATCAGGCCGTAGCGCTCCGTGTGGCCCTCCGCCCACTGGAAATTGTCGAGCAGTGTCCAGGCGTGGATAGGCGCGAACCTTGGCGCCGTCGGCAATCGCCCGGGCGAGTTCCGCGAGAACCTTGATTTCATCCTTTCCGCGGCCGGCGCCTGCCTCACTGGCCAGCCGCAGTGCCGCCCCGGCCGCATGCGCTCGATCCTAGTGCGCGGCGTCCCAGTTGTCGGCGGCGCGGGCATCGACCTGCAAGGGGCACCGAGAGCTGCACCGCCGGCTCGGCGGCGGCCTCCATGACGCGGGTGACGACCGGGAGCGTCCGCTCGACCTCGCTCTCCGGCACCTCGAAGATCAGCTCGTCGTGGACCTGGAGCAGCATCGTCGGCGGAAAGCCGCGCCTGGTCGAGCGCCGGCTCCATGCGGATCATGGCGCGGCGGATGATGTCGGCGGCCGAGCCCTGGATCGGGGCGTTGATGGCGGCGCGGTCGATGAAGGCGCGCTCGGCCGGATTGCGCGACTTGACGCGGCGAAATGGATCTTGCGGCCGAACAGGGTGGCGACGTAGCCGTCGCGCCCTCGACCTTCTTGCGCATCGCCTCCATGTAGTCGCGGATGCCGGGGAAGCGCTCGAAATAGCGGCTTGATGTAGTCGCCCGCCTCCTGGCGGGCGATGCCGAGCTGGTTGGCGAGGCCGAAGGCGGAAATGCCGTAGATGATGCCGAAGTTGATCGCCTTGGCGCGGCGGCGCACCTCGGGCGGCATGCCCTCGACCGGCACGCCGAACATCTCGGAGGCGGTCATGGCGTGGATGTCGAGGCCCTCGGCGAAGGCCTGCTTCAGCTGGCCGGATATCGGCGACGTGGGCGACGACGCGAAGCTCGATCTGGCTGTAGTCGGCCGAGATCAGCCTGGTGCCCGGCGCGGCGACGAAGGCGGTGCGGATGCGCCGGCCCTCCTCGGTGCGGATCGGGATGTTCTGCAGGTTGGGCTCGGACGAGGACAGGCGGCCGGTGGTGGTGGAGGCCAGCGCATAGGAGGTGTGGACGCGGCCGGTCTCGGGGATCGATGAAGCCGGGCAGCAGGTCGGTGTAGGTCGACTTCAGCTTGGAGAGCTGGCGCCAGTCGAGAATGCGGGCGGCGAGCGTGTTGCCGCCGGCGGCAAGCTCGTCGAGGATGTCGGCGCCGGTCGACCAGGCGCCGGTCTTGGTCTTCTTGCCGCCGCCGAGGCCGAACTTGCCGAAGAGGATGTCGCCGAGCTGCTTGGGCGAGCCGATGTTGAAGTCCTCGCCGGCGAGCTCGTAGATCTCGCTCTCCAGCGCGCCGAGCTTCTGGGCGAACTCGCCGGAGAGGCGCGACAGGATCTGGCGGTCGACGGTGATGCCGCGCGCCTCCATGCGCGCCAGCACCGGCACCATCGGCCGCTCCAGCGTCTCGTAGACGGTGGCCATGCGCTCGGCGGCCAGGCGCGGCTTCAGCGCCAGCCACAGGCGGAGCGCGATGTCGGCGTCCTCGGCGGCGTAGCCGGTGGCGCGGTCGAGCGGCACCTGGTCGAAGGTGACGCTGCGCCCGGCCGCTGCCGGCGACCTCCTTGCAGCGCCATGCGGCGCGTGGCCGAGCCAGCGCTCGGCGAGCGCGGCCATGTCGTAGCCGCCGAGGCCGCCATCGAGCGCGTAGGCGAGCAGCATGGTGTCGTCGTAGGGCGCCACGTCGATGCCGTGGCGGGCGAGAAGGACGGCGTCGAACTTGAGGTTCTGGGCGATCTTGAGGACGGCGGGGTCTTCGAGCAGCGGCTTCAGACGGGCGAGCGCCTCCGCCGCGGGCGATCTGGCCGTCGGCGAGGTTGTCGCCGAGGAGGTCGCTCTCGCCGCTGCGGTGGGCGAGCGGCACGTAGCAGGCGCGGCCGGGGGCGAGCGCCAGGCTGACGCCGACAGAGATCGGCCTGCATCGGGCCGAGCCCGGTGGTCTGCGCTATCGACGGCGACGCGGCCGAGCGCCGTCGCCTCGGCGATCCAGGCGTCGAGCCGGTCGAGGTCGGTGACGGTCTCGTAGCCGGCGCGATCGATGGGGACGGCGGTGGCGGCGGCGGCTCCGGCCGCGACGGCAGCGGCCGGAGCGGCGTGGCCGTTGACCGGGGAGCGCTCCCCTCCCGAGCCCCCCGCCCTGTCCCTCTCCCGCCGGGGCGAGGGGACGACGCCGGCAGGCGCGCCGTTTCTGCCGCGGCGACGGCTTCGTCGGCGCCGGTCGGCACCAGACGGCCGGCGAAGGTGGCGTCGTGGTGCTTGGCGGAGCGCAGCGCCGGATCGGCCTCGACCGCATTGGGATCGACGCCGGTCGCCTCGGCGACGCGCTTGGTGAGCGTCGACAGCTCCATCGCCTTGAGGAAGGCGATGAGCTTCTGCCGCATCGAGCGTCGCGCATCTGCGTGGCGGCGAGCGGCGTGCCGGGATCGACATCGTCGTGGAGGGTGACCAGCTCGCGCGACATCCGCGCCTGATCGGCAAACTCGATGAGGAGCTGCGCGGCGCTTGGGCTGCTTGATCTCTTCGGCGTTGGCGAGCAGCGTGTCGAGATCGCCGATACTCGCCGATCAGCGCCGAGGCGGTCTTGATGCCGATGCCGGGGACGCCGGGGACGTTGTCGGAGGTGTCGCCGACCAGCGCCTGGACGTCGATGACCTTCTCCGGCGGCACGCCGAAATACTCGATGACGCCGTCGCGGTCGATGCGCCGCTCCGGCCGGTAGCCGGGGCGGCCGCGGGTGCCGGATTCGAAATCGTAGAAGAGCACGGTGTCGGAGACGAGCTGCATCAGGTCCTTGTCGGAGGAGACGATGAGCACCTCGGCGCCGGCCGCCTTCGCCTCGCTGGCGTAGGTGGCGATGATGTCGTCGGCCTCGTAGCCGTCCTTCTCCACCGGCTCCAGGCCGAAGGCGCGCACGGCCTCGCGCATCAGCGGGAACTGGGGCTTGAGGTCGTCGGGCATCTCGCGGCGGGTGCCCTTGTAGTCGGGGTAGATCTCCTTGCGGAAGGTCTCCTCCGACTTGTCGAAGACGATGGCGAGATGGGTCGGCACGATGCCGACGGCGCCCTCGCGCACGAACTGGTAGAGCTTGGTGCAGAACAGCCGGAGCGCGCCGGTGGGCAGACCGTCGGAGCGGTAGTTGTACTTGGCGTCCTGGTTGATCGACTGGAAATAGGCGCGGAAGACGAAGGACGAGCCATCGACCAGGAAGACGTGGTCGCCGGGGCCGAGCGGGGGCGGTGAGGAATCTGTTTGCGGCATGGGCGGGACTATGCCGCGCGGCGGCGGCAATGGCGAGGGGGTGAGAGACGCCCGTTGTCGGCAGGCATCCCGCCGCCCGGACGGACAATCTGACGCCCCGGCCCATCCTTAACTGCCCCTTAAATCGCCGCATTTAGCTTCTCTTTCGAGAACCCGGGGGCGGCGCCGGGCCTGTTCGTGCCCGGCCGCATCGGATCACGCGCGTAGACCCGCGTTTCGAGGGAAGCCGACCGCCCGTGGCAGCACGAAAATCCGCCAAGACCGGCAAGGGCCGCCAGACCGGCGCGAAGGCGCCGGCGAAGGCCCGGACCGCCAGGCGGCGAAAGAAGAACGGCGCCGACGGGCCGCTGATCGGCTTCCTCGGCCGCTTTCTGCGCACCGCGCTCCACTGGGGCGCGGTCGGCGGCGATCATCGGCCTCGGCTTCGTCGGCTCGGTGGTCGCCTACTACGCCTCCAAGCTGCCGCCGATGGCCGACTGGACGGTGCCGCCGCGCGCCGCCAACGTGCGCATCCTCGCCGCCAACGGCGCGCTCATCTCCAACCACGGCGATTCGGCCGGCGAGGCGCTGACGCTCGACCAGATGCCGCCCTACCTGCCGGAAGCGGTGATCGCCATCGAGGACCGGCGCTTCTACTGGCATTTCGGCATCGACCCGATCGGCCTCGCCCGCGCCGCGATCGCCAACCTGCGCGCCGGCCACATCGTCGAGGGCGGCTCGACGCTGACCCAGCAGCTCGCCAAGAACCTGTTCCTCAAGCCGGAGCGCACCTTCGAGCGCAAGGTGCAGGAAGTGATCCTGGCGGTGTGGCTGCAGATGCGCCTGTCGCAAGAAGCAGATCCTCGACGCTCTACCTCAACCGGGTCTATCTCGGCGCCGGCGCCTATGGCGTCGACGCGGCGGCGCACCGCTATTTCGGCAAGTCGGCGCGCAACGTCACGCTGGCCGAGGCGGCGATGCTGGCCGGCATGCTGAAGGCGCCGGCGCAACTATTCGCCGGCCACCCACCCGGACGGCGGCGGAGGCGCGCATGCAGACCGTGCTCGCCGCCATGCAGGACGCCGGCTACATCACCGGCCGGCAGGCGAGCCTGGCCATGTCGCAGCCGGTGACGGCGGTGCACGACGTCGCCGGCGGCAGCGGCCGCTACGTCGCCGACTGGGTGATGGACCAAGCTGCCGCAACTATGTCGGCGGGCAGATCGACCAGGACATCATCGTCGACACCACCATCGACCTCGCCATGCAGGCGGCGGCGGCCAAGGCGATCTCCGAGACGCTCGCCGAGGGCGGCGACAAGTACGGCGTCGGCCAGGCGGCGCTGGTGGCGATCGACCCCAACGGCGCGGTCAAGGCGATGGTCGGCGGGCGCGACTACACGACGAGCCCGTTCAACCGGGCGGTCGACGCCCACCGCCAGCCGGGCTCGGCGTTCAAGCCGTTCGTCTATCTGACCGCGCTGGAAGACGGCATGATCCCGGAATCGGTGGTGGTCGACCAGCCGGTGTCGATCGCCGGCTGGAAGCCGGAGAACTACTCGCGCAAGTACAAGGGGCCGGTGACGCTGCGCACCGGCGCTGGCCGATTCGCTGAACTCGGTCGTCGGCGCAGCTCGCCGCAGATGGTCGGCGCCGAAGGCGGTGGCCGCCACCGCCCGCCGGCTCGGCATCGTCTCGCCGCTGATGGCGACGCCGTCGATCGCGCTCGGCACCTCGGAGGTGACGCCGCTGGAACTGACCGCGCGCCTATGTGCCCTTCTCCAACGGCGGGCGCGGCGTCATCCCCTATGCGATCAAGCGCATCACCACGGCCAAGGGCAAGGTGCTCTACGAGCGCAGCGGCACCGGGCCGGGACAGGTGGTCGACCCGACCTATGTCGGCATGATGAACTCCATGCTGTCGCAGACGGTGGTCGACGGCACCGGCACGCAAGGCGCGCATCGCCGGCTGGCCGGTGGCCGGCAAGACCGGCACAGCCAGGATTTCCGCGACGCCTGGTTCATCGGCTACACCGGCGCGCTGACCGCCGGCGTGTGGTTCGGCAACGACGACAACAAGCCGACCAAGCACGCCACCGGCGGCAGCCTGCCGGCGATCGCCTGGCAGCGCTTCATGAGCGCGGCGCTGCACGGCCAGGCGGTGGCCGACCTGCCGGGCAACTACCGCTTCGGCGACCCGGCCAACCAGCGCTATGCCGGGCGGCCGCTCTACCCCTCCGACATGACCCGCCAGCAGGCCGACGGCGCGCCGATGGTGCTGTCGCCGGGCAGCGGCAACACCGGGCCGGTGGCGACCGGCCCCGACATGCCGCAGGGCGGCTGGATCGACCGGCCGGCGGGAAGGCCGGTGCCGCCGGGCGCGGTCGGCCAGCGCCGGCGCGAGGGGCCGATCACCGGCTTGCTGCAGCAGCTCTTCGGCGGGTAGCGGGCGGTAGCTCCCGGCAGCATTGCCGTTTTCTTCCCCGTCAAAGGGGGAGGAGAAGAGCCCGTGGTCCCGTTGTCTGGTAGCCTCCATGCCATGGACAGTGATGTCGAAGTGCCCCTCTCCGGCGGGCGGGTGACGGCAGGCGTGGTCAGGGTCGGCGACACGGTGCGCCGGCCGATCGCCGGCGACCGATCGCTGCAGCACGACCTGCTGAAGCACCTCGAACGGCACGGCTTCGCCGGGGCACCGCGCTTCCTCGGCATCGACGAAGCCGGCCGCGCGATCCTGAGCTTCCTGCCCGGCGACGTGCCGGCCGACCTCGGGAACTACGACGATGCCGCAGATCGCTGCGGCGGCGCGGCTGCTGCGCGCCTTCCACGACGCCACCGCCGACTTCGCGGCAGTCCGGGCGGCGGGCGCCGAAACCATCTGCCACAACGACTTCGCGCCGACCAATGCCGTCTTCCGCGACGGAATGCCGGTGGCGCTGATCGATTTCGACGCGGCGCGGCCGGGGCTTCGCCTGTGGGACCTCGGCTACACCGCCTTCACCTGGCTCGACCTCGGCAATCCCGACCGGGACGGCCCCGCCCAGATCGCCCGCCTCAGCCGGCTGGCGGCCGCCTATGGCGCCGACCGCTGTTCGGCGGAGAGCGTCGCCGCCTTCGCCCTCGCCCGGCAGACGGCGCTCGCCGTCTCGGCCGAAGTCCGGGGCCTGCACAAGCTGGCGGGCTGGGCGCGCGATTGCGCCGCATGGACCGCCGAGCACGTCGTCGAGCGGCTTCTGCCGAGCGGCTATCGGAGGTGACCGTCGGCGGGCTCAGATGGTCCAGTCGTCGGAATCGGTGCGGCTGACGGCGGGCGGCGGGAAATCCCGGTCGAGCGCGAGAGCGCGGGCGACATGGTCGCGCAGCCAGAGATTGGCGGGGTCGCGGTCGTGCCGCCGGTGCCAGTAGACGCCGACGCCGACCTTGGGCGGATCGTAGGGCGGCAGGTAGAGCGCCAGCGGCAGGTGAGCCGCGGCGTGGCGGGCGAAATGGACCGGCAGGCTGCCGATGAGCTGGCTCGCCGCGGCGGTGAGGGCGACCGCCTGGAAGTGCGGCACGGTGAGCGCCACCTTGCGCGACAGGCCGTGTTCCTTCAGCGCCACCTCCATGGTGCCGGTGCGGGCGCCATCCATCGACAGGAGGACGTGCGGAACCTCGCAGAAGACGTCCGGCGGGATGCGGCTGCCGGGCGCGACCCGGTGGCGGGCGAGCACCGGATGATCCTTCGCCGCGACGCACAGGATGTAGGAGTGGAACATCGTCGCGCAGCCGATCCATTCGGGTGTTTCGCGGATGCGGTCGACGGCGAGGTCGCACCTGCCCTCACTCAGCGCCGGGAAGATCTCGACGGTCGGCCGGTCGAGCATCTGCAAGAGGACGCCGGGTGCCTCCGGGACCGCCTGGCCGGCCAGCCGCGGCATCAGAAGGCTGGAGAAATAGTCCGAGCCGACGATGACGAAGGCCTGGTCCGCGGTGGCCGGGTCGAAGCCGGCGATCGCGCCGAGCGCCTCGGCCATCTGGCGGAGCGCGGCGCGCACCGGCTCCTTGAGCTGAAGCGCGCGCGCCGTCGGCACCATGCGGTTGCCATCGCGGACGAACAGCTCGTCGCCGACGATGTGGCGCAGGCGGCCAAGCGCGGAGGACACCGCCGGCTGGCTGAGCCCCACCCGCTCGCCGGCACGCATGGTGTTGAGTTCCAGCATCATGGCGTCGAAGACGCGGAGCAGGTTGAGGTCGAGGGCACCGAAATTCATGAAACGAATAGGCCCGATACGATCATTCGATTTCCGCCGAAGGCGGCCCGCGGATACAGCCGCTTTCCTCCACCGCCGAAGCCCGTGGACAGACGCCACGGGCGGCGAACCATCCGAGGAAAGCGGATCCCCATGCTCACCACACCCGAAGGCAACGCCGCCGGCCGCACCGCCACCTGGCTCGGCACGCACTATACGATAACCGTCGATCGCCGTGACAGCGGCGGCACGGTCGGCATGTTCATCGGCGAGGTGCCGGCCGGCAGCGGACCGCCGATCCACATCCACCACAACGAGGACGAGGTGATCCACGTGCTCGACGGGGAATACCAGATGTGGCTCGACGGCGCCGTCAGCCTCCTGAAACCCGGCCAGTCGGTGTTCCTGCCGCGCGGCGTGCCGCATACCTTCCGCATCGTCAGCCCGACGCCCGGGCGCAACATCGCGGTACTGACGCCGGGCGGCTTCGAGCAGTTCTTTCCCGACGTGGCGGCGCGCAACCTGTCGATCCCGCAGGACATGGCGGCGCTGGCCGCGCTCGGCGACCGCTACGGGATCGAGTTCCTCGGACCGCCGGCGTGGCCGGCCTGAACGGCAGAAACGCGGCGGCTCAGGCCGCCGCGCGGCTCTCTTCCTCCTCGCCGGCGGCGGCGCCGATGGCGTGGAGCGCCGGGCCCTGGGTCGTCAGCCAGGCGCGGGCGGTCTCGGTTTCCGGGGCCAGCGCCCTGCACAACTGCCAGAAGCGGCGGGAATGGTTCATCTCGGCGAGATGGGCCACCTCGTGGGCGGCGAGATAATCGAGCACCAGCGGCGGCGCCATGATCAGCCGCCACGAGAAGGACAGATGGCCGTCGGCGGTGCACGAGCCCCAGCGGGTGATCTGGTCGCGATAGCGGATGGCCTTCGGCCTCACCCCGAGGCGGACCGAATGGCGGGCGACGGCCGCGGCAATGTCGCGGCGGGCCTCGCGCTTGAGGAAATCGAGGACGCGGCGGCGGAGATGGGCGGGGGCGCCGGAGACATAGAGCGCCGGACCTTCGGCATCCGCCCCGACGGTCACCGTGCCGCCGCAGGACGGATCGTGGTGGATGGTGTGGAGGACGCCGCGGAGCGGCACCGGCCAGCCGGCGGCGATCGGGATTGCCGGCGGCAGGCGGTCGATCTGGCGCCTCAGCCAGCCGGCGTGGCGCTCGAGGAAGCGGTGCGCCTCGGCCAGCGAGCCGCGCTCCGGCATGGTCAGCACCGGCGGCCGGCCCGGCCCGGCGATGCGCAGCGTGTAGTTCCGCGCGCGCGGATGGCGGCGGATGTCGACGGGCACGTAGCCGCTCTCGGTGGCGATCTCGAACTGGCCGGAGGCGGCGGCTGGGCGGACTGGAATCGGCATCGAGGCGATGAGGAACCCGCAAGCGAATCAAGGCTGTGGGCGGAATCATGCCACAAGCCGCCGGGGAAGCGATTCACTTTTTGTTCGCTCCACAGTTCAGTCGCCGCCCGTGGCCCCCGACGAGCTTGCGGCAAATCCGAGCAGCATGAGCTTTTCGCCAACAGCTCATACGCACGCGGGTGCATAGTTGCCGGCAACACCAGCCGCGGCGCCGCCTCCCCGGCGCCCTCTCACGAAGGCAAGGAGTACCAGACCATGGCTGACGTCAGCCCGAAGGCGCGCCGCGAGGCGCCGCTCGCCAACCGCACCGGCCTTGGCGCCAACGCGACCCGGGACATCGCCCCGGCGCTGACGGCGCTGCTTGCCGATGTCTTCGCCATCTACCTGAAGACCAAGAACTTCCACTGGCACGTGTCGGGCCCGAACTTCCGCAGCTACCACCTGATGCTCGACGACCAGGCCGGCGAGCTGCTGGCGATGGTCGACGACATGGCGGAGCGGGCGCGCAAGGTCGGCGGCACGACGCTGCGCTCGATCGGCCATATCGGCCGGCTGCAGACAATCGCCGACAACGACGCCGACTACGTGACCCCGGGCGACATGCTGGCAGAGCTCCGCGACGACAACATGCGGCTGGCCGAGCGCCTGCGCGAGGTGCATGGCGTGTGCGACGAGCACAACGACTTCGGCACGACGGCGCTCATCGACGGATGGATCGACGCGGCCGAAAAGCGGGTCTGGTTCCTGTTCGAGGCGACCCGCCAGCCGGCCGACTGAGGCGGCGCCCGTCCCCGCCGGCCGATCAGGCAATAAAAAGGCGGGGCCGTTTCCGGCCCCGCCTTTCGTTCCCCGGAGACAGTACGCCCGAGGTCAGTTCAATCCGGATCGATCAGAGATCGATCTCATCGGCGGCCCGGCGCTGGGGGCGCTCGCGCTGGAAGCGCTCGAACTCCTCCTGATCGCGGGCGCGGCGCAGGTTCTGCACGAACTCCTCGAACTCGCGCCGCTCTCCGTCGAGCTTGCGACGCTCCTCGTCGAGCCGGCGCAATTCCCGCGCGCGGTAGTCGTCGAAGGCGGCGTTGCCGCTCTGATAGGTGCTGTAGCCACCGCGGTCACGGCGCCGGCCGCAGCCGCCGAAGTCGCGCTTCATGTCCGAGAAGTGGCGCCGGACCTCAGGGATACGGTCGCCCCATATGATGTAGGCGAGCATCGCCAGGCCGAGCGGCCAGAAGATCATGAAGCCGATGACCATCAGCAGGATCGTCAGGGGCGTCCATGCCGGACGCAGGGCATTCTGATTGACCATGTCCCGTCCTCTATATCGTACGTCAGTCGTACGTCTATCTTACGTAACAATCTGCAAGGTGGGAAGAGGGGCCGCGCGATTCAAGAAAAATCGGACAGGGCCCGTCCGATTTTCGCGCCATCGTTGCAGGCGGGCCTGACGCCGGGAACGGGCAGCGTCCGGTGCGGACGAAACCCGGATGGGTCGCCGCGCGCCCCCGAACCCGTGCGCGGATCACCTGCGGCAATGGTGGCGGAGCCCACCATTGCCCGCCTGAATTGTGTGCAGGGGGCCTGAGCCAGACCTGAACGGGCCGCGCTGAACGCACCGCCTGTCGACACGCGGCACCGCGCACGGACGGCGAGTCCGGCGTCTTGCGGCTGCAACGCCCGATTACGGGGCGCCCGTCAGGTTTGCGATCTGGAAACCTTCCGTTTGCGCGGTTTCCGCGGGCCGGCTGGCTTTGCGGACGGCCCGGCAGAAGGGCCGATTCCGGCTTTTTGGGCGGTCCCGGCGGAACTGGCGTTCGCGGAGGCATGGCCGTTGGCCCGGTTGGCGCGGCCGGCGCCATCGTGGGTGGCTATGAAATCGGCAATGCGCGGAGCGATCTCGGCGCGGAAGCGGGTGCCGTTGAAAACGCCGTAGTGGCCGACGCCGAGCTGCAGGTGATGAGCGCGCCTGTCGGCCGGCAGGTTGACGACGAGGTCGTGGGCCGCCTTGGTCTGGCCGACGCCGGAGATGTCGTCGTGCTCGCCCTCGACGGTGAGCATGGCGACGTGGGCGATCGCAGCCGGCTCCACCTTCCGGTCGCGGTGCATCATGCGGCCCTCGGGGAGGGCATGGCGGAGGAAGACCGTATCCACCGTCTGCAGGTAGAACTCGGCGGTGAGGTCCATCACCGCCAGGTACTCGTCGTAGAACTCGCGGTGCTTCTCGGCCGAGTCGCCGTCGCCGTCCACCAGGTGATGGTAGAAATCGCGATGGGCGTCGACGTGGCGGTCGAAATTCATCGACAGGAAGCCGGAGATCTGCAGGAAGCCCGGATAGACGTCGCGCATGAAGCCGGGGTGGGGAAACGGCACCTGCATGACGACGTTGTCGCGAAACCAGCCGAGATCGTGGTTGTTGGCGAGCGTGTTGACCGCGGTCGGATTGACCCGTGTGTCGATCGGCCCGCCCATCAGGGTCATCGAGGCCGGCAGGTTGCGGTCGCCGGCGGCCTCCATCAGCGCCACCGCCGCCAGCACCGGTACCGAGGGCTGGCACACGGCCATGACGTGGACGCCCGGCCCCAGCACATGATGGATGGAGATCAGGTAGTCGATGTAGTCGTCGAGGTCGAAGGGTCCGTCGGCGACCGGCACCATGCGCGCGTCCGACCCAGTCGGTGACGTAGACGTCGTGGTCGGGGAGCATGGTGGCGACGGTGCCGCGGAGCAGCGTGGCGTAGTGGCCGGACAGCGGCGCGACGATGAGCAGCTTCGGCTGGCGGGCGCCGTAGGGCAGCGCCTTGGCGAAATGCAGGAGCCGGCAGAACGGCCGCTCCCAGGCGACGCGCTCGGTCACCGGCACGTCGATGCCGCCGACGCGGGCATGGTCGATGCCGAATTCCGGCTTGCCGTAGCGGCGCGTGGTGCGCTCGAAGAGCTCGGCGCCGGCCGCCATGCTGCGCCCGAACGGGGTGTGCGCCAGCGGGTTCATCGGGTTCTTGAAATAGAGCCGGGCGGCATCGGCCGCGGCCCGGAACGGGCCGAGAGCGGCGTGGTTCAGTTCATAGAGCTGGTAGTACAAGCTCTTCTTCCTCCCCTGCCGCCGTCGCCCACGGCGTGCTGCGTTGCAGCAACACTAGGGCGGCAGGCCCTGCCGAGCGCAACCTTTGTCTTCGGCCGCCGCGACACCGCCAAGCCCCTGATTTTCCTACCGTTCTGGCGACGGGGCGGAACCCTGGCGGCGGTTCAGCCGGTTCCGCTCCCTGGAATGGCTCCGGGAACCGCGTTGCGCTGCGAAAGACTGCTCGGGCCGACGCGCCGGCGTCAGGCCGCCGCCAGGCCGCCACGCCGTTTACCGCTTCCTCACCACGTTTGGTGAAACCTGAGCGTAACAAACCAAAAGTATGACGGTAGGCGACAAACTCGCAGCATGGCCGCAGTGGAGGAGGTATGACCGAACGGGCTTCGACGGCTAACTGGGACCGATATTCATGAGCGCTTCCTGGGAGGGCCTGCTTCAGAACCTGGCGATCCTGGCGATCCTCTTCTCCATCTGGAACCACGGGTCGGACTGGATCGAGAACAGGCCGGCGTGGCTGCGCGAGGTGACCGGCTCGCTTGTCGCCGGCGGCGGCGTCATCCTCTTGATGCTGGTGCCGTTCGAGTTCCAGCCGGGAATCACCGCCGACCTGCGCTATGCCCTGATCGGGCTTGCCGGTTTCCTCGGCAGCCCGCTGATCGGCGTCGCGGCCGGCCTCGCCGCCGCCGCCTATCGCATCTATCTCGGCGGCATAGGCGCACCGGCCGGCATCATCTCCATCGCCATCGCCACGTCGATCGGCATTGCCGGCTGGTATCTGCTGCGCGGCCGCAGGGCAACCGCGCGCGACCTCCTGATCTTCGCCGTGGCCATCGCACTCCTGCCCATGGCCGGATCGCTCGTACTGCCGCCCGCCATCCTGCTGCCGATGCTGGCCACGAGCGCGCCCCCGCTGAGCAGCATGACGTTCGTGGCCACCATGCTCGCCGGCCTCGCCGTGATCGAGGCCGCCCGGCGCCGCGAGACCGCCCGGGCCAACGTCTTCTACCGCAGCATCATCGACGCCCTGCCGGAGCCGGTGAACGCCAAGGACCTCGGCGGCCGGTTCCTCGCCGCCAACCCGGCGACGGCGCGCCAGGTCAAGGCGCCGGACGTGGCGGCGCTGATCGGCAAGAGCGATTTCGACTTCTTCCCGCCGGATATCGCGCGCGGATTCCAGGCCGAGGAGGAACGGGTGCTGGCCGCCGGCGAACCCGAGACGATCGAGCAGACGGTCACGCGGGACGACGGATCGCGCCAGTGGGTGTCGACCCTGAAGGCGCCGCTGCGCGACCGCAACGGCACGATCATCGGCCTCATCACCCACAACCACGACATTACCGAGCGCAAGCACATGGAGGACGAGATCGCCGAAGGGCGGCAGCGCCTCAACCACGCCATGGAGCACATGGCCGACGGCCTGGTGATGTACGACCGCGAAGCCCGCATCGTGCTGTGCAACGACCGGTACCGCGCCATGTTTCCGCTGACCGCCGACCTGCGCGTGCCCGGCGAGAGCCTGGAGACGGTGCTGCGCGCCGTGGTCGAGCGCGGCGAGCAGAACGACATTCCGGAAGGCGCGGTCGACATATGGATCAAGAATACGCTGACCAGCCTGTTCATGCTCGGCGAGCACGACATCCACCTGGCGGACGGGCGCTGGCTGAGCGCACGGACGCGGCCGACGGACGACGGCGGCGCGCTGTGCGTGGTCGCCGACTCACCGACTGAAGCACAGCCAGGCGGTGCTGACAGAACTCAACCAGCGGCTCACCAGCCTCGCCAGCGAGGACGGCCTGACCGGCCTGACGAACCGCCGCGGCTTCGACGTGGCGCTCCGCCGCGCCTTCGCGCAAAGCCGGCGGACCGGCGCGCCGCTCAGCTTCCTGCTCGTCGATGTCGATCACTTCAAGGCGTACAACGACACCTACGGCCACCCGGCCGGCGACCACTGCCTGCGGACGATCGCCAACCTGCTGAGGGTCAGCCTCAGGCGGCCGAGCGACGTGGTGGCGCGCTACGGCGGCGAGGAGTTCTCCGCGATCCTGCCGGACACGCCGCTGGAGGGCGCCATGCAGCTCGCCGAGAGCGTCCGCCAGTCGATCCTCGGGCTCGGCATGGAGCACGGCGCCACCCGGTTCGGCGTGGTCACCGTCAGCGTTGGCGTCGCCACGATGACGGCGGGCAGCCGGTTCGAACGCCACGAGGAGCTGACGCGCGGCCGACGCGGCGCTCTATGCGGCCAAGGCCGCCGGTCGCAACCGCACGACCTCCGCCGGCAGCGGCCGCAGGCTGGTCGCCGGCGGCTGAGCCAGCTCACAAGAAAACGGCCGGCGCCTGAGGCGCCGGCCGTTCGGCAGTTGCGGTGGCGAAGGGAGCCGCTCTAGCTGGCGGCTTCGGCCTTCTCGCCTGCCTTCTCTTCCTGCTTGATCTCCTGGCCGGTCTCCTGGTCGACGACCTTCATCGACAGGCGCACCTTGCCGCGCTCGTCGAAGCCCATCAGCTTGACCCAGACCTTGTCGCCTTCCTTGACCACGTCGGTCGACTTGGCGACGCGGTTGGGGGCGAGCTGGGAGATGTGGACGAGGCCGTCCTTGGCGCCGAAGAAATTGACGAAGGCGCCGAAATCGACGGTCTTCACCACGGTGCCCTGATAGATGACGCCGACCTCCGGCTCGGAGACGATCGACTTGATCCAGTTGAGCGCGGCGGTGATCGCCTTGCCGTCGGCCGAGGCGACCTTGACCGTGCCGTCGTCCTCGACATGTCGATCTTGGCGCCGGTCTTCTCGACGATCTCGCGGATGACCTTGCCGCCCGAGCCGATGACCTCGCGGATCTTGTCGGTCGGGATGTTGATGACCTCGATGCGCGGGGCGTACTCGCCGAGCTCGGCGCGGGCCTGCGGCAGGGCCTTGGCCATCTCGCCGAGGATGTGCATGCGGCCGTCCTTGGCCTGGTCGAGGGCGACCTTCATGATCTCCTCGGTGATGCCCTGGATCTTGATGTCCATCTGCAGCGAGGTGACGCCTTCCGCGGTGCCGGCGACCTTGAAGTCCATGTCGCCGAGATGGTCCTCGTCGCCGAGGATGTCGGAGAGCACGGCGAAGCGCTCGTCCTCCTTGATCAGGCCCATGGCGATGCCGGCCACCGGCCGCTTGAGCGGCACGCCGGCATCCATCAGCGCCAGCGAGGTGCCGCAGACGGTGGCCATCGACGAGGAGCCGTTCGATTCGGTGATCTCCGAGACGACGCGGATCGTGTAGGGGAACTCGTGATGCGGCGGCAGGATGGGCCGGATCGCGCGCCAGGCGAGCTTGCCGTGGCCGATCTCGCGGCGGCCGGGCGAGCCCATGCGGCCGGTCTCGCCGACCGAATAGGGCGGGAAGTTGTAGTGCAGCATGAACGTCTCTTTGTACGTTCCCTGCAGGGCGTCGATGAACTGCTCGTCGTCGCCGGTGCCCAGCGTCGCGACGACCAGCGCCTGGGTCTCGCCGCGGGTGAACACGCGCCGAGCCGTGGGTGCGCGGCAGGAAGCCGACCTCGGCCACGATCGGGCGCACGGTCTTGAGATCGCGGCCGTCGATGCGCGTGCCCTTGTCGAGGATGTCGTTGCGGACGATCGCCTTTTCGAGCTTCTTGAACATGTCGCCGAGCAAGCTGCGGGGTCGGCGCGTCCTCGGCGCCCTCCGGCGCCAGCTCGGCGATGACCTTGGCCTTGACCGCCTCGATGGCGTCGTGGCGCTCGGTCTTGGCGGTGATGGCATAGGCGGCGCGCAGGTCCGCTCTCGGCGGCGGCCTTGACCTTGTCGTAGAGCGCGGAATTGTCCGGCTTGTTGACCGCGCGCGGCTCCTTGGCGGCGCGCTCGGCAAGCTGGATGATCAGGTCGATCACCGGCTGGAAGCCCTTGTGGCCGAACATGACGGCGCCGAGCATGTCGTCCTCGGAGAGCTCGCTCGCCTCCGATTCGACCATCAGCACCGCATCGTGGGTGCCGGCGACGACCAGATCGAGCTTCGATTCGATCATCTCGTCGATCTGCGGGTTGAGGACGAAGGCGCCGTTGATGAGGCCGACGCGGGCGCCGCCGATCGGGCCCATGAAGGGCGCGCCGGAGAGCGTCAGCGCGGCCGAAGCGGCGACCATGGCGACGATGTCGGGATCGTTCTCCAGATCGTGCGACAGCACGGTGGCGACGACCTGGGTCTCGCAGCGGAAGCCCGGCGCGAAGAGCGGGCGGATGGGACGGTCGATCAGGCGGGAGGTCAGCGTCTCCTTCTCGGACGGACGGCCCTCGCGCTTGAAGAAGCCGCCGGGGATCTTGCCGGCGGCGAAGGTCTTTTCCTGGTAGTTGACGGTGAGCGGGAAGAAGTCGATCCCGGGCCGCTCTTCCTTGGCGGCAACGACGGTGGCGAGCACCGCGGTGTCGCCATAGGTGGCCAGCACCGCGCCATCAGCCTGGCGGGCGAGCTTGCCGGTTTCGAGAACGAGTTTGCGTCCTGCCCACTCGGTCTCGACACGATGAATATCGAACATGGCTTTTCCTTTCCGTGCAGTCGGACACGCAAGGCGAGCCATGGGCAAGACGGCGAGACGCTTTCTCTGGGATCTACGAGGAGAAAGCGGCTGGCGATCCTGCCATGGCCCTGTTTGCCTGTCCGTTTCGGTCCGCGACGGCCCCATGCCGCCGCGCGTTCAGCCGGCCTGTTGCTTCGGCGAATTCTGAACGAAGCGAGGCCAAAGCGCCCCGCCAGCGCCTGCCTCGCGTCAGCGCCTCAGGCCGAGGCGTTCGATAAGCGTCTGATAACGCTTCTCGTCGGTCTTCTGCAGGTAGTCGAGAAGGCTGCGACGGGTGCTCACCATCTTGAGCAGGCCGCGGCGGGAATGATTGTCCTTGCCGTGACCCTTGAAGTGCTCGGTGAGATTGGCGATCCGCTCTGAGAGGATCGCGACCTGAACCTCCGGCGAGCCGGTATCGCTGGCGCCGGTGGCGTATTCCTTGATGAGCTCTTGCTTGCGCTCAGGCGTAATCGACATCGGGTTCCTTTTTGACGTTCGGGGTTCAATTCAAGCCGATTACCTGCGGCCAGGGCCGGGATGTCGTCCAGCGCGGTCGGGAATCGGATCAGCCTTGCCGGACGAGCTACCCCGCCAGCGAAGCGGGCGGACTATGGCCGAATGCGCGGCGGATTGCCAGCGAAAAGGCGAAGGTCACAAAGCCTTGATTTATATGTCGTTTCGCCTCAACCCGGGCGGAAGACGCGGGTCGGGTGGAACTGGCCCTCGGATATTTCGCCGAGCGCGATGGCGTGGCCGGCATGGCTGGCCCAGGCCGCCGGTGCGGCCAGAGGCGCCTGGGCGCCGCGCAGAAGCACCGGCTGGCCGCGGCCGATACGGGCGGCATCGTTGGCAGCCAGCGCGATTTCGGGAAGCTCGGTGAGCGCCACGGCGACCGGCATGAGGAAACGGTCGAGCGCGGTCGCGTCGCCAGCCTCGCGGGCGGCGATCAGCGCGTCGAGGGTGACGGCGTTCTCGGCATCGAAGGGGCCGACGACCAGGCGGCGGAGCTCCACCACGTGGCCGAGGCAGCCGAGCTCGCGGCCGAGATCGCGGGCGAGCGAGCGGACATAGGTGCCCTTGCCGCATTCGGTCTCGAAAACCGCATGGTCCGGATCCGGCACCTCGGCGAGCGCCAGGCGGTGGATCGTAACCGGCCGCTCCTCGAGCACCACCGCCTCGCCCTCGCGGGCGAGGTCATAGGCGCGCTGGCCCGCGACCTTGATGGCGGAATAGGCCGGCGGGCGCTGCATGATCTCGCCGGTGAAACCGGGCAGGCGGTCGCGGATCGATTCCGCATCGGGGCGCTCGTCGCTCGTGCCCGTCACGGCGCCATCGGCGTCGTCGGTGTCGGTTTCCTGGCCCCAGCGCACGGTGAAGCGATAGACCTTGCGGCCGTCCTGGACGAAAGGGACGGTGCGGTGGCGTCGCCCAGTGCGATCGGCAGAACGCCGGAGGCGAGCGGGTCGAGCGTGCCGGCATGGCCGACCTTGGCGGCGCCGAACAGGCGCTTGATGGAGCCGACGGCGCCGGTCGAGGTGAGGCCCACCGCCTTGTCGAGACAGAGCCAGCCGGAGACCGGGCGACCCTTGTTTCTACGGGACATGGCTCCTAGCGCTCCCCTGTGCGGAGAGGCGATACCTCTCCCATGGGGAGAGGTCGGATCGCGATGCGCAAGCAGATCGATCCGGGTGAGGGGATATGACCCATCGTTCTCTCCTGCGCCCTCACCCTTCGCGCGTAACTCGCTGGCGCTCCCAACGGGCGAAGCCCTCTCCCCACGGGAGAGGCGGGGCCAACCGCCCGCACTTCAGCTTGCATCATTCGCCATCCAGATCACGCTTCACCGCGGGCGAGCGCAGCAGCTTGTCGATGTGGTCGCCTTCGTCGAAGGATTCGTCGAGGCGGAAGCGCAGCTCGGGCGCATAACGCAAGGCAACGCGATGGCCGACCTCGCCGCGCAGGAACTTGCGATGGCGGTCGAGCGTGGCAACCAGCGTGTCGGCGCCCTTGCCGCCGAGCGACATGACGAAGGCGGTGGCGAGCCTGAGGTCGGGCGTCATGCGCACCTCGGGCACGGTGACCACCATGCCCTCGAGGTCGGGATCGTGGACCTCGCCGCGCTGGAGGATCTCCGCCAGCGCATGGCGGACGAGCTCGCCGACGCGAAGCTGGCGCTGGGACGGCGCACGGGCTGGCGCATGTTTCGCCATGATGCCGGCACTGTCGCGCGCAGCCCTAGAGCGAGCGCGCGATCTCCTCGACGCGGTAGCACTCGATGACGTCGCCGACGCGCATGTCCTCGTATTTCTCGAAGGCCATGCCGCACTCCTGACCGGCCGGAACCTCGCGCACCTCGTCCTTGAAACGCTTGAGGGTGGCGAGCTTGCCCTCGTGGATGACGACGTTGTCGCGGATCAGGCGGACGCCGGCGCCGCGCTCGACGGTACCATCGGTGACCCGGCAGCCGGCGATCTTGCCGACCTTGGAGATGTCGAAGATCTCCAGGATCTCGGCATTGCCGAGCATGGTCTCGCGCCGCTCCGGCGAGAGCAGGCCCGACATCGCCGCCTTCACGTCATCCACCAGGTTGTAGATGATGTTGTAGTAGCGGATCTCGATGCCGTCGCGCTCGGACGCCTCGCGCGCCTGCTTGTTGGCGCGGACGTTGAAGCCGATGATGGCGGCCTCGGACGAAGCGGCGAGGGTGACGTCCAATTCGGTGATGCCGCCGACGCCGGAGTGCAGGATGCGCACCGCAACCTCGTCGGTGCCGAGCGCCTCCAGTGCCTGGGCGATGGCCTCGACCGAGCCCTGCACGTCGCCCTTGATGACCAGCGGGAAGATCTTCTGACCGGCGGTCTGCAGCTGGCTCATCATCTGCTCGAGCGAGCCGCGCGCCGCGGTCGAGCGGGCAAGCGCCTTCTCGCGCTTCTGGCGCATGCGATAGTCGGCGACTTCGCGGGCGCGCGCCTCCGAATCGACCACCGCCAGGCGGTCGCCGGCCTCGGGCGCATCCTGGAAGCCGAGAACCTCGACCGGGGTCGCCGGGCCCGCCTCCTTGAGCTGTGCGCCGCGCTCGTTGACCAGCGCGCGCACGCGGCCCCAGGCGGCGCCGGCAACCACGATGTCGCCGATATGAAGCGTGCCGCTCTGCACCAGGACGGTCGCCACCGGACCGCGGCCCTTGTCGAGCTTGGCCTCGATGACGGCGCCCTCCGCCGCGCGGTTGGGGCTCGCCTTGAGCTCGAGGACTTCGGCCTGGAGCAGGATGGTCTCGATCAGCTTGTCGAGATTGGTGCCTTTGACCGCCGAGACCTCGACATCGAGGATGTCGCCGCCCATCGACTCGACGAAGACCTCGTGCTGGAGCAACTCGGTGCGCACACGCTGCGCATCGGAGCCCGGCTTGTCGATCTTGTTGATGGCAACGATGATCGGAACCTTGGCCGCCTTGGCGTGATTGATGGCCTCGATGGTCTGCGGCATGACGCCGTCGTCGGCCGCCACCACCAGAACCACGATATCGGTGACCGACGCGCCGCGCGAACGCATGGCGGTGAAGGCGGCGTGGCCGGGCGTGTCGATGAAGGTGATCTTCTGGCCGTTATAGTCGATCTGATAGGCGCCGATGTGCTGGGTGATGCCGCCCGCTTCGCCGGCGACCACATCGGCATGGCGTATGGCATCGAGCAGCGAGGTCTTGCCGTGGTCGACGTGGCCCATGATGGTGACCACCGGCGAGCGCGGCTCGAGCTCGGAGGCATCGGCCGGCGCAGCGAACAGGCCCTCGATGACGTCGGCCTCGGCGACGCGGTGCACGGTGTGACCCAAGTCCTCGGCGATGAGCTGGGCGGTGTCGGCGTCGATCACGTCGGTGGCCTTGACCAGCTGGCCCTGCTTCATGAGCAGCTTGATGACGTCGACGGCGCGCTCGGCCATGCGGTTGGCGAGCTCCTGGATGCTGATGGTCTCGGGAATCGTCACCTCGCGCGAAATCTTCTCGCGCGGGCCGGTCTCGTGGACGCGGGCACGCTCGCGCTCGCGGCGACGGCGGATGGAGGCAAGCGAACGGGCGCGCTCGGTATCGTCGAGCGCGTTGGAGACGGTCAGCTTGCCGCGGCGGCGATCGTCGCCGACCCGGCGGGCGGGCTTGGGCTCGGCGGCACGCGGGGCCTTGATGCGGCCGCGCAAGGCAGTCCGGCGCTCGTCGTCCTCGGTTTCCGCGGTCTCGCGCGGGCCCTTGGCGGCGGCGGGGCGTGCCGAGGCCGGCTCTGCCGCCGGAGCAGCAGCGGGCTTCTGTTCTTCTCCGCCGAAGCGGCGGCGGGCCGTCTCCTCGGCGCGGGTGCGGACGGCTTCCTCGGTCTTGTGGCGGGCGTCTTCCTCGGCCTGACGGCGGGCGGCCTCGGCCTGCTCCTTGGCGACGCGCTCGGCTTCCGCCGCGCGGCGGGCGGCCGCATCGATGGCCGCCTGGCGTTCCTCGGCCTCGTGGACCTTGGCATCGGCAAGGGCGCGGGCGCGGGCGTCGATCTCCTCCGAGGAGAGCTGGCGCAGCACCAGGCCGCCGCGGTCTTCGGCGGGCTCGGGCGCAGGCGTGGGCGCAGGCCGCGGTGTCGCGCTGCGCCGCTCGGCCTTCTGCCGCGTCGGGGCCGGTGCCGGCGGCGGCGCCGGTTCGGCCTTCTGCTCGCCCGGCATGACGACCCGACGCTTCTTGCGCTCGACCTGCACGGTGTTGGTGCGGCCATGCGAGAAGCTCTGCCGGACGGTATCCCGCTCGACCCCTCGCTTCAGGCCAAGCGTGCGCTTGGGGGCGCTGATCGTCTTGTTGTCGTCAGTCGTTTCGCTCATGCGTTCCTATCGTCCTGCACGCAGGGTACTGGTGTCATCAAGGGCGTCGAATTGCCGGCTGCCGGCGCCGTGCGGGCCCGGTTACCACGAAACCGGTCAAGATCGCGAATCCGTGCCAGCAGATTGGTGCTTGCCTGCCCGGCCAGCAGCGCAGCATGTATCACATTTGTTCGGCCAAAAGCCAAATCCAAATCATCGCCGGTCAGCGAGCGGATGATCGGCAGGCCATCCTCGCCAAAGCGCCGGCGGGCCTTGGAATCGAGCTTTGCGGCGCCATCGGCGCCGGCCTCGGCGGCGTGGATCAGCCCGACGACCGGGTCACGGGCCAGCGCCGCCTCGACCTTGCCGAAACCGCCGACGACGGCACCGGCCTTGCGGGCAAGCGACAGGGCGCCCACGGCGGCGGCGATCAAAAGCGTCTCGACGCGGTCGGCGAGGCCCGGCTCGACATGGGCCGGACCGTCGAAGGCGCGGGCAAGCAGGCCCTTGCGCTCGGCCCGGGCGACATGATCGGCGTCGGCGGTGACCCAGACGCCCCGGCCGGGCAGCCGGCGGCGCAGGTCGGCAACGACGCTGCCGTCCGGGGCGACGACGAAGCGGATCAGCGCGTCAACCGGCGCTGTCTGCCGGGTGACGATGCAGGTCCGTTCGGTTGGCGCGTTGCGGCCGGGCACCGGTGTCTCCCATCACCCTGGCTCAGGCGACCGGCGCGCCGGGCGCGTCCGCCGCGTCCGCTGCTCCGTCTCGCCGGCTTCGCCGGCCTCGCCTTCCTCGCCTTCCTCGCCCCGGTGCAGGTCCTCTTCGCTGATCCAGCCGACCTGGACGCGGGCGGCCATGATCATCGCCTCGGCATCGGCGCGCGACAGGCCGAAGCCTTCCAGCGTGCCGGGGATGCGCTTGGTCTCGCCGTCCTTGCGCTCGACATAGCCGGTGAGATCGTCCGGCACCGCGCCGGCGAAATCCTCGACCGTCTTGATGTCGTCCTTGCCCAGCGCCACCAGCATGGCGGTGGTGATGCCGGGGACCTCCTTGAGGGCGTCCTCGACACCAAGCTCCTTGCGCTCGGCATCCTGCTCGGCCTCGAGCTTCTCGAGATGTTCGCGCGCCCGCATCTGCAACTCGACGGCGGTCTCATCGTCGAAGCCCTCGATCGAGGCCAGTTCGTCCTGATCGACGAAGGCGATCTCCTCGACGCTGGCAAAGCCCTCGGAGGCGAGGAGCTGGCCGACGACCTCATCGAGATCGAGCGCATCGATGAAGAGCTGCGAGCGCTCCTGGAACTCCTTCTGGCGCCGCTCCGACTCCTCCTGCTCGGTGAGGATGTCGATGTCCCAGCCGGTGAGCTGGGAGGCGAGGCGCACGTTCTGGCCGCGGCGGCCGATGGCCAGCGACAGCTGCTCGTCGGGTACCACCACCTCGATGCGCTCGGCGTCCTCGTCGAGCACCACCTTGGCGACCTCGGCCGGCTGCAGCGCGTTGACGATGAAGGTGGCGGCGTCCGGGTTCCACGGGATGATGTCGATCTTCTCGCCCTGCAACTCGTTGACCACCGCCTGCACGCGGCTGCCGCGCATGCCGACGCAGGCGCCGACCGGGTCGATGGAGGAATCGCGCGAGATGACGGCGATCTTGGCGCGGCTGCCGGGGTCGCGGGCGACCGAGCGCACCTCGATGATGCCGTCGTAGATCTCCGGCACTTCCTGGGCGAAGAGCTTGGACATGAATTGCGGGTGCGTGCGCGACAGGAAGATCTGGGGGCCGCGCTGCTCGCGGCGCACGTCGTAGATATAGGCGCGGATGCGGTCGCCGTAGCGGAAGGTCTCGCGCGGAATCAACTCGTCGCGACGCACGATGCCTTCGCCGCGGCCGAGATCGACGATGACGTTGCCGTATTCGACGCGCTTGACCTGGCCGGAGACGATCTCGCCGATGCGGCCGCGGAACTCCTCGTACTGGCGGTCGCGCTCGGCCTCGCGCACCTTCTGGACGATGACCTGCTTGGCGGACTGGGCGGCGATGCGGCCGAAATCCATGGGCGGCAGCGGCTCGGCGATGAAATCGCCGACCTGGGCGGCCGGGTTGCGCGCGCGGGCGTTCTCGATGGTGATGTCGGTCGCCGGGTTTTCGATGGCGTCGACCACCTTGAGGAGACGCTGCAGCTTGATCTCGCCGGTCTTCGGGTTGATCTCGGCGCGGATGTCGGTCTCCGAGCCGTAGCGCGAGCGCGCCGCCTTCTGGATGGCGTCCTCCATCGCGGTGACCACGATCATGCGATCGATCGCCTTCTCGCGGGCGACCGCATCAGCGATCTGCAACAGCTCAAGCCGGTTCGCACTGACGGCCATGGGTTCGGTCTCCGTTCCTCTAGTTCGGGGCTCCCGGGACGCCCGCCGTTTCCTCCTCGGCGGGGCCCGGACGGGCATGCTTGTCGGCATGTTTCTGGCGCGACAGCGCCTCGCGAATGAGATCGTCGTTCAAGACGAGACGCGCCTCGGCGAGATCGGCGATGGGCAAGGCAACGCGCTCCGCCGCGGCGTCGCGGCGGGTCGCTTCGAGCAAGACATCGTCGCCGTCGACACCGATGAGTTGCCCGCGAAAGCGCTTGCGACCGTCGAGCAGGCGGGCGAGCTCGATCTTGGCCTCGTGGCCGGCCCAACGTTCGAAATCGGAGCGGCGGACCAGCGGCCGGTCGATGCCCGGCGAGGACACTTCGAGATGATAGGCGCGGTCGATCGGGTCCTCGACGTCGAGGGCCGGCGACAGGTCGCGCGACAGGATTTCGCAATCCTCGACCGTCATCGAGCCGTCCGGCCGCTCGGCCATGATCTGCAACGTGGCACCGTTCATGGCCGACAGCTTGACGCGCACGAGACGATAGCCGAGCCCTTCCACGACGGGCTCGACGATATGGGCGATGCGGGCCTCGAGGCCCGTCTCGACGATGATGCGCGGTTCGTTGTCGGTATCCGACACGCGAAAACCCTCCGCCGACCGGCTTCAGGTATCAAAAAAGAGCGGGTCCGGCGGGGCCCACTCTCCAACGAAGCCGATCGTTTGAGATTAGATGCGGGCGATATAGGCACAACCGCCCGCAGATGCAAGTCAATTCCGGGTTACGATGGCGCTAGCGGCGCGCGTAGGTGAGGTAAGTCGGCGTGCGGCCCTGGCGAAGGGCCTTGGCCTCGTAGCGCGTGCCCGACCAGCCGGGAAAGGGAAGACGCCAATCGTCGGCGCGCTCGGCGGTCCATGCGAAGGCCGGATGGCGGAGCGTGTGGGCAAGCGTCCATTCGACATAGGAGGGAATGTCGCTGGCAAAGCGGAAGCGGCCGTCCTGCTTCAGCACGCGGGCAAGGCGATCGAGATTTTCAGCGCTGACGAAGCGGCGCTTCCAATGGCGCTTCTTCGGCCAGGGATCGGGATAGAGCAGATCGACGGCGGCAAGCGAGGCGGCCGGCAGCCAGTCGAGCAGGCGGGCGGCATCGCCGTCGAACAGGCGGATATTGGCGAGGCCCTCAGCGTCGATGGCGGCGACGGCGGTTGCCATGCCGTTGAGATAGGGCTCGACGCCGATGAAGCCGGCCTGCCGGTCGGCGCTGGCGGCGGCGATCAGGTGCTCGCCGCCACCGAAGCCGATCTCCAGAAAGACGTGCGCGGGCCTGTTCGGGAACAGCGCGGCAAGGTCGGCCGGCGGCGGCGCATCGATGGCGATGGCGCGGTCGCGAAACAGCGTTGCCATGAGGCCGGCGCGGTGTGGCGACAGGGGCTTGCCCTTGCGCCGTCCGTAAAGGGAATCGCGCCGCTCGTTCATCGTCTGCCCGGTCCCGGCGCACGGGGGCGCACGCGGGCCGAACCCTCCCATCCTGCCGTTGCGGCGTCAGCCCAGCTCGTCGCGCAGCGTGTCGCCGAGGTCAGTGCGCTCCCACGAGAAGCCGCCATCGGCCTCGGGCGCGCGGCCGAAATGGCCGTAGGCGGCGGTGCGCGCATAGATCGGCCGGTTGAGGCCGAGATGCTGGCGGATGCCGCGCGGCGAAAGATCCACAACGCGGCCGAGGACCTTCTCCAGCTTGTCCTCGTCGACGCGGCCGGTGTCGTGAAGATCGACGTAGATCGACAGCGGCTGGGACACGCCGATGGCATAGGAAAGCTGGATGGTGCAGCGATCGGCGAGATCGGCCGCCACGACATTCTTGGCGAGATAGCGCGCGGCATAGGCGGCCGAGCGGTCGACCTTGGTCGGGTCCTTGCCGGAGAAGGCGCCGCCGCCATGCGGCGCCGCGCCGCCATAGGTGTCGACGATGATCTTGCGGCCGGTCAGCCCGGCATCGCCGTCGGGACCGCCGATGACGAACTTGCCGGTCGGGTTGACGTGCCAGACGGTCTTGTCGTCGATCCAGCCTTCCGGCAGAGCCTGGCGCACATAGGGCTCGACGATCGAACGGACGTCGTGGGAGGAGAGGTCGATATCGAGGTGCTGGGTGGAGACGACGATCGAGGTGACGCCGACCGGCTTGCTGCCGACATAGCGCACGGTGACCTGGCTCTTGGCGTCGGGTCCGAGCATGTGGGTGTCGCCGGAATGGCGGGCATCGGCCATGATCTTGAGGATCTTGTGGGCGTAGTAGATCGGCGCCGGCATCAGCTCCGGCGTCTCGCGGCAGGCGTAGCCGAACATGATGCCCTGGTCGCCGGCGCCCTCGTCCTTGTTGCCGGCGGAATCGACCCCTTGCGCGATATCGGCCGACTGGGCGTGGAGAAGCACCTCGACCTTGCAGGTCTGCCAGTGGAAGCCGTCCTGCTCGTAGCCGATGTCGCGGACAGCGCCACGGGCAAGATCCTCGATCTGGTCGAGGACCCCATCCGGCCCGCGCACCTCGCCGGCAATCACCACGCGATTGGTCGTGGCCAGCGTCTCGCAGGCAACCCGCGCCTCCGGCATGGCCGCCAGATAGGCATCGACGATGGTGTCGGAGATGCGGTCGCAGACCTTGTCGGGATGGCCTTCGGAAACGGATTCGCTGGTGAAAAGGTAGTTGGTGCGAGACACTTAAGTACTGCTCCCCAGTGAAGATACGGCCCGGCGGCGCATCCGCCGGGCTTGCCCGGCGGTGTTGTGGCAGCGAACGCCACAGGGGTCAATCGCCGCCCGCCGAGCGCCGGGCAGCACGGGTGACCCCGCCATGCCCGGACCGGGCGTGGGCGACAATGCAGCGCAATGGCCGGTGAAACGGCGCTCAGGCGGTATCGTCGTCGCCCGCCATGGCGCGGACGAGATCGATGACCCGGCGGCGCTGATGGGCATCCTTGATGCGCACAAACGCCTTGTTGAGTTGAATGCCCTCGGACGAAGAGAGGAAATCGACGACATAGTTGGTCGACGACGACTCCTCGAGACCCGTCGCATCGCCGGTCGGCGTGGGCGGGGCATCTTCAAAGAAGAAGGAGATCGGAACGGACAAGACGCGGGCGATATGTTGCAGGCGGCTGGCGCCGATCCTGTTGGTGCCCTTCTCGTACTTCTGGATCTGCTGGAAGGTGATGCCGAGCTGTTCGCCCAGCTTTTCCTGGCTCATGCCCAGCATCATGCGCCGCAGTCGGACCCGACTCCCGACATGAATGTCGATCGGGTTAGGCTGTTTCTTGTTGGCCATTTCGGCTTTCGTCCTTATCGCCGCTCACAAAAGCGGTCCATCATTCGTCCGGGTGTGTGCGTCAGCACCCATATTAGGTGAACTTGCCCAAACGCACAGCACCGCAGATGCGGCGGCCACTGCCGGCCACCACGCCCCCGTGCCTAACGACTGATCATATTGGCCGGTAACCGTAATTTGTGTCAATTGTCCGTCAAATCACCATTTTAACCTTGGTTAACATGGCACTAGCGGCCGAGAGCACGAGCAGGACGGAGAAGATGAGGTCGCCGAAGCGCCCGTAAGGGGTCGGCGACAGGGCAACCGGCAAGCCGCCGTCAACCACGCCCATCTCGTTGAGCCCGAGGCTGGCAATCACCCGACCGTGGGCATCGACGATGGCCGAAATGCCGGAATCGGCGGAGCGGACCAACGGCAGGCCTTCCTCGACGGCGCGCACGCGCGCCTGGAGAAAATGCTGGTACGGCCCCGGCGTGTCGCCGAACCAGGAATCGTCGGTGACGTTGATGAGCCAGCCCGGACGGGCGCCGGCCGGCAGGACGTCCCCGGGAAAGACGATCTCGTAGCAGACGAGCGGCGCTGCCAGCGGCGCACCGGGCACGGTGAGCGCCCGCCGCCCGCTACCGGGCGTGAAGCCGCCGGGGAGGGTAATCAGCTGGCGCAATCCCAGCCAGCGGAGCAGCCCGCCAAAGGGGATGTACTCGCCGAAGGGCACGAGGTGGACCTTGTCATAGGCGTCGAGGATCTCGCCGCCATCGTCGATGACGTAGATGGCGTTGAAGACGGACGGCTGATCGCCCGCGGGGACATCGCGCGGCGGCCACTCGGCGCGGGCGGCGCCGGTGATGAGCGTGACGCCCGGCGGCAGCAGGTTGGCGATGGCGGTGAGCGCGCTCGGTCGTTCGGTGAGCAGGAAGGGAAAGGCCGATTCCGGCCAGATGAGATGGGTGACGCCGGCGAGCCCCGCCGCCCCCTTGCCAGCGCCGGAGAGGGAGACGTAGCGCTGCATGACCGCATCGGCCTCGGCGATCCCCCAGCGCTCGCCCTGCGGGATGTTGGGCTGGAGGACGCGCAGATGGACATCGGGGACCAGCGCATCCGGCCCGCCGGCAAGACGGACGGCGCCAAATCCCAGATGGGCTAACAGCAGGCCGGCGGCGCAGGCAAAGGCGACGCGGCCCGCCTTGCGGCTGGCGCCACCCTCGGCGACCAGCAGGACAGGTGCGGCGAAGATGAAGCAGGCGGCGAGCGTCAGCCCCCAGATGCCGACCAGCGCCGCCGACTGCATCATCAGCGGCATCGGCGTCAGCGCATAGCCGACGGCATTCCACGGGAAGCCGGTGAAGAGATGGCCGCGCAGCCATTCGGCGATCGACAGCGCGACGGCGAAGGTGACGACCCGCGACCAGCCGTCGGACCAGAAGAGGCGGGCGAGGGCCGCGCCGAAGGCCCAATAGAGCGCCAGATAGGCCGGCAGGCCGACGACGCCGAAGGGCATGAGCCAGCCGAAGACATCCGCTTCGGCGAGGAAGGCGAGGCCGACCCACCACAGGCCGGCGAGAAAGAAGCCGAAGCCGAAGCTCCAGCCAACGATGGCGGCGGGCAACAGCCGGCGCAGGAGGCCGGCGCCTTCGGCGGCCGTGGCGCCATCGATCAGCCAGACGAAGACCGGGAAGGTCAGCCAGAGGACGGGAAAGAAGCTGAAGGGCGGCAAGGCCAGCGCCGAAAGACCGCCGGCGGCGAGCGCAACGGCAAAGCGGCGCCAGCCCCACAGAACGATAATCAGATTGGCGAAGGATCGCACCCTCGTCGTGCTCCGCCTGATGCGCGATGCCGCCCGAATCAGTCGATGAGGGTCGGGGCGCGGAAGGCCGCGGTCAAGCGCACATGGACGTGCATGTGAGGGGCGTCGGCTCAGCCGGCGGACGGATCCGATTCCGGCGACGGCTGGCGGCGGCGGCGCGGTTCGCGCGGCCCGGCCGGGCGCTTGCTGATCCGCAGGCGCTTGATGCGGCGGGGATCGGCATCGAGGATTTCGAACTCGTAGCCGCCGGGCGCCGGAACCAGCTCGCCGCGCACGGGGATGCGGCCGACCAGAGCGAAGACCAGACCGCCAATCGTGTCGACATCCTCGCCGTCCTTGCCGGCGGCAAAATCGGTGCCGACCACCTCGGCGACTTCCTCGAGATCGGCGCGGGCATCGGCGAGGAAGCCGTCCTTGTCGGGCACGATCATCGGGCCGACATCGTCGTCGTGCTCGTCCTCGATCTCGCCGACGACCATTTCGAGCGCGTCCTCGAGCGAGACGAGGCCGTCGGTGCCGCCATATTCGTCGATGACCAGGGCCATCTGCATGTGGGCGGCCTGCATGTTGGCAAGCAGCGTGGCCACCGG
Source organism: uncultured Alphaproteobacteria bacterium (assembly GCA_963730325.1). GTDB lineage: Bacteria > Pseudomonadota > Alphaproteobacteria > Rhizobiales > Kaistiaceae > CAVSRC01. The sequence goes on along the minus strand of CAVSRC010000005.1, from coordinate 265,036 downwards.
CATGGAGGGCGGGACGAAGAGGATGTTGCGCACCAGGCCGGCCTTGGCGAGCGTCTTGCCGAGATCGACACAGGCGAGGTCGAGCTTTGCGGCCTCCGCCTCGCTGCCGCCGGATTTGCCCGGGCTGTCGCCATTGGCCGGCCGCTCACCGCCGGCAGCCTCGGCGATGTGGGTCATCAGGTCCTTGATGTGGACGAGGCCGACCGGATCGTCGAGGGTCTCGCGGAAGACCGGCATGCGCGAATGGCCGGACTTCAGGAAGGTGACCAGCAGCTCGCCAAGGGTGGCGCCGATCTCGACCGCCTCGATATCGGCGCGCGGCACCATGACGTCGTCGACGCGCATGTCGCGCAGGCGGAGGATGTTGGCGAGCATCGCCCGCTCCTCCGGCGTGAAGCCGGCGGCGGCGTCCTCGGGCGCGGCGAGCGCGGCGGCGAGGTCCTGACGCAGCGTGGGGGCACCCTTGAGGCCGACCGCGGCGCGCAGGCGGTCGAACCAGGTCTCATGGGGGCGCGTACTGTCGCCCGGCTCGCCTTCCGCGGCGGCGCCGGCACCGGGGTCACTGGGGGCCTGTTTGGCTGCTTCGTTCATCTCTGGAGGGTGACAGAACCCGTCAATTGGCCGGTTCGGCATAGGGATCGGCGATCCCGAGCCGGCCCAGTATAGCCGTTTCCAGCCGCTCCATCACGGCCGCCTCGCCGTCGTTCTCGTGGTCGTAGCCAAGAAGGTGCAAAAAACCATGAACAATCAGATGGGTAAGGTGATCGGCAAAATCCAACCCCTGGGCGCGGGATTCGGCCGCGATGGTTTCCCGGGCGATGACGATATCGCCAAGCAGGGGCCCGAGCCGGCCGGGAGCGAGCGGCGCGGCGGGGAAGGACAGGACGTTGGTGGGCCTGTCCTTGTCGCGATACTGGCGGTTCAGCGCCCGGACGCGGGCATCGTCGGTGAAGACCAGCGAGACCTCGGCATCCTCGGCGATGGCGGGGAGCTCCGCCGTCCGGCAGGCGGCCAGCGCACGGTCGACCAGGGCCTGCAGGTCACCTTCTGCCGGCCAGCCATCGGCCTCGACCAGAATATCGGCAAGGATGCCCGGACTGTCGGCGTCGGAGGGCAGGTCAGATGCCCTCCCCGGGCGTCCGCTCGGGCCGGTCATAGGCCTCGACGATGCGCGCCACCAGCGGATGGCGGACGACATCGGCGGCGGTGAAGCGGAGCTGGGCGACACCGGCGACGTCCCTCAGGAGACCGACCGCCTCGACCAGGCCGGAGGTGGTGCCGCGCGGCAGGTCGATCTGGCTCGGGTCGCCGGTGACGATCATGCGCGAGTTCTCGCCGAGGCGGGTCAGGAACATCTTCATCTGCATGGACGAGGTGTTCTGCGCCTCGTCGAGGATGACGACGGAATTGGCGAGCGTGCGGCCGCGCATGAAGGCAAGCGGCGCCACCTCGATGGAGCCCGACTGGAAGCCGCGCTCGACCTTGTCGAAGGGCATCATGTCGTAGAGCGCGTCGTAGAGCGGGCGGAGATAGGGATCGACCTTCTCGCGCATGTCGCCGGGCAGGAAGCCGAGGCGCTCGCCGGCCTCGACCGCCGGACGCGACAGGATGATGCGATCGACGGCGCCGCGCTCGAGCATGGCGGCGGCATAGGCGACGGCGAGATAGGTCTTGCCGGTGCCGGCCGGGCCGATGCCGAAGGTGAGCTCGGCGCGATCGAAGGCACGCATATAGGCGTCCTGGGTCGGCGTGCGCGCCATGACGGTGCGGCGGCGGGTGGCGATCTGCGCCATGGCGAGCCGGCCCTTGGGCTGTTCGAGCGTCGGCAGGCTGAGCTGGGCCTCGGCGGCGGTCGCCATGCGGATGGCGCCGTCGATATCGCCCTGGCCGAGGGTGTGGCCCTCCTGCAGGCGGCCATAGAGCATATCGAGCGCCAGCCGCGCGCGGGTGAGCGCCTCGGTGTTACCGCGCAAGGTAACCTGGTTGCCGCGCGCCACCGCATCGATGCCGAGGCGCTGTTCGATGAGAGCAAGATTCTGGTCGAACTCGCCGAACAGCTCGGGGATCAGGCGATTGTCGTCGAAGGCAACGACGATATGGCCGTGGTCCGGCGGCGCCGGCACGGGGGCGGGGATGGTCGGACGCGCGGTCATTCGGCCGCCTCCATGGCCGGCGTGGCTTCTTCGACGAGCGTGCCGAAGAGGCTGTTGGCGGAACTGGAATCGATGCGGACGCGGCGAATCGTGCCGATCAGCTCCGGACCGCCGGCAATATGGATCGGCTGGAGCCAGGGCGAGCGGCCGACGATCTGGCCGGGGTGGCGGCCGGGACGTTCGAAGAGGATGTCGGCGGTGAGCCCGACGCGCGCGGCGAGAAATTCCGTCTGGCGCGCGCCGATCAGCGCCTGAAGGCGCTGCAGACGCTCGCTCTTCACGTCGTCCGGCACCTGATCGGCGGCGCTCGCGGCGGGCGTGCCGGGGCGCGGGCTGTATTTGAAGGAATAGGCGGCGACATGGCCGGCGTCTTCGAGGATCGAAAGCGTCGCCGCGAAATCCTCTTCCGTCTCGCCGGGGAAGCCGACGATGTAGTCGCTGGCCAGCGCGATATCCGGCCGGGCGGCGCGGATGCGTTCGACAATGCGCAGGTAATCGGCGGCGGTGTGGCGCCGGTTCATGGCAGCGAGAATGCGGTCGGAGCCCGACTGCACCGGCAGGTGCAGATAGGGCATCAGCGCGCCGAGGTCGCGATGGGCGGCGATGAGATCGTCGGCCATGTCGCGCGGATGGCTGGTGGTGTAGCGCAGGCGGTCGATGCCGGGGATTTCCGCCAGGCGGAAGAGCAGCCGGCCGAGCCCCCAGTCGTTGCCGTCCGGACCGGCGCCGTGCCAGGCATTGACGTTCTGGCCGAGCAGGGTGAGCTCGCGCACGCCCTCGTCGGCCAGACGCCTGGCTTCGGCGACGATGGCCGCGACCGGGCGCGAGACCTCGGCGCCGCGCGTATAGGGCACGACGCAGAAGGTGCAGAACTTGTCGCAGCCTTCCTGCACGGTGAGGAAGGCGGTGACCCGAGTCTCGCCACCCCGGCGAAGGCCGGGGTCCATGGGCTTCTCCGTGCCCGGAGTCGCAGAAGATGGATTCCGGCTTTCGCCGGAATGACGAACGAGGGTGTCGAGGCTATCGAACTTGTCGGCGACGTCGAACTCGGTCTCGACCACGCGGCGGCCGGCATGAGCCTCGGCGATGAGCGCGGGCAGGCGCTGATAGGATTGCGGGCCGACGACGAGATCGACCACCGGCGCGCGCGCGACGATCTCGGCGCCTTCGGCCTGGGCGACGCAGCCGGCGACGCCGACCAGCACCTGGCGCCCGGCGGCGCGGCCGGCATCCTTCAGCGCGCGGAAGCGGCCAAGCTCGGAATAGACCTTCTCGGCCGCCTTCTCGCGGATATGGCAGGTGTTGATGAGGATGAGATCGGCCGCTTCGGGCGTCTCGACCGGCCGGTAGCCGGAGCCCGCCAGGACGTCCGCCATCCTCTCGGAATCGTAGACGTTCATCTGGCAGCCATAAGTCCTGATGAAAACGGTCTTCAGGTCCGCGTCCGATCTCTTCATGAATTCCGATGGTTAACCGATTGGCGGAGCCTTCGGCCGGCCCCGACTTTCCCCGTTCCTTAGCGGTTTTCGGCGCTCAAGAGAATAGGCGGGCGGGATGGCCGCAGGATGACGGCGCACGGCGGCGCCGGGTGATGACGGCTCAGCCCTTGTCCTTGTCCGGCTTGTCGAGCGGCACGCCGTAAAGCTCCAGCCGGTGGTCGACGAGGCGGAAGCCGAGGCGCTCGGCGATCTCCTGCTGCAACGCCTCGATGGCGTCGTCGCGGAACTCGACCACCTTGCCGGTGCGCAGATCGATCAGGTGATCGTGGTGCTCCTCGGGCAGGGTCTCGTAGCGGGCGCGGCCGGCGCCGAAATCGTGGCGGGCGATGACGCCGGCATCGTCGAACAGCTTGACCGTGCGATAGACGGTGGCAATCGAGATCTTCGGATCGAGCTCGGAGGCCCGGCGGTAAAGCTCCTCGACGTCGGGATGGTCGGTGGCGGCATCCAGCACGCGCGCAATGGTGCGGCGCTGCTCGGTCATGCGCATGCCCTTGGCAACGCAGAGTTCCTCGAGGGTCTTGTCGGGTTCGTTCACGGTCGGCTGCTTCCGGACGCTATCGCTTTCTTGGCGTTAGCGAAATTGCACCCGCATGACAAGCGCGGTGCCCTCACCTTGTGAACCGGTCTGATAATAGTTGCGGCGCTCCCCGACATTCTCGAAGCCCAGCGAGCGGTAAAGCGCGACCGCCGGCCCATTGCCGCGGTCGACCTCGAGGAAGCAGGCAGCGGCGCCGGCGCGATGCAGGCGGCGGAGCGCCTCGTCCATCAACATGCGTCCGTAGCCGCGGCGGCGGTCCTTCGGGCGCACGGCGATGGTGAGGATCTCGGCCTCGTCGGCAACGACGCGGACCAGAACGAAGCCGGCAAGACGGCGGCCGCGACGGAGGCCGACGGCAAAGACGCCGCGGTCGGCGATGAGCGCGGCGAATTCCTCGTCGCTCCAGGCATGGCCGAAGGCGGCGGCGTGGATCTCGGCCAGCGTCCCGGCTTCGCTGCGCGCCACCGTGACCAGATGGGTCCGTGCGCCCCAGGGCCAGGCAATCATCGGCGGGCGATCCGGCCGCCGGTCTGCGGCTTGGCGTCCGGCGGGCGCAGATAGAGCGGGCGCGGCGCCTCATCCGTGAGCGGTGCCGTGCGCGCCAGCCGGCAGAGGGAGGCGATATCGGGCGCCGAGCGGACATGCACGGTGCGGGCGCGCGCCTCGTCGCCGAGGATATCGGCAAGTGCCGCGGCACCGGAGCCGGCGATCAGCGTGTTGGCGCGCAGGCGCCGGGCAAAGGTCTCGGCCGGGGCCGCTTCCGGCGGACCTTCCGGTGTGCCGTCCTCGGCGAAGCTCTGGCCGTAGAGGTCGCCGCGGCTGGCGGCGAGCACGGCGAGCACCGGCGTCTCGCCGATCTCATGACGGACGGTCTCGGCATGGACGGCGAGCGTGCCGATGCCGACGGCCGGGGTGCGGCAAGCGAGCGCCAGGCCGCGGGCGGCGGCGATGCCGACGCGGAGGCCGGTGAAGGAGCCGGGGCCGACGATGACGGCGATGCGCTCGAGATCGGCGAAGGCGAGGCCGGCCTCGTCCATGGCGGCCTCGACCATGCCCATCAGCCGCTCGGCGTGGCCGCGTCCGATCACCTCGCTCCTCAGCACCTCACGGGCGCCGTCGACCACGCCGACGGAGCAGGCTTCCAGAGCGGTGTCGATGGCCAGCAGACGCATGGCGCCGGATTAGCCGGCAGGCGCGGACAAGTCGAGGGCTGCCGCGGTGGCTCGCCTATTTCGCTCAGGCCTCGACCTGCTCGATGCCCTGCACCTCGGGGACGAAGTGGCGGAGCAGGTTCTCGATGCCGTGCTTCAGGGTGGCGGTCGAGGACGGGCAGCCGGAACAGGCGCCGCGCATGTTGAGATAGACGACGCCGTCGCGATAGCCGTGGAAGGTGATGTCGCCGCCATCCTGGGCCACCGCCGGGCGCACGCGCGTCTCGAGCAGCTCCTTGATGATCGAGACGGTCTCGGCATCATCCTCGGAATAGTCGTCGCCATCGGAGGCCGCCTGGGCACGCTTCACCACCGGCATGCCGGACATGAAGTGCTCCATGATGGCACCGAGGACGATGGGCTTGAGATGCGGCCAGTCGCCGTCGGTCTTGGTGACGGTGATGAAATCGGCGCCGAAGAAGACGCCGCCGACATTGGGAAGGGCGAAGAGGCGCTCGGCGAGCGGCGAATCGCCGGCTTCGTCGGCGCTGCGATATTCGGCGGTGCCGGTGCCGAGCACGTCGCGGCCGGGCAGGAACTTGAGGCTCGCCGGATTCGGCGTGGGTTCGGTCTGGATGAACATGGTCGGGCGCCTTTCAAGGGGGCGTGGCCGGGAAACGGAACTGACAGCAGTGATTTAGGCCTGCGACCCGGCAACATCAAGCCGCAGGCCGCCGGCACAGGCCGGCCGCCCGGCGGGACCATGGCGACAGGCTCAGGCGACGGCGGAGATGGCGTCGTCGTCGAGATTGCCGGGGATGATGGCAATGGGGATCGGGAAGGTCGCCGCCCCCTTGCCGGCCAAGGCGGTGACCAGAGGCCCCGGTCCCTCCTTGTCGGTGCCGGCAGCGAGCACGAGGATGGCGATGTCCTCGTCCGCCTCGATGAGATTGAGGATCTCCTCGGAGCGGTTGCCCTCGCGGATGACGAGCTGCGGCTCGACCGTGCCGTAGGAGCGCGCCATGTCGGCAAAGCGGCCGAGCGTGTTCTCGGCCTGCTCCATGGCCTCGGCGCGCATGATGTTCTCAACCCCCAGCCAATGCTGGAAGGCGGCCGGGCCGATGACATAGAGCAATACCAGCGCGCCGCCGGAGTGCTCGGCCCGGCGCGCGGCATAAAGCAGGGCGCGGGAACATTCCGGCGTATCGTCGATGACCACCAGGAACTTGCGCCGGTGGCCCTCCTCGGTGCTTTTGCGTTTCAGTGCCATGGTGCCGATGATCGCATTTCGGCCGACGGGCCGGCAAGCGGCGCGTCAGACTTTGCGAACAGGTCCAGAAAGCGCCGGCCGTCAGCGCGGCTGGACGAAACCGACGATATCGCGCACGGCGTGCATGACCGGCTCGGCAAGGGCGCGGGCGCGCCCGGCGCCGTCATTGAGGATCTGGTCGATAGCGCCGGGATCGGCCAGCAGGCGGCGCATCTCGGCGGCGACCGGCCCGAGCTTGTCGACGGCGAGCTCGGCCAGCGCCGGCTTGAAGGCGGAAAACTGCGCCCCGCCGTGATCCTTGAGAACCGCCTCGCGCGATACGCCGGCGAGCGCGGCGTAGATGCCGACGAGATTGTCGGCCTCGGGACGGTTCTTCAGCCCCGCGATCTCGGAGGGCAGCGGCTCGGGGTCGGTCTTCGCCTTCTTCACCTTCTGGGCAATGGTGTCGGCATCGTCGGTCAGGTTGATGCGGGAATAGTCGGAAGGGTCCGACTTCGACATCTTCTTGGTGCCGTCGCGCAGGCTCATGACGCGCGTCGCGGTGCCGGTGATCACCGGCTCGGTGATGGGGAAGAACTGATCGCCATGGCCTTGTGCGGCGATCGATTCGGCAAAGTCGTTGTTGAACTTGGCGGCGATGTCGCGGGTCAGTTCCAGGTGCTGCTTCTGGTCCTCGCCGACCGGCACGTGGGTGGCGCGATAGGCGAGGATGTCGGCGGCCATCAGAACCGGGTAGTCGAACAGGCCGATGGACGCGTTCTCGCGGTCCTTGCCGGCCTTCTCCTTGAACTGGGTCATGCGGTTGAGCCAGCCGAGGCGGGCGACGCAATTGAGAATCCAGGCAAGCTCGGCGTGGGCGAAGACCTGGCTCTGGTTGAAGACGACATGCTTCTTCGGGTCGATGCCGGACGCGATGAAGGCGGCGGTGACCTGGCGGGTGGCCGAGGCGAGTTCCTTGGGGCCCCCCCAGACGTTATCGGCACGGTGATGGCGTGCAGGTCGACGACGCAATAAATGCAGTCGAAATCGCGCTGCAGGGCGACGAAATTCTTGATGGCGCCGAGATAGTTACCGAGGTGGAGGTTTCCGGTCGGCTGAACGCCCGAAAAGACGCGGGGGGTGAATTCGGTCATCTCTGATTGGATCCTCGGCGCGAGTTGGCGCGGCCGGAATAGCGGCGCACGCGGCCGGGCGCAAGCGGCTCAGGCGCGGCGGATGAAGCGGCGGAAATCGACCACGCCGGTGAGCTGGCAGAAAAGCGCAAAGACGGCCATGCCGCCGGCAACCAGCGCCAGCACCGCGGCGGCGCGGGCAAGCAGGCCCCCGGCCAGCGGCCCGGCGAGCAGCCCGAGAGCGACATAGAGGCAGGCGCCCATCAGCACGGAAGCAAGCGCCAGCAGCGAGACGCGCCGGACAAGCAGCGAATCGAGATGGAAATGGCCGCGGCGATAGAGCGCGACGGCGAGCAGAACCATGTTGACCCAGCCGGAGAGCGAGGTGGCGATGGCGATGCCGACATGGGCGAGCCAGGGGAAGAGGGCCAGCGACACCGCGATGTTGACCGCGACGGTGATGCCGGCGAACCACATGGGCGTGCGCGTGTCCTCGCGGGCGAAGAAGCCGGGCGAGAACACCTTGACCAGAACGAAGGCGGGCAGGCCGACAGCAAAAGCGGTCAGCGCGCCGGCGGTGGCGGCGGTATCGGCGGCGTCGAAGCTGCCGCGCTGGAAGAGCAGCGCAATGATGGGATGCGCCATGACGATCAGCGCCACGGAGGCCGGCAGAGTGAGCGCCATGGCGAATTCCAGCGCGCGGTTCTGGGTGAAATCGACGAGATCGCGGCGGCCGGCGCGCAGATGCCGCGACAGGTCGGGCAGCAGAACGATGCCGATGGCAATGCCGACGATGCCGAGCGGCAGCTGATAGACGCGGTCGGCGTAATAGAGGAACGACACCGCACCCGGCGCCAGCGAGGCGATCATGGTGCCGATGACGATGTTGATCTGGGTGATGCCGCCGGCGAGCACGCCGGGAAGGGCAAGGGCCGCGAAGCGCCTCAGCCGCGGCGTCAGGCGCGGCCGCCTGAGGCGGAGCACCATGCCGTCGCGGGCGCTCGCCCAGACCAGAGAGGCAAGCTGGGCGATGCCGCCGACGGTCGTTCCCCAGGTCAGCCAGACGCCGGCCGACGGCGTGTTGGCAAGGCCGAACCAGAAGACCGCAACCAGCGTGGCGATGAGCACGACGTTGAGGAGGGCCGGAGCGAAGGCGGCGACGGCGAAGCGGCCGCGGGCGTTGAGAATGCCGCTATAGAGCGCCACCAGAGAGACGAAGGTGAGATAGGGGAAGGCGATGCGGGTGAGCAGCACCGCCAGGTCGAACTTCTGCGGATCGGCCGAGAAACCGGGCGCCAGCACGTACATGAAGAGCGGCATGAAGATCTCGATGACCGCGGTGACGACCAGGAGCGCCGTCAGCAGGCCGCTCAGCGCCTCCTCGGCGAAGCGTCGCGCCTCCGCCTCGCCGTCGCCTTCCAGCGCCTTGGCGAAAAGCGGCACGAAGGCGGAGTTGAAGGCGCCTTCGGCGAACAGCCGGCGGAACAGGTTGGGAAAGCGGAAGGCGACGAAGAAGGCGTCGGCGACCGGCCCGGTGCCGAGGGCGGCGGCGATGAACATGTCGCGGACGAAACCGAGTACCCGGCTCGACGCGGTGGCGCCGCCTACGGTTACGAAATTCCTGAAGAGCGACATGACCCCGACGCCTATGCCGGCTCGCGCTTCCTCGGGCGCGGCGGCGGCTCGGGCTTGGCCGGCTCGCCATCGAAGGCGGCGCGCAAATGCCGGCGGATCGCCGCTTCGCGGTTGCCGTTGGCGATCTTGGCGCCGGTGAGGTCGGTCACATAGAAGACGTCGACGGCGCGCTCGCCGAAGGTGGCGATGTGGGCCGAGTTGATGTTGAGGTTGAGGTCGGAGATCACCCGCGTCAGGTCGTAGAGGAGACCCGGACGATCGATCCCGGAGGTTTCGACGACGGTGAAGCGGTTCGACAGCGCATTGTTGATGGCGATCGCGGTCTCCAGCGAAAAGGCGCCGATGCGCGGCCGGCGCTGCACCTTGCGGGCGATGACCTCGGGTAGCCGCACGGCGCCGGACAACGCCTGCTCGATCAGATCGCCGACGCGGCGGGCGCGGCGGTGCTCGTCGGCCTCGTCGTCGAACTCGCGGTGGATCGAGATCGAATCGAGCGCCCGTCCGTCGGTGGTGGTGAAGATCTGGGCGTCGACGATATCGGCGCCGGCGGCGGTGCAGGCACCGGCGATGATCGACAGCAGGCGCGGGTGATCGGGCGCCAGAATCGTGATCTCGGTGATGCCGGCGTCGGGCTGCGGGGTAACGGCGGTGGCAAGCGTGCGGCCGGCCTTGTCGGCCTCGCGGATGAAGGCGGCGTGGGCGATCTTGCGGGCCAGGTCGACGCGCAGCCAGTAGGCCGAATAGTGGCGCTTGAGATAGGCGGTGCGCTCGCGGACCGGCCAGTCGGCGAGGTTGTCGGCGAGCTCGTTCCTGGCGGCGGCGACGCGCTTGTCGCGGCTGATCTGGCTGTGGCCGCCGGTGATGACCGGTTCGGTCTCGAAATAGAGCGTGCGCAGCAACTGGCTCTTCCAGCCGTTCCACACGCCGGGGCCGACCGCCTTGATGTCGGCGACGGTGAGCGCGGTCAGCATCTTGAGCCGCTCCAGCGACTGCACGACGGCGGCGAAATCGAGGATGGTCTTGCGGTCGTTGAGGTCGCGCGACTGGGCGACCATGCTCATGGTGAGGTGCTGCTCGATCAGCCAGGCGACGGTCTCGGTCTGCGCCTTGTCGAGCCCGAAGCGCGGGCAGAGGCGCCGGGCGACGCGGGCGCCGGCGATGGAATGGTCCTCGGGGCGGCCCTTGGCGATGTCGTGCAGGAATATGGCGACGTAGAGGACCTCGCGGTCCTGGATGTCGGCCACGAGATCGTGGGCGAGCGAATGGGCCTCGTCGCCGTCGCCGCGCTCGATGCCGGCGAGCATGCCGACCGCCTGAATGAGGTGCTCGTCGACGGTGTAGTGGTGATACATGTTGAACTGCATCATCGCGACGATGCGGCCGAAATCGCGGACGAACTTGCCGAGCACGCCGGTCTCGTTCATGCGGCGCAGCACGGCCTCGGGATTGCGCTTCGAGGCGAGGATCTCGAGGAAGAGGCGATTGGCCTCCTCGTCCTCGCGCACCTTGGCATTGATCAGGCCGAGCGAGCGCGAGGTGAGCTGCATGGCATCCGGGTGGAAGGCGAGGTCGTAGCGATCCGCCAGATGGAACTGGCGGATGAGGTTGACCGGATCGCGAACGAAGACCTCGTCGTCGGCGACGTTGATGCGGTCGTTATCGACGATGAAATCGGTGGAGCCGGGAATCTTGTGGCGACGGCGGGCGGGCAGGCCGAAGAGGCGGTTGAGCACCGGCGGCGACTTGCCGTGATGCTCCTCGAGCGCGGCGCAGAAGATGCGCGTCAGGTCGCCGACATCCTTGGCGACCAGGAAGTAGTGCTTCATGAAGCGTTCGACGTCTTCCAGCCCGGGATGGGCGGTGTAGCCGAGACGGCGGGCCATCTCGCGCTGGACGTCGAAGGACAGGCGCTCCTCCTCGCGGCCGGTGAGGAAATGCAGGTGGCAGCGTACCGCCCACAGAAAATCCTCCGCCTTGCGGAAGAGGCGCAGCTCGGCGCGCGAAAAGACGCCGGCCTTGACCAGATCGTCACGCGAGCGCACGCGATAGAAATATTTGCCGATCCAGAACAGGGTCTGGAGGTCGCGGAGACCGCCTTTGCCCTCCTTGACGTTGGGCTCGACCAGATAGCGGGTGGCGCCCTGCTGGCGGTGGCGCTGGTCGCGCTCGGCGAGCTTGGAGGCGATGAATTCCGGGCCGGTGTTCTTGGCCACCTGATTGTCGAAGCGGGTGACCAGGGCATCGTAGAGGGGGCGCTCGCCGGTGATGTAGCGGGCTTCGAGCACGGCCGTGCGGATGGTCATGTCGGAGCGGGCGAGCCGCACGCATTCATCGACGCTGCGCGTGGCGTGGCCGACGGTGAGGCCGAGATCCCAGAGCAGATAGAGGATGAACTCGACGACGCTCTCGCCCCACGGCGTCTGCTTGTAGGGCAGCAGGAAGAGCAGATCGACATCGGAACCCGGCGCCAGCGTGCCGCGGCCGTAGCCGCCGACGGCGATCACCGCCATGTGCTCGGCGGCGCTGCGCGTTCCGGTCAGATAGATATGGCCGGTCGCCAGGCCGTAGAGCGCCTGGATGATCGAATCCTGCAAGGCGGACAGGTAGGCGGCACAGGAGGAACCCTTGCCATCGGCCTTGAGCCGCGCCTCGGCGGTGGCGCGGCCATCGGCCATGACCTTGCGGACATGGGCGAGGATGGCGGCGCGCTCCTCGGACAACAATTCGCCGGCCTTGCCGGCGAGCCCGGTGAGCTCGGCCTCAAGGGTCTCGCCGTCAATCGGCGCTTCGGAAGCGGCAAGCGCTCTGGTCATGGTGCCCGCAAATCCACGGTTTTCGACGGCGCGGACCCTAGCCGGAAATCGTGACCAAAGCCATGCGGCCCTGCCGCGGGCCGCTCAGGCGGCCGGCGGCTGACGGTGCGCAGCAATGATCTCGCGATAGGCGCGGAAGCTCTGCTTGGGCGTGCGCTTCTGGGTCTCGAAATCGACGTGGACCATGCCGAAACGCGCCTCATAGCCGCGCCACCATTCGAAATTGTCGAAGGGGCACCATTCCATGTAGCCGATGACGTCGGCGCCCTCGTCGCGCGCCTTGAGGACCGCGTCGATGTGCCGGCGGACATAATCGGTCCTCAGCGGGTCCTTGACGATCCCATCGGCCATGACCTCGTCGTGGTCGCCGAAGCCGGCGCCGTTCTCGGTGATCATGATGGGCGGGTCGCCGTAATTGTCGCGGATATAGAGGAGGAGATCGTGCAGGGCCTCGGGGCGCACCGGGCCGTTATGGGCCTTGACCGCGTCCGGGTTGTTGCCGGTCTGGGCGTTGAGCGCGTCGTCCGGATCGTAGCTGACATAGGTCGGCGCATAGAAATTGACGCCGATGAAATCGACGGTGCCGGATTTGAGCGTGGCGAGATCGGCGTCCGATACCGTGAAGCCGGGATTGAGCTTGTTGAGCGTTTCCATCACGTCGGGCGCGTAGATGCCCTTGATCGATGCATCGAGCGGCCAGCGGTTGAGGAAGCGCTCCCAGTCCGCGGCAGCCTCCACGTCGGCGGGGTTATCCGGATCGAGAGCACTGGCCGGCGACAGCGGCGCGGCGAGGCCGACCATGCCCTTGAAGCCCTGCCGGCGGTACTCGGCGGTCGCGCCGGCAGCGGCGACGAAGAGATTGTGGAGCGCCGGAATCTGGCGGCCATATTGCGCGGCAGTCCTGCGCTCGGGCGGCAGGCGGCCGTCGCGGACGTTTTCCGCGATCAGGTCCATCATCATCAGGTCGATGAAGGGCTCGTTCATGGTGATGAAGGTGTCGACCCGGTCGCCGAGCGCCTTGAGGACGGTGACGGCATATTCCGTGTACCAGGCGACGACATCGCGATTGTGGAAGCCGCCCTTCTCGTGCAGCGCCTGAGGGAAATCCCAGTGATAGAGAGTGACCACCGGCTTGATGCCGGCGGCGAGGAGATCGTCGACGAGGCGGGAGTAATAGTCGATGCCGGGCCGGTTGACGGCGCCGATACCAGCGGGCAGCACACGCGGCCACGAGATCGAGAAGCGGTAGGCGTTGACGCCGAGCTCCTTCAGGAGCGCGATGTCCTTCAGATACTGGTCGCGGTCATGGGCGTTGATGGCGACATTGCCGGTCTCGTTCCTGCCGATCTGCGGCTCGGTGATGTGCCAGTCGTTGGTATAGACGTCCCATTTGGAAAGGCCGCGGCCGTCCTTGTCCCAGCCGCCCTCGATCTGATAGGCGGCGCTGGCCACCCCCCACAGAAATTCACCCGCCCTCGGCGCCATTGTTCTTGTCTCCCCGGAAAAAGCGCGGCTTCGTATCGGCTTCGGCCGGGCGGCGGTCAACCCCCGTCCTTGCCGCGGCGGGCGGCCTTCAGCCGATAGAGCGCGTCGAGCGCCTCGCGCGGGGTGAGCTCGTCGGGCGCGAGCGCGTCGATGAGCGCCGCCAGCGGGTCTTCCTCGGCCGGCTCCTCAGGACGGGCGGCGGAGAAGAGCGGCAGGTCGTCGATGAGGGCGTGGGCGGGCGCGGTGCGGTCGGTGGCTTCGAGCTGCTTCAGCACCTCGCGGGCGCGGGCGACAACGGCGGCGGGCAGGCCGGCGAGGCGGGCGACCTGGATGCCGTAGGAGCGGTCGGCGGCGCCGGGCGCGATCTCGTGCAGGAAGATGACCTCGCCCTTCCACTCCCTGACGCGCACGGTGACATTGTCGAGGCGTGGCAGACGGTGCGCGAGCGCCGTCAGCTCGTGATAGTGGGTGGCGAACAGGGCTCTGCTGCGGTTGACTTCGTGGAGATGCTCGACCGCCGCCCAGGCGATCGACAGGCCGTCGAAGGTGGCGGTGCCGCGGCCGATCTCGTCGAGGATGACCAGCGCATGCGGGCCGGCCTGATTGAGGATGGCGGCGGTCTCGATCATCTCGACCATGAAGGTGGAGCGGCCGCGGGCGAGATCGTCGGCGGCGCCGACGCGGCTGAAGAGCCGGTCGACGACGCCGATATGGGCGGCGCGTGCCGGCACGTAGGAGCCGATCTGGGCAAGAACGGCGATAAGCGCGTTCTGGCGCAGGAAGGTTGATTTGCCGGCCATGTTGGGCCCGGTGACCAGCCAGATGCGGCCGGCGCCTTCCGCATCGCGGCTGCCCAGATCGCAATCGTTGGCGACGAAGGCGCCCTCATTGCCGGATCTCAGCGCCTGCTCGACCACCGCATGGCGGCCACCCTCCACATGGAAGGCGAGCGAGCGGTCGACCAGCGGCCGGCAATACGCCTCGGCCTCGGCCAGAACGGCGAGGCCGGCGGCGACATCGAGCAGAGCGAGACCGTCGGCGACCGCCTGCAGCGCCGCCTGCTCGGCAACGACCGCGGCGGTGAGCTGGTCGAAGACCGCCAGTTCGATGGCAAGCGCCCGGTCGGCGGCACCGGCGATCTTGGCCTCGAGGTCGGCGAGCTCGGTGGTGGTGAAGCGGACGGCGCTCGCCAGCGTCTGGCGGTGGATGAAGCGTTGATTGAGCGGCGGGCTCATCATGCGCTCGGCGTTGCCGGCGCCGACCTCGATGAAATAGCCGAGCACGTTGTTGTGCTTGATGCGCAGATTGCGGATGTCGGTATCGGCGGCATAGCCCGCCTGGAGGCCGGCGATGACGCGGCGGCTCTCATCGCGGAGGTGGCGCGCCTCGTCGAGTTCGGCACGGCAGCCGGCGCGGACGAAACCGCCGTCGCGCTTCAAATGCGGTAGCTCGTCGGCGAGCGCCGCGGCCAGCTCTGCGCCGAGCGCCGCCGGCCGGCGGGCGAGCGCCTCGGCGACGGATGCCAGTTCGGTTGGCAACGGCTCTTCTTTCTCTTCCCCCTCCCCCAGCACGGCAAGGACGCTCGCCGCCGCGTCGAGCGCATCGCCTATCGCGGCGAGATCGCGCGGGCCGCCGCGATCGAGCTTGAGGCGCGACAAGGCGCGGGAAAGGTCGGGTGCGGCGGACAGCGCCGCACGGACCTGCTGGCGACGGTCGCCATCGGCCAGCATCCAGGCGATCGAATCGAGGCGGCCGGCAATCACCGCCGGGTCGGTGGAGGGACCGGCCAGGCGGCGGGCGAGCAAACGGGCGCCGCCGCCGGTGACCGTGCGATCGATGGCGGCAATGAGGCTGCCGCGACGCTCGCCGGAGAGCGTGCTGACAAGCTCGAGATTGGCGCGGGTGGCGGCATCGATGAGCATGACCTCGCCGGTCGATTCGCGGGCCGGCGGCTCAAGCGGCGGGCGGGCGCCCAACTGGGTCTTCTCGACATAGGCGAGCGCCGCCGCGGCGGCGGCGATCTCGACGCGGGAGAAGGCGCCGAAGCCATCGAGGCTGGCGACGCCGTAATAGGCGGCAAGCCGTTCGCCCGCCGTGGCACTGTCGAAGAAGGCGGCCGACAGCGGCGTGACGGCGGCCGGCAGAGCCCGCCAGACGGCAGCGAGATCGGCGTCGGCGAAGGCAGCATCGGCGACGAGCACCTCGCTCGGGTCGATGCGGGCGAGATCGGCGGCAAGCCGCGCCCGGTCGCTCGCAGCGACGCGGAACTCGCCGGTGGAGATGTCGATCCAGGCGAGCGCGAAGGCGTCCGCCTCCGCCGCGCCGCCGCGCTGGCGGGCGACCGCGGCGAGATAATTGTTGCGGGACGCCGAAAGCAGCGCGTCCTCGGTCAGCGTGCCCGGCGTGACCAGACGGATGACATTGCGGCGGACCACCGACTTGGAGCCGCGCTTTTTCGCCTCCGCCGGGTCCTCGACCTGCTCGCAGACGGCAACGCGGTGGCCGAGCGCGATCAGCTTCTGCAGGTACTGGTCGGCGGCGTGGACCGGCACGCCGCACATGGGGATGTCGTCGCCGAGATGCTTGCCGCGCTTGGTGAGGGCGATGCCCAGCGCGCGCGAGGCGACCTCGGCGTCGCCGAAGAACATCTCGTAGAAATCGCCCATGCGGTAGAAAAGCAGGCAATCGGGATTGGCCGCCTTGATCTCCAGATATTGCGCCATCATCGGCGTGGCGGCGACAAGCTCGGCGGCCGGCGCGGAAGCGGCCTTGGGGGCGGCGGCGGGGAAATCCATGGGGCGGAAGCTAGCAGATGCCGCCCGGCGGTTCGACGGGCGGTTGTCTCAGCCCACAAGCCAGCGCCTTCCCTCAGGCGGGCGCGCCGGAGCGCGCGGTCACGATTTCTTCGCCGGCGTCTTCTCCGGCGGCGGGGCCTTCAACGCGTCGATCTGGTTGTTGAGCCAGGTGATCCAGCCCTTCTGCTCCGGGCTCAGGCGCCCCTGGCCATCGAGACCGTGGAGGATGTCGAGACACTCGCGATAGAGCGGCTCGGGTTCGTCGGAAACATCGGCGACACGCGACAGCGACACGACGAGGTCGGTCTGCGCCTGGGCGTTGCCGGGATCGCTCACAGCCAGGTGGCGGGCGATATTGAGGCTCTCGGTATAGGTGGCGTAGGCTCCCTCGCGATCCTTGTCGTCGAGCTGCATGTCGCCGACCTTGTTGAGGCTGACCGACACGTCGCGCTGGGCCTGGGCATTGCCGGAATCCATCAGCGCCAGCCGGCGGGCAAGCGCCAGGCTCTGCTGGTAGGACTCGAGCGCGCCTTCGGAATCCTTCTTCTTCAGCTTGACGTCGCCGAGGCGGGTGAGGCTGACCGAGACATCGCGCAGCATCTGGGCATTGCCGGGATAGGCATCCGACAGCTTGCGACGCATGTCGAGGGCTTCCTGGTAGACCGCAAGGGCGGCGTCGTAGTCGCTGACCTCGATCTTCACGTCGCCGACCTTGGTCAGGCTGACGGAGACGTCGCGCCGGGCCTCGGCATTGTCGGGCTCCTGCCTGGCGAGGTCGCGCGCGATATCGAGGCCTTCACTGTAGGCGGCCAGCGCGCCATCCTGGTCGCCGGCGCGCAGGCGCACGTCGCCGACCTTGTTGAGGCTGACCGACAGGTCGCGCTTCGCCCGGAGGCTCTTGGCGTCGTGGGTCAACAGGCGGCGGGCGAAGGCCAGGCGCTCCTGATAGGCGTCAAGAGCGCCCTCGGTGTCGCCAGCCTGAATCCTGACGTCGCCCAATTTCTCCAGGCTGATGGAAACGTCGCGCTCGGCGCCGACATCGTCGGGCGCGGCGGCAAAGAGCCTGCGCGCAATGTCGAGGCTTTCCTGCGCGGCATGAACGGCGTCGTTGACGTCGCCGGCGGCGAGGTAGGTATCGACGAACATGTTGAACATGGCCGAGCGGCTGCGTTGCAGCTCGGTATCGTCGGGCGCCGACTGGGCGAGCTCGTCGATCGTCTGGCTGACGGTGTCGAGGATGGTGCGGATGGTGTCGACGCGCAGGCCGGCGACGACGCCGAGATCGCCGGCGACATCGAAGATGAGCTTGTCGAGGGCAACCTTGGCAGCCGAGAAGCTGCGCTCGGCGCGCGCCTTCTGGGCCTGCGCTTCCCTGGTCGCCGTCTCGGCGACGCGCTGCTGCTGCTCGGCCTCCTTCTGGCGCTGGACAGCGATGCTGCGTTGCTCCTCGGCCAGCACCTTCTGCTCCTCGGCCACCCCGCGCTGGTGCTCGGCGGCGGTGCGCTGGCGGTTGGCATCGAACATCTCGAACAGCGAGAAGCCGGCCAGGCCGGTGACCACCACCAGCGCCGCCACGGCGACCTGGAGCATGCGCCGGCGAAGCCTGTCGCGCTGCTCGCGCTCGCGTTCGCGTTCCTCGTGCTCGTGGACCTCGCGCTCGGTGCTCTTCTCGATGAAGGCGCGATCGACCGACGGCAGGTCCTCGGCCCGGCGCGCCAGCCATTGCTGCGCCTCGCCGAGCGCCAGGCCCATGAGCAGGGCATCGTTGCAGGCATGGGCCGGCGCCGCCTCCCACGCCCGGCGGGCGCCCTCCAGGCGGCTGCGCCAGGAGAGGAACTCGCGCTCGGCGGCGATCCACCCGCGCAGCTTGCCCCAGCGCTTGAAGATCGCCTCGTGGGCAACCTCGGCATAGGTCTCGCCGCCCTCCGGCGTGGCTGTGATGAGCAGGCGATGGGGATGGTCGGCAAGCTCGGAGACCAGGCGCCATTCGTCCTCGCCGAACTCGGAGCGCAGGGCGCGGCGCCGGGTCGGCTCGCCATCCTCGCGCACGGTGGCGAGCTTGAGGGTGAGCAGGCGGCGCAGCGGCTCCTCGGCCCGAGGCTCGCGGGCGAGGAAGGCATCGGCGCGCTCGGCGAGCACGCCGCCGAGTTCCATGGCCTGGGGCGGCAGGCGCATGACGCCGTCGCCGCGGCGGACCATGTCGGTCCACATGTCGTCGAGCAGATAGGAGAGCAGCGGCAGGGCGCCGGCGTCGCGCGCCGATTCCTCCGCCGCGCGGCGGGCGAGATCGTCGCACAGCTTGTCGCTCTCGAAGCGTGCCGAGAGCAGCGCCGCCGGCTTCGAGACCACCTGGCGCAGTTCGGCCTCGCGCAGCGGCGGCAGGTTGATCTGGCGGTGGACGGCGAACAGCGGCTGGTCGTTCTGCAGGGCGCCGAAGAAATCGGAGCGCAGGCTCATCATGGCGTAGAGGCGCGGATCGGGAACCGCATCGGCGAGAAGGCGCGAGAAGGCGTCGCGCTGCGCCTCCTCGGAGCGGACGTAGAGCTCCTCGCCCTGGTCGACATAGAGGAAGAAGGCCGGCGGCCTGGGCTGGCCGAGCTCCTCGTAGCGGCGCTCGGTGGCATCGAGCAGGCCGGAGAGGGTGGCCTTGCCGGTGGTGAGCGCGCCGATCCAGTCGGAGCGCCGCTCCTCCCATTTCGGATCGGTCGAATCGATCTGCCAGGTCTTGAGGAAGGGCTCGACCAGCGCCTTGATGGGGTCGGTGCCCGGCTGCATCTTGAGGAAGCACCAGCCGCGGCTGCCGCTGAAGACAGCCGGCCACGGCGTTGCCTCGGGGATGCCTTCCGGCCAGGCCTGGCGCTTCAGGGCGCCGAGCACGCCGGCCTGGGCCAGCGACGACTTGCCGACGCCGGAATTGCCGATGAGCACGGCCAGGCGCTCCTTGCCCTCGGCGACGGCGCCGAGCACATCGATGGTTTCCTGCTCGCGCCCGAAGAAGAAATCGCTGTCGGCCTCGGTCATCGAGGCAAGGCCGCGATAGGGCGCGGTGTAGCGCCACAATTCGCCGGGCCGGGCGCCGCCGCCGGTGGTGGCGTCCTTCAGCTTGCCGATGGTATCGGCGGAAGCCGGATCGGGGGTGACGATCCAGTGGAGCTGGCGCAGGAAGGGCAGGCCGGGCGCCGGGCGGCCATCGAGCAGAACCAGGACGATGGGGAAGTCGGGTTGCTTCACCCGCTTGTCGAGCGCCTCGTAATACTCGATCACCTGCCAGGGACCGAGACCGTTCTCGCCGACATAGAGGACGAAGGCGCCGGCATCGGCGATGGCTTCGGCAAGCTTCGGCAGCCAATAGCCGCCGGCACGAAGCGTCTTCGGCGCGAAGAAAATCTCGGTGTCGGGTATCTGGCTGCGCAGGAGGGTGTCGAGTTGCTCGACTACCGGCAGATCAATCGAATTATAGCTCAGAAACCAGCGCTGCATGAGCAGTGGACCGTCCGCGAATTGCGAAGGGGGGAATCGCCTTCACAGGTGTAGCTGCCGCAATGAACGAGAACTATAGCTGCGAATTGTGGCTGGTAAAGCAAAGTCGCGTGGCGCGATCTGGGCATTAGCTCGGCACGCCGGTGACGCGCAGTAGTCGAGCGGCTGCACGTTATTCGGGTATTAACCGGTTGAACGCAATCTTGGTGGCCGTCTGACCTGCACCCGCCGGAGCAGAACCATGTATCGCGCAATGGCGCTCGCTTTCGTCCTCCTGTTTCCCCAGTCCGGGCTGGCGGCCGATGCCGGCGTTTACATTGCCCAGGCTGCGATCGATCCGACGATTGGCCCAAAGGATCACGCGCCCGGCGTGATCTTCACCGCCACTGCCGCCGACGGGCCCGGTCAGCGGGCCACGCGCGATCAGGCGGGAAATGCCGTGCGATGGTCCCACGACGGCCAGGCGCAATTGCAGGTCGTCCAGCAAGGCTATGACAATGAGGTCATCGCCAGCCAGCGGGGCACCGGCCAGCGCATTTCGGTCTGGCAGTCCGGCAACGACAATCGCGTAGTCGTCGATCAGTCCGGCGCCGGCAACACGGCGATCATTGTTCAGCGCTAGCGACGGCCGGCTTCGCCGCGGGTGCGTCGGTCAGTGTCGGCGATTTGTGCTTGGCGGTGCGATCGCGGTAACGCTCGATCACCGTCTGCTCGAACGGACGGTTCTGGAAATGCCACAGGCCCTGTTCGGCACCCTCGACGATCAGGGAATACACGGCCAGTTCGATGGCCTCGCGAACGGCGAGCTGGGTGGGCTCGTTGTGGGTGAATCCGGCCTCCGCCTGGAGAAGTTGATCGACGGCGACAAACTTGTTGACGCTGCTGCTCAGGCCGACCGAATAGATCGTCTTCGTCGTGGTCACGCTCAAGAGAACCTCGCCGCTCAGCACGGAGACGATGCGCATGCCGACGGTGACCACGTCGCGCCGATACTTCATGTCGGCGCCAATACCGAGGTAGTTCGCGCCGATGCCGCCGGTCGTCGTATTGGCGTCGTAGCCGACGATGCCCCCGGCGAGGATGACGCCGGCAAAGCGGATCGCCGGCAACGGCTCCGCCTTGTCGCCCTGGGTCTCGGTGCGCGTCGCCCGGATGAGCTGGCGCTCCTGGAGGAGGTCCTTCAGGCTGCTGCGTTCGACCACGTCGAACCACAACCCGTCGCCGGTATTGCGCAGCGCATCGATGACGAAGGCGACCGCACCCTGGGTGACCGCCCGCGAATAGAGCGCGATGGTGTCGTTGGGCTCGTTCTTGCCGGTCAGGTCCGGAAATTCATAGACGGCGACATCGACCTTCCGCTCCGGCGGCGGCAGATTGGACAAGCTCGCCCCGGGGCCCGTCTCGGGCTGCACAATCGCCGCCTGATGCAAAAGGGATTTGGATGTGCCGCACGCGGACAGGGGAGCAAGAAGCGCCAGCGCGCCGACGATCGAGAGGCCGAGCGGCCACCTCACGGAAAACTTGAGACGCATGCTACCCCCGTATCTGCCCAATGAACGCTGACGAATGCGCGTTGCCCCGGCCGTGTTCCCTGATCTGGCAATCTCCCTGTTGATAGCGGCCGGCCACGGTCAGATTGCCGGGAGCGTTATCGTCGTCGTCGATGTGCCATCGTTGATGGTCAGCTCGATATTGCCGTTGACGTGATCGAACGAGATGGTGGTTCCCTCGATCGTGTAGGTGCCGCTCTGCTGGGGATCCTCGCCGAAGATGGCGTTGGTTATCTGGTCGGCCAGCGCCGAGAGCAGGCGGCTCTGGATGGTGGCGGCGAACTGCTGCGATGGCGTCTGCGTCGCGCTCGAGATTGCCGAGGCGAGCGCCGAAGACACGCTGCCGAATGAGTTCTGCGCCTGGGCCTCGGAGAGCAGCGTCGGGCCGTTGCCGGTATAGCCGCCGAAGAGCGGATTCACCGGCTGATAGACCAGGGGGCTGGCGCCGGCGGCCGGCACGAATGCCAGGGCGGCTATGGCAAAGAAAGCAATACGGAACATCGCGACACCTCAATGATTGCGCGTCTGTCTGATGATGATGAGCCTGTTGCTCGGCAGCGGGCCGAGATCGGACAGGTCGAAGTGGAGACCGTTGCCGACCTGCGTCTGCAGCACGATCGTGTGATTGCCGGTCAGAGCGAGGCTGGCGTCGTTGTAGCTGCCGAGTTGTGCCTGGAGCAGGACGTTGCCGTATCCGCTGGTGGCCAGGTTCGACGTGTTGCCGTTGCCGACCTGCAGCGCAGCGATGCTGTTGCCGCTGCCGCCGGCATCGATCGATGTGGTGTTGTCGGCGCCGTGCTGCTCGGCCCAGGCGGCGTTGCCGCTGTGGACGTCGAGGTTGGCCGTGTTGTGGTTGCCGTATTGGTGGCCGACGACGACACTGCCGACGTGCGGCGCATGCAGGGGCAGCGACAGGCCACCGGACGGTCCCGTCGCGGACAGCCCGTCGAAGACCGCGCCGAGGACGTTTCCGACCACCTGATCGATGTAGACGGAATTGTCCGCACGCGCGGCGAGCGGCCAGCAGGCAGCGGCCGCCAGAATGAGAAACGTCGAAAACAGTTTACGCATCGCACTAGCCCTCCCGGCCGGTCGCGACCGGCCCGTCATAGGTGACACGGCATTTCTCCTCGCCGTCGACCGTGACGACGAGGCTGAGCGCATAGGCGCTCGCCGGCTGATCGTTGGTGGCGAACAGGCCCACCGACACCGTCTTCGCCGGCGCCGACCGAAAACGCGCCTCCCTGGCGCACGTCCGCGCTGCCGGCCTGCGATGTCTTGCGGACGGTGAAGCGATAGTCACCGGCAAGCGGCGGCTCGGCGGATATTTCGCCCGAAAGGCGAAGCGTACCGCCGGACCCGGACTCGACGAGGACGCAGCGCAGGCCCGCCTTCTGCGCTTCGGCAAGAACGCGATGGGTCTCGGCCGCGATGGAATCGTGCGCCATGACACCCAACATCAGCAGGGCTGCGCCCGGCATGATGCCGGGCGCACGTGACAGCACTGATGCAACGGAACGGGCCACAGACTTCGCGCCCTCAGCATGACCTCAGATCAGGAGGTCAGTGCTGTGAGATGTTGATCGTGTTGCCGGAGCCGTACTGGCGGACATCGGCGACATTCGACATGCCGATCTGCGTTCCCGTGATGACTTGCGACCCGCCTTCAGTCTTGGCGTAGAACCAGTTGGACGTGCCCTGCTGATACAGATCGATCAGCGAACCATAGGTCCCGTTGCCGGCCATGGCCGTGATCGTGTTGCCGGACCCCGTCTGATAGGTCAGGACGGTGCTGGGCAAACAGCAGCCGGTCTGCCCGCCGGTCACGGTGTTGTCGTCGCCGAGCTGGATCGCTTCGAAGGTGGCACCGGATTTGATGGTCCATTCGACTTCGTTGCCGAAGCCGGTCGTTCCAACACCACCTACACCGCTCTGGCTCACCAGGAACACGGCATTATTCACCACCGCGCCATAGCCGCTGAGCGCCACGGAGTTGCCGCTGCCGTTCTGATAGCCATAGATGTAATTGCCGTCGCCGGCGAGGTTGCTGAGCAGCGAGGCAGCCCCTGACTTGACATCACGACCGTTCTTGCCGGCCAGGAACGTGTTGCCTTCATCGGTTCCGCTGCCACCTCCGGCGTAGTGCGCCGCACCCTCGTCGCTGAGCTGGGTGACATTGAAGCGGTTGCCATTGCCCTCGAAGCCAAGCATGGCGAGATTGTAGCTGCCGGCCTGATCGAGATTGGCGAGCGCGTTCAAGTTAACGCCGTCCACGCCAAGCGGGCTGACGACGAAGGGTATGTGGGCAGGCGGCGGTGTCGGGTTGACCTCGTCCACGCTGTGCGCGGCCAGCAAGTCGGCGATGTAGAAGGGAACCGTGACCCCCGTTCCGCCGTTGTCGCTGCCGAGCTGGGTGACCTTGGCGATGTTGTGACCGCCGGTGCTGCCGCCGTTCTGCGTCAGGCTCTCCACCTGGTTGCGGTCACCGGTCTGCGCCAATGTGGCGTCGTTCCCGGCCCCCGTCTGGGTGAGGATGCCGAGGCGGTTGTAGCCATTATCGCCGCCACCGGAGCCCTGCTGATAGACAGCCACGGCGTTGCCGTTGCCGCTCTGGCCCAGGAAAGTAGTGCCAGGATAGAAGGCTGCCTCCGGACTGCCCGACGCGTCATAGCCGATCTTGTTGTGGTTGCCCTTCTGGTAGAGATCGGCAGTGTTGCTGCCACCTCCGCCCTGCCTGAAGTAATACACAACGGATCCGAAATTTTGGTGCTGCGCGCCGATGAGATTGTAGTTGCCGTCCTGAGTCGCCGTAAAGTCGTTGTTCGCAGTAGGATGTGACTGAGTTACATAGACTTCATTGCCATTGCCCGCGAAGGCCTGCGTCGCAAGAACCATCGCAGCGATGCTTGCCGACGTCGCCAATATTACCTTGAAACTGTTTGCTTTCATCTGACCCACTCCCCGGTTCCCGTTGCAGTATTGTGTCGAAAATTGCCAAACCCGCCGCGTTAACGATTGATTAATATACTAGCGCATAGGTTGCCACAATGCGGTTCCACCCGCTTGGGTCATAATGGTTATCGCCGGTTGCGCGACGGCAACACTGCACCTTGACGTGGTGCCAGCCGAGTGACCGGGGCGGCGCGGAAATCGCGCGTTCGGCGGTCGATGCGGCCGCGAACCGGTGCGGCGGAGTGCAGGCCAAGCGGACCCTGACCTCCGGTCAATCGAGCGCGCTTGTTATCGGCGAAGCCGGTGATATGGTCCCGCGCCAAAGTCAAAAGGCGCGGCCAACGCGCCCGCTCGCCCGGGAAACACGCATCAATGGCCGCAGACGATAAGCCTGCCAAGGCAGGCCCTTCCTTCACCGATCAGGAAGCCCTGCACTTCCACGCCGACGGACGGCCGGGGAAGCTCGAGATCACGCCAAGCAAGCCGATGGCGACCCAGCGCGACCTGTCGCTGGCCTATTCGCCGGGCGTGGCCGTGCCGGTGAAGGCGATCGCCGAAAATCCGGCGAGCGTCTTCGACTATACCGTGCGCGGCAACCTGGTGGCGGTGATCACCAACGGCACGGCGATCCTCGGACTGGGCAATCTCGGGCCGCTCGCCGCCAAGCCGGTGATGGAAGGCAAGGCGGTGCTGTTCAAGCGCTTCGCCGACGTCGATTCGATCGACCTGGAAGTGTCGACCGAGGATGTCGACGAATTCGTCAATTGCGTGCGCTTCCTCGGCCCCACCTTCGGCGGCATCAACCTGGAGGACATCAAGGCGCCGGAATGCTTCATCATCGAATCGCGCCTGCGCGAGCTGATGGACATCCCGGTCTTCCATGACGACCAGCACGGCACCGCGATCATCGCGACGGCGGGCCTCATCAACGCGCTGCACCTGACCGGGCGCGACATGGCCACGACCAGGCTGGTGTGCAACGGCGCCGGCTCCGCCGGCATCGCCTGCATCGAGCTGGCGCGCTCGCTTGGCGTGAAGCCCGAAAACATCACGCTGTGCGATTCCAAGGGCGTCATCTATCAGGGCCGCACGGAGGGCATGAACCAGTGGAAGGCGGCGCATGCGGTGAAGACCGAGGCGCGCACGCTGGCCGACGCTCTTGCCGGCGCCGACGTCGTCTACGGCCTGTCGGTCAAGGGCGCCTTCACCCCGGACATGATCCGCTCGATGGCGCCGCAGCCGATCATCTTCGCCATGGCCAATCCCGACCCGGAGATCACGCCGGAGGAGGTCGCCGCCATCCGCGAGGACGCGATCGTGGCCACCGGACGGTCCGACTATCCCAACCAGGTCAACAACGTTCTGGGCTTTCCCTACATCTTCCGCGGCGCGCTCGACGTGCGCGCCACCACCATCAACGAGGAGATGAAGGTGGCGGCGGCCGAGGCGCTTGCCGCGCTGGCGCGCGAGGACGTGCCCGACGAGGTGGCCGCGGCCTATCAGGGGGTCAGGCCGAAATTCGGCCCGCATTACATCATCCCGGTGCCCTTCGATTCGCGCCTGCTTTCGGAGGTGCCGGCGGCGGTCGCCAGGGCGGCGATGGAAACCGGCGTGGCGCGCCGGCCGATCGGGGACATGGCGCTCTACAAGGTGCAGCTGTCGGCGCGCCGCGACCCGATCGTCGGCACGCTGCAGCGCATCTTCCAGCGCGTGCAGCGGACGCCGAAACGTGTCGTCTTCGCCGAGGGCGAGGAAGAGCAGATGATCCGCGCCGCGGCGAGCTTCGTTTCCCGCAAGCTGGGCACCGCCATCCTGATCGGCCGCGAGGAGACGGTGCGCGCTTCCGCCGAGCGGGCCGGCATCGATCTGCGCGAAGGGGTGGAGATCAACAATGCGCGGCTGTCGACGCGCAACGCCGAATATACCGACTTCCTCTACGCCCGCCTGCAGCGCAAGGGATACCTCTTCCGCGACGTGCAGCGCCTGGTCAATTCCGACCGCAACCATTTCGGCGCCTGCATGGTGGCGCTCGGCGACGCCGACGCCATGGTCTCCGGCGTGACGCGCAACTATTCGACGGTGCTGGAAGACGTGCGCCGGGCGATCGATCCGAAGCCGGGACACAAGGTGATCGGCATCTCCATGGTGCTGGCGCGCGGCCGCCTGGTGCTGGTCGCCGATACCGCCGTGCACGACATGCCGAGCCCGGAGGAGCTGGCCGACATCGCCGAGGAGGCCGCCGGCGTGGCGACCCGCATGGGCTATACGCCGCGGGTGGCACTGCTCGCCTATTCGACCTTCGGCCAGCCGGAAGGCGAGCGCGCCAAGAAGGTGCGCCGGGCGGTGGAAATCCTCGACGAGCGCCGCGCCGCCTTCGAATATGACGGCGAAATGGCGGCGGATGTGGCGCTCAATCCGAAGCTGATGGCCGCCTACCCGTTCTGCCGGCTGTCAGGCCCGGCCAACGTGCTGGTGATGCCGGCCTATCACTCGGCGTCGATCGCCACCAAGATGGTGCAGGAGCTGGGCGGCTCGACGGTGATCGGCCCGCTGCTGGTCGGCCTCGACAAGCCGGTGCAGATCGTCTCGATGGGCTCGAAGGACTCCGACATCGTCAACATGGCGGCGCTGGCCGCCTTCGGTCTCGGCGGCTGAGGCGGGCCGCGACGATCAGTCGAGGCCGGTCAGATAGCGGCGCGGGGCGCAGGTGAGCCCCGGCTCAGCCCGGCACTGGTGCAGCGAATAGAGGATCAGCCGCGAGCGGCCGATCAGGTTTTCCACCGGCACGTAGCCCAGCTCGGCGAAGCGGCTGTCGGCGGAATTGTCGCGGTTGTCGCCCATCATGAACAGATGCTCGGGCGGCACGACATAGGTGCCGGTGTTCTCCTGCGGGGCATCGTCGGAGCGCATGATGATCGGGTGGACGCGGCCGCCGGGCAGCGTCTCCTCATATTCGGTGACGGTGACCGGCGGGCCGGCATACTGCTTGTAGGCATAGCTGCGCACCTCACGGCGCGGCACCTCTGCGCCGTTGATGGCGAGGCGGCCCCGGCTGATGCGGATGCTGTCGCCGGGGAGCCCGATGACGCGCTTGATCAGCGTCTCGCCGGTCATCGGATGGCGGAAGATCACGATGTCGCCGCGCTGCGGCAGGCTGCCGAACAGGCGGCCGTCCCTGGACGGGAAGGGCGGCAGCGTGACCAGCGGGGCCGAATCGGGCCCGTAGCCGTAGTCGAACTTGGTGGCGATCAGGCGGTCGCCGACCTCCAGCGTCGGCACCATGCTTTCGGAGGGAATGTAATAGGTGGCGAAGGCCACCGTCTTCAGGACGAATGTCAGCAAGGCGGCGCCGGCGAGCGCCCGCACCCAGTCGAAGACCCGATTCTTCATGGCTATCGCTGCCCTTGTCCCTGCCGTTGGCCGAACACGTTTCGATCAGGCGCCGATGGCAGGATTGGGGCATCGTCATCGGGCAGCGGCGTCGCGGCCAGAACCGCGCAGGCGCTGTCGCCGGGATTGTCGCAGGGCGCGTAGCGATGGGCCTCGCTCACCTCGCCGTCGCTGAAGACGACCTGCACCATGACCTGCCGGGCGCTGCCGCGGCGGAACGTCAGATAGGGCGGGTTTTCGACCGGATCGATGGCGTTCGGCCGCTGCCTGTCGCAGGCGGGCAGCGGAAAGCGCTTGTCGAGAGCGTCGGAATCGATCGAGTAGCGGATTTCCGACAGGCCGCAATGATAGGTGACCAGCGTGGTGAAGTAGATCCACTGCTTGCCGTCATAATCACGGAAGGCGACCCAGCTGTCGCTGACCATCGGCAGGATCTGCTTCTCCTGGCCGAGAAGCCCCTGGGCGGAGGCGCCGGCAAGACCGGCGGCAAGCACGATGGCGGCGGCGATGAGGCGCATGGGCGGTGCCTCTCGAGGGCGTTCCATGGCGGCACCATGAAGCTGAAGAGCCTTCGATCCGCCGCAGGCAAGCTCAGGCTTAGCGGCCGCGTCACCCGCCTCAGCGTCAGGTTGATGCGTCCGCCTTCCGCGAACCAGTCCGTCAGCAGGCGCGAGGTGCCGGGATAGAGCCGGTCGACGCCGTGGAAGGCGAGGCGTGAGGCGCCGCCGAGGACGACCACGTCGCCGGAGACGAGCCTGAACGAGCGGGTGGGGCCGCCGCGCGTCGTGCCGCCGACGCGGAAGCGGCAATCGTCGCCGAGCGAAATGGAGACCACCGGAGCGGCGAAATCCGCCTCGTCGCGGTCCTGGTGCAGCCCCATGCGGGCCGCGGGACCGTAATAATTGACGAGGCAGGCTTCCGGCGGATGGGGGTAGTCCGCCAGCTCCCGCCAGACCGCCATGACCATGTCGGGGATCGGCGGCCACGGACGGCCGGTCTCTGGATGGGTCGCCTGATAGCGGTAGCCGCCATCGCGGTCCGACACCCAGCCGAGGACCCCGAGATTGGTCATGCGCACGGAGAAGGGCTTGCCGGTTCTCGGCATCACGGGCGTGTAGAAGGGCGCGGATTCGGCCGCTTCCATCACGGCTTCGAGAGCGGAACGCTGCTCGTCTTCACGCCAATAGGGCCGGTGGATCAAACCTGCGGGAGATTCCCCGCGAGCCGCTGGCTTTCGAGAATTCATGGTTCATGGTTCCCCGGGGCCCTTCGAGCCCGCCCGGGAGATAGCGCCATGGACTCGCTCATACCAGGACCGGTGGCCGCCGCGCTCGACCTCTTGTCCACGCTGTTCGTCTTCGTCATCGGCCTCGCCTTCGCCGCCGCCATCGTCGTCTTCATCCTCGACATCACCCAGCACCGCGACGCGGTCCGCCACAACTATCCGGTCGTCGGCCGCTTCCGGGACATCTTCATCACGCTCGGCGAGTTCTTCCGGCAATACTTCTTCGCCATGGATCGCGAGGAAATGCCGTTCAACCGGGCCGAACGGCAATGGGCCTACCGCGCCGCCAAGGGGGCGGACAACACCGTCGCCTTCGGCTCGACCAAGACGCTGACGCCGCCGGGGACGCCGATCTTCGTCAACTGCCCGTTTCCGACCTTGCACAGCGACCGCGCCGAGACCGAAGCGATGCTGATCGGACCCACGTGCCGCGAGCCCTATGCGGCGCCGTCCTTCTTCAACATCTCCGGCATGAGCTATGGCGCGATTTCGAAGCCGGCGGTGCAGGCCCTGTCCAGGGGCGCGGCGCTGGCGGGCTGCTGGCTCAACACCGGCGAGGGCGGATTGGCGCCCTATCACCTGGAAGGCGACTGCGACCTCGTCTTCCAGATCGGCACGGCCAAATACGGGGTGCGCGACGCCGACGGGAGCCTGTCGGAGGAACGCCTCGAGGCGCTGGCCGCCGACCGGCGCGTGCGCATGTTCGAGATCAAGCTGTCGCAGGGGGCGAAGCCGGGCAAGGGCGGCATCCTGCCGGCCGCCAAGGTAACGCCCGAAATCGCCGCCGTCCGCGGTATCCCTGCGGGCAAGGATTCCATCTCGCCCAACCGCCATCCGGACATCGCCTCGACCGGCGAACTCCTCGACATGATCGGGCGCATCCGCGCCGCCACCGGCAAGCCGGTCGGCTTCAAATGCGTGATCGGCGCCTATGGCTGGATCGAGGCGCTGTTCGCGGAGGTCGACCGGCGCGGGCCGGAGAGCGCGCCGGATTTCATCACCATCGATTCCGGCGATGGCGGCACCGGCGCGGCGCCCATGCCGCTGATCGACAATGTCGGCCTGCCGATCCGGGAATCCCTGCCGCTGGTCGACGATATCCGCAAGCGGCACGGCATGAAGGAGCGGGTCAGGCTGATCGCCTCGGGCAAGTTCGTGACGCCGGCCGGGGTCGCCTGGGCGCTCTGCGCCGGCGCCGATTTCGTGGTCAGCGCCCGCGGCTTCATGCTCTCGCTGGGCTGCATCCAGGCCATGAAGTGCAACAGGAATACCTGCCCGACCGGCATCACCACCCACAATCCGCGCCTCCAGCGCGGCCTCCACCCGGCCGACAAGGCGCTCAGGGTGGCGAGCTATTGCGACGCCATCCGCCGGGAGGTGGAGATGATCGCCCATGCCTGCGGCGTGCCCGAGCCGCGCCGCCTCAGGCGCTTCCACGTCCGCGTGGTCCAGGACAGCGGCCGCTCGGTGCCCTTCAGCGACCTCTTTCCAAGCCCCGATCAGGCCGACAACGACCCTGCCGCGGCGATCGCGGCGGCACACAGTGAGGCGAAGTCGGTGCCGCGCCCCGCCGAGGTGGCGGTTTCCTGAACGGCGGACGGCGCGCTGCGGCGGTGATTCGGGCGCGGCAGCGCGGCGTCATGCCTTGTTGCCGGCGGAAACCGCCGCCAGCCCACGGCGCGGCACGACCGCGCCGCGGACCCGGTGCCAATCAGGATTTGGCCATGCTGTTCTTGATGGCGCCGACGATGGCGGTGAGGATGGCGCCGCCGACGCCGCCGCCGACGAGTTGGCCGATAATCGAACCGATGTCGACATTGCCGCCCTGGAGCATCGGCAACAGGGCCTGAAGGATCCAGCCGCCCCCGAGGCCGCCAATGGCGCCGGCGATGCTGTTGCCGGTCGTCCCGAGGCTGACATTCTTCATCGCCGAGCCGACCGCATTGCCGCCGACCGCGCCGGCAATAAGCTGGATGATCAGGTTGATGATGGTGGCCGACATTCTCTCCTCCTCGTGCCCGGTTGTCTGGAGGGCGTCGCCCCCGGGCTGAAGCGGATGGCCCCCAACTGCCGCGGGAGACAGTCTAGCAGAACCGGCGGACAGGAGGAGGCCAGCGTCGCCGGCCCGGATTCAAGCCTTGCGGCCCTTTTGACCCCTTCTTATATACGGCCGGAACCCGCGCTGCCTCTCTCGAATTGCTCGACAGGGGTTGCGAATCACGTCAGGTGATCGAATTCAAAAAGCCGGGGACCGGCCGGGGGCCTTAAGGGACCTGCCCGGTCTGCCGCAAGGAGAGAACAGACATGACAAAGGTTATCGGCATCGACCTCGGCACGACCAACTCGTGCGTCGCGGTCATGGATGGCAAGACCGCAAAAGTTATCGAAAATTCCGAGGGACAGCGCACCACCCCCTCGATCGTCGCCTTCACCGATGACGGTGAACGGCTGACCGGCCAGCCGGCCAAGCGCCAGGCGGTCACCAATCCCGAACACACCTTCTTCGCGGTCAAGCGCCTGATCGGCCGGCGCTACGACGACCCGATGACGGAGAAGGACAAGGATCTCGTCCCCTACAAGATCGTCAAGGCGCCGAACGGCGACGCCTGGCTCGAGGCGGACGGCAAGAAATACTCCCCCTCGCAGGTCTCGGCCTTCATCCTGCAGAAGATGAAGGAAACCGCCGAGGCCTATCTCGGCGGCAAGGTCGAGCAGGCGGTGATCACGGTTCCGGCCTACTTCAACGACGCCCAGCGCCAGGCCACCAAGGACGCCGGCAAGATCGCCGGCCTGGAAGTGCTGCGCATCATCAACGAGCCGACGGCGGCGGCGCTCGCCTACGGCCTCGACAAGAAGGAAGGCAAGACCATCGCGGTCTACGACCTCGGCGGCGGCACCTTCGACATTTCCATTCTGGAGATCGGCGACGGCGTGTTCGAGGTGAAGTCGACCAACGGCGACACCTTCCTCGGCGGCGAGGACTTCGACATGCGGCTGGTCAACTACCTGGCCGACGAGTTCAAGAAGGACCAGGGCATCGACTTGCGCGGCGACAAGCTGGCTCTGCAGCGCCTCAAGGAAGCCGCGGAAAAGGCCAAGATCGAGCTTTCCAGCGCGACGCAGACCGAGATCAACCTGCCCTTCATCACCGCCGACGCCTCCGGGCCGAAGCACCTGACCATGAAGCTCACCCGCGCCAAGTTCGAGGCGCTGGTCGACGAGCTCGTGCAGAGGACCGTCGGCCCGTGCCGGGCGGCGCTGAAGGACGCCGGCCTGACGGCCGGCGAGATCCAGGAAGTCGTCCTGGTCGGCGGCATGACCCGCATGCCCAAGGTGCAGGAGGTGGTGAAGCAGTTCTTCGGCAAGGAGCCGCACAAGGGCGTCAACCCGGACGAGGTGGTCGCCGTCGGCGCCGCCATCCAGGCCGGCGTGCTGCAGGGCGACGTCAAGGACGTGCTGCTGCTCGACGTGACCCCGCTGTCGCTCGGCATCGAGACGCTGGGCGGCGTGTTCACGCGCCTGATCGACCGCAACACCACCATCCCGACCAAGAAGGGCCAGGTGTTCTCGACCGCCGAGGACGGCCAGAACGCGGTGACCATCCGCGTCTTCCAGGGCGAGCGCGAGATGGCGGCGGACAACAAGCTGCTCGGCCAGTTCGACCTGGTCGGCATTCCGCCGGCGCCGCGCGGCGTGCCGCAGGTCGAGGTCACCTTCGACATCGACGCCAACGGCATCGTCAACGTTTCGGCCAAGGACAAGGGCACCGGCAAGGAGCAGCAGATCCGCATCCAGGCTTCCGGCGGCCTGTCCGATACCGACATCGACAAGATGGTCAAGGACGCCGAGGCGCACGCCGAGGAAGACAAGAAGAAGAAGGAACTCGTCGAGGCCAAGAACCACGGCGAGGCGCTGATTCACTCGACCGAGAAGTCGCTGACCGACTTCGGCGACAAGGTCTCGGAGGCCGACAAGTCGGCGATCGAGGCGGCGGTGGCCGAGCTGAAGAGCACCCTGGAAGGCGATGACGTCGAGGCGATCCAGGCCAAGACCCAGGCGCTGGCCCAGGCCTCGATGAAGCTCGGCGAGGCGATGTATCAGGCGAGCCAGGGTTCCGGCGAGGGTGCCGATGGCGCCGAGGGCGCCACGGCCGAAGGCGGCGCCGACAAGAACGAGGATGTGGTCGACGCCGATTTCGAGGAAGTCGACGACGACAAGAAGAAGTCGGCCTAAGCGGCCGCCAACCACCGGGTGCGTCCCATGGACATCACCCTTCGGCCGGCGCGTCCGGCAGATGCGGACGAAATGGCGCGATGGTTCGTGAATCTCACGGACCTCGCCGCATGGGGCGGACCGGAGGTCAGCTTTCCGCTGACCACGGAGCAGATGGCGGCGTGGATCGCTGAAGACGCGAACCCCACGCCGCGGCTCTGCTTCACCGCGGTCGACGCCGACGACCGGCCCATAGGCCATGTCGAGTTCCTCCACGACCCGGCGAAACGATGGGCGCGGCTCGGCCGCTTCGCCGTCGCGCCGGCGCTGAGGGGCCGGGGCTTCGGCCGGGCGCTGCTCGACCACGCGGTCGCCTATGCCTTCGACGCGCTTGCCGTGGAGCATCTGGCGCTGGCCGTGGTGCCGGAAAACGAGCGGGCGCACAGGCTCTATCTGAGCTATGGCTTCCGCGACGAAGGCCAGGCGCCGGGGCGGTGGACGGTCGCCGGCAAACCGTATGTGATGAACCTGATGGGGCTGATTCGGAGCGACTGGCTCCGCACCGCGCGCCCCGCGAATGCGATGAAGGTGGCGTGAGGTGGCAGCCAAAGCCGATTTTTACGAAGTCCTCGGCGTTGCCCGCACGGCGGACGACAAGATGCTGAAGACCGCCTTCCGCAAGATGGCGATGCAGTATCACCCGGACCGCAACCCGGGCGACGACACGGCCGAGGTCAAGTTCAAGGAAGTCAACGCCGCCTATGAGTGCCTGAAGGACCCGCAGAAGCGGGCAGCCTATGATCGCTTCGGCCATGCCGCCTTCGAGAACGGCAGCGGCGGGCCGGCCGGCTTCAACGGCGATTTCGCCGCTTCGATGTCGGACATCTTCGACAACATCTTCGGCGACATGATGGGCGGCACCCGGCGCGGCCCCGGACGCGGCGGGCGCGAGGCCGGCGCCGATCTCCGCTACAACATGGAGATCACGCTGGAAGAGGCCTATGCCGGCAAGACCGCCGAGATCGAGGTGCCGACCAAGGTCACCTGCAAGACCTGCTCCGGCTCCGGCTCCAAGCCCGGCTCCAGCCCGACGACCTGCCCCAGCTGCGACGGCCACGGCCGGGTGCGCTCGGCGCAGGGCTTCTTTTCCATCGAACGCACCTGCCCGACCTGCCAGGGCCGCGGCTCGGTGATCTCCGATCCCTGCCTGGAGTGCCGCGGCGCCGGCCGCGTGACCGAGGAGCGCAAGCTGTCGGTCAACATCCCCTCGGGCATCGAGGACGGCACCCGCATCCGCCTTGCCAGCGAGGGCGAAGCGGGCCTGCGCGGCGGACCGCCGGGCGACCTCTACATCTTCCTGTCGATCAAGCCGCACGCCTTCTTCCAGCGCGACGGCGCCGACATCTTCTGCCGGGTGCCGGTGTCGGTGACCACGGCGGCGCTCGGCGGCGATTTCGAGGTGCCGACCATCGACGGCGGCCGGACGAAGGTGAAGGTGCCGGACGGCACCCAGACCGGAAAACAGTTCCGCCTCAAGGGCAAGGGCATGCCGGTGCTGCGCTCGGGCCGGGTCGGCGACATGTATATCCAGGTCGCCGTCGAGACCCCGCGCAACCTGACGCGGCGGCAGCGCGAACTGCTGCAGGAGTTCGAGCAGGTCTCCTCGGCCGACAACAACCCCGAATCGACCGGCTTCTTCGCCCGCGTGCGCGACTTCCTCGAAGGCCTCGGCGGGTGACGCCGGCCCTGCGGCACGACCATGGCTGACGGCCTGCGCTTCTTCCGCACCTGGCTCCAGAAACCGATCCTCACCGGCGCCATCAGCCCTTCGGGCAAGGCCCTGGCGCGCGCCATGGCCCGCCCGGTCGAGGCCAACAGCGACTGGCCGGTGCTGGAACTCGGTCCCGGAACCGGTCCGGTGACGGCGGCGCTGATCGCCCACGGGGTGGCCGCTGAGCGCATCGTGGCGCTGGAATACAATCCGGATTTCTGCGCGCTTCTGGTCAAGCGTTTCCGCGGCCTGAACGTGGTGGAGGGCGACGCCTTCAACCTCACAACGAGCCTGCCGCCGGGGCTCGCCGGCCCCTATGCGGCGGTGGTCTCCAGCCTGCCGCTGCTGAACAGCCCCGCCGAGGCGCGCCAGGGGCTCATTTCCGATGCCCTCGGCCGGGTGCTGCCGGGCGGCGCCATGATCCAGTTCTCCTACGGCTTCGCGCCGCCGGTGCCGGCGATCGCGGGACGGTTCGCGGTCGAACAGATCGCCCTGGTGCTCGCCAACCTGCCGCCGGCGCGCGTCTGGCGCTACCGCAGCGCCTGAGGGCTGGACCCACTCCAGAATTGCGCCAGGTCAGCGTCTTTGCCTTGCGGTTGTGCTATCCGGGACGACCCATGCATGGGGTGCGTATCCGGGGGAAATTTGTCGACCGTCTACTATCTCACGCACACGCAGATACGGGTCGACCCGGCCATGCCGGTGAGGGACTGGCATCTGTCCGACGAGGGTCGCGCCCGCGTTCTGCGCGTCGTCAACGCGCCGTGGGTGTCGCGGGTGACGCGGGTGATCGCCTCGAGCGAAAACAGGGTGGTCGAGATGGCCCGCATCTTCGCCGACCGGCGCGACCTGCCGGTCGATATCCACGCGGAGATCGACGACAGCGCACGGCCCTTGTCCGAGTTCCTGTCGATGATGGACCTCGACGAGGCGCTGAACGCCTTCTTCGCACGGCCGCGGACAAGCGCGCGGACGGGCTGGGAAACCGCCGCGGATGCGCAGCGGCGCGCCGTTGCCGGCCTCGATGCGCTGCTCGCCGGCGAGCCCGACAAGGGCGACATGCTCATCATCGGCCACGGACGGATCGGGACCCTGCTGCTCTGCCACCTGGCGGGGTTGCCCATTTCGCGCGACCATTTCCAGCCGACGCCGGGGGGCAACCTCTTCGCGTTCGATCGCCTGAGCCGCAAGGTGCTGTTCCGCTGGCGCGCGGTGGCACCGCCCCTATAAAGGGTCTTGCGGCCAAGCGCGGGCAGGAGGCAAATCGATCCATGGCGACCAGGATTCTCGTCTTCGCCGGTTCGACCCGCTCGGGCGCGCTGTCGGCCAAGCTGGCGGCGCTTGCCGCCAAGGAGCTGGCGCTGGCCGAGGGCGAGGTGACGCTGATCTCGCTTGCCGACTATCCGCTGCCGCTCTACGACGGCGACCACGAAGACAGCCACGGCGTCCCGGAAAACGCTACCCGCCTCGCCCGGCTGATCGCCGCCAGCAAGGGCGTGTTCATCGCCACGCCGGAATACAATCATTCGCTGCCGCCGCTGCTCAAGAACGCCATCGACTGGGTGAGCCGCCACCGGCACACCGGCTCGCTCGCCTATCGCCGCAAGGTCTACGCCATCGGCAGCACATCGGACGGGCAGTTCGGCGGGACGCGGGCGCTGGCCGAGCTGCGCAAGGTGCTGCTGACCGGCCTTGGCGCGATCATCCTGCCCGACAGGATCGAGATCCCGCGGGCCCAGGAGGCCTTCGACGAGGCGGGAGAGCTGATCGACGAAAGGCAGGCGAAACACCTGAAAACCGTCTGCCGGAATTTCGTCGACCTCGCCTCGCGGCTGGCCGACTGAGGGCGGCGGCAGCCACCCCGATCAAGGGACGGAATGGCTCCCATTTGGCCGGGAAAGGCTTTAGCTTGGCCGCTGCGGCTCGAAGAACCAGGGAGAAGTCATGCCCAAGGGGTACTGGATCATGCGTGTCAATGTGTTCGATCAGGCGAAATACGACGCCTATCGCGCGGATAACATCGAAGCGCTGCGCAATTTCGGCGGCCGCTTCCTGGTCCGCGGCGGCACCTTCGAAAACCCGGAAGGCCGGTCGAAGCCGCGCAATGTCGTGATCGAGTTCCCGAGCTACCAGGCGGCGGTCGACTGCTACCATTCGCACGAACACAACCGCGCCGTGGCCAAGCGCCGGGGCGGCGCCGACGTCGATTTCGTCGTCATCGAAGGCTACGACGGCGAGCAGCCCTGAGGAAGGTTCCCTGACATGAGCGACATGAAGCTGATCGTCGTGGGCGCCAGCGGCCGCATGGGGCGGACGCTGACCCGTATCGTCAGCGAAAGCGAGGGCGTGACGGTGGTGGGCGCGATCGAGCGCGAGGGCGTGCCCGAGATCGGTGAGGACGCGGGGCTTCTGGCCGGGGTCGGCGAACTGGGCGTGCCGGTGACCAGCGACCCGCTGCCGCTCTTCGCCAAGGCCGATGGCGTGCTCGATTTCACCGTGCCGGCGGCAACCCTCGGCTTTGCCGAGATCGCGGCGCAGGCGCGCATCGCCCACATCATCGGCACCACCGGCCTTTCGGCCGACGACGACGCCCGGATCGCCGCGGCGGCGCGCCATGCGGCCATCGTCAAGTCGGGCAATATGAGCCTCGGCGTCAACCTGCTCGCGGTGCTGGTGCGCCAGGCGGCGCAGGCGCTCGACGCCGATTTCGACATCGAGGTCATGGAGATGCACCACCGCGCCAAGGTGGATGCGCCGTCCGGCACCGCGCTGATGCTCGGCCGCGCCGCCGCGGCGGGCCGTGAAATGGCGCTGGAGGAGCACTCGGTGCGCTCCCGCGACGGCCATACGGGGCCGCGCAAGCGCGGCGATATCGGCTTTGCGACGCTCAGGGGCGGCTCCGTCATCGGCGAACACAGCGTCATCTTCGCCGGCGACGCCGAGACCATAACGCTCTCCCACCGGGCCACCGACCGGGCGCTGTTTGCCCGCGGCGCGGTCAGGGCGGCGCTGTGGGCCCGCGACCGAAAGCCCGGTCTCTACTCCATGGCCGACGTGCTGGGCTTGGGGTAGTATCCGCCGCAATTCCTCCCCAGGGTGGCCGGTCGTCTCCCCGATCGCCGCCAGACTGAAAAAACCGAAGGACAGACATATGGACCGCCTGCTGGTGCTCGTCCGCCACGGACAGAGCGAATGGAACCTGAAAAATCTCTTCACCGGCTGGCACGACGCTGACCTCTCCGAGCAGGGCGTCGCCGAGGCGAAGGCCGCCGGACAGAAGCTCAAGGGCAAGGGCCTCAGCTTCGACCTCTGCTTCACATCGGCGCTCATCCGCGCCCAGCGCACGCTCGACCTGATGCTCGCCGAGGTCGGCCAGACGGGCCTGTCGATCACCCGCGACCAGGCGCTCAACGAGCGCGACTATGGCGACCTCGTCGGCCTCAACAAGGACGACGCGCGCAAGAAATGGGGCGAGGACCAGGTGCATATCTGGCGGCGCTCCTATGACGTGGCGCCGCCCGGCGGCGAATCCCTGCGCGACACCGGCGCGCGGGTGTGGCCCTACTACATCAACCGCATCCAGCCGCATGTGCTGCGCGGCGAGAAGGTGCTGATCGCGGCGCACGGCAACTCGCTCAGGGCGCTGATCATGGCGCTCGACGGGCTGACGCCGGACGAGGTGGTGAAGCTGGAACTGGCCACCGGCGTGCCGGTGGTCTACCGGCTGAACGCCGACTCGACCATCGCCTCCAAGGACATCCTCGCCGGCTGAGGCGAAACGCGGCGCGAGTTTGTCGGCGCACAACGTTCGCCGGCGCCGCGACCGGCATGGTGACGCCTGTCATTGGCATTGCGACAGGTGTCTTCCATGCAACCACCCGCCAGGGGAATCGCCGCGATTCCCCTCTTCAGCTACGGCTTCCGCCCCTTCTTCCTGGCCGCGGCGCTATGGGCGGCGCTGGCCATGATCCTGTGGATCGGCGTGGTCACCGGCGCCTGGACGATCGCATCGGACTACGGGCCGGGGGCCTGGCACGCGCACGAGCTCATCTTCGGCTATGCCGGCGCGGCAATGACCGGCTTCCTGCTGACCGCCATTCCGAACTGGACCGGGAGGCTGCCGGTCAGCGGCGGGCCGCTGCTGGCGCTGTTCGTGCTGTGGCTGGCCGGGCGGGTGGCAATGCTTCTCTCCGACCAGCTCGGCACCGTGCCGGCGGCGGCGATCGACTCGCTGTTCCTGCTGGCGCTCGGCGTGATCGTTGTCAGCGAGATCGTCGCCGGGAAGAACTGGCGCAATCTGAGGACGGTGGGCCTGGTTTCGGCGCTGGCGCTCGTCAATATCGGCTTTCATGCCGAAACGATCCTCTCCGGCACGCCGGATTACAGCCTGCGCACCGGCATCGCGCTGATCATCGGCCTCATCATGCTGATCGGCGGGCGCATCGTGCCGAGCTTCACGCGCAACTGGCTGGCACAGCAGGGCGCCAGGCGCCTGCCCGTCCCGTTCGGCGCGACGGACATGCGCCTGATCGTCGCCGCCGCGGTCGGTCTCGTCGCCTGGGTCATCGCCCCGGAGGCCAAGGTGACGGGCGTGCTGCTGCTGATCGCGGCGCTGGCGCAGGGCTATCGCCTGTCGCGCTGGGCGGGCGACCTGACCTGGCGGCAGCCCTTCGTGTTCGTGCTGCACCTGGGCTACGCCTG
The DNA here is from genome assembly GCA_963730325.1 of uncultured Alphaproteobacteria bacterium. GTDB lineage: Bacteria > Pseudomonadota > Alphaproteobacteria > Rhizobiales > Kaistiaceae > CAVSRC01. Next base: position 225,241 of record CAVSRC010000005.1, on the reverse strand, counting down.
CGTGCCTCTCGGCTTCCTGCTGGTCGGGATCGCCGCCTTGTGGCCGCAAGCGATCCCGCCGGTGGATGCGCTGCATGCCTGGACGGTCGGGGCCGTCGCCCTGATGACGCTGGCCGTGATGACCCGGGCCTCGCTTGCCCATAGCGGACGGCCGCTTGCCGCCGGGGCCGGCACGACGGCGATCTATCTGGCGGCCCTACTGGCGATGCTGGCGCGCCTGACGGTGCCGCTTCTGCCGGACCTTGCCATGCCGTTGCTCGACACCGCCGCGCTTGCCTGGATCGTGGCTTTTGCGGGCTTTGCCGTCATCTACGGCCCGATGCTGATCGGGCCGCGACAGGGCTAGAGCGTCAGGTCCCAGGTCTGACTGACGAGGTCCTTGCCGAAGTTCCGTTGGCGGCCCTGGGAGACGAGGCGGAAGCCGGCCGCCTCATAGATGCGGCGGGCCGAGGCGAGAACGTCGTTGGTCCATAGCGTCAGTGTCGAATAGCCCTTGCCGCGGGCAAAGGCGATCACCTCGTCGACCAGACGCCGCCCGAGGCCGAGGCCGCGCGCCGCCGGCTCGACATAGAGCAGGCGGAGCTTGGCGACCGCATCGTCCTGGCGGACGAGGAAGACCGAGCCGACGATCTTGCCGTCCATCTCGGCGATCCAGGCGCGCTCGCGGCTTTCGTCGAAATTCCTGACGAAGGCGGCGAGGATCTCCGCCACCAGGCCCTCATAGGTTTCGTCCCAGCCGTATTCCTCCGCATAGAGCAGGCCCTGGCGATGGACGATCCAGCCGATGTCGCCGGGTTGGTGGCGGCGCAGCACCAGCGCCGGCGGCGTGCGCGGCGCGTCCGACAGCAGGCTCGCGACGGTGCCCAGCGCGGCGACCAGCCGCGCGCGGTCGTGGGCGCCGAGCGGCGCCAGCATGTCGGCAACCGCCTCGTTCGACTGTTCCTCAAGCGGCGCCTGCGCGGCGCGGCCGTCTTCGGTGAGGCCGATGCGGCTGCGGCGGCCGTCGCCGGCAACGGGCGCGCGGGCGATCAGCCCGGCCTTCTGCAGCTTGCCGAGCATGCGGCTGAGATAGCCGGGATCGAGGCCGAGATCGCGGGCAAGCTCGGCCGCCGACAGGCCATTGCGGTGGGCGAGCTCGTAGAGCAGGCGGGCCTCGGCGAGCGCAAACGGGCTTTTCAGCAGGTGCTCGTCAAGCACGCCGATGCGGCGGGTGTAGAAGCGGTTGAAGCTGCGAACGGCGTCAACCGCCTCCGGTTCCACAGGGTCCATAACTTGCCATAGTCAACTATTTCGTTGACTTTGGCAACTATGCCTCCAGATCGATGCCCTTGCCCGAAACGCCCGCCTCCCAGCCGAGGATCGCCTGCTTGCGGGTGAGACCCCAGTGGTAGCCGGTGAGATTGCCGTTCTTGCCGAGCACGCGGTGGCAGGGAACGACGAAGGAGATCGGGTTTCGGCCGACCGCCGTGCCGACGGCGCGGGCGGCGGTGGGCCGGCCGATATGGGCGGCGATGTCGGAATAGGTGGTGGCGGTGCCGAGCGGCAGCCTGAGCAGGGTCTCCCACACGCTGAGCTCGAAATCCGAGCCGATCATGACGATCCTGAGCGGCCGGTCGGGCCGCCAGGTGGCCGGATCGAAGATGCGCCGCGCGGTCGGCTCTGTCGCCGGCCCGTCCTCGACATAGGTGGCGCGCGGCCAGCGCGCCCGCATGTCGGCAAGCGCCGCCGGCTCCTTGCCGGGATCGGCAAAGGCGAGACCGGCGAGGCCGCGATCGGTGACCATGATCAGCGAGGTACCGAACGGCGAGGGGTGGAAGCCGTAGCGGATGGTGAGGCCCTCGCCCCTCGCCTTGTAGGCGCCCGGCGTCATCGCCTCGTGGGTGACGAAGAGATCGTGCAGCCGGCCGGGGCCGGAAAGGCCGACCTCATAGGCGGCGTCGAGCACGGAAGCCGAATCGGTGAGCAAAGCGCGGGCGTGATCCAGCGTCAGCGCCTGGACGAAGCCCTTGGGCGACAGGCCGGCCCAGCGGGTGAACAGGCGCTGGAGCGCCAGCGGCTTCATGCCGACATGATCGGCGATGCGCTCGAGAGACGGCTGTTCGCGCCAGCGGCGGGAGATGAAGGCTATGGCCCGGCGGACGACCTCGTAATCCGGCACCTCGATATCCACGGGCCGGGCAGGCTGGGCGACGGTGGCGGGTCTGGTCATGATGGCAAGGTCCATCGCGGGTTCTCCTCACTCAGGATAGACCCGATGTAGGCGCCGGCGGCAGGCGCGACCACCCGATTCTTGCGAGCCGACAGGAAAGCCCTAGGCCGTGCGCACCTTGGTCAACGCCTCCGAAAAGGCGGTGGCGAAGCTCTCGCGTTCGACCGGCGGCAGGAAGGCGCCGATCGCCAGACGCACGCCATGAGAGGCGACGCTAAGCGCGGTGATGCCGATCTCCGGTTGGCGCTCAACCTCTAGCCGCGCCCAATAGGGATTGAAGCCGGTCTCCCGGGCAACGCCCTTCGGTGATATCTGGGTGACCGACAGGCGCTCGTGGGTGAGATGGATCTCTTCCGATGCGCGCGCATCGCGGAAGTTCAGACGAAAAGCGAGCTGGATCAGCAGTACATCGAGGCCGCAAAAGCCGACCACCGGCCAGGCGCCCATCATCCAGAACGCGAAACCGATGAAGAAGGAGCAAAGCGCGATCGCCGTCATCAACAGGCCGAAACCGCGCGGCGAGAGCGAGCGGTGCGGGCGCAGGACCGCCGAGAAGACGACGGTCTCCGGGAGATGAGACGGCGGCATGGCGGTGTCCATGAGCTTTGATTGGTTTGATTCCAAAGTGAAGCTAGCTGCTTCTGCCGCATTGGCAAGAGGCGGGCGGACGGCAGGGGGGAAACGCTGAGATGGCAAGGGGCACCAGGACGGTCGCGACGAAGGCCAACGCCAAGGCGCCGCCGAAGCTATCGGCAGCCAGGATCGCCGAGATCTTCCGCCGCTTCGCTGCAAACGAGCCGGAGCCGAAGAGCGAGCTCGCCTATTCCAGCCCCTACACGCTGCTGGTCGCCGTGGTGCTTTCGGCGCAGGCGACCGATGCGGGCGTGAACAAGGCCACGCCGGCGCTCTTCGCGCTTGCCGACACGCCGCAGAAGATGGTGGCGCTCGGCGTCGACAGGGTAAGGGAACTCATCCGCACCATCGGCCTCTTCCGCACCAAGGCGAAGAATGTCGTCGCCCTGTCGGAAAAGCTCATCGCCGACTTTGGCGGCACGGTGCCGGAGACGCGCGCGGCGCTGGAGACGCTGCCGGGCGTCGGCCGCAAGACCGCCAATGTGGTGCTCAACGTCGCCTTCGGCCAGGAGACCATGGCGGTCGACACCCACATCTTCCGGGTCGCCAACCGCACCGGCATCGCGCCCGGCCCCGACCCGCTGGCCGTTGAGCTGGGTCTGGAGAAACGTGTGCCGGCCCCCTACCGGCGCCACGCCCACCACTGGCTGATCCTGCACGGGCGCTATGTGTGCAAGGCGCGCAAACCCGACTGTGCAGCCTGTCTCATCGCCGACCTTTGCGCCTATCCCGCCAAGACGGTGTGACCCATCCCCGCCGGTTGCGCGCGACCGCACCGCCGCTATAGTCGCGCCGGCTCCTTCCCGGTTTTCCCCATACAGACCAGAGGTTTCATGGCCCAGGCAGACTTCGACGTGCTCGGCATCGGCAACGCCATCGTCGACATATTGGCGAGTACCGAGGACGACTTCCTCGTCCGCGAAAGTCTCTCCAAGGGCACCATGCACCTGATCGACGCCGAGCGCGCCGATGCGCTCTATGCCCATATGGGCCCGGCGATCGAGGCCTCGGGTGGATCGGCCGGCAACACCGCCGCCGGTGTCGCCTCGCTCGGCGGCAGCGCCGCCTTCATCGGCAAGGTCGCCGACGATGCCTTCGGCGCCATCTACCGCCACGACATGCAGGCGACCGGCGTGCATTTCGCCACCGCGCCGCTCATCGACGGGGCGCCGACGGCCCGCTCCATGATCCTGATCACGCCGGACGGCGAGCGGACCATGAACACCTATCTCGGCGCCTGCCAGGCGCTCTCACCGGGCGACATCGATGCCGACGTCGTCGGCCGATCGGCGATCACCTATCTGGAGGGCTATCTGTGGGACCCGCCGGAGGCCAAGCAGGCCTTCGTTCATGCGGCGGAGATCGCCCATGCCGCCGGCCGCAAGGTTTCGCTGTCACTCTCGGACGCCTTCTGCGTCGACCGCTTCCGGGCCGAATTCCTCGACCTTATCCGCTCGGGGACCGTCGACATCCTGGTCGCCAACGAATCGGAGGTGCACTCGCTTTACGAAACCTCCGATACGGAAGCGGCAGTGGCGGCGCTGAAGACCGATTGCGCGCTCACCGCCGTCACCATCGGCGCCGAAGGGGCGCTGGTGGTGACGCCGGAGGCGACGACGAGGGTGGCGGCAACGCCGGTGGGGCAGGTAGTCGACCTCACCGGGGCGGGCGACCTCTTCGCCGCCGGCTTCCTCTTCGGCGTGGCGCGCGGCATGGCGCTCGCCGACGCCGGACGGCTGGGAACGCTCGCCGCATCGGAGGTGATCGGCCATGTCGGGCCGCGGCCGGCGACCGCACTCAAGGATGTGGCGCGGGCGGCCGGAATCGCGATCTGAGAGGGCGGGCTGCCGCGATCGGCAGTTCAGGCAGAGCCGGCCGGGGGTTCGGCGGGGGCCTGGTTCGCGCCCGGATCGACCATGCGCTGGCGGTAGAGCGCGACGAAATCGATCGGGTCGAGCAAGAGCGGCGGGAAGCCGCCGTCACGGCTGCAATCGGCGATGATCCGGCGGGCAAAGGGGAAGAGCAGGCGCGGGCACTCGATCAGCATGATCGGGTTGATCGTCTCCGCAGTGACATTGACGAGGCGAAAAACGCCGGCATAGACCAGCTCGATGGCAAAAATCGTGGTTTCGCCGTCGAGGGCGCGCGCTTCGAGGCGCAGTTCGACCTCGATATCGCTGTCGCTCAGCGGACGCGGCTGCACACCGACCGAAACGTTGATATTGGGCGAGGTGCCTTGCGATCTGAGGCTTGCCGGTGCGCCCGGGTTTTCAAAGGACAGGTCCTTGACATATTGCGCGATGACGTTGACGCCCGGCTGGGCGGTTGCCGCGCCTTCCTGTCCGTTGCTGCCCTCTTCGGCCATTGACTACTCCCGTGGAAACTGCGTGCCCTAAAGGCGCGCGTGGGCTAACACGCAGGGGAGCCGGTTACAAGCCGGCAACCGCCGACTCGCAACGCCACACGGGGTTGCCTACATTGTTATCATCGCCTTGGCCCGCGATTTGGGGCAAGGTGGCCTCGTCCAGCGCCAGGACAGCACGAAAACATGAACAGCTTCATGGACTTCACAACCATCATCTTCCTGGCCGTCGCGGTCGTCGTCTTCCTGCGGCTGCGCAACGTGCTGGGCAGGCGCACCGGAAGCGAGAGGCCGCCCTTCGATCCCTATTCGCGCCGCGACGCGCCGGCCGGCAAGCCCGACGACAAGGTGATTGACCTGCCCTCGCGGCGGGCGCCGGCGCGCGAGGCGACCGATCAGGACAGCGCAGCCGGTGTCGACGAGCGCATCAAGACCGTCGCGCCCGCCAGCGCGAGCGTGCATGACGGGCTGAAGGCGGTCGCCACCGCCGACCGCACCTTCGAGGCCGAGTTGTTCCTGGCCGGCGCCAAGGGCGCCTATGAGATGGTGGTGACGGCCTTTGCCGAGGGCGACCGCAAGACCCTCAGGCAGCTCCTGAGCCGCGACGTCTATGACGGGTTCGTGGGCGCCATCAGCGAACGCGAGAGCCGCAACGAGACCATCGAGTTCAAGTTCGTCGGCATCGACAAGGCCGAGATCACGGCGGCCGGGGCGAAGGCCAACACCGTGCAGGTGACCGTGCGCTTCCTTTCCAAGCTGGTTTCGGCGACCCGCGACAAGAGCGGCACGGTGATCGACGGCGACCCGACCCATGTCGGCGACGTGACCGACATCTGGACGTTCGAGCGCGAAGCCGGTGCGCGTGACCCGAACTGGAAGCTGGTGGCCACCGAATCGGTCGAGTGATCCGGCGGGCGGCGGGCGGCGGCGGAGCAGCGGGCGGCTATGGGCGAGACGACCGCGCCTGGTACTACGCGGTTGATTCCACTGACTTTTTCTGACCTGGCCGGGTGGCCGGACGACGACCACGCGGCGGCCTTCGCCGCCTTTCGTCGCAGCGCCGCGGTGCTCCGCGACCATCCGCCGAAACAGCGGTCGCTCGGCATCGACGCCGCGGCGCTGGCAGATGCCCTCGCCCGTGCCACCGCGCTGCCGGAGGGGCTTTCGGCAAGCGATGCACGCGCCTTCTTCGAGGCGTCGTTCCGGCCGCTGGCGGTGGTGCCGCCGGACGGCCAGGGTTTCTTCACCGGCTATTACGAACCGGAGGTCGCCGGATCGCCGACTGCTACCCGCGACTTCACGGTGCCGCTGCTCGCCCCGCCCGACGATCTCGTCGAATTCGACCCGGCCGCCCCGCCGCCGGGCGTCGACCCGGCGCTGCGCTTCGCCCGCAAGACGCATGCCGGCTTCAGCGAATATGCCGACCGCGCGGCGATCATGGCCGGCGCCCTCGACGGCCGCGGGCTGGAACTGGTGTGGCTCGCCGACCCGATCGATGCCTTCTTCATCCATATCCAGGGGGCGGCGCGCATACGCCTGACCGACGGGCGCATGATGCGGGTGACCTATGCCGCCAAGACCGGCCACGCCTACACGCCCATCGGCCGGGTGCTGATTGACCGCGGAGCGCTGGCACCGGGCACCGCCACCATGCCGGCGATCCGCGCCTGGCTGACCGAACACCAGGACCAGGCAGCGGCGGTGATGGCGGAGAACCGCTCCTACATATTCTTTCGCGAGGCGCCGGTGGCGGACGCCGCGCTGGGGCCTGTCGCAGCAGCGAAAGTGCCGCTGACGCCGGGGCGGAGCCTTGCCGTCGACCGGCTCGCCCACAGCTTCCACCTGCCGGTGTGGGTGGAGACGGCCCTGCCCGACCGGACGCCCTTTAGCCGGCTCATGATCGCCCAGGACACCGGCTCGGCGATCGTCGGCCCGGCGCGCGGCGACATCTTCTTCGGCTCCGGCGCGTCGGCCGGCGCCATCGCCGGAGCGATGAGCGCCAAAGGGCGCTTCATCGTCCTCGACCCGACGGGGCGCGCGCCATGAGCAAACGCAAGCCCCCTGCCGACGACGACATGGCGCTGTGGCAGAGCGTCACCCGCTCGGTGGCGCCATTGCGGCGGCGCCCGCCGGCCGAGAAAAAGCCTGCCGACGAGGCGCCCGCGCCCAAGAAAGCGGAAAAGCCGGCCCCCGCCCCGCGCCCGGCGACGGCGGCGCCCAAACCCAAGCCACCCAGGCCGCCGGCCCTGGCGCCGCTCGACCGGCGGACGCTCAGCCGGATCAACCGCGGCGCCCTTTCCATCGACGCCCGCATCGACCTGCACGGCATGACCCAGGCGGCGGCACATCACCGGCTCATCGATTTCCTGCAAGGGGCACAGGCCTCGGGCGCCAAGCTGGTGCTGGTCATCACCGGCAAGGGCAAAAACGGCGGCGAGGGGGAGCGCGGCGTGCTGCGCCGCCTGGTGCCGATCTGGCTCGCGTCGCACGACCTTCGCCCGGTGGTGGTCGGCTTCGACGAGGCCGGTCGCGCCCATGGCGGCGGCGGGGCGCTGCTGGTGCGGCTGCGGCGGCCGCAGCGCTGAATCAGAGCAGCTTGCGCAACTCGTCGAGGTGGGCGTTCACCAGCCAGCCGTAATAGTTCTCTTGCGGATAGACGACACTCTGGCCGGCGGCCCGGCGCTTGCGGTTCTTGGCGGCGAGTTCCCGCGCCCGGCCGGCGGCATCGCCGAGATTATAGAGCGTGGCGGTGATGCCCGGATTCTGCGAGATGTCGAAGCCGGCGATGTTCCGGTAGGCCTCGATATCGCGATAGAGCATCGCCGCGATGTATTGCAGCGTGCGGTCCGGATCCATCACCGCGGTGTAGACGTCCGGCGCGTTGTTCATGTCGAGCAGTGGCTCGGCCGGATTCCTCTCGTGGACGAGATCGGTGACCATGAGGGCGGTCAGCGGGCTGAGCTGACCGAGGCCGAAGGTCTGGCCGGCGAAGAGCGGCTGGAACAGCGCCTTCTGGAAGCTCTTGTCGGCGAACGCCGTGCCGTCGACGGTCTTGCCCTGGAATTTCGAACGCCAGACATCCTCGCGGCAGGACCACAGCTCGTAGTCGTTGCGCGCCTTGTTGCAGGCGGCGAATTGCGGGCGCGTGACGAAGTCGGCGATGCTCTCGCCGTCGTAGCCGAAGGACAGGGTGACGTTGGCATAGGCGCGTGCCTTGACGATCAGGTCCTGCCAGCGGTCGAGCGCGTCGACATTGTAGGTATGCTCGCCGACGATCGCGCCGACGATATGCATCGGGTCGATGCCGTAGAGCGCGGCGGCGTTCTTGATCTTGCCGATCAATTGCGGGTCGCTCAGCAGCGCATAGACCGCCCGGTATTTCTCGTCGAAGGTGCCCTTGGTCTCGGCCGTGCGAAACGACGAGCTGTAGGGGATGGGCGGCTGCTTGGCGGAGCGGTTTCCGGGCGGGACGACGACGACATCGGCCTTTGCCGTGCCCGGCCCGGCGGCCAGGAAGAGCAGGGCGGGCAGCAGGACGACAAGGCCGAGGAGCGGGCGGAGGAGCGGGCGGGAGCGCGGCATAAAGCGGTCATCTCTCCAGGGGCGCGGCCGCTTTCGGCCTTTGTGGCGGGCGATGTGGGCGGGCGATCATAGTGGCACCGGCGGCGGAGTAGAAGCCGCCGCCGGGCACGAATCCTGCCGGAACCCTAGAGGATGAATCGCGACAAATCTGTGTTGCGGGCGAGATCGCCGATGTGCGCCTCGACATAAGCGGCGTCGATCGTCACCGTGTCGCCATCGCGATCCGAGGCCGAGAAGCTGATCTCGTCGAGGACCCGCTCCATCACCGTCTGCAGGCGCCGCGCGCCGATGTTCTCGACACTGGCATTGACCGCCACGGCGATGGACGCGATCTCGTCGATGGCGTCGTCGGTGAAGGCGAGCTTGACGCCTTCGGTATCCATCAGCGCGATATACTGCTTGATGAGGCTCGCTTCGGTCTCGGTGAGGATACGGACGAAGTCCTCCTTGGAGAGCGCCGACAGCTCGACGCGGATGGGCAGCCGCCCCTGCAATTCGGGCAAGAGGTCCGACGGCTTGGCGACGTGGAAGGCGCCCGAGGCGATGAACAGGATGTGGTCGGTCTTCACCGGCCCGTACTTGGTCGCAACCGTGGTGCCCTCGATCAGCGGCAGCAGATCGCGCTGCACGCCCTCGCGGCTGACGTCACCGCCATAGCGGCCTTCGCGGGCACAGATCTTGTCGATCTCGTCGAGGAAGACGATGCCGTCGTTCTCCGCGGCGGTGATCGCCTCCTGGGTCACCTCCTCGTTGTCGAGCAGCTTGTCGGATTCCTCATTGACCAGCAGGTCGTGCGAATCGCGCACCAGGATGCGGCGCGTCTTGGTGCGGTTGCCGAACGCCTTGCCGAGCATGTCGCCGATGTTCATGACGCCGACGGAGGCGCCGGGCATGCCGGGAATCTCGAATTGCGGCATGCCGGAGCCGCTGTCCTTCACCTCGATCTCGATCTCCTTGTCGTCGAGCTCGCCCTCGCGCAGGCGCTTGCGGAAGGATTCGCGGGTGGTCGGGCTCGCCGCCGGGCCGACCAGGGCGGCCAGCACGCGCTCTTCCGCGGCAAGCTCGGCCTTGGCCGAGACCTCCTGCCGGCGGCGCTCGCGCACCAGCGCGATGCCGACCTCGACGAGATCGCGGACGATCTGCTCGACGTCGCGGCCGACATAGCCGACCTCGGTGAACTTGGTCGCCTCGACCTTGATGAAGGGCGCGCCGGCAAGCCGCGCCAGGCGGCGCGAAATCTCGGTCTTGCCGACGCCGGTCGGGCCGATCATCAGAATGTTCTTGGGCAGCACCTCCTCGCGCATGTCGCCGGTGAGCTGCTGGCGGCGCCAGCGGTTCCTGAGCGCAATGGCGACGGCGCGCTTGGCGTCGTTCTGACCGATGATGTAGCGGTCGAGTTCGGAGACGATTTCCCGGGGAGAGAATGTGGCCATCGGCTCCTCTAGACGTCTGAATCGAGGGATTCGAGCGTGACGCTCGTATTGGTGTAGACGCAGATCTCGGCGGCGATCGCCATCGCCTTCAGGGCGATGTCCTCGGCCGACTTGTCGGTGTCCATGAGCGCGCGGGCAGCGGCCAGCGCATAGTTGCCGCCCGACCCGATGCCGGCAACGCCGCCATCCGGCTCGAGCACGTCGCCGGTGCCGGTGAGCACCAGGCTGGTCGACTTGTCGGCGACCAGCATCATCGCCTCCAGGCGGCGCAGATAGCGGTCCGTGCGCCAGTCCTTGGCAAGCTCGACGCAGGCGCGGGTCAACTGCCCGGGATATTGCTCGAGCTTGGCTTCCAGCCGCTCGAACAGGGTGAAGGCATCGGCGGTGGCGCCGGCGAAGCCGGCAATGACGCCGCCCTTGCCGAGCGGGCGGACCTTCTTGGCGCTGTGCTTGATGACCGTCTGGCCGACGGAAACCTGGCCGTCACCGGCGATGACGACCTTGCCGCCCTTGCGCACGGTGATGATGGTGGTGCCGTGCCAGGGCTCGGGGGAGGTTCGATTGTTCAACGCGACTGTCCTTGTCCAGCGGGCCGGTGCGGTCTTGTGGGTAAAGCCCCGCGGCGGCCCCTTGCGCCGGCCGCGAGAGCCGCGGCCGGCGGAGCCTTATGTAAGGACAGTTGCCGGGGAATCAAACGCCGGGGGCCCGGCCGTCAGCGGGCGCCGGCATTCAGATGGAAATCGTGCGGGTAGGGCAGCGGGCGGTCGCTGGCTGCGTTGAGCCGCCCCAGCTCGTCCTCGCCGAGCGCCCAGCCGGTGGCACCGAGATTGCTCTCCAGCTGCTCCATGTTGCGCGCGCCGATGATGGGCGCGGTGACGCCCGGCTGGCGGTTGAGCCAATTGAGCGCCACCTGGGCCGGCTCCTTGCCGCGCTCCCTGGCGACGGCAAGCAGCGCGTCGACCACGGTCCAGGTGGTCTCGTTGGCATAGCGCTCCCAGGTCTCGCTCCAGCCTTCCTTGCTGGCCTTCTCGATGCGGGCACCGGCGACCGGCGCGCTCATGCCGCGACGGTACTTGCCGGATAGCCAGCCGCCGCGCAGCGGGCTCCACGGCAGCACGCCGAGGCCCTCCTCGCGGGAAAGCGGCAGCAGCTCCCATTCCAGTTCGCGGTCGAGCAGGTTGTAGAGCGCCTGCAGGGAGACGAAGGGCTCCCAGCCGTTGGCGCGGGAGATGTCGATCGCCTTCTGCAGCTGCCAGCCGGTGTAGTTGCTGGCGCCGATGTAGCGGACCTTGCCGGCGCGGACGAGATCGTTGAGCGTCGACAGGGTTTCCTCAAGCGGCGTGAAGCGGTCCCAGCAATGGACCTGATAGAGGTCGATATAGTCGACCTGCAGGCGCTTCAGGCTGGCGTCGACCTCGGCCGCGATGTGCTTGCGGGCGAGGCCCGAGCGGTTGACCTTGTCGCGGCCCATGGTGCCGAAGCGCACCTTGGTGGCGAGCACGTAATCCTCGCGGTCCCTGCCCTTCAGCCATTTGCCGACGATCTCCTCCGAGCGGCCGGCGCTGTAGACATCGGCGGTGTCGATGAAATTGCCGCCCGCCTCGGCGAAGCGGTCCATCATCCGGAAGCTCAGCGTCTCGTCGCTTTCGCGACCGAAGGTCATGGCGCCGAGGCAGAGTTCGGTGACCTTGAGCCCGGTCTTGCCCAGATTGCGGTATTCCATTTCCTTGCCTCCCCATGTGGCGCGCCGTTCGTCCCGGGCGTGGAGCCGGGCGCAGCGGCCGAAGCTGGTTTTGAGTGCCGTTGATGTCGGAGCGAGAATGCCCGCGCCGGCGGGCCGATCCACTATAGCACCTTCCCGAAGGCCGGCCATACCGCCCTCACCGGCGAATATGGCAATCGCCTCAAGGGCCTGATACAAGGCCGACGCCAAGGAGATCACGCCCATGCGCCGCGCCACAATCACGCGCAAAACCAAGGAAACCGACATCTCGGTGACCGTCGACCTCGACGGCGCCGGCAAGAGTCGAATCAAGACCGGCATTGGCTTCTTCGACCACATGCTGGACCAGGTCGCCCGCCACAGCCTGATCGACGTGACGGTTAACGCCGAGGGCGATTTGCACGTCGACCAGCACCACACGGTGGAGGATGTCGGCATCGTGCTCGGCACCGCGATCCGCCAGGCACTCGGCGACATGAAGGGCATCACCCGCTATGCCGACGTCCACCTGCCGATGGACGAGGCGATGACCCGTTGTGCCATCGACATTTCCGGGCGGCCTTATCTTGTCTGGAAGGTGACCTTCTCGCGCGGCAAGATCGGCGAGATGGACAGCGAGCTGTTTCGCGAGTTCTTCCAGGCCTTCGCCCAGAACGCCGGGATCACGCTGCACATCGAGAATCTCTATGGCCGCAACAACCACCACATCGCCGAGGCCTGCTTCAAGGCCCTGGCGCGGAGCTTGCGTGCGGCCGTCGCCATCGATCCACGGCAGCCGAAGGCGGTGCCCTCGACCAAGGGCAGCCTGAAAGGCTAGAGGCCGAGCAGGAAGATGCCGCTCTACACCGTCTTCGCACCGCCCCCGAAGCCCGGCGAAGCCGCGCCGGACCCGGTGCGCTTCGTCTTCGTCAAGGACGGCTTCTGCTGGCCGGCGCTGTTCATACCGGAGCTGTGGCTGCTCTTCCGGCGCATGTGGCTGGTCTTCGTGCTCTATCTGGCGGCGAGCCTCGCCATCAGCATCATCGGCGCCAGGGTCGGCGGCCCGCTGCCCTGGGTGACGCTGATCCTGATGCACCTGCTCTTCGCGCTGGAGGCCAATGGGCTGAGGCGCTGGAAGCTCGCCGCTCGCGGCTACGATTTCGTCGGCGTGGCCGAGGGCCGGCGGGCGGAGGCCGAGCTGCGCTTCTTCGGCCAGTGGCAGCCCCCGCCCCTGCCCCGGCGCCGGCAGCGAGCGCGCCGCCGGCCGGCGCGGAGCCTGCGCCGGCCCGGCCGGAGACCCCGACGCCCCAGCCCGCCAGGGCCGTTGCCGAGAGCGGCGAGGTGATCGGCCTGTTCCCGGCGCCGGGAGGCGCGCCATGAGCGTCGCCATCATCGATTACGGCGCCGGCAATCTGCGCTCGGCCGAAAAGGCGTTCCAGCACGCCATCGCCGCAGCGGGCCTGCATGAGGACGTCGTCATCACCGCCGATCCCGAGATCGTCGCCCGCGCCGACCGCGTGGTGCTGCCGGGCGACGGCGCCTTTGCCGACTGCAAGCGCAATCTCGACGCAGATCCCCGGCATGATCGAGGCGATCGACGAGACGATCGACGAGCGCGGCCGGCCGTTTCTCGGCATCTGCGTCGGCATGCAGCTGCTCGCCACCCGCGGCGTCGAGCATGCGGTGACCCCCGGCCTCGATCGCATTCCCGGCGAGGTTACCGCCATCCAACCGGACGACCCGGCGCTGAAGGTGCCGCATATGGGCTGGAACACGCTGACGGCGATGAACCGCCACGCTTTGTTCGACGGCATCGCGCTCGGGCCCGAGGGCTGGCACGCCTATTTCCTGCACGGCTTCCATCTGGTGGCGACACGCGAGGACGACGTGGCCGCGGTCGCCGACTATGGCGGGCCGGTGACGGCGATCGTGGCGCGCGGCACGATCGCCGGCACCCAGTTCCATCCGGAGAAGAGCCAGAGGCTCGGGCTCAAGCTGATCGCCAACTTCCTGGAGTGGGCGCCGTGATCCTCTTTCCCGCCATCGACCTCAAGGACGGCGCCTGCGTGCGCCTCGTGCAGGGCGACATGGCCCGGGCGACCACCTTCAACCGCGATCCCGGCGCGCAGGCGCGCGCCTTCGCCGAGGCCGGCTTCCAGCGGCTGCACGTGGTCGACCTCAACGGCGCCTTCGCCGGCCGCTCGGTGAACGGCGCGGCGGTGGACGCGATCCTTGCGGCGACCACGGCGCCGGTGCAACTCGGCGGCGGCATCCGCGACATGGCGGCGAATCGCGGGCTGGCTCGAACGCGGCATCGCCCGCGTCATCCTCGGCACGGTGGCGGTCAACGACCCCGATCTGGTCAAGGAAGCGGCGCGCGCCTTTCCGGGCCGTGTTGCCGTCGGCATCGATGCGCGCGGCGGCCGGGTGGCGGTCTCCGGCTGGGCGGAGACGACCGAGATGGACGCCACGGCGCTTGCCCGCCGCTTCGAGGACGCCGGCGTGGCGGCGATCATCTACACCGACATCGAGCGCGACGGGCTGCTCAAGGGCTTGAACATCGCGGCGACGCTGAAGCTCGCCAACGCCGTCAAGATCCCGGTCATCGCCTCCGGTGGCCTGGCATCGCTTGCCGACATCGAACGGCTGCTCGAGCCCGATTGCGCGATTCTGGAAGGCGCCATTGCCGGCCGCGCCCTCTATGACGGCCGGCTCGACCCCAAGGCGGCGCTCGCGTTGATCGCCGAGCGGGAGGCGGCATGACCCTCAAGACCCGCGTCATTCCCTGCCTCGACGTCAAGGACGGCCGCGTCGTCAAGGGCGTGCGCTTCGTCGACCTGACCGACGCCGGCGACCCGGTGGAGGCGGCGCGCGCCTATGACGCGGCCGGCGCCGACGAGCTCTGCTTCCTCGACATCACCGCCAGCCACGAGGAGCGCGCCATCCTGCTCGACGTGGTGGCGCGCACGGCGGAGCAGTGCTTCATGCCGGTGACGGTCGGCGGCGGTGTACGCACCGTCGAGGACGTGCGCGCGCTGATGCTGGCCGGCGCCGACAAGGTGTCGATCAACACCGCGGCGGTGTACGACCGGCGCGTCGTGGCCGAGGCCAGCGAGAAGTTCGGGGCGCAGGCGATCGTCGTCGCCATCGACGCCAAGCGCGTCAGCCGGCCGGGCGACCAGCCGCGCTTCGAGGTGTTCACCCATGGCGGGCGCAACCCGACCGGCATCGACGCGGTCGCCTATGCCGAGGAAGTGGCCGAGCCTCGGCGCCGGCGAAATCCTGCTCACCTCGATGGACCGCGACGGCACCAAGGACGGCTTCGACCTGGCGCTGACCCGCGCCATCGCCGATGCGGTCAGCGTGCCGGTGGTCGCCTCCGGCGGTGTCGGCACGCTCGACCATCTGGTCGAGGGCGTGACCGAAGGCCACGCTTCGGCGGTGCTCGCCGCCTCAATCTTCCACTTCGGCACCTTCACCATCCGCCAGGCGAAAGAGCACATGGCGGCCTTCGGCGTGCCGGTACGTCTCGACGGCTGAGGGGACCACAAGGATGAGCGATTTCACTCTCGCCGATCTCGCCGCGATCATCGCAGAGCGGGCGCAGGCGGCCGATCCGCAGTCCTCCTATACGGCCAGGCTGCTTTCCAGGGGCGTCCAGCAGACGGCCAAGAAATTCGGCGAGGAGGCGGTCGAGGCGGCGCTGGCCGCGGTGAGCGGCGACAAGCGGGCGCTGACGGCGGAAGCGGCCGACGTGCTCTACCACCTCATGGTCATGCTGCACGCCGGCGGCGTCGCGCTGTCCGACGTGATGGCCGAGCTCGACAGCCGCACCGCCCAGAGCGGGCTTGCCGAAAAGGCGGCGCGCGGAAAGAAGCAGGGGTGATGGACCTGGCCGCCCCACCACGACCTGTCGCCGCACCGGCTGTTCAGCCGGGCGGAATGGGCGAAGCTGCGCGCCGACACGCCGATGACGCTCGACGCCAGCGACCTGACGCGGCTGCGCAGCCTCAACGACCCGATCTCGCTCAACGACGTGGTCGAGATCTATCTGCCGCTGTCGCGCCTGCTCAGCCTCTATGTCGGCGCCGCGCAGGGGCTGCACCGGGCGACCCGCACCTTCCTCGGCACCACCGAAGGGGTGACGCCGTTCATCATCGCCATCGCCGGATCGGTGGCGGTGGGCAAATCGACCACGGCGCGCGTGCTCAAGGCGCTGCTCCAGCGCTGGCCGAACACGCCCAAGGTCGACCTCGTCACCACCGACGGCTTCCTGCTGCCCAATGCCGAGCTGATGCGCGAGGGGCTGATGGAGCGCAAGGGCTTTCCGGAGAGCTACGACCTGGCCTCGCTGCTCGCCTTCCTGCGCGACATCAAGGCCGGCAAGGGGCACGTCACCGCGCCGGTCTATTCCCACCTCTCCTACGACATCGTGCCCGGCGAGATGATCTCGATCGACCGGCCGGACATCGTCATCCTCGAAGGGCTCAACGTGTTGCAGACCTCGCGTCTGCCGCGCGACGGGCGGGTGGTGCCCTTCGTCTCGGACTTCTTCGATTTCTCGGTCTATCTCGACGCCGACGAGGCGGCCGTGCGGCGCTGGTATGTGGAACGCTTCATCAGCCTGCGCGGAACGGCATTCCAGGACCCGAAATCCTATTTCCACCGCTATGCCTCGCTCTCCGACGCGCAAGCCGAGGAGATGGCGCTCAACCTGTGGACGCGAATCAACCTGGTCAACCTGTTCGAAAACATCCTGCCGACGCGGCCGCGGGCGGACCTCATCCTCACCAAAGGCCCCAACCACGCCATAGAAGAGGTTGCGCTCAGGCGCATCTGAAGCCGGCGCCGGCTTGGCGCTTGATTTTTGCGGCGCGGGACATGACATACGGGGCCGAAACCCGAACCGAAATACCGATTCCATGGAACGGATGATGGCCGACGAAACCCCGACCACGCCCGAAAAGCAGCCTGACGGGCCAGAGGCCGAAGCTCCGGCGGCGGCCAACGATACCGCCCCTGCTGCCGCCGCTGCCCCTGTCGACCCCGCCGCAACGGCGGCGGCCGACGACCCGGCGGCGCTGAAGGCCGAGGTGGCGGACATGAAGGACAAGCTTCTCCGAACGCTGGCGGAGATGGAGAATCTGCGCAAGCGCACCGAGCGCGAGCTCACCGACGCACGCCAATATGCCGTCGCCTCCTTCGCCCGCGACGTGCTGACCGTTGGTGACAATCTGCGCCGCGCCATCGAGGCGGTGCCCAAGGAGAGCCGCGGCAGCGGCGACAAGGCGCTGGATGCGCTGATCGAGGGCGTCGAGATGACCGAGCGCGGGCTGGAGCAATCGCTCGCCAAGTTCGGCGTCAAGCGCGTCGAGACC
Organism: uncultured Alphaproteobacteria bacterium; assembly: GCA_963730325.1. Lineage (GTDB taxonomy): Bacteria > Pseudomonadota > Alphaproteobacteria > Rhizobiales > Kaistiaceae > CAVSRC01. The sequence goes on along the minus strand of CAVSRC010000005.1, from coordinate 207,942 downwards.
AAGGGGCTGAAATTCGACCCTTCCTTCCATCAGGCGATGTTCGAGGTCGAGGTGCCCGGCGCCCTGCCGGGCATGGTCGCCGAGGAGATCCAGGCCGGCTACGCCATCGGCGAGCGCGTGCTCAGGCCGGCGATGGTCTCGGTGGTCAAGAAGGCGAAGCCGCAGCCTGTGGCGACACCGCCGGAGGCCGAGGCCGAGCCGCAGGCAGCCGAAGCGGCGGCGGAAGCCGCCGGCGAAAGCGGCGGCGAATAGGCGCTCTCGCGGAACCGCCGATCCGCTCGAATTCCTGGCTTGGCGCAATTGCGGACGGAAAAGTGGTGTCCACTTTTCCTGGAATTGCCTCAGGCTGCGTCGCGGGCGATCACATCGGCCAAGGCGCGGCGGAGCGCATCCGGGGTCATCGGTTTTTCCACAACGGCATCGATGCCGGCGGCGCGCGCTTCAGCGCGCGTCTCGGCCAGGACGTCGGCGGTCACCGCCAGAATGGCAGCGGCGGCCAGGCCTTCGGCGCGCTCGTGATCGCGGATGGCGCGCACCGCGGCAAGGCCGTCGAGGCCCGGCATGTGCAGGTCCATGAGGATGGCGTCGTAGCCCCCTCGCCGTCCGGTCGCCGCCGCAACCGCGGCCATGCCGTCGCGCACCTCGGTGACCTCGTGGCCGAGCCCTTCCAGAACGGCGCGCGCGAGCAGCGCGTTGATCTCGTTGTCTTCCGCCAGAAGCACGGAGAGCGTGGCGCCGGAGCGGCGCGTGGGCGCCGCCTGAGGCGGCCTCGCGTCGCTCGGATCGACGCAGAAGCCGCCGTCGCCGGCGATCACCTCGCCAACGATGCGCGTGAGCGACGTGCGCCGCACGGGGCGGACGAGATAGGCGTCGAAGCCGGCCGCGCGCAGCTGGTCGATGTCGGCGCGGCGGCCGGGCTCGATAAGGACCGCGGCCGGAACGCGGCGGCCGGCGGCTTCGCGGATACGGGCAAGCGCGCCGGCGGCATCGGGCGTCACGCGGGCATCGACCAGGATGGCGTCGTGGGGCTGACCGGCGGCGGTGGCGGCGCCGATCAGGCCGGCGGCCTCGTTGGCGGTGGCCGCCAGGCGCGCGGCCGCCCCGGCCCCGGTCAAGCGATGGGCGAGAACCGGCGGCTCGGCACCGGACGGGGCCACGATCAGAACCGCGCGGCCGGCAAGCCCCGGATCGTCCTGGGCCGGGCGCCGGGCGCCGGGGACGCGCTCAAGCTCGAGCGTGAAGGCGAAAAGCGAGCCGCCGCCCTCAGCCGGTGCGAATGTCAGCTCGCCGCCCATCTGGCGCACGATCCGCCGCGAGATGGCGAGCCCCAGCCCGGCGCCGCCATGGCGGCGGGTGAGCGCCGAATCGCTCTGCTCGAACTCGCCGAAAAGGCGTTCCACGTCGTCGGGGGCGATTCCGGGGCCGCTATCGGCGACGCTGAAGGTCAAGGCGACGCGGTCTTCGACCGGCTGGCCGCTCGTGCGGGCGCCGAGGGTGACACCGCCGGTCTCGGTGAACTTCACCCCGTTGCCGACGAGATTGATAAGCACCTGGCGCAGGCGGGCCGGGTCCACCATGACGATCGACGGCAGGGCGGCGTCGACCTCCGCCGCGATGTCGATGCCTTTGGCGTGGGCGCGGCCGGCGAGCAGTTCGGCGATCTCCTGCAACAGGGCCTCGATGTCGGTCGGCGCCGGGCGCAGTTCGAGGCGGCCGGCCTCGATGCGCGAGAAATCGAGCATGTCGTCGACCAGCGCGAGCAGCGCCGCACCGGAGGAATGCACGGCGCGGGCATAGGTCTCCTGATCCGGCGTCAGCGGCGTCTCCATGAGCAGGCCGGCAAGACCGAGGATGCCGTTGAGCGGCGTGCGGAACTCATGGCTGACGGTGGCCAGAACGCGCGATTTCGCCTGGTTGGCCGCCTCCGCCCGCTGGCGCGCCTCGGTGAGCGTGCGATAGCGCTCGTCGCTCTCGTGCAGCTCCCAGGCAACGTCCGAGAGCTGCTCGACGGTTTCGGCCAGCCGGCGGTTCTCTTGCGTGAGATGTGTCAGATCGGCGGCAAGACGCTCGTGGTCGGCACGGCTGGCGCCCCACAGCGCGATGGCGCCGGTGAGCACCACCAGCGGGCCGATGAACGGCGCCGAAGCGGGCGACAGCCAGGCGATGGCGCCGGCGAGCAGAATGCCGACGCCGGCGGCTCCGGCGAAGAGGCCGGCGGCAACACGGCGCGGGCCGGAGACGGGCGATGCCTCCAGGTCGGCAGCCTTGAGCCGCTCGGGCAGGCGGGCCTCCGAAGCGGCATTTTCGGCTTGCGGTCGGACCATTTCCGGCACTCGAAACGGCGCGCCGGCGGGGCACCGGAGCGGGATTTCGGCCAGAATGACCGTTCAAGCTTTCGAAATGTTTGACGCCGGCGGCCCTCAGGCTGCGGCGGCCAGCCGCTCGCCGACGGCGCGATAGGAGAGCGCCTCGGCCAGATGGATGCGGCCGACGGAATCGGCGCCATCGAGATCGGCGAGCGTGCGGGCGACCTTGAGCACACGGTGATAGCCGCGGGCCGACAAGCGCATGGCCTCGGCCGCCTGACGCAGCAGCGCGCTGGCCGCGGCATCGGGCGCGGCCACCTGCTCGATCAGCGATGGCGCGCACTGGGCATTGGTGCGCACATTATCGAGGCCGAGGGCGGCGAAGCGCTGACGCTGGACGGCACGCGCCTGGGCGACGCGCCCGGCCACGGCGGCAGAGGGCTCGGCCGGCGCCGGGACGATGAGGTCGGCGGCGGAGACGGCGGGAACGTCGATCCTGAGATCGATACGGTCGAGCAGCGGCCCGGAAATGCGCGCCTGATAGTCCTCGAAGCAGCGGGGGCCGCGCCGGCAGACGTGACCCGGCTCGCCGGCCATGCCGCAGCGGCAGGGATTCATGGCGGCAACCAGCTGGATCACCGCCGGGTAGCTCACGCGGTAATTGGCGCGGGCAATGACGCTCTCGCCGCTTTCCAGCGGCTGGCGGAGCGAATCGAGCACCTGGGGCGCGAATTCGGGAAACTCGTCGAGAAAGAGCACGCCATGATGGGCAAGCGACACCTCGCCGGGGCGGGCGCGCATGCCGCCGCCGACCATGGCGGCCATGGAGGCGGAATGATGCGGCGCACGGAAGGGGCGGCGGCGGGTCAAGCGACCATTGGCGATTTCTCCTGCCACCGAGGCAATCATCGAGACTTCGAGCAGCTCGCCGGGCGAGAGCGGCGGCAGGATGGACGGGAGACGGCTCGCCAGCATGGACTTGCCGGCGCCGGGCGGACCGACCATCAGCAGGTTGTGGCCGCCGGCGGCAGCGACTTCCAAAGCTCTTTTTGCGGTCTCCTGGCCCTTGATATCGGCAAGGTCGGGCAGCGTGTCGCCGGCCTCGGCAATGCCGGCCTCCGGCCGCGACAGGACCTGGGTGCCGCGAAAATGGTTGGCGATGGCAATCAGGCTGCGGGGCGCCAGGATCGCCATGTCGCCGCTCGCCCAGGCGGCCTCGGGCCCGGAAGCGGCCGGGCAGATGAGCCCGCGCGATCGCGCATTGGCGGCGATTGCCGCCGGCAGCACGCCGGCAACCGGCGCAATGGTGCCATCCAGCGACAATTCACCGAGGGCCACGAAATCGCCGAGCTGGTCGCCCGGCACCGCGCCGATCGCCGCCATGAGGGCGAGCGCGATGGGCAGGTCGTAGTGGCTGCCCTCCTTGGGCAAATCGGCCGGAGCGAGATTGACGATGATGCGCTTGGGCGGCAGCGACAGGCCGGAGGCGTGCAAGGCGCTGCGCACCCTTTCGCCGCTCTCGGCCACCGCCTTGTCGGGCAGACCGACGATGATGAAGCGCGGCAGGCCGGGGACGACCTGCACCTGGACATCGACGGGAACCGCCTCGATGCCCTGAAAGGCCACGGTGGTGACGTGAGAGACCATGCCCCGCTGCGCCCGCTTGCCCCGCCTCAACGCGCGAAGCTTAACGGAGGCTACAACCGGTCGTCAAGAACATTACGTGAACGAGTTGTAGTGCGCTCTCAGCCGACCTCGGCAATCAGCGCCGTCAGCTCGCCGAGATGGTCGAGCCGGCGGTAGCGCGGCGAGTCCGCGGGCTCCTCGGCATGCTCCAGGACCCAGTTCTGGCCGTGGGGGATGTAGACGCCCCAGCTTCCCGCCGCGATGGCCGGCACCACGTCGGATTTCAGCGAGTTGCCGACCATCATGGCATGCTCGGGCCCATCGCCATGGCGGGCGAAGACGCGCTCATAGGTGCCGACGTCCTTGTCGGAAACGATCTCGACGGCCTCGAAGAAATCGCCAAGGCTCGATTCGGCGAGCTTGCGCTCCTGGTCGAAGAGGTCGCCCTTGGTGATCATCACCAGCCGGTAGGTGCCGGCGAGCGCCTCCAGCGTCTCCTGCACATGGGGCAAGGTCTCCACCGGGTGGGAGAGCATGTCGCGGCCGGCCTCGAGGATCTCGGCGATGACCGGTGCCGGCACGGCGCCGTCGGTTACCCCAATGGCGGTCTCGATCATCGACAGGGTGAAGCCCTTGATGCCGAAACCGTAGCGGCCGAGGTTGCGGCGCTCGGTCTCGAGAAGGGCGGCGGTGAGCTCGTCCGGCCCGGCATAGGCGGCGAGCGCCGCCTCGAAGCGCGCCTTGGTCGCCCCGTAGAACTGCTCGTTCTGCCAGAGCGTATCGTCGGCATCGAAGCCGATGGTGGTGAGCGCCCGGGTCATCGCCTCCTCTTCGTCTCGATGGCGTCCCAGATGAGCGCGGCGATATCGGCGCCGCCGAAGCGCTTGACCTCGCGAATGCCGGTCGGCGAGGTGACATTGATCTCGGTGAGATAGTCGCCGATCACGTCGATGCCGACGAAGGTGAGACCGAGTTCGCGCAGGCGCGGACCGATCGTCGCGCAGATCTCCCGGTCGCGGTCGCTCATCTCGGCGGCTTCCGCGCGGCCGCCGACATGCATGTTGGAGCGCGCCTCGCCGACCGCCGGCACGCGGTTGATGACGCCCGCCGGCTCGCCCTCGACCAGGATGATGCGCTTGTCGCCCTGGCGCACCTCGGGGAGATAGCGCTGGACAACGAAAGGCTCGCGATAGGCGCCCTCGAACATTTCGAGGAGCGCCAGCAGGTTCTCGTCGTGGCCGGTAATGCGGAAGACGCCGGCGCCGCCGGCGCCGTAGAGCGGCTTGACGATGATGTCGCCATGCTCCTCGCGGAAGGCGGCGATGCGCGCGCGGTCGCGCGTGATCAGCGTCGGCGGCATCAGCGCGGGGAACTCGGTGACGAAGATCTTCTCCGGCGCGTTGCGCACGCTCACCGGATCGTTGACCACCAGGGTCCTGGGATGGATGCGCTCGAGCAGATGGGTGGTGGTGATATAGGCGAGGTCGAAGGGCGGGTCCTGACGCAGGAGCACCACGTCGAATGCGGAGAGGTCGGCGGCCTCGGGCGCCCCAAGGGTGAAGTGGTCGCCTTCGACGTCGCGCACCGTGACCGGCTCGACCGTCGCCGCCACGCTGCCGTCGCGCATGGCCAGACGGTCCGGCGTGTAGTGATAGAGCCGATGGCCGCGCTTCTCGGCCTCCAGCATCAGCGCAAAGGTCGAATCACCGCGGATCGCGATTCGCGCGATGTGATCCATCTGGACGGCGACTTTGAGAGGCATGGGTTCTGGCTTCGATTGGGGTTTGGGCGGGTGCGTTTATCACGCCGCACCCTCGGCGTCGAACGCGCCCCGGATGTGGCGCGGCAGGCGGCCGGGCATGCAGATGATGACGTCGAAGCGGAGGTCAAGGGTGGACGCCGCCGGATGGGCGGCGAGCCAGGCGGAGGCGGCGCGGGCGATGCGCCGGCGGCCGGCGGACGTCACCGCCTCGGCGGCTTCGGCTTCGCTCGGGCGCTGCTTGACCTCGACGAAGGCGACCAGCCGCGCGCGGCGGGCGATCAGGTCGATCTCGCCGACGGGCGTGCGGTAACGGCGGGCGAGGATGCGATAGCCCTTGGCCCTGAGGAGCCAGGCGGCCAGCGTCTCGGCGCGACGGCCCCGGCGCTCGGCCAGGCGGCGGGCGGCGCGGTCAGCCATCCTTGTCCTTCAGGGCGAGCGCGCGTTGATAGAGGTCGCGGCGCTTGAGGCCGGTGGTGCGCGCCGCTTCGGCGACGGCCTCGCTGAGCGGCCTCGTGTTCAGCAGTTCGACGAGCAGCCGTTCGGCATCCTCGACCGATGGCGCTTCTGCCAACGGCGGTCCGACGAGGACGACGATCTCGCCTCTCGGCGGGCCTTCCGCGGCAAAGGTCTCCGCCAGCGCCTGAAGCGTACCGTCGCGCACGGTCTCGAAGGCCTTGGTCAGTTCGCGGGCGACGACGGCCTGGCGCGCGCCCGACAGCACCGCCGCCATATCGGCAAGCGCCGCGGAGAGCCGCGGGCCGGTTTCGTAGAAGACCAGCGTTGCCGGCACCGCCTTGAGTTCGCCGAGGCGCGTCCGGCGGGCGGCCGATTTCGGCGGCAGGAAGCCGGCAAACATGAAGGCGTCGGTGGGCAGGCCGGAGGCGACCAGGCCGGCGAGCATGGCGGAGGCACCGGGCACCGGCACCACCGTGTGGCCGGCCGCGCGGGCCTCCCTGACCAGCCGGTAGCCGGGATCGGAGACGAGCGGCGTGCCGGCGTCGCTGACCAGCGCCACGGCCCCGCCCTCGCCGAGGGCGGCGATGAGCTTCGGCCGCTGCCTGGCGGCATTGTGGTCGTGATAGGCGATGAGCGGGGTCTCGATGCCATAGTGTCGCAGGAGCACCGCCGTTACCCGCGTATCCTCGCAGGCGATCGTGTCGGCGGCGGCCAGGGTCTCGAGGGCGCGAATCGAGATATCGCCGAGATTGCCGATGGGTGTGGCGACGACATGGAGGCCGGGGGCCAGCGGACGGGCGGCCAGGCGGTGCCCGCCCACGGTGAAGAAGCGCTCGCCGGCGCGCTCTGCCTTATCGTTGCCGCTCTTTCTGGCCGTCATGGCGCCCCGATCGGTTCACTGGCCGAGAGGATGAAGTTTTGACAGGAAGTCGTTTGGGCCTATGATTTGTCGGCTTTTACCGGCTCCAGGGCGAGCAGGGGAGACTTTATTGTCCCGCATTTCATTGATGCGTTCTGGTCTCGGAACGGTCCGCAAGGCTGCCGTTCTGGCCATGGCGCTGTTGCTGGCGGCCTGCACCGGCGGCGGACCGGGCGGCAGCGGCGGTTTCGATTTCGGCAATCAGCCGGTCTCCGGCGAGGTTCTCGGCAACGGCGCGGTCAAGGTCGGCCTGCTCCTGCCGCTGTCGGCAACCGGCAATGCCGGCCGGATCGCCACCGACATGAAGAACGCCGCCGATCTGGCGATTCGCGATTTCCAGACGGCCGGCATCCAGGTGCTGGTCAAGGACGACCGCGGCACCGCCGAAGGGGCGCGCGCCGCGGCCAGCGCGGCCATCTCGCAAGGCGCCCAGCTGATCATCGGCCCGCTCTTCGCCCAGTCGGTGACGGCGGCATCGCAGGTGGCCAAGGCGGCGCGCGTGCCGGTGGTCGCCTTCTCCACCGATACGACCACGGCCTCGCCCGGCGTCTATCTGCTGAGCTTCCTGCCGCAAGGCGATGTCGACCGGATCATCGGCTATGCCGCCGCGAAGGGCCGCCGCTCCTTCGCAGCGCTGCTGCCCAACAGCGCCTATGGCACGATCGTGGAAGCCGCGTTGCAGCGCGCCGTCGCCAATCAGCGCGGGCGGGTGATGTCGGTCGAGCGCTACGACCTCGACAAGACACAGATGCAGACCAAGGCGACGGCGATGGCCGGTCTGGTCAAGTCGGGCACGGTCGACGCGGTGTTCCTGCCCGGTGGCGCCCAGGAGGCGCCGTTCATCGCCCAGGTCATGGCGGCGGCCGGCGTCGACTCGCGGAAGATCACCTATCTCGGCAGCGGCCAGTGGGAAGACCCGGCTGTGGCGCGCGAATCGACGCTGAACGGCGCCCTCTATCCGGCACCGGACGACAGTGGCTTTGCCGGATTCTCGCAGCGCTACCAGGCGGCATTCGGAGCGGCGCCGAGCCGCACGGCGACGCTTTCCTACGATGCGGTGAGCCTCGCCGCCGGGCTGACCGCCCGCTTCGGCGACCAGCGATTCGCTGCGGCAACGCTGACCAATCCAAGCGGCTATATCGGCCTCGACGGCGCCTTCCGCTTCCTGTCGAACGGGCTCAACCAGCGCAGCCTGGCGATCTATCAGATCAACAACGGCAAGGCGGTGCTCGTCGACCGGGCGCCGAGAACCTTCGCCCGGTCGGGGACCTGAAACCGGCTACGCCGCCAGATCCGCCACCACGGCATCGAGAACGTAGAAGCCGGCGCGCGTGGCGCGCAGACGGCCGCCGCCGGCCTGCTCGACCATGCCGTTGGCGATGAGGTCGTTGAGGCGCGCCGGATCGAGCGCGCGGCCGGCCAGACGGCCGTAGCGGTCGAGGTCGATGCCCTCCGCCAGGCGGAGGCCCATGAGCAGCATCTCGTCGGCCGCCTCTTCCGCGCTCAGCACGTCGTCGACCACGAACCCGTCGCCCCACGCCTCGACCTTGTCGAGCCATGCCTCGGGCACCCGGGCGGTGGCCAGCGCGTGGCGGCCGTCGGCCTGTTGCAGCCGGCCGTGGGCGCCGGGGCCGGTGCCGGCATATTCGCCATAGCGCCAATAGACGAGGTTGTGCCGGCACTCGGCGCCGGGCGCGGCGTGGTTGGAGATCTCATAGGCGGGCAGGCCGGCGGCGTCGCACACGGCCTGGGTGACGCCGTAGAGATCGGCGGCGGCATCGCTGTCCGGGACGGTCAGCTTGCCGGCCTCGGAGAGCGCGAAGAAGGGCGTGTCCGGCTCGATGGTGAGCTGGTAGAGCGACAGGTGGTCGGCGGCCAGAGTGAGCGCCCGGCCGAGTTCCGCCTCCCAGGCGGACGGTGTCTGGCCGGGGCGGGCATAGATGAGATCGAAGGAGAGGCGCGGAAAGGTCGCGCGCGCGATCTCGATGGCCTTCAGCGCCTGGGCGACATCGTGCAGGCGGCCGAGGAATTTGAGATCGGCATCGTCGAGCGCCTGGACACCGAGCGACAGGCGGTTGACGCCGGCCGAACGGTAGCCGCGGAAGCGCTCCGCCTCGACCGAGGACGGGTTGGCCTCCATCGTCACCTCGACGTCGGGCGCGACCGGCCAGTGGGCCGCCACGGCATCGAGGATGGCGGCGACGGTCGCCGGCTCCATCAGCGAGGGCGTGCCGCCGCCGATGAAGATCGAGTTGACGGTGCGGCCGGGGGCGCGCCCGGCGAGCGTGGCGATCTCGCGGGCGAAGGCGGCGGCGAAACGCGCCTGGTCGGGCGGCTGATGGCGGACGTGGCTGTTGAAATCGCAATAGGGGCACTTGGCCGCGCAGAAGGGCCAGTGGACATAGACGCCGAAACCCGGCTCGCGGGCCGCAGGCTCGTCCGTGTTCATTTGCGCGGTATCCTGGCGCGGGCGAAGGCGGCGAAGGCCAGCGCCCGGTGGGACATGTCCTTCTTCTCCTCGGTGGCCATCTCCGCATAGGTGCGGTCGTAGCCGTCGGGCACGAACATCGGGTCGTAACCGAAGCCGTTGTCGCCGCGCGGCGGCCAGATCATGTGGCCCTTGACCTCGCCGCGAAAGGTGGTGCTGGCGCCGCTCGGCCAGGCGAGGCAGAGGACGGCGACGAACTGCGCGCTGCGCGCCTCCGGCGTCACGGCGCCGGCCGCCTGCAGACCGTCCTCGACGCGCTGCATGGCGGCGGCGAAATCCTTGGTCGGCCCAGCCCAGCGCGCCGAATAGACGCCGGGCTCGCCGCCCAGTGCATCGACGCAGACACCCGAATCGTCGGCAAGCGCCGGATGGCCGGAGGCGATGGCAGCGGCGATGGCCTTGAGCGTGGCATTCTCGGCGAAGGTGCGGCCGGTTTCCTCCGGCTCGGGCAGGCCGAGATCGGCGGCGGTGACCACGGTCAGGCCGGCGGGTGCCACCAGAGCCTCGATCTCGCGGAGCTTGCCGGGATTGTGGGTGGCGACGACCAGCGTTTCGCCCGGCTTCAACAACCCTCCTGCGGCCGGCGCTCTCAAAGGATCGCCAGCTTCTGCAACTCGACGAGGTGGGCGATGCCGTCGCGGGCGAGGCTCTTCAGGGCCTCGAATTCCTCGTCGCTGAAAGGTGCGCCTTCGGCGGTCGACTGGATCTCGACGAATCCGCCGGCGCCGGTCATGACGAAATTGGCGTCGGTCTCCGCCTCGCTGTCCTCGGCATAATCGAGGTCGAGCACCGGGGCCCCGCGGAAGATGCCGGCGGAGACGGCGGCGACGTGATCGGCGAGCACCGGCTTCGACACGATGTCGCGGGCGCGCATCCACTCGACGCAGTCCCTGAGCGCCACCCAGGCGCCGGTGATCGAAGCGGTGCGCGTGCCGCCATCGGCCTGGAGCACGTCGCAATCGATCAGAATCTGACGCTCGCCAAGGGCCGGCAGATCGACCACGGCGCGCAGCGACCGGCCGATCAGGCGCTGGATCTCCAGCGTGCGCCCCGACTGCTTGCCGGAAGCGGCCTCGCGCCGCGTGCGCTCATGGGTGGCGCGCGGCAGCATGCCGTATTCGGCCGTCACCCAGCCCTTGCCGGCGCCGCGCAGCCAGCCCGGCACCTTCTCGTCGAGGGAGGCGGTGCACAGGACATGGGTATCGCCGAACTTGACCAGGCAGGAGCCCTCGGCATGGCGGGAATAGCCGCGTTCCAGGCTGATCGGGCGCATTTCGGTGGCGGCGCGCCGGGAGGGCCGCGCAGCGGGTGAGGAGACGCTATCCATGGCGCTTCTTAGGCATGGCGCGGAAGCGCCGTAAAGCCCCGCTTGAATATGAGGTAAAAACCGACACTTAATGGTCATCGGACAAACCCCATGAGCCAACACGAAACCCCGTCCAGCCGTCTCCTCGCACCGAGCGAATCACGCAATTCGGAGCTGCAGAGCCTCGACCGGCGCTCGCGCGAGATTTTCCGCCAGATCGTCGACACGTATCTGGCGACCGGCGAGCCGGTGGGCTCGCGCAATATCAGCCGCATCCTGCCGATGGCGCTGTCGCCGGCCTCGGTGCGCAACGTCATGGCCGACCTCGAACAGCTCGGCCTGATCCACGCGCCGCACACCTCGGCCGGGCGCCTGCCGACCGAGTTCGGCCTGCGCTTCTTCGTCGATGCGCTGCTCGAAGTGGGCGACCTCTCGGCGGAGGAGCGCCAGGAGATCGAGGCGCAGGTGAAGGCGGCGACGCCCGGCCGGACGGTCGAGAATGTGCTCCGCGAGGCGAGCCAGACGCTCTCCGGCCTGTCGCGCGGCGCCGGCGTGGTGCTCGCCGGCAAGGCGGACCTCCGCCTCAAGCACATCGAGTTCATCCGCCTGGAGCCAACCCGCGCTCTGGTGGTGCTGGTCGGCGAAAGCGGCTCGGTGGAAAACCGGCTGATCGACCTGGCGCCGGGCACGACGCCATCGAGCCTGCTTGAGGCGGCGAACTATCTCAACGCGCATCTGCGCGGGCGCTCGCTCTCCGAGGCGCGGACGGAACTGGAGAAATACGAGAAGGAAGCCCAGGCCGAGCTCGACAAGCTGACCCAGACGCTGGTGACCGCCGGCTTCGCCTCGTGGGCGGAGGCCGGCGACGGACGGCCGGAAACGCTGATCGTGCGCGGGCGCGCCAACCTGCTGGAGGACGTAACCGCCTCGGACGACCTGGAGCGCATCCGCCTGCTCTTCGACGATCTGGAGACCCAGCGCGAGCTGATCCGCCTGCTCGGCAGCGCCGAGAGCGGCGAGGGCGTGCGCATCTTCATCGGTTCGGAGAACCGGCTGTTCTCGCTCTCCGGCTCCTCGCTGGTGGTCTCGCCCTATCGCGACAGCGAGCAGAAGGTGGTGGGCGTGCTCGGCGTCATCGGCCCGACGCGGCTCAACTATGCGCGCATCGTGCCGATGGTGGACTACACGGCCAAGGTGGTCGGACGGCTGCTGGGGTAGCCGTGGTCGGCGGGAGGACGACCGGGTGAGCAGGAAAGAGAGCAGCGCCGACTTCAACGCGCGCATCTTCGATCTGCGCATGGAGCGCAGCCGCGCCGACCTCTACGGCATGCTGGAGCGCGTCTATGGCGCGCATCCGGACTACGACCGTTTCTGCAAGGCGCTGACGAAGCTGCTCGCCGACTCCTGGAGCGAGCGGCCGGACGAGTTGAAATGGCTCGACCTCAAGCGCGACCTCGAGCCCGACTGGTTCCAGCGGCCGGAGATGGCCGGCTACGTCTTCTATGTCGACCGCTTTGCCGGCGACCTCAAACATGTCGCCGACCGGCTCGACTATCTGGAAGAGCTCGGCATCACCTATGTCCACCTGATGCCTTGCCTCAAGCCCAGACCCGGCGACAGCGACGGCGGCTATTCGGTGATGGACTATCGCGCCATCGACCCGGCGCTGGGCACCATGGACGATCTGGAGGCGCTCGCCCGGCTGCTGCGCCAGCGCGGCATCAGCCTGTGCATCGACCTGGTGCTCAACCACACCGCCAAGGAACACGAATGGGCGGAGAAAGCGCGAAAGGGGGACGCCAAATATCAGGACTACTACCTGATGTTCGACGACGAGGCGTTGCCGAAGGAATACGAGCAGACGCTGGTCGAGGTGTTTCCCGACAACGCGCCGGGGAGCTTCACCTTCTATCCCGATATCAGGTCCGCCGGCGGCACCGGCAAGGGCAAATGGGTGTGGACCACCTTCAACGCGCACCAGTGGGACCTCAACTGGGCGAACCCTGAGGTCTTTCTCGAAATGGCGGCGAACATGCTGTTCCTCGCCAACAAGGGCGTCGACGTGCTGCGCTTCGACGCGGTCGCCTTCATGTGGAAGCGCATGGGCACGCGCTGCCAGTCTGAGCCCGAGGTGCACATGCTGCTGCACGCGCTGCGCGCTGTCAGCCGCATCGCCAGCCCGGCGGCGATCCATCTGGAGGAGGCGATCGTCTCGCCGGCGGAGATGATTCCCTATCTCGGCATCGGCGAGCACTTCGGCCGCGAAGGCAACCTCGCCTATCACAATTCGCTGATGGTGCAGTTCTGGTCGGCGCTGGCCTCGCGCGAGACGCGGCTGATGACCCACGTGCTCAGGACGCACTTTCCGCCCGAACTCGATAACGCCACCTATGCCACCTATATCCGCTGCCACGACGATATCGGCTGGGCGGTGACCGACGAGGACGCGCGCGCCGTCGGCCTCGACGGGTTCCTGCACCGCGCCTTCCTCTCCGATTTCTACGAGGGCGTCTTTCCCGGATCGTTCTCGCGCGGCGTTCTGTTCCAGTTCAATCCGGCGACCGGCGACAAGCGCATCAGCGGCGCCTCGGCCTCGCTCGCCGGCCTGGAGCGAGCCGAGGAAGGCGGCGACCCGACCGCCATCGACCGGGCCATCGACCGTATCCTCACCGGCCACGCGCTGATTGCCAGCTTCGGCGGCATCCCGCTCGTCTACATGGGCGACGAAATCGCGCTCCTCAACGATTACGGCTATCGCGAGGAGCCGGCGCACGCCCATGACAGCCGCTGGGTGCACCGGCCGCGCATGGACTGGAGCCGGGCCGACGCGGCACGCGATGCCGGGAGCGAGACGCCGGCGGCGCGGGTGTGGCGCGGCGTGCGCGCCATCCTTGAACGGCGGCGCGCCATGACCGAGTTCCATGCCGCCAATCCGACGCTGATCGTCGATACCGGCCAGGACAACCTCTTCGCCTTCGTCCGCAAGGCGCCGACCAACGCGGTCGTGTGCATCTACAATTTCAAGGAATCCTGGGCGGCGCTCGATGCCGGCTGGGCGGCGGAACAAGGCGCCACGCAATTCAGCGACGGCCTGTCGGACAGTCCGGTCGGCCTGCATGACGGGCGCATCCTGCTGCCGCCCTATGCGCGGCTGTGGCTGCGCTGAAGCCGCCTCACAGCGCCGCCATGACCTCTGCGACGATCTCGAAGGAGCGCAGCCGGGCGGCGTGATCGTAGATCTGCCCCGCGATCATCACCTCGTCGGCGGCGGTGAGATCGATGAACTTCCTCAGGCCCTCGCGCACGGTCTCCGGCGCACCGACCACTGCATAGGTCAGCATGTGCGAGGCCCGTTCCTTCTCGGCCGGCGACCAGTAGCTCTCGATGTCGTCGATGGGGGCGGGCAGCGGGCCACGGTGATTGCGCTGCATGTTGGCGAAGGCCTGCTGGGTGGAGGTGAACAGGTGCCGCGCCTCCTGATCGCTGTCGGCGGCGACCACCTGCAAGGCCGGCATGGCATAGGGCCTGTCGGCCGCACCCGACGGCCTGAAACCTTCGCGATAGGTGGCGAGCGCCGGCAGAAGCGCGTCCGGCGCAAAATGCGAGGCGAAGGAATAGGGCAGGCCGAGGAGCGCCGCGAGCTGGGCACCGTAGAGGCTGGAACCGAGGATCCACAAGGGAACATTGGTGCCGGTGCCGGGGACAGCATGGATGTATTGCCCCGGCTCGGCCGGGCCCAGGAGCCCTTGCAGTTCGACCACGTCGTCCGGAAAGTTCTGGGCGGCGGCGTTGACATCGCGCCGGAGCGCGCGGGCGGTGACCTGGTCGGTGCCCGGCGCGCGCCCAAGGCCGAGATCGATGCGGCCGGGAAAGAGGCTCTCCAGCGTGCCGAACTGCTCGGCGATCACCAGCGGCGCATGGTTGGGCAGCATGATGCCGCCGGCCCCGACCCGCAACGTGCTGGTGCCGGCAGCGACGTGACCGATGACGACCGCAGTGGCGGAACTGGCTATGCCCGGCATGTTGTGATGCTCGGCAAGCCAATAGCGGCGATAGCCCCAGCCTTCCGCGTGGCGGGCGAGATCGAGGGTGTTGGCGAGCGATCGGGCGGGCGTGCCGCCGGCGACGATCGGCGCCAGATCGAGAAGCGAAAAGGGAATCACGCGACGGGAGGCCCCATGGACAGGATGTTCAGGCCCACAACATAGGGCGGCGGACGATCGACGTCAGGCCGCCGCCTCGGCGCTGCCGAGATAATCCTGCCAGATGGCCTTGTCGCCGAGATGCTGGAGCGCCGCGCGGTGGGCGGCCTGTTCCTCGGCGGTCAGCGTGAACGAGCGCGGCGCCGGGCGTTCGCCGACGGTCACCGCATGGTGGGCGACGGCGATGGTCGGCGCCTCGGGCTCCTCGCCGAGGCCGAGCGCCGCCTGGCGGCCGCCGATCAGCTCGATATAGACCTCCGACAGGAGCTCGGCATCGAGCAGGGCGCCGTGCAGCGTGCGGCGCGAGGCGTCGATCTGGTAGCGCGAGAGCAGCGCGTCGAGCGAAGCGGGACTGCCCGGATGCTTGCGGCGGGCGAGCATCAGCGTGTCGATCACGCGCTCGTCGGAGATCGGCGGGCGGCCGAGGCGCGCCAGCTCGGCATTGATGAAGCCCATGTCGAAGCTGGCATTGTGGGCAATGAGGTTGCCCTCTTCGAGGAAGGCGACGAGCTCGTCGGCGATGTCGGCAAAGCGCGGCTTGTCCTTGAGGAAAGCGTCGTCGAGGCCGTGCACGCGGGCGGCCTCGACCGACATCGGCCGCTCCGGGTTGAGATAGGCGTGGAAGTGCCGGCCGGTCGGGATGTGGTTGACGAGCTCGATGGCGCCGATCTCAACGATGCGGTCGCCGCCCTGCGGCTCAAGTCCGGTGGTCTCTGTGTCGAAGATGATTTCGCGCATGATTCGTCTCCGAATCGTGGCCGCTCGCGCGCCGCGGCGCAAGGGCGCAGAGCGCGTGGCTAATCCTTGGCGGTCTTGGTCGGCTTTCCGAGCAGCGTCGCGACCTCCTCGATCGTCTGCTTGTGCAGATCCTCGGCCTTGTCGATGTTGAGGTGATTGAGGTCGTCGCGGGTGACGTTGGTGATGGTGCCGTGGAAATGGGCGCCGCCGGTGACGGTGACGTTGATGCCGGTCGCAGACGACGAGCGGAAGTTCAGGACGTGGGCGACATTGGGCGGCACCTTGCCGGAATTGGTCAGGTCGAAGAACACCAGAAGCGCGACGGGGATGTTCTCATCCCTGAGCTTGTAGGCCATGAGCAGGGCCGTTTCGGCGCCGTAGGAGTGGCCCATGATGATGATCGGATAGGGGTGCTTCCCGTAGGCTGCCACGACCTTCGCCATTTGGCTGTGCCAGTCCTCGAAGCTGTCGGAGATGGCGGGATAGCCCTTGGCGGTCAGCTCCTTGGCCAGCACATCCATGCCGGTGGAGAAGATGTTGAGACCGCCGCGCATGACGTAGATGGGCGGCGGGCCGCCGGCCTGGGCCTTGGCCGAGGCCTCCGCGGCCCCTGCCGGGGCGGCGAGAGCAACCAGGACCGCCGCAAGAATGGCCGAGGCAATCCGACCGAACCGCTTCATGGCAGATTTCTCCGCTTGACCGGACTTTTCATGTGCGGACCGGCAGGCGAAGGCCAGGTGCCCCGCGCGGCCGGTCTCTCGACAGGACTAATCTTTCCCTGAATTGTGGCAAAGCTCAATGCTTCAATCGGCGGTCGTCGCCGTGCCGGCCGGGAAGATCGGCGTTGAGTAGCGTTGCGAGGGGAGAGACATGCAGCAAAGACGGTTTGGCCCGACCGGAGTCGATGTGCCGATCAATCGGCCAGGGAACCTGGTATTTCGAACAGGCCCCGCGGGCGGCCGCCATCGCGGCGCTCCGCCGCGGCCTCGATCTCGGCCTCGGCCACATCGATACGGCGGAGCTCTACGGCTCCGGCGCGGCGGAGACGATCGTCGGCGAGGCGATCGCCGGCCGGCGCGACGAGGCCTTTCTCGTCTCCAAGGTGATGCCCCAGAACGCGTCGCGCGACGGCACGATCGCCGCCTGCGAGGCCTCGCTCAAGCGCCTGAAGACCGACAGGCTCGACTGCTACCTGCTGCACTGGCGCGGCCGCTACGCTCTGGAGGACACCATCGCCGCCTTCGAACGGCTCGCGGCGGACGGCAAGATCCTGTCCTGGGGCCTGAGCAATTTCGACGAGGCCCATCTGGAGGCGGCGCGCAAGATCGCCGGCGACGGCCGCATCGCCTGCAACCAGGTGCTCTACCATCTGGAGGAGCGCGGCATCGAGCACCGGGTGATCCCCTGGTGCGAGACGCACGGCGTCGCCGTGGTCGCCTACAGCCCGTTCGGCAGCGGCGACTTTCCCGCTCCGCGGAGCGACGGCGGCCAGGTGCTGGCCGGCATCGCGCGGAGCCACGGCGCCACGGCCCGCCAGGTGGCGCTCGCCTTCCTCACGCGGCGGAAATCGCTCTTCGCCATTCCCAAGGCCGCCACGGTGCCCCATGTGGAGGACAATGCCGGCGCCGGCGGGCTGACATTGACCGAGGCCGAGATCGCGGATATCGACCGGGCTTTCCCGCTCGGCCGCCATACGGGCCTAGCCATGCTGTAGGAGACCAAGATGGCCACCGACCAGTCCGTGCTCGACCACATCAAGGCGCTCACCGAGGAGGAGCATTTCCTCTACCAGAAGGGCCAGCTCTCCGAAGCGGAGCGCCAGCGCCTGATCGCCATCAATGTGGCGCTCGACCAGTATTGGGACCTGCTGCGCCAGCGGCGGGCCAAGGCGGAATTCGGCGAGGACCCGGACGACGCCGAACTGCGCCCGCCGGGAATCGTCGAGGGCTATCGCGGCTGACGCCTCAAAGCCCGGCGGCCATGCCGGCGACGGCGCGCAGAAGCTCGCCGACCTGACGTTCGGCATCGGCATGGGTGCCGCCGGTATCGATGATGAAATGGGCGCGGGCGCGCTTTTCGGCATCCGGCATCTGGCGCGCCAGCAGCGCGGTAAAGCGCTCGGCGGTCATCCCCGGCCGTTTGAGCACGCGCTCACGCTGACGTTCATAGGTGGTGGAGACCACGACGACGGCATCGGTACGGCTGTCGAGGCCGATCTCGAAGAGCAGCGGCATGTCGAGCAGTGCGATGTGGTACCCCTTCGCGGCGGCATCGGCCCGGAAAGCCTCCGCTGCATCGCGCACCAGCGGGTGGACGATGGCTTCCAGCCGCGTGAACGCAGCCGCGTCGCTGACGACACGCCGGCCAAGACGCACCCTGTCTATGACGCCGTCGACGATCATGCCGGGAAAGGCCGCCTCGACCGCGGCCACCGCGCCGCCGCCCCTGGCATAGAGGCGGTGGACGGTGTGGTCGGCGTCGAAGACGGGGATGCCGGCGCGGGCGAACATCGCCGTGGCGGTCGACTTGCCCATGCCGAGCGAACCGGTGAGGCCGAGGACGAGCATCAGCCGGCCTCGATCGACTTCTGGACGATGGCCGCGAGCGCCGGGGTCACCGACGGGCGCTTGCCGAACCAGTGGGCGAAACCCTCCACCGCCTGATGCAGCAGCATGCCGAGGCCGCCGGTCGCGGTGAGGCCGGCGACGCGCGCGGCGGAGATCAGCGGCGTTTCCATCGGCACGTAGACGAGGTCGTTGACCACGGCATCGGCCGGCAGCAGCGCGACATCGACATCGAGCAAGGGCTGACCGTGCATGCCGAGCGTGGTGGTGTTGACCAGCACGCGCGCGGTGCCGAGGTGGTGCGGCAGGGCGTCCCAGCCGGCGATCGCCACCACCCGCCCGAAGCGATGGCCGAGTGCCTCGGCGCGTTCGCGCGTGCGGTTGATCACGGTGACCGGCGCGAAGCCGCGCTTCAATAGCGCCCAGACGATCGCCCGCGCGGCACCGCCGGCACCGAGAACCACGGCCGGGCCGACATGCGCGTCCCAGCCCGGCGCCGCCTGGTCGAGATTGGCAAGGAAGCCGGCGGGATCGGTATTGGTGCCGACGAGCTTGCCGTCTTCGATCCACACCGTGTTGAGCGCCCCGGTTTCTTCCGCCGCCGCCTCGCGCCGGTGGACCGCGGCAAAGGCGGCTTCCTTGTGCGGCACGGTGACATTGCAGCCGACGAAGCCGCTCTCGGTGAAGCTGGCGAAGAAATCGACGACGCGCTCGGGCTCGACCGGCTGGATGACGTAGTCGCCGTCGAGGCCGAGCTGGCTCAGCCAGTAGCGATGGATCAGCGGCGAGCGCGAATGCTTGACCGGCCAGCCGATGACGCAGGCAACGGGCTTCACCATGACGGGGTCCGGCGGTTCATGTGATGGCTCCTTCCTCTCTCAGATACGCCAGAAGCGGCAGGAGCGGCAGGCCGAGGATGGTAAAATAGTTGCCCTCGATCTCATCAAACAGGCGGATTCCCTCGCCTTCGAGTTGATAGACACCGACGCTTGCGAGCACGCCCTCGCCGACGCCTTGCAGATAGGCGTCGATCGCGGCCGCGCTCAGCCGCCGCATGGTGAGCGTGGCGCTGTCCAGATGGCGCCAGCGCACGGCGCCGCCCTGCGCCACGGCAACCGCCGAATGGAGCTGGTGCGAGCGGCCGGCAAGGCGCTGCAACTGGGCGCGCGCTTCGGCCACGGTTGCCGACTTGGTGCCGCGATGGCCATCGCAATCGAGCGTCTGATCGGCACCGATGACGAGCGCTTCGGGCAGGCGGCGGCTGACCTCGACTGCCTTGGCCTCGGCGAGCGCCATGGCGATCTCGGCCGGCGTCGCACCGCGCGCGATCAACGGCGTCTCGATGGCGCGCTCGTCGAGCGCCGCCGGCTCGACCGCGAAGGCAATGCCGGCATTGGCGAGAAGGCTCCGCCGCGCCGGGCTGGACGAGGCGAGGACAAGCTCAGCCACTGACGCAGCCGGTGGCCCGGTCACTGGCTCGACGGGCCGGCATCGCGCGCCGCGCGATGCTCGCGATGGAGGTTCATGATCGCCGCGGCCGTCTCCTCGATCGAGCGGCGGGTGACGTCGATGACCGGCCAGTCGTGCCGGGCGCAGAGCTTGCGGGTGTAGGCGATTTCGTCGGCGACCGACGCCTTGTCGGTATAGGCGAGATTGGGCTGGCTGGCATTGAGGCTGAGGATGCGGTTTTCGCGCAGCGCGATGATGCGCTCGGGGCTGGCGACCAGGCCGACGACCAGGGGCTTGTTGATGTTCTCGACATCGGGCGGCAGCGGAATGCCGGGCACCAGCGGCACGTTGGCGGTGCGCACGCCGCGATTGGCGAGGTAGATCGAGGTCGGCGTCTTGGAGGTGCGGCTGACACCGACGAGCACCACGTCGGCTTCCTCCAGGCGACCGGCGAGCTGCCCGTCGTCATGCATCATGGTGAAGTTGAGGGCGTCGATGCGATGGAAGTAGTCGGCATCGAGCGAGTGCTGCGCGCCGACGCGGCGATCGCTGGCGGCACCGAGATAGGACTGCATGACCTGGTAGATCGGCTCGAGCACGGAGAGGCAGGGGATGCCGAGGGCGTGACAGTGCGCCTCCAGCTTCTCGCTGATCTGGTGATCGACGAGCGTGTAGAGGACGATGCCGGGCTCGGCCTCGATCTCGGCCAGGACACGGGCCAGCTGCCTTTCGTTGCGCACCAGCGCGTGGACGTGCTCAACCGCGCGGGTCTGAGCGAACTGTGCGGCGCTGGCACGGCCGACCGTCATCAGCGTCTCGCCGGTCGCATCGGACACCATGTGAAGGTGGAAGAAGTTCTCTCGGTTCTGCACGTACTTGTCCCCTGCCCTGTGCATAGCTGGCTGCGATCAGGGCAATCGAGCCGGATGTGGTCTGCACTCTCCCGAAAGCGCAGGATTCAATCAACAGGCTTGCGCCTGTGATGCCGATGCTGCGGCAATTCGGCAAGTGCGGGGAATTCCCCGAAATGCCCGCTTGTCCACAGCTTGTCCACAGCAAGGACAGCGCAAAGTGCGGCCATATTTATGGTTAACGCATTATTAACGCAGGGATATCGGGATATCCTTGTTCCGTGCCGGCGGGTGCTTATTCTCCATTTCCCGCTCGTCAACCTAAGGGGTTGGATAGGCTGACTCCTGAGGACCAGCCTGCCTAACGGTAATCCACGGTCAAAATGAAACAAAAAGAAGATTCTAGAGTCCTTTTTAGAGGGAGCATGACTGATGGTCCTGCCCAACCGCTGGGACCGGTCAGCAAGGTTCTCGGTGGAGCCAATGTGTCACCACCGCCGATCTGGCTGATGCGACAGGCGGGACGGTATCTGCCGGAATATCGGGACGTGAGAGCGCGAGCGGGCTCGTTTCTGGACCTCTGCTTCAATCCGGATATGGCGAGTGCGGTGACGCTGCAGCCGATCGAGCGGTTCGATCTCGATGCGGCGATCCTGTTTGCCGACATTCTGGTGATCCCGTTGGCGCTTGGGCGGAAAGTCTGGTTCGTCGAAGGTGAGGGACCGCGGCTCGATCCACTCGATGTGGCGGGAATCGCTGCGCTCAACGACGATGGTGCCAGCGAGACGTTGGCGCCGGTGCTGGAGACGGTGCGGCAGGTGCGACGGGGGCTCGACAGCGGCAAGACGCTGATCGGCTTCTGCGGGGCGCCGTGGACGGTGGCGACCTATATGATCGCAGGACGGGGAACACCGGATCAGGCCCCTGCCCGCGGCTTCGCACTTCGGCACCGAGATGCATTCCAGGATCTCATTGGCCGTCTGGTGTCGCAGTCGGCGGACTATCTGGTGGCGCAGCTCAAGGCTGGCGCCGACGTGGTGCAGATCTTCGACACCTGGGCGGGTGTGCTCGATGAGGATGGATTCGAGCGCTGGTGCGTGGCGCCGACGGCCGAGATCGTGCGGCGGGTCAAGGCAGCCCATAGGGGGGCGAAGGTGATCGGCTTTCCACGCGGCGCCGGCGCCAGGCTCAAGCGCTATGTGGAGGCGACGGGCGTCGATGGCGTTTCGATCGACTGGGGCGTGCCGCTCGACTATGCACGGGAGCGGCTGCAACCCGGCGTCGCGGTGCAGGGCAATCTCGATCCGATGGTGCTGATGGCGGGCGGCGATGCGCTGGAGCGCGCGGTGCGGCGAATTCGCACAGGGTTGGGCGATGGGCGGTTCATCTTCAACCTGGGACACGGCATCCTGCCGGAGACGCCGGTGGAGCATGTGACGCGGCTGGTCGAACTGGTGCGGGCAGCATGATGAAAGCGCCGGGCATGTTGATGCTGCGCGCGGCGGCAATCGCGCTGGTGCTGGCGGCGGTGGCCGTGTGGCTCATCCCGGACGGCGCCTATGTGTGGATGAAGGCGCTGCACATCATCGCCATCATTTCGTGGATGGCCGGCCTGCTCTATCTGCCGCGACTGTTCGTCTATCACTGCACGGCGGAAGCGGGCGGGCAGCAGTCGGAAACCTTCAAGGTCATGGAGCGGCGTCTGCTCAAGGGGATCATGACGCCGGCGATGATCGCGAGCTGGGCGGTTGGGCTGTGGCTCGCCTGGGACCTCGGCCTGTTCGGCGATCTGTGGTTCCAGCTCAAGCTGATGCTGGCGCTGGTGCTCACCTGGGTGCACTGGTTTCTGGCGAATTCAGTGCAGGAATTTGCCGAGGACCACAACCAGCGGCCGCAGCGTTTCTACCGCTTGATCAACGAAGTGCCGACGCTGTTGATGATCGGCATCGTCATCCTGGTGATCGTGCGGCCGTTCTGATCCGACAGAATCGCAGGCGGACACGCGCTTTCGGCCTTGCGGTGGCGGATGCGAGCCATTATCTTGCCGGCCAACCGCACAAGCAGACAGGCGCCGGCGGCCGGTTCAGGCTGGCGAGGCGCGCCGACATCCAAAGTCGGTCAAAAGTTCTGCGACTTCCTCCACTGTCGGTTTTTTTCCCAAGCCCACCGAAGAGAAATCGCGCTCAATGCGAGAGATGAAACTGAAGGACCTGAAGGCGAAATCGCCTGTCGAGCTCCTGGCTTTTGCCGAGGAACTCGGGGTCGAAAATGCGAGCACGCTGCGCAAGCAGGAGCTGATGTTCGCGATCCTCAAACAGCTTGCCGCCCAGGAGACCGACATCATCGGCGAAGGCGTGGTCGAAGTGCTGCTCGACGGCTTCGGCTTCCTGCGCTCGCCGGATGCGAACTATCTGGCCGGCGCCGACGACATCTACGTGTCGCCGTCGCAGATCAGGCGCTTTTCGCTGAGAACCGGCGACACGGTCGAAGGCCAGATCCGCGGGCCGAAGGAGGGCGAGCGCTATTTCGCGCTGCTCAAGGTCAACACGATCAATTTCGAGGACCCGGAAAAGGCGCGCCACAAGATCAACTTCGACAACCTGACGCCGCTCTATCCCGACGAGCGGTTCAAGATGGAGGTCGAGAACCCGACCTCGAAGGACATGACGGCGCGGGTGATCGATCTGGTGGCGCCGCTCGGCAAGGGCCAGCGGGCGCTGATCACGGCGCAGCCGCGCACCGGCAAGACGGTCATCCTGCAGAACATCGCGCACTCGATCACATCGAACCATCCCGAGTGCTATCTGATCGTTCTGTTGATCGACGAGCGGCCGGAGGAAGTCACCGACATGCAGCGCTCGGTGAAGGGCGAGGTGATCTCCTCGACCTTCGACGAGCCGGCGACGCGCCACGTGCAGGTGGCGGAGATGGTGATCGAGAAGGCCAAGCGCCTGGTCGAGCACGGACGCGACGTGGTGATCCTGCTCGATTCGATCACGCGCCTGGGGCGGGCCTACAACACGGTGGTGCCGTCGTCGGGCAAGGTGCTCACCGGCGGCGTCGACGCCAACGCGCTGCAACGGCCGAAGCGTTTCTTCGGCGCGGCGCGCAACATCGAGGAAGGTGGCTCGCTGACCATCATCTCGACGGCGCTGATCGACACCGGCAGCCGCATGGACGAGGTGATCTTCGAAGAGTTCAAGGGCACCGGCAACTCCGAGATCATTCTCGACCGCAAGGTGGCCGACAAGCGCGTCTTCCCGGCGATCGACATCACGCGCTCGGGCACGCGCAAGGAAGAGCTGCTGGTGGCGCCCGATCAGCTCAAGAAGATGTATGTGCTGCGCCGCATCCTGATGCCGATGGGCACGGTCGATGCGATCGAGTTCCTGCTCGACAAGCTGAAGCAGACGAAGAACAACGGCGATTTCTTCGAACAGATGAACACCTGATGGCTCTGCCGCCGGGTGCGCTTGCCCGCGGCGGCGGGCCGGGTCAGTGCGTGCCGCGCCGGGGAATGGCGCGGCGTCATCGTCTGCGGACGTGATCGCGGCGGCGGGTCGTCGTCGGTGCTTTGCTTGAATCAGGTGTTGATACGGCGCGAGCGCGGCCGCGGCGGGAAGATCGCTATTGCCCTATCGCAGGAACTTCTTCGTCATCAGCGGCGGTCCGGGCGCCGGCAAGACGACGCTGATCGATACACTCGAGATGCGCGGCTTCACCACCGTGCCCGAGACGGGACGCGCGATCCTGCGCGAACAGGCAGCGGTGGGCGGCAGCGTGACGCATGGTGGCGACGCAGCCGCCTATGGCGCCGAGATGCTGAAACGGGGCATCGCCGACTTCAAGCGCATGGCGGCGAACGACGACGACGAACCGGTCTTCTTCGACCGGGGGATTGCCGAACTGGTTGGCTATTGCCGGCTGATGGGACTGCCCGTGCCGGAAGCGGTGCGGCAGGCCGTCGGGCTCTATCGGTACAATACGCTTGTCCTGCTGACGCCGCCCTGGCGCGAGATCTACCGCCAGGACCAGGAACGCAGCCAGGACTGGAGCGAGGCGGTGCGCACCTACGACATCCTGCGCGACGCCTATGGGGAAGCCGGGTACGAGACGGTCGATATCCCGCAAGACACGGTGGGACGGCGGGTGCGCTTCGTGCTGGATGCCGTTGCCGGCACTGAGCCGGCATAGCGTCCTTTTGCTGGTAGGAAAACGCGAAGCGTCGGGGTGTTGTTCCGGACGGGGTGGCTCAGGCGTTGGCGGGGGAGTCGGCCAGCAGGGATGCCAGCGCCTGTGGCTCGGTGATCGGCAGCGAGCAGGTCTCTCCGCGGCAGACATAGGCGGTTGGCCGTCCGTCGATCGCGGTCTTTCCGGAAGCGGGATGGGATGGCGGCAGGTCCGCGGCATTGTCGTGCACGGCGATGATCGTATTGGGCGTCGCAGACCGGCGGGCGGCAGTGATCAAATCGTTAGCCGGCAAACTATCTGAGCGGACGATGACGACGTCAATGGCACCAAGGCGGAGGTCGAGGGCGGAGAGCAGGCCGGTGGTGGCGAAGATGTTGGCGGCGATGGTGGGCGATGCGGTCTCCAGAACGACATCGGCATCGGCGCGATAGGTGTCGTTGCCGGTGAGCCGCCAGAGGTGGATGAGGTTGGTGGCCATCAGCGAGGCGGCCGACGGGGTGGCGTCGTCGGTCTCGGAGCGCGGGCGGATGATGAGCGCCTCGGCGTCGTCGGCGGAGAGGAAGTAGCCGGGGCGATCGCTATCCCAGTGATGACGCCTGAGAGTGGCGGCGAGGCGCTCGGCATGGGCGAGCCAGTCTGGATCGAAGGTCGCCTGGTAAAGGGCGATCGCTGCCTTGATCATGGCGGCGTAGTCGGTGGCGAGGCCGGGGAAGACGGATTGGCCGTCACGCCAGGAATGGGCGAGGCGGCCGTCGCGTGTCATGGCGGTGGTGACGAAGTGGAAAGCCTCGGCGGCGAGATCGATCCAGTCCGGGCGGTCGAAGGTGGCGCCGGCGAAAGCCAGTGCGGCGATGGTGAGGCCGTTCCAGTCGGCGAGCACCTTGTCGTCGGTGGCCGGGTGCACGCGGCCGGCGCGATGGCTGAGGAGGGTTGCACGGGCGGCGGCGAGACGGCGCGCATCGGCCTCGCCAAGGGGTTCGGGCGTGCGCAGCCGATTCGGAATCGAAACGCCCTCCCAGTTGCCGCTTTCTGAAATGTCATAGGTGTCTGCAAAGAAGGCCCCCTCGCCTTCCCCGAGAACGGACATCACCTGCGTCCGTGTCCAGACGTAGAAGCGGCCCTCATGGCCCTCGGAGTCGGCGTCGATGCTGGCGGCGAAGGCACCGCCGGGGAGATGCATGTCGCGCTTGAGCCAGGCGACGGCTTCCTCGATTCGGTTGCGGAACAACGGATCGCCGGTCGCCCGCCAGGCGGCGGTGAGGATGGCGATGAGCTGGCCGTTGTCGTAGAGCATCTTCTCGAAATGCGGCACCAGCCAGTGGGTGTCGGTCGAATAGCGGGCGAAGCCGCCACCGACGTGATCGCAAATGCCGCCCAGGCAGATATTGCGAAGCGTGGTGAGGACGATGGCGCGATAGCGGGTGTCGCCGGTGCGCCAGGCGGCGCGCCAGAGGAATTCGAGGAGGCCGGCCTGCGGGAATTTGGGGGCGCCGTTGGTGCCGCCGTGGACAGGATCCATGAAGCCGAGGAGCTGGTCGGCGGCCTGGTCGAGCAGCGTGCGGTCGAGGTGGATGCCGGAACCGGTGGGCGTGGCCGAAAGATGCGCCATGAGCGTCGCGGTGTTGGTGGCGATGGCGGCGGGCTCGCTGTGATAGGCGCGCGCCACCTGGCGCAGGACGTCGACGAAGGCCGGGCGGCCGTAGCGGGCGGTCCTGGGGAAATAGGTGCCGCCCCAGATCGGCCGCGCGTCGGGGGTCAGGAACATGGTGAGCGGCCAGCCGCCCTGCTCGCCGGTGGCATGGAGGGCGGCCATGTAGATCTGGTCGATGTCGGGACGCTCCTCGCGATCGACCTTGATGTTCACGAAAAGCTCGTTCATGACCGCGGCGGTTTCCGGGTCCTCGAAACTCTCATGGGCCATGACATGGCACCAATGGCAGGCGGCATAGCCGACGGAGAGGAGAATGGGCTTGTCGGCGGCGGCGGCCGCGGCGAGCGCGGCGGGGCCCCAGGGGCGCCAGTGGACGGGGTTATCCTTGTGCTGGAGGAGATAGGGGCTGGCTTCGTGGCGGAGGAGATTTTCGCTCATCGGTCTGATCTAGGGTGATGAAGGTGGCCGGCGACACGATCTTTGCATTATCGAGCGGACCGCCGCCGGCGGGGGTGGCGGTCATCCGCATGAGCGGTTCTGGCGTTCGATTCGGACTCGAAATGCTGGTCGGTGCGGTGCCGGAACCACGCAGCATGCACCTGATGACCTTGCGGTCCGCCGAAGGCGCGGTGCTGGATCGGGGTCTGGTGGTGTTCTTCGCGGCGCCGGCGAGCTTCACGGGCGAGGATGTCGCCGAACTGCATGTGCATGGGGGGCGCGCGGTGGTGGCGGCGGTGCTCGAGGCGCTGGGCGGGATCGAAGGCTTCCGGCCGGCAGAGGCCGGCGAATTCACCCGGCGCGCCTTTGGCAATCAGCGGATGGACCTGACGCAGGTGGAGGGGCTTGCCGATCTCGTCGCGGCGGAGACCGAGGCTCAGCGCCGCCAGGCGCAAAGGCAGAGCGACGGAACGCTGGGGCGGCTCTACGAGACCTGGCGGACGCGGCTGGTGCGGGCGCGGGCGCTGATCGAGGCGGAACTGGATTTCACCGACGAGGAGGACATTCCGGCGTCGGTCAGCAGCGGGGCCTGGGCGATTGCGGGGGCGGTCCGGCAAGAAATTGTTAACCATGTTGACGACCGGCGTGGCGAGCGGGTGCGCGAGGGCGTGGAGATTGTTGTACTGGGGCCGCCCAATGCTGGAAAGTCGAGCCTGGTGAATGCGATTGCCCGGCGGGACGTGGCCATCGTAACGGCCGAACCGGGTACGACGCGGGACATGATCGAGGTGCGCGTCGACCTGGACGGCTATGCGGCAACGGTCGTGGACACGGCGGGCCTGCGCCAGGCGGATGGGGTGGTGGAGCAGGAAGGCGTGCGCCGGGCCGAGGCGCGGGCGGCGAAGGCCGATATCGTCCTGTGGCTGGGCGACCTGCGCGAGGGGCAGAGCGAGCCCCCTGCCCTCGCTGCCGATGTTCTTCGCGTTGGGACAAGGCTCGACCTGATCGATTCGGATACAGAACGAGCCCGCGTTGTGGCCGACTTCGACCACGCGATTTCGTCGGTGACCGGCGAAGGCGTGGCGGGATTGCTGGCGGAGTTGGGGCGGCGGCTCTCGCAGGAATTGGGCGGCGGGGAATCGGTGGTGGCGACGCGGGCGCGGCACCGGGCGGCGCTGATGGCCTGTGCGGAATCGATCGCGGCAGCGGTTCAGGACGACGGCCGCGGCCTTGAAGTGCGGGCCGAGGACTTGCGGCGGGCCGGCGATGCCCTAGGAAGAGTGACGGGGCGCATCGGCGTCGAGGATATGCTCGACGTGGTATTCCGGGATTTCTGCATCGGCAAGTGAGAGGGCTGTTTCACGTGAAACAGGATCGGGCGTGAGAATGCATGGCGCGGACGGATCATGACGGATACGAACCGATCCTTTGACGTGATCGTGGTCGGCGGCGGGCATGCCGGAACGGAAGCAGCGGCCGCGGCGGCGCGCATGGGTGCGCGGACGGCGCTGGTGACGCAGTCCTTTGCGACGGTCGGTGCGATGTCGTGCAATCCGGCGATCGGCGGGCTCGGCAAGGGCCACCTGGTGCGCGAGATCGATGCGCTCGATGGAATCATGGGTGTGGCGGCGGACCGCGCCGGCATCCAGTTTCGCGTCCTCAATCGGCGCAAGGGGCCGGCGGTGCGCGGCCCAAGGGCGCAGGCCGATCGCAAGCTCTACGCCCAGGCGGTGCAGGCGCTGCTCAAGGCGCAGGACGGTCTGGATGTGGTCGAGCAGGAAGTGGTCGATCTGACGATCGAGGGGGACCGCGTGACCGGCGTGGTGCTTGGCGACGGGCGGGTGCTCGGCGCCGGGGCGGCGGTGATCACGACCGGGACCTTCCTGCGCGGGCTCATCCATATCGGCGAGAAGAAGATCCCGGCGGGGCGCGTCGGCGAGGCGCCATCGATCGGGCTGGCGCGGACGCTGGATGTGGCCGGTTTCCGCCTGGGGCGTCTCAAGACCGGCACGCCGCCGCGGCTCGACGGGCGCACCATAGACTGGTCCGGCCTGGACCGGCAGCGCGGCGACGATCCGCCGGAGCCGTTTTCGGCGCTGACGAAGACGATCACCACGCCACAGGTGGATTGCGCGATTACGCGGACAACGGACGCCGTGCACCGGGTGATCCGCGAGAACATCCGGCGCTCGCCGATGTTTTCCGGGGAGATCAACAGCCGCGGCCCGCGCTACTGCCCGAGCATCGAAGACAAGATCATGCGCTTCGGCGATCGCGACGGGCACCAGATCTTCCTCGAGCCGGAGGGTCTGGAGGACCACACGGTCTATCCGAACGGCATCTCGACGGCGCTGCCGGAAGCGGTGCAGGCGGAGATCGTGAAGGCGATCCCGGGGCTGGAGAGGGCGCGGATCACACGGCCGGGCTATGCCATCGAATATGACCATGTCGATCCGCGCGAGCTCAGGCCGACCCTGGAGACGAGGCGGATCAAGGGACTTTTCCTGGCCGGACAGATCAACGGCACGACGGGCTATGAGGAGGCCGGCGCCCAGGGGCTGCTGGCGGGGCTGAATGCGGCGCGCCTGGCGGGCGGCGGGGAGGGCGTGACCATCAGCCGGTCGGAGGCCTATCTCGGCGTGATGATCGACGACCTCACGACGGCGGGCGTCACCGAGCCCTACCGGATGTTCACCTCGCGGGCGGAATACCGGCTGTCGCTGAGGGCGGACAATGCCGACCAGCGGCTGACGCCGATGGGGATCGGCCTCGGCGTTGTCGGGCGGACGCGGGCGGAGGCCTACGGGGCGAAGGCAGACGCGCTGGAGGCGGCGCGGGCGCTGACGCGCTCGCTGACGCTGACGCCGAACGCGGCGGAGCGGCATGGCATCCGCATCAACCGCGACGGCACGCGGCGCTCGGCCTTCGACCTGCTGGCCTATCCCGGCGTCGGCATGGCGAGGCTGGCGCGGGTATGGCCGGAACTGGGATCGATCGATCGATTCGTATCCGAACAGATCGAGACGGATGCCAAATATGCGGTCTATCTCGACCGCCAGCGACTGGACATCGCAGAGCTGCGTGCGGACGAGGCGGTGACCATGCCCGACGATCTCGATCTCGACGGTCTGTCGGGCCTGTCCGGCGAGCTGCGTGACAAGCTTGCCGCCGTCCGTCCGGCAACGCTCGGCCAGGCGGCGCGCATCGAAGGCATGACGCCGGCGGCGCTGGCCTTGCTGCTTGGCGGCATCAAGCGCCATCGCGGGCGCAAGGTGGCGTGACCGACGGCCTCGCGGCGCTCGCCGACATCGCCCCGGTTTCACGTGAAACAGGGGAGCGGCTCACCGCCTATGTCACGCTCCTCAGGAAATGGCAGAGGGCGGAGAACCTGATCGCCGCCAGCACCGTGCCCGCAGTCTGGCGCCGCCATGTGGCCGACAGCGCCCAGCTCGCGGCGCTCTTCCCGGAGGCGCGGCGCTGGCTCGATCTCGGCAGTGGCGCCGGCTTCCCGGGGCTGGTCGTCGCCATACTGGGCGCGGACCATCCCGGCACGGCCGTCCATCTGGTCGAAAGCAACCGCAGGAAATGCGCCTTCCTGCGCCAGGCGGTCCGGGCGACCGGGGCGCCGGCGATCGTCCATGAAGGGCGCATCGAAAGCGTGGTCGCCGCATGGTCCGAGCCGATCGACAGGATCAGCGCGCGGGCGCTGGCGCCGCTCACCGACCTGCTGACGCTGGCGGCACCGCTGATGGAAAAGGGGATCCCGGCGGCCTTTCACAAGGGTCAAGATTTTGTGCGGGAAATCTCCGCGGCTACTCAATCTTGGGGCTTCGATCTGGTAAAACACGACAGTCGAGTCGGCGACGGCGGCGCGATCCTCGATATCAGTCACCTCAGCCGGGTGCCGCGACCTTATGGTTAATGATCGGTAAACGACCGATGACCCTGCCCAAGACGCCACGCGTGCTCGCCCTCGCCAACCAGAAAGGCGGCGTCGGCAAGACGACGACCGCCATCAACCTCGGCACGGCGCTCGCCGCCATCGGCGAGGAGGTGCTGATCGTCGATCTCGATCCGCAGGGCAATGCCTCCACCGGCCTCGGCATCGACCGCAAGAACCGGACGATCTCGACCTACGACCTGCTGCTCGGCGAAGCGACGGTCGCCGACGCCGCGGTGCAGACAGCGGTGCCGCGCGTGTCGGTGACGCCTTCGACGCTCGACCTGCTCGGCGTCGAGCTGGAGATCGCCGGCCGGCCGGACAGGGCCTATCGGCTGCGCAACGCGCTGTTCGGGAAAGGCGACGACGATTCGAGTCGCGCCCGAAACTATTCCTATGTCCTGGTCGACTGCCCGCCCTCCCTGAACCTGCTGACCATCAATGCGCTCTCCGCGGCCCATTCGGTCCTGGTGCCGCTGCAATGCGAGTTCTTCGCCCTGGAGGGCCTGAGCCAGCTCCTCAAGACCGTCGAGCAGGTCAAGCAGTCTCTCAACCCGGAGTTGAGCATCCACGGCATCGTCCTGACAATGTTTGACAGCCGAAACAATCTCTCCGGTCAGGTGGTCGCCGATGTGCGCGCCCATATGGGCGACGCGGTGTACGAAACCATCATCCCGCGCAATGTGCGCGTGTCGGAGGCGCCGTCCTTCGGCAAGCCGGTGCTGCTTTACGATTTCAAGAGCACCGGAAGTCAGGCCTATCTCAAGCTCGCCGCGGAGATCATCCAGCGCGAGCGGCATCTCAGGGCCGCGTAAAACGATTCGGTGATGAAACGGACCATGCAGTTCAGGGGAAGATGAATGGCGGACAGTGCGGCGCGCAACAGACTGGGTCGTGGACTGGCGGCGTTGATCGGTGATGTCGAGACCGTCGCCGCCGAGCCTGCCGCCGCCAGCGATCAGGGGCGCAACCAGCGTCGGCTGCCGGTCGCTTTCCTCAGGCCCAATCCGCACAATCCGCGCAAGGCCTTCGGCCCCGCCGACCTCGAGGACCTGACGGCATCGGTGCGCGAGAAAGGTGTCGTGCAGCCGATCCTCGTGCGTCCGGTCGAGGGCGCGGTGGACAGCTACGAAATCGTCGCCGGCGAGCGGCGATGGCGCGCCGCGCAGAAGGCCGGCCTGCACGACGTGCCGGTGGTGGTGCGCGAGCTCAGCGACAAGGAGGCGCTCGAGCTTGCCATCGTCGAGAACGTGCAGCGCCAGGATCTGAACGCGCTGGAAGAGGCGATCGGCTATCGCCAGCTCATCGAGGACTATCACTACAGCCAGAGCGAACTGGCCGAGGTGATCGGCAAGAGCCGGCCGCACATCGCCAACACGCTGCGCCTGCTCAAGCTGCCGGAAGAGGTGCAGACCTATCTCATCGAGGGCAAGCTGACGGCGGGCCATGCGCGCGCTCTGGTGACGCTCACCGATCCGGTGGCGGCGGCGCGGCGCATCGTCGAAGCCGGCCTCAACGTGCGCGACGTCGAGGCGCTCGGGGAAGCGGCCGGGCGCAAGAAGACGGCGGGTGGCAAGCCGTCGGCAAAGGACGCCGATACGCGCGCCTTGGAAAAGAGCCTCAGCGACCGCATCGGCCTGGCGGTGACGATCGACCACAAGCCGCGCGGCGGGCGGGTGACGGTCGCCTACAAGACGCTGGAACAGCTCGACGACATCGTCCGGCGCCTGCGCGGTTAGGCCGCAACCCCGTCGGGTGTCGGCCGGCCGCTAGCGCCGTGCTGCGGCCGCCGTGTAGGCGATCGCCTGCAGGGCGTGGCCAACCACCTCGTCGGCGATGGCGCCATGCCGGCGGCTGTCGAACAGCGCGGCATCAAGACGGGTCAGCGCGGCATCGATCGCCGCTGCGCTCCACATCGTCAACTGGCGGGTGACGGCGCCCCGCCGTTGAAAGAAGACGGGCGGACTGGCGCGCGCCACCACCGCCTCGGCGCGTGGCGCCGGCATCGCAGGCGGCGCGGGCCTTCTGCAGAAAGTTGAAATGCCGCTGGGCGGCGCCGACGACCACCGCGCCCGGAACGCCGGCGGCGCGCAAGCGCCGATAGACGCGGTCGAGGGCGGCGGCATCGCCAAGCGCGGCGTCGTCGATCGCCTCGTCCACCGCCGAGGCGGCCGCGTCGCCGATGATGGCGTGCACGTCGTCGATGGTGATGGTGCCGGCGTCGGCGGCATAGAGGCAGAGCTTGGCGACCTCCGAGCGGCTGGCCATGCGGTCGGCGCCGATCATGCCCTTGAGCGCCGTGCGCGCTTCTGTCGTGATGGTGAGGCCGGCGCTGCGCGTCTCCTCGTCGATGATGCGGTCGAGGTCGCGATCGGAATCGGCGTAGCAGGCAATCGCAGCGGCTGCGCTGTTCGTCTCGCACAGCTTGCGCAGTGCCGATCCCTTGCGCTGATCGCCGGCGGCAATCACCACCCATGAATCGACCGGCGGCGCGGCAAGAACGGCCTCGATTGCCGGGACAATGGTGCGCTGGCCGGCGAGGGCAACGGTGATCACACGCTGACCGCCGAAGAGAGGAACGGCATTGGCCTCGTCGGCGAGACGGCCGGGATCGTCGGCAATCGCCGCCGCGTCGAGGCGCACATGGGCGAACGGATCGCCGTCATCGCCGATGACGGCGGTGGCGAAGCGCCGGGCGCGCTCGGCGACGAGACCGTCGTCGTTGCCGTAGATCAGGATGACACGGACGGCTGGGTCCGGCTTCGCCAGAAAGCGGTCGGCGTCGGCTGCCTTGATCTGAACCACGCCGGCTAGATCGTTCCCTTGGCGGCCGCGGCGGCAAGCGTGATGCGGATTTCCTCGGCGACCAGGGACGCGGCACGGTTCTCGGCGTCGCGCTCGGCGCGCGCATTGGCGTAGAGCTGGTTGACGCGATCGTAGGAAGCGGACTGGCGGCTGGTGTTCCTCAGCACGATCTTGTCGTCGGCGACCGAGCGCACCTCATAGGTGGCAGCGACGGTGATCGAATAGGCCGGCGCCGTGGCGATCGGCGTCACGCCGAGGGAGCTCTTGCTCGAGGTGACGACC
Organism: uncultured Alphaproteobacteria bacterium; assembly: GCA_963730325.1. Lineage (GTDB taxonomy): Bacteria > Pseudomonadota > Alphaproteobacteria > Rhizobiales > Kaistiaceae > CAVSRC01. The sequence continues at coordinate 173,968 of CAVSRC010000005.1, read as the reverse complement.
AGCTTCATGCGATAGTGCGCGTTGGCCGGCTGCCCCTTGCCGCCATTAAGCTGGAAGATGAGCCGGTTGCGGACTTCCTGGCCGAGGCGGTCGTCGACCGCGTCGATATAGACATCGCCGAGCGCAGCGATGACCGAGGCGCCGGTGGCGGTGGGTGCGTAGAGCGGTTGCACGGTGCAGGCGCTGAGCGCTGCCGCGGCGACCGCGACGAGAAGGATCAGGCGGCCGGCCTTTCGGCTCCCCCCGGATCGGCTGCGGTCAAATGACGACATTCACGATCCTCTTCGGTACGACGACGATTTTCCGCGGTTTTCGCCCGTCAAGCGCCCTCTGCACCGCGTCCAGCGCGAGGGTCGCCGTCTCCACCTCAACTTGTGACGCGTCGGTGGCGATTGTCAATTCGTCACGCTTGCGACCATTGATCTGCACCGGCAGGGTGATGGTGTCCTCGGTGAGCAGGCTGCGGTCGACGGCTGGCCACGGGCGGGTGGCCACGAGGTCGCCGTGGCCGAGCGCCGCCCAGCATTCCTCGGCCAGGTGCGGCATCATCGGCGCCATGATCTCGACCATGATCTCGAGCGCCTCGCGGAGCGCGGCGCCAAGGGCGCGGCCGGCGGCGTCCTCACGCTGTTGCGGCAGAGCGGAGAGCGCCGCGCTGATGGCGTTGGCGAGCTCGTAGATCTTGGCGACGGCGACATTGAAGCGCAGGCCGGTGATATTGTCCTCGACGGCGGCGAGCGTGCGGTGCGCGACCTTGCGCAGCGCGATCGCATCGGGGCTGGTCTCGCCCTGCGGCGCGGTACCGGCGGCGGGCACGGTCGCCTGCTGTTCCATCGCCTCGCCGATCAGCCGCCAGACGCGCTGAAGGAAGCGCGCCGCGCCGGCAACGCTCTCCTCGGTCCAGATGACGTCTCGGTCGGGCGGCGAGTCGGAGAGCATGAACCAGCGCGCCGTATCGGCGCCGTAGCTCGTCATGATGTCGGAAGGGTCGACGGTGTTGCGCCGCGACTTCGACATCTTCTCGATGCCGCCGATCTCGACCTCTTCGCCGGTGGCGATCTCGAATGCCTTGCGGCTGTCGCCGTCGCCCTCGATGCGCACCTCGGCCGGCGACAGCCAGCGACCGTTGCCGCTGGCGCCACCGGCGCGATAGGTCTCGTGGACGACCATGCCCTGGGTGAAGAGCCCGGCGAAGGGCTCGTCGATGCCGATATGACCGGTGGCCTTCATGGCGCGCATGAAGAAGCGCGAATAGAGCAGGTGCAGGATGGCGTGCTCGATGCCGCCGATATACTGGTTGACCGGCATCCAGGCGTCGGCGGTGGCGCGTGTCGTCGGCGTCGTCGCATGCGGCGTGGTGAAGCGCACGAAATACCAGGACGAGTCGACGAAGGTGTCCATGGTGTCGGTTTCGCGCACGGAGGGCTTGCCGCATACCGGGCAGGCGACATGCTTCCATGTCGGATGGCGGTCGAGCGGGTTGCCGGGCTTGTCGAGTTCGATGTCCTCCGGCAGCAGCACCGGCAGGTCCGCGGTCGGCACGGCGACGGCGTCGTGGTCCGGGCAATGGATCACCGGGATCGGGCAGCCCCAGTAGCGCTGGCGCGAGATGCCCCAGTCGCGCAGGCGATAATTGACCTGGCGCTGGCCCTGGGGAGCGCCTGAAAGCAACGTGTTTTCAAGGCGTTGTGCCACAGTTTCCTTGGCGTCGGCGACCGTCATGCCGTCGAGAAACTCGGAATTGATGAGCTGGCCGTCGTCGAGATAGGCCTCGGTGCCGCTGTCGAACTGCGCGATCCATTTGACCAGATCGCCCTCGTCGTCGAACACGTCGAGCGGCGCCACCACGGGAACGATGGGCAGGTCGTATTTGCTGGCGAAATCGTAGTCGCGCTGGTCGTGCGCCGGACAGCCGAAGATGGCGCCGGTGCCGTAGTCCATCAGCACGAAGTTGGCGACATAGACCGGCAGCGTCTTGTCGGCGACAAACGGATGCTGCACGACCAGGCCGGTGTCGTAGCCCATCTTCTCGGCGGTCTCGATGGCTTCGGCACTGGTGCCCGAGCGATGGCAGTCTTCGATGAAGGTGGCCAGCCGCTCGTCCTTTCCGGCGAGCGCGGTCGACAGCGGATGGTCGGGAGAGATCGCCATGAAGCTCGCGCCGAAGAGCGTGTCGTGGCGCGTGGTGAACACTTCGATCTCGGCGAAGCCGTCCGGCGCTTCGCCGGCGAAGGGAAAGCGCACGTGCATGCCCTCGGAGCGGCCGATCCAGTTGCGCTGCATCAGGCGCACCTTGTCGGGCCAGCGGTCGAGCGTATCGAGAGCGGCGAGCAGGTCGTCGCTGTATTGGGTGATCTTGAAGAACCACTGGGTCAGCTCGCGCTGCTCGACGACGGCGCCCGAGCGCCAGCCGCGCCCGTCGATCACCTGCTCGTTGGCGAGCACGGTCTGGTCGACCGGATCCCAGTTGACCTTCGACTTGCGGCGATAGGCCAGCCCCTTGGCCAGCATGTCGACGAAGAGCTTCTGCTGCTGGGCGTAGTATTCCGGATCGCAGGTGGCGAACTCTCTCGACCAGTCCAGCGACAGGCCCATCATCTTGAGCTGGCCGCGCATGGCGGCGATGTTGTCGTAGGTCCAGGTGCGCGGATTGATGCGGTTCTGCATGGCCGCGTTCTCGGCCGGCAGGCCGAAGGCGTCCCAGCCCATGGGATGGAGCACGTTATGGCCCCTGGCGCGCATGAAGCGGGCGACGACGTCGCCCATGGTGTAGTTGCGCACGTGGCCCATGTGGATGCGCCCCGAGGGGTAGGGGAACATCTCGAGCACGTAGTATTTCGGGCGCGGATCGTCGTCCTTCGTCTCGAAGATGCGTTCCTCGGCCCAGCGGGCCTGCCAGCGGGGTTCTGCGTCGCGGGGGTTGTATCGTTCGGTTGCCATGATCTTCATGTGAGCGTCGGCGCGCCGGGAGGGAAAGGGCGCCTGAACCGGTCGCGGCGGACCATCACCAGAATCGGCCCGGCGGTCAATCGGAAAGGCCCAGAAAAGCCGGCCCGCCGCCTTGCCGGGCGCCGGTCACGGGGCTAATCAGGCCGCGGCTCCTGACGGGGCCGGGGGCGCGCGGCGCCGGATTCGCGGGGAGCGATGGCGTGCAGGCAAAGGCACTCAGCGAGGTTCGCGGCCGCATGGCTGCGGCGGAAGCGGCGGCCGGACGGGCGTCCGGCTCGGTCAACCTGATCGCCGTCTCCAAGACCTTCGACGCCTCGGCAATCCGTCCGGTGATCGCAGGCGGCCAGCGCGTCTTCGGCGAAAACCGGGTGCAGGAGGCGGCCGGCAAATGGCCGGCGCTGCGCATGGAAACGCCCGGCATCGAACTGCACCTGATCGGGCCGCTGCAATCCAACAAGGCGGGGCAAGCGGTGACGCTGTTCGACGCCATCCACACCATCGACCGCGACAGGATCGCTGCGGCGATCGCCGAGGAGATGGCGCGGCAGGGGCGAACGCTGCGCCTGCTGGTGCAGGTCAATACCGGCGCCGAACCGCAAAAGGCTGGCGTCCTGCCGGAAGAGGCGGACGCATTCGTCGAACGCTGCCGCACGGTGCACGGGCTTTCCATCGACGGGCTGATGTGCATCCCGCCGTTCGACGAGGTGGTGGCGCCGCACTTCGCGCTGCTTGCCAAGATCGCCGCTCGCCTCGGCCTCGCCTCGCTGTCCATGGGCATGAGCGCCGATTTCGAGACCGCGATCGCCTTTGGCGCGACCGATGTCCGCGTCGGCTCGGCGATCTTCGGGGCGCGGGCGCCACGGGGCTAGCGAGCCCCGGGCTAGCGCACCGCGATCACGGTGCGGGCGTCCATGCGCGCGAGCAGCCGGTGCATGGCGTCGGGCGCGACCGCGATGCAGCCCTCTGTCGGCGGAAAGTCCGGCCCGGCGATGTGCAGGAAGATGGCGCTGCCGGCGCCCTTCAGCGGGTGGGCGCAGGTTGTAGTCCAGAACCACGATCACGTCGTAGAGGCGGTCGCGGCGCCACAGGCGTTCGTGGCGGCCGGCATAGGGCAGGCGCACCGGGCGGTTGTAGCGGCGGTCGGCGGGATCGTCGCACCAGCCGTCGTCGGGCCTGAGCGGCCGGGCGGGGAGGGCGGTGGCCGGCGGGGGCAGGCGGTCGGCGCGCCACAGGACGGCGACCGGGTGCCAGTTTCCCCGCGGCGTGGCGCCGTCGCCCTCGCGTTTCCGGCCGGCGACGCCCGAGCGGCCGAGCGCACAGGGCACCGTCAGGCCGCCGGCGCGGAGAAGGCCGCGGTGGCGGGGACCGCCGGTGGCGGCGACGACGATGTGCGACAGTCTGGTTCATCCGGATGCCCTCACGGGCGGAAAACAGCCATCTTCGGCAAGGTCCTGACCCGTTTCGGCTTGCCGCCGGCAACTTGCGCGGCCGGGGGCAAGCGGTCTACACCGTAGCAGACGCCGATTCCAAAGGGTTTTCCGCCAATTGCCGGCGCTGGTGCCGGTCCGAGCGACGAACGAAAGTCCGACCATGCCCGTCCGCAAAATCCTCGTCGTCGACGATGACGACATGCTCCGCGAGAGCCTGGTCGAGCAGCTCTCGCTCTATGAGGAATTCGAGATCGTGCCGGCGGAAACGGCCGCCAAGGGGGTGCAGCGCGCCCGCCAGGAGCCGCTCGATCTGGTGATCATGGATGTCGGCCTGCCTGACATGGACGGGCGCGAGGCGGTGAAGCTTCTGCGCAAGAGCGGCTTCCGCGCCCCGGTCATCATGCTGACCGGGCAGGATTCGGAATCGGATACCATCCTCGGGCTGGAGGCCGGCGCCAACGATTACGTCACCAAGCCGTTCCGCTTTGCCGTGCTGCTGGCGCGCATCCGCGCCCAGCTTCGCCAGCACGACCAGAGCGAGGACGCCATCTTCTCGATCGGCCGCTACACGTTCCGGCCGAGCGCCAAGATGCTGGTCGACGACAGGAACCAGAAGGTGCGGCTGACCGAAAAGGAGACCGCAATCCTCAAATACCTCTATCGCGCCGGCGAGAAGGTCATCACGCGCGACGTGCTGCTGCACGAGGTATGGGGCTACAATTCGGGCGTCACCACCCATACGCTCGAAACGCACATCTACCGCCTGCGCCAGAAGATCGAGCGCGATCCATCCAAGGCGGAGCTGTTGGTGACCGAAGCCGGCGGCTACAAACTGGTCCCATAGCGGGATGGCGCAGGACGACCGGACACTCCAATGAGCCTCGACAGCGACATCGCGCTTCTCAGACGCGTTCCGCTGTTTGCCGATTTGCCGACCGAGCAGATTCGTCTGCTGGCGTTCAGCGCGGTCAGGCTCGACCTGGCGGCGGACCAGGTGCTGTTCCGCGAGGGCGCGCGCGCCAACTCCGGCTATGTCGTCTCGGCCGGAGGCATCCGGCTGACCGTCGGGCCCAAGCGCAAGGTGGTGGCGAATTGCGAGGCGGGCGCGCTGATCGGCGAGCTGGCGCTGCTCATCGAGACCAAGCGGCCGGCGACGGCGACCGCCACGGTGACCAGCCAGGTGCTGGAACTCGACCGCAAGCTGATCCTCAGAATGCTCAGCGAATATCCGCAGGTGGCGGTCAAGTGGCGCGAAACCATGGCGGAGCGGCTGTTGGCCACCGTCTCCGACCTCGGCCGGGTGCGCGCGGCGCTCAAGGACATCAAGCCGTTCCCGGCGGGCCGGCGCCAGACCGAAACCTGAGGTCAGGCCGGGGCGAAGCGGGCGATCACCGGAACGGCTCTCGGTGGCCAGCACGCTGGCGACGCTGTCGTTCCTGCCGCAGGTCGTGAAGACCTGGCGCAGCCGCAGCGCGCGCGATTTCAGCCTGGCCACGCTGGTCATGCTGGAGACGGGCACCGCCATCTGGATCTTCCATGGCGTCTTGCGAGACGCCCCCGCTATCTGGCTCGGCAATAGCGTTACGTTCGCCCTTGCCGGTTTCATTCTGTCGGTGAAGCTGAGAAGCGGCCGGGATGCGGAGACGCCCCGGAAGACCCAGGAGATGACGGTCGCTCTGGTGGACGACTGTCGACTCTGAAAACCGGTCAGCTGGCCGGGGCGAGGCGGGCGATCACGGGAACGTGATCGGAGGGCCGCGTCCAGCCCCGCGCGCTGCGCAGGATCTCGGTGCTCTCCAGACGATCGGCGAGGTGCGGCGTTACCCAGATGTGGTCGAGGCGCCGTCCGCGGTTGGAGACCTGCCAGTCGGCGGCGCGGTAGCTCCACCAGGTGTAGACCTTCTCCTCCATGGGCACGAAGCGGCGGATGGCATCGACCCAGCCGCCGACCCGGCGCACCTCCTCCAGCCCTTCGGTCTCGACCGGCGTGTGGCTGACGATCCTGAGCAGTTGGCGATGCGACCACACGTCGTTCTCGTAGGGCGCGACGTTGAGGTCGCCGACCAGGATCGAGCGGCGGTCGGTTTCGGCGCCGGTGAGCCAGCTCTTCATCTCGCCGAGGAAGGCGAGCTTGTGGGCGAACTTCTCGTTGACCGCCGGGTCCGGCTCGTCGCCGCCGGCGGGCACATAGAAATTGTGAATGACGATAGCCGCGTCGCCATCGGCGATGGTGACGGCGGCGTGGCGGGCATCGTCCTTGCCGCAGAAGCTGCGGACGCCGGAATCGAGGAACGGACGGCGCGAGACCGTGGCGACGCCGTGATAGCCCTTCTGGCCGTTTACGATGCGGTGACGGTAGCCGCGCTGCTCAAAGGCGGCGTGCGGGAAGCGCTCGTCGGGGCACTTGATTTCCTGCAGGCAGAGAACGTCGGGCGTGTGGGCGTCGAGGAACTCGCCGACAAGGCCGATGCGCAGGCGAACCGAATTGATGTTCCAGGTGGCAATACTGAGAGGCATCTAAGGGTGAAATACGCGCGACAGGATTATGGCCGGCACACTAGCCGTTTCCGTTCGTCCTGAAAAGAAAGCGCCCAGCCCCGGGGGAGGCTGGGCGCTCCCGCGCTGTTCGCGCGGCACCGGTGAAACCCGGTGCCAGCGGGCCGCTCTCGGCGAGACGGGGGGCGCTACCGATGATGAGCAACCCGCCATGAGATAAAAGTGGGGTGTGGCCCGGGGGTTTCAAGAGCCGGCCGCAGGGGGCGGCGGGGGCGGCCGACCGGCCGAAATTCAGAAGGTGCTGCCGGGGGTTATGCGGAAGAGGTTGGGATTCTGGGGCTTTCCGGTCGCCGTGTCGTAGATGGCGACGGAGGTGTTGAGGCCCTGGGCGTCGGTCACCACCCACTGGCGCAGCTGATAGGTCTTGCGGTCGAAAATGAGGGTCAGCTTGCCGGTGGCGGCCGAGGAGCGATCGGCGATGGTGAGCGACACCAGGTCGGGCTCTTCGCGGACGGACTGGACGATGCGCTGCGAGGTCAGGTCGACATGCCCGGCGAGCAGGTAGCGCAACGGCGTCGCGGACAGCGGATAAAGTTCCTGGGTGCGCGTGCGGCCGTCCTTGATGGCGACCGAGCTGCCGTCGGCGACGACATCCAGCTTGGAGGGCGGGGAGTAGTGAAAACGGATGCGCCCCGGCCGGGTCAGGAAGAAGACGCCTTCCGACTGCTCGCCGCTCGGGCCGAACTGGATGAAGCGGCCCTCCATGATGTGGAAGCTGTTGAAATAGGCGTTGATGTTGGCGAGCATGCGCTGCTGCGCGACCGTGAAGGGCGAGTTCGGGTTGGGCCTGAAGGGCGGCTGGGCGATGGCCGTGTTGGCCGGGTTGGCCGCGGCGGTCATGCCCTTGTAGGCCGGCCGGAGCCGCGGCATCGGGATCTGGCCGTTGGCCGCCGCCGCCGTCTCGGCGAGCGCGGCAAGCACCAACACGGAGAGCAGCATCGCGACGAGACGGCGTGCGCACGTCCCGCCGCCTGTCCGTCGTTTCGCCGCGGTGGTGGCGGTCAATCGGTTCTCCCTGGCCGCGCCGATTCGGGCGCTGGCCGATCATAACAACTCGGCCGCGCGATAGCCGTCGCGTGTGGCGAATTCGCGGCGCACGGCGGCCGGCGATGCCTATCTGTAGAGCGCTTCCTCGCCTTCGGGAACCAGGATTTCGCGCTTTCCGGCATGGTTGGCGGAGCTGATGACGCCTTCCTGCTCCATGCGCTCGATGAGCGAGGCGGCGCGGTTGTAGCCGATCGACAGGCGCCGCTGGACATAGCTGGTCGACGCCTTGCGGTCGCGCAGCACGATGGCAACGGCGCGGTCGTAAAGGTCGTTCGATTCGTCGTCGGCAGCCGAGGCGCCACCCATGGCGGCGCTGTCGTCGTCCTCGTCGATGGTGACGGCGTGGAGGTATTCGGGCTCGCCCTGCGCCTTCAGGTGGGCGACCACCTCCTCGACCTCCTGGTCGCTGACGAAGGGACCGTGGACGCGCTGGATGCGGCCGCCGCCGGCCATGTAGAGCATGTCGCCCTGGCCGAGGAGCTGTTCGGCGCCCTGTTCGTTGAGGATGGTGCGGCTGTCGATCTTGGAGGTGACCTGGAAGGAGATGCGGGTCGGGAAGTTGGCCTTGATGGTGCCGGTGATGACGTCGACCGAGGGACGCTGGGTGGCCATGATGACGTGGATGCCGGCGGCGCGGGCCATCTGGGCGAGACGCTGGACGGTGCCCTCGATGTCCTTGCCGGCGACCATCATCAGGTCGGCCATCTCGTCGATGACCACGACGATGAAGGGCATCGGCTCGAGCGACAGCTCCTCCTGCTCGTAGATCGCCTCGCCGGTGTCGGGGTCGAAGCCGGTCTGCACGGTGCGGGTCAGCGTCTCGCGCTTGGAGCGGGCCTGGGCGAGGCGCAGGTTGAAGCCGTCGATGTTGCGCACGCCGAGCTTCGACATCTTGCGGTAGCGGTCCTCCATCTCGCGCACGGTCCATTTGAGCGCGACGACCGCCTGCTTGGGATCGGTGACCACGGGCGTGAGCAGGTGCGGGATGCCGTCATAGGTGGACAGCTCCAGCATCTTCGGGTCGATCATGATCATGCGGCATTCGTCCGGCGTCAGCCGGTAGAGCAGCGACAGGATCATGGTGTTGATCGACACCGACTTGCCCGAGCCGGTGGTGCCGGCAACCAGCAGATGCGGCATGCGGGCGAGATCGACGATCACCGGCTCGCCGCCGATGGTCTTGCCGAGACAGAGACCGATGCGCGCCTTGGTGTTCTCGAAATCCTCAGAGGCGAGCAGCTCGCGCAGATAGACGGTCTCGCGCTTGGCGTTGGGCAGCTCGATGCCGATAGCGTTCTTGCCGGGGATGACGGCGACGCGGCAGGAGATGGCGCTCATCGAGCGGGCGATGTCGTCGGCAAGGCCGATGACGCGCGCCGACTTGATGCCCGGCGCCGGCTCCAGCTCGTAGAGGGTGACCACGGGGCCCGGACGAACGTTGACGATCTCGCCGCGGACGCCGAAATCGTCGAGAACGCCTTCGAGAAGACGGGCGTTCTGTTCCAGCGCGGCCTGGCTGACCGTGGCCTTCTTGTCGACCTTGGGCTGGCTGAGAAGGGCGATCGGCGGCAGGACGAAGCCGCTGCGCCCGGCGGTCGCCTTGCGGGTCTCGCGCACCGCCCGGCGGCCGGTCTTGGGCCTCGGTGCCGGCGCCGAGACACGGTTGGTTTCGACCGGCTCGGCGAAATCGTCCTCTTCGACCGCATTGTCGCTGTCGCTGCCGGCGGCCCACAGGTCGTCGTCGCGCCCGCCGAGACGGGGCTCGACCCGCGCGTCGTCATAGGTGCCGGGCGTCCAGCCGGTGGCGTCGTCGTCGTGCCGGCGGAAGAACAGGCGGTGGATCAGCCCGATCAGGCGGAGCGTCAGATGGGCGGCGAGGCCGATCACCAGAGCGAGGCGTGTCGGACGCTCGTCGTCGTCTTCGTCGTCATAGTCCTCCTCCATCATGGCGGCGACGTCATCGTCGTCGTCGAGCTCCTCGTCGAACTCCGGTTCAGCCGCAACGACGCGGGAGACGGAGCGCACGGCGGGAACCGCTTCCTCATCCTCTTCGGCTTCGGGCGAACCGATGAGGCCGCAGGCGTGGAGCATGGCGACGAAGGCGGCGGAGGTGACGACCACGCCGGTGATCAGCGCACTGAGGCCGGCGGGCGTGGCGCCGATGAAGAAGGCCGGGATGCGCTGCAGCAGGTCGCCGAGCGCCCCGCCGAGGCCGGTCGGCAGCGGCCAGCTATGGGAAACCGGCAGGGTGGAGAGGGCCAGCGACGCCATCAGCGTGCCGGCGATCCAGCTCACCGCGTTCCACCGCTTGAGCCGGGTCGGCAGGGCGAAGACGGCGCGCCAGGCCCAGACCACCGGAGGCAGCAGCACCAGCGAGGCGGCGAGCCCGAGGAGCTGGGTCAGGAGATCGGAAATGATCGCGCCGGGAAAACTGAGAACGTTGCGGATGGTGTGATCGGTGGCGTGGCTCAGGCTCGGGTCGTCGACCGTCCAGGTGGCGAGACTGGCGGCGATCACCGCGGCCAGGGCGAGGACCGCCAGACCGGCCATGGCGCCGACGTTGCGGCGCAGGACGTGGCGGATGGCGCCGCCGCCGGAGAGCGGAATGGAGGTCGAACGAGTGGCACGCATGGCGGATCCCGGACACGAGCGGAAGGCAAGAACCAGAGCAACCGACCGTAACCGGCCTTGGTAAAGCCGCCATTAACCACAAGCCCCGGCGCGGGGGATACCCGGCCGGGGCCTTGGAATTCTTGGGGAATTTCGCCGCCGGAGCCGGGACTTTTTCGGCCCCGGCGGCTGGGAGGAAGGCGAGACTACGGAACGACCTCGCCGTGCAGATTGATGTCGAGACCTTCGACCTCGACCTCCTTGGTGACGCGCAGGCCAATGATCGCGTCGACCACCTTGAGGATGATGAAGGTGATGACACCGGACCAGACGATGGTGGCAATGGTGCCCTCGAACTGGATCCAGACCTGGCCGACATTGCCTTCGATGAGGCCGGAATGGCCCTCGCCGCCAACCGCGGAGACCGCGAAGACGCCGGTGAGGATGGCACCGACGAAACCGCCGACGCCGTGGACGCCGAAGGCATCGAGGGAGTCATCGTAGCCGAGCTTGGCCTTCAGCCACATCACGGCCCATGCGCAGATGATGCCGGCGACGATGCCGATGATCAGGCCGCCGGTGGGATCGACCCAGCCGGACGCCGGGGTGATGGCGACCAGACCGGCAACCGCACCGGAGGTGATGCCGAGAACGCTGGGCTTGCCGCGGACCACCCACTCGGTGAACATCCACGCCAGAGCAGCGCCGGCGGTGGCGATCTGAGTGACCGTCATGGCCATGCCGGCACGGCCGTCAGAGGCAAGCTCGGAACCGGCGTTGAAGCCGAACCAGCCGACCCACAGCAGCGAAGCGCCGATGACCGACAGGACGAGGTTGTGCGGCGCCATGTTGTCGGTGCCGAAGCCGACGCGCTTGCCCAGCACGAGCGCAGCGACGAGACCGGCAACACCAGCGTTGATGTGCACGACCGTGCCGCCGGCGAAGTCGAGAACGCCGAGCGAGCCGAGGAAGCCGCCGCCCCATACCCAGTGGGCGATCGGGGCGTAGACGAAGATCGACCAGAGGCCCATGAACCACAGCATCGCCGAGAACTTCATGCGGTCGGCGAAGGCGCCGGCGATGAGCGCCGGGGTGATGATGGCGAAGGTCATCTGGAACATCATGAAGACCGACTCGGGAATGGTGCCCGAAACGGCGTCGACGCCCATGCCGGCCAGGAAGAAGCGCGACAGGCCGCCGACATAGGCGTTGGCGCCGCCGCCGTCCGTGAAGGCCAGCGAGTAGCCGACGACCATCCAGATCACGGTCATCAGGCAGGTGATGGCGAAGCTCTGCATGACCGTGGCGAGGACGTTCTTCTTGCGCACCATGCCGCCGTAGAAGAGCGCCAGGCCGGGGATCGTCATGAGCAGGACGAGCGCGGTGGAGGTGAGCATCCAGGCGGTATCACCGGCGTTGATGGTCGGTGGTGCCTCCTCCTGCGCCAGCGCGGGTCCGGCCATGGCCAGAAGCGTCACAGCGCCAAACAGTGCTGGGTTCTTGATCCGGTGCATCATTGAGCTTCTCCTGTCGGATCCCGCGATCCGGGACAAATCGGAAAAAACGCCAAGCCGGGCTGGCCGGCCGTTCGTGATCTCTTTGGGAATTGCGTTCATTGCGGCTCTTGCCCCCGCTCGCCGCTCTACAACGCGTCGGCGTCGGTTTCGCCGGTGCGGATGCGCACGACGTGGTCGAGGGCGAAGACAAAGATCTTGCCGTCGCCGATCTGGCCGGTCTTGGCGGCCGACGAAATCGCCTCCACCACCTTGTCCACCTGGTCGAGGGGTACAGCGACCTCGATCTTGAGCTTGGGGAGGAAGCTCACGGCATATTCGGCACCGCGATAGATTTCCGTATGACCCTTCTGGCGGCCATAACCCTTGACCTCGGTGACGGTGAGGCCCTGGACGCCGACCCCCGTCAGTGCATCGCGCACTTCGTCCAGCTTGAATGGCTTGATAATGGCCATAATGATCTTCATGGCGTGGTTCCCGTTTCAGTCCGCGGTCCGCCTCAACGGAACACACGGAGCCCGCGTGAATCGGTTCATGCCGGACGGCAAGGCGCCGCCGACGGCGTTGACCGCTGAAAAAGGAATCAAGCTCTGTGCCAATTGCGGCGCCGGACCGCAACCTGCTGAATCTGCGGGCACATTCAGCGCCCGATTAGGAAGCGTTCGAAGTCCGCCGAATCGGATTGATCAAATTATAGGCAATTCTGGGCTGCTGCCCACACCGCAGGCAGGCGCCTAGCGCAGTCGAATCAGCCCCTCCTGGGCGACCGACGCCACCAGCTGCCCGTCCCGACTGAACAGGCTGCCGCGGTTGAATCCGCGCCCGCCGGAGGCGGACGGGCTGTCCTCGGCATAAAGCAGCCATTCATCGGCGCGGAAGGGGCGATGGAACCACATGGCGTGGTCGAGGCTCGCCGCCTGGAGGTCGGCATCGAAGACCATGCGGCCGTGGGGATAGAGCGCCGTGTCGAGCAGCGTCATGTCGGAGGCGTAGGCGAGCACGCAACGGTGGATCTCGGGGTCGTCGGGCAGCATGCCGGTGGCCCTGATCCAGACGTGCTGACTGGGCTCCAGGGCTTCGCGGCCACGAAAATGGCGGAGATCCACGGGTCTGAGCTCGATCGGCCGCTCGCGTTCCCAGTAGCGGCGCACCGATTCCGGCGCCCCCTCGAGGTAGAGGCTGGAGATATCGCTTTCCGAGGGCAGGTCCTCCGGCGCCGGCACCGCGGGCATGGCGATCTGGTGGTCGAGCCCGGCCTCCGCGACCTGGAAGGAGGCTTCCATGGAGAAGATCGCCCGGCCGTGCTGGATGGCGTCCACCCGCCGTGTGGTGAAGCTTCTGCCGTCGCGGATGCGGGCGACCTCGTAAAGGATGGGCACCGCCGGGTCGCCGGGCCGCAGGAAATAGCCGTGCAGGGAATGGGCGATGCGCCCCTCGACGGTACGGGCGGCGGCAACCAGGGCCTGGCCGACGACCTGGCCGCCAAAGATGCGCTGCCAGCCGACATCGGGGCTCCGGCCGCGGAAGAGATTCTGTTCCAGTGGCTCGAGGTCGAGTATGGAAAGCAGGACGTCGATGGCGTTGGGCATGCTGAGGGTGGGCCTTGAGCCGCCGCCGCGGCAGGCCATCTATCGACCAGCCGGGCCGGCAGGTGTCAAGCACGGGACGATGATGGCGGGTGTGAAGGAGACCAGGGCGGTGGACGACGTGCTGATCGCCGGCGGCGGTCAGGTGGGTCTCGGTCTGGCGCTGGCGCTGAAGCGCTCGGCGCCGGACATGGCCGTGACCGTGGTCGACGCCGCCCCGCCGGGTGCCGGGCGGGCGGGGCGCGCCTCGACGATCACCGCCGGCGGCCGCAAGATGCTGGAGCGTCTCGGCGTGTGGCGCACAATCGCGGCGGCGGCCCAGCCGGTGACCGCGATGGTGATCACCGACAGCCGCACCCGCGACGTGGCGCGGCCGGTCTTCCTGACATTCGCCACGGCCGATGCCGACGGCGAGCCTGCCGCCCATGTGATTGCCGACGGAATCGTGGTCGAGGCACTGCGTGCCGCGGCGGGCGAGGCCGGCGTCACGCTGATCGGCGAAGACGCGATCAGGGATTTCACGGTCGGGCCGGCGACAGTGACGGCCGAGACGCGCAACGGCAGGACCATCGCGGCGCGATTGCTGGTGGCGGCCGACGGCGCGCGCTCGCGGCTCAGGGATTTCGCCGGCATCACGACGGTGGGCTGGTCCTACGGCCAGTCCGGCATTGTCGCAACGGTTGCGCACGAGCGCGACCATGGCGGCCGTGCCGAGGAGCACTTTCTGCCCGGTGGGCCGTTTGCGATCCTGCCGCTGAAGGGCAAGCAGGCGTCGCTGGTGTGGACCGAGCCGACCGACGTCGCCAAGCGGCTGGTGAACGGCGATCCGCTGGTCTTCGCCGTCGAGCTCGAACGCCGCTTCGGCCATCGGCTCGGCGCGATGAAGGCGATCGACACGCCGCAGGCCTTTCCGCTCGGCCTGTCGATTGCGCGCAGTTTCGTGCAGCCGCGTCTTGCGCTCACCGGCGATGCCGCGCATCGCGTCCATCCGATCGCCGGCCAGGGCCTCAATCTCGGCTATCGCGACGTGGCGGCGCTGGCCGAAACGCTGGTCGAGGCCCATCGCCTCGGTCTCGACATCGGCGCGCTGACGGTGCTTGAGCGCTACCAGAGTTGGCGGCGTTTCGACACGGTCGAGATGGGGCTCGTGACCGATGGCCTCAACCGGTTGTTTTCCAACGATAATCCGGCTCTGCGCATTATCCGCGACGTGGGCCTCGGCGTGGTCGACCGGCTGCCGAACCTCAAGGACTGGTTCGTGCGCGAAGCCTCCGGCGCCGCCTATGGGGCGCCGAAGCTGCTCACCGGAGAGGCGATCTAGCCGAAGGGAAGCCGATGAAAGCGGTCGATGCGCTCGAAATCCGCATTCTGGTCGACAACGCCAGCGACAGCCTGTCGTCCAACCCGTCCTTCGTGGAGACGGAGTGGGCCGGTCTGCGCCACCGCGGGATGAGGCTGCTCTCGGGCAAGTGCCTGTGCTGTGCCGCCCATGGCCTGTCCTACCTGATCACCGCCGGGGCCGGATCGAGCAGCGGAACGCTTCTCTTCGACACCGGGCCGGAGGAATGGGTGTTCGAGAGCAACGCGGCGAGACTCGGCGCCGATCTCGGCGCGGTCGGCGCTCTGGTGTTGTCGCACGGCCATTGGGATCACGGCGGCGCCATGCCGCGCGCGCTCCAGTTGATGACGCTGGCCAATGGCGGCCGTTCGATCCCGACATACATGCACCCCGAGATGTTCGCACTGCGCGCGACGCGGTCGCGCAGCGGCAAGCTCGCGCCGATGGAACCGGTGCCCGGCGTTGACGTGCTTGCCGCAAACGGCGGCGAGGTCATCGTCACGCGAGACGAGCAATCGGTGCTCGACGGTCTGTTCTATGTCAGCGGCGAGATCCCGCGCGTCACGCCGTTCGAGCGCGGCCTTGCCGGCCAGGTTCGGCAGACCGCGTCGGGCGCATGGGAGCCGGACGAGGTGCTCCCCGACGAGCGGTTCGTGTCGGTGAACGTCGCCGGCAAGGGGCAGATCGTCTTCTCCGCCTGCTCGCATGCCGGCCTGGTCAACGTGCTCATGCAAGCGCGGGCGCGCTTTCCCGACCTACCGCTCTACGGAGTGTTTGGCGGCTTCCATCTCTCCGGCGCGACCGAAGCGATCATTCCGGAGACGGTGGAGGCTCTGGCGCAGTTCGACCTCAAGCTGATTGCGCCGGGACACTGCACCGGCTGGCGGGCGATCAGCGCACTGGCTGCCGCCTACGGCGACAGGGTGGTGCCGACGGCAGTCGGCAAGACCTTCCGGCTCTAGGGAGCCCACATCGCCTCAGATCAGGTCGTGGTCGCGCGCATAGGCGGCGGCTTCGCCGCGTGAGCTGGCCTGCTACGTGTCCAGCGGGCGCGCCTCGTCGGGCAGCATGATCGGCACGCCGTCGCGGATGGGATAAGCGAGCTTGGCGGCGCGGCTCACCAGCTCCTGCCTTTCCGCGTCGTATTCGAGCGTCGTCTTGGTCAGCGGACAGACGAGGATCTCAAGCAGCTTGGGGTCGATGTTGCGCTCGGCGCGCGAGGATTCGCTCATGGTCGGGCTCTCCCGCTCATTGCAGCGTCGGCCCGTCGCCGGCGGGGCCCTCGCGGGTGAGCGTCATCTCGGTGAGCGCCACCAGGGTCTCGGCACGGGCGCGCAGATCGGGCGCTTCGAGCAGGGCCTGCTTCTCGGCCACGCCGAACGGCGCCATCATGGCCAGCGTATTGACCAGCGTCTCGTTGGAGGCGCGGTCGACGCTCGTCCAGTCGGCGTCGAGATCGTGGGCGGCGAGATAGGCGCGGAAGGTGCGCAGCACCGAGGTGCGGTCGACGGCCGCCTCGCCCATGCAGCCCTGAAAATCGCTGGCGAAGGGCTCGGCGGTGATGCGGCAGCGGCGGAACGGCGTGCCTTCGGTCACCTCCTCCAGAATGCGGAAGCGTGAAATACCGGTCAGCGTCACCAGATAGCGGCCGTCGCCGGTCTCGGCGAAGGAGGTCAGCCGGCCGGCGCAGCCGACCGGAAACAGGCCGGGTCCGCGCTCAACGGCGGGAATGGCGGCATCCGGCTGGATCATGCCGATCACCCGGTCGCCGGCGAGCGCCGTATCGATCATGGCGAGGTAACGCTCCTCGAAGATGTTCAGCGGCATCTCCGATCGCGGCAACAAAAGCGCCGCGGCCAGGGGGAATACCGGAATGACCGCCGGCAGATCGTTCGGTCCCCCGTAGGTCGCGTTACCGACGTTCATCAAATCCTCAGGCAAACAGAAGAGACGACAGCCGGCGGCGGCCGGACAGCGTCGCTTCGTCGGTGGGACCCCAAGCCTCGAAGAACTGGACGAGTTGCTTGCGGGCCTTCTCGTCCTGCCAACTACGATTCTTGCCGACGATTTCAAGGAGTTGGTCGACAGCCCCCTCACGATCGCCCTTGGCATTGAGGAGCAGGGCGAGGTCGAAACGGGCGTCGAAATCCTTGGGATCGGCGGCGATGCGGGCCTCCAGCGGGGCGGCGTCGCCGAGCGCCTCGGTCTGGGCGGCAAGCTCGATCTGGGCGCTGACGGCGACGACCTCCGGGTCCTTGCCGGCGGAATCGGGCAGGGCGGCCAATGTGTCGCGAGCGGCGGCGAGATTGCCACCGGCGATGTGGCATTTCGCCAGGCCGACGATCGCCGGAACCGACTGGGCGTTGGCCTGCAGGGTGGCGGCGAACATTTCGGCGGCGCCCGGCGCGTCGCCGGCTTCCAGGCGGCGGTTGCCCTCGGCAATAAGCTGGTCGTCCTCGGAGGGGCCCTGGGCACCGCCGAGGCGGTCGATGAAGGCCTTCACCTGGCTCTCGGGGAGCGCGCCGACGAAGCCATCGACCGGCTGGCCGCCGGAAAAGGCGATGACCGCCGGAATCGACTGGATGCCGAGCTGGCCGGCAACGGCCGGGTGCTCGTCGATGTTCATCTTGACCAGGCGCACGGCGCCGCCGGCGGCGCGCACGACCTTTTCGATGATCGGGCCGAGGGTGCGGCAGGGTCCGCACCAGGGCGCCCAGAAATCGACCAGCACCGGCTGGTGGGTGGATTCCTCGATGACGTCCTTGGCGAAGGCCTGGGTGGTGGTGTCCTTGACGAGGTCGGCGGCCGGGCCGTTTCCGGCCGGCGTTGCGCCATTGCCCGTCGGGGGCATGGTCATGCTCATGGGATCGGTTCCGTCTTGTTGGCCCCGGCAGGGGGCGGCGGGTCTCGTGTCGGAGCTAACATGGAGCGTCCATGGCATTTTTACAATTCGTGGGGAGCCTTGCGGCTTGCCGCACCCTTGGGGGTGCCTCAAGGCCCGGATCGGTGCCGCCGATATTGCTTTTCTGGGGCCTCAGGCGATATAAGCCCGGCTCGGGTCTGCCGGACCCGGTGAGCGGGTGTAGCTCAGGGGTAGAGCACAACCTTGCCAAGGTTGGGGTCGAGGGTTCGAATCCCTTCGCCCGCTCCAATTTTCCCAACCAGCGAAGGTGACCGAAAGCCGCGGTTTCCGCGGGTTTTGGCGTGCGCACTGGGGTGTGGCAGCGGAGCGTCCCGAGCGATCCGCAAGGCCCGTGGTTACCGCGTGGTTACATGCTCGGGCGCGGCAGCCGAATTGAAGTCGTGGTGTTCGTGGAGTGCGACGGGAGTGCAAGGGCTCACGCTTACAAACTGCTGATTCCCTCAATGATAGAGACAGAACGGAACTGATGAGAAACAAGGTCAACCCAGACTTCCAAGATCGCCGCAAGGATGCCGCAGAAGCCCGCAAGGCGCTGCTGGCAAAGCTCCACGCGGCGCCGCGCCCTGACGATCCGGTGATGATCGAAAAGCGTCGCGAGCGCGAGGCAATTGCCAAGGCACGGGCGGAGCGAAAGGCCGAGCGCGAGCGGGTCCGCAAGGCGGAGAAGGCGGCGCGGGAACAGGCCGCGGCGGAAGCGGAACGCATTGCGGCAGAAGAAGCGGCGCGTGTAGCCGCCGAGGAGGCTGCGCGCGAAGCTGCATTCGCGGCCGAGCAGAAGGCCGCCCGCGATGCGCGCTATGCGGCGCGGAAACTGGCGAAGAAGGAGCGCCGCAAGGGCGCCAAGGAAGCCAAGGGACGCTTCTAGCTTGGCGCTGTGGTCGAAGGTCCGACCCCTTCGTCCGCGCCAAGTCTCCACACATTGAGAAGTGCCGGAAATCGCCGGTAGCCCCGAGCATTATTTCAACTTCATATCGCTGGCTTTCCTCGGGATCAGACAGCAACAGGTCAAGGCCAGCGATGATCTGCACGTAGCAGAATGGTGCCAACAGGCTCGCCGCAGCGAGTGTAAGCGCGCGGATCGCGAGGAACTGGCCGAGGCCGACGATTAGCCCCGAGCGGTATCAGGAGTGCCCGGTCCGTCGCGGATGTCGTCCACGAGCAGGCGGTGTTTGATCACAGTGATATCGAGGGCAGTGTGAGGGCCCCTCAACGCTCATGCAGTCAGGCATTCATTCTGCAGGGCGCACAACACTCCGACGGTTGAGTGCAGCGCTGTGAGCGCCGGCGCGCCGCCGGTACTCGGAGAATTGCTGGTCGGCAAGCACACCCAGTAGGATCACCGAGCCCATCACTGCGAAGTTTAGCGACGAGGGGATTCCCAGCAGGTTCACGAGGTTCTGCAGGATCTGTAGCAGGATCGCGCCGAGCACGACGCCGACGATCGACCCCTCGCCGCCGCGCAGCGAAAATCCACCGAGAACGGCCGCCGCAATAGCATAGAGCTCGTAGAAACTGCCGTGAACGGCGGGCGAGATCGAGCGCGTGTACATGGCCCAGAAGATTGCAGCGACCGCGGCCAGCCCGCCGCAGATGACATAAGCGCTGAGCACGATCCTGTCGGCGTGAATGCCGGAATAGCGTGCCGCCTCCTCGTTCTTGCCGACCGCATAAAGGTAGCGGCCATAGACCGAGCGATGCAGCACGACAAAGGCGGTCACGGCGACGATGATGAGGGCGATCAACGTATGGGGCACGGCAATCGTCGGCCCGGTATAGCCAAACAGGCGCGCGATCGGCGCGAAGATCTCCGAGCGGCCGGCGGTCACCCATTCCAGCGTCGGGTTGGCGTCGGTGAAGCCGAAGCCGGCGGTCGCATCGCGCGTGTAGTAGCGCGCCACACCGCGATAGATCAGCAGGCCACACAGCGTAACCACGAATGGCTGCAGGTGCATCTTGGTGATCAGAAAGCCGTGAATGGCGCCCAGGACCAGGCCGGCAAAGACGATGATGAACACCGCCATTACCCAGTTCACCTGATAGGTGACGAGGAAATCGATGAAGATCGTGCCGAGCAGCGCGATGACCGAGCCGACCGAAAGCTCGATGCCGCCGGTCACGATCACGAAGGCCTCGCCGATGGAGAAGATGCCGAACAGACCGATCTGGTTGGCCGTGTTGGAGATGTTCGCCGGAAGCAGGAAGCGCGGGTTGATATAGGCAACGACGAAGCCGACCAGAATGATCAGCACGAGAAGGCCCAGGTCCTTCTTGAACATGTGCAGCCCCCCGCTCTGTTCAGGTCAAAGACGTGCCAACAGCCAGCGCCAGCACATTCTGCTCGCTGAACTGATCGCGTTCAAGGAATCCACTGATCACTCCCTCATGCATGACCGCAATACGATCGCTGACGCCGATCACCTCTTCCATGTCGGAGGAGATCATCAGAACGCCTACGCCGGAATCTGCCAGGCCGCGCAGCATCTCGTAGATCTCGTTCTTGGCGCCGACGTCGATGCCGCGGGTCGGCTCGTCGAAGATCATGACGCGGGGCTTCATCGACAGCCATTTGGCGAGCACGACCTTCTGCTGGTTACCGCCGGAAAGGGTGCGCACTTCGTGGTTCACGTCGGGCACGCGGATGTCGAGCCGGCGCTTCTGCCGCTCGGCATTCGCGATTTCCGAGCCGGCGACGACGAGCTGGCCACGGGCATGGCTCTTGAGGTCGGGCAGGGAGATGTTCTGCGCCACCGACAGGTCGACCAGCAGCCCGGCCCGCTTGCGATCCTCGGGCACCAGGTAGATGCCGTTGTCGATGGCCACGCGCGGGTTCGAAACGACCACCGGCGCACCGCCGAGCAGGACCGATCCGCCGAGCAGCCGATCAATGCCAAACACCGCGCGCGCAAGCTCGGTCCGTCCCGAGCCGACGAGGCCGGCGAGACCCAGTATTTCGCCGCGGCGCACTTCAAGCGAAACGGTGCAATCGGGATAGCTCGCCGTGCGCGCCTCGACGATCTCGATCACGTTGTCGCCGGGTGCGGCTGCTGGCGGCAGATAGAGCGACTTGAAATCGCGCCCGATCATCAGCGGGATCATGGTCTCGTGGCTGATGCCGCCGCGCTCCAGCTCGCTGACGACGCGCCCGTCGCGCAGCACCACGACGCGGTCGGCGCAATGCTCAACCTCGTGCAGGCGATGCGAAATAAAGATGACGCTGATCCCGTCCGCCTTCAGCCCGCCGATGATGCCCATCAGGCGTTCGGTCTCCTGAATGGTCAGGCTTGACGTCGGTTCGTCCATGATGACCAGCCGCGAGTTGAGCGACAGGGCCTTGACGATCTCGACCAGTTGCTGCTGGGCAAGCGACAGGTCGGCGACCAGGGCATCGGGCTCGAAGTCGGCGCCGATGCGCTCGAGCAGCGGCCGGACCTGTTCGGTCAGGCGCTTGCGGTCGATCAGCTTCAGCGGGCCGCCGTAAAGCGGCTCACGTCCGATGAAGACGTTGGCGGCGACATCGAGATTGTCGAAGAGATTGAGTTCCTGGTGGACGAAGGCAACGCCGGCGGCGATGGAATCCTGAACCGTGAGCGCGCGGCGCTCGGTACCGTCCAGCCGAATGCTTCCCCCGTCGGGGGCGATGACGCCGCCCAACACCTTCATCAGCGTCGACTTGCCGGCGCCGTTTTCGCCGACCAGGCCGATGACCTCGCCAGGCGAAACCGACAGCGTCACGCCATCGAGCGCGACGACTCCCGGATAGGTCTTCCTGACCTCAATCAGCTCAAGAAATGGCATCGCAGACATGAAAGGTTGAGACCGGCGCTCGCGCGCCGGCCTCTCGGCTCGGGAGGAGCCTACCTCACTTGCCCATCATTTTCTTCATGTCGGCCATGAATCCGTCGACATTGCTCTGGTCGATGACCTTGCCGGGCACGATGATGATGCCGTCGGCCGGAATGCCCGACTTGTCGCCCTCGAGATAGGCGGCCATCAGCTTCATGCCCTGGTAGCCCCATTCGAACGGCTGCTGGACGACCGTTCCCACGATGCTGCCTTCCTTGACGCCACCGAGGGTGATCGGATCCTCGTCAAAGCCGATGACCTTGATCTGGCCGAGCTTGCCGCTCTCCTTCAGCACCTCGTAGATGCGGGGCGTGTTGTAGGAGTAGAAGCCCACCAGGCAGGCCACGTCGGGATTGGCGGCGAGCGCGTCCTCGACGTTGCGCTTGGCGCGGCCCTGATCGATCTCGTCGCCGCGCACGTCAACCAGCTCGACCTTCGAGCCCTTGATGACATCCCTCACGCCCTGGATGCGCTCCTTGGCGTTGTCGGCACCGAGCAGGCCGACGAAGCCGATGCACTTGCCGCCGTCCGGCAGGGCCTTGAGCATGAGCTTGCCTGCGTCCTCGCCGAGCTTGACGTTCGAGGAGCCGATGTAGGCGATGCGGCCCGACTGGGCGGCGTCGGAGTCGGTGGTAAACAGGGGCACCTGTGCTGAGATCTTCTTCAGCCCGTCGGTCTGGTTCTTGGGATCGACAGCGCTCACCATGATTGAGGCCGCACCTGCGGCGACCAGATCCTCCAGCACACGCTGCTGAACCGCGGCGGCAGCCTGCTCCGGGTACTTCACCGACATGGAATAGTTCGGCAGTTCCGACTGAGCCTTGGCGACGCCGGCTTCGGCGATCTTCCAGAAGTCGGATGCACCGTTGACAACGAAGACAAGCTGCTTCTTGTCGGCGGCGGATGCCGACGATACCGCGAGCGCGACAAGCAGGCCCGCAAGAATTGCTCTTTTCATGCTTTCCCTCCCAGATTGGCCGGACGTCGCGGTTGATTTGCGCGCCCTGCGGTCTAATGTCGCATCACTGCTAATATGAGTCAATTATGTTCAGCAAAATGCTGATGGTTCAAATAGTTGATATTGCTAATATGCGCATAGATGAGCGCCCAGGAGGGAGGCCCCGTTAGTGACCGGGCGAAGGAGACGCGCCCCAACCGGACGTCGCGCCGGTGGCGGCAACCCCCCCACCATGACCGACGTCGCGGCCGCCGCCGGCGTGTCGCAGACGACCGTCTCCCTGGTGCTCAACGAGGTGAACGGGGCGCGCCTCTCGCAGAACACCATCGATCGTGTTCGCGCGGCCGCCGATCAGCTCGGCTATCGACTCACGCGCCGGGGATCGCGTCGGCCGCCGATGGCAGGCGGCACGACACTGGGCATTGTCGTCAATGAGCTTTCGACCGATCCCTGGATGGCACTGGCGATAGACGGCGCGCGCGACAAGGCTTGGGAATACGGACTGACGCTCAGCGTCGCGGTGACCCGCGGCGATGCGGAGATGGAACAGGCCGTCTTCAGCCGCCTGATGGCGAATCCTCTTCACGGACTGCTTTACGGCGCCATCCATACCCAGCGCATCGATCCCTCGCCGTCGCTGTATCGTGCGCCCACGGTGCTTCTCAACTGCTATGCCGCGGACCGCTCCCTGGCCTCGGTCGTGCCCGCCGAAGTGCAAGGCGGCCGTACGGCGACACGCTGTCTTGCCGACGTCGGCCACAGACGCATCGCGATGATCGAGGGGGAAGCCCTGATGGATGCCTCGCGCGACCGCCTGCGGGGCTATCAGCAGGCGCTGGCCGCCCACAAGATCGCCTTCGATCCGGACCTCGTCAGACCCGGCAACTGGGAGCCATCGGCCGGCTACAGCCAGACCATCGCGCTAATGAAGCTCAAGGCACCGCCGACTGCGATCTTCTGCGCCAACGACCTGATGGCGCTTGGCTGCATGGAGGCGCTTACCGAACTTGGCCTGCGCGTTCCCCATGACGTATCGGTGGTCGGCTACGACGACCGATCGGTGGCGCGATCAACACGCCCGCAGCTGACCACTGTCCTGCTGCCGCATTTCGAAATGGGCGCCGCCGCGGCCGAGCTGATGCTTACAAAGAAGATCCGGCGAAGCGGTCCGCACCCGCAAATCAAGGTGGCCTGCCCACTGGTCGAGCGCGACACGGTCGCGCCGCCGCGAACAATCTGAGCCATGGGAGAGAAGGAGATGCTGATACTGGTGACAGGCGCGACCGGCAAGGTTGGCAGGACATTCATCGACCGCCTCCTCGGCGATCCCGCCTGGCAGGAGGCCGGCATCCGCGCCCTCTGTCACAATCGTATGCTTGCCGAAGCGCCACGGCTCGAAGTGGTACGTGGCGATATTTCGGACCGTTCGGTCGTCGATGCCGCCATGAGGGATGTGACGCATGTCGTCCATCTGGCGACCTGCAAGGAAATCCCGGAGACCGTGATGGACGTCACGGTCAAGGGGATGTTCTGGCTGCTGGAGGCGTTCCGCAACTCCGCCGCGGCACGGCAGTTCATCCTGGTCGGCGGCGATGCAGCGGTCGGTCATTTCTTCTACCGACATCCCGACCCGATAACCGAAGCCACGCCACACCAAGCCTATCCGGGCTGCTACGCGCTTTCAAAGGTGCTCGAAGAGGTCATGCTGACCCAGTTCGGCATCCAATACGGCATCAACGGCTGCTGCCTGCGGGCGCCGTGGATCATGGAGAAGGATGATTTTCGCTACACGCTCTCCTTCGGCGACGATCTCTTCGGCGGCCCGGACTGGAAGACGATGGTCCCGCCGGAGACGGCCGAACGCTGTCGCCGAGAAAATGTGGTTCCGCTGCTGCGCGACGCCGACGGCAATCCGCTGAAGCGCAACTTCGTTCATGTCGAGGACCTCGTTTCGGCGATCATGTGGGCAATCGACCATCCGGCCGCGCGTGGCGCGCTCTTTAATGTCTGCATGGATGAGCCGGTCGACTATGGCGCGGTTGCGGCCTATCTGAAGCGCACGCGCCAGCTTGCCTCGATCGATATCCCGAGCCGGTACCTGTCGAACTGGATGGACAACAGCAAGGCGAAGTTCGCGCTCGGTTGGCGGCCGCAATACGACCTTGAACGCCTGGTCGAGGCCGCCTGGACCTATGTTCGCGCACCGGACGATCCACGGAAGGTGTGGTATCCTGGCTGATTACGGGCGGCACCGCACGCGTCCCGGCTACCGGCCTTTCCACTAGCGGGATGGCTCACTTCTACTGTTGGCGCAAAACGGACCTTGCAGTTCGCCAAACGGACGTCGGCGATGTGCCGATAAGCCGACGTACCGAGCCCCCGATGAGGTAACCACGACTCCTTCCGCGGTTGCCGGGCGGTTACTCTCTCCTGCCTCCGCTCCCGTTCAGCGCGGTGCGCTGGATTTCACTGCCGTTCAATTCGCGACCGCCCGAGAGACCGCGTTCTCCCGCGCACCACGGCGCATTGGCACGTACTCCAACGCATTGGGCGAACAGCGTCAATTTCCCGCTTGCCAAGGTTGGGGTCGAGGGTTCGAATCCCTTCGCCCGCTCCAATTTTCCCAACCAGCGAAGATGATCGAGGGTCGCGGTTTCCGCGTCGGACGCCGCGAGGTGGCCGTACTCAATACATCTGTTCGACCGAGGGTCCCCAGCGCCGGAGGATGACGTGGCGGCGCGTCTTCATGGTCGGGGTCATCATGCCGTTCTCGACGGTGAAGGGCTGGTCGGCGACAATGAAGTGCTTGACCTTCTCGATCACCGACAGCTTGGCATTGGCCCGGTCGATGGCCTGGCCGATGGCACGGCGGAAGGCAGTGTCGTCGGCCAGTTGGGCAAGGTCCGCGGCGACCCCGTTCTTCTTCGCCCATTCGGCGAGAAAATCGGAATCCGGCACGACGATGGCGCCGATATGCGGGCGGTTGTCGCCGAGCGCCACGGCAACGGAGATCTCCCGCTCCAGCGCCAGCGTCCCCTCGATGTGCTGCGGCGAGATCGTCTCGCCGGCAGAGTTGACGATGATGTCCTTCTTGCGGTCGGTGATCTGCAGGAAGCCGTCATGGTCGATGACGCCGATATCGCCGGTATGGAGCCAGCCGTCGCGCAGCACTTCGGCGGTGAGTCTGGTCTGTTTCCAGTAGCCGTCCATGAGCAGCGGCCCGCGCACCAGCACCTCGCCGTCATCGGCGATCCTGACCTCGACATGCTTCAGCGGCGGACCCACCGTGCGCAGCTTGACGCGGGTGAGCAGGTTGACGCTGACCACCGGCGCGGCTTCCGTCAGGCCGTAGCCCTGCAGCAGGCGCAGGCCGAGCGCGGTGAAGAAGAGGCCGACATCGTAGTTGAGCGGCGCGCCGCCCGAGACCAGCGCCTTCAGCCGGCCGCCGAAATGCGCGCGGATCTTGTCGCGCACCGGCCGCTCGACGATCCAGTCCATCAGGCGCTCCACCCTGGTCATGGTTTCGCGGCTCTCGTAGCGCTTGCGGCCGAGCTCGATCGCCGTCCACAACAAGCGCGCCTGCAGCCGGCCCTGGCGGGCCACGCTGCGCAGGATGCGCTCGCGCATGATTTCAAAAAGCCGGGGCACGGCGGTCATGATCGTCGGCCGCGCTTCGATGAGATTTGTCGCCAGCGTGTCGATCCGCTCGGCGAAGTAGATCTGGGCGCCGATGGAAATCGGAAACATGATGCCGGCCGAATGTTCATAGGCATGGCAGGGCGGCAGGAAGGACAGGAAGACCTCGTCCTCCAGACCGAGCTCGGCGAGCACGTCGCTGGCGCCGACGCAGTTGGTCATGATGGCCCGGTGCGAGAGCATGACGCCTTTCGGCTCTCCGCCCGTGCCCGAGGTGTAGATGAGGCAGGCGAGCGCGTCGCGGTCGATGTCCGCCACCGCCGTTGCGATGGCGTCGGCACCCGCCGCACCCGCCGACAGCGCATCGCTCCAGCTGCCGAGGGCGACGCGGCCGGTGTCGATGTCGCCGAAATCCCCCATGGCAACAACGCGCTTCATGCTCCGGGATTTGCGTGCGGCCTGGAAGAAGGGGCGCGCCAGGGCGGCCGTCGAGACGATCGCCATGACCGCGCCGCTGTCGCTAAGGATGTGGGCGTGGTCGCTTGCCGTGTTGGTCGGGTAGGTGGGCACGGTTATGCCGCCAGCCGCCATGATGGCGAGATCGGCGATCACCCATCTGGGTGAGTTCTGGGACAACAGCATGACGCGATCGCCGCTGGCGAGGCCGTGGGCGCGCAGCGACGCGGCCAGCGCGGCGACCTGACCGGCCACAACACGCCAGCTCATCGGCCGGTAAGTGCCGTCGATCTTCTCCCACAGAAACGGCTGCTCGCCACGCTTTGCCGCCTGGCCCAGGAACATGGCCACCAGATTGGGCCAGTCGCCGATTTGCATCACACCATCGCTATCCAACCGAACTGATCGCGCCAATCTAGCCCGGCACGACCTTCAGGGCACCTGCGCGCTCGATGGGGGTCACCTATTCCCTGGCTCCGTATTTGACGAGCAGCGCGCGCACCTTGGGGTCGGTCGCGACGTCATAAGCGGACTTGCCGTCGGCGTTCCTGGCGTTCGGGTCGAGGCCGTTGGCGAGCAGGAAGTCGATCATGGCAAGGCGCTGGTCGAGGGTCGCCGGCGAATGGTGCAGGGTCGGCGCGACCAGGAAGAGGAGCGTCTCGTCCTTCTCGTCGAGGCGCGCATTGATGTCCATGCCGCTCGCCAGCAGCAGCTTCGCCATCGGCACCTGGCAGCCGAAGACGGCAACCCCGAGGGCGTTGTACGGGTAGCGGATGCCCTCGGCGTTCACGTCGGCACCGGCGTCGAGCAGCACCCCGGCAACCTCGCGCTTGCCGTTGGAGGCGGCGATGAGAAGCGGCGTCATGCCGTTGTCGTCGCGGGATTCCAGTTGCGCGCCGCGCGCGATGAGAAGCCTGGCAACCTCCGGACGATTGGCCAGCGCGGCAAGGTGCAGCGGGTGGGCGCCGCCGGTACCGCCGGCCTCGATATTGGCGCCGGCATCGAGCAACGCGGCGACGATGTCGACATTGCCGCGCGCGACGGCCATGTGCAGCGGCGCGCCGAACATGCCGCCCTTGTTGACGTCCGCCCCGGCGGCGATCAGCGCCTTGACCCCGGCAAGATCGCCGGCGCTGACCGCGTCGCCCAGTTTCGAGGCGTGCGCGGCGCCCGCCCAGCAGGCCAGGGCGACCGTCAAAGACAGGAACAGGGCCGAAAGATTGAATTTTTGCATTGCGTCGTCCTCCCGATCGAAACGCAACCCGCCGAGGGTGCATCCACCGCGCCGGCGGAGCAAGGGATGGCCTACGGGACCATCAGCTCGATCAGGAACGGGGACGACGTTCGGTTGGCGTCGCCGAGAAGGGTGGCGAAATCCTCCATGGTCTCGGCACGGGCGCCGTCGACGCCGAAGCCCCTGGCGATGGCGACCCAGTCGAGATCCGGGTTGCCGAGATCGAACAGGGTGCGGGACGCCTCTCCCGGGGTTGCGCCGACCTGCTGCAATTCGCCCTGCAGGATGGCGTAGCGGCGGTTGGCGAGGATCACCGTGGTGACGGCGAGGTTCTCGCGCGCCTGCGTCCACAGCGCCTGAACGGTGTAGAGCGCCGAGCCGTCGGCCTGAAGGTTGATGATGCGGCGGCCAGGCGCGCCGACGGCGGCGCCGGTCGACAGCGGCAGGCCGTCGCCGATGGCGCCGCCGGTGAGTTGCAGCCAATCGTGCGGCGGCGCGGCGACGGTGTGGGGAAAGAGGGCGAAGCCGAAGGAGACGGATTCGTCGACGACGACGGCGCCCTCGGGCATGAGCGCGCTGAGAGTGCGGGCGACGGCTTCGGATGTCACCGGGCCTTTGGCGGGCTCCGGCCGCGGAGTGGATTTCGGCGGCGGTGCCGGCGGTGCATGCAGGGCCTCGGCGAGGCGGGCAAGCGCATCGGATGCGTCTTCATCGGGACGGGCGAGCACATGCAGTGCGGCGTCTTGCGGCCGAAACTGGCCGCGCTTGCCGGGATAGGCGAAGAAGGAGATCGGATCGTCGGCGCCGACCAGGATGACATGGCGGACGCCGTCGAAGGCGGCATGTCCGGCGTCGACCTGGTAGGGCACGCGGTCGACCGGATGACGGCCACGGCCGCGTTCCATGCGCGTGTTGTAGGTCTCCGCCAGCAGCGTCACGCCGGTCTTGGCGGCAATGCGGCTGGCGTCCTTCAATGACGGTTCGTGGAGAGCCGCGCCGGCGAGCACGATCACCGCCGGCTCGCCGGATTCCAGCACGGCGGCGGCCTCGGCGACGGCGGCATCATCAACCGCGGACGGAACGGGGACCGGCAACGGCTCGGCGACGACGCCGCCATCGCTCCAGGAGGCGTCGGAGGGCAGGATGAGCGTTGCCACCTGACCGGGCCAGATGCGCGCCGCCTGCACGGCCTCTGCGGCGAGGCCGCCGACGGCGGCAGGCGTCGTGGCGGTGGCGACCCAGCCGGAGACGCCGCGGGCGAAGCCTTCCGTGTCCGCCGCCAGCAGCGGATCGAGCGGCTTGTGATAGGTCGCCTGGTCGCCGACGATGTTGACCAGCGGCACGCGGCCGCGGCGGGCGTTGTGGAGGTTGGCCAGGCCATTGGCGAGGCCGGGACCGCAATGGAGGAGGCTCGCCGCCGGCTTTCCGGTCATGCGCGCATAGCCGTCGGCGGCGCCGGTGGCGACGCCCTCGAACAGGCCAAGGATGCAGCGCATGCCCGGCACCCGATCGAGGGCCGCGACGAAATGCATCTCACTGGTGCCGGGATTGGCGAAACAGGTATCGACGCCCGCAGCAAGCAGCGTGCGGACCAGACTTTCGGCACCGTTCATCGGAGGCTCGTACTTCTTTCCCTGTCGCGGTTCTCTTCGATCCCTGGCGGGCCTTCGGCCCTCCCCGGTTTCTCGCGCCGCTTCCCGCCTCGTCCGGGAGGCCGGGTTCATTGGCGCTGAATTGTCACCGCCGGGTGGCAGATGTCCAGTGCGGCACAATGCGCTGTGGCGCGTGTCAGAGGTCCGTGGACCCGGCTGGCATGCGGGAGAGCGCGATGTGGGTCGCCGTCGCGCCAAGGCCGGTGCCGACGACCATGGTGGCGAGGTACTCGGCCGTTTCCTGCCATCCGGCGACATCCGCCGGCAGGATCGAAACGCCGTCGATGAGGCCGACCACGGTCAGCATGCCCAATATGGAGAGAATGGCGACGGCAAGCCCGCACGCCAGCACGAGCGCAAGGTTGCGGCCAAGGCGCGGATAGGCCAGGCCGCCGAAGCCGGCGCCGATGACGAGCACCGCGACGCGCAGGTAGATGTCGTCGAGGTCGAGCTTGATGACGACCAGGTAATGGGCGGCGAGGACCGCGGCAATCGCCAGCAGCGCCAGCGAGGCGACCCGGCCGAACTGGATGCCCGGTCCGGATGCGGCGGCCGCCACCGGGGACGCGGCGGGTTTCGGCCCCTCCTTGCCGCTCAACGTCTCTATGGCGCGGATCAGGCGATCGACATGGATGCTGAAGTCGCGGCCCGAGGTGATGTCGACGGCGTTGAGATTGGCGAACTCCGCGAGCCTCTCGGGAAGCCGGGATTCGTCGGGCATGGCGGCGCCGTCGACGAGGGCCGGGACGATGTGGACCTGGCGTTCGAGCGCCGTCTGGATTTCGATGGCGACCGGGTCGGCCGGTTGGCGGATGCGGTCTTCGTCACCATCGCGCGGCCCGAGCCACGCGGCGCCGACAACGGCGACAAGCACGTCGCTCTGGCGGATCGTATTGTCGATGTGCTCGCGGAAATCCACGCCGAAGGGGATGTCGTCGATGTCCATGAAGATGGCATCGGCGCCGAAATGCTGCACCAGCCGGTCGAAGATGCGCCCGGTGATCGCCATGGAATCGGAGCGGCGATAGGAGATGCACACTTTGGGTGAACGACCGGCTGTCGGCGTCACGTCATGCGCTCCCCACGGGAACCGACGACCGGCATTCACTTGCGCACGTCGATGGTGAAGTCGAGATGTCCCTCGCGGCCGCGCTCGTCCTTGATGGTGACGTCGATGCGGTGATGGCCGGGTGGCAGGCCGGCATCCTCGATGTCGATGCCGTCAGCCTTGATGAACGGTTCGATGCGCTGGGTGAGGTCGATGGCCGGGCGCTTCATATAGGTGACGACTAGCGAATCCGGATCGAGAGGGACGCTGCCGCGGGCCTTGAAGCGGATGACCAGCCGCACCGGCGACTGGAGTTCGCCCGACTCCGGCGGAGGCGAGACCTGGACGATGCGGGGGCCGCGGGTGATGCCGCGTGTGCTGGTGTCATCGAGGGGAAGCGCGGCCTCGTCCCTGGTGATGAGCTGGAAGACATCGCCGGCTGATGCGGGCCGTGGCGCCGCGCCCGACAAAACGAGGGCACAGGCGAGCGCCATGCCCGACCAGGCGGCGTGCAAGGCTGATCTTGAAACTGTCGGATGCACTGTCATTCCCCAAGGCGAAACGAAATTGAAACGGCAGCCTGCCGGCTTTCTAGAACAAGGCGAAATCGCCGACCATCTGATTGCGCGCGATCCACGGCGTCTGGCGGCCGCCGGTGCGGCCGGCGACCTCGCCCTTGACGCCGCGATAGAGCTCGCTGATCTCGATGGCGCCATCGTGGTTGCGG
The DNA here is from genome assembly GCA_963730325.1 of uncultured Alphaproteobacteria bacterium. Taxonomy (GTDB): domain Bacteria; phylum Pseudomonadota; class Alphaproteobacteria; order Rhizobiales; family Kaistiaceae; genus CAVSRC01. Next base: position 142,460 of record CAVSRC010000005.1, on the reverse strand, counting down.
TCATAAGCATCGCGCTTGCGCTGGATGACGTCGAGAAGCGCCGAGGTGAAGATGCCGCCGCCGAAGCTCTTGCTCTCTTCGGAGAGTTCGCGCCCCTTGGAGGCCGAAAAGACGACGATGCCGGACGGGATGCGCTCCAGCAGGCTCTTGGTGGCGCTGTCATTGGTGGCGAATGCGCCGGTGCCGGCGGCGCCGGAATGGCAGGTATCGAGGAAGACGGCGATGCGCTCCGGCTTGTCGGCGAGCACGGCGGCGATGTCGTTCCAGGAGAGGGCCGAGCCGGCCATGTCGTCGAGGTTGGTGTCGCTGGTCGCCAGGTAATAGGTGCCGTCGTCGTCGCGGATGCCGTGACCGGCGAAGAACAGGACGATGGTCTCGCCCTTGGCGGTCTCGGCGATGGTCTGTTTGAGGGCGGCGAGCACGCCGGCGCGAGTGCCGTCGGCATCGCCGAGGATGCGCTCGGAGGCGACCGCGACATCCTGGCCGATGGCGCCGACCGCCTTGGCGAAGCGCGTCGCGTCGTGGCCGGCGAGCTTCAGATCGGGAATGTCGGGATCGGCGTACTGGTCGACGCCGACCGCCAGAACATGGACGCGGCGCTTGTTGCCGCCGGCGGGAAGATCGCGGCCCATGGGGACGCTGGCAAGCCCGTGCTGGTCGAGGGCGACGAAGGATACCCAGCGGGTTCCCGGCAGAAGGGCGACGTCGACGCTGGCGCTGGCGCTGGCGCCGTCCATCGGAATGCGGTCGGTGAGAAGCCCGTCCTGGAGGATAATGAGAGAGGCCAGCGGCGTGTCGCCGGCGGCCGTGACGGTGCCGCGGATGCGGTCGCCCTTGGCCTGCAAGGTGCCGGCAAGCGACGGCGGCGAGACCAGATGGGCGGGCGGGAAGGTCTTGCCGGCGAGGAGCTGGCCGACGAGCCCTGGCGTCTTCAGCTGCGCCGAGAACTGCTCGAAGGTGTAGGTGCCGACGCGGCCGGGCAGGCGCAGGCTGACATAGTGGGCGCCCTCGGAGGTGGCGTCGAAGCGGCCGTCCGGCGTCCACACCACCACCTCGTCGTCGATATAGCGGCCCTGGAAGAGTTCCTTGGCGTTGGCCAGCGCGTAACCGACAAAACTGTCGTCGGAATTGATCTGCAGGACGAGCTTGCCGTCGGGCGAGACCAGGACCTGTTGCAGAAAGTCGCCGCGCGGCAGGTCGTATTTCTTGAAGACGTTCTTGCGGGTTGCGAGATCGTAGATCTCGATGGCGCGGCTCTCCTGCGATGACAGGACAAGGAGACGATCGCCGAAGATGCTGGCATTGAAGTCGCACATGCCGATATCGTCGGCGCAGAGATTGCCGCCTTTGGTCGATTCCGACCGTCCTGTCTCCAGATCGAGGAGCCAAGGTTTCGAATTGGTGGAATCGAACAGCATGAGAGACGAATAGTCGAAGCCGCCAGACCCCTCCCGGCACGTCTGGTGGGTGACCCAGATTGTCCGCGCATCCCGCGAAAAGCGATACGCGGTCTGAAACAGGAAATAGCGCTTGCCGGCGTCATGGCTCTCCGGCCAGCACGACGAAAAGTCCTCGGTGCCTTTTGCGACGAATATGGTGTTGGCAGCAAGCGTCTCCCGCTCGATGCGGACCAGCAGTTTGTCCGTCGCGTTCTTGACCAGCGCGGTGTCGTCGGGGCCGGACATCACATCGCGAGCAAACGCCGCCTGAGTCGGATCGACCGCCTGCGGGGCAATGGGTATGCCGAACTCGGCAAGCCGCTTGAGGATGTTGCGGTCGGATTTGTCGACGGGTGCCTGTCCGCCAAGCCCGCGCCAACGTGCCGGTTCGACCGCGCTGGCGACGACTGTCGCATCGGAACGGACCGGTTCGGTCAACGGCCTGAGTTCGAATTTCGCCAGCCCCGATTTTTGGGCGGGATAGGGGAGATCGCCGCGGACATGCGAGAACTTCAATCCCCCGTGCAACTCCCATACTTTCGGCAACGCGAATTTGGTCACGCGCGACTGGCGATCGACGAAAGCAGCGATCTGCCCCGCCATGCTGCCATTGGTGAACTTGATGTCCATCGCGTCAGTTTCTGCGTCGACGGTGAGGGTTTTTGCACCCATGCCTTGGTCGCCGGCAAAGACGGCGACGTTGTTCTCGAGGTCGACGCGCAGGGCGACATAGTCGACGCCCGAGCAGGCGTGGCAGCTGCCCGAGCCGTTGAGGATGAGAGGGTCGGCAAGGCTGGGCGCGAAAATCGATACCGAACCGTAGCTGCCGCCGTCGAGGATCGCGAAGCTGTCGGCGTCGTCCCAGGCGAGGTTCGATCCCAACGCGCTGGCGATGGCCACCTTGCCATCGATCGTATCGATGGCCTCCATGGCGAGATCGCCTTCAACATAGGCCGCCACGTAACGTCCGGTCGGCGAGAAGCGCGGAAAGGTTCCGGGGCGCTCGGCAATCTCGGCGCCGCTGGCCTCATCGACGATGCGGTAGCGGCCGTCATAGACCTCGATGACACGGCCGCCGGCCGGCGAATAGATGCGCTCCTTCGGCTCTTCGGCGGCGAAGTCCTTGACCACGATCTCGGGCAGGCCGGTCGCCTCGACGCGGATGTCGGCGCTGCCGCTGCCCTTGTCTGTATCGACGTCGCGGCAGCCGTCATGGCCGACGACGGCCCAGGCGACATGCAGCGGGCCGGCCTGGAGCGGGCGGACGACCACATCGCCTTGGCGCGGCACGCCCTGGCCGTAATAGGGGATGACGGCGCGGGTGGCGTCGGCAAAGGCCTCGATGCCGAAGGCCGCGGTGGCGCCGGGCAGAAGGGCGTAGAAGCCCTTGCCCGCGAAGCGCACCGGGCGGTCGAAGGCGATCATCAGATAGGCGGGATAGCGCTTGGTGAACTTGCCGCGCTGCCAGTGGATGGTGAAGGTCTGGCCGGCGGCGACGGTTTCGTGCGCCGGGCGTGACCACCGTCTCGGCGCCCAGTCCGGGAATACCGCCGGTCACGGCAGAATTGCAGCGCGCGGCGAGCGCGCTGGCGGATGCCATGAGGAACGCCAATAGGAAAGCAACGGCCGCAACGGCGATACGCTGAACCATCTCCTGCCCCCAGAATGCTTGCTTCGAGGGTAAGCGTAGCGAAACGCTGGTGCGAATTGAACCCGGAAACTGCCGGGATTACTAACGGGCGCGGGATTTCTTGAGGTTTACTCTGTGGTTATGCGTTGGTGCCCCGTGCGGCTGCCTTTCGATAAGGCGGTCGCGGCTGTCAGCGTGGTGCAAGACAATCCCGCCTAGGGTCCGATCGCAAGCGAACCAGTCGGGATGGATGCCTCATGCGCGCCACAGGATTGACAACAGCCGCCATCTTTCTGGCGGCAGGAACCGCATCGGCGGCAGCCGCCGGCGCGCTCTCACCGAGCCAGATACAAAGCACCTTCGGAACGGGCAAGCCGTTCAGCGCCGTCAGCGCCAGCGGCCGCTCGGCCTTCTGGTTCACATTCAATGCCGCGGGCAGCGCCCTGGCGGTTCCGAAAGGGCAGAAGTCGGGTGTCAGCGGCACATGGCGCGTGTCGAAGGACGGCTATTGTTCGACGTGGGGCACCGGTGCCGAGCACTGCTACACGATCGACGGGAACGGGCCGCAATTCGACGTGCGCGATCCCGGCGGAGCGCTCATTGCCCATTTCACGCTGGCGACGCCGGGCGCCGCCACCGCGTCCACGGCGGCGCAGGCGCAATACAGGGACGGCGCCTATACCGGTCCGGTGGTCGATGCCTATTACGGCCTCATGCAGATCCAGGCGATCATCAAGGGCGGCCGGCTGACGTCGATCAGGGTGCTGCAATACCCGAACGACCGCAGGACCTCGATCTTCATCAACCGGCAGGCGCTGCCCATGCTGCGCGACGAGGTGATCAGCGCGCAGAGCGCCAGTGTCGATATCGTCTCCGGTGCGACGCTGTCGAGCGAGGCCTTCATCCAGTCGCTGGGCGCGGCCATGTCGCAGGCGGCGTCGTAGTCGGCTTGGCAGGCAACAGAAGCCGCGCCGACCGCCCAACTCACTTGGCGGCGGTCTGCCGCTTGAGCTGCTCGCTGTCGACGTAGTTCAGTTCCTCGACCAGAACGTCCTTGATCAGGTCGGTGCCGAGGCGCTTGTTGACCGCGTCCTTGATGTCGCCGGTGATCTGGTCGAGGTTGTATTTGGCCAGATGGTCGAACTCGACCTTGCCGTCCGTGTAGATGTTGCGGAAGGCCTCGTCGATGACGAAGGGCTGCGGGTCGATGGGCGAGAGGCGCAGCGCCTCCGCGTCGGCGGTGAACACCACCTTGGCAACGACGTAGCCGCGCAACTTGCCGTCGGAGATCATGGGAACGGTGATCGCATCCGGATGCCGGTATTCGAGGCCCGACGGTTTGGTCTCGGCGCGCACGGCCTCGACGGTCGCGCCGGTGTTCCAGGTCGCGGCCATATAGCCGGCGATGAGGGCGACGACGATCGCCCAGACCCCCAGACCGATTGTCTTCAGCGTCGGTCCCATGACTCAGGCCCGGCGGGGCGGTTGCATCTCGCCATAGGTGCCGTCCGACTCGGCCTCGTGCAGCACGCCGATCATCAGGTCGGAGAGCTGGCGGCTGGCGGCCAGATGCAGGCCGAGCAGGCGGTGGTTGGCGGCGAGCGCATCGCCCAAGGTCTTCAGGCGCGGCTGGAGCTCGCTCTCGCTGCCGACGGGAAGCGCCCGGGCGAGGCGGGTGATCTCAAGAAGGCTTTGGCTCTTGCGCCGGTTGAGCTCGACGAAATCGGCGGCGCGGTTCTCGCCGAGTGTGGCGATCTCCATGGCGACGGTCTCTTCGAGGCGGCCGATGGCGGCATGCATGGCGGCAACGGCAGAGGGGATCGCGCGCGGCGCCGGCTTGGCCGCCGGTGCCGCCGGTGCGCGGGTCGGCAGGTAGCTGCCGAGGTCGATTTCCGGCGCGCGGCCCGGTGCGGGCGGCGATTTCGGTGCGTATTCACCCGGCATGGTTCACCCCTGGCGTCACGTGGTTGTCTTGGTCGGTGCGGGCTCGCCCGTGGCGGCAAGATGCCTGGCGGAGCGGCCGGCCTCGGCCCGCGCGAGCTGGTCGGCGATGCCGACACCGCCGTGCTTGGCCATCTCGCCGGCGATCTGGTCGATGAGCATCGATTTCCAGGTGTCGCCGGCGACGCCCTTGCCGAAGAAGGTCTCGTCGCTCGGCATCGCCGCTTCCAGCATGTTGGCGAGCGCCATGGCCTCGAACTGGCTGTAGGTGGCGGCGGCCTTGTCGGTTGCGGTCGAGCCGGCCTTCGGCACCGGTCTGCGGATGTCCTGCGCGGTCGCCGGCTCGGCGGCAGCCCGCGCCGGCGCAACCGCCTCGGCGGCCAGCGATTCGGTGAAACCGGCGCCGGCCGCGGCATCGAGCCTGGCCACGGCACGCTTGTAGCGCGCCGGGTCGGCGGCACGGGCAACGTCGAGCACGATGTCGGTGGCGGGATTGATGGACATGCCGGTGGCGCGCGACTCCTTGCGATTCAGCAAAGAATGCCCGCCGTAGCTTACGGGAGGCTTGCGTCGCGGGCCTTGGCGAGGGTTTCCAAGAGGTCCTGGAACAGGCGCTTGTCGCGGCCGAGCTGGTGCTCGCGGCGGACGCGATCGGTCATCCGCTCGGTGCGCTTGAGCTTGAGCCCCTCCTGGGAGAGGTGCTGCTCCATGACGTGGCGGGCGCGCTCCAGCCGTTCGGCCTCGCGCGACAGGGCCGCCAGGCGGCGGGTCATCGCCTCGACGAACAGCCCGTGCAGTTCGTTGTCGTCGTTGAGCGCCGACAGCAGGTCGACCTGGCCCTCGGCGTTTGCCGCCTTTTCCCGCTGCAGCGCCGCCATCTTCCATTGCGCCAGACGGTGAAGCTGTTCCTGGACCGCCAGCACGCGCTCGACCTTCTTCAGCCGGTCGCGCATGGCTAGTAGCCCGCCAGCCAGCCGTCGAAGACGGCGACGAAATAGCTGAGGATGTCGTGCACGCTGAACAGCAGCAGAAAGAGACCGCCGAGCATGACGAAGGGCATGGCGATGAAGAACACCGGGATTTGCGGGGCGAGCTTGTTGGTGATGCCGACGGCGAAGTTGACCAGCACCGAATAGGCGATGAACGGCGCGCCGATGCGCAGCGCCGCGATGAAGGCGTTGCTGCCCTTGTCGGCGATGTCGGCCAGCGCGGGGCGCACCGCGAAACCGGTGCCCGGCGGCAGGGAGGCGTAGGTGTCGATGAGGCCGTGGATCAGTTGCACATGCAGGCCGGCGACGAACATCAGGGTGGCGGCGGCGATCGAGAAGAGATTGGCGAGTGCCGGCGCCTGTTCGTCGGGCATCGAGGCGCCGGGCATGGCGGAGAGGCCGATCAGCTGGGTGATGCCGACCGCGATCACCTGCAGGGCCATGAACAGCAGGCGGGCGATGAAGCCGATCAGCAGCCCGCGGGCGAGCTCGCCGAACAGGATGCCGAGCAGGGACGGCACGGCGGCATCGGCGACGAGCGGCTTGACGTCGACCATCAGCATCGGGGCAAGCGCCAGGGACACGGCGATGGCGAGGTAGAGGCGGATGCGCGTCGGCACCTGGCGGTTGGAGAAGCCGGGGGCGATCATCAGGCAGGCGCCGACGCGACAGAAGATCGCGAAGGTGGAGAGGACGGTGTCGGGCCCGATGCCGATCACGAAATGGTGCCGAGAGAGCGGATTTCGACGCCGCGGGCGATCTCTGCATGGGAGAGGACGGCCAGCGACGGGAACATGCGTTCCACGATCATCCTGAGATAGGGCCGTGCGTCCGGTGCGGTGACCAGAACGAAGCGCGGGTTGTCGGCCATGTGACGGCGGATGATCTCGGAGGCCTCGGTGGCGAACTGCTCGACCAGGCGCGGGTCGATGTCGAACTCGATCACCTCGCCCTTGGCGTCGCGCTTGAGGCTCTGGTGGAAGGCGAGGTCCCAGCGATTGCCGAGACGGAGCACACTGAGCGTGCCGCCATCGGCGAGATCGCCGCAAATCTGCTGGGCAATGCGGATGCGCACATGCTCGGCGATCTGCTCCGGCCGGCGGGTGTGCGGCACGATCTCGGCGATCGCCTCGAGGATGATGTGCAGGTTGCGGATGGAGACGCGCTCGGCGAGCAGCGCCTTGAGCACCGCCTGCAGGCCCGAATAGGAAATCTGCGAGGGACAGATCTCCTCGAGCAGCCGCCGGTATTCCGGGTCGAGGCGGTCGAGCAGCATGCGCACGTCCTTGTAGGACAAGAGCTGCGGCAGGTTGTTGCGGACGACCTCGCTGATGTGGGTGAGCATCACCGAGAGGTTGTTGACGCCGACAAAGCCCTCGCGACGGACCTCGGCGTCGTAGGACTGCGGAATCCACATGGCCTTGAGGCCGAAGGCGGGTTCGCGCACCGTCTCGCCGGGCACGTCCGGCGGGGCGCCCTCGCCGACGACGACGAGAAGCTCGCCGATGCGCAGCTCCTGGGTCGAGACCGTCGTGCCGTGGATCTTGATCTGATAGCCCTTGGAGGGAACCGCCAGGCTCTCGCCGACACGGATCTCGGGAACGACGAGGCCGTATTGCAGGGCGAACTTGCGGCGCATGACGCCGACGCGCTCGGCGATCTCCTGCGGCACACGCAGGATCTGGCTGGCGAGATGCATGCCGACGGAGATTTCGATCTCGTCGGTCTTCAGCGCTTCCTTGATCGACGACTTGGCCTCGGCGCGCGCCCGTGCCTCGGCCGAGCGGACGGCCTGGGCGTTGGCCTCGCGGGTGGCGGCGGCGCGCCGGGTGATGGTGAGGCTGGTCGCGGCGAAGCCGCCGCCGAGGAAGAAGAAGGGAATGGTCGGCAGGCCGGGCATGACGCCGAGCAGGAACATCAGGGCGGCGGCGACCAGAAGGGCGCGCGGATAGGCGGAGAGCTGGTTGATGACGGCCAGTTCCGCCGGGCCGCGGGTGCCGCCCTTGGAAACCAGAAGGCCGGCGGCGAGCGAGATGACCAGCGCCGGAATCTGCGAGACCAGGCCGTCGCCGACCGACAGGCGGGTGAACACGTCGGCGGCCGCCGACAGGGTCATGCCGTGGCGGGTGACGCCGATGATGATGCCGCCGAAGATGTTGACGGCGATGATGATCAGGCTGGCAATGGCCTCGCCGCGAACGAATTTGGAGGCGCCGTCCATGGAGCCGAAGAAGGAGCTTTCGTCCTCCAGTTCGCGGCGCCGGCGATGGGCCTCCTTGTCGTCGATCAGCCCGGCGGAGAGGTCGGCGTCGATGGCCATCTGCTTGCCGGGGATGGCATCCAGCGTGAAGCGGGCGCCGACCTCGGCGATGCGGGTGGCGCCCTTGGTGATGACGACGAAATTGACGGTCACCAGGATGAGGAAGACGACGATGCCGATGACGAAATCGCCGCTCATGACGAAGCTGGAGAAGCCCTGGATGATGTGGCCGGCGGCGTAAACGCCGTCGCCGCCGCGCGACAGAATCAGCCGCGTCGTGGCGACGCCGAGCGACATGCGCAGAATCGTGCTGATCAGCAGCACCGTCGGGAAGGCGGAAAAATCGAGCGGCTTCTGGATCCACAGGGAGACGAGCAGAATGAGGATCGAGAAGGCGATCGACAGGGCCAGGCCGAAGTCGATGAGGAAGGGCGGAATGGGGACGAAAAGGATCGCCAGAATGGCGAGAATGCCCGTGGCAAAGCCGACGTCGCGGAGCGAGCGTCGCTCGGCCGGGGCGTGATCGAGGGTTCTGCTGCTGTCTATGGCGCTCATGGCGCCAATGTGTCAGCCGGGGCTTGCGCGAAGATGGGCTCCGGCGCGCCTCCGCCGGCTCAGAAGCCGGTGGCGATGTGGCCGTAGGCTTCGGTGGCGAAGGCGAAGATCTGGCCGCCGATGAAGGAGCCGGTGAGCGCCGAGACCAGCAGGATGACGATGATCTTGGGGATGAAGGTGAGCGTGACTTCCTGGATCTGGGTCAGCGCCTGGAAGAGGGCGATGGTGACGCCGACAACCATGGCGGCAAGCACCGCCGGGCCGGCGGCGACGATCACGGTCCAGATGGCGCCATAGACCAGTTCGATGGCATCGGCTTCGTTCATGGCGTCACTGGATGGTCACGCCGTCGCCGAGGATGAGCTGATCGCCGCTGGCGAGCGTGGCAAGCGGGCCGTCGCTGGTGATCTTGACGGAGGAGACGACACCGCTGGTCTCGCCGTCGGCCGAGGTCACGGTGCGGCCGATGAAGGCGTCGGCCATGGTGAGCGACTGGGCGGTGAGCAGCGAATCGAGCTTGGCATTGGTCGTCACGCTCTCCTGCACCTGCGAGAAGGTGGCAAGCTGCGCCACGAACTGGGTCGAATCCATCGGCTGGGTCGGATCCTGGTTCTTCAGCTGGGCGATGAGCAGCTTGAGAAAGGCGTTGTAGTCGAGGTTGCTTGCCGCGGACGCGTTGGTTGTCGTGTCGGTGGCGCCGGCATTGGATACGGACGAGACGGTGGTCACGGCATTTCCTCCAGTCAGGCGGCGCGCGACGGGCGTTGGGCAGGCGGCGCCCCATGAAGAATCGCGTCCTCGCTCGGGAACAGAGCACGCAGTCGCTTCAACGCTTCGAAGGCGTTGTCGGCGTCAACCTCCTGGGCGATGGCGACCAGCTCGCCGCGGATGGCCTCGCTGGTGAACGAGGCCATGGTCGAGGCGTGCATCTGGCGAAAGAGATTGCGGGTGGCGTCGGCGTTCTTGGGGTCCATGAGCAGCGCCTGGACGACGAAATAGAGCTGGCGCAACGGCGTGGTCGTCTCCTCGGCCTGCATCACGTGGCTTTCCAGGATGAAGACGACGTCGTTGAGGAGCTGCAGCGTGACCTTGCGATCGGAGCGCACGACCGCGCCGTTGATGTAGATGCGTTCGCCGGCCTTCAGCGAAATCTGGATGGGGCCGCCGCTCATGTCAGTCCGTCGCGGATCATCTTGTTGACGTCGATCAGGGCCGAGAAGCTCTTCGACGGATTGGCGAGAACGCGGTCGGACTCGGCCACGGCCCATACGCCGATGGCGATCAGGTCGCGCTTGAGCGAATCGTTGAGTTCGTTGCGCGGATCGTTGAGATTCTCGATGAAGAAGGTCCACAGCTTCTGGACGTAGGCGACCGCATCGTTGACTTCGGTCGAGTTGGTGTCCTTGGCTTCGGCCGCCGTCATCAGCGCGATGGCGCGGTCGAGCGCGGCCTTTTCCTTCTCCCTCTGCTCGCGGGCGCTTCCTTCCATGATTTCAGCGTAGGACATCTTGTACATGGGTTGTTTCCGCCCTGGTTACGCGTAGTTCAAAAGGCTCATCTGAAGCAGCCTGGCCGTCAGCGAGTAGGACATCTCGATCTGCGTCGTCAGCGTATCGATCTGCACCTTGGCCTCCGCCGCATCGACGCCCTCGAGCGAACCGATGTGCTGCTCGATGATCGACTGCTGGGTCTTGAGCCGTTCGGTGGCATCCTTGACCTGATTCTCGACGCCGCCGAGACTGCCCTGGATTTCGACCAGTCCGTCATTGCCGCTGCCGACGAGCTTGTTCGCCTTGTCGAAGATCGCCTTCTGTGCATCCGCTCCGAGACTGCCTATTCCGAGATAACCGACCGCAGTATAAGCCTCAGCAAGCTTGCGCATGGCTGACTCGTTGGCACTCACCGATGTGGAAACCGTCGTGGCGGTGTCGATGCGATTGGTGATGACCTTGTCGGACGCCGAGGACCAGGTGGCGCCCCAGGCCGGATCGGCGAAAAGCGCGTCGAATTCGTTGTCGAGAAAATCGCTCATCTCGGCGCCGGTGATGCCGGCGGCAGCGGGATCGTCGGGCGGGAAGCCGAATTTGGCGGTGAAGGCGTCGGTGACGGCCGTGCCGGGGCCGGCGTCGTACTGGGCAAGGGGCGCGGTCGACGAGTTTATGCCGCCGAACAGATAATTGCGGCCGTCGGAGGCGTTGGCCGTCTGGGTGAAGCTCGCCAGCGCCGATTGGGCCGCCTGGATAAGGGTGGTGGTTTCGCCGGAGGCCTCCGCGCCGATCAGCGTCTGCAGGAAGTCGTCGGCGCCGCCGCGCATGGTGTCGAGCGCGTTCTGCTGCTGCTGGAGACGGGCGGAAATGGCGCTGTTGCCGTCGACCAGGGCGCTGAGCGCGCTGCTGTCTATGTGGAGCGAGACGCTTTGCGCGGTCCGCGCTCCAAGGGTGAGACCCACGTCAGCCATGCGCGATGTGACGACCTCCTGGTTCAGGCGCACGAGATCGCTCTGCATCCGGGAGATGTTCAGCCGCGGCGTGCCGACCAGCGATGCGGTGGAGATGCCCGAAGTGCGCATGGTCAGGCCACCGCGTCGAGCAAGGTCTGGAGCAGGGAATTGACGACGGCGATCAGCTTCGAGGACGCCTGGTAGCTCTGCTCGAGCTGAAGCTGCTGGGCGTATTCGTCGTCAAGGTTCACGCCGACGGCGTTGGAGAACGATGTCTTCACGCGCGACAGAAGCGTGCTCTGGTAGTCGGCCGTGTTCGAGGTGCTCTGCCGCTGGTCCTCGAGCCATCCGACGGAGGACGTGGCAAAGTCGGCAAGGCTGGCGGAGGCCTCCAGGCCGGAGGCGGTGCTGAAGCTGCGCGCCGCGCCGAGCGAATCGATAAGGCCGGTGAGGCGGTCGGAGAAGCTGGCCGCGCCGGCGGTATTGTAGGCGTAGCTGGCGCCGTTGATGCCGCCGTCGCGCAGCTTGCCGATCGAACCGCCTTGCGCCGAAACGACCGCGGAATTGACCTTGAGCGTGCCGGCGATGCCGGACGACAGCGTTCCGGTTGCCGGAACCGCCGGGCCGCCGGACCAGGTGAACAGGCCGGCAAGATCGGGTCCGCCGCCGCCGGACTGGTCGGATTCGGCAAAGCTCTCGACCAGACCGCGCGCCATCTCGTCCAGTTGCGCCTGGTAGGTCGGCGCCGTGACGTCGCGCAGCGTGGCCAGCCCGGCAAGCGCGCCCGACGAGATCGGCATGGGCGCGTTGGCGCCGGTGACCGGAACGCCATCGACGAGGACCGGATTGCCGGTGGTGCCCGCCGATAGCGCGGACGACGGCGTCATGGAGACCGTGCGCGCGATCTTGTCGAACAGAACCACGCCGCTGTCGGTGTAGAGCGCCACGTCGTTGTTGTCGCGGCGCAGGACGGTGACGCCGATTTCCTGGCTGATCTGGTTGAGCACGGCATCGCGCTGATCGAGCGCGTCGGTGGTGTCTGCGCCGGCGTAGGTCTCGTCGATGACCTGGGTGTTCAGCGTCTGGAATTGGGCGAGCAGCGCATTGAGCTTGTCGACCGACGATGCCATGGCGCTGTCGGCATCGTTGCGCACCACGGTGGCGGTCTGGCTGGCGCTGTTCAGCGCGCTGGCGACCGATTGTGCCGCGGAGACCGCCGCCTGGCCCAGGCTCGCATCGGAGGGGGCATTGGCATAGGCCTGCAGGGCAGAGGAGAGCGCGGCGATCCTGGCGGCCGGCGAGGTCCCGTCGGCGGTGTCGCCGACGGTGTCCTGCAGGCGATTGAGGCCGTCGAGCAGGGCCTGCGAGGCGGCCGACTGCGCGGTGGCGCCAAGATACTGGGTCAGAATGGAGTTGTTCGTCGCGCGGGTAACGGACTGGATGTGCGCCGAACCGCTGGGATCGACGGTCGCGGCGGCGATCTTGCGCGATTTGGTCGGATCGTCCGCATTGGCGATGTTGCTGCCGGAGACGGCGATCTGCGTCGCCGTCGTCTGCAGCGCCTGGCGGGCAGTATTGAGGGCGACCGCGAGGCTCACCGTGTTGTCCTCATGGGCCGATCAGGATTGCGCCTACCGCTTGAGGCTCATCAGAACGTCGAGCAGATCCGAACTGGTCTGGACGACCTTCGAATTGGCGGTGTAGTCGCGTTGCGCGACGATCATGTCGGTCAGCTCGGACGCCATATCGACGTTCGACTGCTCCAGCGCGCCGGAGATGAGGCTGCCGCGGCCGCCCTCGGTGGGGAAGCCGATCTGCAGATCGCCCGATGCGTTGGTGATGCCGAAAGCGTCGCCGGCAACCGCATGCAGGTTGTCGGGACTGGGAACGGTCGCCAGCGGAATGCGATAGACCGCGACCCGCGAGCCATTGGCGTAGGCGGCATAGACGGTGCCGTCGTTGGCGATCTGGATGTCGGAAATGCTCGACGGCGCGTTGCCGTTGACGGTCACGTTTTCGGGGGTGAAGTCGGTGGCGAGCTGGGTGGTGCCGGTGAGGTCGAGATTGAGGGTGTCGCCCGCCGGAACCGGGATGCTCAGCGTGGGGGAACTGGTGAGCTGGCCGGCGGAGTCGAACGTCAGCGTCTGGGTGGCAAGCGGCCCGGACGAGAAGGGGAACCCGCCGCCGGCGGCAGCGTCCGCCTGGTTGAACACGCTGACCTCCCATTCAGCCGGGCTGGCGGAGGTCTTGGTCATGAAGACGTCGAGGGTCACGGGATTGCCGATGCTGTCGTAGGCGACCAGCGACGATTTGACCGAATAGGCGGAGGTGGCGAGGTTGTCGGCCGGCGTGTCGCCGGTCACCACGTCGTTGTTGGCGGGCAGGTTGACGGTGAAGGTGCCTGCCGTCGACGCCACAGCCTTGAGGTTCTTGTCGGTCATGTTGACGGGCACGAGATTGCCGACGCCGTTGAGGACCGCCGACGGGTTGCCGCTGTCGAGCGGGTAACCGAGCAGCGTATAGCCGCCGCTATTGACCAGATTTCCGGTCGTGGCATCGGTATTGAAGGAGCCGGCGCGCGTGAGGTAGGGCTCGCCGTTGGCGTTGGCGACGACCAGGAAGCCGCTGCCCTGAATGCCGATATCGGTCGGCGACGTCGTGTAGGTCAGCGATCCCTGTGTCGAGACCATGCGGCGCACATTGGCGGAAACGGCGCCGGAATTGTAAGCGCCGGCATTGCTGTCGAGGACGAGCGCCGAAAACAGCGTGCTGGCCGCCTTGTAGCCGGTGGTGCCCGTATTGGCGATGTTGTCGGCGATCGCCGACAGCTTGGTCGATTGGGCGTTCATGCCGGACACGCCAGTGCGAAGGGCGCTGTAAAGGCTCATCGTTGGTTCCTCGCCATACGGGTTCGAACGGGCGGCAGCTTAAAAGGGCTGGCTTGCGTGGGGCTGTTTGTCCTTCACGGGCGCAGCACCTGGGCAAGTTCGGTGAAGACGTCGGTGCTCGGCTCGGCGGACAGCTCCTGGCGGAGCGCGTCGTAGATGCGCGGCACCATGACGACGGCACGGTCGAGCTCGGCATCGTTGCCGGGGTGATAGCCGCCCATGAGCCTCAGGTCGCGCGTATCCTCGAAGCGGGCGATCATGGTCTTGAGCGTGCTCACCAGATGGCGCTGCTCGGTCGTCCAGCAGAGCTGCGCCAGGCGCGAGATCGACGCCAGAACGTTGACGGCGGGATAGCGGCCTTGATCGGCGATGGCGCGGTCGAGGACGACGTGGCCATCGAGCGTGCCGCGGATGGCATCGGCGACCGGATCGTTGTGGTCGTCGCCGTCGACCAGGACGGCGAAGATGCCGGTGATCGAGCCGGCGCCTTCGACGCCGGGCCCGGCGCGTTCGAGAATTTTCGGCAAGTCACTGAAAACGCTTGGTGTATAGCCGCGGGACACGGCCGGCTCGCCGGCCGCCATGGCAACGTCGCGGGCGGCGTGGGCGTAGCGGGTCACCGAATCGGCGATGAGCAGGACCGATTCGCCACGGTCGCGAAAATACTCCGCCATGGCCATGGCCGCAGGCAGCGCCAACCGGCGCATCATCGGGCTTTCATCGCCGGTGGAGACGACCGCAATGGAGCGGGCGCGATTGGCGGCCAGCGGCCCTTCGAGGTATTCGCGGACCTCGCGGCCGCGCTCGCCGACGAGCGCCAGGACGACGGTGTCGAAGGCCGCGGCCTGGGCGATCATGGACAAGATGGTCGATTTGCCGACGCCCGAGCCGGCGAAGACGCCGACGCGCTGGCCCCGGCACAGCGGCGTGAACAGGTCGATGACACGCACGCCTGTCTTCAGCGGTTCGCGGACGCGGCCGCGGGTCATGGCGGCCGGCGGCGACCGGTCGATCGGGATCGGCTTTTCGCCGCGTGACAGACGGCCGCGATCGTCGATCGGCTCGCCCAGCGCGTTGACGACACGGCCCTTCCAGTCCGGCGCCGGGCTGAGATACATGGCGCCGGTGAGCCGGGCGATCATGCCGGTGCCCACGGCAAAATGGCTGACGAACGGCTTGACGGTGGCGTCGGTCTCGCCAACCCGCACGACCTCGCAGATCGTCGAACGGGTGCCGTCGCTGAGGCGGACG
This sequence comes from uncultured Alphaproteobacteria bacterium, assembly GCA_963730325.1. Classification (GTDB taxonomy): domain Bacteria; phylum Pseudomonadota; class Alphaproteobacteria; order Rhizobiales; family Kaistiaceae; genus CAVSRC01. Next base: position 127,067 of record CAVSRC010000005.1, on the reverse strand, counting down.
CGGTCGCCGAGCTTGGCGACGGCGGAGATCCCCCTGATGCGGTAGTGGCCGGGGGCGACCTCGGACACGCGGCCGCCGACATGCACGAAGGGCACCTCGGTTTCCGCGGCCGTTACGGCACCGGCGAGACGGGACAGCATCGTCATCGCAAGGCTATGCCGGCGCCAGGGTCTTGATGGCTTCCTCGCTCACCTGATCGTTCTGGCTGATGAGGGTCGATGCCTGGTCGAAGGCGCGCGAGGCTTCGATCAGCTTGGTCATTTCGAGGATCGGGTTGACGTTGGAGCCCTCGACGTAGCCCTGGCGGATGCTGTTGGCGGTCATGTCCTCGACGGGATCGGCCTGCTTGTCGGAGATGACGGCGGAATTGTCGTGGCGGGTGAGCGTGGCATCGGCGGGAAGGGTGAACAGGCCGATCACGCCGAGCCGCTTGCCGCCCTGGCTGACGGCGCCGTTTTCGGCGATCTGCACCGGTCCGCCGGACGGATCGAGGGTGATGGGCGAGCCGCCGGAATCCTGTACGCCGTAGCCGTTGACGGATTGCAGGTCGCCGTTCGCCGTCATGTGAAAGCGGCCGTCGCGCGTGTAGATGGTGCCCTCCGGCGTCTCCAGGCCGAACCAGCCATTGCCGTCGACGGCGACGTCGAGGCTGTTGCCGGTATGCGAGATCGGGCCCTGATTGCGCACGACATAGGTCTCGCCCGGCGAGGCGAAACTGACCTGGTCCTGACCCGCCTGCTGCAGTTCGGCGGAGAAACGCACACCCACCGCGCGGTAGCCGGCGGTGTTGACGTTGGCGATGTTGTTGGCGATGGCCTCGAGGCGCCGCTCCATGGCGACTTGCGCGGAGATCGCGACATAGGTTCCGGTTGACAAGAGACTACGAACCTCCGTGCTTCAGGGATGTCAGCGCCGCAAGCAGGTCGAAATCGACGGTGGCGCTCGAGCCGGTATTGTTGAACAGGGCCAGGATCGGGTCGGACGTCGTGGAATTCTCGGCATCCCAGGCAGCGGCGAAGCGCGAGATCAGGTGTTCGAGCTTGTCGGGGTCGCTGAGGTCGGCGATGTCCAGTTTCTGGAGAATGGCCTTGGCCTGAAGCTCGATGTCGGCATTGGACATGGTGTCGGGAAAGCCGAAGGTGGTCTGGATCACCGTCCACAGGGCGGTGTCGGCGAGCAGGCCGTAAACGGACGTGACGTTGGGGGCCTCGCGCTGGAAATAGAGCGCGAGGCGCACCGCCTCGTTGTCCTGGCCGGCGTCGACCTCCAGGGTCTGGCGCGTGTAGCGGTCGACGACGGTCTGCTGGACGGCCGTGGTCTGCGTGGTCGCCTCACCGAGTTCGGCGAAGTTGAAGGCTTTGGCGAGGGCGACGAAACGGTCGTCGGAGAGCTTGTTGGCGAATGCCTTCGGGTCGGCGGCGCCCTCGGTAACAACCTTGCGCATGAAGGCCTTGGCGTAGGCCATGTCCTCGAGGCCGAACGCCTTCATGGCATAGTTGTAGAGGCGCGTGTCCTTCATGAAATCGTCGACCGATTTCACCTCGCCGATGTGCTGCCGGTAATAGCTGGTTGCCGTGGCGACCGACTGCTGCGCGGCGGTCGTGGCCAGCGAGCGGTCGATATCGCGGGTGATCATGCGATAGGTCGACAGCGTCGTCTGCATGGTGGTGCCCGTCCCCGACTGGAGGTTTTTCCCTAGCCGGCGAGGCTTGTGCGAGCCTGACGCGGCCGACTTCAGCCTCGCGCAAGCTTTGCGCGCGATTCCGGAAGAAGCGAAGACGCGCTGATTCAATCCGGGAGTCGTGTGGCTTGAACCTCATAATCGGTCTGGTGATGGGCGTCGGCGCGCTGGCGGGCGGCTTCATCGGCGAAGGCGGCCACATCTTCGTCCTGTGGCAGCCCTTCGAGTTCATCATCATCGGCGGCATCGCCGCCGGCGTCTTCGTGATGGGCAATCCATTTTCGACGATCAAGGACACGGTCAGCGGCGCCGTCGAGGCGATCACCAACAAGGTGCCCAAGCGCAAGGATTTCCTGGAGCTATTGAGCCTGTTGTTCGCGCTCTTGCGCGATCTCAGGACGCGGCCGCGCGCCGAGGTCGAGGCGCATATCGACAATCCGCAGGACTCCCCGCTGTTCCAGCACTACCCGAACATCCTCAAGAACGCGGAGCTGACCCAGTTCATCTGCGACTACGTGCGGCTGACCATCATCGGCAATGCCCGCTCGCACGAGATCGAGGCGCTGATGGAGCAGGAGATCAGCACCATCCGCAAGCACAAGGTGAAGCCGCATGCATCGATGACGGCGATCTCCGAGACGCTGCCGGCGCTGGGCATCGTTGCGGCGGTGCTGGGCATCGTCATCGCCATGGGCGCGCTCGACGAGTCGCCGGAAGTCCTCGGCGAGCACATCGGGGCGGCGCTCATCGGCACGCTCACCGGCATCTTCTGGTCCTACGCCATCGTCTCGCCGCTGGCGCAATTGATCAAGACGACCCGCGAGAAGCAGATGGAGTCCTACATCATCGTCAAGCAGACGATCATCGCCTTCATGAACGGGGCGCTGCCGCAAATCGCGCTGGAACACGGGCGCAAGACGATCTCGTCCGGTGAGCGGCCGACCATCGACGATGTTGAAAACGAAGCGATCGCCACGACGCCGCCGTCAACGCCACAAAAGCAGGCAGCTTAACGTATGACCGTCGCAACCGCCGAAACCGCTGAAAAGCCGCAGGCCGATTTCCGCGACCTTCTTCTCAAGGCGTCGAATCTTTCGGTCGACCAGTTACCGCTCCTGCCGGTCATCCTCGACCGGGTCGGCGCGCACCTGGCGGAGCGGCTGCGCAACCTTTCTTCGGCGCTGCCGCACGTCACCACGAGCGAACTCACCACGGCGCGCATCGGCGAAACGCTGGATGCCTACGAAATGCGTGCCGTCACCGGCCTGTTCTACGCGATCGGCTGGGACGCGCCGGTGATCGTCGGCTTCGATCGCGACTTCGTCTTTTCCGTGGTCGAGATGCTGCTCGGCGGCGACGGCTCGGAGCCGCCGGTGGAGGACGAGCGGAATCTCTCCAGCGTCGAGGTCCAGATTTCGCAATTCATCCTTGAGGAAGTCGGCACGGCATTGCACACGGCTTTCTCCGGCATCTCCAACCCCCGCTTCCGGCTGGAGCGCACCGAGACGCGCATGGATTTCGCCGGCGCCGGCCGGCGCAACCACCAGGCGGTCGTGGCGAAGTTCATCCTGCAGGCGATCAATCGCGGCGGGGAGATGTTCGTCATCATTCCGCAGAGCGCGCTGCAACCCATGCGGCAGACGCTGTCACGCGCGGTGCCGGCCGATTCGCAGCCGGTCGATTCGGTGTGGACGCGACAGATGAGCGAAGGCGTCCAGCGGGCGTCGGTGACGATCCGCGCGGTTGCCGAAACCAACGAATTGTCGCTGGGCGATGTCGCCGACCTTCGGGTCGGGCAAGTCCTCAAGTTGCAGGCGACCGCGACCAGCCGGATCAAGGTGGAGAGCGCCGAACAACCGTTGTTCTGGGCCTATCTCGGCCAGAACGAAGGCTACTACACGCTGTGCATCGACGAGTCCTTCGATCAGCAGCGCGAGTTCATCAACGAGGTCCTGCATGGTTGAGGGGCGTGTGCCGGGCGCCTGACGAATCCTGCTTGCGGCAAGATTGGCCGGGTAGAACTGAAGCGGTCGGGCAGCGGATCGGGAAATTCGCGAAAGGAAGTTGAGAGATGGATGGCACCGAAGTGAAAGCGTCCGAGGCTGAAGCGGCCATGTTTTCCGCAACGGCGAGCGCGCAGCCGCCGGCCGGCGACGGCGCGGAGAACGCCGGGGGCGGCAACCTGGATGCGATCATGCGCATTCCGGTCACCGTGCAGGCGATCCTCGGCACCGCGGTCATGCCGGTGGCGAACCTGATGAAGCTCAATCGCGGCGCCATCGTGCCGCTCGATCACCGGATCGGCGAGGTCGTCGACGTCGTGGTCAACGGGCGGGTCGTGGCGCGCGGCGAGGTGGTCGTGCTCGAGGAAGACAATTCGCGCTTCGGCATTTCGCTGACCGAGATCGCCGGCGTAGCGAAGGCAAGTTCCAAGAATTAAGGGCGCGTGGACGCCATGGCCATCCAGATCCAGAACCGGCCGTCGGCCGCCAAGGGTATGCCCGGCTCGGATCGCGTCGCCGCGATCCTGCTGACCATGGGCAAGTCGCTGTCGGGGCGGCTGATGAAGCATTTCGAGGCGGACGAGATCCGCCAGATCACGCGCTCGGCCTCGGAGCTGAGACCGGTATCGGCGCCGCAGCTGGGCTCCCTGATCGAGGATTTCGCCACGCAATTCGCGCTCGGCGCCAGCCTGGTGAGCTCGCCGGCCGAGGTGCAGCGCATGCTCGACGGCGTGCTGCCGAAAGAGCAGATCGACGAGATCATGGGCGAGGTGGCGGGCAACCCCGACCGCTCGACCTGGGAACGCATCTCGGCGGTCAACGAAGGCGCGCTGGCCGCCTATGTCTCGAGCGAACATCCGCAGACCGCGGCGCTCATCCTGTCCAAGATCAAATCGGCGGCCGCGGCCAAGGTGATCGCCCTGCTGCCGCCGGAACGGCGCGACGGGCTGATCCGCCGCATGTTGTCGGTGAAGCCGGTCGTCGACGAGGCGATGCGCATGTTCGAGCGCGTTCTGCAGAACGAGTTCAGCGGCAAGCTGGCGCGGCTGGCCAGCGGCGGCGGAAACGCCCATATCGCCGACATCATCAACAAGCTCGACAGCGACCAGGTCGAGGCGATCCTGGAAAGCCTCGCATCGACGCGGCCGAAGACCGCCGAGGCGCTGAAGAACCAGCTGTTCACCTTCGACGACCTCGCCAAGCTGTCGCAGCGGGCGCGCGGCACGCTGTTCGACATGGTGCCGGCGGACAAGGTGGCGCTGGCGCTGAAGGGAACCAGCACCGAATACCGCGAGATCATCCTGTCGTCGCTGTCGTCGCGCGTGCGCAAGATGATCGAGACGGAACTCAACAACGGCCAGGCGGTGCCGGCCCGCGACGTCATCGAGGCTCGCCGCAGCATCGTCGACCTCGCGCTCGAACATGCGGCGCGGGGTGAAATCGAGATCCGCAATCAGGAAGAAGAGCTGATCAGCTAAGCGGATCGGGCGGGCGATGGCCGAGCAAAACGACAAAGAGTCGAAAACCGAGGAACCGACAGAACGCAAGATCGCCGACGCGGTCGAGAAGGGCAATGTTCCCCGCTCGCGCGAAATGTCGACCTTCGCCTCGCTGCTCGGCATCCTCGTCGCCGCCGCCTTCCTGATCGGCAGCGGCTCGGTGGACCTCACCGGAACGCTGGCCATCCTCATCGACAATTCCGGCGGCTTCCTGCTCGACAGCGGTCCCGATGCCAACCGCCTGCTGTGGGCGATCATGGGCGAACTGACCAAGTTCCTGGCGCCGATCGTCGTCATGCTGATGCTTGCCGGCCTGGCCGCCGCCTTCTTCCAGCACGCGCCGACGATGGCGCTCGACCAGATCAAGCCGAAATGGTCGCGGGTGTCGCTGTCGGGGGGCCGCAAACGCATCTTCAGCGGCTCCGGCATGATGGAATTCGCCAAGTCGCTGTTCAAGTTCGGCGCCATCGGCGCGGTCTGTGCGGTCATGCTCTCCGGCGAGCAGCGCGCCGTCTCCGGCGCGATATTCATCGATCCTTCGGCCCTGCCCGGCCTGGTCCTGTCGCTGGTGCTGCGGCTCATCTCGGTGGTGTGCGTCGCCATCGCCATCATGGTCGCCGGCGACATCGTGTGGTCGCGGTTCCGCTGGCGCTCCGAGCTGCGCATGACGCGCCAGGAGCTCAAGGACGAGCTCAAGGACAGCGAAGGCGATCCCCTGGTCAAGTCGAAGCGGCGGTCACTGGCGCGCGACCGCGCCCGCCGCCGCATGATCGCCTCGGTGCCGCGGGCGACGGTGGTGGTGGCCAATCCGACGCACTACGCCATCGCCCTGCTATACGACCGCACCAAGGGCGGGGCGCCGCTGGTCGTGGCCAAGGGCGCCGACCTGATCGCACTCAAGATCCGCGAAATCGCCGCCAGGCATTCGGTCCCCATCGTCGAGGACAAGCCGCTGGCGCGCGCCATGTACGACGCAGTCGAGGTCGGGCAGTGGATTCCACCGGAATTCTACCGCGCGGTCGCCAAGATACTGCACCACATTTACACGAGGCTGGCCGATGCACGGACGTGAGCAGAGCGCATACATCCCGCAACAAATGAGCCGCGGCGAACTGCTCGCCTGCGAGGCCCTGCTGGCCGACGGGCTCAAGGAGTTCATTTCGGAGCTCGCCATGGTCAATGGCGGCGTGATGGTTTCCTACATCTGCAACCATCACCACGCCAACCTCGACGACATCATCGGCTCCTCCACCGAGCACCGCATCAAGCCCGGGCGGCTGATCTACGGCAGCGAGGCCCAGGTCGACTTCGACTGGGGCGAGGCGCCGTCGGTGTCGATCGCCATGGAGCTGCGCGACGACCGGCTGACGGCGTTCTTCAACGTCGTCTTCGGAGGCGACCACGTCGGCATCGACCTCAACGCCATCCATTTTTCCAACGGCGCGGGCACCGCGCGCGACAATCTCAGGCTGTTCGCGGCGGCAGTGGCGGACGCGCGGGTCGGCTGAGGCGGCGGCGGGGCGCCTTCCACCAGCTTCAGGCAAGGTTGCCGTCCGAACTCTCCACCGTGCAAAGCATGAGGAGGAGTTGGTGCAGCCGGTCTACCTATTCACTCTCGCCTCCCAGCATGAACGCTGGGCATCGGTGCGTGAGGCGGCGTTGACCAGCAACATCGCCAACGTCAACACGCAGGGCTACACGGCGGTCGACGTCCAGCCGTTTTCCGCCGTTCTCGACAATACCGCGCAGGTGACCCTGGCGCGCACCGAGCCCGGACACCTCAGCGCCGCCGGCGAGGCGGGCGATCCGGCGGTGCGCGACTGGCAGCCGAGGGATACCGGCCGGCCGGTCGCGCTCGACAAGCAACTGATGCTGGCCGACGAGACCAGCCGCGCCTTTTCGCTCGATACCGGCATCGTCAAGGCGTTCCACCGCATGCTGCTTTCCGCCGTGAGGTCGGCCTGATGATCGATCCGCTGCGGGCCGCAACCAGCATCGCCGGCGCCGGGCTGGAAGCCCAGTCGGTCCGCCTGCGCGTGGTGTCGGAAAACCTCGCCAACGCGCAATCGACCGGCAAGACGCCGGGGGCCGATCCCTACCGGCGCAAGACGGTCGTCTTCGCCAGCGAATTCGACCGGATGCTCGGTGCCTCGACCGTCGCGGTCAAGTCGCTGGGATCCGATCAGTCGCCGTTCCGCGTCGAGCACGACCCGAGCAATCCGGTCGCCGACAAGGACGGCAACGTCAAGATGCCGAACGTCAACATGCTGGTCGAAATGGCCGACATGCGCGAGGCGAGCCGCTCCTATGAGGCCAACCTGCAGATGGTCAAGGGAGCGCGCGCGATGTTCACCCAGATTCTCGACCTGTTGAGGAACAGCTGAAGATGATCAGTGGGATCTCCGGACTGCGAGCCATCGGCACCACGCCCGACGTCACCCGGCCGACAGCCACACCGGCGGCGGGCGGGGCGGATTTCGGCAAGGTGCTTGCCGACGTCGCCAACAACACGGTCGACACGTTGAAGGCCGGCGAATCGGCGGCCATTGGCGGCATCAACGGCAGCAAATCGGTGCAGCAGGTCGTCGACGCCATGCTCAATGCCGAGCAGGCGCTGCAAACCGCGATCGCGGTCCGCGACAAGCTGGTTTCCGCCTACCAGGAAATCAGCCGGATGAACATCTAGAGGAGTATGCGTCATGCGCGCGTTGGCCATTGCGGCAACTGGCATGTCGGCTCAACAGACCAATGTTGAGGTGATCGCCAACAACATCGCCAATATCAATACGACGGCCTTCAAACGCGCGCGGGCGGAGTTCTCCGACCTCATCTACCAGACCGACCGCGCGGAAGGCGTTCCCAACCGCGGGGGCGAAGACGTGGTGCCGGAAGGCGCCCAGATCGGCCTCGGTGTGCGCACGGTCGGGGTGCGCAACCTGCACATCCAGGGACCGCTGTCGCAAACGTCGAATCCCCTCGATGTCGCCATCAACGGACGCGGCTGGTTCCAGATCACCGGCCCCAGCGGCGAGACGCTCTATACGCGCGCCGGATCCTTCAACAAGAGCGGAACCGGCCAGCTGGTGACCGGCGACGGCTACACCGTCAATCCGTCGATCACCATCCCCACCGACACGACCCAGGTCACGATCAACGAATTGGGCGAGGTCTATGCGACCACGGCGAGCGCGACGGCGCCGCAGCTGCTTGGCCAGATCTCGCTGGTCGACTTCGCCAACGACGCCGGCCTGCAGCCGCTCGGCAACAACCTCTATCGCGAGACCACCGCATCGGGCGCGCCGATCGAGGGCGTCGCCGGCGATCCCGGCTTCGGCTCTGTCCATCAGGGATATCTCGAGGATTCCAACGTCGATCCGGTGCGCGAGATCACCGAGCTGATATCGGCGCAGCGCGCCTATGAGATGAACTCCAAGGTCATCCAGGCGGCCGACGAGATGCAGCAGGAAGTCTCCAAGGGCATCAAGTGACCGGCGCCATGATCCTTACCCGCATCCTCACCCGCGCGGCCCGCACCCTGGCGGGGGCGATCGTGCTCGCCGGCTGCCTTGTCGGCGGTGCCGCCGTCGCAGCCTCGCCGGAGCACCTGCCGGTGCCGGCGGTGACCATCTATCCGGGCGACACCATCTCCGCCGATATGCTGACCTCCGGCACGTTCCCGGCCGGAACGGCGGCCAATTACCCGGTCATCGCGTCGCGCCAGGGCCTGGTCGGCAAGGTCGCCCGGCGCACCCTGCTGGCGGGGCGGTTGATCGCACGCAACACGGTCGGCGAGCCGGACCTCGTGCAGAAAGGCAAGATCATCCCCATCCACTACGAAGAGGGGCCGCTGATCATCACGGCGTCCGTCCTTGCCCTGCAGTCGGGGGCCCTCGACGACATGATCCAGGTGCGCAACATCGACAGCGGCAAGGTGGTCGTCGCCACCGTCGCCGCGGACGGCAGCGTGCGCGTCGACGCCAGATGAAACGCCTCCTTCTCCTGGCCGCGGCCGCCGTCCTCTTCGCCTCCACAGCGCAGGCGACGCGCATCAAGGACATCTCCACGATTCAGGCCGCCCGCGAGAACCAGCTGATCGGCTACGGCCTGGTGGTCGGCCTGCAGGGGACCGGCGATTCCATGCGCAACTCGCCGTTCACCCAGCACGCCCTGCAATCGATGCTCGATCGCATCGGCATCAACGTCGTCAACGGCCAGATGCGCATCCGCAACGTCGCCGGCGTCATGGTCACCTCGAGCCTGCCGCCCTACGCCTCGTCGGGCACGCGCGTCGACGTCGACGTCTCGTCGATCGGCGACGCGGTCTCGCTGAAGGGCGGCACCTTGCTGATGACGCCGCTGACCGGCGCCGACGGACAGGTCTATGCCGTGGCCCAGGGTCCGATCTCCGGATCGGGATTCGTCGCGGCCGGCTACGCGGCGAGCGTGACCGAGGGCGTGGCGACCGGCGGGCGCATCCCCAATGGCGGCCTGGTCGAGCGCGCGATCCCCGGCGCCTTCGAGGATACGCGGCAGATCACCGTCGAGCTCTTCAATGCCGATTTCGCCACCGCAACGCAGGTCGCCGACGTCATCAACGCCTATGCGCAAAGCCGCTTCGGCCACCCCGTGGCGCATGAGCGCGACATGCGCGCGATCGTGCTTGCCCGGCCCAGGGAAATCAGCGCGACCCGGTTCATGGCGGAAGTGGGCGAACTGCTGGTCTCGCCCGACGCACCGGCGCGCGTGGTCATCAACGAACGTACCGGGACGGTCGTCATCGGCCAGGATGTGCAGATTTCGACCGTTGCCGTGACCCACGGGACGCTGACGGTGCGCGTCTCCGAGTTGCCCTTCGCTTCGCAGCCGGCGCCCTTCTCCAAGGGCACCACGACCGTGCTGCCGCGCACCAGCGTGACCACGGACGAGCCCAACGCGCATATCGCGGTGGTCGCCGGTGCCAGCCTGGAACAGCTGGTCTCGGGGCTCAATCGTATCGGAATGAAGCCGACCGACGTCATCGCCATCCTCCAGGCGATCAAGACGGCGGGCGCCTTGCAGGCGGAGCTGGTTGTGCAATGAAGACGATCCATGCGGCGCTGCTGATGATCGGGCTGTCGGTGCTTGCGGTCCCGGCAGGGCCCGCGCTTGCCGCTGAAAAGGCCGAGCCGAAGCAGCCGGCGGTCGCCGTGGACAGCGCCGCGGACAATGCCGACGCCAACGCCGCCGCCTATTGCAGGAACATCGCCAACCAGGCGGCCGATGCGCGCTATGCGCGCCAGGCCGAATCGCTTGCCGCCATGACCAAGGCTCTCGACGAGCGCATCGCGGCGCTCGAAGCCAAGCGGGCGGAATACGAGAAATGGGTCAGCCGGCGCGACGAGATGCTCAACCGGGCCGACGAGAGCGTGGTGGCGATCTATTCGCAGATGCGCCCCGATGCCGCCGCGCAGCAGATCGCCGTCATGGAGCAGGACGCCGCCGCCGCCATTCTGTCGAAGCTTCAGCCGCGTACCGCCAGCGCCATCCTCAACGAGATGGACCCGACGGCCGCCGCCATGCTGACCAATGTCATGGCGGGAATGTCGGCCGCCGCCAACGCACAGAAAGTTGGAAGTTCGTGAACCGCTTCCTCGCCATCATGGCGATCCCGGTCTTCATGGCCGGCTGCCAGGCAGAAACCGCGACCACCGGCGGCAACCCGCCGCTGTCGGTTGTCGGCAAGGGTCTCAGCGTGAAGCGTGTGGCCCTGCCGCAGGCCTTTTCCGAAGCCGATACCCATGCCCCGCATTCGCTGTGGGGCAACAAGAACCAGGGCCTGTTCCAGGACATGCGGGCGCGCCAGGTCGGCGACATCATCACGGTGGCGATCGACATCAACGACAAGGCGCAATTCGACAACACCAGCGGCCGCTCGAAGGAAGCCAGCGCCAAGGGCAATTTCGCCTTCAATCTCGGCTGGGGCGGCTTCGGCCTGGCCGACAAGGCGGGCAGCGCATCGGCCGATATCGCCGCCAGCGGCTCGGCGGATGCAAAGGGCACAGGCTCGATCGACCGCTCGGAGAAACTGCATCTGTCGATCGCGGCGGTCGTCACCGAAGTGTTGCCGGAGGGCAACCTGCTGATCAGCGGATCGCAGGAGGTGCGCGTCAATCAGGAAGTGCGCGTGCTGACCATCGCCGGCATCGTGCGTCCTTACGATATCGCCGACAACAACATGATCTCCTACGAAAAGATCGCCGAGGCGCGCATTTCCTATGGCGGCCGCGGCAAGATCAGCGCGGTGCAATAGATGGCCGGCCTGTTTGGAAAGAAAAAGAAGAAGAAGGACCAGGCGGAACCGGTCGAGCCGGACGTCGGCGACATCGACGATGCCGATCTCGCCGACGTCAACGACGACTCCGCGGTCGAGCTGAAGAAGGCGGAACTTGCCGCCAAGGGCGCCAAGTTTCCGACCTGGATGGGCATTGCGATCAGCGCGCTGGCCATCACCGCAGTGGCGGCCGTCGGCGGCGTCTTCTTCGGGATGACGACGGCTGCGACGATCGAAACGACCATCGCCAAGCGCGACGCCGCCGCCAAGGCGGCGGAAGGCAAGCACGTGATCACCATGAAATACAGCGGCGACACCGTGGTCAAACCGCTCGACGCCGTGGTCACCAACCTTGCCTCGCCGTCGGATACGTGGGTGCGGCTGGAAGCCTCCATGGTGTTCAAGAACGGCGCGCTGGAAAATCCCGAAGTGACCGGCGCCGAGCTTCGCCAGGACATGCTGGCCTATCTGCGCACGGTCAATATCGCGCAGCTCGAGGGGCCGAGCGCGTTGCAGCATCTGCTCGAGGACCTCGACGAACGCGCGGCGGTGCGCACCAACGGGCGCGTCAGCGAGCTGGTCGTGCAGACACTGGTCATCCAATAAGGCCGGCCGGATGAGGATCCCCGCGATTGCCTCACGATTGCCGTTGCGGCTCGCGCGAACGCTGCTCTACAGCGCCCCGCTGCTGCTGATGGCGGCTGGCGCGCACGCCCAGGCAGCGGCCGGGGGATCCCTGCTGGATACGCTCATCCCGGCCGATGGCGCCAGCGTCTCCGGGCGCATCGTCCAGCTCGTCCTGGTGCTGACGGTGCTTTCGGTCGCGCCCGGGCTGCTCATTATGGTGACGAGCTTTACCCGCTTCGTCATCGCCCTGTCGTTCCTGCGCTCGGGGCTCGGCATGCAAAGCACGCCGGCCAATCTGGTGCTGATCAGCCTGTCCCTGTTCATGACCTTCTATGTCATGTCGCCGACCTTCGACCGCGCCTGGCAGAATGGCGTGCAGCCGCTGCTCAACAACCAGATCAGCGAGCAGGAGGCCTATAACCGGATTTCGGACCCGTTCCGCACGTTCATGGCTGCGCAGGTGCGGCCCAAGGATTTGAAATTATTCGAGGATCTTGATGCGACCCGTATCCATGGCGCGGCCCCCACCGAGCCCGGATCCCTGCCGTCGGCGGCTGCCGGGCCATCCGGCACGGCCGAGGCGGGCGCGGGCGCCGAACTCCCGGCCGACAAGGTCGACCTCAGGATCCTGATCCCCGCCTTCATGGTGTCGGAGTTGCGCCGGGCGTTCGAAATCGGCTTTCTCATCGTGCTGCCGTTTCTGATCATAGACATCGTCGTCGGCACCCTGGTGATGTCCATGGGCATGATGATGATGCCGCCGGTGGTCCTGGCCCTGCCCTTCAAGATATTGTTCTTCATACTGATTGACGGCTGGAACCTGCTCGTGGGGGGGCTCGTCCAGTCGTATTTCTGACGAGGGATTTGGAAACCAACCGGTAATATTCGCCTGCCAATATCGCCCGCATGGCGAGTTGGGGCTGCGTCGGCTTACGAGCCGCGCTCCAAACCCAAAGGCATGATGCCGTCCCGCCATACCGGTGAAAACCCGGTATGTCCTCGACAACGGCACGTGAAAAGGGTTCGCCATGTCATCCCTGTTGACTAACACCTCCGCCATGGTCGCTCTGCAGACCCTGCGGACCATCAACACCAACCTCGACGAAACCAACAACCGCGTTTCCACCGGCCTGCGCGTCAACACCGCCGCCGACAACGCCGCCTACTGGTCGATCGCCACCACCATCAAGTCGGACAACGGCGCCCTCGGCGCGGTCACCGATTCACTCAGCCTCGGCGCATCGACGCTGTCGACCACCTACACCGGCCTTGACGCCGCCAAGGATTCGCTGAACGAACTGAAGAACCAGCTCACCACGGCCACCGGCGAAAACGTCGACAAGGCCAAGATCCAGCAGACCATCTCCTCGGTCCAGGCCCAGCTCCAGTCGGTTGCCGACGCGGCGTCCTTCTCGGGCCAGAACTGGCTGAATACCGGCACCGACAGCGGCGCCGACCTGCAGAAGTCGATCGTTTCGTCGCTGTCGCGCAATTCGAGCAACCAGCTTTCGATCGGCACCATCGGCGTCGACATCACCGCCGTCCATCTCTACGGCAACGGCACCGGCATCCTCGACAAGACCATCGCTCTCGACGGCTATTCGGCCGACACCGGCCAGGCCGCGACGGTCGAGACCGCGGCTGTCGATTTCGCCGCTGCCGACGACGTGGTCTCCTTCAACGTGACCCCGAACGGCGGGTCGACCATCCTGGTCACGATCGACCAGACGACGCTGGCCAATGCCGGCCTGAGCGACACCAGCATCCGCAGCAACGGCGACCTCGCTGCCGTGCTCAATCAGGCTCTGACCGATGCCGGCATCACCGGCATTACCGCCTCCGTCGACAACGCCACCGACCAAGTGGTGTTCAGCGGGGCTGACGACTTCGCCATCGGTGGCGCAAGCGCCGTCGGTACCTCGACCCTCGACGTCAACGACCTCGGCCTGGTGGCCACCGGGCTGACGACCAGCACGACCAGCACGGACGTGACCAGCGTTGCGGCGATCGACATCACCAGCGCCGACAGCGACACCATCCAGAACTACCTGCGGGTGGTCGATCAGGCCCTGTCGGAAGTGACGGATGCGGCTTCGGCCATCGGCGCCTATCAGAACCGCGTGACCTCGCAGCAGAACTTCGTGAAGGCCCTGCAGGACGCCAATACGACCGCCGTCGGCGCCCTGGTCGATGCCAACATGGAAGAGGAATCGACCAAGCTGAAGGCGTTGCAGACCCAGCAGCAACTGGCCGTCCAGTCGCTGTCGATCGCCAACGCCAGCACGCAGAACATCCTGACGCTGTTCCGTTAATCGCGTCAGCGAACCCTTATCAGCGGGGCCGCGCCCTCCGGGGCGCGGCCCTTTCTTTTTGCGCGCAACCTTCACGCAAGGTTGACCTTCGAGATTAGCCGGGAGCCGGTGTCGTCACCTCGCCCGCGCGGGCGCCTTCGCCAGCGGCTCGTTCAGACGGTGGAACGGAGCGCAAAGAGAAGGAGCGCGGCTGCCGATGGCGCGGGATGCTGTAGAACGCCTGTGGACCAGTATCGCCGGACTCGGCGCGCGCCGGCTCATCGCGCTGGCCTTCGTCGGCGTGGCGGTCATGGTCCTGCTCGGTGTCGGTGGTTACTATCTCAGTCGCCCGCAGCAGGAGATTCTCTATAGCGGCCTGACGCGCGACGACGTGGCGCGCATCGGCGCGGCCCTCAAGGAAGCCGGCATCGAATTCGACGTGAACGCCGACGGCCAGACGGTGACCGTCAACTATGGCGACACGGCCCATGCCCGCATGCTGCTGGCCGAGAAGGGCCTGCCTGAAAGCGCCAATTCCGGCTACGACCTGTTCGACAAGGTGGGGTCGTTCGGCCTGACCTCGTTCATGCAGAACGTGACCAAGACCCGGGCGCTGGAAGGCGAACTGGCGCGCACGATCCAGAGCATGGACGGCATCAAGGCGGCGCGGGTGCATCTGGTGCTGCCGGACTCGGCCTCGCTGCGCAGCCAGCAGCAGGCCGCCTCGGCGTCGGTGGTCATCCGCACCGGCATGCCGAACGATGCGGGCCCGGCCCAGGCGATCCGCCACCTGGTTGCGGCCGCCGTGCCGGGGTTGAAGGTCGACAACGTCACCGTGCTCAACACCGAAGGCGCGCTGCTCGCCTCCGGCGACGACATCGAAAGCGCCTCGGCCGGAAAGATGGCGATCGTCGAGCAGACGGTGAACCACGAGATCGAGGACAAGGTCCGGCGCACGCTGACGCCCTATCTCGGCATCGGCAATTTCCAGGTGAGCGTGGTGGCGCGGCTGAACCTCGACCGCTCGACCACCAACGAGGTGACCTTCGACCCGTCTTCGCGGGTGGAACGCTCGGTGCGCACGGTGCGCGAAAACGCGCTGGCACAGAACTCGACAAGCGATGCGGCCGCCTCGGTGCAGCAGAACCTCCCCGACCAGGCCAATAATTCCGGCGGCAACAACGGCAAGAACTCGAACGAGACCAACGACCGCCGCGAGGAGACCACCAATTACGAAATATCGTCGCGCACGACCGAAATCGCGCATGACGGCTTCAAGGTCGAGCGGTTGTCGATCGCCGTGCTGGTCAACCAGAAACGGCTGGACGAGGCCGCCAAGCAGGGCGCGGACGCCCTGCCGGTCGAACACCAGATGATGGATATCGAGCAGCTCGTCTCGGCCGCCTCCGGCTTCAGCAAGGATCGCGGCGACCAGCTCAAGGTGGCCTCCGTCGATTTCGTCACGGACCTCGGCGAGGCGCCGGCAGAGCCGGGGATGATGGATACGCTGATGGCGCAGGCGGGCAGCCTGGTCAATTCGCTGGCGCTGGTCGTCTTCGGCGCGGTGGTCATCCTGTTCGGCCTCAGGCCGGCGATCCGGATGATCGTGTCGCAGACGCCGAAGGCGGTCACGGCGGCGCCGGAGGTTGCGGCGGTCGAGGCGTCTCAGGCGCCGGCACTGGGCACGTCGGCAGCGATGCCCGGCGCCGACGGCCAGGACAATGTCAATCTGATCGAGGACGTCACCAAGCGGATGAACCGCTCGCCGCAGAAGCGGCTTGAGCAGATCGTCGAATATGACGAGGCGCAGGCGGCCAACATCCTGCGGCAATGGCTGCATCAGGACGAGGCGGCATGACCGCAACGGCCGCCGCTGCCCTTCTGCCGCGTTTCGCCAGCGGACCGGCTCGCAAGATCGCCAGTGCCGGGTTTCGCCCGCTCAACGAGGAGCCGGCGCCGACGCCGGCGGAAGACCGGGCGGCTGTCCAGGACGCGGCAGTGGCCGAGGCGGTGGATGCGGCGCGCGCCGAGTTCGACAGCGCCCGTGCGGCGGATCAAGCGGAGTTCGAACGTCGTCTGGCCGAGCGGGAGTCGGACGTTCTCGCTTCGATCGGAGAGGCGCTGTCGAGCCAGGTGGTGGACGGGCTTGCTGCCATCGAGGAGCGCGTCGGCCGTGAAGTTGGCGCCGTGCTGCTGCGCTTCCTCGACCAGGCGGTGCGCGAGCGCGCCGTGGGTGAGCTCACCGAGGCCGTCTCCGCCCTCATCGCCGGCGGCACCGCGACGCGGATCAGAATTGCCGGACCGGCGGCATTGATCGGGCGGGTGGAGGCTGTCATTGCGGCGACCGGTGTGCCGGTCGAGCGCGACGAAAGCGATACGGCCGATGTGAGCGTGACCATCGACGACACCGTGGTGGAGACCAACATCGCGGCGTGGATGGAGCGGCTGACGGCGCAGGTGGAGGCTGCGGACAATGGCTGAGGCCGCGGCGCACGAGCTGATCATCGTCCGCCGGCATGACGACGAGGAACACCCGCATCACAGCTCGGCGTGGAAGGTCGCCCACGCCGACTTCATGACGGCGATGATGGCGTTCTTCCTGATCATGTGGCTGATCAACGTCACCGACGACAATGTGCGCAAGGGCATCGCCCAGTATTTCAACCCGATCCACATGTCGCAGGGCTCGAGTGAGCTGAAGGGGCTGAGCACGACCAAGGGCCCGGACAGCTCGGCCAAGAACGGACACGGCCAAATGCCGATGCCGGGGGCGAACCTCAATCTGATCGAGCTGAATCCGGGGCACGCCGACGCCAAGAAGGTCAGTCCGGAAGCCGCCGCCGCGGCGCTCAATGCGGCTGCGGCGCTGGCGGCCAAGCTGACGGCGGGCAGCGGCGCGGAGGGAAAGGCGAAAGAGGACGCCAATAGCGAAGAGTCCACCGCCGACGCGCTCAAGAAGATCGGCGCGGCGGCCGCCGCCCTGAAGCCGCCAAACGGCGGCTACGACCGGGAAGCGTTCCAGGACCCCTACGCGGTGCTGGCCAAGCTGGAGAAGGAATACGTCTCGACGCAACCGACCAGCGTCGATGCCATCACCGGTGATACGCGGGCGACGGGCACGCCGGGCGGCGATATCGACCGCGATCCGTTCGATCCCTCCTATTGGCAATTGGTGCCGCTTCCCGCCGCCAAGGCTGGCGGGGCCGGCAAACCGGGCACGGTGCGGAAGGTATCGGGCACCGGCAAGCCGGACGCGGCCGTGCTGTCGCCGGCGGGAGCGGAGCCGGCGGACGTGTTTGACAGGCCCGTCTCGGCACCGGCGGAACCCGCCGGGCCTGCCGCCGCATCGCCGGGTGCCGGAGCACCGGACAAGGCGCCCCAGACGGCCGCAGCCGAGGCCGGGGCAACAGAGCCAACGGCAGACGAAACAAAGGCGGACGACGCAAAGACCGACGTGGCGAAGTCGGTCGCCCCGGCGACCATGGCGCGGTCGAGCGAAATCGCCAAGAGCATCGAGCAGTCCGTCGGCCCGATGATGGCCGGCAAGGCCTCGCCCGGCCTCGCGGTCGAGGCGACGAAGGAAGGCGTTGCCATCAACCTCACCGACGATGCCGACTATGCCATGTTTGGCGTCGGATCGGCGGTGCCGGACGCCAAGACGGCGGTGCTTCTCGAGCACATCGCCAAGGTGCTGGTGAAACAGCCCGGCCAGATCGTCGTTCGCGGCCATACCGACGGGCGGCCGTTCCATTCGAAGGATTACGACAACTGGCGGCTTTCGACGGCGCGGGCGCAGTTCGCGTACTACGCGCTGCTGCGTGGCGGCCTCGACCAGTCGCGGGTCGTCGCCATAGAGGGCCATGCCGACCGGGCGCTGAAGAATCCGGCCGACCCCTATGCGGCGGAAAACCGTCGCATCGAAATACTGGTGAAGGATTCGCCATGACGGCGCGGCGGCTGATTGTGACCTGTGCGGCAGTGGCGCTGACGTGGTCGGCGTCGGCTGCCGCCGAGCCGCTTCCATCCACCGCGCAGACGAGCGCGAACGGCGGCGTGGCCGATTTCCTGACGACGCTGTTCGGGGAGACGCAGCCGGCGCAGCCGCCGACGGCCACGGCCGCGCCGATCAGCGTCCTGCCGCCGGCGGCGGAGCCGGCCGGCGCCAAGGCGGTAGAGGTCAGGCCACGCGCCGTTGCCGCGCGCGTGCCGCCCTTGCCGCGCCTGCGCCCGCCCTATGAGGCCGTGGCCGGCGCCAGGCCGGCGCCGGAAACGTCGGTGGCGATGGCCTCTCCGGGCATCGACCGCACCGTCACGGGTTCCATCAACGACGCAGCGGTGGACACGGCAGCGCCGGCCGGTACAGCGCCGGCGGCGGCCGCCGCAACGCCGGAGCCCGCCGAGGCGCCGATGGCCGAGCCCGCGGCGGAGCGCAAGATAACCACGGTCCAGCGGTCCGACGGGCTGCTTGGCGACCCGTCGGAATATCTGATCGAGGAGCCGGCTGCACCGGCGCCAAAGGTGTCGGCGCCGGAGACGGTCGAAGGTCCGAAAGGCGACGGGCCGCACAGCACCAGCCGGGACGAGGCGGCGCTGGCTGCGGTGCCGCTTCTGGGTACGGCGCCCTTCGAGCTGGTGCGCACGCTGCAGGGTCTGCAGGATCGCATGGCCCACGGCGACATTCAGGCGATCGCGGCGCAACGCGCCCTGATGATCCAGATCGACAAGGCATTCATGTCCGCCGACGCGGTCGTGTGGCAGGACAATCGCAATGCGGCGGCCGCGGTGACCTATGTCCTCTCCGGCGGGCAGCCGGAGATATTGGCGACACTCGTCGCGCTTGACCCGCCGCCGGCGATCGATCAGCGGTTGCTCAAGGGCGTGCTCGACTATGCCAGCGGCGATCCGGATGCCGCCACGCCGCTGCTGGCCGAGATCGATCCCACGGGCCTGCCGGCGAGCATGGCCGGACAGGTGGCCATCGCCCAATCGGCGCTTGCCATACGCAGCGATCCGGCCAAGGCCATGCAACTGCTCGCCGTCGCCCGGCTGATGGCGCCCGGCACGCTGGTCGAGGAAGCCGCCATCCGGCGGCAGTTGCTGGTTGCCGACAGCCAACACGACGAGGACGAGGTCCGCTCGCTGGCGCGCCAGTATCTCGACCGGTTCCGCCACTCGGTCTATGCGGGCAATTTCAGGGTGCGGTTTGCCGCCGCGCTCAGTCACATGCCGCTCGACACCGAAGCACGCTTCGCCGAACTGGATGACATGCTGGCGATGGTCGAGCCGGAATCGCGCTGCGACCTCTACCTGACGGTGGCGCTGGCCTCGGCCGTCAAGGGCCGCGCGGCTGCCGCCAAGCTGGCGGCCGAGCGGGCGAGCGGGCTCGCGTTGGCGGGCTCGGAGCAGGAGGCGCGGGCGAAGCTCTATCACGCCGCCGCGCTGGCAGCGATGCCGAAGATGACCGACCAGGCGAACGCCGAACTCAAAGGGTTCAAGCTGGCTCTTCTGTCGGCGCCCGATCAGGCTTTTTACGATGTGGTCCGTGCGACGCTCGACGGCGTGCTCTCGGGCACCGACCTCAGCAAGATCCATGTTGCCGTGGCTGAGCCGCTTGGCGATGGCGCCGTCGTGGAAGAGGCGCCGATAATCAAGAAGGCGCAGGCGGCGCTGGATGAAACCGCGAAACTGGTCGCCACAACCCAATGAACGTCACCCTCAACCTGCCGGTCGATGCCGGGGCCGGACGTGCCGATGCCGGTGCGCGCCGCACCCATGGTGCAGATACGGAAGGTCACTTTCGCGCACTGATCGATCAGGCGGCGACGGCCGAGCGAGGGTCGCGGTCCGACACCGGGGCGGGCGCGGCGAATGCGCCGGATGATGGCGAGAGCGAGGTTTCCCCGCGCCGCCACGGCAGCGATCCCGCCGTCCAGGGTGCGGCGCAAGAGGCGACGGGCGAGAACGAATCAGCCAGCGACACACCTGCCCGTGCGGACGGCAAAGCGGACCGGCATGCGCGCCGGCACAAGGATACGGCTGCTGTGGACAGGCAGGATGCCGGACAGGCCAACCGTGTCCATGATGGCAAGGCGACGACAGTCGATTCCGGCACGGTTGCGCTTGAGAACGCCACTGTTGCGGTGGCGCGGACAGACCATCCTGCACCAAGCGATCAGGCGAAAGCCGCCACCGGCAGCGGCAACACGACACCGGCCTCGGATGGGCCGGCGCTGCCGCCGGACGGCGTCCGGCAGGGCGTGGCAGCGAAGCCGGCGGCAGCGACAGACGCGGACTCCGGACGGGTCCGCTTCTGGGCGCGCGGCGATTCCCAGGCGGCTTTCGCGGCGTCGGCCGATGGCGGCCGCCGGCAGCCGGCCGGCAGCACGGCGACGATGCCACAAGGCGATGGACAGGCCGGGCCAGTGCGTGGCGCCGACGGGCCGATCGACGTGCGGGTCACCGCCTATGAGCGGCATCTCGCGCCTGCCACGCGCCGCGACAAACGCGGCGGCCCGGCCGATGGTGGCGCCGCCAAGTCCGGCGCAGCGCCGTCCATGCCCGCGATCGACGGCGCGGTGCAGGTCGAAGCCGCATCGCCCGAGGGGCCTCGGCCTCCACCGAAAAGCGGGACCGGCCTCGCCGCCGAAGACGACAATGGATCGTCGGCGACGGCGAAGGCGCCGTCCGAGCGGCAGGCTGCCGGACGGCAGGACCAGATCGCCGTGCCCGACCCCGCCAAGCCGTCCGAACACGATCAACCGCAAGGACGGGACAACCGGGCCGCGGGTCAGTCCGTCGCCGCCTCGTCCAGACACACGGAACCGAAGCCGCCGGCAGCGGCCGGCGTCACGCCCGCGACCGGCACTGCGACCGCCAATCCTTCAGCGCCGGCGGTGGCGCCGGTGCCGGCCTCGCCGCTCGTGGCCGGCGTGGCGTCGGGCATCGCCGGCGCCCTCGCTCCGGCACGGGCAACGCTTCGCGGCCCTGATGGCGCCGCCGGTGCCAACGCTGCAACGGAGCCGGTGCGGACCATCGCGCTCAATCTCGACATGCGCGAATACGGACAGATCGATCTACGCATCAGCCTCAGGGGCAATGTCGTCAGCATCCACTTCAAGGCCGACCGCCAGGAGACGGCGCAGGCGCTGGCGCGCGACGATGCAGCGCTGCGCGCGCTGCTGCACCGCTCC
Source organism: uncultured Alphaproteobacteria bacterium (assembly GCA_963730325.1). GTDB lineage: Bacteria > Pseudomonadota > Alphaproteobacteria > Rhizobiales > Kaistiaceae > CAVSRC01. Next base: position 105,466 of record CAVSRC010000005.1, on the reverse strand, counting down.
GGCTACGAGGCGCAGCAGATTCAGGTCGACAGGCGCGACGCGACCACGACCCGCTTCGGCGATGCGTCGTCGTCCGGCCAGCAGCAGACCGGCGGAGCGGGTAGCGGTGCCTCGTCGGGCCACACGGCCGGCGGCGAGCATTCGGCGACGCCCGATGAACGCCCGCTAGCACGGCGCGAAGCCGGCGCCTTCGTTCTTCACGACCAGGACACGCACGATGCGCCTCGCCAGGATCGCTATCGCGGCGCTGATCGCCTCTACGTCTAGCGTCGGCGCCCTGGCGGCGCCGGCCAATCCGTGCGAGGGCGAGATGGCCGCGGCGGCGGCCAAATATGACGTGCCGCTCGGCGTGCTCTATGCGGTCGGCCTCACCGAATCGGGCCGGAAGGATTCGCTGCAGCCGCTGGCCATGAACATCGCCGGCGAGGCCTATTTCGCCACCAGCCTCGACGATGCCGTCCACCGCTTCGATACGGCGACGGCGGCGGGGATCAAGCTGATCGACGTCGGCTGCATGCAGATCAACCACTATTTCCACGGGCGCGAATTCGCCTCGCTGAGGCGCATGTTCGACCCGCACGCCAATGTCGACTACGCCGCCCGCTTCCTCAAAGTCCTGCGCCGGCAGGAGGGAAGCTGGACGCTTGCCGTGGCGCGCTATCACGCCGGGCCGAACAACAATCCGGCGCAGAAGAGATATGTCTGCACGGTGATCACCAACATGGTCGCCACCGGCTTCGGGACGTGGACGGCAGAGGCGCGCGACTTCTGCCGCTAGACCCCGAGAGCCCGGCCGGATGGTTACCGCTTCCTTGCTTTCGACGGTACGATTTGAAAATCGAATCTGGCGGTTCCTTTATCCGCCTGCGCTAGTCTCTGCGGCAGTGGATGCCAAAGGGGCGGGCGAAAAGTCATGCCAGTCGACAATTCGATGCCGATATTGGTGGTGGACGATTATCAGACCGTCGTCCGCATCATGCGCAACCTTCTCCAGCGGGCCGGCTTTGCCGAAGTCGATACCGCCGCCGATGGCGAGGAGGCGCTCGCCAAGATGCGTGAGCGCCAGTATGGGCTGGTCATCGCCGACTGGTACATGGCGCCGGTCGATGGGCTGGAGCTCGTCAGGCAGGTTCGTGCCGACGACAAGCTGAAGGAAACGCCGGTCATCCTGATGAGCGGCGAGGGCTCGCCCGAGAATCTCAGGGCCGCCAACGATGCCGGTGCGTCCGGATACGTGCTGAAGCCCTTCGATTCACAGACCCTCAGGGCGAAGATCGAGAACGTCCTCACGGCGGCCTGACCGGCACGCAATCGGGCGCCGACCCAGCGGCGCCCGTTAGGGTTTGGTTTACCATATTAAGCGCAGAATCACGACGTTGCGTTGCGTCGCGTCTGTGTAGCCGGTGTTTGCCGGACTCCCCGAGAATCGTTGGTATTGAGCGGCCTTGGCGCCGTTCGCGTTGCCTTTGCCCGGGGGTTGGCGCGGCGCCGAAATTCGATATTTGCTGGGGGCCTTAATGCATATCGTCGTCGACGAACGGGACGAGGTGAGCGAAGCATATGCCGCCTCATTCCGCGGGGAAGGTGTGGCCAGTCTCGGGCTGCAACCTCTAGAATTCCGCGAATGGCTTTTCGCTGCATCGTCCGGGGACATAGATTCGGTGCAGTCGGTCCTGCTCGGCGAATGCGACGACCGGCCGACGCTGCCACGGCTCATCAGAAGCCGTACCGACGCTCCGATCATTGCGCTGTCCGAAATCCGCAACCTCAATTCGACGCTCGAACTGTTCACGGCCGGCATCGACGACGTGGTGCGCAAGCCGGTGCATGTGAAAGAGCTGATCGCGCGCTCGGAAGCGATCTGGCGGCGTGTGAACCACAAATACCGCCAGGTCAGCTGCGAGCGCCTGAAGATCTTCTTCGACGGTCGCGATATCGAGATCGACGGCAAGCCGTTGTCGCTGCCGCGTCGTGAGCGCCATATCCTCGAATTCCTTGCCAAGAATGCCCATCGCCGCGTGACCAAGACGCAGATCTTCAATGCCGTCTACGGCGTGTTCGAAGACAGCGTCGATGAGGTCGTCGTCGAGGGGCATGTCAGCAAGCTGCGCAAGAAGCTGCGCCTGCAGCTCGGCTACGACGTGATCGATGCCAGACGATATCTCGGCTACCAGTTCACCGGCTTCGACAGCGACCAGGGGCTGGGCGCACCGGCGAGCGAAGCCGAAGACGATTGCACCAGCGGCGCCGTCGCGGACCGCGCGCTGGAGGAAGCCGAAGCCGCCTGAATCAGCCTAGCCGTTGGCGCCGTCCCTGTCGGTGTATCGAGGCCCGCCGCGCCCGATGACGCCAACGGAATGATTTGCTCACGAACCGGGTGTGAGGGGCAAGATATTCCCCGGGCCGTTTCATTTTCACAATCGTGAATATGTATTGCCGAGCGGTTTTCGGTTCTTGATGATGGGGTCGGTGAGGCGAGCCGCCCGCGGCGCGGTCAAGGCGCCGCAGGGGACGAAGTCATGGCGGCCATGATTGCGCCGCTTCGGTGGACTTTGCTTGCGATGGCAACTATGAAACCGATGCTGAGCGCCCGGGATTTCCAGACATGCAGATGCCAGTGACGGCCCCGATGGCAGGTGATGACGAGGCGATCCCGCGGGATGGCCTGGAGCGCATGCTCGGCAGCGCGCAGAACGCCAGCGAGTTCCTCAAGGCGATGTCGCACGAGACGCGGCTGGTCATCCTGTGCCTGCTGCTCGACGGCCGCAAAAGCGTCGGCGAACTCGAACAGAAGCTGCAGCTGCGCCAGCCTTTCGTGTCGCAACAGCTCGCCCGTCTGCGCGCCGACGAGCTGGTCGAGGCGCAGCGCGACGGCAAGAACGTCTATTATTCGATCGCCCGGCCGGAAGTGGGCGAGATCATCGGTTCGCTCTACCGCGCCTTCTGCAAGGTCTGACACGCGCTCTCCGCAGTCCTGCATCCCTGAGCAGGCGGTCTACCTGGTGCCGGCCTTTGCCGGCCTCGGCGCGCCCTATTGGGATGCGCAGGCGCGCGAGGCGATCTACGGCATCACCCGCGGCACCACCGGGGCCGAGCTTGCCCGCGCAGCCGGCCGTCCTGAGCGGCCTCGGCAACGCGATTGACAGCGGTTGTGGCAATGCGGAGGGTCGGTCAGGGGGCTAAGCCCGCCCTTTGTCGGAGACGGAGCGCAACAGGTGCTGGAGGCAATCGGGCGCCAGGTCGAGGATCGCCGCGACGATCTGGTGGCGCTCACCTCGGAACTGGTCCGTATCCCGACGGTCAATCCGCCCGGTGCCGCCTATCGCGATTGCTGCGAGGTCATTGCCCGACGGCTCGCGCCGGCGGGCTTCGCGGTGAGCTTCGTCCGCGCCGAGGGGACGCCCGGCGACAGCGACCGCTACCCGCGCTGGAACGTGATTGCCCGCCGGGAGGGGACCCGTCCGGGGCCTTGCGTCCATTTCAACGGGCATATCGACGTGGTCGAGGCCGGCGCCGGCTGGAGCTTCGATCCTTTCGGCGGCGCGGTGCGCGAGGGCCGCATCTATGGCCGCGGTGCCTGCGACATGAAAGGCGGCCTGGCAACCGCGATCGTGGCGGTGGAAGCCTTCCTCGCCCTCTATCCGGACCATCCCGGCGCCATCGAGATTTCCGGCACGGCCGACGAGGAATCGGGCGGCCATGGCGGCGTCGCCTATCTTGCCGAGAAGGGCATCATGGCGCGGCCGCGCATCGACCACGTCATCATTCCCGAGCCGCTCAACAAGGACCGCGTCTGTCTCGGCCATCGCGGTGTGTGGTGGGCGGAGATCGAGACCAAGGGGCGCATCGCCCATGGCTCGATGCCATTTCTCGGCGATAGCGCCATCCGCCATATGGGCGCGGTTCTCGATGCCTTCGAGGCGGAGCTCTATCCGGCGCTGGCGGCACGGCGCACGGCGATGCCGGTGGTGCCGGACGGGGCGCGGCAATCGACCATCAACATCAACTCGATTCACGGCGGGCTGGGCGAGGACTATTCCGGCTTCCCCTCTGCCTGCGTTGCCGATTCCTGCCGCATGGTCATCGACCGGCGTTTCCTGATCGAGGAGGAGCTTGCCGACGTCAAGGGTGAGGTGCGCGGCATCCTCGAGCGTCTCGCCGGGCGGCGCGAGAAGTTCCGCTACGAGCTCAAGGACCTGTGGGACGTGATCCCGACCATGACCGAGCGCGATGCGCCGGTGGTGCGCTCGGTGTCGGCGGCGATTGCGGCGGTGCTCGGCCGCGAGCCGGACTACGTTGTCTCGCCCGGCACCTACGACCAGAAGCACATCGACCGCATCGGCCGGATCAGGAACTGCATCGCCTACGGGCCCGGCATCCTCGATCTTGCCCACCAGCCCGACGAATATGTCGTGATCGATGACATGGTGGATTCTGCCAAGGTCATGACGCTGGCCACGCACCATCTTCTCTACGGTATATAACGGCCTGCCGGCTAAGCGCGGCTCGCGGGGACATGGAGAAATCATCAATGAAATCAATCAGGCTGGCGGTGCTGGCTGTTCTTGTGGCGGCATCTGTGTCGCCCGGCGTGGCATTGGCGGCGCGTACCGATCTCACTGTCGGCATGGTGCTCGAGCCGACCGGCCTCGACCCGACCTCCGGCGCCGCGGCGGCGGTCGACGAGGTGACCTATGCCAATATCTTCGAGGGCCTCACGCGCATCGACGAAACCGGCGCCGTCCGGCCCGATCTCGCCGAATCCTGGGATATCTCCGAGGACGGCCTCACCTATACCTTCCATCTCCAGGAGGGGGTCAAATTCCACGACGGCACGCCGCTCACGGCTGAGGTGGTCAAGTTCTCGCTCGACCGCACCACCGCGCCGGGCAGCACCAATGCCCAGAAGCAGCTTTTCGCGGCCATCGACACGGTTGACGCGGTCGATCCGCTGACCGTGCGCGTCACGCTGAAGCACCGCGAGAGCAACTTTCTCTACAATCTCGGCTGGGGCGACGCCGAGATCGTGGCGCCGGCGAGCGCCGGCACCAACGCCACCCATCCGGTCGGCACGGGCCCGTTCAAGTTCGCCGATTGGGTCAAGGGCGATCATGTCGATCTCGTCCGCAACCCGGACTACTGGGGCACGCCGGCCAGGCTCGATCGTGTGACCTTCAAGTTCGTCTCCGATCCCTCGGCGGCCTATTCGGCGATGATGGCCGGCGACATCGATGCCTTTCCCAATTTTCCAGCACCGGAAACGCTGGCCCAGTTCAAGTCCGATCCACGCTTCTCGGTCGTCGTCGGCTCGACCGAGGGTGAGACGATCATGGCCATGAACAACGGCAGGAAGCCGCTCAGCGACCTCATGGTGCGGCGGGCGATTTCCTATGCCATCGATCGCAAGGCGATCATTGATGGCGCCATGTTCGGTTACGGCGAGCCGATCGGCAGCCACTTCTCGCCGCTCGATCGCGGCTATGTCGATCTGACCGGCCTCTATCCCTTCAACCCGGACAAGGCGAAGGAATTGCTCAAGGAGGCCGGCTATCCCGACGGCTTCAAGGTGACGCTCAAGCTGCCGCCGCCGAGCTATGCCCGGCGCAGCGGCGAGATCATCGCACAGCAGCTCAAGGCGGTCGGCATCGACGTACAGATCATCCCGGTCGAATGGGCGCAATGGCTGGCCGACGTGTTCAAGAACAAGGACTACGACCTCAGTATCGTCGCGCATACCGAGCCGGCCGACTACGACATCTATGCCCGCGACGACTACTATTTCGACTACCATTCGGATGCCGTGAAGAAGCTCGTGACGGCGGTCGGACTGGAGGCCGATCCGGCAAAGCGTGTCGAGCTTCTCGGCGCGATCCAGAAGCAGATCGCCGACGACGCGGTGAACGTGTTCCTGTTCGAGCTGCCCAAGCTCGGCGTGTGGAGCGCGAAGATCAAGGGCATGTGGACGAACTCGCCCATTCAGGCGAACGACCTGACCGGGGTTTCCTGGGAGGACTAGGGAGCACGGACAAGGGCCGGCGGCGCGGCGCCGCGACCCCGGGTCCGTGACGACAGGCGCGCATGGGATCCTACGTCGCAACGCGGTTCGCCTCCCTCGTCGCAACCCTGGTTGCCGCCAGCATCGTCATCTTCCTGGTGATGGAGGTGCTGCCGGGCGATCCGGCCTCGTTCATGCTCGGGCTGAACGCCGATCCGGCCACCGTGGCGGCGCTCAGCCATCAGCTCGGCCTCGATCAGCCGCTGCCGCAGCGCTACCTGATGTGGGTCGCCGGCTTCCTCCATGGCGATTTCGGCATCAGCTACACCTACCGGGTGCCGGTGGCCGAGCTGATCGCCCAGCGCCTGTGGGTCAGCCTGCCGCTGGCGCTGATGGCGCTGGCGCTGGCGGTTGTCATCGCCTTTCCGGTCGGCATCGTCGCGGCGACCCGGCGCAACCGGCCGACCGACCTCGTCGTCATGGGGGCGACGCAGCTCGGCATCGCGGTGCCCAATTTCTGGTTCGCCATGCTGCTGGTGCTCGCCTTCTCGCTCGGCCTGCACTGGTTCTCGGCCGGCGGGTTTCCGGGCTGGAGCGCCGGACTTCTTGCGGGTCTGAAGGCGCTCATCCTGCCGGCGATCGCGCTGGCGCTGCCGCAGGCGTCGATCCTGGCGCGGGTCATGCGCTCCTCGCTGCTCGATACGCTGCATGAGGACTTCATGCGCACCGCCCGCGCCAAGGGGCTGACCAGGGCACAGGCCGTGCGCCGTCATGCGGTGCGCAATGCACTGATACCGGTGATGACCATCATCGGCCTGCAGTTCTCCTTCCTGCTCGCCGGCGCCATCATCATCGAGAACGTGTTCTATCTGCCCGGCCTCGGCCGCCTCGTCTTTCAGGCGATCGGCCAGCGCGACCTGATCGTGGTGAAGAGCGTCGTCCTGCTGCTCGTCGCCGCGGTGGTGGTCGTCACCTTCGCCGTCGACCTCGCTTATGCGGCGATCGATCCGCGCCTGAGAAGGCACCGGTCATGAGCATCGAACCGCTCACCGGCGCGCCGACGCCCGCCACGAGCAACGGCCGGCTTCACGGCAGCATGGTGGTCGGCGGCGCCATCACCCTCATCATGGTCGCCATTGCCCTCGTTTCGCTGGTGTGGACGCCCTACGACCCGGCGGCGATCTCGATTCCCGACCGGCTGCAGCTGCCGTCGGCCCTGCATTGGCTGGGGACGGATCACTTCGGCCGCGACGAACTCTCCATGCTGATGGAAGGCGCCCGCAACTCGATGGCCGTGGCGCTGATCGCGGTCGGCGTCGGCCTCGGGCTCGGTGTGCCCCTCGGCCTTTTGGCGGCGGCACGGCGCGGCTGGCTGGACGAGGTGGTGATGCGGGTCAACGATCTGGTCTTTGCTTTTCCCGCCCTGCTGCTTGCCATCATGATCACGGCCCTGCTCGGGCCGGGCGCGTTCAATGCGATCCTCGCCATCGGCATCTTCAACATACCGGTCTTTGCGCGGCTGACGCGGGGCTCGGCGCTGTCGCTGTGGACGCGCGACTATGTGCTGGCCGCCCGTGTCGCCGGCAAGGGACGGTGGCTGATCTCGATCGAGCACATCCTGCCCAATCTTCTGAGCACACTGGTGGTGCAGGCGACGATCCAGTTTTCGCTCGGCATTCTGGCGGAAGCGGCGCTCTCCTATGTCGGGCTCGGCACGCAGCCGCCAGCGGCGAGCTGGGGCCGCATGCTCGCCGATGCGCAGACCATGTTCGTGCTGGCGCCGCGTCTGACGATCCTGCCGGGTCTGGCCATCGTCGTGGCCGTGCTCGGCCTCAATCTCCTCGGCGACGGTCTGCGCGACGTGCTCGACCCGAGATGGCGGCGGGTACGATGACCCTGCTTGCCGTCGAAAACCTGTCCGTCACCATCGGCTCCGTGCCGATCCTCAAGGGCGTGTCGCTTGCCGTGGAGCGCGGCGAAGTGCTCGGCGTGGTCGGCGAATCCGGTTCGGGCAAGACGATGACGGCGCTCGGCATCATGCGCCTGCTGCCGCACCAGGCAGTTGCCACGGGCCGCGTCGTGTTCGACGGCGCCGATCTGGTGACGCTCGATGAGGGGGCGATGTGCGGACATCGCGGCCGTACGCTGGGCATGGTGTTTCAGGAGCCGATGAGCGCGCTCAACCCGGTCAAGACCATCGGCGCGCAGGTGGCGGAGACGGTGCGCGTGCACACCCGCGTCTCGCCGGCGGAGGCCGCCGATCTGGCGCGCGAGGCGCTCGAGCGCGTCGAACTGCCGGTGCAGCGCTTCCCGCTCGACACCTATCCGCACGAGCTCTCCGGCGGCCAGCGCCAGCGCGTGGTGATCGCCATGGCGACGGTGCTCAAGCCGAAACTGCTGATCGCCGATGAGCCGACCACCGCCGTCGATGTCACCACGCAGGCGCGCATTCTCGACCTCTTGCGCCGGCTGGTGGCCGAGGACGACGTCGGCCTCATCCTCATCAGCCACGATCTTGCCGTCGTCGCCGACATGGCGGACCGCATCGCCATCATGAGGGACGGCGCGGTGGTCGAGCAGGGCGAGACGGTCGGGCTCTTCCGCGGCTTGCACAATCCCTATTCGCGCATGCTGTTCGCCGCCTCCACCTACCGCTCCGAACGGGTGCGGCTGCAGCCGGACGCCGGCCGCCGGACGCCCATCCTCGATGCCAGCGGTGTCGTCCACGACTACCGGCTGCCGCGGCGGACGCCTTTCGCGAAGCCGCGCCATTTCCGCGCCGTGGACGGTGTCGATCTCACCATCAGGCGCGGCGAGAATCTGGGTCTTGTCGGCGAATCGGGCAGCGGCAAGTCGACGCTCGCCCGCATCATCCTGGCGCTTCTCAAGCCCAGCGCCGGTGCCGTCAGGCTCGACGGCAACGACTTTCTGGGCAGCCACGGACAGGCGCGGCGCGATCTGCGCCGGCATGTCCAGGCGGTGTTCCAGGACCCCTATGGCAGCCTCGATCCGCGCTATCACGTGGCATGGCTGATCGCGGAACCGTTCCACCTCGATCGCGCGAAGCCCTCCGCCGCCGAGCGGCGCAAGCGGGTGGACGAGGCGTTGGTCGCCGTCGGCCTAACACCCGCGGACGGCGACAAATATCCGCACGAATTCTCGGGCGGTCAGCGCCAGCGCATCGCCATCGCCCGGGCGTTGATCACGCGGCCCTCGCTGATCGTGCTCGACGAGGCGGTGTCGGCGCTCGACGTGTCGATCCGCTCGCAGATCCTCGATCTGCTCGCCGAACTCGGCGAGCGCTTCGCCGTCTCCTACCTGTTCATCTCGCACGATCTGACGGTGGTGCGCGCCATCACCGACCGCGTGGTGATCATGCGCGACGGCAAGATCGTCGAGCATGGAGAGACCGAGCGTGTCTTCACCAGTCCGCGCGACCCCTATACGGCGGAACTGATCGCTGCGACACCCAACCTCGAACGAGCGCTCGCCGCCCGCGAGCAAAAAGCGGCACCCCATGCGTCTTGAGGGCAAGACCGCGATCTGATTCGCTAGAGCCCCGCCGCCTTGCGCAAGGCGGCGTTGATGCGCTCCTGCCAGCCGGGGCCGGCCTCCTGGAAGTGGTCGAGGACGTCGCGGTCGAGGCGCAGCGTCACCTGCTCCTTGGCGCCGGGCAGGGTCGCCGGCCTGGCGGCATCCGGCTCCGGCAGGGGTGGCGCCTTGGCGCGGAAGACGGCTTCGGCGGCTGCGCGGGGGTCGCTCGGGCGTCTGGCCATGGCCGAAGAAACCTCTAGTGGGCGGTGTTGAAGGCGCGTTCGAGCATACGCCGGCAGTCCTCGGCCTGCTGGCGCACGGTATCCTCGCCGAGCGCGCGGGCGATGTCGCGCAGGTCGCGGATGGCCACGTCGACGGCGGTGATGAGGTCGATATCGACGCCCTCCTCATCGTCCGGATCGGCGGGGCGCAACGGAAACTGGATAATTTCTGCCATTTACGGGGTGTCCTGCCGGCGAATCACTCATGGCGCCGGTATGACCATTCCGACAGCGAAAGGTTGCCCAGAGGTTTACCGGACGGCTTGCGTGGCGACGCATTTGCGCGTAGCGGGCCAGGCTTGTCGATTGGCCGCGCATTGCGCCCTATATGCGAGCCATTCGCGAGACAGGGGGAGTGCCCGTGCAGAAACTGCAAAGCCAGGCCGTTCACCACATCACTCTGGTCGGGGCCGACCGGCAGACCTCGATCGATTTCTGGGAGGGCGTGCTCGGCATGCCCTTCGTCTTCGAGCAGCCCAACCTCGACGTGCCCGAGGAGAGCCACCTCTATTTCGATCCCGGCGACGGGCGGTTGATCACCGTCTTCACCAAGGAGAGCCGCAAGCCGGACCCGAAGCCGACCGCGCGCGATATCGGTGCGGTCCACCACATCGCCTTTTCAGTGTCGCGGGCGACTTTCGCGCAAGCCGTGCAGCGCCTCGACGAGCGCGGCATCGAGCACAGTGGCGTCAAGGACCGCGGCTTCATGGATTCGATCTATTTCCGCGACCCGCTCGGCCTGTTGATCGAGCTTGCCGCCTACCGCTTCTTCCCGCCGGAGGGCGTGTCCTGGGGCGAGGTGATGCTGGAGGCGCACAGACTGAGAGTGGCACGCGGCGACTACAACATCGCCGAGGTGCATCTCGCCGATGCGATCGAGGCCCTGACGAAGCGCATGCGCGGCAGCCTTTCGCAGGACCGTTCGCCGAAAAACCCGTACTAGCGATATCGTTGTTGCGGGCGACGTGCAGTGGGAGGGCGCCTTCCTGAAGGCGCCAAAGGGGAGGAAGCCAATGACCGCCAAACTCTACATTCTGGAAGTGTCCAATACGAGCCGGCCGATCCGCGCGCTGATCGCGGAATACAATCTGCCGATCGAGGAAGTCGCCCTCGATTTCTACAAGGGCGAACATGCCAGCGAGCCGTATACCTTGCTCAATCCGAACGGGCTGGTGCCGACGCTCGACGACGACGGCTTCGTGCTCACCGAAAGCTCGGCGATCATGAAGTACCTCGCCGACAAGCACGACCTGCCACTCTATCCCAAGGGGCTGAAGGAGCGGGCCAAGGTCAACGAGCTGATGGACTGGTTCAACACCGGCTTCTATCGCGACTACGGCTACAACGTCGTCTACCCGCAGATCTATCCGCACCACAAGCGGCCAGACGATGCCACCCATGCCGGCACCATCGAATGGGGCAAGGCCAATACCCAGAAGTGGCTGAAGGTGCTGAACGATCATTGGCTGGGCAAGGGCAACAAGTTCCTGACCGGCAACGAGATGACGATCGCCGACATGTTCGGTTATGCGCTGCTGACCTGCGGCATGGTCACCCGCGACGAATTCAAGGATTATCCGAACGTCGCGCGCTGGATAAAGGAGGTCGAGACGCTGCCGAGCTGGGAGAAGGTCAATGCGGCGCTCGCCGGCTTCCGCGACTACGTCAAGGACCAGTCCTTCGTGAATGTGTGAGCGGCTGCGGCCGGACCCGGAGACAATGGGGCGCCGACAGGCGCCTCATTGCTGCAGGGGCGGCGCTTCGCTCCAGTCGAGGAGATGCTGCTTGTAGCTGGAACGCGGCAGCGTGCCGAAGGGCACCAGGACGATCTCCGCGGTGAAGACCAGCTTGTCGCGGATGCGTGCGCGGATGCGCTCGGCGAGCCCCTCACCGGCCTCGCCCTCGGCGAGCTCGACCACCACCTTCAGCGGCGGATCCTGGCGGAAGCCCGTGAGGCGCGGGCGGACCGAAAGGACACCGCTGACGGCGGGCGCAAACTCGTTGACCACCTCGCGGACGGCGGTGGGGAAGACGTTGACGCCGCGCACAATGAGCATGTCGTCGGTGCGGCCGATGCAGCGGATGCGCGGCGCCGTGCGCCCGCAGGGACAGGGGCTCACCCAGACGCGGACGTGATCGCGGCTGCGGAAACGCAGGAGCGGCGCGGCGCGACGGCGGAGATGCGTATAGACCAGTTCGCCCTCGGCGCCGTCGGCAAGCGGCACCGGCGCGCCGCTGTCGGGATCGATCAGCTCGAAATGGACGAGACCTCGGCCGCTGAAATGCATGCCCTGGCGATGATGGCACTCGCCCCACAGCGACACCGCGATGTCGCCGATGCCCATGGCCTCGGTCACCTCGGCGTCCCAGGCGCCTTCCAGGCGGGCGCGCATCGCCGGCTCGCCGCCGCCCGGCTCGCCGGCCACCAGCAGGCGGCGCACGCTGGTCGCGGCCGGGTCGATGCCGTGCTCCATCGCCCATTCGGCAAGGTGCAGCGCATAGGACGGGGTGAGCGCGATGGCGTCGGCCTTGAGCAGGCGGACCGCCGTCATCAGGCGTTCGGTGGCGCTGCTGCCGACCGGAATGATGGTGAGGCCGAGCCGGCTGAAGGCATCGATGGTGGCGCCGGCGACGAAGGGACCGACATTGTAGGTGGCGATCAGCCTGTCGCCGCGCCCGATCCCCGAGGCGGCATAGGAGCGCGCCGAGATGGTCGTCCAGTCGGCGAGGTCCTCGGCGGTGAGCGGCACGTAGCTCGGCGTCCCGGTGGTGCCGCTGGTCGAATAGATGCGGGCGACATCGCCCATGGGCACGGCGAGATGGGTGCCGATCGGCTCGGCCTCGCTGCGGCTGGCGCGCAGCTCGTCCTTCTCGGTGAAGGGCAGGGCGGCGATGGCATCGAGGCCGCCGACCGCTGCCGCATCGGCGAAGCCGGCTTCGGCGAGCTTCTGCCGGTAGAAGCGCGAATGGGCGAACAGCCAGGCGACCTGGCCGCGATAGGCCGCATCGTCTGCGTCGCCCTGAGCTTCCCAGGGGAGGGTCTCGATGGCAGGGTCGAACATGAGAGCTACGGACCGTCGTCCTTGCCGCCGTCATAGGCGATGGCGTCCTCGCCATGCGAGGCCATCAGGAAGCCGATCGGCCGCTCGCGCTCCTCGGCGAGATGGGCGAGCAGCCCGGCGGTGCGGGCAAGCAGCGGGATAGCCTTGACCATCGCGGCGGGAAAGCCGAGGTCGAGCAGGCAGGCGGCGATCGGCATGGAGACGTTCATCGGCAATGGGCGCCTCCACACGGTCGCCACCGCCGGCGCGAAGCGGCGGGCGAGGTCGATGAAGGGGCCGGCGACGGCGCGCTCGTCGGCCAGCGCCAGGATGCGCTCGGCGCGCGGATCGACCGGCTTGTGCAACGGGTGGCCGAAGCCCGGCATGGGCTGGCGGCGCTCGTGGATGGCGCGCGCCACGGCGAGCACGGCCGCATCGGCGTCCTCGCCGGTGACGACGCGCTCGCGCGCTTCCGCCAGAACGCCGGCGCAGGCTTCGGAGGTGCCGAGGATGACCGGCCCGCAGCCGAGGATGCCGGCAGCCACCGCCGCCTGGAGCGAGTCGGGAGCCGCGTCATAGGTCATGCGCGCGGCGATCGCCGTCGGCGTCAGGCCGTGCTCGGCGATGGCGACCAAGAGCAGGTCGAGGAAGAAGCGCTGGTCGGCGGTGGGCGTGCTGCCGGTGACCAGCAGGTAGAAATATTCGGTGAAGGTCAGGCGGCCCATGAGGTCGCCGACGAGGTCGCGTCCGCGCACCTCGATGCGGGCAGCGTCCGCCGTGGCAATGGCGCTCTTCGCCGGTCCGGGCTTGCCGATCAGCACGTCGTCGTTCCTCCCCCCACCCGCAGGCATCTGTGGCGCAGGCGGTCCGCGGCAAGACTATCAGCGCGGTGGAGCGGACGACAGGCTGCGATCATTGGCGCGGATCGCTCCACGGCCCGGGCACGGGCGGCACCTCGCCCCAGGGATGGGCCTCGCCGGAGGCGGCCGGCGGCAGCGGCGGCGGGGCCGAAGCGGGCGGTTCCACCGGCGCCTCGACGATCGGGCCGGGATCGTGGCCGCCGGCGAATTTCACCAGATTCTCGATGCGCGCCTCCATCGGCGGGTGGGTGGAGAAGAGCGCGCCGAGTCCGCTCTGGCGCGGATGGTCGAGGAACATCTCCTGCACCTGGGCGGGCGCATGGATCTCCGAATGGCCGGCGATCTTGCGCAGCGCCGAGATCATGGCGTCGGGATTCTTGGTGAGCTCCGCCGAGCCGGCATCGGCAAGGAACTCGCGCTTGCGCGACAAGGCGAAACGCAGCGCGATGGCGAGCAGCCGGGCGATGATGAAGATGGCGACGGCGATGAGAATGAGGATGACGATCCCGCCACCGCCCCGCCCACTGTCGCTGCTGCTGCTGCTCCGGCGTGAGCGGCCGCCGCTCCAGCCGCCGCCGGCGTTCGACCAGAGGAGGGCGCGCGGGGCGCGGATGAGAAGGTCGCCGGCCAGCGAGATGACGCCGACGAAGACGGCCGAGATGACGAGAAGCTGGACGTCGCGATTCTCGATGTGGGTCAGTTCGTGGCCGAGGACGGCTTCCAGCTCGGCGTCGGTGAGCGCGTCCATCAGGCCGCGGGTGACGGTGATCGAATACTGGTTCTTGCGCACGCCGCTGGCGAAGGCGTTGCGTGCGTCGGTCTCGATGATCCGCAAGCGCGGCATGGTGATGCCGCGGCTGATGCAGAGATTTTCGAGCAGGTTGTAAAGGCGCGGCTCGGCCTTGCGCTCGACCGGCCGGGCGCCGGTGACCATGTCGATGATGCCCTGATTGGCGAACCAGGCGATGACGAACCAGAGAATGGCGGCGCCGAAGGCGATGGGGATGAGAGCGGGCAGGAGCTGGATCGCGTCCTCGATGCCCTGGCCGACGCTCGGATTGTCCAGCGCCGCAATGAGCACGGCGAAGCCGAAACAGATGAGGAGCAGCAGAAAGGGGAAGCCGGCGAGGAGGATGAGCGACTTCAGCCGGTTGTTCCAGATATAGGTCTTGAGGCCGTAGGCGCCGAGCACGGGCCGGACTCCGGTGAGCGGCCCGGCGGGTGCGCCGGGCCTGGCCGCTTGCCTAGAACTTCACCTGCGGCGTGGCCTCGACCGCGGCACGCTCGCTTTCGTCGACCTCGAAGAAGGTGCGCTGGGTGAAGCCCATCGGGCCGGCGACCAGCACCATCGGGAAGGACTGGATGGCGGTGTTGAACTCCTGAACGGCGTTGTTGAAGAAGCGCCGTGCGGCGGCAATCTTGTTCTCGATGTCGGAGAGGTCCGACTGGAGCTGGAGGAAGTTCTGGTTGGCCTTGAGGTCGGGATAGGCCTCGGAGAGAGCGAAGAGCTGGCGCAGCGCGCCGGTCAGCATGTTCTCGGCCTTGGCCTGGGCTTCCGGGTTGGCGGCGCTGACGGCAGCGTTGCGCGCCTGGGTGACGGCCTCCAGCGTGCCGCGCTCGTGCGCCGCATAGCCCTTCACGGTCTCGACCAGATTGGGCACGAGGTCGTGGCGCTGCTTGAGCTGGACCGAGATGTCAGACCAGGACTGATTGACGGTCTGCCGCAGGGCTACCATGCGGTTGTAGAGCATGATCGCGTAGAGAACGATCACGACGATGACGCCGAGGATGATCCAGCCGGTCATGGTGACCTCCGTGGTCGGTGTGGGGCGGGTAATCTAGCAATCGCCGGCGGCCGGGGCCACACGGCTTGTGACCGCAGTCACGGGTGCCGCGACGCCACCTTCGGGCGGGCCGCGCCGGAGCCCTCAGGGGCCCGGGAGCAGCAGCCGTTTGAGAGAGACCGCCAGCCAGTCCCCGTGGGCCGCCGGGCTCTGTCCGTCGAACGACGTCCGTACCAGGAAGAGCTCGGGGCTGCCCAGCGACCACACCAGGTCCGTCGCCGTCTGCTCGTCCAGTTCCTTTCGCAGCCCATCGATGCCCGCCAACGTGGCGACGAAGTGAGCCAGGTTCCGGCGGCGGGCCGTGTGCAGTTCAGAATAGAGTTCGCGCATCTCCGGGTCGCTCTCGGCGGCTGAGCGAACGACGGCGAGGACCGGGGCGACGCGCGCCAGAATGGCAGCCAGATCGGCCGCAAAGGCATCGACCATTCGCTCGGGGTCGGTCTGCATCTGCACGGCCTGACGGCCGGCCTGCTCCATGAAGGGCGTGTCGGGCTGGCTGCCGCGCATGGCCGCGACGACCAGCGCGCGGACCAGAGCGGGCTTGGTGTGGAAGCGGGCATAGACCGTCTCCGTCGCGACTCCGGCCTTGCGGGCAATGGCGGCGATCGTCGTCGATGCCCACCCGTCCGTGGTGAAGAGCGCGCGCGCCGCGTCGAGGATGGCGGTGCGGGTCGCCTCGGCCTGTATTTCGCGGCGCGGGGACCGGTAGCGCCGTTTTGGCTTGACGTCGTCGGACAATTGAATACAGTCTCACTGTATTGAAATGATGCTCAGTGTATCCGAGTTGTCTGGCTCATGGAATTGCCAAATCTTTCAAGGGCTTCCTGAACAATTCCGGTCAACCGGAGGGAATTTTCCATGGCGCAGCAACCTGCCCTGACCGTGTCGCGACCGGCGCCGCTTGCGTTGGTGCCGCCGCCCCTGCTGTTCGCCGCTGCCTTCGGCGCGGGAGCGCTCCTCGACCATTTCGTGCCGCTTTCGCGGTCCGCCACGCCGCGTGACGTCTTCTGGGCGGGCGCCGCTGTCCTGGCCGCGGGCCTCGGACTTGGGCTGTCGCTCGCCGCGGGCTTCCTGATCCGGCGGACGACGCTGAAGCCGTTTGCCGATCCGGTGGTATTGGTCACGGCGGGTGCATACCGGGTCTCCCGCAATCCCATGTACCTGTCCCTGATCGTGACCTATCTCGGCGCGGCGGCGATGGTCGGCTCTCTGTGGCCGATGGTGATCCTGGCGCTGCCGGTCGCCGTCATGGCTCGTGTCGTCATCCCCTTCGAAGAAGAGCGGATGCTGGCAACCTTCGGCGCGCGCTATCAGGACTACCAGGCGCGCGTGCGTCGCTGGCTCTAGAGGGAGCCGCACATCGCGGAGAATGCCGTGGATATCTATTCTCTCCTCAAGGCCGTGCATGTCGCCTGTGTGATCGTCTGGGTCGGCGGAGATTTTGCGCTTCTCGTTCTTTCGGCCCGCCGCCTGCGGTCGGGTGACGTCGCCGAATTCGTCCGGTTTCTCCCGGACGTTCTGTTCATCACGAAATACGTGGCGATCCCGTCCTCTCTGGTTGCCGTTGCCTGCGGACTGGCCATGGCGTTCATGACCTGGGGCTTCGGGCAGTTGTGGATCCTGATCGGGCTCGCCGGCTTTGCCACGGTCTTCGGCAGTGGCGTCGTCTTCCTGCGGCCGCAGACCGAGCAGCTGATCGCGATGGCCGGTCAGGACGCTTCGTCCGACGCGCTCGCCGAACGCGCGCGTCGGCTCCTGCGGTTCGTCAGGTTCGACCATGCCGTCATGTTCCTGGTGGTGGCGGACATGGTGCTGAAACCCGGCTTTGACGACTATGGCACCTGGCTCGTCATGCTGGCGGCGCTGGCTGGAGCAGGCGCGCTGATCACGACGCGGCGCCGAGGGGGCAGGGCGCTGTAGGGTGGGTTAGCGCCGAGGGCGCGTAACCCACCACCAGTATTGCCGCCAAGGTGGGTTGGCATGGCGGGTCAATTCGCATCGTGGCTTGCGAACGACCCCTCTCCTTCCCCCGCAAGGGGGGAGGAGAATGGTGCGGCGCGGCCTTCAGCCGAACTTCAGGAAGAGCTTGGAATAGGGCACCTTGAGGCCACCGAGCGCGGCCTTCGCCGCCGCGGCATCGCCGGCACGCGCCGCATCCTGAAGCGCGGTGACGCTGGCCATCAAGCCGTCGAGGAGCTTGCCATAGGCGGGGTCGGAAGCTTCCGCCGGCGGGTGGGCCTGGATATCGGCGGCAAGGAATGCGAGCACCGCGGCATCCTCGCGCAGGGTGCCGAGCCCGGCGGCATCGAGGCCGCCATAGTCCTTGCCGAGCACCTCTTCCATCCTGGCGTGATAGGCGTTCATGCGGTCGGAGTAGCCGACAATGCCGTTGCGCTCGTGCAGGCCGCCGATCTCACCGCGGATCGCCTCGAGCGTCTCATGGGCCTTGGGCAGCGTGCCGGCGGCGACCTCTTGTGCCGCGCTGTCGGCAATCGCCGCGACCTTGGCGAGCGTCTCGGCATAAGCAGGATCGTCGGCATATTGCGGCGGAGCCGAGGGGTTGGCCGCCATCAGCGCCGCCCAGTTCTGCTGGAAGGCGGCGACCGCCTTGACGGCGGCATCGGGCTTGCCGGCATTGGTGGTGAACAGGGCGGCGCGATAATCGCCATAGGCGCCGCGCATCGCGACCTCGAAATCGGCAAACGATCCGGCGCTGGCGCTGCCGGCGAAGACCAAGGTGAGAGCGGCGGCGCTGGCCAGACGCGAAAAGGGGGTCATGGAAAAGGCTCCTGGTTGGGACGTTAAATTCTATTTCTTGAATATATATACGTCGGGCCGGCGGGATTCCTACGCCCCGGTGTGGCGGCGGACGGCCTTTTTGCGGAACTGCGCGGCCTTTTTGCGGAATTCTTAACAAGCTCGCAGGGCCGACCGTACTATCTCGACGCCTGCCGCCCCCGTTCCGGAGGACCTGCCCATGCTGCGCATCACGCTCCTCGCCTTCCTCGCTCTGCTGCCGGTCGCCTCGGCGCAGGCGGAGGAGGCGTATTCGCCCAAGATCACGCTGACGCCGCTGATCTCGACCGGTGAGACCATCATCGGCCAGCCGCTCGCCTATCCCGAAGGCACGGCGAAGGTGACGGCGGCGATCGTGACCATTCCGCCGGGCACCGAGACCGGCTGGCACGAGCATGCGGTGCCGCTCTTCGCCTATGTGCTCGACGGCGTGCTGACGGTCGATTACGGCGACAAGGGCACGCGCACCTACAAGACCGGCGACAGCCTGATGGAGGCGATGAACTGGCCGCATAACGGCACCAATAACGGCGCCGTGCCGGTGCGCATCCTTGCCGTCTACATGGGTGCCGAGGGAATCCCCGATGCAACGCCGGTGAAGAAATGATGCCCGTCGACGAAAAGACCACGCATGCAGGGCCGGAGGACGAGCCCGCGCCGCTGCCACACCGCCGTCGCGGCCTGTCGATCGCCATATGGGTGCCGGCGCTGGTCGGCCTGACCGTGGTGCTGATGCTCGGCGCCTTCACGTCGCTGGGCATGGCGGCGCCGAGCTTTTCGACGCTGCTCTGAAGCGGCAAAGGCTCGCAGTTTGCCGGCGGCTCGGCTAGTTTGCCGACCGCATGAGCAAGGATTTCCAGATCCGCAAAGGCGGCGCAGGGCATGCTTGAGCGCACGCTCGGCGCCGCCGTCGCGCACATCCAGGCCGGTCGCCTCGACGAGGCGGCGGGCGTGCTGCTATCGGCCGCCGGCGCGCTCAAGAACCCGGTCGGCCGCAACATCATGGGCGATATCAGGCTGCGCCAGGGGCGGCCGCGCGACGCGCTGCGCGAGTTCGATCAGGCGGTGCGCATGGCCGCCGCCTTTCCCGAGGCGCATTGCAACCGCGGCGTGGCGCTGCAGGAGCTCGGTCGCCTTTCCGATGCGCTTGCCGCCGAGGACAAGGCGCTGGCGCTCCGGCCGAATTACGCCACGGCGCATTTCAACCGCGGCAACATATTGCGCGACCTCCGCCGTGCCGACGATGCGATCGCCGCCTACGACCGGGCGCTGAAGGCGCAGCCGGCCTATCCGGAGGCGCTGGTCAATCGCGGCCTGCTGCTGGTCGGTCAGGGCAAGGCGGTCGACGCGCTCAACGATTTCCGCCGGGCGCTGGCCCAGCGCCCCGACTATGCGGCCGCTCATGTCGGCGCCGCCAGCGCCTACAGCCGGGTCGGCCAGGTGGCGGATGGGCTCGCCGAAATCGACACGGTTCTGGCGAGCGACCCGGAGAACCGCGACGCGCTGCTGATGAAGGTCAGCATATTGCGCGAGGGCAAACGCGCCGAGGAGGCGCTGACGATTGTCGATGGGCTTGTCGCCGCCGACCCGGCCGACATCACCGCGCATGTCGCCCGCGCCTACACATTGGCGAAGCTGAGGCGCTTCGCCGACGCGCTGGCCGCGGCGGACGTGGCCATCGCCACGGCGCCGAAGGCGCACGAGGCGCATCTGGCGCGCGGCATGGCGCTGGCCCAGCTCAACCGTAACGACGAGGCGTGGAAGGCGTTCGACATGGCCGAACGCGCCGGCGGCGCCGGCGCCGAATTGCACCGGGCGCGTGCCGTTGCGCTCGGCAATGTCGGCCGCCTCGACGAGGCGGTTGCCGCCTATGACCGAGCGATCGCGGCAGAACCGGACGATGCGCTCGCCCGCTACCATCGCGGCTTCATCCTGCTGGCGCGCGGCGACTACGAGGCGGGCTGGGCGGCGCAGGAGTGGCGGCTGAAGACCAGCGCCTTCAGCCGGCCGGAACTGCTCAAGGTGGCGCCCTTGTGGAAGGGTGAGGACGCTACGACCAAGAAGGTGCTGCTCCATTCCGAGCAGGGCGCCGGCGACGTCATCCAGTTCGTGCGCTATGCGCCGCTGGTTGCGGCACGCGCCGGGAGCGTGTCGATGGTGGTGCACGAATCGCTCCGCCGGCTGTTCGCGGCGAACTTCCCCGACATGGACGTCAGCAGCGACATCGGCATGCGCACCGGCTTCGACTACCAGGCGCCGCTGATGAGCCTTCCCTACATTCTCGGAACGAACAGCGAGGCGGCGATCCCGCGCGAGGTGCCCTATCTCGTCGCCGATCCCGAGCGCGTGGCGAAATGGGGGGCGCGCCTCGGCAATGAGGGGTTCAAGGTCGGCATCAGCTGGCAGGGCAATTCCGATTATCCGGGCGACCAGTTCCGCTCGATTCCGCTGAAGCGTTTCGCGCCGCTGGCGGACGTGCCGGGCGTCAGGCTGATCAGCATGCAGGCCCTGTGGGGGACGGAGCAGCTCGACGACCTGCCGGCGGGGATGACGGTGGAGACGCTCGGCGAGGAACTCGTCAACAATCCCGACGGCTTCCGCGAGATGGCGGCGGTGATCGCCAATCTCGACCTGATGATTGTGTCGGATTCGGCGCCGGCGCATCTCGCCGGTGCCCTCGGGCGCCCGGTGTGGGTGGCGCTGCGCGACTATCCCGACTGGCGCTGGCTCACCGAGCGCTCCGATTCGCCCTGGTATCCGACCATGCGGCTGTTCCGCCAGAAGCAGCAGGGCGACTGGGCGGGTGTCTTCGCCGAGATCGCCGCCGCCCTTGCCGAAGAGATCGCCGCGCGAGGGCGGGCGTGAAGCCGGCCGCCGCCGCGGCGGAAGCGGCGATCGGCCGGGCGGCCGGGCTCGCCCGCTCGGGCCGCATGCGCGAGGCCATCGATCTCCTGCAACGCGACCCGGCCGCGATGGCCCATCCCGCCGGCTGCAACGTGCTCGGCATGCTGCTGATGCAGGCTGGCGCCAGCGCCCCGGCGCTCGCCGCATTCGACAGGGCGGTGGCGCTGGCACCGGGTTTCGCCGATGCGCACAGCAATCGCGGCGTCGCCCTGCAGCAGCTCGGCCGGCTGGAGGAGGCGCTTGCCGCCTTCCAGGCGGCGCTCCGCTCCGCGCCCGCCCACGTCAATGCGCTTACCAACAGCGGCAGCGTGCTCAAGCTCCTCGGCCGCAACGACGAGGCGGTGCAGGCCTTCGACCGCGTGCTGTCGCTCAAGCCGGACCTCGCCGAGGCGGTGCTGAAGCGCGCCTATGTCCACATGGAGCGGCAGGACCACGAAGCGGCGCTCGCTGATTTCGCGCGCGTCATGCGGCTCGAGCCCGGCCGTAGCGAAGCGGCGCTTGGACGCGTATCGGCGCTGATCTCGCTGAGGCGATTCGACGAGGCGCTCGCCGGCACCGACCGCATCATCGCCGCGCGGCCGGACGACGCCGACGCGGCGGTGGCGCGCGGCCAGCTCCTGACCGAACTCGACCGCCCGGCGGACGCGCTCGATCTTGCCGAAGGGCTGCTCAAGCGGGGGCGCGGCGGCAGCAAGGCGGCGCTCGTGCGGGCAACGGCGCTGTGGCGGCTCGGCCGGCGGGCGGAAGCCATCGCGGCCGGCGAGCAGGCGATGCGCACCTATCCGGCCGACATGCAGATACGCCAGGCGCTGTCGCAATATTATCTTGCCACCGGCGATTTCGCCCATGGCTGGGAGGCCTACGAATTTCGCGCCGATGCCGCGGCACGCCGGCAGGACTCGATCGAAAAGAAGGCGCCGCGCTGGCGCGGCGAGGACCTCGCCGGCAAGACCATCCTGGTCTTCACCGAGCAGGGGATCGGCGACACGATCCAGTTCGCCCGCTTCCTCAGCCGAGCTCTCGAGCGCGGGGCAAGGGTGAAGGTGCTGGTGCAATCGAGCCTGCTCGGGCTCGCCGCGCTCGTTTCCCGCGCCGGTCGCATGGTTCGACCGGGTGAGCGCGGTCGGCGGCTTCGACTTTCAGATACCGCTGTTGAGCCTGCCGCGTGTGTTCGGCACCGGGATCGACGGCATTCCGGCCGACGTGCCCTATCTGGCGCCGGAGCCGGAGAAGGTGGCGGCGTGGCGCGCAGCGGATCGGCGAGGCCGGCACGCGCATCGGAATCGTCTGGCAGGGCAATCCGCGCTACGGCCAGGACCACCGGCGCTCGGTGCCGCTCAAGCATTTCGCGCCGCTGGCGGCATTGCCGGGCGTGCGGCTCATCAGCCTGCAGGCGGTGCATGGGCTCGACCAGCTCGATCACCTGCCGGAGGGAATGGACGTCGAGCAGCTCGGCGAGAGGATCACCGACAATCCGGACGGCATTCAGGAGATCGCGGCGGCGATGACGGCGCTCGACCTGGTGGTCTCCTCCGACACGGCGATGGCGCATCTTGCCGGCGCGCTCGGGCGTCCCGTCTGGGTGGCGCTCAACGACGACCCGGACTGGCGCTGGCTTTTCGACCGGCACCGACTCGCCCTGGTATCCGACCATGCGGCTCTTCCGCCAGAGCATGCGCGGCGACTGGGAGGGCGTGTTCGCCGAGATGGCGGCGGCGCTCAGGGAGAGCGCCGCAACAAACCGCGGCTAGTGGCGGAAGTGGCGCATGCCGGTGACGACCATGGCGAGACCGCGTTCGTCGGCGGCGTCGATCACCTCCTGGTCGCGCATGGAGCCGCCGGGCTGGATGACGGCGGTGCAGCCGGCATCGGCGGCGGCGATCAGTCCGTCGGCGAAGGGGAAGAAGGCGTCCGAGGCGCACACCGCGCCCTTGGCGAGCGAATGGCCGAGTTTGGCCATCGCGCCGGCTTCCTCCGCCTTGCGCGCCGCGATCATGGCCGAATCGACGCGGCTCATCTGGCCGGCGCCGACGCCGGCGGTGGCGAGATCCTTGGCGTAGACGATGGCGTTCGACTTGACGTATTTGGCCACCTTCCAGGCGAACAGCATGTCGGCGATTTCGGCCGGCGTCGGGGCGCGCTTGGAGACCACCTTGAGATCGCTTGTCCCCACCATGCCCCAGTCGCGGTCCTGCATGAGCAGGCCGCCGGCGACGGAGCGCACGGTCATGGCGCGCGAGCGCGGGTCGGGCAGACCGTCGGCGACGAGCAGGCGGAGGTTCTTCTTGGCGGCGACGATCTCCGCCGCTTCCTCCGAGATGCCGGGCGCGATGATGACCTCGGCGAAGACCTTGATGATTTCCGCGGCCGCCTCGGCGTCGAGCGGCCGGTTGAGGGCGACGATGCCGCCGAAGGCGGAGACCGGGTCGGTGCGGAGCGCCTTCTTGTAGGCCTCGGCGAGCGAGGCGCCGGTGGCGACGCCGCAGGGATTGGCGTGCTTGATGATGGCGACGGCGGCGGAGGTGTCCGGATCGAACTCGGCGGCGAGTTCATAGGCCGCGTCGGTATCGTTGATGTTGTTGAAGGAGAGCTGCTTGCCCTGAAGCTGGCGGGCGGTGGCGACGCCCGGACGGCTGTCGCCGGTGCGGTAGAGGCCGGCCATCTGGTGCGGGTTCTCGCCATAGCGCAGCGTCTCGGCGAGACGTCCGGCGACGCTCCGCCATTCGGGCAGCGGGTCGTCGAGGGCTGAAGCGAACCAGCCGGAGATGGCGCTGTCATAGGCGGCGGTGCGGGCGAAGGCTTTCGCCGCCAGCCGGCGGCGCAGCTCCAGCGTGGTGGCGCCGTCATTGGCGTCGAGCGCGGCGGTGAGCGCGGCATAATCGGCCGGGTCGACCAGCACGGCGACATAGCCGTGGTTCTTGGCGGCGGCGCGGATCATGGCCGGTCCGCCGATATCGACGTTCTCGACCGCTGTGCGCTCGTCGGCGCCGGAGGCGACGGTATCCTCGAAGGGATAGAGATTGACGACAAGCAGGTCGATGCCGGCGATCTGGTGCTCGTCCATGGCGGCGGCATGGCCGGCATCGTCGCGCACGCCGAGCAGCCCGCCGTGGATCGCCGGATGCAGCGTCTTGACGCGGCCGTCCATGATCTCGGGGAAGCCGGTGACGTCGCTGACGTCGCGCGAGGCGATGCCGGCGGCGGTCAGCGTAGCGCGGGTGCCGCCGGTGGAGACGAGCTCGACGCCGCGGCGGGTGAGGCTATGGGCGAGCTCGACGAGGTCGGTCTTGTCATAGACGGAGAGAAGGGCGCGACGCAGGGGAACGCGATCGGGAAGGGGCGAGGATGCCGGTTTGATGGCCATGGTGGGTCGTCTGTCTGCGCGGGGGAATATGCGGGGGCCGCATATCACGGATTGGCGCGCGGACAAATCGCCCAGAGGTCGCGGGCGGCCGCGAATTGGCTCCCGTGGGGAAAAGCGAATGTCGCTCAGGCCCGGTCGTCGCGGGTGCGGCGCGGCGGGGCGATGAGCCGCTGGCGCTGCCGGCCGGAGCCGGTGCGGTGCAGCCGCCAGTTCACCACCGGATCGCGCTGGATGCGGCCATAGATGACCAGCTGGTCGGTCTGCCGGTTGCCGCGCGTGTCCGACATCAGGATGCTCTCCTCGACCACCAGCTCGCCGGCATCGGCCTCGAATTCCCAGCGCTCGCCATTGGGCAGTTCGAGCAGGACGGCATGGTCGAGCGGGGTCGTGCGGACATTGGCGTGAAGGTGGAAGCGGATGGCGTAGGTGTCCTTGCCGCCGCGCCCGACGGGCTTGCCGGTGGGCGAGACGAAGGAATCGACGCCGTCGAGCCGGTCGCCCTGCTCGGACAGGCTGAGAAAGCGCTCGTGGACGATGCGATAGCGCTCGACATAGCCATTGTGGCGCATGGCGAGCGTCGTCGCGCCGGGGACGTTTTCGCGGTCGACATCGACGCGGGTGGGACCGGAGACGATGGCCTCGCCGAGCAGGTCGCCGATCGTGGTGCGGGTCAGGAAACGGCAGGAGGAGGTGTCGTTGACGGTGGCGGTGGAATGCGCCGCGGTGGTGCGCGCCAGACGCTTGAGCGAGGTGGAGTTGGGCGAGGGCACGCCGCAATTCACGATCAGGCGCTGATGGCCGACGCTCATCTCGAAGGACAGGCAGCCGGCATGGGCGACGGTCGAGAACTCGATCGGCGGCGGACGGCCGGTATCGACGATGACGGTGGTGGTGCCGGCGTCGAGGCGCTGATAGCCGCTGCGCGGCGCACTGGGGGGCGTTGCCGCGCGCGAATCGTCATAGGCAAGCACGGTGGCGAGCTGGTCGGTGGCGGTGTCGCCGAGGCCGTTGAAATGGGCGAAGCTGCCGTCGCCCTGACGGAAGAAACGCAGCATCGGCATCATGCGGTCGATGGCCGAGACCAGGATGCGCGAGGGATGGCTGCCGCGCGCGGCAAAGGCCTGGCGCAGCGGCAGGAGGTCGATCATGGCGGCGAGGATGGCGCCGGGGTTGCGGCTGACATGGCCGCCATCGGGCAGGATCTGGTTGACCAGCTCGAGATCGAGGCGGCGCGAGGCCTGGCGCAGGAAGCGCGGCTGGTCGGACATGGAGAGCGCGGCGGCGGCGAGCGCGATCATCACGCGCAGGCGCGGCAGGCCGGGGGCGCCGTCATAGGCGACGCGGCGCAGGTGGCGGACCTGGCGGGTGAGCGAGCGCAGGAAGCGCCGGTAGAAGGCATAGTCGCAGCCGTCGAGGATGAGCGGCGTCTGCGACAGCCAGGCGCTGACGCGCTGCGCCATGATGTCCGGGTCCCAGGCCGCCGGTTCGTGGTGTCCTGAAAAGCGGATCCACTCGTCGATGAGGCTGCGCGCATTGGAGCGCGACAGGTTCATGTCGGTGGCGCGCAGATGGCGCAGCCAGCCGAATGAATGGAGCTGGTGCGACCATTCCTCGTTGGGCGGCTCGGCGTCGAACACCGAAAACCCCTCGACATCGACGCCCTCGCCGAAAAAGACCCAGCGGCCGGCATAGATGTCGAGGGCGACGGTGGGGTCGGCGGTCCTCAGGTCGATGGGGGCGATGAGCAGGCGCTCCGGCACCGCTCCGGCGTAGCGCCAGCGATAGAAGATGCTGCCGTGGAAGCGGTGGGCGACGGTACGGATGACGGCGCCGGCGGCAAATCGCATCTGCCGGCCCTGACCGGACGCCGATCCGATCGCCATATCCGTCCTTCTCCCCTTCGAAACCGGCCGGCCTTCGGTCCGAATCGCCGCCGCTGGACTATCGCCCTTTTGCGGCCTTGCGGGCAAACGGATCAAGCCTTGGCACCCTTTGTCAGCCGCATGACGAAGAAGCCGTCCATGCCTGGCGGAACATCTCCCCCGGCATCGTGGCAGGGGAGTGTCCTGACCGTGCCGGCCGGGGCAATCGTCGCCGCGAGGCCGCCGATCTCCGCCGCGGCGACCGGGGCGAGCGTCAGGCCGTTCAGCGCGGCCGCCCGGGTCAGGTGGTCCTCGCCTTCTTCCGGTTCGAGCGAGCAGGTGCAGCAGACGAGCGTGCCGCCGGGGCGGAGCATGGCCGCGGCGCGATCGATCATGCGCGCCTGCACCGCGGCCAGGGCGGCGACGTCTTCCGGCGATTTGAGCCAGGCGACGTCGGGATGGCGGCGGATGGTGCCGGTGGCCGAGCAGGGGGCATCGAGGAGCACGGCATCGAAGGGCGCGGCCGCCTGCCAGTCGAGAATGTCGGCGGTGACCGTCTCGGCGGAGAGATGGAGGCGCGCCAGATTGGCGGTGAGCCGCTTCAGCCGGTTGGCAGAAATATCGATGGCGGTGACCTCGGCGCCGGCGGCGGCAAGCTGCGCGGTCTTGCCGCCGGGCGCGGCGCAGAGGTCGGCGACGCGCTTGCCGGCCACATCGCCGAGGAGGCGGGCGGGGAGCGCGGCAGCCATGTCCTGCACCCACCAGGCGCCGTCGTCATAGCCGGGAAGCGCCTCGATCGCATGCGCCTCGGCAAGGCGCACGGAGCCGGTGGCGGTGAGATTGCCGCCGAGCCTTTCGGCCCAGCCGGCGGCATCGTCCTTGACCGAGAGATCGAGCGGCGGTTCGCTGCGGTGGGCCGCAGCAATGGCGCGCGCGGTCTCTTCGCCATAGGTGGCGACCCAGCGCGACCACAGCCAGTCGGGCGTATCGACCGAAGGGTCGAGGGAAGCAAGCAGCGCATCGCGCTCCCGCGCCAGCCGGCGCAGCACGGCGTTGGCGAGGCCCTTGAGGTGGCGCGCCTTGGGGTCGGCGGCGATCTGGTCCATGGCCAGGGAGACGGCGGCGTGGTCGGCGACCTGCATGAAGAGGATTTGCGCCGCGGCGATTTCAAGCGTGTGAAAGAAGCTGCGCGAGCGCGGCGGCTTGCGGTCGATGAGGCGGTCGAACAGGGCGAAGATGGTGCCGTGGCGGCGGAGCGCGGTGGAGGCGATGGCGCGGGCGAGCCGGCGATCGCGCTCCTCCAGTGCGGCGAAGGCGCGGTCGCTGCCGATGAGGGCGTCGAGCGGCTGGTGCCGGTCGAGCACGCCGGCAAGCAGGGAAGCGGCGGCGGCACGGGCGGCAAGGCCCGCCGGCTCATTGTGGCTGGTCGATTGATTCATCGGGTCAATGGGTTAAGCCACGGACCGGCCGGTCACAAGCCCTATCCCCATGGCCCCTTCGCACGGCCGGTGGCGCCGACACGGGGAACTGCAACCGAGGGTCGGCTGGCGGGGCCGGCGGTCGGCCGGTCCGCGGGGCGGATACCGGACTGCCGTGCCATCTCCATCAGCGCGGCGATGCGGTTCTCGGTCGCCGGGTGGGTGGAGAAGAGGTTGTCCATGCGTGCGCCGGACAGCGGATTGACGATGAACAGATGCGCCGCCGCCGGGTTGCGCTCGGCGGCCGCGTTGGGAATGTGACTGGCGGCATTGGAGATTTTGGCGAGCGCCGAGGCGAGCGCATCGGGACGGCCGCTGATCTCGGCGCCGGCACGGTCGGCGGAATATTCGCGTGTGCGGCTGATCGCCATCTGAACGATCATGGCGGCGACGGGCGCGACCAGGGCGGCGACGAGCACGCCGACGAAGCCCAGCGGATTGTTGCGGTTGCCGCCGAAGCCGCCGAAGAACAGACCGAAATTGGCGAGCATGGAGACGGCGCCGGCGAGCGTCGCGGTGATGGTCATGGTGAGCGTGTCGCGATTGCGCACATGGCCGAGCTCATGGGCCATGACACCGGCGATCTCGTCGCGCGAGAGCATCTGCAACAGGCCGGTGGTGGCGCAGACGGCGGCGTGCTCGGGGTTGCGGCCGGTGGCAAAGGCGTTGGGCTGCGGGTTGTCGGCGACATAGACGCGCGGCATGGGCAGGCCGGCACGCCGGGCGAGATCGCGGACGAGGCCGTAGAACTCCGGTGCCGAGCGTTCGTCGACCTCGCGGGCGCGGTTCATCGACAGCACCAGCTTGTCGGCGTTCCAGTAGGAAAAGAGGTTCATGCCGGCAGCGACGACGAAGGCGATGACGGCGCCGCCGGCACCGCCGATCAGGAAACCGACGCCGATGAAGATGGCGGTCAGCGCCGCCAGGAGCATGCCGGTGCGCAGGGTGTTCATGGGTCTGTCGAGGCTCTCCGCGTCGCCCTCCGTCCGCCCTATGTCGGGAGGCGCCGCGCGCGGTGCAAGGGAGCGCGAGGCCGCGGCCGGAAGAGCACGACCCGTTCCGCGCGCATTCGCCAGTGACGCAACTCAAGGTATAGTCCATTGACTGCTTCAATCGTTGCGCGCTATGGCATTGGGAATATATTCCTTGTCGATTCGCGAAAGGCGCCGTATGTCGGGCGTTCACAGGGCTCTCTGCGTGGTGCTGCTGTCCCTGGCGCTTGCCGCAGGCGGCGGCGCGGCCGGCGCCAGGGAGCGCTTGGCCGGGCCGGTCGTCGGCACCGTGCAAAGGGTGATTGACGGGGACACGCTGGTCGTCGAGGTGCCGGTCTGGCTCGGTCTCACGGTGACCACCAGCGTGCGGCTGAAGGGCATCGATGCGCCCGAGCTGCATGGGCATTGCGGGCGGGAGACGGCCCTGGCGGAGCGGGCGAAGGAAAGGCTCGCCGCCGAGACGACGCCGCAGGTGCGGCTCACCAATATCGAAGGCGACAAGTATTTCGGCCGGGTCGAGGCGGAGGTCGCCACGGTGCCCGACGGGCTCAACCTCGCCGATGCGATGCTGGCGAGCGGTCTGGCGCGGCCCTATGCCGGCGGCAAACGCGGCGACTGGTGCGGACTCGCCAGCGCAGATCGGTAGACTGCCTAATCTTGCAGCAGAATGCCTAAAGGCTCACCATGCGCCGGCGCGAATCAGCGGACCGGCAGAGCCCGCGCCGCGCCCATTCAGGGAGGGAAGCGACCCGACGGAGGAGCGCACATGAAAGCGTTGAATCTCATCACGCTGATCCTGATCATCATCGGCGGGATCAACTGGGGTCTGATAGGTCTGTTCGACTGGAACCTTGTCGCCGTGATCTTCGGCTTCTCCCCGATCCTGCTGAAGATCATCTACATCATCGTCGGCCTGTCCGGCCTGTGGCAGATCTGGCCGCTGGTGCAAGGGCAGGGCGAGACGTCCTAGACCCGTATCGGGGCGAGCGGGCGGCCGAAAACCGCCCGCTCTGCGCCGCCGTCACACCTGTTCGTGCTTGTTCTGGCGGTTGGCGACCAGCTCGTCGATGACCGAGGGATCGGCCAGCGTCGTGGTGTCGCCGAGATTGGAGAAATCGTCCTCGGCGATCTTCCTGAGGATGCGGCGCATGATCTTGCCGGAACGTGTCTTGGGCAGGCCCGGCGAGAACTGGATGAGGTCGGGCGTGGCGAAGGGCCCGATCTCGTGGCGCACCCATTGGACGAGCTCCTTGCGCAGATCGTCGGACGGCGTCTCGCCATGCATCAGCGTGATGTAGGCATAGATGCCCTGGCCCTTGACGGGGTGGGGATAGCCGACGACCGCCGCCTCGGACACCTTGGCATGGGCGACCATGGCGGACTCGATTTCGGCGGTGCCGAGACGGTGGCCGGAGACGTTGATGACGTCGTCGACGCGGCCGGTGATCCAGTAATAGCCGTCCTCGTCGCGCCGGCAGCCATCGCCGGTGAAGTAGTTGCCGGGATAGGCCATGAAATAGGTGTCGACGAAGCGCCGATGGTCGCCATAGACGGTGCGCATCTGGCCCGGCCATGAATCGGTGATGATCAGGTTGCCGGCGCCCGGCCCCTCGATCGGCGCGCCCTCGGCCGTGACCAGCGCCGGCTTGACGCCGAAGAAGGGCCGCGTCGCCGAGCCCGGCTTGAGGTCGGTGGCGCCGGGCAGCGGCGTGATCATGATGCCGCCGGTCTCGGTCTGCCACCAGGTGTCGACGATCGGGCAGCGGCCCTCGCCGACAACCGTCCAGTACCACTCCCAGGCCTCCGGATTGATCGGCTCGCCGACGGTGCCGAGCAGGCGCAGCGAGGCGCGCGAGGTCTTGGTGACGTGGTCGTTGCCGGCGCCCATCAGCGCGCGCAGCGCCGTGGGGGCGGTGTAGATGATGTTGACCTTGTGCTTGTCGACCACCTCCCAGATGCGCGACGGCGTCGGCCAGTTGGGCACACCCTCGAACATGAGCGTAGTGGCGCCATTGGCCAACGGTCCGTAGACGATGTAGCTGTGGCCGGTGACCCAGCCGACATCGGCGGCGCACCAGTACATGTCGCCGTCGTGATAGTCGAAGACGAGCTGGTGGGTCAGCGAGGTCCACACGATGTAGCCGCCGGTGGTGTGGAGCACGCCCTTCGGCTTGCCGGTGGAGCCGGAGGTGTAGAGGATGAACAGCGGGTCCTCGGCGTTCATCTCCTCCACCGGGCAATCGGCGGAAACGCCGTCGGCCAGCTCGTGGTACCAGAAGTCGCGTCCGGCATGCATGGCGCATTCATCGCCGGTGTGGCGGACGACGATGACGCGCTCGTCGCCGAGCGATTTCATCAGCGCCTCGTCGGTATTGTGCTTGAGCGGCACCTTGCGGCCGCCGCGCAGGCCCCAGTCGGCGGTGATCACCAGGTTGGAGCGGCAATCGTCGATGCGGCCGGCGAGGCTGTCCGGCGAGAAGCCGGCGAAGACCACCGAATGGATGGCGCCGATGCGGGCGCAGGCGAGCATCGCCACCGCCGTCTCCGGAATCATCGGCAGATAGATGGTGACGCGGTCGCCCTTCTGGATGCCCATCTTCTTGAGCACATTGGCGAAGACGCAGACGTCGTGATGGAGCTGCTTGTAGGTCAGCGTGCGCACCGCCGCCTTGGGATCGTCCGGCTCCCACAGAATAGCGACCTGGT
Source organism: uncultured Alphaproteobacteria bacterium (assembly GCA_963730325.1). Classification (GTDB taxonomy): domain Bacteria; phylum Pseudomonadota; class Alphaproteobacteria; order Rhizobiales; family Kaistiaceae; genus CAVSRC01. Next base: position 73,809 of record CAVSRC010000005.1, on the reverse strand, counting down.
CGCCGCGGGTGGCGAGGTGCCGGTCGAGGCAGTTGGCCGAGATGTTGAGGGTGCCGTCCTCGAACCATTTGATCGAGACGTCGGGCGCCTTGTAGGAGGTGTTCTTCACCCTGGTGAAGGGCTTGATCCAGTCGATACGGCCCGCCTGCTCGCGCCAGAAACCCTCGGGGTCATCGACCGAGCGCCTGTAGGTCGCCAGATACTTGTCGTTGTCGATATAGGCGCGCGTCTTCCATTCGGCCGGAACCGGATGGACCGTAATCTCGGACATGCCCTTCCCTCCCGATAGGCGTTTTCCTTGAACTGTTATAAGCGCGGGGGGACGGGGGGATGCAAGCCTCAGGATGGGTTCGGGAAGCGGCGCGCCGTGCGGCCGGCAACAATTGTCAAGCTGTGACAATGCCTTCGCCGGGCGGTGATGAAATTTACAGCGTGTGAAGGCGCACGGCCCGGCGTGACGCCGGAGCAGCGCCCTAGAGGCCGCCCATCTTGCACACCCGCTTCCACTCGGCCTCGGTGACCGGCTGGACGGAGAGGCGGGAGAGCTTGACCAGCGCCATGTCGGCGAGCGCCTTGTCGGCCTTGACGGCGGCCAGTGTCACCGGCTTCGGCAACGGCTGAACGGAAGCGATGTCGACGCAGTCCCACTTGCCTTCGCGGTCGGTCGAATCCGGGTGGGCTTCCTTGACCACGGTGACGATGCCGACCACCGCCTTCTCGTCGCCGGAATGGTAGAAGAAGCCGCGATCGCCCGTCTTCATGGCGCGCATGTTGTTGCGGGCGGTGAAGTTGCGCACGCCGTCCCATTCCTGGCCGGCCTTGCCCTTCTTCACCTGCATCGCCCAGGACCAGGTCTCGGGCTCGGACTTGAACAACCAATAGGCCATCGCGATCAGAGGTCTTCGTCTTCCGTCCCGGATACGAGCGTGTTGATCAAGGCCAGGACCTTGCGCTTGATGCGGTCGTCGTGGATGCGCGACAGCGCCCGGATGATCTTGTGATCGAGCGCGGTGGGCAAGGCCTCCACGTTTCCATCGACGGGGCCGAGGGTCGCGGCGTCCGCTCCCGCATAGAGATCGATCACGCTCACGCCGAGCAGGCGCGATATCTCGAAGAGCCGGCTGGCGCTGATGCGGTTGGTGCCGTTCTCGTATTTCTGCACCTGCTGGAAGGTGATGCCGAGGTCGTCGGCGAGGCGCGACTGGGACAGGCCCTGCGCCGTGCGAAACAGGCGCACGCGCATTCCGACAAGGCGGTCGATAGGGTGAGGTTGCTTGTTTGTCATGGTCTTTCCGTGGTTGTACAACCCAAAGTCGCCTGGCCCACTTTACACACGAAGGATAGCAGGCTCCACGATTGTCGACCGATCAAGGTGTACAACTTATCCACCAGCAATGATTGCGGGCCGCATCAGCGAATACCGGCTAGTTTCTCCACGGTCAACGAGAAGGATTTGAAGCAAAAAGGGGGCGATGCTGCAACAATGGCAATCGGAGCGGGTGGCAATGGCAGCAGGCATTGAGACATCGGCCGCGAATGTCGCGCACAATCTGGCGCGCCTCTGCAAGCGGGAGGTGAGCATTGCCGCGGTCTGCCGCGGGACCAAGATCAATCGGCAGCAGTTCAACCGGTATCTCGCCGGGGGCGCGGTTCCCAGTGCGGCGAACCGCCGCAAGATCTGCCGCTACTTCAAGATAACGGAGGCGGAGCTGTTGCGCTCTCCGGGCGCCGCCGGCGGCGCCGCCAAGGCCGATGCCACGGGGACCAGCCCGAGACGACCGCCGTGGTCGCACGCGGATGTCGGCGCGGTCCTCAAGCTGCTCTACTCCGACTCGCGGCCGTCCATCGCGCCGGGGATCTACACGGCCCACTTTTCGCAGTTGCGCGAGCGCGGCAGCGTCGTCCAGTCGACGATCGTCGTGCGCAACGACGACAACCTGACGACCTTCCGGCGCGTCACCGGACTGACCGAGAGACGGCAGTCATGGTGGGGGCAGTTCCACGGCGACCATCGCGGCGTCGTCATCGAGCGCGCGCACTGGCTCTACTTCATCGGCCTCAATGCGCGCGGCGTGTTCGAGCCGAGCCAGCTGGTGCTCAGATGGCTTGCGGGGGCGCGGCCGATGCTGGGCGGCTTCGCATCGATCAACGCCACCGGCGGGCCGGCACCGGTTGCCGCGGTGGTGAGCCCGTCCAGCCTGACGCTGAGGCAGGCCATGCGCGCCGCGCACGCCTACTCGTCGGACGATCCGGCGCTCGATCCGCTGATCCTGGAAGCGCTGGAGGAACAGGTGCACCTGCTCGCCTCGAAGACGGCGCGCCCAAACCTGCGCGTCCGTCGGCGGCGGTAGGCGGCGTCCAGCCCGCCCGGCTAGTGGTAGGAATGTTCGGCGATCTTGCGCGACTCTTCCTCCAGAATCGCCAGCAGATAGTCGAGGAAGCGGATTTCCTTGTGGTCGATGCGCTGCGTCAACTGACGCATGCCATGGGCGAGGTCGCGCACATAGCAGCCGACCTCGGTCGCCGTGAGGTCGGTCGCGACGGCGACCGTATCTTGTTCGTTTTGTCTTGTTGCGCGCTCGGATGTCGGCATCGGTCCCTCCCGCTGTGGAGCGGCGCCGAGTAGAGCGCAATTCGCCGTCTCGCGCCTGGCCGCCTTCGCGCGAAGGCTTCGCGCTTGTGGTCATCTCAACGCGGCAAGGAGCGAAGGTTTCGCGAGACGATGCGTTTGATCCGATCCGGTTTGGAGCGTTTCTTATCTGCGTGCGGAGATGCAGCCCGCAACCGATGGAGGAGATCGACCATGACGAAGAAGCCCAACATTTCCGTGAAGCCCGCCGCCAAGTCGGCCACCCGTTTCGTGACGCCGGCGATGTGCTTCACCAAGGCCTGAAGATCGCACCGCGTCTGCCCGCCGTGCGGCATGCGGCGGGCAGACGGCGTGGAGATACGCCCATGCGCATGCGTTCCGCCCGCACCCTCGTGTTCACCCGTGAAGGCGCGGAACTCGTCGGGTTCAACTACCTGTCCGGGGCATCCTTCGCGTGCTCGGCCGACCTTATCGGCTTCCTCACCGCGCTGGACGACTGGCAGGATCCGGCCGAGCTGCCGGCGCTGGCGCCGGGGCTGACGCCGGAGGAACTGCGCGCCGCGACGGACGACCTGGTCGAGGTGACGGCGCTGGTCGTCGAGGGCAGCGCGCTGGCTGCCGCGGAGGACGACCTGGAAACCAGCTGGCGCTGGGGGCTGCCCGCGGCCCTCTTTCATTTCAGCCTGCGCGACCGCGCGTTCATGGCGATCGAAGAGGGCGAGCAATTGCAGATGGCCCGCATCGCCACGGTGCCGCAGCCCGGATTCTACGACCGGAACGACCGCAACGGGGCCGTGCCGCTGCCGTCAGCGGCAGACGACAACGAGCTCATCGCCCTGATGGCAAAACGGCGGACGGTGCGCGACGTGGCGCATCCGTCGATCACCCTTGCGGCGCTGTCGGATTGCCTCTTCGCCGGGATGGGCATCGTCGGCCAGACCGAGAACTGCGTCGGCAAGCTGCCGCTTTCGATGACGCCGTCGGGCGGGGCGCGAAACCCCTACGAGGCCTACGTCTATGCGCGCTCGGTCGAGGGGCTGGCGCCCGGCTTCTACCACTATGCGGCCATCGACCATACGCTCGCGCCGGTCGACGCCGACGAATTGCCGCTGCCGTCCGAACTGCTCGGCGGACAGGAATGGGCGGACGCCATGCCGTGCATCCTGCTGCTCTATGCGCGCTTCGAACGCACGATGTGGAAATACGACGACGCCAATGCCTATCGCGTGGTGCTGATCGAGGCCGGGCATATCGGGCAGAACGTCATGCTGGCGGCGACCCGCAACGGCCTGTCCGCCTGTCCGACCGCCGCCCTCAACCACACCCGGATCAACGACTGCATCGCACCCGAGGCGCAGCTGACCCATGCGCCGATCTATGCGCTGACGCTGTCGCATCCGGTGGTCGAGACGGCCGCTGCCATTCACGACCGGCCGGCGCTGATCGTGACCGCCGCCTAGCCGGCGACGACTTCAGTCCGCCTCGCGCCGGAGCGGCCGGTGCATCAGCCCCTCGATGGCCTCGTTGATGGTGAGCGCGCGCTCGACGATGGCCGCGACCGCGTCGACGATCGGCGTCGGGACCCGATGCCGGCGGGCGAGGTCGCTGGCGACCGAGGCGGTGGCGATGCCTTCGGCGAGCGCATGGGGCGCCTCCGCGTCGCCGCCGCGGCCGAGATGGAGGCCATAGGCAAAGTTGCGCGATTGCGGTCCGGAGCAGGTGAGCACCAGATCGCCGAGGCCGGAGAGGCCCATCAGCGTCTCAGGTCGGGCGCCGATGGCCTCGCCGAGACGGCGCAACTCGGCGAAGGCGCGGGCGGTGAGCGCGGCCTGCGCACTGGCGCCGAGGTCGCGTCCGGAGACGATGCCGGCGGCGATGGCGAGCACGTTCTTGACCGCGCCACCGATCTCGACGCCGATCATGTCGGTCTCGGCATAGGGGCGGAAGCTCGGGCGGGCGAGCGCATGGCAGAGGGCAAGCGCCAATGCCTCGTCATCGGCGGCGATGGTGACGGCGGTGGGCAGGCCGCGGGCGACATCGGCGGCAAAGCCGGGACCGGAAAGGACGACCGGGCGCGTCTCCGGGGCCACCTCGGCGATCACCTCGGAGAGGCGCTGGTCGGTATCGTGCTCGAGGCCCTTGGCGGCGATGACCAGCGGCGTGCCCGCCGGGATGTAGGGGGCGGCGGCGGTGGCCACGGCACGGGTCGCCTGGGCGGGGACGGCAAGGACGATGGCATCGGCACGCAAGGCCACGGCCAGCGAGTCGGTTGCCGCCACATGGTCGAGCTTGATGCCGGGGAGGTAACGGGGGTTCTCGCGGCGCTCGTCGATGGCCGCGACGGTGTCGCGGTCGCGCGCCCACAGCTTGACCGCGCGGCCGGCGCGGGCGGCGGTGAGCGCCAGCGCCGTGCCCCAGGCGCCGCCACCGATGACACCGATCGATTCGATCATGCGCGGGCTCCCTTGGCTCCGGCGCCGAGCTTGGGTGCGGCCAGTTCGTCGAGCGGCCAGCGCGGACGCGCCGCCACATCGAGCGGATCGATGAGGCCGCGGGCGAGACGCTCGGCGCCTGCCCAGGCGATCATAACCCCATTATCGGAGCAGAGGCGCGGCGGCGGTACGACGAGACGGAAGCCGTGGCGTTCGGCGGCATCGCGGAGCGCCCTGCGCAGCGCCTGATTGGCGGCGACGCCGCCGGCCGCGACCAGCACGGGCGGCCCGTCATGGGCCTCGGCGAAGGCGCGCATGGCATGGGCGGCGCGATTGGCGACGATGTCGGTGACGGCTGCCTGGAAGGAGGCGCAGAGGTCGGCGACGTCCCGGTCGGAAAGCGGTGCGGCAGCCTCGGCGGCGAGGCGCAAGGCGGTCTTGAGGCCGGAGAAGGAGAAATCGGCGCCGGGCCGGTCGATGAGCGGACGCGGCAGGGCAAAGCGCGCCGGGTCGCCGGCCTTCGCAGCCTCCTCCACCGCCGGGCCGCCGGGATAGGCGAGGCCGAGGAGCTTGGCCGCCTTGTCGAAGGCTTCGCCGAGCGCATCGTCGATGGTCGAACCGAGGCGGCGGTAGCGGCCGACGTCTTCCACGGCGAGAAACTGGCTGTGGCCGCCGGAGACGAGCAGCAGCAGATAGGGAAAGGCGAGGCCGTCGGTGAGGCGGGCGGTGAGCGCGTGGCCCTCGAGATGGTTGACGGCGATCAGCGGCTTGCCGGCGGCGAGCGCGATCGCCTTGGCCGTGGTAAGGCCGACGAGGACGCCGCCGATGAGGCCGGGGCCGGCGGTGGCGGCGACGGCGTCGATATCGGCGAAGCCGCGGCCGGCCTCGGCCAGCGCGGCGCTGACCACGCCGTCCAGCGCCTCGACATGGGCGCGGGCGGCGATTTCCGGCACGACGCCGCCGAAGGCGGCGTGGTCGGCGATCTGGGAAAGGACGATATCGGAGAGGATGCGTCCCGCCCCGTCGTCGCCGCGTTCGACCAGCGCGGCGGCGGTCTCATCGCAACTGGTTTCGATGCCGAGAACGATCATGCCCAATCCAAGATGAAATCGGCTATTTTGGCCCTCGCTTGCCAGGGCGGGATCGGCCGATAGAGTGAGCCGCTTCCCTTGCCCCTAACACTCCGGACGCCAGCCTTGCAATCGGCCGAAACACCCACCGCCACACGCCGCATCGGCACGCGCGGCAGTCCGCTGGCGCTTGCCCAGGCGGAGATGGTGCGTGCGGCGCTGGGCGCCCCGGAGCAAGCGGCCGAGGTGGTGCCGATCCGTACCACCGGCGACCGTATCACCGACCGGCTGCTGGCGGAGGCCGGCGGCAAGGGGCTGTTCACCAGGGAGATCGACGAGGCGCTGATTGCCGGGCGCATCGACCTTGCCGTCCATTCGGCCAAGGACCTGCCGACGGCGCTGCCCGACGGCATCGTCATCGCCGCTTGCCTGGAGCGGGCCGACGTGCGCGACGCCTTCCTGTCGCCGCGCGCCGCCCATGTCCGCGATTTGCCGCAAGGGGCGGCGATCGGCACGGCGTCGCTCCGCCGCGCGGCGCTGGCGCTGAGGCTGAGGCCCGACCTGCGCATCGTTGCCATGCGCGGCAATGTGGAGACGCGCCTGAAGAAGCTCGATGCCGGCGAGGCGGATGCCACCGTGCTGGCGCTGGCCGGGCTGACGCGGCTGGGCCTCGCCGACCGTGCCAGCGGCATCCTCGACCCGGCCGACTGGCTGCCGGCGCCGGGGCAGGGGGCGATCGCGATCACGGCGCGGGCGGGCGATACGGCCACGCTGGAGGCGCTGGCGAAGATCGACCATCGCGCCACGTCGCTGGCGCTTGCCTGCGAGCGCGCCTTCCTCGCGGTTCTCGATGGCTCCTGCCGCACGCCGATCGGCGGACTTGCCGAGATCGACGGCGAAAGGCTGCGTTTCCGCGGGCTCATCGTGAAGCCGGACGGCAGCGAAGCGCACGGGATCGAGCGGCTGGGAGGCGCTGGAGAGGCGGAAGCGCTCGGCGCCGATGCCGGTGAAGAGCTCGCCCATCTGGGCGATCCGGATTTTTTCGTCGGCTAAGACCATGCACCTGCTGGTGACGCGACCGGAGCCCGATGCCAGCGCCACGGCGCGGCGGCTCACCGCATTGGGCCACACGGTCACCGTCGAACCGATGCTGACGATCGTCCTCAACGATCCGCCGGGGGACCTGCCGGTGCCGGCCGGGCTGATCGTCACCAGCCGCAACGGGGTGCGGGCGCTCACCACCTGGCCGCAGGCGGCGGGCTGGCGCGGCGTGCCGCTGTTCGCGGTCGGTGAAGCGACGGGGGAGGCGGCGCGGGCGGCGGGCTTCGGCGCCGTGACGGTGGGCGATGGCGAGGGGACGGCGCTGATCTCGCACATCGCGGCGGCGCTGCCGCCGGGTCGCGGGCCGGTCGTCTATGCCGCGGCGCGCGACCTCTCCGGCGGTCTCGCCGAGCAACTGGAGGAAGCCGGCTACGATTTGCAGATGGTGGAGGCCTACCGGGCGGAGCGTGCGGAGAGATTGAGCCCGACGCTTGCCGCGGCGCTTGCCGCCGGAACCATCGACGGGGCGTTGTTCTATTCGCGTCGCACGGCGGAGACCTTCCGCGATCTCGCTGCCGGCCGGCCGATCCGGCTCGGCCAGGTCTTCGCCCTGTCGGAGCGGGTGGCTGAGGCGTTGCATGGCCTCGGCAGCGTGCTGCATGTCGCGGCGGAGCCGACCGAGGACAGCCTGCTGGCGCTGATTGCACCGCCATGAAACCTTGCCTGGCGGCGTGGCCGCGCCGAAATAAGCCTGTATTGTAAGGGGCAGACTTCGGAATCCGACGAGGACAAGCATGGCCGCCGAAGACGAGGGATCACGGGACGACAAGCCGGCCGGCGCCGAGCGCAAGAGCCGTACGCGCCGCCAGCGCCCGCCGGTCACCATCGACCTGACCGCGGAGCGCGTCGCGGAAAAGGCCGGGGGTGAAGGGGCCGAGGGTGCGGGGGCCGAGGCGCCGAAGGCGGCGGCGGAGCCCGAAAAGAGCACACCGGCCGAGGCTGCGCCCGCGCCGCAACAGGCAAAGTCCGCGACGCAACCTGCGGCGGAAACTGAACAGACCAAGCCCGAGGCCGGGTCCGGGCCGCCGCGGGCGAAACGGCCGCCCGGCGCCAGCATCATCGGCAGCGACGACGGTTGGACGCGGCCGGCGCTTGCCGGCGTGGCGGGCGGCATCGTCGCACTGATCCTGATCATCGTGTTGCAGGCAATCGGCCTGGTGCCTTCGCCCGGGCGCTCGGCCGCGGTACGGGCGGCGGATCAGGCGAAGTCGGCGAGCGAGGCCGTGGCGGCGCTCGAACAGCGCATCTCGGCCATCGAGATGATCACCCAGAACCTGCCGGGCAAATCCAGCGTCGAAGTGCTCAACGGGCAGGTGGCGCAGTTGCAGAAGGAGGTGGGCGCCCTGGCGACGCGGGCCGACCTCACCGCGGTCGAGGACAAGCTGGCGGCGCTGACAAGCCAAGTCGATGCCCTGCCGGCCGGCGCCACTCACGACGAATTGGCGGCACTGGCCGATCGCGTGGCGCGCCTCGAAGCCGGCGGCACCGGCGCCGGCGGCGGCGACAGCGGCGCTTCGTCGGAAGCCGTGGTGGCGCTCTCCCACCGTATCGATACCGTGCAGACCAACCTCAACGCTCTCGGCGACCGGCTGGCGGCGCTGGAGAAGACGGTTGCCGCCGGGACGAGCGACAATTCGACCGCGGCGCGCGCCATCGCCATCGTCGCGCTCAGACGCGCCGTCGACGAAGGCGTGCCGTTCACCACGGATCTCGATCTGGCGGCGGCCCTTGGCCTGCCGGCCGACGATGTCGCCGCGCTGAAGCCTTTCGCCGACAAGGGCGTGCCGACCAAGGCGGCGCTGGCGGCCGCCTTCGGCACGGTCGGCGACGCCATCGTCCAGGCGACGACTGAGGCCAATCCCGATGCCGGCTTCTTCCAGCGCCTGCTTACCGGCATCGGCACGCTGGTGACGGTGCGGCCGAGCGGCCCGGTCGCGGGCGACGATCCGGCGGCGATCGTCTCGCGCATGCGCGCCGCGGTCGAGGCCGGCGATTTCGCCACCGCGATCAGTGAACGCGGCGGCCTGCCGGAAGCCGGCAAGGCGGCGTCCGCCGACTGGGCGGCGTCGGCCGAAAGCCGCGTCACCATCGACGCGCTGATCGCGAAGATCGCGCAGGGCGTCGCACCGGACGTTGCGCCGGACGGGGGGAACGGACCGACATGATCCGCGTCCTCCTCTATGTCGTCGTGGTGTTCCTGGCCGCCGCCGGCTTCGTCTGGCTGGCGGAGCGGCCGGGCGAACTGCTGGTCAACTGGCAGGGCTACGAGATCCGCACCTCGGTGATGGTGGCGGTGGTCGGCGCGGCCATTGTCATCGCGCTGATCGCCATGGTCGGCGCTCTGTTGCGCGCGGTGCTGCGCACGCCGCAGGCGGTCGGCTCGTTCTTCGGTGCCCGCCGCCGCGACCGCGGCTACCGGGCGCTGTCGCGCGGCATGATCGCGGTCGGCGCCGGCGACACGCGCGCGGCGCAGCGGGCGGCGCGCGAATCGCAGAACCTGCTCGGCAAGAGGGAGCCGCTGGCGCTGCTGCTTGCGGCGCAGGCGGCGCAGATTGCCGGCGACGTCGGTTCGGCGCGCTCCGCCTTCACGGCGCTCACCGAGACGGCCGAAACGCGGGTGCTCGGTCTGCACGGCCTGTTCATCGAGGCGCGGCGCACCGGCGAGCACACCGCCGCGCGCCATTTCGCCGAGGAAGCGATGCGGATTTCGCCACGGGTCGCCTGGGCGGGAACCGCGCTCTTCGACTATCAGTGCCAGGCCGGCGACTGGCAGGCGGCGCTGACCACGCTCGCCGCCAATGCCGACGCCGGTACCGTCGACAACGCCAGGGCGCAACGCCTGCGCGCGGTGCTGATGACGGCCCGCGCCATGGAACTGGAGGCCGGTACGCCCGAGGAGGCGCGCAGCCTGGCGATCGAGGCACACCGTCTGGCGCCCGACCTGGTGCCGGCATCGGTGATCGCGGCGCGGTTGTTGACCCGCAACGGGGATGTCCGCCGGGCCTCGCGCATCCTGGAAGCGGCGTGGAAGGCTTCGCCGCATCCCGATATCGCGGCGGCCTATGCGGAGGTCAGAACCGGCGATTCGGTGCGCGACCGGCTGAAGCGCGTGCGCAAGCTGGCGGAGATGCGCGCCAACCATGCCGAGGGGGCCATGGCGGTCGCCCGCGCCGCCATCGATGCGCGCGACTGGCCGGCGGCGCGTGAGGCGCTGGGCGGCATGATCCGCTTGCAGCCGAGCGAAGGCGTCTGCCTGCTGATGGCGGAGATCGAGGAAGGCGAACACGGCGATCAGGGGCGGGTGCGCGGCTGGCTGGCGCGGGCGCTCAGCGCACCGCGCGACCCGGCATGGATCGCCGATGGCCGCATCTTCGCCCAATGGGCGCCGGTGTCGCCGGTCTCCGGCCGCATCGATGCCTTTGAATGGAAGGTGCCGCCTGCCCGGCTGCCGGCCGAGCGCCAGATGGAGATCGAGGCGTGGGCGACGGCGGACGACGCGCCGCCGACCGTCGAGACGAAGGCGGTGACGGCAGCGCCCGCCGTGGAGGAAACGACGCCAGCGGCCAAGCCGGCGGAGAGCGCGCCGGCAGAGGCCGGGCCAGCCGAAACGGCGGGGGGCGAAACCCCGCCAGCGGAGGCGAAGGCGGCTGGGGCGAAGGTGGTGCAGGAGGACCTTTCGCCGCGGGCGCCGGACGATCCGGGACCGCCGCGGCGCGAGGACGAAGACGAGCGCTACCACATCTTCTAAGTCGCCAGAGCCGCCGCCCGGAGAGCCAAGCCCCGTGAGCCAACATCCGCCCAAGCCGCCGCTGGCTCTGGCCGTCGGGGTCATCGGCCACCGGCCCAACCGGCTGCCGGAGGCAGCGCGCGATCGTGTGGCGGCCGACATCGATGCGGTGCTCGACGGCATCGCGGCGGCGATGGTGAAGGCCGAGCGCGACTACGGCTCCGTCTTTGCCGGCCCGGCGGTGCTCTCCCTGGTCGATTCGCTGGCCGAGGGCGCCGACCGCATCGCGGCGCGTGCGCTCGTGGCGCGGCGGGACAAGAACGACGGACCGCTCACCTTCGCCCTCGATGCCGTGCTGCCCTTCGCCCGGGAGGAATTCGAGAAGGATTTCGCCGAAGAGCCCGCGCGCGAAGAATTCCGCTCGCTGATCGGACACGCGCGCGCCGTGCTCGAACTGCCGGGCAGCCGCGACGCCGAGGCCAGCGCCTATGAAGCCGCGGCCTATACGGTGATCGACCAGGCGGATGTGGTCGTGGCGGTCTGGGACGGGGGACCGTCGCACGGGCGCGGCGGCACCACCGACACGGTGGAGGCCCTGGCGCGCGACGGCCGGCCGCTCATCATCGTCGACGCCAATGGCGCGGCGCCGCCGCATCTGCGCTGGCATGGGCTCGATCAGACGGTGGTGCCGACCGGCCGGGTGCACGACATGCCGGCGGGCGACTGCACCACCGGCCTGCCGCTGCTGGTCGATGCCCTGCTACGCCCGCCCGCGGCGCCTGCGGAGAGCGGCGGCGGGCACCACCATCATGACGACGAGCGGGCGGGTCTCACCCGCTATTTCGCGGAACGTGCGCCCGGGTTCACGCTCTCCATCGGTTTTCCATTGTTGATGGCGCTTGCCGGCATTCAGCGCCTGTCGCGCCGGCACGTGCGCCCGGCCGCGCCGGCGGAACTGGCGGAACGGGAAGCGGCGCTGGCACCGGCCGCCGCCGAAGGCCCCGCCGCAGCGCGCCCGATGACCATCGCCAACGCCTTCGGCTGGGCCGATTTCGTCGGCTCGCGGCTCGCCCAGACCTTTCGCGGCGCCTTCATCCTCAACTTCGTCTTCGGAGCGCTGGCCGTGGTCTGCGCGGCGATCTCCATCGTTCGCCACGACTGGAAGCCGGTGCTGGTGGTCATCGAGATTCTTCTGATCGTGACCGTGGTGTTCAATACCGGGCTCGGCCTCAGACGGCAGTGGCACCGGCGCTGGTTCGAGGGGCGGGAACTCGCCGAGCGGCTGCGCGTGGCGCTGCTCCTGTGGATGGTGGGTCTCAGGCCGGCGATGCCGGCCGGTGCCGAGCCGACATGGACCGGGTGGTATGCGCGCGCCGTCGTGCGGGCCCAGGGGCTGCGCCACGGGCGGCTCGACGGCGACGGCTTGCGCGCGGCGCGCGCCGCCGTCAGCGGGCTCATCGCCGACCAGTGCGCCTATCACGGCGTGACCGCGAAGCGCATGCACGGGCTCGAACACCGCGTGGAGCGGGCGGGGCTCACCTGCTTCGTCCTCACCATCGTGGCGGCGCTCGCCTATCTCGCGGTCAAGCTGCCGGACCTCGGCGGTGGCGGCGAGGGGCACGGTCATGGCGAGAGCCTTGCCGACAGCTTCGGGGTGGTCGTGGCGGCGCTGACCGCCGGCCTGCCGGCGCTGGCGACGGCCACCTACGGCATCCGCGTGATCGGCGATTTCGCCGGCATCGGCCGGCGCTCCGAGCGCACGCGGCGCGGGCTCGACGCGCTCATCGCCGAGATCGACGGAGAGCAACCCAACCTGCACCATCTGCGGGCACGGGTGCGCAAGGCGGCCGAGGTGATGCTGGGCGACGTCGCCGGCTGGCGCCTGTCGGCGGAAAGCCGCGGGCTGGCGATTCCCGGCTGAACGCCCCTGCGACGGTGACCGGACTTGCGGCACGGGCCGGGCGCGGCTAACCAGCAGGGCGTTTTTCCTTCCCCGTGCCGTGGAGCCGTCCTGTGACCACCTACCAGCTTCTCCTCCTGCCCGGCGACGGCATCGGCCCGGAAGTCATGGCCGAGGTCCGGCGGGTGATCGCCTGGTTCAACCAAGCCGGCGGCGACACCTTCGAGTACGAAGAGGACCTGGTCGGCGGGTCGGCCTACGACGCCCACGGGGCGGCGATCTCGGAAGCGGCGATGGACAAGGCCATGGCCGCCGATGCGGTGATCTTCGGCGCGGTCGGCGGGCCGAAATGGGACGGCGTGCCCTATGAGGTGCGCCCCGAGGCGGGGCTTCTGCGCCTGCGCAAGGACCTGGCGCTGTTCGCCAATCTCAGGCCGGCGATCGTCTATCCGGCGCTGGCCGATGCCTCCTCGCTCAAGCGCGAGCTGGTCGAGGGACTCGATATCCTGATCGTGCGCGAGCTCACCGGCGGCGTCTATTTCGGCGAGCCCAAGGAAATCCGCGAGCTCGGCAACGGCCAGAAGCGCGCCATCGACACCCAGGTCTACGACACCTACGAGATCGAACGCATCGCCAGGGCCGCCTTCGAGCTGGCGCGCACGCGCGGCAACAAGGTGACCTCGATGGAGAAGCGCAACGTCATGAAGTCGGGCGTGTTGTGGAACGAGGTGGTCACCGCCACCCACAAGGCCGGCTACAGCGACGTGATGCTGGAGCACATGCTCGCCGATGCCGGCGGCATGCAGCTGGTGCGCGCGCCCAAGCAGTTCGACGTGATCGTCACCGACAACCTGTTCGGCGATATCCTCTCCGACGTTGCCGCCATGCTGACCGGCTCGCTCGGCATGCTGCCCTCGGCCTCGCTCGGCGCACCGGATCCGGCGACCGGCAAACGGCGGGCCCTCTACGAGCCGGTGCACGGCTCGGCGCCGGACATCGCCGGCAAGGGATTCGCCAATCCGATCGCCATGCTGGCGAGCTTCGCCATGGCGCTGCGTTATTCCTTCGGCCTCGGCGAAGCCGCCGGCCGGCTGGAGGCGGCGATCTCCGCGGTGCTCGACAAGGGGCTCAGAACCGCGGACATCTGGACGGCGGGCACCGAGAAGGTGGGCACCGAAGCCATGGGCAAGGCGGTCGTCGACGAATTGGGGAAGGCATCGTGAGCGCCGCCGGGATGACCCGTATCTACGACGATCGCGGTCTGATGACGCGCAACTGGATATCGATTGCCATCCTCGTGGGAGCCGTCATCTGGGGGATCGCCGAGATCGTCCGCGCCTATCTCGGCATGTCGGACGACACCGGCTATCTGTTCGGCGCGGGGTTTCTCGCCGCCGCGGTCTATGGCGGCTACCGCATGTTCGCCGAGGCGCGCGACACCATCGTCCGCTTCGAGGCGGACGACGCCAGCGGTCAATCGGTGGTGACCCTGTGGCGGCCCTGGGGCGTGCAACGGATGACGGCGCCGCTCGCCGCGCTGACCGGATGGCGCATGTACATCGCCATGAAGGCGCGCAATCAGCGCAGCTACCTGCTGCGCGTCAATCACCCGGACAATCCGCGTCCGCTGCAGATCGAACTGATGCCCGGCAAGACCGATCTCGACGGGCTGCGCCGCCTGGCACCGGAAGCGATCGGCGATTTCGAGATGAATATCGGCCAGCGCAAGTCCGCCTGACGGGCGGGAAAGTCGCCAGGCCGGTCGAGCCTGAGAAACTAGCGCCGTATCGCTTCGAGCGCCGCTCCGAGGTCCGACATCTTGTGCTTGTCGTCGGCGCAATAGCTCAGCACGGCCTTGGCATCGGCTTTGACCTTTTCAAAGTCGAAGACCTGTTCCCTGGCGAGCCCCGCGCGCTGGCCGGAGAGCCAGGCGACCACTGTATTCATTGTCTCTGCGCTCCCGGGGGTCAGGCCGATGACAAAGCATGTGAGCTTGGCGGCCTCGATGGTGTCCTGCGCGTCGGGCTTGACGTCCGCCGATGCCTTGCCAAACGCGTCCAGCACTTTGAGCGGCGGGTTTTCGTCGCAGATTTCCAAGACGTTTTTGGTTCGGGTCGTGATCGCTTCGATATCGATACCCTTGCTTGCCGGGTCCACATATCCCGCAAGCCAGATCATCAAGAAGACTTGGCGATCCGCTGTATAGTCTGTGGACTTGGGGCCACCGCTATACGCGTCTGTGTGCTCTTGGCAGGTGAATGTCGCGAGATCGACGGTCGATGGCTCGTCGACGGCTGCTGCCGAAGAACCGGCGGCTAGCGCAGTTGCAAGCATCAGAACCGTAGCTGCCGGAAAGAGCCTGGGTCGGTTCAACATGGCGTCTCCTTGAGCAACACATGATTGTTCAGAGAATGCATCGATGCCAGCTGGCGGTCGCCGCGCGAACACTTGTTTAGAGGAACGATTTCAAAGCCGCCGCGATCCCACAACCACTATTCCTACGCTATTCCCCGCTAGCCTGCGGCCAGTCCCGGGATCGGCACGCCGAAGGTCTGCAGGATCAGCACGAGGTTGAGGGCAAGCACGATCGCGGCGCCGGTGACGGCGGCGATGGTGGTCAGCCGGCGGTTGGCGAACTCGCCCATGATGTCGGTGCGGGCGGTGAACAGCACCAGCGCGATCATCGGCACGGGCAGGGCGATCGAGAGGATCACCTGGCTGACGACCAGGGCCTGGGTGGCGTTGACGCCGAAGCCGACGACGATGAAGGCGGGGATCATGGTCACCAGGCGGCGCACCAGAACCGGAATGCGGAAATTGACGAAGCCCTGCATGATCATCTGACCGGCCATGGTGCCGACCACCGAACTCGACGTGCCCGAGGCGATCAGCGAGATGAGGAAGACGGCCGCCGCGGCGCCGCCGAGCAGCGGCGTCAGCGTGTGGTAGGCGGTCTCGATTTCGGAAACCTCGCTGTGTCCGGCATGGAAGGCGGCCGAGGCCATCATCACCATGGCCATGTTGACAAGGCCGGCGATGGCGAGCGCGACGACCACCTCGATATTCGAAAATCGCAGGACCGTGCGGCGTTCGGCGGCGTTGTCGACCGGGACGCGGCTCTGGGTGAGGCCGGAGTGCAGGTAGATGGCGTGCGGCATGACGGTGGCGCCGATGATGCCGACCGCGATCATCAGGGCCTGGGCGTCGGGGAGCTGCGGAACGACGGCGTGGAACGCCGCCGCACCCCAGTCGATCGGCGCGATGAACAGCTCGATGAGGTAGCAGGCGCCGATGATCAGGACGAGGGCGCCGATGACCAGCTCCATCGGCCGGAAGCCGCCGCGCTCGAACATCAGGATGCCGTAGGTGACGACCGCGGTGACCGCCATGCCGAGGATGAGCGGCATGTTGAAGAGCAGCGCCAGGCCGATGGCGCCACCGAGGAACTCGGCGAGGTCGGTCGCCATCGCCGCCACCTCGCTGACGATCCACATCAGCCAGACGATCGGCCGGGGAAATTCGCGGCGGCACATCTCGGCGAGATTCGAGCCGGTGACGATGCCGAGCTTGGCCGACAGCCCCTGGAAGAGCATGGCGATCAGGTTGGCGGTGAGCACCACCCAGAGCAGCGTGTAGCCGTACCGGGCGCCGCCCTGGATGTTGGTGGCGAAATTGCCGGGGTCCATATAGGCGATCGAGGCGATCACGGCCGGGCCGGCAAACAGGCGCGCGGCCATCAGGCCCTTGCGCTCGCCGAGGATGACCGCCCGAATGCCCGCGACCGTGCGTGCGGTCATGCCCCGTCTGGCCACGTCAACCACAACTCATCCTTTCCGCGGCCGCCGCGCCGGATTGCGACAGGCCCCAACCGGGCGACAGGCATGGCGGGATCTAGAAGAACACCAAGCTGCGAATGCAAACTATTCGCAATCTAGGCACCGCCCGCGGGCAAGTCAATGATGCCGTTCGCCTTTGGCGGCGGGACGGCAGACCGGAGACCCGGGTGGGGCCTCAAAGCGTCCTCACCTTGAGCCAGACCAGGGCGAGTGCCCCCACAATGGCGACGACCTGGAGCAGCAATCGCAACGCCCGTTTCCACGCCGGCGGGCGGCCCTCCTTCTCTTCGCGGGCGAGCCGCTGCCGCCGGCGCTCAGGCCATCCTTCGATGAATGCGGAAAGGCGCCTGATGTCGTTCCAGATGACGGCACCGACAAGCCAGAAGAACAGGCCGAAGACGGCAATGACCGCGATCCAGAGCAGAACGGCGTAGAGGTCGAGAGTCTGATTCATGCGAGGATTTGGGCGATGCTTACGGGGAAGGCCTCGGCGCCGGGCTCAAAGCCTGGCCTCGGGGACGTCGGTGCAGGTGTTGTCGTGGCCGCGGATCCAGCCGCGCGAGGTCCATTTCTTGGGGTCGACGGCGCCGGTGTCGGCATCCTTCTCGATGAAGGTGAAGCAGTTGGCGCCGTCGCGCTCGACGGCGAAGCAGGCGCCCTGCTGGCCGGCGTAGAAGGTGCAGAACTGGCCGTTCTGGACCGACCATTCGCCGCTATCGGCGGAGACCGCGTCCCAATACCGGATGCTGCCGTCGTCGTGATAGGTCTCGGTGAAATAGGTGCCGTCGAAATAGACGCCGTCGAGGGTGACGTCGTCGAAAGTGGCCCTGATGTCGGCGGCGCTCATGCGCTCGCTGGCGGCCGCCGACGCCGCCAGGAGGGCGAGCGCGAAGGCGGCGGCGGCAACGGTTGCGATTTCCCGCGCGACATGCTTGTCCGTTGACTTCATGGGCCTTTCGCGTAGAAGGGGCGCGATTTCCCGCGGGGCGATCGCATGATCACGCGTCTCACCATTGTCGCGTCCCTGGCTCAACCGGCGCCCGTCGCCGGCGAGCGGCTATCTATGCCCAAAACGACCGGGAAAACTACCAAAACCACCTGACGCTCGCACCTGGCCAGAACGCTCTCCCCGGCCAGGCCGCGGGATGAGCCGACCGGGTGCTGAAGAGAGCATCGCGGCGCCAGGGGAGAGGAGCGGGAGTTCTAGGATCATGGGCTACAAGGTTGCGGTCGCCGGGGCCACCGGCAATGTCGGCCGCGAAATGATGAACATCCTTGCCGAGCGCGGCTTCCCGGCGGACGAGGTGGTGGCGCTTGCCTCGCGGCGCAGCCAGGGCACCGAGGTGTCCTTTGGCGAACATACGCTGAAGGTGAAGGCGCTCGACGCCTACGATTTCTCCGACACCGATATCTGCCTGATGTCGGCGGGCGGGTCGGTGTCGAAGGAATGGTCGCCAAAGATCGGCGCGCAAGGCTGCGTCGTCATCGATAATTCCTCGGCCTGGCGCTACGACGCCGACGTGCCGCTGATCGTGCCCGAGGTCAACGCCGACGCGATCACCGGCTTCACCAAGAAGAACATCATCGCCAACCCGAACTGCTCGACGGCGCAGCTCGTCGTGGCGCTGAAGCCGCTGCACGACCGGGCGCGGATCAAGCGCGTGGTGGTATCGACCTATCAGTCGGTTTCCGGCGCCGGCAAGGAGGCGATGGACGAGCTGTTCACCCAGACCCGCGCCATCTTCGTTTCCGATCCGGTCGAGGCGAAGAAGTTCCCCAAGCGCATCGCCTTCAATGTCATTCCGCATATCGACGTCTTCCTCGACGACGGCTTCACCAAGGAAGAATGGAAGATGGTGGCCGAGACCAAGAAGATCCTCGACCCCAAGATCAAGCTGGTGGCGACCTGCGTGCGCGTGCCGGTGTTCATCAGCCATTCCGAGGCGGTCAATGTCGAGTTCGAGAGCGAGATCACGGCGGACGAGGCGCGCGAGATCCTGCGCGAGGCGCCGGGCTGCCTGGTGGTCGACAAGCGCGAGCCCGGCGGCTACGTGACGCCGCACGAGGCGGCCGGCGAGGACGCCACCTATATCAGCCGCATCCGCGAGGACCCGACCGTCGACAACGGCCTGGTGATGTGGGTGGTCTCAGACAACCTCAGAAAGGGCGCGGCGCTCAACGCCGTGCAGATCGCCGAGGTGCTGGTCAACCGCAAGCTCATCCAGCCGAAGCGCGAGGCGGCGTAGGCCGGCCCGCATCTCGCCGCAATCTTCGGGTTGATCTCGGCATCTTGGGAGGGGCCGAGACCAAGCGGAGATCAGCGCCATGCTGGCCAAATCCCTCTTCCGAACCCTGACCAGGGCTGCGGCCCTTAGTGCCCTCGTCGCCGGCCTCGCCGCCGTATCGGCCAGCGCCGCCGATGCCAGCCTCGCCGGCACCCATTGGCGGCTGGTCTCCATCGGCGACAAGGCGGCCGATCTCAGCCGGCGCGAGCCGTTCATCGAGCTCGGCGACGACGGCCAGATATCCGGCACGACGGGATGCAACCGCTTTGCCGGCGGCTATGTGCTCGACGGCGCCTTCCTCTCCTTCGGCCTGGTCGCGACGACCCGCATGTACTGCGCCAATGTCTGGGAGCAGGAGCGGGCGTTCCTCGAGGCGTTGCCCAAGGTGGCGCAATGGCGGGCAAATGGCGACCGGCTGGAGCTGATCGGCGGCAACGGACTGGTGCTTGCCGTCTTCCAGGCGGAGCCGGACGGGAACTGAGCCTTCAGGTCGCCGCCTCGCCGAGCACGTCGTCCAGCCGGTCGTAGCTCTGGCCCATGCCGCCGGTCATGCCGGTGGCGATCGCCGCGTCACGCGCCGCGCGCGAGGGATAGCTGATGGTGAGCGTCATGGCGGTGCGGCCGCCGGGCGCCTCGGCAAAGACCGTGGTGACCAGCGCCTCGGGCATCTCCACGCCTTCGAAGGATTCGGCGTGGACGATGCGCGTCGGTGCGACGACTTCGCGGAACGTGCCGTTGAGCGCGAATTCCTCGCCGCTTTCGTTGTTGCGCCAGAGATAGCGGAAGCCGCCGCCGACGGCGAGGTCGATCTCGCAGACCGGCATCGACCAGCCGGGCGGGCCGAGCAGCCAGCGCTTCACCAGCGCCGGTCTGGTGTGGCAATCGAAGACAAGGGCGATCGGCGCGTCGAAGTGGCGCGTGCACACCACGTCGAAATCGTTCGGTGTCGCCACCGCCAGTTCGTGGGGCATGGGGGCGTGCCCTTCAGCCGTCGAAGGCGCTCTGCAGCGCCGCGATGTCGATCTTGTTCATCTTGAGCATGGCGTTCATGGCGCGGCCGGCCGCGGCGCGGTCCTTGTCCCCCAGCAGTTTGCCGAGAGCGTCCGGCACGATCTGCCAGGAGAGGCCGTATCTGTCCTTGAGCCAGCCGCACTGGCCGGGCGTGCCGCCTTCGCCGAGCTTGTCCCAGAAACGATCGACTTCCTCCTGCGTGGTGCAATGGACCATGAAGGAGATCGCCTCCGTGAACTTGAACATGGGCCCGCCGTTCAGCGCCATATAGGGCGCCCCGCGCAGGCGGAAGTTGACGACCATGGCAGAGCCCGGCGGCCGGCCATGAATTTCCTTGCCCTCCGCGCCGTAGCGGCTGACCGAGGTGATCTCCGAATCCTCGAAGATGGAGACGTAGAAGTTCGCGGCCTCTTCGGCCTTGTCGTCAAACCACAGGAATGGCGTGATGCCTGTCATCGGTCCTTCCCCTCCGTTTCGGTGTCGCCGGCCTTGAGCGTGTCGAGGAGCGTATCGAGGCGGCGGTAATTCGCTTCAGCGCGCTGACGGAACGGCTCCAGCCAGCCGGTGGCCTCGGCGAGATGCTCGACCTCGAGGCGGCAGGGCCGCCTCTGCGCGTCGCGGCTGCGCGAGATCAGGCCGGCGCGCTCCAGCACCTTGAGATGGCGGGAGATCGCCGGCTGGCTCATGGCGAACGGCTCGGCCAGTTCCATGACCGTGGCCTCGCCTTGCATCAGCCGGGCGAGGATCGCCCGCCTTGTGGGGTCGGTGAGGGCGCCGAAGGTTGCGTCGAGTTCTGCCGGTGTCATGTTCATAACCAATAGCGTATATAACGTATTCGTTATGATACCGGGGCTGCCTTGTCAAGCAGCCCCGGAAAAGGTGCCGCCGCCGGGGGGCGGCCGGCGGCGGCGGGCTTGCGACTGCAAGGGGTTGCGGGGAGGGAGGACGCACCCTGTTCGTCGTGGGCGACGAATCCGCAGCCGCAGCCTGTTCAAAAGAAACCTGTCGTCTTTCCTCCTTCGCCTCTCCGGGCGGCCATGCCGTCCTCTTGTGACCTGAGAGATAGGCCGGCCGGCCGGCGGCCGTTGTTAGCGACCTCACAAGGCGCGCGAATGCGGGTTTCGCGACTTTTCACCACGCGGTCGCGGGCCGCTTGGGGAATGGCCTGAACCGCGCTATGGCTCTAGTGTGGTGGATTTGAAGTTCGTTGCATCGCTAACAGCAGGCTCGGAAACGAACTTCAAATCCGAAACCACACTAAAATCATGGAGTTGCTAGTGTCCTTTCGAATCCGAAATTCGTACGGAAACTGCCGAGACGTGCGACGAATTTCGGATTCGGGACACTAGTCCGTCATGGTTCCCGAGCGCCCCGAGATCACCCTCGTCATCCCCGTCCTCAACGAGGCCGACGGCCTCGACGCGCTGGTGGCGGACCTGCACAGGACCCTCGACGGGCACGACTTCGCCTGGTCGGTGCTGTTCGTCGACGACGGCTCGACCGACGACACGCTCGCCCGCATCCGCGACCTGAACGCCGCCGATCCGCGCTTCGCCGCCATCTCCTTCAGCCGCAATTTCGGCAAGGAGATCGCCATCGCCGCCGGCCTCGGCCACGCCAAAGGCGATGCGGTGGTGATCATGGACGCCGACCTGCAACATCCGCCGGAGATCGTGCCGGCCTTCGTGGCGGAATGGCGCAAGGGCGCAAGAATCGTCTTCGGCCAGCGCCGGAGCCGCGATTCGGACCGCTGGTTGCGGCGGCTCTATTCGCGGCTCTTCCATTTCGTCTTCCGCCACATCGCCCAGACGCGGCTGCCGCTCGGCGTCGTCGATTTCCTGCTCATGGACCGGCAGGCGGTCGATGCCATCAACCGGCTGGGCGAGCGCACGCGCTTCTCCAAGGGCCTCTACGCCTGGATCGGCTTTCGATCGGCCGTGGTGCCCTTCGAATCGCAGGACCGCTTCGTCGGCACGTCGCACTGGAGCTTCGTCAAGCTGGCGCGTTTCGCCCTTGACGGCTTCGTCTCCTTCTCCTCCCTGCCGCTCAAGGTGTGGTCCTATATCGGCGCGCTGGTCTCGCTGGCCGCGCTCGCCTATGGCGTCTATTTCCTCCTGCGCAGCCTCTTCGTCGGGATCGACGTGCCCGGCTTCCCGTCGTTGATCGTGTCGATCATGTTCTTCGCCGGCGTGCAGCTCGTCTCGCTCGGCGTCATCGGCGAATATCTGGCGCGCATCTACGAGGAGGTGAAGGCGCGGCCGCTCTATGTGGTCTCCGAGGAGATCGGCACGGCCGGCGCCGCCGCCCCCGCCGCCGCGGTGTCCAGGGCGAAGCCGGCAAAGAGGCCGGCATGACGGCACCGGCGCCGGTCATCCTCTGCGCCGACGATTTCGCCATGACCAGGGGCATTTCGGACGGCATCCTGGCGCTGGCCGAAGCCGGCCGGCTGTCGGCGACCAGCGCCATGGTCAACATGCCGATGTGGCCAGACGTGGCGGCGGCAGCGGTGGCGCTGCGCCACCGCTTCGCCCTCGGGCTCCATCTCAACTTCACCTTCGGGGCGCCACTGGGGCCCATGCCCAAGCTCGCACCGGGGGGCACATTGCCGCCGCCCGACAGGGTGGTCAGCCGGGCGGTCAGCCGCGCCATCGACAGAGAAGAGGTTGCCGGCGAGATCGACCGGCAGCTCGACCGCTTCGAGGCGGTGGCCGGCGCACCGCCCGATTTCATCGACGGCCATCACCACGTCCATGCGCTGCCCGGCATTCGCGCGGCGCTGGTGACGGTGCTGCAACGCCGTTTCCCCGCAGGCGGGCCGCTCGTCCGCGACCCGGCCGACCGCATCGCTGCGATCCTCGGGCGCAGGGTGGTGGCCGGCAAGGCGCTGAGCGCGGCGATGCTGGCCCTCGGCTTCCGCCAGACGGTCGAGGCGGCGGGCTTTGCCACCAATCGCGGCTTCTCCGGCTATTCGACCTTCGGCGCCCTGCCCTATGCCCGCGAGTTCGACGCTTTCCTGATCCAGCCCGGGCCGCGGCCGATGATCATGTGCCATCCGGGCCTGGCGGACGACGCGCTGGGCGCGGCCGACGAGATCGCCCAGCGGCGGCCGGAGGAACACGCCTATCTCGCCGGCCGCGACGACCTGCCGGCGCTCATCTGGCACGTGACGGAGCGCGACGCCGCCGGTTTTCCCTGGGCGGGCGGGCTGACATGACCGGGAACCATGCGCCGCTCGACTACCGCTCGTTCCGTCACTGGGGCGGCTTCCTCTTCTCGGGCGGCAGCGCCTTTGTGGTCGACCTCGGCATCAATCTCGGCCTCATCCATCTCGCCGGGCTCAACCCGTTCGTCAGCCGGCTTATTTCCATCGCCTGCGCCATGGTGTTCGCCTGGCTGATGCACCGCAACGTGACCTTCGCGGTCAAGACACCGCCGAGCTTCGGCGAATTCGCCCGCTTCGTCGCGGTCGCCGGCAGCGCCAATGCGCTGAACTATCTGGTCTATGCGGGAATCCTGCTGGCCTGGCCGGCGACATGGCCGTTCGCCGCGCAGGTGGTGAGCACGGCCATCGCCATGGGCGCTTCCTATCTCGGCTTCCGCTTCGGCGTCTTCCACCGCGAGAGCTAGCCGCCGTCCTCCAGTTTCTCGATCGTGACGTCGGTCCCCGGGGCGGCGATCGCCTCCTGGCCGGCGGCCAGAGGCATTTCGTCGAGACCCTCCCGGTTGGCCATTTCGACCATGCGGCAAACGGTGCCGGCGGCGCGGGCGGCGGCCTCGGCCGGTGCGACCCCATCGAGGCGATGGCCGAGATAGAGCGCGGCGAAGAGATCGCCGGTGCCGTGCACCGCGTTGTCGGGCAGAAAGCGATGGCTGACGCGGAAGCGGCCCGCCGGTGTGACGACCAGGGTGTCGATGGCGCGGGCATGTGTCGCCGCCGAGGTAACGACGACCTCCTGCGGTACGGCCGCGGCGTGGCCGTCATGGCCGGCGGTGAGCCAGTCGAACTCGAAGCGGTTGGGCGTTGCGATATCGGCGAGCGGGAGCAGCTGGTCGCGGATCGCGGATGCCACGGCCTCCGGCTGGAAGAGGCCGCCGGTGTCGCCGATGATCGGGTCGCAGAGGTGGATCGCCGCCGGGTTGGCCGCCTTGAGCGCGGCGACCAGGCGTGCCGTCGGGGCAATCTGGCCGGCCTCGCCGAAATAGCCCGTGATGACGGCGCCGACGTCACCGAGCCAGGGTGCGGCGGCGAGGTCGGCAAGCAGCCCGGCGAAGCTTGCGGTGTCCGGTGCGACGCGCGTGGCGCGGCCATGGCCGGGATGCCAGGGCAGCACCAGCGTCGGCGCGAAGATGACGGGGAAGCCCAGCCGCTCAAGGGCAAAGACGCTCGCCCGGCCGCCGACGCTGCCGCGGGCGACAAGGCTGTTGACGACGATGACCGATGGTTTGCCCATGAAGGCTCCGGCGCCCGGATATGTCTTGTCATCTATCGGATATTCTGACAGTTGAGCAAAGCCGACGGCGGGACGAGTTTGAACGGGGCCGAGAAGGAAAACCTCATGCCGGCAGATCTGCGGCCGCGGCGAAGTGCGCTGTTCATCCCCGGGTCGAACGCGCGGGCGCTCGAAAAAGGCAAGACCATCGCCGCCGACGTGCTCATCCTCGACCTGGAGGATTCGGTGGCGCCGGACCGCAAGGACAAGGCGCGCGACGCGGTGGCCGCGATTGTCAGCGAGCTGACCACGGGACGGCGCGAGATCGTGGTGCGCATCAACGGCCTCGACACGCCGTGGATCGCCCGCGACGTCGCCGCCATGGCGGCGGCGCACCCGGACGCCATTCTGGTGCCGAAGCTGTCGCGCACCGACGACGTGCGGCGCACACGGGCGGCGCTGGCCGCCGCCCATGCGCCCAAGACGATGAATCTGTGGGCAATGATCGAGACGCCGGCCGCCGTGCTCAATGCCAGCGCCATGGCGGCGATTGCCGCGATGCCGGCGCCGGCGGTCACCTGCTACGTGGTCGGCACCAACGATCTTGCCGCCGAACTCGGCGCCGTCATCCGGCCGGGGCGTGCCGCATTACAGGCCCATCTCGCCCAGGTGGTGGTGGCGGCGCGGGCGCACGGGCTCGCCGTGCTCGACGGCACCTTCAACGATCTGGAAGACCTGCAGGCGCTTTCCGACGAATGCCGGCAGGGACGCGACCTCGGCATGGACGGCAAGACCGTCATCCATCCGAATCAGGTGCCGGTCGCCAATGCCGCCTTCGCTCCGTCGGCCGAGGATCTCGTCTGGGCGCGCCGGGTGATCGAGGGCTTCGCCGCGCCGGACAATGTCGGCAAGGGCGTCATCACGGTCGACGGGCGGATGGTGGAGCGCCTGCACGAACGCATGGCGCGGCGCACGCTGGCGCTTGCCGACGCGATCCAGGCGATGGGCGACGAGACAGAAGACGCCTGAGCGCAGCGGTGCCCGCGTGAGCGGTGGGCCGCTACGGGCACTCCTTGGCGATGGCGTCGAGCGCGGCGGTGATGCCGAGCAGCGAATAGGTGTCGGTCACGCCAGTGCCACGGCTGGAGGTGCTGGCGACGGTCATCGTCGTGCCCTTCTTCATGGCCTCGATCAGCGCGGCCTCCTGATCCGGCACCGCCCACGAGGTCTCGCCGGCGGCGTCGTTGAAGAACATCTTGAAATCGGTGCCGTCGACATTGGTGGTCACGTCGCTGCCGGCCTTGAACGGGAAGCCGATGATGGTGCTCGCCTCGTTCCTGATGCTCTTCGACGGAATCGTGGTGATCATGAAGAAGGTGTCGCCGCGACGCGAAACCGTCCTGGTGTATTTCGAGTTCTGCGGCTGGGCGGCAGCGAAGCAGGTCTTGCCGTTGTTGTCGGATACGTATGCGTTCCAGGCCTTGAAGGTGCCGAGCGAAGTCGGCGCCTGCGCGGCGGCAAGGCTCGTCGACGCGATCAGGGCGCCTGCCAGGAGCAAGAAGCGTGACGTCATCATCCTCTCACGCGGCCGCCGGTCCGTCGCCCTCGTCACCGATTTGTCCGCCTCGATAAACATTTATTAAACGTCGCCCACCGGGGTTACTATTTCGTGAAGCGTCCGGCAATCCGCAGACGGGGCTTTTCCGCCGCAAATTGCACGGTGCAAGGTAAACCGGCGAAATCGGACGACAATGTGATCCGCAACCGCAAGACCGCCGGTCAGCGCTGCGTCTCGTCGAGCGCGCGCCGGGCGGCGGCGCGGTGCGCCGGGGTGATGTAGGCGCCGACGGTGGCGATGGCGGCGATGAGCACGGTGACGTCATCGGTGAAGCCGAGACCGGCGATGAAATCGGGGATGGCGTCGAGCGGCAGGACGAAATAGGCGAGCGCGCCGATGAGAACGGCGCGGACCCGGGTCGGCGTCGCCGGGTCGAAGGCGCAGTAATAGGCCGCGACCAGGTCCTCGGCGAAGGGAATGTAGCGGGCGGCCTTGCGGAAGGTCGCCCAGAACTTGCTGCGCACCCGCCGTTGGCGCTGTTCCTCGCCTTCCGGCCCCAGAATCTCGCCGTAGAGCACCTTGGTCATCACCGTCCTCTCCGTCTGGCCAACCGGGAAAAGATGGGGCGGCGGATGCGCCGCCGCAAGCGTTGCCCGGCCTGCGCTCAGGCGCTCAGCCGGGTCGGCTCGCCGCTCTGGGGAATCAGCGGGTAGCCCTCCTCGACGACATAGGGTCCGCCGCCGACCGAATCGCGCGAGGAGAACAGCACGAAGCGGTCGACCGCGACCGGCTGGGTGGAGAAGCCGCCGCGCAGCGTCAGATAGTCGGCGATGTCGCGGGCATTGGCGTGGCGCAGGCGGGCGAGCGTGATGTGCGGCGTATATTTGCGCCCCTCCGGCGGCAGGCCGATGCGCTGCATCAGGCGCTCGTGCTCGGCCTGAAGCTCGGTCAGCGGCGGCGACGGTTCGACGCGGGCGACGATGGCGTGCGGCTTGCGGGTGCCGAGCGTTCCCACCCCGGTGATGCGCAGCGAAAAGGCGATGCGGCGCACCCGCGCCAGCGCCTCGGCGATCGCCTCGGCGGCGATCATGTCGATATCGCCCATGAAGCGCAGCGTCAGGTGGTAGTTTTCGGTGCTGATCCAGCGGGCGCCGGGCAGGCCGCCGCGGAGATATGACAGACGCTCAGCGATCCCCTTGGGGATTTCCACTCCGGTGAAGAGGCGCGGCATCTTGCGTGTCTCCCGGCGGCCGTCGTCCTGAGAAGCAGACTCGCTGCTTCGCGGCGGGTCTGTAAAGGGGGTGGCGGGTCTTTTTTGCCCCGATTCCGGCCGCTCACCGTTCATTAAGCTCATGTCATGGTACTTGTTTAGGCTGGAGCCGCAGCCCATATTCTCCGGCACGTGCGCCGGGCCCTGTGGGCCGCGCCGATTTGTAACGAAAGAAGGGACCTTTCGATGGCGAACTACGACAACCAGCCCCGCTACGGCGCAACGGCCGCGCGCGGCGCCGAAAGCGCGATCGATGCGGGCCTGCGGGCGCACATGATCCGCGTCTACAACTATATGGCGATCGGTCTGGTGCTCACCGGGCTGGCGGCCTACGGCACCTTCTCGCTGTCCTTCACCGAAGTCGGCGGCCAGATGACGCTGACCTCGTTCGGCCAGGCCCTGTTCGGCTCACCGCTGATGTGGGTGCTGGTGCTGGCGCCGCTCGGCCTCGTGTTCTACCTCTCGTTCCGCATCAGCAAGATGAGCGTCGGCGCCGCCCAGACAATGTTCTGGGTCTATGCGGCGCTGCTCGGCGTATCGCTGGGGGCGATCTTCGCGGTCTACACCATGACCAGCATCACCCAGGTCTTCATCATCACCGCCGGCACCTTCGGCGCGATGAGCCTGTGGGGCTACACCACCAAGCGTGACCTGACCGGCATGGGCTCGTTCCTGATGATGGGCCTGTTCGGCCTGATCCTGGCCATGCTTGTCGGCATGTTCTGGCATTCGAGCGCGCTGCAGTTCGCCATCTCGGTCGTCGGCGTGCTGATCTTCACCGGGCTCACCGCCTACGACACCCAGAAGATCAAGGAAATGTACTATGTCGGCGACGACGGCACGGTGGCCGGCCGCAAGGCGATCATGGGCGCGCTCAGCCTCTACCTCGATTTCGTCAACCTGTTCCTGATGCTGCTTCGCCTGTTCGGCCAGCGGAACTAGGCGAACACGGCCATGCAATGATTGACAAGGGCGCGGTTCGGCCGCGCCCTTTTTGCTTTTTGGGGCGGCACAATGAGCGACATCGTCATCCGGCCGGCAGCGGCGGCCGATCTTGCGGCGATCACCGAAATCTATGCCGAGGCGGTCGCGACGGGCACGGCGAGCTTCGAGGTGGTGCCGCCGGACGAAGCGGAGATGACCGCGCGCTTCACGCGCCTTGCCGCCGGAAGCTATCCCTATGTGGTCGCCGAACGGGGGAAACAGGTGCTCGGCTACGGCTATGCCGGGTCCTATCGCGATCGCCCGGCCTATCGCCACACGGTGGAGGATTCGGTCTATCTGTCGGTCGAGGCCCGTGGCCAGGGCATCGGCGGATCGCTGCTGCGCCGCCTGATCGACGATGCCACCGAGCTCGGCTTCCGCCAGATGGTGGCGGTGATCGGCGATTCCGCCAATGAAGCTTCGGTGCGCCTGCACCGGGCGGCGGGCTTCGCGCTGGCCGGCACGCTGAAGAATGTCGGTTTCAAGCACGGCCGCTGGCTGGACACGGTGATCATGCAGCGGGCGCTGGGACCGGGCGCGACGACGGCGCCGACGCGTTGAACTTGCAGACGACTCAGGCGTTCCGCGACGGAATCATGCCGGTGTGATTCGGGAGCGGCGCCCCGTGCCCATACCCCCCTCTCTGTCTCTCCCCCGCAAGGGGGGAGAGGACCCCAAACGCGGGCCCGTGCCGTGGGGGGACCGCGCGCGGGCCTTCGGGTGTCGTGGAATGGTCAGGCGACGATCTTCAGGCGCCGGTCGATGACCCTGAGAACGTTGGCCAGGTCGTGGCCGCGCCTCAGAATCAGCCCGGTGGCGGTGACCAGCGACCACAGGCCCTGGCGGCGCGCCTGACGCGGCTGCTTGATGATCCGGTAGAGCGGAACTTCCGAGGATCGGCGGAAGATCGAGAAAACGGCCTGATCGCGCTCGCAATCGATGGCGTAATCGCGCCATTCGCCGTCGGCGACCTTGCGGCCGTACACGTCCAGAATCTGGTTGAGTTCCTGACGATTGAAGCCGACTGGCCCGGGTGGTGGGGTCGTTGGCCTGGCGGCGAGGGCGATCAGGTTCGCCCGGCCGCCGGACGGCTCTTTGTCTTCCGTCTCGCTCATGGTTCTTCTCGCGTCATCCCGCTGTCATGATTGCCCCGTTTTCCGGGCAAGGCAAGAGCGCGGAATCCTGCCGGTTTGGCGGAAAGGGCGAAATTTCGCCGGGTAAACGGCGACTTGTGCGATTCCACGATTTTGCCCTTTTTCCGCCGCCGCCCGAACACCTTGGCGAGCGAACATCGAATCGTTGCCTCAGATGGTTCGGCTCGGCGGGAACCACGGTAGTTTCTCAGCCCCCCAGCCCCCCGAGGTTTTTGTCGGGCCGAACCCCCTGGCGTTCCTGTTTCGTGGCAACATTGGCCGGCCTCGTGCCGGCCAATTTGCGTTTGGGGGCCGCTTCCGGCGCCGCGCCAAGGCTTGAAAGCCGCGCCGTCAACGGCGATATCTCGCCTCGACAGCCTTTTCCATCTTCCGAGGAAACGACATGGCCGAGAGCGAAACAGCGACCGGCGGCGACGGGCCGACGACGCGGGCCTTCGAGGCGGAGGTCTCCCGCCTGCTGCACCTGATGGTGCATTCGGTCTATTCCAACCGCGACGTCTTTCTGCGCGAGCTGATTTCCAACGCCGCCGATGCCTGCGAGCGGCTGCGCACGCGCGCCCTGTCCGAGCCGGAACTGGCGGCCGACGAGGCGCCGTTCCGCATCGTGCTCTCCGCCGACAAGGCCGCCGGCACGCTGACGGTCGCGGACAACGGCATCGGCATGAGCCGCGAGGAGCTGATCGACAATCTCGGCACGATCGCGCGTTCGGGAACCCGCGCCTTCCTGGAAAGCCTGCCGGAGAACGCCGACAAGAGCGGACTGATCGGCCAGTTCGGCGTCGGCTTCTATTCCGCCTTCATGGTGGCGGCGGAGGTCGAGGTCACCTCGCGCCAGGCCGGCTCCGAAGAGGCATGGCGCTGGCGCTCCGACGGCAAGGGCAGCTACAGCGTCGAGGAGGCGCCGCTTGACGCGGCGCCGGCGCGCGGCACGCGCGTGGTGCTCACGCTTCTCGACGACGCCAAGGACGTATGCGGAAGCCGGCACGATCGAGCGCGTGGTCACGGCCTATTCGGCGCATGTGCCGGTGCCGATCATGCTCGAGGTCGGCGACGGCGAGGCGGAAAAGACGCTGGCCGACGGCAGCGCCGTGTGGCGCAAGCCGAAGGCGCAAGTCGGCAAGGAGGAATACGCCGAGTTCTACGGCCACGTCAGCGGCCAGTACGACGAGCCGGCGCTGACCGTGCATTACCGGGCGGAGGGGCGCAGCGAATATTCGGTGCTCGTCTTCGTGCCGTCGATGAAGCCGTTCGACCTGTTCAATCCGGAGCGCAAGGGGCGCATCAAGCTCTATGTGCGCCGGGTGTTCATCACCGACGATGCCGACATCCTGCCGGCCTGGCTGCGTTTCGTGCGCGGCGTGATCGATTCGGAGGACCTGCCGCTCAACCTGTCGCGCGAAATGCTGCAGACCAATCCGGTGCTCTCGGCAATCGGCAAGGCGGTGACCTCGCGCATCCTCACCGAACTCGACAAGCTCGCCGGCGAGGACAAGGAAACTTTCGAAAAGGTGTGGGGTGCTTTCGGCGCGGTGCTCAAGGAGGGCCTCTACGAGGACGCCGAGCGGCGCGACGCGCTCTACAAGATAGCCCGCTTCAAGACGACGACCGGCGGCGAAGCGTGGCGCAGCCTCGCCGACGTGGTGGCGGCCATGCGGCCCAACCAGACGGCGATCTATTACGCGCTCGGCGACGACGCGGCGGCGATCCAGGCGAGCCCGCATCTGGAAGGCTTCGCCCGCCACGGCGTCGAGGTGCTGCTGCTCTCCGACCCGGTCGACGCCTTCTGGGTGCGCACGGCGCTGGGCTTCGACGGCAAGCCCTTCCAGTCGGTGACGCAAGGGGCGGCCGACCTCGACCTGATCCCGCTCACCGAGGGCGCCAGTGCGGACGAGGCGGCGCCGGACAGTGCGGTGGCGACGCTTGCCGCGCGCTTCAAGCAGACGCTCGGCGACAAGGTGAGCGAGGTGCGGGTATCGAAGCGGCTGGCAACCAGCGCGGTCTGTCTGGTGGCGCCGGAGATGGGTCCGGACCGGCAGCTCGAAAAGATCCTGACGCGCGCCGGCGAACTCAAGACCCATGCCGCGCCGGTGCTCGAGCTCAACCCGACGCACGGGCTGGTGAAGGCGCTCGCCGGCAAGGTGTCGGGCGGCGAGGCCGAGGTGCTCGATGACGCGGCGGTGATCCTCTATGGCGAGGCGAAGATCCTCGACGGCGAGGTGCCCGACGATCCCGCCGACCACGCGGCGCGCATCGCACGGCTGATCGAGAAGGGGCTGGGAAGTAGCGAATAGCGAATAGGGAGTGGCGAATAGTCCAGCAGCCACCCACTATTCGCTATTCGCTACTCACCATTCGCTCGCCTTCCTACGTCCCGGTCATCTCGATGGTGGCGGCGCCGAGGATCGGGCCGGGCAGGCCGTCCTTGGTCTCGGCCTGAAGAAGCACGGCGCAGCGGCTGACGTCGGCCTGCTTCATCTCGCTCTTGGGCAGATCGACGGACATCGCATCGCCCTTCCACATGGCGACCGGGCGGAGCTTTCTGACGACATTGTTGTAGGTGATCGTGCGGCCGCTGTTCTCGCCGCGACCGATGGGCACGGTGACCGAGCGGTCGTACATCACCAGCCACAACGTGGCGTGCGGCATGGCGGTCTTGGCCGGGTCGGCGGCGTCGATGTCGACGGTGACGGCATCGCCGGTCGAGGACAGCGACAGATGCACCGGCAGGCCGTCGGAGTATTTGGCGAGCGCCGCGTCGATCTGGGCCTGGTTCGATCCGACGGCGTGGGTGCGGCCGTCGATCACCGCCTGGGGCGTGTAGACCTGGCCGTCGCCGCGCGCGAGCGCGTAGTTGCGCTGGCGGCTGGTGTTGTCGGGACTGGCGAGCGTGTCCTTCCAGCCGAGATAGTCCCAGTAGTCGACGTTGTAGGACAGCGCCAGCAGGTCGTTGCGCTCGGCATATTGGCCGAGCAGCTTGTCGGCCGGCGGACAGGACGAGCAACCCTGGCTGGTGAACAGCTCGACAACGCCCTTGATCTCGGCCCCCTGTGACTGGGCAGCAGCCGGGAGCGCCGTCAGCAGCGTGCCGGCGACCAATGCGCTGAAAGCAATCGCGGAAATCGTCGTTTTCATGAGGCCTGCACGTTTGATCCCAGCGGGTGCCGGAACCTCCGGCCAGCCCAAGCCGCCCACAGTCAACCTATGGCCGAGGGGGGTCAAGTTCGAGTCACGTTCGGGTGAGAGCGGCCGCGGGCCGGCCGCACGCCCCCGTGATCGCTTGGGGCCCGCTCAGGCGGCGAGCTGGCGCAGCACGTAATGCAGAATGCCGCCATTGCGGAAGTATTCGAGCTCGTCGAGCGTATCGATGCGGCAGGTGAGCGGCACCTCACGCTTGCGGCCGTCGGCATAGGCGATCTCGGCGGTGAGCGTCTGGCGCGGCTGAAGGCCCACGGCCAGTCCGCGGATTGTCACCGTCTCGTCGCCCTTGAGCTCAAGCGACTTCCAGGTGGTGCCGTCGGCGAAGACCGCCGGCAGGACGCCCATGCCGACCAGGTTGGAGCGGTGGATGCGCTCGAAGCTCTCGGCGATGACGGCGCGCACGCCGAGCAGGCGCGTGCCCTTGGCCGCCCAGTCGCGCGACGAGCCGGTGCCGTATTCCTTGCCGGCGAAGATGACCAGCGGCACCTTCTCCTCCGCGTAGCGCATGGCGGCATCGTAGATGGACAGCGCCTCGCCGGAGGGATGGTGGACGGTGACGCCGCCTTCGACGCCCGGCACCATCTGGTTCTTGATGCGGATGTTGGCGAAGGTGCCGCGCATCATCACCTGGTGGTTGCCGCGGCGCGAGCCGTAGGAATTGAACTCGACCGGGCGCACCTGGTGCGAGATGAGATATTCGCCGGCCGGCCCGTCGCGCTTGATCGAACCGGCGGGCGAGATGTGGTCGGTGGTGATCGAATCGAGGAAGAGACCGAGCACGCGCGCGCCGACGATGTCCTCGACCGGCTCGGGCGTCATGCCCATGCCCTCGAAATAGGGCGGGTTCTGCACATAGGTCGAGCCGTCCGACCAGTCGTAGGTCTGGCCGCCGGTGACCGCGATCTTGCGCCACTCGTCGTCGCCCTTGAAGACGTCGGCATAGCGCGAGCGGAACATCTCCTCGCTGACGGTGGTGCGGATGAGGTCGGCCACCTCCTTCGATGTCGGCCAGATGTCCTTGAGATAGACGGGCGTGCCGTCCGCTGGCCGTGCCGATCGGGTCCGTGGTGACGTTGACGCGCATGGTGCCGGTCAGCGCATAGGTGACCACCAGCGGCGGCGAGGCGAGGTAGTTGGCGCGGGTGTCCGGATTGACGCGGCCCTCGAAGTTGCGGTTGCCGGAAAGCACCGAGGCGACGACCAGTTCCTTCGCGCCGATCGCATCGGAAATCTCTTCCGCCAGCGGGCCGGAATTGCCGATGCAGGTGGTGCAGCCATAGCCGACGAGGTTGAAGCCGAGCGCGTCGAGGTGCTCCTGCAATCCGGCCTTGGCGAGATATTCGGTGACCACCTGGGAGCCCGGCGCCAGCGACGTCTTCACCCAGGGCTTGGAGGTCAGCCCCTTCTCATGGGCGTTCTTGGCCACCAGGCCGGCGGCGATGAGCACGCTCGGATTGGAGGTGTTGGTGCACGAGGTGATGGCGGCGATGACGACGTCGCCGTCGGTGAGCCGGTAATCCTTGTCGTCGACCTTGGCCGAGCGATAGAGCTCGGGCACCGAGCCGCCGCCTTCCTCGTCCATGTCGGAGGCCTGGTCGCCGGCGTTGATGTCGCGGATGTCGGCGAGCGCCGCCTCGAAGGCGCTGTCGGCATGGGCCAGTTCGACGCGGTCCTGCGGGACGCTTCGGCCCCGCCATCGACGGGACGACGGTGGCAAGATCGAGCGACAGGGTGTCGGTGAACATCGGATCGGGCGTGCCGTCCTCGCGGAAC
Organism: uncultured Alphaproteobacteria bacterium; assembly: GCA_963730325.1. GTDB lineage: Bacteria > Pseudomonadota > Alphaproteobacteria > Rhizobiales > Kaistiaceae > CAVSRC01. The sequence continues at coordinate 39,490 of CAVSRC010000005.1, read as the reverse complement.
ATGCCCTGCGCCCTGGCATAGGCCTCGACAAGCGCGATGCGCTCGGCCTCGCGGCCGGTCGCCTTGAGATAGGCGAGCGTGTCCTTGTCGACGGGGAAGAAGCCGCAGGTGGCGCCGTATTCCGGCGCCATGTTGGCGATGGTCGCCTGGTCCTCCAGCGACAGGTGCGACAGGCCGGGCCCGAAGAACTCGACGAACTTGCCGACGACGCCCTTCTTGCGCAGCATCTGGGTGACGGTGAGCACCAGATCGGTGGCGGTGATGCCTTCGGGCAGGCGGCCGCTCATGTGGAAGCCGACGACCTCGGGGATGAGCATGGAGATGGGCTGGCCGAGCATGGCGGCCTCGGCCTCGATGCCGCCGACGCCCCAGCCGAGAACGGCGAGGCCGTTGACCATGGTGGTGTGGCTGTCGGTGCCGACCAGCGTGTCGGGATAGGCGACGGTGGCGCCGTCCTCCTTGCCGGTCCACACGGTCTGGGCGAGATATTCGAGATTGACCTGGTGGCAGATGCCGGTGCCCGGCGGCACGACGCGGAAATTCTCGAAGGCCGACTGGCCCCAGCGCAGGAAGGAATAGCGCTCGCCGTTGCGCTCATATTCGCGCTCGACATTGGCCTGGAAGGCGCGCGCATTGCCGAACTGGTCGACCATGACCGAGTGGTCGATGACCAGATCGACCGGCACCAGCGGGTTGATGCGCGCCGGGTCGCCGCCGAGCGCAACCATGGCGTCGCGCATGGCGGCGAGATCGACCACCGCCGGCACGCCGGTGAAATCCTGCATGAGAACGCGCGCCGGGCGGAAGGCGATTTCGCGGTCGCTGGTGCGGGTGGTGAGCCAGGCGGCCATGGCGCGGATGTCGTCGGCGGTGACCGTGCGCCCGTCCTCGTGGCGCAGCAGGTTCTCGAGCAGCACCTTCAGCGAGAAGGGCAGGCGGGAAATGCCGGCAAGCCCGTTCTTCTCCGCGTCGGGGAGGCTGTAATACGCATAGCTGGCGCTCCCGACGGTGAGGGTGCGCCGCGATTTGAAGCTGTCGAGCGACGTGGCCACGTCCTGATACTCCTTGGGTCCTGTCAAGCGAGACGCCCGCTGGCGCGGTGAGGGGAAATGCGGCACACCGGCATGGAGGCGACGGCAGAGGTCGCGGGCCTTATAGTGAAAACTGGATGGTGATGCCAGACGATCAAGGGGCGGGCGGCGCCGGGATGCTGCGGATTTCCGACCGGCGATGCCGCCGGGGCAACGCTGCGGAGCGTCTGTCGCCATGCGCCTGACCGCGACGGGCCTTGCGGCGGTGCGCGGCGGGCGGCCGGTCTTCGCCGACCTCTCCTTCGCGCTTCAGCCGGGCGCGCTGCTTGCCGTCACCGGGCCGAACGGCGCCGGCAAGTCGACGCTGCTGCGTTTGGTCGCCGGGCTTCTCAGGCCCGCCGCCGGGTCGGTGGTGCTGGAGGGCGCCGGGGATGCCGGTATCGGCGAGAACGTCCACTATCTCGGCCATCTCGACGCGCTCAAAGCCGGGCTGACGGTGCGCCAGAACCTCGCCTTCTGGCGGAAGCTGTGGGGCGGCGGCGATATCGACGCGGCGCTCGCCGCGGTCGGCCTCGAGCCGCTCGGCGACCTCCATGCTTCGGTGCTCTCGGCCGGTCAGAAGCGGCGCGTGGCGCTGGCGCGTCTGCTGGTGTCGCGGCGGGTGCTGTGGTTGCTCGACGAGCCGGCGACGGCGCTCGACGCCGCCGCCGAGGCCGGGCTCGGCCGGCTGATCGCCGACCACCTTGCCGGCGGCGGCATGGCGATCGCCGCCACCCATCGCGACCTGCCGGTGCAGCCCGCGGCGACGCTGGCTCTGGGGGCGCCAGCATGATCGCCGGCTTCGCGGCCATCGCCGGGCAGACGGCGCGCCTGTCGCTGAAGAGCGGCGGCGGCGCCTTCATCGGGCTGGTCTTCTTCGCCGCGGTGGTCACCGTGGTGCCCTTCGGGGTTGGGCCGGACCTCAAGCTTCTGGCGCGGATCGGGCCGGCGATGCTGTGGATCGGGGCGCTGCTCGCCACCCTCCTCGGCCTCGACCGGCTGTTCGGCGAGGACAGGGAGGACGGCACGCTCGACCTCCTGGCGCTTTCCGGCCTGCCGCTGGAGGTGACGGTGCTCGCCAAATGCGCCGGCGCCTGGGTTGCGACGGCGCTGCCGCTGGTGGTGGCGAGCCCGCTCCTGGGCCTGCTGCTCGGCATGGAGCCGGCGGCGCTCGGCATCACCACGCTGACGCTCCTCATCGGCTCGCCGGCCCTGACGCTGATCGGCGCCATCGGGGCGGCGCTGATGACGGCGCTCGGCCGCGGCGGCCTGCTGGTCGCCGTTCTGGTTCTGCCCTTCACCATCCCCGTGCTGATCTTCGGGGTGAGCGCCACCTATGCGCTGATCGGGCCGATGGCGCTCGCCCCGCCGCTCCTCATCCTGGTGGCGCTGACGCTGGTCGCCGCCGTGGTGGCGCCGGTCGCCGGCGCCGCGGCGCTCAGGATCGGGATGGAATAGCCTCCGCATTGCCGAAGCCACAATCCGCCCCTAGAACCGTGTCCATGGCCATCGTCGATCTCGCCAATCCCACCCGTTTCCTGGGCTATTCCGGCCGGGCGCTGCCGCTTCTGTGGGGGGCGACGCTGGTGCTGCTCGCCGCCGGGCTCTACCTCTCCTTCTTCGAGGCGCCGCCGGACTACCAGCAGGGCGAGACGGTGCGCATCATGTTCATCCATGTGCCGGCCGCGTGGCTGTCGATGCTCGCCTATGGCGTGATGGCGATCGCTTCGCTGGGCACGCTGGTCTGGCGCCACCCGCTGGCCGACGTCACCGCCAAGAGCGCCGCGCCGCTCGGCGCCGCCTTCACCTTCATCGCGCTCGTCACCGGTTCGCTGTGGGGCAAGCCGATGTGGGGCACATGGTGGGTATGGGACGCGCGGCTGACCTCAGAGCTGGTGCTGTTTTTGATGTATCTCGGCCTGATCGCCCTGTGGCAGGCGGTGCCCGATCCCGGCCGCGCGGCGCGGGCGGCGGCGGTGCTGACGCTGGTCGGCACCATCAACCTGCCGATCATCAAGTTCTCGGTCGAGTGGTGGAACACGCTGCACCAGGGCGAGAGCATCTTCCTCGCGACCGGTCCCACAATCGACATCACCATGCTCATCCCGCTCTTCGTGATGATGGCGGCGATGACGCTGATGTTCGCGGCGCTGCTCGCCATGGCGATCCGCAACGAGATCCTGCGCCGGCGCGTGCACACGCTGGAGATCGCGGCCGCCTCCGGGGCCGGAGGCTGAGCGCCATGTGGGACCATGCCGGCTTCATCATCGCGTCCTATCTGGTGACGGTGGTCGTGATCGTCGCCATGATCGCGTGGATCGTCCTCGACGGGCGGCTGCAAAGGCGGCGACTGGCCGAGCTGGAGGCCCGCGGCGTCCGCCGGCGTTCGGAGCGCGCTGCACCATGAGCGAAGCCAGCGAGCCAAAGCCGGGTTGGCGTTTCAGGCCGGTCATGCTGCTGCCGCTGGCGCTATTTCTCGGCCTGGCGGCGATCTTCCTGGTGCGGCTCGATTCCCGTGTCGGGCCGGACGTCGTGCCCTCGGTGCTGATCGGCAAGCCGGCGCCCGACTTCTCCCTGCCGGCGCTGGAAGGCGCTGGCGTGCCGGGGCTTTCGCGTGCCGACCTCGACGGGCAGCTGACGCTGGTCAACATCTTCGCCTCGTGGTGCGTGCCCTGCCGGCAGGAGCACCCGGTGCTGGAGAAAATCGCCAAGGACAAGCGCATCCGGCTGGTCGGCATCGACTACAAGGACAAGCCGCAGAACGCGCTCGCGCTGCTCACCGAGATGGGCAACCCCTACGCGGCCATCGGCACCGACGAGAGCGGGCGCACCTTCATCGACTGGGGCGCCTATGGCGTGCCGGAGACCTATCTGGTCGGCGCCGACGGCATCATCGCCAAGAAATATATCGGCCCTCTGACCGACGAGACGGTGGCCAAGGACCTGGTGCCCGAGATCGAGAAAGTGCTCGGGCAAGGCGCCGGGAGCTGACGGCTCAGGAGCCTTCGCTCTCCTCGGCCAGCGTGTGCTTGTTGATGAGCGGCATCTGCGCCAGGGCGAAGACGAAGGTGAGCGGCAGGAAGCCGAAGACCTTGAAGGCGATCCAGGTGTCGGTGGAGACGTTGCGCCAGATGATCTCGTTGAGGACGGCGAGCGCAAGGAAGAACACGCCCCAGCGGAAGGTGAGCTTGCGCCAGCCCTCGTCCGACAGCTTGAACATGGCGTCGAAGACGTAGCCGAGCAGCGAGCGGCCGAAGACGAGACCGCCGAGCAGCACCGCGCCGAAGAGCACGTAGATGATCGTCGGCTTCATCTTGATGAAGGTGGCGTCGTGCAGCCACAGCGTCAGGCCGCCGAAGACGACCACGACGATGGCGGTGACGAAGGGCATCAGCGGCAGGCGGCGGGTGAGCGCATAGGAGATGGCAAGCGCCAGCACCGTCGCCACGATGAACGAGGCGGTGGCGAAGAAGATCGGCCCGCCGAGCGCGGCGATCAGCGGCCAGCTCTCGGCGAGCTTCTCGCCGCGCGCATTGGCGAAGAAGAAGATCAGGAGCGGCCCCAGCTCGAGCACCAGCTTGAGCCAGGGATTGAGCTTCTTCTCTTCGGCCGTGTGCGGTTCGTTGGGGGCGTGTTCGAAGGCCATCGATAGGTTTCTCGCCTTTAGGCCAGCCGCCTTGGCGCGGCGGTGGCCGGATCGCCGGAATTGGGCGTGCCGGTCGGCTCGATCAGCAGAATATGCACTTCTTCATTGGCGACCGGCCGGTGCTCGACGCCCTTGGGGACAATGAACATCTCGCCGGGGCGAAGCGTCACCGTGCGGTCTCTGAGCTCGATATCGAGCCTGCCCTTGAGCACCAGGAAGAAATCGTCGGTGTCGTCATGCTTGTGCCAGACATAGGGCCCCTTGAGCTTGGCGACCATGATGTCGTGGCCGTTGTATTCGGCCAGCGTCCGCGGCGCGAAAATTTCGCTGAAGGTTGCGAGCTTGTCGGCGAGGTTGATGGCGTCCTTGCTCATCAGCGTTCTCCCTAGAGACCGGCCAGGGCGCGGGCGAAATCCTCCGCGGCGAAGGGTTCGAGATCGTCGACGCCTTCGCCGACGCCGATGAAATGCACCGGCAGGCCGTATTTCGCGGCAATGGCGACAAGGATGCCGCCGCGCGCGGTGCCGTCGAGCTTGGTCATGACCAGACCGGTGACGCCGGCGCGCTTGCCGAAGATATCGACCTGGCTGACGGCGTTCTGGCCGGTGGTGGCGTCGAGCGTCAGCAGCACCGAATGGGGCGCGCTCGCATCGACCTTGCGGATGACGCGGATGACCTTTTCGAGCTCGGCCATCAGCGCGTCCTTGTTCTGCAGGCGCCCGGCGGTGTCGATCAAAAGCACGTCGGCTTGTCTCTCGCGCGCCGTCTCAAGCGCGTCATAGGCAAGGCCGGCGGCGTCCGCCCCTTGCGCACCGGAAACCACGGTGGCGCCGGTGCGCTCGCCCCAGATCTTCAATTGCTCGATGGCCGCAGCGCGAAAGGTGTCGCCGGCGGCGAGCACGACGGACTTGCCTTCGGCGCGGAGCTTGGCGGCGAGCTTGCCGATGGTGGTGGTCTTGCCGGTGCCGTTGACGCCGACGACCAGAATCACATGGGGCTTCAGCGCCGGGTCGAGGGTGAGGGGGCTCGCCACCGGCGCCAGGGTCTTGGTGATCTCCTCGGCGAGCACCGCCTTCACCTCGGCGTCGGAAATCTCCTTGTCGTAGCGGCCCTGGCGGAGCGCATCGGCGATCCTGGCGGCGGTATCGGCGCCGAGATCGGCGCGGATCAGCATGTCCTCCAGCTCTTCCAGCGCCTCGGCATCGAGCTTGCGCCTGGTGAAGACCGAGGCGATCTGCTCGGTGAGCGCGCCCGAGGAGCGCGAGAGGCCGCTCTTCAGCTTCTGAAACCAGCTTTGACGCGGCGCCGGCGCCTCGGCTGCGGGTCGCCTCGGCGGGCGGCGCTTCGTCAGCCGCCGGCTTGCCGCCTCTGAGACGGCCGAAGAATCCCTTGCCCTCCGCCATCAGGCCGCCTCGGGCAAGGCGGTGGCGAGGAGCCCGCTGTCAGTGCGGCCGGTGATGCGGGCGGCAACGATCGCACCGGGCGCGCCGCTGTCGATGGCGGCTTCGGTGAAGTGCTCGGTGCGGCCGCGGCCGTCGCGCTCGATGAGCACGCGCCGTGTCGCGCCCTGCTCGGCGGCAAGATGGGCGGCAAGCGCGGCCGCGCCTTTGGCCCGCAGGCGCGCGGCGCGCTCCTTGACGAGGGCCCGGTCGAGCTGGGGCATGCGCGCCGCCGGCGTGCCGGGACGCGGCGAGAAGGGGAAGACGTGGAGATGGGTGAGGCCGCAATCGTCGACGATCGCGCGGCTCTGCTCGAACATCGCCTCCGTCTCGGTCGGAAAGCCGGCGATGAGGTCGGCGCCGAAGACGACGTCGGGGCGCAGACGGCGCGCCTCGGTGGCGAAACGCACGGCGTCGGCGCGCAGGTGCCGGCGCTTCATGCGCTTGAGGATCATGTCGTCGCCGTGCTGGAGCGAGAGGTGCAGATGCGGCATCAGCCGCTCCTCCTCGGCGATGGCGCGCATCAGCTCGTCGTCCACCTCGATCGAATCGATGGAGGAGAGGCGCAGGCGCTTGAGCTCCGGTACATGGCTGAGGATGGCGCGCACCAGCCTGCCGAGCTTCGGTGCGCCGGGCAGGTCGGCGCCCCAGGAGGTGATGTCGACGCCGGTCAACACCACCTCGGCATAACCGTTTTCGGCGAGGCGGCGCACCTGATCGACCACGGCGCCGGCCGGCACCGAACGCGAATTGCCGCGTCCATAGGGGATGATGCAGAAGGTGCAGCGATGATCGCAGCCGTTCTGCACCTCGACGAAGGCGCGGGCGCGGCCGTCGAGCCCGTCGACCAGATGGCCGGCGGTCTCCCTCACCGACATGATGTCGTTGACGCGGACACGCTGTGTCTCGCCGAGGCCGAAGTCGTAGCTTTGCGCCTCAAGCTTCTCGGCATTGCCGAGAACGCGATCGACCTCGGGCATGGCGGCGAAAGTGTCGGGATCGATCTGGGCGGCGCAGCCGGCGACGACGATGCGGGCCGCCGGGTCGTCGCGGCGGGCCTTGCGGATCGCCTGGCGCGCCTGGCGGACGGCCTCCGCCGTCACCGCGCAGGTGTTGACGAGGATGGCGTCGCCCATGCCGGCTTCCTCGGCGCGGCGGCGCATGACCTCGGATTCCAGCGTATTCAGCCGGCAGCCGAAGGTGATGGTGCGGGGCGCGCCCATCAGGCGGCGCCCTGGGATGTGACAGCCCAGGCAAGCGTCTCGGGGTCGAGCGTGCCCTCGAACTCGGTCTCCACCGGGCCGGTCATCCAGACATGGCCGTCGTCGCGCCACTCGATCAGGAGTGGCCCGCCGGGAAGCGTGACGGTGACGCGCCGCTCGGTCAGCTTCTTGCGCGCGGCGGCGACGGCGGCGGCGCAGGCGGCCGTGCCGCAGGCCCGTGTGATGCCGACGCCGCGCTCCCAGGTCTTGAGCGTGATCGCGTCGCGCGCGGTGACATGAGCGAGCGAGATATTGGCGCGCTCGGGGAAGATCGGATGGTTTTCGAGCAGCGGGCCGAAACGCTCCAGGTCGTAGGCGTTGACGTCGTCCACCCAGAAGATGGCGTGCGGGTTGCCCATGTTGACCACCGCCGGCGAATCCAGAATGGGATCGTCGATCGGCCCGATCTGCAGCTCGATGGCGCGGGTATCGCGGAATTCCTCGGCCAGCGGGATTTCGTCCCAGCGGAAGCGCGGCTGGCCCATGTCGACGGTGACGAACTCCGGCTGACCGCCGTCATAGGCGCGGAGCAGGCCGGCATTGGTCTCGATGGCGGCGCTCGGACGGCCGGTCTCGCCCATGATCAGCCAGCCGACGCAACGGGTGGCGTTGCCGCAGGCATCGACCTCGCCGCCGTCGCGATTGTGGATGCGCATGAAGGCGTCGTCGCCGGGGGTCGCCGCCTTCTCGATGGTGATCATCTGGTCGAAAGCAAGGGCGTCCGCGGCGCCGAGCGCACGAACCGCGTCCGCCGTCAGGCGCACGGGTGCGTGCCGGCCGTCGAAAACGATGAACTCGTTGCCGAGGCCGTTCATCTTGCGAAAAGGAAGTGCCCTTGCCGTCATGGCGGCGGGTCCAGAACCAAAGAGAAATCCACAGATTTTCCGCTCCTATATGGCGGAAGCCAGGGCAAATTGCCAGACGCGCCGGACGGCGGTCACCGGACTGTCGCGCGGCTGTCACCGGGCGCCCGCAGGATGGCGGCAAGGATGGTTGACGCGCGCCGAATGAGGCGTTGACGATCGGCCAACCGATTTGACAGGGCCCTGTCGATGGCCGGCGCGTTTTTGCGCCGGCCTTATTTTTCGCGCCGATCCCGGTCGCGGGGGTGCGGCAATCCGCTGCAAAATCGCCCGTCGGGACGGGTCTATCCAGCCCGTGAACGGTTCAGACAAACGGAACGGTCCGCTCCGCCGGGCCGGATCGGCGAACCCATGCAGTCGCGCGTTCAGCCGCGTCTTCGCGGCCTTTCGGGCCCATGGCTGGCCCTCATCTACCTGGCGGCACTGACCGTGCCCCTGGCCTTCGCCTATTTCACCGGGTGGTCGCATCGGCTCGCCTGGCGCGACGCGACCGCGGCCACCGGCATGGTCGCCGGCGTCGCGCTGGTGCTGCAGTTCGTCACCTCCGGCCGCTTCGAGCTGTTGTCCGGCCGCATCGGCATCGACGTCACCATGGCCTTCCACAAATGGTCGGCGCGGGCGCTGCTGGCGATGGTGATCATCCATCCATTGACCTTCATCGTGCCCAACGTCTTGGCCGATCCATCCGGGACCCTCGATTGGCTGGTCTACGTGTTCTTCGACCGGCGCTTCCTGACGGGAACGATCTCCGGCGTGGCGACCATCGTGCTGGTGACGATGGCGCTCTATCGCGAGCGGCTGGCGCGCTACGGCGTGTGGCGGGCGAGCCATGGCCTGCTGGCGCTGGCGGCGGTGGTCTTCCTGGTGCTGCATGTGCTGAAGGCCGGCCACTATGCGCGCTTCTTCCCGCTCCACGCGCTGTGGCCGATGCTGGCCATCGCGGTCATCGCGAGCGCGCTCACGGTCTATGGCGACCGGGCCCTGCGCATGGCCATGACGAATTGGCGGGTGGCGGACAACCGCAAGGTTGCCGAGGGCCTGTGGGAGGTGACGCTGCGCCACGACAAGGGCAAGGGCCTCGCCTATCGCGCCGGGCAGTTCGCCTGGATCGCCTTCGGCGGTCGGCGCTTTCCTCTGTTCGACCACCCGTTTTCGATCGCCTCGGCGCCGTCGGCCGGCAACGACCTCGCATTCCTCATCAAGGAGCAGGGTGATTTCACCGGCGGTATCGGCGCCATTCCCCCGGGCACCAAGGTCGGCCTCGACGCGCCGCATGGCAGCTTCGTCGTCGCCGACGATGGCGCCGCGCCGCTGCTGCTGGTTGCCGGCGGCGTCGGTATCGCGCCCATCCTCGCCGTACTGCGCGAGCTTGCGGCGACCGGCGACCGACGGCCGGTGCGCCTCGTCTATGCGGGCGCGCGGCCCGACGCGATGATCGCGCCGGAGAGGATCGTGGCCGAAGCCGGCGGCCTCGACCTCAAGGCGGTCTTCCTGGCGGAAGAGGCTGAAGCCGACTGGCCATACGGGCGTGGGCGGGTGACGCCGGCAGCGATCGAAGCGGCACTGGACGGGCTCGACCGGGGAAGCGTCAGGGCGATGCTGTGCGGGCCTGGCGCCATGATGTGCGCCACCTGCGATCTGTTGCGCGACGCCGGGGTGCCGCTCGCCGCCATCCGCTACGAGCGCTTCGACTATGCCGACGCGGCGCGCTCGGCCAGGGACCGCAGGCTGCTGGCGGGCTTCGCCGCCATGGGCGCAGCCGTTACCGCGGCGATCGTCGCCTTTTCGCTCGCCTGACGGTGAGCGGGCGTCACGGTATCCTCAAGACGAATTGAGTGGGGCGTGTCATGGGGCTGCCCCTATATTCCGGCTATCGCAGGAGACCGAAGACGATGGAGAGGACGCCATGCACCACAGACCAGCGGAGACGACCCGACGGCGATTTCTGCTTTCGACTGCGGCGCTTGCCGGCGTGCTCGGTGCCGGCGCGGCCGTGCGTTGGGTCGGTCAGGCCGGCGCGAGCACGATCGTGACGGAGCCGGGCATGGTGACGATCGTCAAATTCGCAGATAGCGGCGCCAGCCTTGGCAAGGAGACCGTGCCCAAGGTGGTGAAGAGCGAGGCGGAATGGCGCGCGCAGCTCTCCGACCTCGCCTTCCGGGTGACCCGGCAGGAGGGCACGGAATTCGCCGGCACCGGCGAATACGTCAACAACCACGATAGCGGCCTCTATCGCTGCATCTGCTGCGACACGGCGCTGTACGATTCCGAGACCAAGTTCGAATCGGGCACCGGCTGGCCGAGCTTCTGGCAGCCGATCGCGCCAGAGAACGTGATCGAGACCTCCGACAGCAGCTTCGGCATGGTGCGCACGGCGGTCTCCTGCGCGCGCTGCGAAGCCCATCTCGGCCACGTCTTCAACGACGGGCCGCAGCCGACCGGCCTGCGCTACTGCATGAACTCGGTCGCACTGAAATTCGTGCCGCGCGCCACAGCGTGAGGCAGCGCGCTCCCGTTCACTCTCTCCCGATGGAGGTTCCCATGGACTTGAAGCGGATTCACAAAGCCCCGGTACTGATCGCCGCCGGCGTCTTCGCGGCGATCGCGTTCGGTGCGGCTCTGAACGGCGGCAAGGCCAGTGCCGAGAACGTCGGCCCGGTGGTGCAGATTCCGCCGCCGGCGGTCGACGAGCCGGCGACGGCGGGCAGCGAGACGGCGATCTTCGCCGGCGGGTGCTTCTGGGGCATCCAGGGCGTCTTCCAGCATGTCGACGGTGTCGAGAGCGCGATCGCCGGCTATGCCGGCGGCACGCTCGACAACCCGACCTACAGTCAGGTTGGCACCGAGACGACCGGTCATGCGGAGTTGGTCAAGGTGACCTACGACCCCGCCAAGGTGACCTACGGCAGGCTGCTGCAAATCTTCTTCTCGGTCGCGCATAACCCGACCGAGCTCAACCATCAGGGGCCTGACATGGGGCCGAGCTATCGTTCGGCGCTGTTCACCATGGACGACGAACAGGCCAAGGTCGCCAAGGCCTACATCACCCAGCTCGACGCCACCAAGAAGTTCCCGGAGAAGATCGTCACCGAGGTGACGCCCTACACCAACTTCTTCCAGGCCGAGGACTATCACCAGGACGCCGCCACCACGATCAACATCAATCCGGGCTATATCCTCTTCTATGACGTGCCCAAGATCGCGGCGCTGAAGGCGACCTTCCCGGAGCTTTACCGGGAGAAGCCGGTGCTGGTGTTCGCCAAGAACGCCCAGAGCTGAGGCTCGGACCGTGGCGCGGGTGGCGGACAGACTGTCGCCATCCGCCGCCATGGTGATTGCTGCTGCGGCAGGGTTTGTCGGCTGGGCGGTGTTTTCGCTCGGCGGTGCCCGGCGCGAGGCGTGGGATTTCGGCGCCTGGTGGAGTGTGGTGCTGCCACTCCTTGTGCTGGCCGCGGGCGCGCTCGGCTATTTGGTGCCGCGGCGCGTCTGGCGCTGGGTTGTGGCCATCCTCGGTGGGCAATTGCTCGCCATGATCCTGACGCGCCCGGCCGGCACCGACCTCGGTCTGTTTCCGCTCACCATCTTCTACCTGCTGGTCCCCCTGGGGCTGCTTCTCCTGGTTGCGGCCCTCGTCGGCGGGGCAATCGCCCGGCACCGCAACAAAGCCTGACCGGAAGGTTCTTTCCCGCCGTTCCACTGGCCAGACGGGCGATCGGTGGTTATGTCCTGCACGTCGCAGTGCGGGCAGGAGACGGATACGGGGATATGGCATCGGCTGCAGGTGAAACGCTGCCGCGCAAGCGGCTCGGCCGCACCGACATGGAGATCACGCGGGTCGGCTTCGGGGCATGGGCGATCGGCGGCGACTGGATATTCGGCTGGGGCGAGCAGGACGACAACGCCTCGATCGCCGCCATCCGCCATGCGGCGGCGCGCGGGGTCAACTGGATCGACACCGCCGCGATCTATGGCTTCGGCCATTCGGAAGAGGTGGTGGGACGCGCACTGAAGGACATGCCCGCGGCCGAACGGCCTTATGTCTTCACCAAATGCGGGCTTGTCCGCGACCCGCAAGACCCGGCGGCGCGGCCGCACAGGGTGGGCACGGCGGAGAGCCTGCGCCGCGAGGTCGAGGCATCGCTCAAGCGCCTCGGGGTCGAGCGCATCGATCTCATGCAGATGCACTGGCCGGCCGAGGGCGGCAGCCGCGTCGAGGATTACTGGCAGACCCTTCTCGATCTGAAGAGCGAAGGGAAGCTGCGTGCCGTCGGTCTTTCCAACCACGATGTCGACCAGCTCGAGGCGGCCGAGAGGCTCGGCCATGTGGATACGCTGCAGCCGCCCTTCTCGGCGATCATGCGGGAGGTCGCCGCGGCCGAACTGCCCTGGTGCGCGGCGCATGGGACCGGCGTCATCGTCTACAGCCCGATGCAGTCGGGCCTGCTCACCGGACGCTTTTCGGCGGCGCGCGCCGCCGCCCTGCCGGAGAACGACTGGCGCTCGAAGAATCCTGAATTCAGCGGGGACAGGCTCGCCCGCAACCTCGACCTTGCCGCGGCCATGGCGCCGATCGCCGAGGCGCACGGGACAAGCGTGGCGGCCGTGGCCGTCGCCTGGACGCTCGCCTGGCCGGGGGTCACGGCGGCGATCGTCGGCGCGCGCAGCCCGGCCCAAGTCGATGGCTGGTTCGATGCCGCCACGCTCAGCCTGACCGGGGCCGACCTGGACGCCATCGCCGCGGCCATCGCGGCGACCGGCGCCGGCTCCGGGCCGGTGCGGCCAGCGGCCTGACAACCGCCTCTTGATTGACTTGGCGGCCAGCGCCAACTAAACGTCCGCCGACTCTGATAAGAGCCGGAAGTGCAGCAAAGCCCACCGGGGCCAGGACCCCGGAGGCCAGCGTCCGCCAGCGCAGGTGCGCCCGCGGGCGCGCAACTGCTTGGAAGGACGAGAGAAATGAACCGCAAGCACAGCCCCGCGCGCAATCGCGCGCCCCAGCCGATCGCACCCCCCGCCTCTCGCGAAGAGGAATGGGTGTTCGAGGCGATGCGCCATCTTTTCGCAGAGGTCACGGCGGCAAAGCGCGGCTGATGTTCGAATCCCTCTCCGAACGCCTCGGCGGCATTCTCGACCGGCTGACCAAGCGCGGCGCGCTGTCGGAGGCCGATGTCGGCGAGGCGATGCGCGAGGTGCGGCGGGCGCTCATCGAGGCCGATGTGGCGCTCGACGTGGTGCGCTCGTTTACCGACAAGGTCAGGGTGCGGGCCGTCGGGCAGGATGTGATCCGTTCGGTCACGCCGGGCCAGATGGTCGTCAAGATCGTCCACGACCAGCTCGTCGAGATGCTGGGGGCGGAGGCGCAGGCGATCGACCTCAACGCGCCGGCGCCGGTGCCGCTGATGCTGGTCGGCCTGCAGGGCTCGGGCAAGACGACGACCGCCGCCAAGATCGCCCGGCGGCTCGCCGACCGCGCAAGCTGAAGGTGCTGATGGCCTCGCTCGATACGCGCCGGCCAGCGGCACAGGAGCAGCTCAAGGTGCTCGGCGAGCAGGCGGAGATCGCCACGCTGCCGATCGTTGCCGGCCAGATGCCGGTGGAGATCGCAAGCCGCGCGCTCAATGCGGCGCGCTTCGGCGGCTACGACCTCGTCATCCTCGACACCGCCGGCCGCACCCATATCGACGAGCCGCTGATGGCCGAGATGGCGGAGATCAAGCGGGTGACCAACCCGCACGAGATCCTGCTGGTCGCCGACTCGCTCACCGGCCAGGACGCGGTGACGCTGGCCAAATCCTTCGACGAGCGCGTCGGCATCACCGGCATCGTGCTCACCCGCGTCGACGGCGACGGGCGCGGCGGCGCGGCGCTTTCCATGCGCGCGGTCACCGGCAAGCCGATCAAGCTGATCGGCGTCGGCGAGAAGCTCGACGCGCTGGAGGATTTCGATCCCGGCCGCATCGCCGGGCGCATCCTCGGCATGGGCGACATCGTCGGCCTGGTCGAGAAGGCGGCCCAGAGCCTCGACGCCGAGAAGGCGGCCAAGGCCGCCGAGCGCATGCGCAAGGGCGTCTTCGATCTCAACGACCTCGCCGAGCAGCTCCAGCAGATGCAGAAGATCGGCGGCATGTCCGGCGTCATGGGCATGCTGCCCGGCATCGGCAAGGCCAAGAAGCAGATCGACGCCATGGGCCTCGACGATTCGATGTTCCGCCGGCAGACGGCGATCATCTCGTCGATGACGCAGAAGGAACGGCGCAACCCGGACGTCCTCAAGGCGAGCCGCAAGAAGCGCGTCGCCGCCGGCTCCGGTACCAGAGTGGAAGAGGTCAACCGGCTGCTCAAGATGCACCGGCAGATGGCCGACATGATGAAGCAGATGGGCCGCGGCAAGGGCATGTTCGCCCGCGGCGGCGGCATGCTTGGCATGCCCGGTATGGGCGGCATGGGGGGCGGCGCCGGCGGCCTGCCGGGCGGCGGCCTGCCGCAGGTCGATGCCGGGCAACTGGAAAAGCTGGCCAAGGCCGGTGGCGGCCTGCCGGGCGGTGGTCTGCCGGGCGGTTTGCCCGGTCTGGGCGGCCCGGGCGGGCCGAGACTGCCTGGCCTCGGCGGTGGCCTACCCGGCCTGCCGAAGAAGAAATGAGGGGGAAATGAGCAAGGGCACCGTTGTCGGCCTCACCGAACTGCGCGCCAGCATCGACAATATCGACGCGGCGCTGGTGCATCTCCTGGCCGAGCGCTTCAGGCTGACCAAGCAGGTCGGCGTCTACAAGGCCGCCCACGATCTGCCGCCGGCCGATCCGGTGCGCGAGAAGCAACAGCTCGTCCGTCTGCACAAGCTGGCCACGGAGGCCGATCTCGACCCCGCCTTCGCCGAGAAGTTCTACGCATTCATCGTCAAGGAAGTGATCCGCCACCACGAGGCGCTGCGCTCGTGAGGGCTCGAAAAGCAACACCCAAGGAGTGAGTGAACCCACATGTCCCTGAAAATCCGTCTGTCCCGTGCCGGCGCCAAGAAGCGGCCGTTCTATCGCATCGTCATTGCCGACTCGCGCTTTCCGCGCGATGGCCGCTTCATCGAGATCGTCGGCACCTATGAGCCGATCCTGCCCAAGGATCACGAGAAGCGCACGGTGCTGAACGTCGAGCGCATCCAGCATTGGCTGTCGCGCGGGGCGCAGCCGACCGACCGCGTGCTGCGCTTCCTCGATGCCGCCGGTCTGGCCAAGCGGCCCCAGCGCAACAACCCGCAGAAGGCCGAGCCCGGCAAGAAGGCGCAGGAGCGCGCCGCCGCTGCCGCCGAGGCCGCGGCCAAGACCGCGGACGCTCCGGCCGAAGCGCCGGCCGCCGCCGAGGCCGAGGCGCCTGCCGCGGCGGGCTGAGCCGCTCGCTGGCGGTGGCTGAGAGGCACGGCGTCCGGTGGCAGCCAGCGAAACCCGGCGCATCGTGGTCGGCCGCATCGGCGCGGCCCACGGCATCAAGGGCGAGGTGCGGGTGAAGTCGTTCACCGCCGCGCCGCTGGAGCTTGCCGCCTACAGTCCGCTGGAGGCCGCCGACGGCCGCCGCTTTACGATAGAGGCGGCGCGTCCGGCCGGCGCTTCGCCCGACATGCTGGTGGTGCGTTTCGCCGGCATCGACGACCGCAACGCGGCCGAGGCGCTGAACGGGCTCGATCTCACCGTGCCGCGCGAACGCCTGCCCGAGCCGGAGGCGGACGAGTTCTACCATGCCGATCTCATCGGGCTTGACGCGGTGACGCCGGAGGGCGCGCCGCTCGGCACGATCGTCGCGGTGCCGAATTACGGCGCCGGCGATCTCCTCGAAATCGCTCCGGCCAAGGGAGCGAGCCTGCTGGTGCCGTTCACCCGTGCCGCCGTGCCCGACATCAACCTCTCGGCGAAACGTGTAGTCGTGGTTCCATCGCCCGAGGCGGAGGAGGAAGACGATGGCGGAGCGGCGCCGTCATGACCTTCCGCGCCACGGTGCTCACCCTGTTTCCGGAGATGTTTCCGGGGCCGCTCGGCGCGAGCCTCGCGGGCAAGGGGCTGGCTGACGGCATCTGGTCGATGGAAGCGCGCGACATCCGCGCCTCGGCGACCAGCAAGCATCGCAATGTCGATGACACGCCGGCCGGCGGCGGACCGGGCATGGTGATGCGCGCCGATGTGCTGGCGGCGGCGATCGACGCGGCCACGGGGACCAGCGACACCCGCCCGCGCCTGCTGATGAGCCCGCGCGGACGGCCGCTCGACCAGGCCATGGTTGGCGAGCTGGCCGGCGGAGACGGCGTGCTGATCGTCGCCGGGCGCTTCGAGGGGGTCGACGAGCGGGTGATCGAGGGGCGCGGCCTCACCGAAGTCTCGGTCGGCGACTACATCCTGTCGGGCGGCGAGATCGCGGCGATGGCGCTCATCGACGCGGTGGTGCGGCTCCTGCCCGGCATCATGGGCAATGCGCAATCGGGGCTGGCGGAGAGCTTCGCCGAGGGGCTTCTCGAATATCCGCACTATACGCGGCCGCAGCTCTGGGAGGAGCGGCCGATCCCCGATGTGCTGACTTCCGGCGACCATGGCCGCATCGCCAAATGGCGGCGGGCGGAGGCCGAACGGCTGACACGCGAACGCCGGCCGGACCTTGCCGGCCGACCGAAAAGGCGCTGAGGCCCCGCGCTATTTGGCGTTGTCGGTGGTGAAGGTGAACGCCTCAGCCCCGTTCTGCTTGTCGGTGACCGCGGCGAAGCGGTCCCGCATGTCTTCGTCGCAGACAAGCGCGCCGTCAGCCATGTTTT
Organism: uncultured Alphaproteobacteria bacterium; assembly: GCA_963730325.1. GTDB lineage: Bacteria > Pseudomonadota > Alphaproteobacteria > Rhizobiales > Kaistiaceae > CAVSRC01. The sequence continues at coordinate 22,425 of CAVSRC010000005.1, read as the reverse complement.
CGCTGTTGCGGATGGTGAAGCTGTCATCGGTCGACAGGCAGAAGTCCTGGCCGGGCTCGTCGTCCGCCGCGTCCCAGCCGTTCTGCGAGGATTCGCTCTCGCCGTAGACGAAGAACGGCGCCTTGGCGTCCGCCAGATAGGTGTCGCACTTGCCGACGTCGAGGTTGAACCAGCCGGTCGAAAGCGGGCCGCTCGCATCGGAATAACCCAGGGCGAAATAGACCGGCTCATCGAACTGGTTGCAGATCGTCACGCCGGCGTGCGCGGTTCCGGCGCAGGCGATGACCATGCCAATGGCAGAAAGAAAGACGGCCCGCTTCATGGTGTTCCTCCCACAAGCCGAATCCCGGCGCGATCATATGCCGGTCCGATGTCTTGCAATAGCGATTTCATAGGAGCCGGGGCCGGCCGGCCATCGGCGGTGCAACGCCTCCCTAGTCCGTCAGGTTGAGGGTGACCTCGCCCTTGTTGACCTCGGCTTCGCGGAACTGCTCGGTCTTGAGTCCTGCCGCCTCGCACATCAATGCGTGCTGCTTGTCGGCATAGTCGTTGTTGCGGGTCAGGAAGCCTTCGTTGTCGGTGCAGAACCAGCCACCGGACTGGCTCTTGCGCGGCGGCAGTTTGCCGCCGTCGACCAGCAGATAGACGTAGGCGCTGCCGAGGTGGCCGTTGACCAGCGTCTCGCAGTCGCCGGGTGCGATGGTCCACCAGCCGCGGGCCGTCCAGCCCTTGCTGCCGTCGAGATAGCCGACGGCGACGCTCGCCCCGTCCTTCATCTTGTTGCACAGGCGAATCCCGGCCTCGGCCGGGACCGAAAGGAGAACAAAGCCCATCAGCAGGGCAAGGGCTGCGAGTACGCGCTTCATGGGACTCTCATCTCGCGGCAAAATCTTGACTGGCGGCAAGATTAGCGGGGTTTTTGGCCGCTGCCAGACCTATCGACAATCAAGGTTTATTGCGGTATTGAGCGCGCCGGTTTACCGAACAGGCGGACGGACGGCCCGAACAGGGGGCGCCCGGTCCTTTGGGACCGGCGTCGAACCGGGCCGGCCAGGCGGCACGAGCCCTTGCGTCACGTTCCGGCGCCGCCAGCGAGAGAAGAAGGTCCTCACCGATGTCGATTATCCAGGAGCTCGAGAAAGCGCAGGCCGCGGCGATCTTGGGCGATCGCGCCATTCCCCAGTTCGCTCCCGGCGACACCGTCAAGGTCAACGTCAAGGTGACCGAGGGAACGCGCACCCGTATCCAGGCCTATGAGGGCGTGTGCATCGCGCGCGCCGGCGGCGGCCTCAACGAGAACTTCACGGTGCGCAAGATTTCCTACGGCGAGGGCGTCGAGCGCGTCTTCCCGATCTATTCGCCGTCGATCGATTCCATCGAGGTGGTGCGCCGCGGCAAGGTGCGCCGCGCCAAGCTCTATTATCTGCGCGGCCGCCGCGGCAAGTCGGCGCGCATCGCCGAGAAACAGGACCACAGCCGCACGGCGGAGATCGAGGCGAGCCGCGCCGCTCCGGCGAAAGCGGCGTCCGAGTAAGGTGATCGGGCGCCTGCCGCATCTCGCGGCGGCCGTGTCGCGCCGGTTGGCGATTGCAACGGCAGCCGTCCTCTGCGCCAGCGCCATCGCGTTCGCCGCACCACTCCAGTTGGCCGTTGTCGAGGCGACGGTGGGCTCGCTGTCGGGCGAGCCGGTGCTGCTCATCAACCTGTCGATAGCCTCGACGCGGGATTTCGCCGAATTCAGCCTGCACCACCTGAACCAGGCCGTCGCCATCCTGATCGACGGAAAGGTGGTGCTGAAGCCGGTCATCAGGGAACCGATCCTCGGCGGCACCTTGCAGATCTCCTGCGAGAGCGCTGCGGATTGCACCGCCTTTGCCGAGCGGATCAACAAGGGCGAGGCGACGGTCGCGGTCGATTCCATCTGAAGGCAAGGGTTCGGCGGCCTGCCGGCGTTTACCACCTTGGCAGGAATCGCCGGGACGGAGGATGGTCCGGCGGCGCGAAGCGCTATCTTGACCACATTCCCCTGATGAGTGCCGGCAGCACTCGGTGATGGAGGCCGGACGGCCCGTGCTCTCACGTCGGACATTCCTGAAGACGATCGGCCTCGGTGCGCTCGGCGTTTTCGGACTGTCGTCCTACGCCTTCGCCATCGAGCCGCGCTTCCGCCTGGTGGTCACCCGCTACCGCCTGGCGCTGCCGGGCTGGCCGGCGCAAGCCAAGCCGCTCAGCATGGCGGTGATCGCCGACATCCATGCCTGCGATCCGTGGATGCCGCTGTCGCGGGTCCAGGAGATCGTCGCTGTCACCAACAGCCTCGCGCCGGACGTGACGCTGCTTCTCGGCGACTACGTGCCGGGGCTGCGCCGCTTCCGCACCTCGGTCGTGGCGCCGGGCGAATGGGGCCGGGCGCTGGCCGACCTCACGGCGCCGCTCGGCGTCTATGGCGTCATCGGCAATCACGACTGGTGGCACGATATCGACGGCGTGCGCCGCGCCTTCGCCGACAACCGTCTGCCGCTGATGGAAAACGACGTGGTGCGCCTCGAGCCCAAGGACGGTCCCGCCGTCTGGCTGATCGGCCTCGGCGACCAGCTCGCCTATCCGCTCGGCGGCGGCAACTTCCGCGGGGTCGACGATCTGCCGGGGACGCTCGCCCGCATCCCCGAGGACGGTGCGCCGATCGTGCTGATGGCGCACGAGCCGGACATCTTCCCGCGGGTGCCGGAGCGGGTGGCTCTCACCATTTCCGGCCATACCCATGGCGGCCAGGTGGACCTGCCCTTCATCGGCCGGCCGGTGGTGCCGTCCGCCTATGGCCAACGCTACGCCTATGGCCATGTGGTGGAGAACGGCCGCAACCTCATCGTCTCGGGCGGGCTCGGCTGCTCGGTCCTGCCGGTGCGGCTGGGCGTTCCGCCGGAGATCGTGCTGATCGAACTGGGCGGAAGCCCGAGCGTCTGAGCGACCGGCGACGGCGGCAATTGTTTCCGGCCGGCTCTGTTGCTATCTAGACGCAATGAATTTCGCCATTTCACACAAGGCCGGACGGAACGGCGCGGGCGGCCGGCGCCTGCGCGGCAACTTCGACTTTGCCGCGATCGCCGACCGAGTGCGCATGCCCTGGCGGTTCCTGGCCCGCCACATCGCCGTCGACGGCCTCAGCGCGGCCTGACCCGGCCGGCGCCCGCGCCGGCACCAGCCACGCCTTCATCCAACAGCTTCCCGAGCAGGAACCTTAAGTCATGACCGCCGCAAAGACGCTCTATGACAAGATCTGGGACGACCATCTGGTCGAAGAGGCGCCGGACGGCACCTCGCTGATCTATATCGACCGCCACCTGGTTCACGAGGTGACCAGCCCGCAGGCCTTCGAGGGCCTGCGCATGGCCCACCGCACCGTGCGCGCACCGGACAAGACACTGGCCGTGGTCGACCACAACGTGCCGACCACCGACCGCCGCGGCGGCATCAAGAATGTCGAATCGGCGCTGCAGGTCAGGACGCTGGCCGAGAACGCCAGGGACTTCGGCATCGAGTATTACAACGAGCTCGACCACCGCCAGGGCATCGTCCACATCATCGGGCCGGAGCAGGGCTTCACACTGCCCGGCATGACGATCGTGTGCGGCGACAGCCACACCTCGACGCACGGCGCCTTCGGCGCGCTTGCCCACGGCATCGGCACCTCGGAGGTCGAGCATGTGCTCGCCACCCAGACGCTGATCCAGAAGAAGGCGAAGAACATGCGCGTCACCGTCGACGGCACACCGCCGCCCGGCGTCGGCGCCAAGGACATCATCCTGGCCATCATCGGCCATATCGGCACGGCCGGCGGCACCGGCCACGTGCTGGAATATGCCGGCGAGGCGATCCGTGGCCTTCAGCATGGAAGGCCGCATGACGGTGTGCAACATGTCGATCGAAGGCGGGGCGCGTGCCGGCCTGATCGCGCCGGACGAGACCACCTACGCCTATATCAAGGGCCGGCCCAAGGCGCCGACGGGCGAGGCCTGGGACATGGCGATGGACCATTGGCGCACGCTTTATTCCGACGAAGGCGCCGAGTTCGACGAGGAGGTGAAGCTGCACGCGGCCGACCTGCCGCCGCTGGTCACCTGGGGCACCAGCCCGGAAAACGTCACCACCATCGACGGGCGCGTGCCCGATCCGGGAGAAATCGCGAACCCGGACCGGCGCCGCGCGGTGGAACGGGCGCTCGCCTATATGGGCCTCGAACCCAATACGAAGATCACCGACATCGCCATCGAGCGCGTCTTCCTCGGCTCCTGCACCAACGGGCGCATCGAGGACCTGCGCGCCGCGGCCAAGATCGTCGCCGGCAAGACGGTCCACGAGGGCGTCAACGCCATGGTGGTGCCGGGCTCCGGCCTGGTGAAGGAGCAGGCGGAAGCCGAGGGGCTGGACAAGATCTTCCTCGCCGCCGGCTTCGAGTGGCGGGAGCCCGGCTGCTCCATGTGCCTGGCGATGAACGACGATCGGCTGCGCCCCGGCGAGCGCTGCGCCTCGACCTCCAACCGCAATTTCGAGGGCCGCCAGGGCTTCAAGGGACGGACGCACCTGGTGTCGCCATCGATGGCGGCAGCGGCGGCGATTGCCGGCCACTTCGTCGATATCCGCAACTGGGGCTAATCCTCCGGCCCATCTGAAAACGAAAAGCCCCGCGGTATGCGCCGCGGGGCTTCTTCGTTGTGCCGGCCGAAGTTCAGCGCAGCAGCTTCAGCGAACCGGTCAGTGACTTGACCCAGGCGGGCGGCCCCGCCAGGCCGAGGCCGTCGATTTCCTCGTCGTCCAGCGACCGTGTGCCGAGCGCCGTCTCATAGTCGGCGAAGACGTGGATCGAGCGGGCGAAGGCCGGGAAGGGGACGATGGCCGCGCCGTCCTCCCGGCGCGCGAAAGCCTTCAGCATCACGTCGCGGATCGTGGCGCGTTCGGCCTGCAGCACGGGCAAAGGCTGATTGCAGACGCTGCCGAACTGGCGGCCGCCGCCATCGGCCAGCGGGCTGTCGGCCAGCACAGGGCATTGTGCGCCGAGCCCGACGGTGATGACGCCCACCGTGTTGGCGGTGAGCCCAAGAGGCATGTCCGGCGCCACGATCACCGCCACGCGCAGCGTGTCCGTCATGGTCCACTCCGAAAGAGGTGGCGGTACTCTAGTTCCAGACTGTCGGTGATTCCTTGCTTTCTCTCCGGCGTCCAGGCTATTTCAGACAAACTCTGACCGCATCACGCCGCGATTGAGGTGATTCATGCCCGAGACCCTGGAGCCTGCCGACAGCCGCATCCTGCGCGAATTGCAGGCCGACGGGCGGCTGACCAATCAGGCGCTGGCCGAGCGCGTCGGCATGTCGGCGTCGCCCTGCTGGCGCCGGGTGCGCGCGCTCGAGGAGGCGGGGGTCATCGCCGGCTACCGGGCGGTGCTGGAACGCCGCAAGGTCGGGCTCGGGGTGCTCGCCTTCGCGCGGGTGCGGGTCGGCGGCCACAGCGACCGGGAAGCGCAGGAGTTCGCCGACAGCGTCGCGCGGCTCGATGCGGTCGTCGCCTGCTACGCCATCGCCGGCGATGCCGACTTCCTGCTGCAGGTGGTCGCCTCCGACCTCGACGCCTACGCCCAGTTCTCCATGGAGGTGCTGCGCGCCCTGCCGCACATCAAGGAGATGCAGACGATGTTCGTGCTGAAGGAGATCAAGCCCTATCGCGGCCTGCCGGTCGCAACGGGCGTGTGAGCCGGCGCACGGGCAAGAAGAAAAGCCCCGCGGCTTGCGTCGCGGGGCTTTTGTCGAAGCCGATCGGGCTAGTAGCCCCAGCCCCAGCGCGGGTTCGGGCCGCGCTGCCAGACGCCATCCTGGCGGTGGTTCCGGTGGGTCCAGTGGCACGTCTGGCGGACGACCACCTTGTTGATGTGCAAGCGGCCCCAGCGGTCGTGCCAGCGCACGGTCTTGAACACCGGCTTGCAGACCTTGTGCAGGCGCTGCGGGCCCCAGCCCGGGCCGCCAACGCCGACGGACCAGCCGGGACCGCCGAAATAGATGCTTGCCGCGGATGCGGTGCTGGTGGTGCCGACCATGGCGCCGGCGGCGATCAATCCGGCGGTGGCGGTGGCAATCAGGGTCTTCTTCATCATGGCTCAGATCTCCGTCTCTTCGAATGCGCTCCGATCGGTTTGGCGATCGTGTGAGGCCGTTCTAGGCGCTCTGCCTTGAACCGAAGCTGAGGCAGCGGTTCATCGCCCGTTCAGGTGGCCGGCGCAGGCGAAAGTGGCTGGCGCGCTGCGCTTGACCGCGGGACGGGAACGGGGAAAGGAGAGTGCATGGGCGACAGAGACGACAAGCCGGATGCGATCGAGGTGTGGGCGCGCCGCCTCGGCCGCACGCTCGGCTACATCTTCATGCTGAGCCTCGCCCTCTATCTGGTGTCTCAACTCTGGCCGCGCTGACCCGCGTGGTCGGCACGCTTCCACCAATCGTGGGTTGACCTGACGGCGGCGCCGGGGGAGCCTCTTTCCCGGGGGGGTTAGTGCCTTGTCGCTCACAATCGAATCGATCCTGTCGCCGGGGGCGATGGTCGGCCATCTGAGCTATGGCCTGCTGATCCTCTCCATGCTGATGACGCGCATGGTCTGGCTGCGGGCCTTTGCGATTGCATCGGGGGTCGTCGGGCTGACCTACGATGTGTTCTGGCTGTTCGACCCGGTCGGCGTGTTCTGGGAAAGCATGTTCGTGCTCACCAATATCGGCCAGATCGTGATCCTCGCCTATCGCAACCGCGTGGCGCGTTTCACCGCGGAGGAGCGGGCCTTCTGCGAGATGGCCGTACCGGAGCTCGAACCGGTGCAGGCGCGCCGCCTGATCCGTCTTGGCCGCTGGCTCGACGGCGGACCGGGCACGGTGCTGGCACGCAGCGGCGAGGCCGTGCGCGATCTCGTCTTCCTTGTCTCGGGTGCGGTCGATATCGAAGTCGACGGCCATGTCGTCGCCGAATGCACGGCCGGTGCCTTCATCGGCGAGATCAGCGTCTCGACCGGCGGCCCCGCCTCGGCGACGGCCATGGTGCGCGAGCCGGCGCGCTATCTCGCCTTCGACAGCGCGGTGGTGCGGCACGAGTTCGATCGCGGCACGGATATCGGGCGGGCGCTGGAGGCCGCATTCCGGCACGGTCTGCGCGAAAAGCTCGTCCGTACCAACGAAACCATGGCGGCACTGCAGCGCGCGGCGGTAAGCTAGGTTCATGTCGACCAGGCCCGACTGGGCGGGGCGCCAGGCGCCATCGCTCGACGAATTCGAGAAGATCGCGCGACAAAGTTTCGCGGCGCTCCCCGACACCTTCCGCGCGCTCTCGGGCGAGATCGAAATCCGCGTGACCGAGTTCCCGGAAACCGATGTGCTCGACGAACTCGGCGCCGAAACGGATTTCGACATCCTCGGCCTGTTCCAGGGGGTCGGGCTCGCCCATGACGCCGCCGTCGGCCACACCGGCCAGTTGCCCAACCGCGTGTGGCTCTACCGGCGGCCGATCCTTGACTACTGGGCCGCGCACGAGGAGACGCTCGGGGCCATCATCAGCCACGTGCTGGTGCACGAGATCGGCCACCATTTCGGCCTGTCGGACGACGACATGGAAGCGATCGAGGCGAGTGCCGACTAGGCGGAGTGGGCCGCGGATGGCGTTAACGGCAATGTGAAAGCCGGCGCGACGATTTGCGTGTGCCTCTCGCGTAGGAGGCCGCCGCTTCCTACGTAGTGCCGACATATCCTCCTCCCAACGGATCACAGCGATGACGTTTTTCGGTACCGAACTCCGCTACGGCACGGTTGCCCAGGCCTTCCACTGGGTAACCGTCATTCTGGTCGCGGCCGCCTGGCTGGTCGCCGGCCACGACCGCTCTCCGACGATGATGCTGCACCAGACGCTCGGCGTGGCGATCGTCGCCGTCGTCGCGGTCCGGCTGATCTGGCGCGCCTTCGACCGCCGCCCGGCGCAGGCGGAGATTTCCACGGCCGAGGCCTGGCTGTCGAAGATCGTGCACGGCCTGCTCTATCTCATGCTTCTCGCCATTCCGGTCTCGGCGATCGTCGGCACGCAGCTCGAAGGCCATGCGCTGCAGCTTTACGCCTTCGGTTCGGTCGGGCCGTTCCTGGAGACCTCGCGCAGCCTCGGCCACCGGATCCTCGAAGTGCATCAGCTGATGGGCACCGGGATCATCTGGCTGGCGGGTCTGCACGCGGCGGCGGCGCTCTATCACCACTACTTCAAGAGGGACGGCGTGCTGCGCACGATGCTGCCCGGCGGGCGGGCGGCCTAGGCGCCTCGGCTAGGCGCCGACCGCCACGTCGAGGGACAGTTCGACCATCTCGGAGAGCGACGACTGGCGCTCCTCGGGGGCGAGCTTGTCGCCGGTGACGATGTTGTCGCTGATCGAACAGATGGCGACGGCGCGGGCGCGGTAGCGGGCGGCGAGCGTGTAAAGGGTCGCCGCCTCCATCTCGACGGCAAGCACGCCGTGGGCGGTGAGCGGGTCGTAAACCCTGGCCCCGTCGGGATGGTAGAAGACGTCCGAGGAGACGATGCCGCCGACATGCCAGGTGAGGCCGTGCTTCTCGGCGGTTTCCACCGCGGCGCGGAGCAGGCCGAAATCGGCCACGGGCGCGAAATTGTAGGGGCCGAAGACGTCGCGGTTCATGGCGCTGTCGGTCGAGGCGGCCGAGGCGATGACGATGTCGCGGACGTTGAGCGTCTCGCTCAGACCCCCGGCGGTGCCGACGCGGATGATCGTCTTGACGCCGTATTCGGCGAGAAGCTCGGTGACATAGATGCCGAGCGAGGGCTGGCCCATGCCGGACGCCTGGACGCTCACCGGCTTGCCCTTCCAGGTGCCGGTGAAGCCCAGGCAGTTGCGAACGGCGTTGACCTGGCGCGGCGCCTCGAAAAAGGTCTCGGCGATCCATTTGGCCCTGAGCGGGTCGCCGGGCAGCAGGACCGCCTCGGCGTAGTCGCCCTTTTTGGCTTCGTTGTGCGGGGTCACGGGTGGCTTCCCTCCATTTTCCCCGTCTTGCCATCGAAGCGGGGCGGCGGCAACGGCCGAAGCGGGAATTGGCGGTGGTCCGCCGCCGGAAAGACCCCATATGAGGGCGTCTTGACCTCCCCGGCCGGCCGTCGCATGACAGGCGACCCAGACAAGGACCAAGCGCGATGGACAAGTTCACGACGCTCACCGCGGTCGCGGCGCCGCTCAACATGATGAATGTCGACACCGACATGATCATCCCCAAGGATTACCTGAAGACGATCAAGCGGACCGGGCTCGCCAAGGGTCTGTTCGCCGAGCTGCGCTACCACGAGGACGGCAAGGAAAACCCCGAATTCGTGCTCAACAAGCCGGCCTACAGAAAGGCCCAGATCCTGGTCGCCGGCGACAATTTCGGCTGCGGGTCGAGCCGCGAGCACGCGCCCTGGGCGCTGCTCGACCACGGCATCCGCTGCGTCATCTCGACCGAATTCGGCGATATCTTCTACAACAACGCTTTCAAGAACGGCATCCTGCCGATCAAGGTCTCCAGGGAAGACCTCGACAAGCTGATGGACGATGCCGAGCGCGGGTCGAACGCCACGCTCACCGTCGATCTCGAGGCGCAGGAGATCAAGGGGCCGGACGGCGGCACGGTGCATTTCGAGGTGGACCCGTTCAAGAAGCACTGCCTGCTGAACGGTCTCGACGAGGTCGGGCTCACCATGGAAAAGGACGCCAGCATCGCCGCGCACGAGAAGAAGATCGCCGCCACGCGGCCGTGGGTGTGAGCCCGCGTGGGGTCGTTGTCGGCTGACGCCATGACCGTGATCGCTCCCGCTCCCGCCGAGACGTCCGGCGCCGCCGCCGTGCGGCCGTCGCTCATCGGCATGAGCCGCGAGGAGCTGGGCGCGGCGTTGATGGCCATTGGCGTGCCGGCCGCACAGGCGCGCATGCGCACCGCCCAGCTCTGGCACTGGCTCTATGTGCGCGGGGCGACAGACTTTTCCCAGATGACCAACGTCTCCAAGGCGCTGCGCGCGCAACTGGCGGACGCCTATGCGGTGAGCCGGCCGGAGATCGTCAGCGAGCAGATTTCCGAGGACGGCACGCGCAAGTGGCTCTTGCGCTTTCCGCCGCGCGGCGCCGGGCGGCCGGTCGAGGTGGAGACGGTCTATATCCCGGAGGAGGGGCGGGGCACGCTCTGCCTCTCCAGCCAGGTCGGCTGCACGCTCTCCTGCTCCTTCTGCCACACCGGCACGCAGAAGCTGGTGCGCAACCTGACGGCCGAGGAGATCGTCGGACAGATCCTGCTGGCCCGCGACCGGCTGGGCGACTATCCGGCGCCGGGCGTGTCGAAGTCCGCGCCGGCGCCCGAGCGCGATGTCAGCAAGGAAGCCCCGTCGACCGGGCGGCTGGTTTCCAACATCGTCATGATGGGCATGGGCGAGCCGCTCTACAATTTCGATCATGTGAAGCAGGCGCTGGAGATCGCCGCCGACGGCGACGGCATCGCGCTGTCGAAGCGGCGGATCACGCTGTCGACCTCCGGCGTGGTGCCGATGATCGCGCGCGCCGGCGCGGAGATCGGCGTGCTGCTGGCGATCTCGCTGCACGCGGTCACCGACGACAAGCGCGACGTTCTGGTGCCGCTCAACAAGAAATATCCGATCGCCGAACTGATCGCCGCGGCCCGTGCCTATCCGGGCCTGTCGAATGCGCGGCGCATCACCTTCGAATACGTCATGCTCAAGGGCATCAACGATTCCCCGGCCGAGGCGCGGGCGCTGGTCAAGCTGCTCGCCGGCATCCCGGCCAAGATCAACCTGATCCCGTTCAATCCGTGGCCGGGCTCGGGCTATGAGTGCTCCGACTGGGAGGCGATCGAGCGCTTCGCCGATATCGTCAACCGCGCCGGCTATGCCTCGCCGGTGCGCACGCCGCGCGGCCGCGACATTCTGGCCGCCTGCGGCCAGCTCAAGAGCGAGAGCGAGCGCCTGCGTATTCGCGAGCGCATGGCGCTGGAAGCGATGATCGCGGGTTGAGCGGCAACGCCGTGAGCGATCTCCTCCGCGTCCTCTTTCTCGTGCCGCTCGGCTTCATCGCCGCCATTCTCGCCGCGTCGCTGATCGTCGTCCTTGCTTCGTTCGGGCAGGAGCCGGGCATCGGCGCCGATTTCGGGGTGACGATCGCCGCCATCGCCTTCGCCACGACCCTATTGCTGAACATCGGCGCGGTGGCGGCCGTTCCGATGTTCATCGTCATCGTGCTTGCCGAGATGTTCCGCTGGCGCTCGGTGTTTCTCTACCTTGCCGTCGGCGGCGCCATCGGCCTGGTGCCGAGCGCCGTGAACGGCGTCGCCTGGATCAACTCGGACGACCAGGTCGTCCTGCTGGCGGCAGGCTTCGTCGGCGGCTTCGTCTATTGGCTGGTCGCCGGGCGGCTCTCGGGATTGCAGCGAGCGAGCGAACAGCCGCCGCCCCAGACACCGCAGCCGCCTACTTCGCCTGAGTGAAGATCAGTCGCGCGGCGAAGGCGCCGAGCACCCCGGCGAACAGCCAGTCGACGATGCGGGTGGCGCGTGGCGAGCGCTTCAGCACCGATGCGATGCGGTCGGCGGCGAGGACCAGGCCGCCGCAGACGGGGACGTTCACCACGATGAAGGCGAGGCCGAGGAAGAACAGCTTGCGCGCCACGAACGGATCGCCGGCCGAGACGAATTGCGGCAGGAAGGTCACGAAGAAGATGACGATCTTCGGGTTGAGCAGGTTGATCAGCAGTCCCTTGAGGTAGATCGCCGTCAGGGATTGCCGCCGCCCGCTTGGGCTCAGCGACAGAGACGAGCCGTTGCGGATGGCGTCGACCGCCAGCCAGGCGAGGAAGGCGGCGCCGGCGATCTTGAGGATGGTGAAGGCGGTGACCGAGGCGGCGAGCAGCACCGACAGGCCGGCGGCAACCAGCACGGAGTGAACGATCAGGCCGCTCATGGCGCCGATGAGTGCGGCGAAGCCGGCCAGGCGCGACTGGGTAATGGTCTTCGACAGGAAGAAGGTCATGTCCGGTCCGGGCGTGAGGCCGAGAATCACCGAGGCCGCCATGAAGGCGGCAAGGACCGGAAGGTCGGGAACGAAGGTGGCGAGCATGGGTGGCGCCTTCGCCGAGGCTGCGACGGATCCGTTCTAGGCCACAAGCCGGCGCCTGTTGAGTCTTCGGCTACCGCAGATGGTCGCAGCCGCGGGCGAAGACGCCCGGCACGGCGCCGTCGGCGCGGTAGGCGGTGAAGGTCTGGTAGACCGTCTGCCCCACCTGCCGGTGGACGGTTCCCACCTCGCTCAGCCCGGTGAAGCAGTCGGCGAGCCGCCGGATGGAGCGCGTGACGATCGAGCACCGGCTGGTCGCGAAGCGCCGGGTCGGGCGGCGGCGCATAGGCGTAGCGCGGGCGCTCGACCACCGCGACGACCGGCGTGCCAGAGGGGGCGAGGTGATAGGCGAGCTCGCCGTAGACGCCGTAATAGTCGACGGCAACCCATGCGGCGCCGGTCTGTTCGCGCAGTCTCTCGGTCTCGGCGGCGACCGTGTCCCAGCCGCGGGCGATCTGTCCGACGTCGAAGCGTGGCGGGATCGCATTGCCGGGATTGAGCGCCGCCACCAGGCCGAGGATCATGCCGCCGATGCCGACCGGCAGGACGAGGCCGGCAAGCGGCGCCCAGCGCGGGCCGGCGGTTCCGGCGGCGGCCGCCGCCACCAAAGCGAGCGTCGGAAAGACGGGCGCCAGCCAGTGGCCCTGGATCTGCTCCTGGAAGGCGTGGACGGCCAAATAGGCAATGAGCGGCAGGGTGGTCCACAGCAGCAAGGCGATGCCGTCTGCATGCGGTGCTTTGCGGCTGCGCAAGGCGATTGCCGTGCCGAGGCCGGCAAAGACGGCGACCAGCGGATTGAGGACGCCGAACTGGGTGGCGACGAAATCGAGCGGTCCGAACGGGCGCAAGCCCTGGTGGGTCAGGCGGCCGAACTGCTTGGTGAGGGTCACCCAGTCGTGGCCGGCATTCCACAGGAGCATGGGCACGGTGAGGGCGAGCGCGAGTGCCGCGCCGAGCCACAGCCACGGGCTCAGCCACATTTTGCGGAAATCGGGGCGGACGACGAGGAGGAGAAGGATCGCCGGGCCGAGAAACAGGTTGGTGAGCTTGGAGACGATGCCGAGGCCGGCGCCGAGCCCGACGAGCAGCCACCAGGCGCCGTTGCCGGTCCGCGCCAGGAGCGCCAGGCCGAGCGTGGCGAGCGCCCAGAACAGAACGCTCGGCGCATCGGGCGTGGCGAGCACGCTGCCGACGGCAATGAGGAAGGTGGCGTTGACCCACAATGCCGCGCGGATGGCGATCGCCCGGTCGAACAGAACGCGTCCGGTCAGATAGACGCAGAGCGAGAGCGGCAGGCCCGAGAGGACGGCGAGCGCGCGGATGCCGAAGGCATTGGCGCCGAAGGCCCAGGTGCCGAGCGCGATCCACCACGCCCCCATCGGCGGGTGGTCGTAGTAGCTCCAGCTCGGGAAGCGCGACCAGTCGAAATAATAGGCCTCGTCAGGGCTCAGGGGGATGACGGCGGCAGCGATCAACCGTGCCGCGACCATGGCGACGATGATGGCGGTGGCGGCGGCAGCACCGAGCGGCTTGCGTTCGGCGGTGAGAGGCTGCGTTTCGATGCGGGTCATGCGGCGAAATCGGGTTTTCCGGCGGCAACCTCACGGCAATGGCGGTTTCGATACCATAATCGTGGCGGCGGCGCGTCATCCGGCGGCGGGTTGACGATCTGACAGGGAAACCGCTCTAAGGTCCCTGACGGGCAGGCGGAGAGCTGACGAGAACGTGTCCGAAGAGCAAGGCAAGGCCCCCCACGCCATCTGGCAGCCGCTGGGCGCGCCGGCGCTGATCGGCGACCCGATCGTCCAGTGCCTGCTGCTCATCATCCTGACCAGCGCCGTGTTTCTCGCCTTTCCCGGCATCGACATCTGGTTCTCCGGCCTCTTCTACGCCGACGGCTTCCTGGTGGGGCACCTGGAGGCGTTCAATGCGCTGCGCGACCTGCTGCGCAACGCCACCAAGGTGATCGTGATCGTCGGGATCGTCGTGCTCGTCATCAAGCTCGCCTGGCCGCACCGGCGCACGCTGCTCAGGCCGCGCGACATCGCCTTCATCCTGTCGACGCTGGCCATCGGCCCGGGCATCGTCACCAACCTCATCTTCAAGGACCATTGGGGGCGGCCGCGGCCCTACCAGGTGGATCTCTTCGGCGGCAGCGATCCTTTCGTCGGCGTGTGGAAGATCACCCACTACTGCGCGTCCAACTGCTCCTTCGTCTCCGGCGAGGGGTCGTCGGCGATCTGGCTGCTGACGCTGGCGGTGCTGCTGCCGGAACGCTGGCGCATGACGGGTGTGAAGGTGCTCGCCGGATTCGCGGTGGCGTTCTCGCTCAACCGCGTCGCCTTCGGTGCCCACTTCCTCTCCGACGTGGTGCTGGCCTGGTGGATCACGCTCATCACCATGGCGATCGTCTACCGGGTGCTCTACGTCAACACGCCGGCGGCGCTCACCAATGAGCGCATGGAAGCCTGGCTGACCGAGGCCGGCGAGGGGATCAGGCACGCGGTGACGGCGCTGGTGCACAGGGTCGCCGAGCGGCCGGCGAAGGACAGCGCCGACGCATCCGGCGACGAAAGCGGGCCGCCACGGGACGGCGCCGCCTAGGCTTCCGGAAACCGTGCCGCCTCGATGGTGATCGAGTGGACGAAATCGGCGACCTTCTGCTCGGCGATCTTTCCGCTGAAGTCGTGCTCGCTCACCGTCAACAGCGGCTTGGGCGTGCGGCCGATCGCGTCCCAGAATTCGCTGAGCACGCCGGGATGAGCGTTGCCGTCGCCGGATTGAAGGGCCAGGCCCAGGAACTGGGTATGGCGCCCATATCCGCGAAGCCAGGTGCGCGCCGGGCCGGCCATGCGGCCGCCCCAGACGGGGCAGGCGAGGAATACGCGATCGAAGATCGCCTCGCGGTGGCCCATCGGCCGGATCGGCGGCCGGCGGCGGAAGAGCGAATCGAGGCCGGAGCGGAAGATGCCGCGGAAGGCGAAATCGCGCGGGCGCTGCTCGACGATCTCCTCGATTTCGGCATCGAGGCCGGCAGCCAGCCACTCGGCCACCTGGCGCGACTTTCCGGTCAGCGAATAATAAACGACAAGTTCCGCCATTAACGGAACCTCCTTCCCCACCCACTCCGGCCAAAGTCTGCCGTCCTCGGCTGCGCATGCCTTGCGCTGGATCAAGCGGGCAAATCGCCGGCTTGCCGCTTTGCCGGCCGCCGCCTATAAGCCCCGCGAACCCTTGTTTTTCAGCCGTGGCGGAGCCCGGGAAATGGCCGATATCAAGAAGGTGGTGCTCGCCTATTCCGGCGGCCTCGACACCTCGATCATCCTCAAATGGTTGCAGACGACCTATGGCGCCGAGGTGGTGACCTTCACCGCCGATCTCGGCCAGGGCGAGGAGCTGGAGCCGGCGCGCAAGAAGGCCGAGATGCTCGGCATCGAGGAGATCTATATCGAGGATCTGCGCGAGGAGTTCGTGCGCGATTTCGTCTTCCCGATGATGCGCATGAATGCCCTCTATGAGGGCGTCTATCTGCTCGGCACCTCGATCGCGAGGCCCTTGATCGCCAAGCGGCTGGTGGAGATCGCCCACGACACCGGCGCCGACGCGATCGCCCACGGCGCCACCGGCAAGGGCAACGACCAGGTGCGCTTCGAGCTCACCGCCTATGCGCTCGACCCCAACATCAAGGTGATCGCGCCGTGGCGGGAGTGGGACTTCAAGTCGCGCAGCGACCTCGTCGCCTTCGCCGAGCAGAACCAGATCCCGGTGCCCAAGGACAAGCGCGGCGAGGCACCGTTCTCGGTCGACGCCAACCTTCTGCACTCATCGTCCGAGGGCAAGGTGCTGGAGGACCCGTGGGTGGAGCCGCCGCCCTATGTCTTCCAGCGTACCGTGGCGCCGGAGGACGCGCCCGACAAGGCGACCGAGGTCGAGATCGCCTTCCGGAACGGCGATGCCATCGCATTGAACGGCAAGGCGATGAGCCCGGCGACGCTTCTCACCGAGTTGAACGCGCTCGGCCGCGACAACGGCATCGGCCGTGTCGACCTGGTCGAGAACCGCTTCGTCGGCATGAAGTCGCGCGGCATCTACGAGACCCCGGGCGGCACCATCCTGCTTGCCGCCCACCGGGCGATGGAATCGCTGACGCTCGACCGCGAGGCGGCGCACCTCAAGGACTCGCTGATGCCGCGCTACGCGGAGCTGGTCTATTACGGCTTCTGGTTCGCGCCGGAGCGCGAGATGCTGCAGAAGCTCGCCGACGAGAGCCAGAGCCATGTCGAGGGCGAGGTGCGGCTCAAGCTCTACAAGGGCAACACCATCGTTACCGGCCGCAAGAGCCCGAAATCGCTCTATTCCGACGAACTGGTCACCTTCGAGGACGATCGTGGCGCTTATGACCAGAAGGACGCGGCGGGCTTCATCCGGCTGAACGCGCTGAGGCTGCGGACGCTGGCGGCGCGCGACCGGGCCCGCTAGCGCCGGCGCGCCGGCGACCTATATCCCCCTCACGAGGATTCCCGGCGGGGAGAGGCAGCAGAAAGGCGCGCCATGTCCTGGTCGATCACCATTGCCAAGGTTGCGGGCAGCGAGATCCGCATCCACCTGACCTTCCTGATCCTGCTCGCCTGGATCGGTTTCGCCGAATATCTCAGTGGCGGAACGGCGGCGGCGGTGGACGGCGTCGTCTTCATCATCGCCATCTTCGCCTGCGTCGTGCTGCACGAGCTTGGCCATGCGATCGCCGCGCGCCGCTACGGCATCACCACGCCGGACATCACGCTTCTGCCCATCGGCGGGTTGGCGCGCCTGTCGCGCATCCCCGAGAAGCCGGCTGAGGAGATCGTCATCGCCATTGCCGGGCCGCTGGTCAACGTGGTCATCGCGGCGGTCCTCATCCTGCTCGGCGCCCATTTCGACCTGGGGACGGTCGCCGACATCCAGAAGTCCTCGCCGGGCTTTCTGACGCGGCTGGCGGCGGTCAACGTCTGGCTGGTGCTGTTCAACCTGATCCCGGCCTTCCCGATGGATGGCGGGCGGGTGCTGCGGGCGCTGCTGGCCTTCCGCCTGGGCCGCCGGCGGGCGACCGAGCTGGCGGCGCGCATCGGCCAGGGGCTGGCCTTCGTCTTCGGCTTCTGGGGCCTGATGAGCGGCAACGTGCTGCTCGTCTTCATCGCCATCTTCGTCTATCTGGCGGCGGCCGGCGAGGCGGGCGACGTCGGCATGCGCGAGGCGGCGCGGCGGGTGCCGGTCGACCGCGCCATGGTGCGGGTGTTCGAATCGCTCGGCGCCAACGCCACGGTCGACGATGCGGCCGAGGCGCTGCTCAGGACCACGCAGCACGAATTTCCGGTGGTCGACGGCGGCGGGCACCTGCGCGGCTTTCTCTCCCGCAACGCCATGATCGCCGCGCTCAAGGCGAGCGGGCCCGAGACGCCGGTGATCGAGGTGATGACCCGCGACGTGCCGTCGGTGAGGGCGGGCCAGCCGCTCGAGACGGCCATCCGCCTGTTGCAGGAGAAGCAGGCGGCCGAGGTGGCGGTTACCGACGAGAACGAGCGGCTGGTCGGCTATGTCAGCCGCGAGAACCTGGCCGAGTTCATGATGGTCGAGAATGCCGAGCCGCATGACGGTGCGGCCGGTTCATCCGGCCCCTGGGCCGGGCGGACGGCAACCTAGGCGGTCGCGGGCTCGCTCTCCGGCAGCCCGGCCTTGCGCAACCCGTCGAGGTAGCGGGCGAGCAGCTTCGGTTCCATGAAACGCAGCGCGTCGGCGACTTCCGCCACCGTCACATGGGGATGGGTCTCGCGCAGCTTGGCCGCCGCTTCCCGCGCCTCGTCGATCTTGCCGGCGGCGGCGAGGAAGGTGGCGAGGTCGCGATAGGCCCAGGTGAGGCCGACCTTCTCGCGCATGGCGCGGCGGGTCCATTCGACCGCCGCGTCGGGCTCGCCGGCGGCGAAGCGGGCAAGCCCCAGGCCGATGAAGCAATTGAAGCTGAACGGATCGAGCGGGCTCAGGCGGATGGCGCGCTCGAAGCAGGCGGTGCCGGCATCGGCCTCGCCGCGATAGACGTTGAGGAAGCCGCGGCGCGTCCAGCCCCAGGCATGGTTGGGATCGAGCACCAGGGCGCGATCGACGAAGGTCTGGGCACGGCCGAGATCGGCGAAGAGCAGCATGGTCGCCGTCGACAGGGCGCAGAGCGCCGAGGGGTCGTCATTGACCGCGTCGGCGGCAAGCTTGATCAGGCGGTCGCCCTCCTCGCGCATCCTGTCGATGTCGTCGGCCCAGTTGTAGACGACCTGCTGGGCGCGGGCCCAGGCGGCGAAGGCGGAGGCGCGGCCGTAGGCGGGGTCGATGCGATGGGCCTCGTCGAGCAGGCGGATGGCCTCGGCATTGGCATCGGCGCGGTGGCTCCACAAATGCGGCATGGCGCGCAGGACGAGGTCGTAGGCGGCGAGGCTGTCCGGCCGCTTGCGGCGCGCCTGCTCGATCTCGGCGGCGAGGATCGAAGGATGCAGCGCGCCGGCGACGCGCTCGGCGATCTCGTCCTCGAAGTCGAAGATGTTGTCGACGACGCCGTCATAGGAATCGGCCCAGATGTGCGCGCCGCTTTCGGCGTCGATGAGCTGGGCGGTGACGCGCACGCGGTCGCCGGCCTTGCGCAGGCTGCCTTCCAGCACGTAGCGCACGCCGAGCGCGCGCGACGCCTCGCGGATGTCCTTGGCCTTGCCGCCATAGGCGTAGGCCGAGTTGCGGGCGATGACGGTGAAGTCGCGGATGCGCGACAGGGTCGCGGTGATCTCCTCGACCAGGCCGTCGGCGAGTGTGGTGGCGGCGGGATCGCCCGACATGTTGTCGAAAGGGCAGCACGGCGACGGAGGGATGGCCCGACGGCGGCGGCGGGGCGCCAGCGTCGCTGCCGGCTTCTGATAGTCGGGGATTGGTATTGCCGTAGCGGGCGGCAGAGGCGCCGGGCTCGGGGCCCGCCGGGGTCCACACCCAGACCTCCATCGGCTCGTCGATGCCCTTCAGCGTGACGCGCTCGACATGGGCGAAGGTCTGCGCCAGGTCCTTGGCCAGCTGCCAGCGCACCGAATGGGTGATGACGATGCCGCCGGGCGGCGCGGCCTGCTGCAGGCGCACGACGAAGCCGACGGCGGCGCCGAAGCGGTCGTTGCCCTGGACGAAGACATCGGCGAGCGCGATGCCGAGGCGGACCTGGATGGCGTCCGCGGTTGCCCGGCCGGCATTATGGTCGGCCATCGCCGCCTGGAAGGCGATCGCCCAGCGCACGCTGTCCTCGACACTGGGGAATTCGACCAGGCCGCCGTCGCCCATGGTCTTGAACAGGTTGCCGTTGTGGGCGGCGAGAGTCGGGCGCAGGACGCGCAGGCGGATGGTGGCCAGTTCGGTCAGCGTGCCGCGCTCGTCCCGCTCGACCAGGCGGGTGTAGCCGGCCACGTCGAGGCTTGCGAGAACCGTCAGTTTTCGCGGCGGCGGACGCATTCGGGCGGTTCCGAGACCTTCGTGAATTTCCCGATCTTCTAGGCCAACACGGCCGACAAAGCACCCGTTTTCGTGCTGTTTCGCTAATGCCGGATTGCGCTTCGCGCGATGGCTCCGCGAGGGCGGCCTGACCGGCCGAGGCCGGTTCGGGCTTGCCGACCCAGCGGGTCCGAGGCCCCGTTTGCGTTTGCGGTCGGGCTCACTATATTGCGCCGCAACAGGCGCGGCGCGGCCGAAAGCCTGATTTTCGGGCGCGGCGGCCGGCCGGCGCCCTTTTTTGGTGAACCATGTCGCTCCGCAATATCGCCATCATCGCCCACGTCGATCACGGCAAGACCACGCTTGTCGACCGCCTGCTGCAGCAGTCCGGCGCCTTCCGCGAGAACCAGCGGGTGGCCGAGCGGGTCATGGATTCCAACGATCTGGAGCGCGAGCGCGGCATCACGATCCTGGCCAAGGCGACCTCGGTGCTCTGGCACGACACGCGCATCAACATCGTCGACACGCCCGGCCACGCCGATTTCGGCGGCGAGGTGGAGCGCATTCTGTCGATGGTGGACGGCGCCATCGTGCTGGTCGATGCGGCCGAAGGGCCGCTGCCGCAGACCAAGTTCGTGGTCGGCAAGGCGCTCAAGATCGGGCTGAAGCCGATCGTGTGCATCAACAAGGTCGACCGGCCGGACGCACGGGCCGAGCAGGTGGTCAACGAAGTGTTCGACCTGTTCGCGGCGCTCGACGCCAGCGACGAGCAGCTCGACTTCCCGATCATCTATGGCTCGGCCAAGTTTGGCTGGATGGGCCCCTCGCCCGAGGGTCCGGTGGACGAGGGCATGACGCCGCTGTTCGATCTGATCCTTCGCCACGTGCCGGAGCCGAAGATCGAGGCCGGCGCCTTCCGCATGCTGGGCACGCTGATCGAGGCCAATCCCTATCTCGGCCGCCTGATCACCGGCCGCGTCTTCGCCGGCTCGATCGCCCCCAATCAGCCGGTCAAGGTGCTCGATCATACGGGCAAGCTGGTCGAGACCGGGCGCGTCTCCAAGATCCTCGCCTTCCGCGGTATCGAACGGACGCCGATCGACGTGGCCGAGGCGGGCGATATCGTCGCCGTCGCCGGCCTGCCCACGTTCAACGTCGCCGATACGCTGTGCGCGCCGGAAGTGACCGAGCCGCTGCATGCCCAGCCGATCGACCCGCCGACCCTGTCGATGACCTTCCTGGTCAACGATTCGCCGCTGGCCGGCACCGAAGGCGACAAGGTGCAGAGCCGCGTCATCCGCGAGCGTCTGTTCAAGGAGGCCGAAGGCAATGTGGCGCTGCGCGTCGCGGCGGCGCCCAATTCCGACGCCTATGTGGTCTCCGGCCGCGGCGAACTGCAGCTTGCCATCCTCATCGAGACCATGCGGCGCGAGGGCTTCGAACTCAGCGTGTCGCGGCCCAAGGTGGTCTTCCAGACCGACCCGGTGACCGGCCAGCTCTGAAGGAGCCGATCGAGGAGGTGGTGATCGACGTCGACGAGGAGCATTCCGGCATCGTCATCGACAAGATGAGCCAGCGCAAGGCGGAACTGATCGAGATGAAGCCGTCGGGCGGCGGGCGCCTGCGCCTGGTCTTCGACGCGCCGACGCGCGGGCTCATCGGCTATCAGGGCGAGCTTCTGACCGACACGCGCGGCACGGCGGTGATGAACCGCGTGTTCCATTCCTATGCCGACTACAAGGGCGACATCCCCGGCCGGCGCAACGGCGTGCTGCTCTCCAATGAGGCGGGCGAGGCGGTGGCCTATGCCATGTGGAAGCTGGAAGATCGCGGGCCGATGATGATCGAGCCCGGCGCCAAGGTCTATCGCGGCATGGTCGTCGGCGAGCATACGCGCGGCAACGATCTCGAGATCAACGTGATCAAGGGCAAGCAGCTGACCAATATCCGCGCCTCCGGCAAGGACGAGGCGGTCAAGCTGACGACGCCGATCAAGATGACGCTGGAGAAGGCGCTCGCCTATATCGACGATGACGAACTGGTCGAGGTGACGCCCAAGGCGATTCGCCTGCGCAAGCGCCTGCTCGACCCCAACGATCGCAAGCGGGCGTTTCGCGCCGGGGCCGCCTGACGCAATCGGAAATGCTGCAACGGCATCCGCCGTTTCGTCAAGCAGCAGTGCTGCAACACCGCCCGAAAAATCCTCGCGGCTGGCGCGCGAATGGTCTTTGCAGCCTCGACGGCGGTGATAAGCTTCACCTCATGAGCACGCTCGTCATAGGGGTCAGACGCGCCGAAGTCCGGGATGCGGAAGGCATCACGGAGGTGCATGACGCGGCATGGCGCAACGCCTATGACGGCATGATTCCGGCGAAGGAGCTGAACCGGATCATCGCCCGCCGCGGCCCGCGCTGGTGGGACAGGGCGATCCGCCGGGGAACGGCGATCCTGGTGCTGGAGGTGGGCGGCGCGGTGTGCGGCTACGCCACCTTCGGGCCGAACCGGGCGCGCAATCTCGTCCAGAAGGGCGAGATCTACGAGATCTACATCAAGCCGGAATATCAGGGCATCGGGCTGGGCACGCGCCTGTTCCTGGCGGCGCGGCGCGAGCTCTCCCGCTTCGGCTTCGATTCGGTGGTGGTGTGGGCGCTGGCCGACAACGACAATGCCTGCCGCTTCTACCGCAATGCCGGCGGCCGCAAGGTGGCGCGGGCCAACGAACGCTTCGGCGATATGGCGCTGACCAAGGTTGCCTTTGCCTGGGGCCGCGGCGCC
>CAVSRC010000004.1:0-236051 GCA_963730325.1 uncultured Alphaproteobacteria bacterium | reverse complement strand
ATTATATACGTGACAAAGCAGGTGAGAGATGATAGCCACCACGGCCGACAGGCCGGCACTCGCGCAAGGGGAAAAGTTACGCTGGGTGTAACAGTTTCGATTGGATTGGAAGGGGAGTTTCCCCATAATGGGGAAGGAGGACGGTGCGACCAGACTTGAACTGATACCCCCACGGAGCGGCAGGAACCGACGAGAACCCGTGGTGCTCTATCCAGTTGAGTACGCACCGAAACCGAAGTTAGGCTGAGTTGGGTGGGCGGATCACCCTTCCCAGCACCCGTTGTCGCGGGGTACGCCAGCCCAGACCATCCGCAGATGGGAGCGGATCACCGTGCAGGGTGATTTGCTCTCCGCCTCTAGGCGCTAGAACGCTAGCACTGGAGGGAGCAGCGCAAAGGCTCTTTGGCGGGAACACCCCTAATTCACAAGCCATCCACCAATATCCACAGGCGGACTTGACAGGTGCGACTTAGGCGAACGGTTTGCAATGGCTGAGGAATCAATGTTTGAGGCTGTGGTGAAGCGGCTTCTCTCGACGCCGCACAAGCCACATAATGAGACCCAGACGAAGCGGCTGAAGTCCTCGAAGTTAACCTCTCCCGGTTCGTCACCTGGGGGTGGCGATGAAGCCAAAAACCGGCGACAAAAAGCAGCTGGTCCTAAGAAGGCTGCTAAGGGACCTGGCAAGGCTCAGGACTGACGCCGGCAACCTCGATCTAGGAATTGCTCGCCTTCCTACTGGCGCAGGCTCAGGACGAAGCGCAGGGGCAGCTAGAGGTGATGGAAGGAGAAATCCAGACCGACAGGTCACTCTAGGGAGTGTCGGTCTGGATTTTCGCTGTTAGTGCACGATGGCAGCGCCATCGTGATGATGGCTTATCGGCCAAGAAGCCATGCGCTTCAGGACTTCACTGATTGCTCGGGAGTAGATTCCCAGCACGCTTGCAAGCGCGACTGAAGGAACGGCAATCACCATGAAAGCGATCATGCCAAGTGGGCTGGCCAACAGCACACTTGCAAACCAGAGACCGTCAAAGCGAGCAACAATATCCGAAAGTTCCTTCTCCGGAATTGTTGGTTCGGTGTTTGAACGACCAAGGACGAGGCCATTCCAAACGGCCCTTACAATCGCTGGCACGATTAGAATTGTGAATAGCCATGCGACCCACCATGAACTCGCAATCTTTGAGAACATGACAATTCGTTCTCTTTCGCCTTGCGGCAGTCGTTAGTTTGCCAAAGCAGCCGATGCCTCAGAGAACATGGCCGAGCGAATTGGGCGTGCAAATTCCATCAGCCCTCTAGCGTACACGGCATAGATGGCAACGCTTACTGCCGCCCACATTACAAGCGTCCAGTTGTTATCCATCTGTGAGTTCTCTCGTTTTCTTTCTCAAGCGGGCTTGCTCTCTCATGCGAGGGGCTTCAAGCACCACACTCCACCAGAATGCAATCAATATGTGGATCAAAACTACGCCAATCCAATACTCCAACGCAAATCGTATCAGATTGGTTGCGATGGTCGCGGCATCGTCAAAAACAGCAGAAATTGGCTGTTTTGGGGCCACATTAGCAACTTTGTGTCCCCATATGCGAAGTCCCCACATGAACCCCCAAAACCACATTGCGCTTTTCCGCAAGCTGCGCAGCCAAACCCGGAAAAACATGGCCTGAGTGGTCCCCTAGATGGGAAATTAGCCATATTCTTAGTTGTAGGTAAAGGTCAATACCGCTTACGCTTGCTTCCGGCGCATTCTCGCCAGCTTACGGGCCTTCTGCCTAAGCGTCCTGGGCTTCACCAATCCGCCGATAGGTGAGGCGCTTGCCTTCGATGCCCTTCAAGGCTTCGTCGGCGCGCTCGGCGTCGGTGAAGCCAAGCGCGGTGCGGCGATTGTAGCGGAAATCGAACTCGGCGAGGTAGCGGTGCAGGTGGGCCTCGCCGCAGTGCTGATAGACGCCCTTCATGCCGCGCTTGAAGACGGAGAACACGTTCTCGACCGTGTTGGTGTGGACGGCGTCGCCGTCTTCGTAACGGACGTACTCGCCAGCCGAGTGCTTGACGGTCTGGTGGCCGGCGAACTCCTTGCCGGTCTCGGTGTAGAGGCGGCTTTCGTCGGTGTGCAGCTCGCTCTTGCGGTCGACGTTGCGGACCAGGATTTCGCGGACGTTGCCTGCGGTGGCGTTCTCGACATGGAACGTGCGGACCTTGCCGCCACGCTCGACCAGAGCGACGACGGCGCGCTTGTCGCAGGCCGCTCTTGCCCTCTTGATGTAGGGGCGCCGCTTGCGCTGCTGCGACGTGCGCGGGTTCTCGCGCTTGCCGAAATAGGTTTCGTCGGCTTCGACGATCTTGCCTTCGCCGCCCATCGGGCCGGGATCGGCGTCGCTCATGGCCTCGCGGATGCGGTGCGCCATGAACCAAGCGGTCTTGTAGGTGACGCCGAGCATGCGGTGCAGCTGGTGCGCGGACATGCCCTTCTTGGACGAGCACAGCAGGTGCGTCGCATAGCAGCCACTTGTTGAGCGGGATCTTGGAGCGCTCGAACACGGTGCCGACCGTGACGGTGAACTGCTCGCGGCAGGCGTTGCACTGATAGACGCCCGGACGGTGCGCCTTGCCCTTCATGCTGGTCACGTCGTCGGCGCCGCAATGCGGGCAGTAACGGACCATCGGGCCAACGCTGCGCTTCGAGATAGGCGCGGGCCGCATCGAGATTGGTGAAGTGTTTTGGGAGTTGTGCAGGCATGACGACTACGCCTTGGATTGGTCCGATCGGTTAGGAGATTGATCCTGTCGTTGTCGAAGATCTGTTTCGATTAGGCCAGCAAGCCCGCGAAGTTGAGAAATCGCCGGCTTCGATTAAAAGCCGCACGCCGCCGCGAGCGGCTACGTCAATCGATAAGCCATCGTCAGTTTTCGACATCGAAAGCCCGATGGCTTGGTGGGTTGGTTTCATGGCTGTCATCCCTCCCGCCTGATATCGTTCTTCAGACGTGCTTTGTCAAGTATATAATTAGGAATAAATTCCTTTTGCAGTCTATGCGCGTTTGCGCCGGCGGGGATAACTTTCGTCGCTCTTTAGGCAACGGGGATTGGCGCCCTGCTTATCCCCGCCTCCGCCGGCCGAGAGACACTTGCCTCAGCGTGTCGCGGAGGCAGGTCGATGAAGGCGAGCGAATGGGAAGAGGCGGGGTTGCGGTCGCGTGCGGCGGCCTCGATTGCGGCGGCGACCGCGGCCGGTGTCGACGCCTATGTGCGCCGGCGCCATCTGCCGCGCATCCTGCCGGTCGGTCCGGACGAGATCGCCGACGACAGCATCGCCGGTCGGCGGCGAATCGTTGCCCGCCTGGCGCGGGCGCTGCGCGCCGAGCGCAACCGCGGCCGTGCCGGCCATTGGACCTACGATCTCAACCGCCACATTGCCCTGCGCCAGGCCTACCTGGCCGAGCGCCGGTGGCTCGACGGCCGCATGGCGCGGGCCGCCAAAAACAAAGCCGCCGGGAGCGGCGCTCCCGGCGGCTGAAACTCACCTGCCCTATTTGCAGGTCAGGACTTGCGACGGCGCTGCTGTCCCAGGCCCATCTTCTTGGCGAGCGCCGAGCGCGCCGCAGCGTAGTTCGGGGCGACCATCGGATAGTCGGCGGCCAGACCCCACTTCTCGCGGTACTCCTCCGGCGACAGGTCGTAATGGGTGCGCAGGTGGCGCTTCAACGACTTGAACTTCTTGCCGTCCTCGAGGCAGACGATGTAGTCCGGGAACACCGACTTCTTGGGGTTCACCGCCGGCTTGAGGGGCTCGGGCTCCGGCTGCTGCAGCCCCATCTGGGTATTGTTCAGCGCGCGATGCACATCGGCGATCAGCGCCGGAAGGTCGGCGGCAGGCACCGTGTTGTTGCTCACATAAGCAGAGACAATGTCGGCGGCGAGGTCGATGAGGTCGGCGCTACCATTCTGTTCGTTCATTTGCTTCACCTGGTTCCTTTGTTTTCTTGTCCCCCAAGCGCGCAACTCGTTCTGCGTATCGCAGGACGTTGCCCTGACGTTGCGCTGCGTCGGCAATCAATCGCCGTATACTTGGGGCCTCTATAGGCGTGCTCTTGAGCAAAGACAAGAGGAATACGCCGGTTGTTCGCAGGTATTGAAAAACAATTGATTGCGTCAAACGCTTACCAAAGTTCGGAAATTCTCTATGCCTGCACTCGGCCCATGTTGTTCAACTAAAATGGGCAAATTGTCGCAAGCCGATTCGCAACGCGGGCAGCGTTTCTCGCCGATACTGCACGTAAAGGCTGTATCAGAGTATGTAATAGAGGAAGAGATAGGCGCCGAGCATCAACGTTGCCCAGAACGCCATGCTGCCTGTCGGCCAGGCCCGCGCCAATATGCCCGTGGGCCCGTGGTGGCGATAGACGGTGGCCAGAAGGCGCGAGATGGCGCGCTCGGCCCGCCCGATGAAGCGCCGTCGCACCTCGCCGCCCAGGCGATAGCACGCATCGGCGAATTGCGGGCCGAGGCGGCGCCAGAACCAGTCCCAGTCGAGGGTGATCACCGGCTTGCGCTTGAGCAGCGGCAGAACCACCACAAAGGCCAGTCCACCGAACATGAGCAGCTGGAGCATCGTGGTCACGTGATCGACGGTGTATGGCTGATAGTCGACCGGGAACGGCAGCAGGCCATAGAGCGTTCCGGGAAAGATGCCGATGCCGAGGCAGAGCGCCGCGAACAGCATCATCGCCGCGCGCATGGGCAGCGGCGCTTCCTTCGGTCGCAAACCCGAATCCTTGTTGAAGAAGATGTACCAGGGCCATTTGAGACCGATGTCGATGAACACGCCGACCGCCGCCGCCGTCACCAGCAGCCAGACGATCGGCATATGCGCTTCCGCGGCGCCTTCGGCGATCATCGCCTTCGATACGAATCCGGAGGTGAGCGGCACGGCGGAGATCGACAGCCCGCCGATGATGCCGGTGATCATGGTGACCGGCATGTGGCGGTACAGCCCGCCGAGGTCCGAGCACTTGCGCTTGCCGGTCATGGTCATCACCGATCCGGCCGACATGAGCAGCAGCGCCTTGTAGATGATGTGGGTGAAGGCGTGGGCGGCGGCGCCGTTCAGCGCCATCGGCGTGCCGACGCCGATGGCCGTCACCATGAAGCCGACCTGGTTGACCAGCGAATAGGACAGGATGCGGCGGATATCGTTTTCGAGGATGCCGTAGATGATGCCATAGAACACCATCCACAGTCCGACGAAGATCAGCACCTCGGCGCCGGGGAAGCCGCGCAGCAGCACATAGACCGCGGTCTTGGTGGTGAAGGCTGAGAGGAAGACGGTGCCGCTGTAGGAGCTCGCCGGATAAGAATCCGGCAGCCATGCGGACACGGGCGGCGCGGCGGCGTTGACCAGGAAGCCGGCGATGATGAGCCAATTGGCCAGGCTGTCGGTATGCATGGCGCTGAACGCCGTCGAGCCGGTCTCGGCGATGTGACTGGCAATGCCGGCCATCAGCAGCACACCGCCGAGCAGATGGACGACGGCATAGCGCAGCCCCGCCGCTCGCGCGCCCTTGCCGCCCGACCAGACGACGATGGTCGAGCCGATCGCCATCATCTCCCAGAAGATGAAGACGGTGATCAGGTCGCCGGCGAAGGTCACGCCGACGGCCGAGCCGGCATAACAGAAGGCCGCCACCAGCTCGGTGATATTGGTGCGGTTGAGAGCGTAGAGGGCACCGCCGAAGGCCATGATCGAGAAGACGATGCCGAACAGGCGGCTGAGCCGGCTGCCTTCGACGACGATCAGGTCGTATCCCAGAAACGGCAAGGTCAACCCCGGACCGTCGGGCACCAGCCAGACCAGAGCCAGCGTCACAACCGGCGCGGCAAGCATCAGCGCCTGGCGGGCGCGCAGCGGCAGCACCGGCAACAGAAGGCCGGCAACGATGAGGACGATACCGGGCGGCAGCATCATTCGCCCGCCCCCTTCTCGCCGTCGCCGTAATAGGTGTCCGGGCGGCCGAGCGGCACGCCGAGCCCCTTGGCGATGCCGATGATGGCGAAGCCGCTGGCGAGCCCGATGACAGCATAGGCGGCGACAACGCCGTCGAGGCCGAAATGGCTGACGTGCCCATGCACGGCGTCGATGATGAGGGTCAGCACCATCACCGCAAGCGCCACCGCGGCGAGAACGCGCACGGTCGCCGGTCGCATCAGCGGTTCGATCTTCTTCCTGGGTTCAGCTTTCCTTGCCATCTAGCTGCCAAGCGCCATCTGGGCGAGCCGCCACGGCACGCCGGGGAAAAGGAACATGAGGATCGTCAGTGCGGCCGTCACCACGAGCGCCACGACGACCGGCCACGGCGCCTCCTTGACGGCGACGACACCTTTGCCGTCCGGCCGCCGGAACGCACGATAGACGACGGGGAGAAAATAGCCGGCGTTGAGGAGCGTGGAGAGCACGATGACCCCCACCGCAAACCACTGGGAGCTGCCGGCGGCGCCGACCAGCATGAACCACTTGCCGAGGAAGCCGGCGGTCAGCGGCATGCCGATCATCGACAGCGCCCCGACCGCGAAAGCCCCCATCGTCCACGGCATGCGATAGCCGATGCCGTCCATCTCGCTGACATGGTCGATATGAGCGGCGGTGTGGAGCGAGCCGGCGGCGAAGAACAGGGTGATCTTGGAGACGGCATGGGCGGCGATATGGACGATGGCGCCAACGATCGCCAGCGGGCTGAGCAGCGCGGCGCCGAGGACGACGTAGGACAGCTGGCTGATGGTCGAATAGGCGAGCCGCCGCTTGAGGTGGTCCTGGCGGAGCGCGATCAGCGAGGCGACGATCACCGTGAAGCCGGCGACATAGACGAGCCAGGCCCCTGCCCCGCTCTCCCTCAATGTCTCGACGCCGAAGACGAAGATCACCACCTTGACGATGAGAAAGACGCCGGCCTTGACCACCGCGACGGCATGGAGGAGCGCGGAGACCGGCGTCGGCGCGACCATGGCGGCGGGCAGCCAGGTGTGCATGGGCATGACCGCCGCCTTGGCTATGCCGAAAATGTAGAGGCCGAGCAGGACGCCCATGGCGAGCGGCGCCATCTTGCCGGCGAGGATGCCGCCGGCGTGGAAATCGAGCGTGCCGGCGACAATCCCGGTCCAGGCGATGGCCGGCAGCAGAAGCAGGGTCGAGGTGCCGAGCAGCATCAAGAGATAGAGGCGCCCGGCGGCCTTGGCCTCCTCGTCGCCGCGATGGGTCACAAGCGGATAGGTGACCAGCGTCAGCACCTCGTAGAAGAGGAAGGCGGTGAACAGGTTGGCGGAGAGCGCCAGGCCCATGGTGGCGGCGATGGCGAGCGCGAAGCAGATGTAGAAGACCGTCTGCCGCTCTTCGCCATTGGCGCGCATGTAGCCGATCGAATACAGCGAATTGACGATCCACAGGCCCGACGCGACGGTCGCGAAAAGCGCGCCCAGCGGTTCGACGTCGAAGGCGATCGACAGGCCGGGCAGCACGTCGAGGAGATGCAGCGCCGGCTGTTCGCCGGAAAGCACCTGGACGAGCAGCGCCACGACGGCGGCGAACAGGATCGCGGCGCCCAGCATGGTGGCGCCCTCGCGCTGGTTCGGCCGTTTGTGGAACAGCGCCACCAGAACGGCCGTCGCCGCCGGCACGATGAGCGCGATGGCGATCAGTTCGGCGCCGCTCATGGCCCGCCCCCGAGAAGCAGCGCCGCGGCCTTGCCGGCAATGCCGGCGGTGAGCCCGGTATCGAGGCCGAAGAAGACGGCGGCGCCGGCGAGCAGCCAGATCGGTACCAGCATGACCAGCGGCGCCTCGCTTGCCCCGGCCGCTGCCTCCGACGGCGGGCGGAACCAGGCTGCCTCGACCACCCGGCCGACATAGACGACGGTGAGCAGCGAACTGGCGACGATGAGGAAGGCGAGCCACCACCAGCCCTGCTCGAAGGCGGCGACGACCAGATACCATTTGGAGACGAAGCCGACGGTGCCCGGCACCCCGATCAGGCTGAGGCCGGCGATGACGAGCGCGCCCACGGTCAGCGGCATCTTGCGGCCAATCCCGGCGAGATCGTCGATGGCGCAGCTGCCGGTGCGCAGCACCACGGCGCCGAGCGCCATGAACAGCCCGCCCTTGATGAGCCCGTGATTGACGATATGGACGATGCCGCCGGTGAGGCCCGTCTGGGTGGCGAAGGCGATGCCAAGCGTGATGTAGCCGATCTGGGCGACCGACGAATAGGCGAACATGCGCTTCACGTCGGACTGGAAGATGGCCACCGTTCCCGCGCCGAAGATGGCGGCGATGGACAGCACCATGAGGATGGGCGTGATCGGGTGCTCGGCGAAGACGAAGTTGGCGCCGAAGATGGAGAACAGGTAGCGGATGAAGAGATAGATCGCCACCTTGGTCGCGGTCGCGGCAAGGAAGATCGTCGCGGTCGATGGCGCATAGGCATAGGCGTTGGGCAGCCAGACGTGCAGCGGGAACAGGGCCAGCTTGAGGCTGATGCCGACGGTGATGAAGGCGAGCGCGGTGAGCACGGCGCGCGTCGTCTCGACGTCGGCGATGCGCTCGGCCATGAGGCCGAGATTGAGCGTGCCAGTGGCGAGATAGAGGAAGCCGACGCCGATGATGTAGAAGGTGGCGCCGATGGTGCCGAGGATCAGGTACTGGTAGGCGGCGACCAGCGCCCGGCGGTCGCGCCCGAGCGCAATCAGCGTGTAGCTCGACAGGGACGAGATTTCGAGAAAGACGAAGGCATTGAAGGCGTCGCCGGTGATGGTGATACCGAGCAGGCCGGTCAGCGACAGGAGATACATGGTGTAGAACCAGGCGACCCGGTCCGGTTCGATCTCGGAAGGCACGCTGCGCCAGGCGAAGGGCGCGATCACTGAGGCGATGCCCGACACCAGCACCAGGATCAGCGCGTTGAAGACATCGATGCGGTATTCGATGCCGAGCGAAGGGTCCCAGCCGCCGAGGTGATAGGAGATGACGCCGGTGGTCAGCACCTGATGGGCGAGCGCCAGCGAGATGGCAAACGCGGTCCACGACGCCACCGCCGCGATCACCCAGGCCGGCGTCGGCCGCCGCGAGAGCGCGGCGATCAAAGCCGCCAGTAGCGGCACCACCACTTGCAGCGCAGGCAGGTTGTCGTGGATCAACGCTTCTGATCCCGCTCGAAGATCTCGTCTTCTTCGATCGTGCCGTAGGCCTCGTTGATGCGCACGACGAGCGCCAGCCCCAGCGCCAGCGTGGCAACGCCGACGACGATGGCGGTGAGGATCAGCACGTGGGGAAGCGGATTCGAATAGACGGTGAAATGTTTATCGAGGATCGGGGCGGTGCCGCCGATGATCTTTCCGGGCGAGATGTAGAGCAGATAGACCGAGGTCTGGAACATCGACAGGCCGACCAGCTTCTTCACCATGTTGCCGCGGGCAATCACGACATAGAGGCCGGCCACCATCAGGAAGACGGTGATCCACTGGTTGTAGTGGGCGCCGATCCCGGAGATGAGCTCGTTCATCCGCGCCCCCTGCCCGCGAAGGCGTAGAAGATGGCCAGCATGGTCGAGGAGACCGTGACGAAGACGCCGACCTCGACCAGGAACACGCCCCATTCCTGGCCGTGGGTGTGTTCGTGGGCGAGATGGTTGTAGTCGAGGAAATTGCCGCCGTTCAGCATCGAATAGATGCCGACACCGGCATAGATGAGGACGCCGAGCGGTATCAGCGTCTCGACGATGGCCACCGGCACCAGCCGCGTCGTGGCGCCAAGCCCGTAGATCAGGGCATAGAGGATGATGCTTGCGGCGGCGATGACGCCCGCCTGGAAGCCGCCGCCCGGACCGTAATCGCCGTGAAACTGCACATAGGCCGCGAACAGCAGCATGAACGGCAGGATGACCTTGGTGGTGACCCGCAGGATGACGTCGAGGCGCATGGTTCGCCGCCCTACTTCTTGTCGCCGCCTGCGATGCGGCTGGCGGTTCGTTTGAGGAGCAGGAACACGGCGATGCCGGCGGTGAAGATCACCGTCGTCTCGCCGAGCGTGTCATAGCCACGGTAGCTGGCGAGCACCGAGGTGACGACATTGGGAATGCCGGTCTCCCCGAGCGATCGGGCAAGGTAGTCGGGGCCCGCCACCTGAATGGTCGAATCGGCCATGCCGTAGGGCGGCAGCGCGGTGACGCCCCATATCAACGCCACGGCAGTCACCACCGCGACGAACAGAGGCAGGACCATCGAATGCAGCGGCCGCGCTTCCTCCGTCTTGGTGAGATAGAGGGTGCCCAGCATCAGCACGGTCGAGATGCCGGCACCGACCGAGGCTTCGGTCATGGCGACATCGACCGCGTCCAGCTCGATCAGGACGCTGGCCATCAGGAAGCTGTAGATGCCGGAGAGCACGGCGACCGCGAACAGGTTGCGCAGGCGCACGATGCCGATGCTGGTGGCGGCAAGCAGGGTGAGCAGGACCGTGGGGATCAGGGTTTCGATGGCGCGGCCTCCTTCGGCTTGGCCTCTGGCCTGGCATCATCGGCCATCACCGGCTTGACGCCGGCATGCAGCGCCGCGCGGGCGATGGCATGGGTGGAGACCGGGCTCATCAGCCCGAAGAAGAGGATGAGAAAGGCCAGCTTGACGGCAATCAGCGAGAAACCGGCGATCACGATCAGGCCGATCAGGATGAGGCCGCCGCCGAGCGTGTCGGAGACCGAGGAGCCGTGCATGCGGGTGAACACGTCGGGCAGGCGGATGAGGCCGACGGCGCCGACGACCATGAACAGGCTGCCGACGAGCACCAGGCCGCCGCCCAGCCAATAGCGGAGGAGTTCGAACGTCATGTCTCCTCCTCCTCACCGGCGTCGCCGAGCGCGCCGAAGCGCAGGAACTTCAGCACCGCGAAGGTGCCGATGATGTTGAGCATGGCGTAGGTGATGCCGATGTCGAGAAACTCCGGCCGCTCGGTGAGAAAGCCGTAGATCGCCAGAATGAGAATGGCGGCGTTGCCGATGGCGTTGGCGGCGACCAGCCGGTCGAACACGGTCGGGCCCATGAGCGCGCGCACCACCATCAGGGCAGTCGCGACAAGCACGGCAAGCATGGCGGCAACCAGCATCAGCGCTTGCCCTCCATGACCGTGACGCGGCGGTCCATCTCGCCTTCGACGAGACCGTCGGCGCCGGCCTTGGTCAGCGCGTGAACCAGCAGCTCGTTGTCGTGGCGGTTGACCTCGACGGTGATGGTGCCCGGCGTCAGCGTGATCGAGTTGGCGTAGATGGTCGTGCCGACCGCCGTCTTCTGCGAGGTCTTCACGCGGATCAGGCGCGGCGAGATCGGCAGGGCCGGATTGACCACGATCACGGCCACATCGAGCGCGGCCTTGGCCGCTTCCTTGATCAGCCAGGGCCAATAAAGAAGGCCACGCGGCACCAGCTCGATGGGAATGCCCTCTTCGTCGGCATAGCCGAGCACCGCGCCGAGCCAGGCGATCAGCAAGGCGCAGACGGCGCCTGAAATGACCAGGAAGGGCGTGAAATGGCCGGAAAGCAGCAGCCAGAACACGAAGAGCACCGCTGCAAGGCTGAAGATGCGGAACACGCCCTAGCTCCCTTCCCGACGCGGATTCGCCGGGCGCCCTATTGTCCCGATCCCGTGCTGCCGATCAATCCCGCCGCGGCCAGCCATGGTGGCCTCGCTCCAGCCCGCCGGCAGCGAATTGCCATTGAGATAGGCGTTCGGATACCCCATTTTGAGGCGCTCGGGCGGCAAAAGCGCCTCCCGGCCCTCAATTGTCCCAGCCTTTCGCGGAACGCCCGGGCGGAAACCCGCCGCGCGGACACCTCAGGATCGGCGGACCCGCCTTTAGCAGGGGCGGGTATATATTGAACATGGAATATGATGACGCATCCCCGACGTGACAATGAAATGGGCGGCGCCGGTGCCGGTCCGATCAAGGGCCTGAAACCGCCGATGGCGGAAAAGCGGCCGGTTACGTACACGTACCACGGTGTTGTACGTAGCGACGACTATGCGTGGCTGCGCGCCGACAACTGGCGCGAGGTGATGCACGACCCGTCGGTTCTGGCACCGGACATCCGCGCCTATCTGGAGGCGGAAAACGCCTATGCCGAGGCGGCGATGGCGGACGTGGAAGAGCTGCGGCAGACGCTCTTCAGCGAGATGCGCGGGCGGATCAAGGAGGACGATTCCTCCGTGCCGGCGCCGGACGGCGACTATGCCTATGCCACCCGCTACGAGGAAGGCGGCGAACACCCGCTGGTGGTGCGCACCCGGCGCGACGGCAGCGACGAGCGCGTGCTGCTCGACGCCAATGCCATGTCCAGGGGCCTTGCCTATTTCCGCCTCGGCCACTTCGCCCACAGCCACGACCACCGGCGGATTGCCTATTCGGTGGACGACAAGGGCGCCGAGTATTTCACCATCCATGTGCGCGACGCGGAGACCGGCGATGACCTCGCCGACCGCATCGAGGGCACCACCGGCGATGCGGTGTGGGCGGCCGACGGCAAGACCTTCTTCTACGTCTGGGTGGACGAGAACCACCGGCCGGCGCGGGTCTTTCGCCATGTCGTCGGCACCGCGCAGTCCGCCGATGCGATCGTCCACGAAGACCGGCATCCGGGCTACTTCATCGGCATCGGCGAGACCCAGTCGCGCCGCTTCATCACCATCTCGACCCACGA
Organism: uncultured Alphaproteobacteria bacterium; assembly: GCA_963730325.1. Classification (GTDB taxonomy): domain Bacteria; phylum Pseudomonadota; class Alphaproteobacteria; order Rhizobiales; family Kaistiaceae; genus CAVSRC01. The sequence continues at coordinate 223,314 of CAVSRC010000004.1, read as the reverse complement.
CCACGAAACCTCGGAAGTGCGCGTGCTCGAAACCGGTCGGCCGGAAGAGGCGCCGCGCCTGATCGCCCGACGCAGAAAAGCCGAGGAATATCATCTCGACCATGGCGACGACCGCTTCTTCATCCTCACCAACGCCGACGGGGCGGAGGACTTCAAGATTGTCACCGCGCCGCTCGCCACGCCCGGCCGGCGCGCCTGGCGCCCGCTTATCCCGCACGTTCCGGGGCGGCTGATCCTCAACTTCACCGTCTACAAGGATTTTCTCGTGCGGCTTGAGCGCGAGGGCGGCCTGCCGCGTATCGTCGTCCGGCATCTCAAGAGCGGCGAAGAGCACGCCATCGCCTTCGACGAGGAGGCCTATGCGCTCGGCATGCTCGACGGCTTCGAGTTCGACACGACGATGCTGCGCTTCACCTATTCGTCGATGACCACGCCGGGACGAGTCTACGACTACGACATGGCGACACGCACGCGGGTGCTGCGCAAGGAGGACGAGATTCCCTCCGGCCATGACCCGGCCGACTACGTCACCCGCCGTGTCTTCGCGCCGACGCAAGACGGCGAGACGGTGCCGGTCTCCCTGCTCTACCGCAAGGGAACCCGGCTCGACGGCAGCGCACCCTGCCTGCTCTACGGCTACGGCAGCTACGGCATGACGATTCCCGCCGCGTTCTCGATCAGCCGGCTGTCGCTGGTCGACCGCGGCTTCGTCTATGCCGTCGCCCATATCCGCGGCGGCAAGGCCAAGGGCTATCGCTGGTACTCGGACGGGCGCCGGGAAAAGAAAGTCAACACCTTCAAGGATTTCGTTGCGGCGGCTGAGCATCTGATTCAGGCGAAGGTGACCGCCGGGCAACGCATCGTCGGCTGGGGCGGCTCGGCCGGCGGCCTCCTGATCGGCGCGGTGACCAACATGGCGCCGGAGCTCTTCGCCGGCATGATCGCCGAAGTGCCCTTCGTCGACACGCTCAACACCATGCTCGACGACACGCTGCCGCTGACGCCGCCGGAATGGCCCGAATGGGGCAACCCGATCGAAAGCGAAGAAGACTATCGCGTCATCGCCGCCTACTCGCCCTATGACAATGTGACGGCGCGCGCCTATCCGGCGATCCTGGCGCTGGGCGGCCTCTCCGACCCGCGGGTGACCTATTGGGAGCCGGCCAAGTGGATCGCCAAGCTTCGGGCGCTCAGAACCGACGACCGGCTGACCGTGCTCAGGACCAACATGGATGCCGGCCATGGCGGCGCCTCCGGCCGTTTCGACCGGCTGCACGAGACCGCCTTCGCCATGGCCTTCGCGCTCAAGGTGGTCGGGCTGACGGGATAAGCCACCAAGGACGCTGTTGCTGTAGTTAATCGCCAATGAATTCGGACATTTACGCGGATTTAAGCGCGTCTATGCAGACTATCGCGCACCCGAATACTGGCGAGGACGTGTCATGGCCGTTTCCGACCTGCCCGATGCCGGCGCAATCAGCGCCAGCGAGGCTCTCGATATTCGCAGGACGATCTATACCGACGGCGTGCTGACGCCGGCCGACATGGATCTCGTGTTCCGGACCGCGCGGCGGTCCACCGGTCAGGACTCGGTCGAGTGGCGGAACCTGTTCGCCGAAGCGGTGACCGACTATGTCGTCCACCAGAACGATCCGGCCGACTATATTCCGCAGGCGAAGGCCGATTGGCTGGTGGCGAAGCTGAAGGAGGCGGGCGGCATCGCCACCTCGTCGGAATTCGCCATGGTCGTCGACCTGATGAAGAGCGCGCTCGGCGTGCCGCCGTCGCTGTCGGCCTTTGTGCTTGGCGAAGTCAAGACGGCGATCGTGAGCGGCAGCCGCAACGCCATCGGCGGCAGCGACCATGCCGCCGGCACGGTGACCAAAGAGGACGTCAAGACCCTGCGCTACGTCCTCTATGCGGCGACATCGGGCTCGGTGGCCCATGTCACGCGCGAGGAAGCCGAGGCGCTGTTCGACATCGCGCATGCCACCGCCGAAGGCACCTCTGACCCCGCCTTTGACGATCTCTTCGCACGCGCCATCGGCAACTACCTGATGGCCATCTGCTGGCAGGCGCCGTCGAGCGAACAGGCGCTTCACCGCGAACGCTGGCTCGATGAGCGCGATTCCCTCGTCGCGTTCCTGTCGCGCCGGCCCGCGCCCGGACAGGAAGAGAACTTCGGCGACCTGATGGACTCTCCCTTGGAGCAGGCGGAAGAGGCCATTGCCGCGCGGGAGCGCCAGGAAGACGCCGCACGCGCCGTCAGCGAGCAGATCACCGACGCGGAAGCCGATTGGGTGATCGCCCACCTCACCCGCCAGGGTCCCCTCACCTCCGCCGAAGCGCGCCTGCTGACGTGGCTCGGCGACGAGGTATCCGCCCTGCCGGCGAAACTGCGTGCGCTTGTCGAGAAGGCGAACGACGCCCACGCCCGCGTGGCCTGAGCCGCTCGGGCGGAAGGCGCATCGGCACGGGCTCAGGTCTCCTCCTCGGGGCCTTCGGAGACGATCAGCAGGCAACGGCTGTCGCGTGGCAGGTCGAGACCGGCCAGCGCGGCAAGCGACGCGGCGCCGCTCGGCGTCGTGCCGATGCCGTGACGCGCGAGCGTCGCGGCCGCCGCCGCTGCGTCCGCGTCCGAGACGGTGGTGAAAAGGTCGGCGTCGGCGCTAAGCGCCGCGAAGGCAAGCAGCGAGGCATCCTTGCAATCGAGGCGGCCCATATTGGAGACCGGCCCGTCGGCGCGGGTCAGGCGCCCCACCTCCATGCTGCGCAGAAGGCACGGCGCTGCCTCCGGCTCGACGACGACGATGGTCGGCTGCACCGGCCAGAATTCGCGAACGTGTGCGGCGACGGCTGCCGCCAGGCCGCCGACGCCCGCCTGCAACAGGACGTGGGTGGGCCAGACGCCCTCAGCTTCCAGCGCCGCGCGGCATTCATGCGCCAGGACCGTATAGCCCTCCATGACCAGCGCCGGCCGCTCGACATAGCCCTGCCAGGAGCCGTCGGCCAATAGCAGCCAGCCCCTGGCCTCGGCCTCGGCCAAAGCGAGGGCGACGCTCTGCTCATAGGTGCCGTCGGTGCGAACGACATCGGCGCCGGCCGCCCTTATGCGTCGTTCGAACGCCATCGGCGCGGCGGCGGGCAGCACGATGACGGCGCGCGCGCCGAAGATGCGCGCGCCCGCCGCGACCGAGAGGCCGTGATTGCCGGCGCTTGCGGCGATGAAGGTCATCCCGGCGGCGGCCGTGCGCGCTGCGGGGCCCAGAAGGTCGGTCGTGCCGGCGGCCTCCGCTATCATCTCAGCCACCGCGAAGGCGCCGCCGAGCGCCTTGAAGCTGCCGAGCCGCATGCGCCGGGTCTCGTCCTTCGCCCACAGGGCGCCGACACCGAGTTCTGCGGCCAGCGCATCCAGCGCGGCGAGCGGCGTCGGCTCATAGACCGGGCAGTGCGCAAGCATGGCCAACGGACGGTCGGCCGCCACCCTGAAACCACGGGCGCGAACCGCGGAGCGCGGCCGGGGATTGTGAAGCACCATGCGGTCACTATGACCCACAGGCGAAGGCGCGCATAGTTCCGGGCGAATTGTGCTTGCCAAGCGCGGCCGCTCACGCAAGGAGGAGGCATGAGCTTTCCCGACGAGGAATTCGCGGCACGCACGCGCCGTGTGCAGGCGCTGATGGCCGAGGACGGCCTTGCCGCGCTGCTCCTGACCACCGAGCCGGACGTTCGCTATTTCAGCGGCTTCCTCACCCGGTTCTGGGAAAGTCCGACGCGGCCCTGGTTCCTGATCGTGCCGGCGACGGGAAAGCCGGTCGCCGTGATCCCGTCGATCGGTCTCGCCCTCATGCGCACGACCTTCGTCGACGATATCCGCACATGGCCGGCACCGCGCCCCGAGGACGACGGCGTCTCGCTGCTTGCCGGGACGTTGCTGGAACTCTCCGACGGCAGCGGCCGCATCGGCCTGCCGATGGGGCACGAAACCCATCTGCGCATGCCGCTCGGCGATTATGCGCGGCTCGCCGAGGCCGCAAAGTCGCTGCGCTTCGTCGATGCGACGGCGCTGGTCCAGACCTGCCAGCGGGTGAAATCCGAGGCGGAGATCGCAGCGATCGCCAGAACCTGCGCCGCCGCCGGAAAGGCGTTCGATGCGGTGGGCGAGATCGCCACCGAGGGCAAGCCGCTCTCGGCGGTCTTTCGCGACTTCCAGATCGCGCTGCTGCGCGCCGGGGCGGACCATGTGCCCTATCTTGCCGGCGGCGCCGGGCCGGGCGGATATGGCGACGTCATCTCGCCGGCGAGCGACCGGCCGCTTGCAGCCGGCGATGTCCTGATGCTCGACACCGGCGCGGCGATCGACGGCTATTTCTGCGACTTCGACCGCAACTTCGCGATTGGTCATGCTGCCGACGACACGCGGCGCGCCCATGAGCGCCTCTATGCGGCGACCGAGGCGGGACTTGCGGCAGCCAAGCCCGGCGCTACCGCCGCGGATGTTTTCGCGGCGATGAACACGGTCCTCGCCGGGCACGGGGGCGGAAACGGCGATGCCGGGCGCCTCGGCCACGGTCTCGGCATGCGGCTCACCGAATGGCCGTCGCTCGCCGCCTCCGATACGACCGTGCTCGAGCCGGGCATGGTGCTGACGCTGGAGCCCGGCCTCGCGATCGCGCCCGGACGGATCATGGTGCACGAGGAGGACATCGTCATCCGCGAGAGCGGACCGGAGCTCTTGACCCGGCGCGCACCGGCCGATCTGCCGATCCTCGCGTGAAGCGAACATACGCCACCGACCTCGGGAGGGCGCCGGCAAGGGTGCGGCTTATGCCTTTTCGATGTTTTGCGCGGGCGCGGCCTTCTTGATCTTCTCCCAGTCTCTCCACTGGAGCGGATGGGACGCGACGAAGGGGGCCACTCGATCGGCGAAGTCCTAACTCGCCCGCAGCAGAGCGGTATTTCGCTCAAGATTGCGATCGATGAGGATCGGCGCATCGACCGCAACGCAAATCTCCGTTGTGCCGGAATCCCTGAGCGTGAAAACCGGCAGGAGTGCCGCTCCCGTGAGGTAGGCCAGCCCCGGCGCTCCGGTCGCGATCTCCAGCCGACACCCGCCGATCTCGACACTGGCCACCTGTCCGCCCTCCCAGGCACCGGCCGTAATGGAGATAATCCGATTGGCCTCCAGATACCGGCGCGCCTGCTGAACGGCCGACAGCGGCCGGTTGCGATCGATGATGATGCGGTCGCGGAGATAGCGGAGCTCGGCGCCGACCCGGATCGGATTGAGGACCGCAATACCGAAACGCGACTTGGAGAATCCGTGCTCCGGGCGGCTCAAATGGGAGACCCTGAAGCCTGCAGCATAAAGCGCCTTCTTCGACGCAAGCGCGTTGAAGCTAAAGTGGGCAATCCAGAGCACCGCGCCGCGCCCATTCGACAGAGCCTCGGAAATATGCTCCTGCCCGGTCACCTTCAGGGGCGCCCGCCATCCGAGGGTTCGTTCCCGAACGATCTGCATGTGATGCTCGGACCGCGTGGCTGCTATTTGCAGCGCGGTTTCTTCGCCGGTGCCGGTGCGCCCCATCAGGGCGAGCCCGCGCGAGATCGCCGCCGGAGAAAACAAACCGATCCGCGCCTTCAGCCTCTCAAGATGAAAGCAGACCGTCGCCCAATGGCGCTCCGGAACGCATGTTGCCGTCAGAAGGAGCCCGGGCAGCTCCAGAAGAAACAGAGCGTCCTGTGTCGTGAACCGGGGCCGGCGTGTCGGGACCATACGGCGCTTGGTGATCTTCATGATCGTGGCTCGTCTTCAGTTCCCCGGTTCAAGCGGCAGCGGCGTTGCGTTCCATCACGTCTCGCCGGGCGTCCGCTACAGGCGTGCAAAATACGACGCAAGTCGATCAGTCGACTGCCGTGAGAAAAGCTGCTGCGCGGTTGCGCGCGCGCCTTCGCCAATTCTGTTCAGAGCCCGGCTGTCGCCCCCGAGGCTCTTGATAGCGTCTAGAGCCTCATCGTTGTGGTCAAACAGGATGCCGTTCTCACCGTTTTCGATTACCTCGGCGTATCCGCCATACTTGTGACAAACCACCGGCAAACCGCATGCCATCGCCTCGATGACCACCCGCCCCCACGATTCAAAGACCCCTCCGGTTCGATAGAGAAACAGGTCGAGCTGATGGAGAAAGGCCACCGGGTCCGTGACGCCGGCATCATAGACCTTCAGGCGATCATGCAAGGGCAAGAAGGGCGCGAAACTCCGGGCGCCGAGCAGGTTGACGCTCAGACCGCGGTCAAGCAGCTCTCGATAGAGAGCCGTGTCGGCCGGATGGTGCTTGAGCGCGTTGTCCCTGCTCATCCGCCCTACCGTCTTGACCGCCGATATTCGCGGCCGCGGTGCAAATCGAGTGAGGTCTATCGGCGAGGGCAGCACCTCCCCATCGACCCCGAGCGTGTCGCGCAGCCATCGCGATGCAAAAAGTATGTCCACCCTCGATGCGGGCAAGGCAGAAACAGCCGCCAACCACCACAACAGATCGACCACCGCAAACACATTGAAGTGAAGGATCACCCGTTTCGGCCGGGTCCGACGAATCCATTCTCCGGCCCTGAAATAGGGGCCCATGATGGCGAGCGTTTCGCCCGTCGGGAATTCGTCAGCCGTTATCGTCCGGATCGTCGGATCGAGGTCGAGGAGAGCAGGTGCAGGGACCGTTTCGCTCCAGATGCGAACCTCCGTTTGGGTCCTGATGAGCTTGGCGACCTGGATCACATTCAGCTCCGATCCGTGCGCGGCCGCCATCGGCAATACGAGGTCGACGCAATTCGAGAGTGAAGATTGCGGCGGCGACGTCCCCTCCCGACGCATGCGATCCATCAGGAGACTGGCGCCCTTTGCAAAGGCCCGCACCACCGAAGGCGAAATGGCAAGTGCGCCGAGGGAATCCGAAAAGAGCTTTCTGAGCGATGCGTTCTCGGGCTCGAGCGCCAGGGCTCTGGCAGCCGACAGCACCGCCTGGGGCAGGCCGTTCGATGAGCGATGCACTTTGCTGAGGATCTCGTATGCCGCAGCACATTTGGGTTCGACCTCCTCAACGAGCAGCGACGCCACTTTTCCAGCCTGATCTGCATTCCCGTGTTTCAGATGCGCCGCGGCACGAAACAACAATTCGTCAAGCAACGCGCTTTCCATAGGCTTCACCCATCGCTCAAGTCCCAGCCCGGGGCAGCACGGTCGTCTACCTGAAATGCACAAGATACCAAGTTTAGCGCCGGGAAGGAGTCACAGCATAACGGACGTTTTGCCCGACGTTGAGGGCTGGCCCCCAACACCACGGCGCCATGCTAGGGTGAACGCGATCAGACGCGGAGGAGCCCTTGCAGGAGCACATCGCCGACCTCACCGGCATCGCCTTCATCACGACGGTCGCCGTGGTGCTCGGCTTCGTGCTCGTCCGTCTGCGCCAGCCGCCGATCGTCGGCTATATCCTGACCGGCGTCGTGCTGGGGCCGACCGGCTTCGGCCTGGTCAGCAACACCGACACGGTCACGCTGCTGGCCGAACTCGGCGTGATCATGCTGCTGTTCCTGGTCGGCATGGAGCTGTCGGTGCGCGCCTTCGCGCGGGTGGCGGGGCTGGCGGCGACGATCACCGCCGGCCAGATCGCCGTGGCGCTGGCGATCACCGGCGTCTTTGGCTGGCTGATGGGCTGGCCGGTGAGCCAGACCGTCGTCCTTGGCTTCATCGTGGCGATCTCCTCGACCGCGGTCGCGGTGCAGATGCTGGACGAGATCGACGAATTGCGCACCCCGACGGGGCAGATCACCGTCGGCGTGCTGATCGCCCAGGACATCGCCGTGGTGCCGATGCTGATCGTCGTCGGCTCGTTCAGCGCCGCCGCCGGCGGCGGTATCGGGCTGGCGGTCAAGCTCGGCCTCGCGGTGATCCTGCTGCTGGCGCTGCTCGCCTATCTCGGCACGCGCCCCGGCAAGTACCGCCTGCCCTTCACCGAGGCGATCAAGGGCCGGGTCGACATGGTGGCGCTGGCCTCCATCGCGTTTTGTTTCGGCATGGCGTCGCTGACCGGCATCCTCGGCCTGTCGGCGGCGTTCGGCGCGTTCCTCGCCGGACTGGTGATCGCCGGTTCGACGCTCCGCGGCGAGGCGATCGCCGCCACCCATCCGATCCAGAGCATTCTGGTGGTCGTCTTCTTCCTGTCGATCGGCCTGCTCATCGACCTCAACTTCATCATCGCCAATCTCGGCACGGTGATCTTCTTCGTCGTCGCCGTGCTGGCGGTGAAGACGGCGATCAACATTCTGCTGATGCGCCTGGTGCGCCAGCCGTGGGAGATGGCGTTTCCCGCCGGATTGATGATCGCGCAGATCGGCGAGTTCTCCTTCGTGCTGGCGGCGACGGGGCTCGCCAACGGCTCGCTCGACGCCGACGCCTATCGCCTGGCGATCGCGGTCATCGCGGTGTCGTTGCTGGTCAGTCCCCTGTGGATGGTCTCGGTGCGCCGCTTCCACCTGGTTGCGCGCAGCGGCATCTCGGATTTCCGCGCCGCCCTGGCCGAGGTCTATGCCGGCGAGATCGAGGAATTCGAGCGCGGCCGGATGGCGCTGAGCCGCCTCGCCCGCTTCATCGGCCACCAGTCGAAGGCCGCCTGGATCGTCATGCGCCGCAACGCCGCCTCCCGGCAGCGAAACGCGGCGCAACAGGCAGCGGAGACCACGGCAGCGGAGACCACGACCGCGGTGGAAACCACGACCGTGGCGGAGGCGCCGCCCGACAATCCCGTGGATGCTTCCCGTTAGGTCGTGTCCACGCTAGATTTCGGCCGAGGGCCGGGCGATCTCACCTTCGAGGAGAGGAACGATGCGGATATTGGCCGGATTCCTGGGGCTGGCAGCCCTGTTGGCGCTGAGCGTGCCGCACAGCGCCGAGGCCGCGCCGCCGCCGCGCGTATCGGCCTTTGCCTGCGGCTATCTGGCCGCGACCGTCGGGCCAAGCCATGTCTGGCAGACCTGGTTCCGCGGCTCGCGCAAGGAACTTTTCGGGCCGCCACGGCGCTACGTCGCGGCGCCCTGCTTCAAGACGCAGGCTGCCTGCAAGGCATGGCTCTACTGGGCGCAGACCGACTGGCCGATGGTCAACACCTTCAAGCCGTGCCGCAAGGGCATCGGCTACTGAGTTCGCAAAAAGGGCGCGGCAGCCGCGGCCGCCGCGCCCTTGTCAATTCGCAGATAGTCGCCGTCAGGCGTGCGCGACCGCGCTCTCGTACATCTCGAGCACGTAATCCCAGTTGATCAGGTGATCGACGAAGGCCTCGAGGTATTTCGGCCGCGCATTGCGGTAGTCGATGTAATAGGAGTGCTCCCACACATCGACGCCGAGGATCGGCGTGGCGCCGTGCACCAGCGGGTTCTCGCCGTTCGGCGTCTTCATGATGGTGAGCTTGCCGTTCTGAACTGCAACCCAGGCCCAGCCCGATCCGAACTGGGTGGCGCCGGCCTGGAGGAAATCGGTGCGGAACTTGTCATAGCCGCCGAGGTCGGCGTCGACCGCCTTGGCGAGCGCACCCGGCACCTTGTTGCCGCCGCCGTCCTTCTTCATCCACTTCCAGAAATGAATGTGGTTGAAGTGCTGGCCGGCATTGTTGAACAGGCCGGCATTCTTCGAATAGCTCTGCTTGATGATGTCTTCCAGGCTCTTGTCCTCGAGCCCGGAGCCCTCCAGCAGCTTGTTGCCGTTGGTGACATAGGCCTGGTGGTGCTTGTCGTGGTGGTATTCGAGCGTTTCCTTCGACATGTAGGGCTGCAACGCCTCATAATCGTAAGGCAGGGCGGGAAGTTCGAAAGCCATGGGGATACTCCTCTGAAGCGTTAGACAGACGGGGGCGCCGGGCGGCGCCCGGCAAGGGCCGGGAAACAGAAGGATTCGCACCGGAACATAGGTCGCGGCCGCCGGTCCGGCAACCGCAACCGTCGGGGTTTGGTTCCGTTCAGCTGCGCAGGATGCTTCCCAGCACGCCGCGCACGATGGCCCGCCCGATGGAACCGCCCATCGAGCCGCCGACCTGCTTGCCGATCTGCGCCGCCATGCCGCCGACGACACGCGTGGTGACGGTGCGCGTCACCGAGCGGGCAACCCGCTGGGTGGTGGAGAGCCTGCGGCCGCGCGGCCGGTTGGTGCCGAGAAGGCCGCCGAGCATTTCATTGACGTTGCCGAGAATGCCGCCCCCGCCGCCGGGCTGGTCCGTCTGCTCGGCCGCGTCCCCGGCCGGCGGCGCGGTCGTGGTGGTCACCTTGGTCTCGACCCGGACGGAGAGGATCTCGAAGGCCAATTCGCGGTCGATGGCCTTGTCATAGATGCCGCCGACCGGGCTGGCGGCGATGACCTTCTTGCGTTCTTCGTCGCTGATGGTGCCGATGCGCGAGGACGGCGGGCGCACCAGCGTGCGCTCGACCACCGAAGGCACGCCCTTGTCCATGAGGGTGGAGACCAGCGCCTCGCCGACGCCGAGCTGGGTGATGACCTCGGCCGCGGAGAATTCGGGATTGGGCCGGAAGGTCTCGGCCGCCGCCCTGACCGCCTTCTGGTCGCGCGGGGTGAAGGCGCGCAGCGCATGCTGCACCCGGTTGCCCATCTGGCCGAGCACGATGTCGGGCACGTCGAGCGGGTTCTGCGTGACGAAATAGATGCCAACGCCCTTGGAGCGGATCAGGCGGGTAACCTGTTCGATCTTCTCGAGCAGCGCCTTCGGCGCGTCGTTGAACAGAAGGTGCGCCTCGTCGAAGAAGAACACCATGCGCGGCTTTTCCGGATCGCCGACCTCGGGCAACTCCTCGAACAGCTCCGACATCAGCCACAGAAGCAGCGTGGCGTAGACCCGCGGCGACTGCATCAGCTTGTCGGCGGCGAGGATGTTGATGACGCCGCGCCCGTCCGGCGTGGTGCGGATCATCTGCTTGATATCGAGCGCCGGCTCGCCGAAGAACGTGGCGCCGCCCTGCTCTTCCAGCACCAGCAGCTTGCGCTGGACGGTGCCGATGGTCGCCTTGGAGACGTTGCCGTAGCGGGTGGTCAGATCAGACGCCTCCTCGGCAACGTGGGTGAGCATCGCCTGCAGGTCCTTGAGGTCGAGAAGCAGCAGGCCCTCGTCGTCGGCGACGCGGAAGGCGATGTTGAGCACGCCCTCCTGGGTGTCGTTGAGGTCGAGCAGGCGCGACAGCAGCAGCGGTCCGATCTCGGAGACGGTGGTGCGGATCGGGTGGCCTTGTTCGCCGAACAGGTCCCAGAAGACGACCGGAAACGCCTCGAACTTGTACTCATCGGCGAAGCCGATCTCGCTCGCCCGTTTGGCGAGAAAATCCTTCGGCACGCCGGCCTCGGCCAGCCCCGCGACATCGCCCTTCACATCGGCGCAGAAGACCGGCACGCCGGCGGCCGAGAAGCCCTCGGAGAGCACCTGCAGGCTGACCGTCTTGCCGGTGCCGGTGGCGCCGGTGATGAGGCCGTGCCGGTTGCCGTAGCGCAACTCGATGTATTCCGGCTTGGTGCTCGTGCCGATGTAAACCTTGCCCTGCTCAAGAACTGCCATGGTCATGCCCCAGAATCCGCGTTGCGGCCCAGACTAGTCGGCGCGCGCCGGCGCGGCAAACGTCATCAGCGGCCGGTAACATCACAATGACAGATGTGTGATGCGGCGATTCAGGCTGTTGCCTGAAGTGTTCGCCTCACGCAACCATAGGCGAACCGCGTTCAAAAGGAGACGAGCATGCGAGTGAGAATGGCATTGACGGCCCTGGCCTTCGGCGTGGCCCTTGCGGGGGTGGCTCACGCCGCCGACGACCCCATCCAGGCGCGCAGGGCCCTGATGAAACAGAACGGCGAAGCGGCGAAGGTTGCCTTCGGCATGGTCCAGGGCAAGGTGCCCTTCGATGCGACGCAGGCGGCCGCGGCGATGAAAGAGCTGCAGGACGACATGACCGTCTTCCCGACCCTGTTCCCGGAAGGCAGCGACACCGGCGACACGGCCGCCGCACCGGCCATCTGGCAGAACATGGACGACTTCAAGGCCCGCGCAATGAAACTGGTTGCCGATGCCAAGGCCGCCGAAATGGCGGCGGCGGACGGCCTCGATGCCTTCAAGGCGGCGGCAGGTCCGATCGGCCAGGACTGCGGCGGCTGCCACGAACTCTACCGCGTGAAGCGCAACTAGCCTCAGCAAGGCAGGAACAGGAGACGGCCGCGCCGCGCGGCCGTTTCTCATTCGGCAAACGCCGCCAGCACGCGCGCCCATGAGCGGATGCCGCCGTGGAAGCTCGCCAGATCGTATTTCTCGTTGGGCGAATGAATGCGGTCGTCGTCGAGGCTGAAGCCGATCATCAGCGTGTTCATGCCGAGGATCGACTTGAAGTCGCCGACCACGGGGATCGAGCCGCCGCTGCCGCTGAGCGCCGGGTCCTTGCCCCATTCGTCGGCCAGGGCCCGGCGTGCCCGCGGCAGCCATGGCCCGTCGAAGGGCAGGCGCAGGCCGGGGCTGCGGCCGTGAGCCAGGAACTCGACCGTGCAGTCTTCGGGCACGCGGGCGCTGACATAGGCACGGAAGGAATCGACGATCCTGTCGGGGGCCTGATCGCCGACCAGGCGGAACGACACCTTCGCCGAGGCTTTCGATGGGATCACCGTCTTGAAGCCGGCGCCGGAGTAGCCGCCGGTGATGCCGTTCACCTCGCAGGTCGGCCGCGCCCAGATCTGTTCGAGCACCGAGCGGTCCGCTTCGCCGGCGGGCCGCGACAGACCCACCTCGCCGAGGAATTCGCCCGCGTCGAAGCCCAGAGCGTCCCACTGCTTCTTCACGTCCGCGGGGAGTTCGACGACGCCGTCATAGAAGCCCGGCAGCGTGACACGGCCGTTGGCGTCGTGCAGCCCCGCCAGCACGTCGGACAGCACATGCAGCGGGTTCAACGCCGCGCCACCGTACATGCCGGAATGAAGGTCGCGATTGGCGCAGGTGACGATGACCTCCTCGCCCACCAGACCGCGCAGCGAAACCGTGATCGCCGGATGGCCGCGGCGCCACATGTCGGTGTCGCAGACGAGCGCCAGATCGGCGCTGAGCTCCTGCCTGTTGGCGGCAAGGAACGACGCCAGGTTGGTGCTGCCCGACTCCTCCTCGCCTTCGAGCAGCATCGAAACGCGTGCCGGCAGCTTGCCGGTGACCGCCTTCCACGCCCGAACCGCCTCGACGAAGGTCATGAGCTGGCCCTTGTCGTCGGCCGCGCCGCGCGCCGCGATGACCTCGACGCCATCGCGCTCGACGATCTTCGGCTCGAAGGGCGGCGCCTCCCACAGGTCGAGGGGATCGACCGGCTGCACATCGTAGTGGCCGTAAAAGAGAAGATGCGGGCCATCGCCGGGGTGATGGCCGACGACGATCGGGTGGCCGGGCGTCGGCCGGGGGGTCGCATCGAAGCCGAGGCCGGTGAGATCGGCGGCGAGCCAGTCGGCCGCCTGGCGGCAGGCGCCGGCATAGGCCGGATCGGTGGAGATGCTTTCGATCCTGAGCAGTTCAAACAGGCGGTCGAGACTTGCCGCCAGGTTGCTGTCGATCCAGTCGAGTACGTCGGTGAGCATGAGAGGTCCGGGTTTCGGAGAGAGAACCAGCGCCAACGATAGCGATCGGCCGGTGGCGCGCAAAGCCGGCATATGGCATCAAGCGGCGGCAGGGAAGGCGTCAGGGGCTGTCATCATGGACGAGATCATCGAACAAATCGCCGCGGCGACCGGCATCGACCGGCAGGTGGCGCGGCGCGCGACCGGCGTCATCATCAGTTTCCTCTCGCGCGCGGGGGCGGCCGGCGCCACCGGTGCCCTGCTCGACGCCCTGCCGGGAAGCCGCGAACTGGCATCGGAAACCGGCGCTAGCGGCGGCGGCCTGATGGGCGTTTTCGGCGATCTCACCGGCGCCGGCCTCGGCATGGGCGACATTCAGGGCTTCGTCGGCGCGCTGCTCGATCAGGCCCGCGCCAAGGCCGGACCGGAAAAGGTCAACGCGGTGATGGCCAGCATTCCGGACCTTGCCCGGTTCATCTGACGGCGCCGACGATCCTCACATCGAAATCTGGCCGTAGCGCAACGCTTCGACGACCGTGTGCGTCTTGTTGAGGGCGCGCATCTTTTCGCTGGCGTTCTGCAGGTGAGCGTGGACGGTGCGCTGCGAGATGGCGAGGATCGCGGCGATCTCGCCGGCCGTCTTGCCGGTCGCCGACAGCTCGACGACCTTGCGTTCGCGCCCCGAAAGCTCGCCCGGCCGCTCGGGCCGCAAATGGCGAAGCGCGAACAGGCGCCGGAAGGCGGCGACGCACAGATGTTCCACGGCCATGACCGCCGTGGGGGACAGGTCGAGGTCAGGACCGCCGCCCACCACCACGCCCTGATAGGGCAGGAAGGCGCAGATGGGCACCAGCACCAGCATGCGCCGGCCGGGCTCGCCGAGATGGGCAAGAAGCGCCAACTCCTCACCCAGCGCGTCGTCGCGTCCCTCCACCCATAGCGAGGCGCGGCGCGCGCCGAAGGCGCGCTGCAGGACGGGATCGCTGGCGGTGATCGCCGTGCGGCGATCGCCATGCAGGTCGCCCCAGTCCAGGCGCAGAAGCAGCGGGTCGATCGGGCGGCCGGGAAGCGGCATGCCGGAGACAAGGATATGGCTCGCGCCAAAGCTCATGAACGCGGCCTGAAGCGCGTCCAGAACCTGCACACCAGACGCCTTGGCAGCAAGGCCTTCGCCTTGCGCGATCAGGCAGCTCTCGCTTGTCATTTCTAAATCATCCCCGCCCACGCCAGCTAGCGGCAGGTTTGCAACAGGTTCAATTGTGGAAAGTGACAGCGGTCGCGCACGGACTGCTTCCGCTTCCCGTCGCGAGCATCATACGATTGGTCATTTAGGTGTTACAAGCGCAAATGCCCGCAACCCACTGGCAATCTGCGCAGAATTCGCTCCAACTGAAGTGGTTTGCCGGCGCCTGCGGCAAACGCGTATAAGGCAACGGGTTTTTGCGTTTTCCGCGGAGGCGGCGTGGGTTCTGCGAACGCGTTCATGACGGCTCCCGTGCCCCTCGCCGGCGGCTTCGCCACCGTCACCGAGGCCGATTGGCGCACGGCCGTTTCGCGCTCCAACAAGGGGGGCGACATCGGTCCCGTCGCATTGAGCGACGAGGGGATCGCCATCGGCCCGATCTACCGGCGCGTCGCCGGAGTGGAGCCGGTGATCGCGCGGACGCCCGGCCGGACCTGGCGGATCGTGCAGCGGATCGACGCAGCAGAGGCGCGTGAGGCGCTGGCGCTGTGCGGCGACGCTCTTGCCGGCGGCGCCAATGGCGTCGCGCTGGTTTTCGCCGAGACAGTTCATCCGCTGGGCAGCCCCATGCCGGCAGAGGCGGCGGCAGCCATTGCCGCCGGGCTCGAGACCATGCTGCCGGCGGACGGCACGTTATTGAGCATCGACGCGGGACCGCGCACACCGGACATCGCCCCGGCATTTGCCGGCATCGCGGCGGAATGCAGCCTCGCCTTCGACCCGGTTGCCGCGGTGGCGGCCGCATGGCCCGGCGACGTGCCGGCGATGGCCGCGACGCTGGCCGGCCTCGCCGATTCCATCAAGGGCACGCTGGCGCTGGCCGATGGCCGCATCTGGCATGCGGCCGGTGCATCGGAGGCGCAGGAACTGGCCGTGGTGCTGGCGACGGTCATCCAGCATCTGCGCCTGCTCGACGCCGCGGGCATGGCGCCCGCCGACGCGGCGGCGCGCATCGGCGTGGCGCTTGCCGCCGACACCGACCAGTTCCTCACCATCGCCAAGTTCCGCGCGATGCGCCTGCTGCTGGCGCGCGCGCTGGAGGCGGCGGACATCGCCGCCACGCTCCCCATTCATGCCGAGACGGCATGGCGCACCATGAGCCGGCGCGAGCCGCGCATGAATGTCCTGCGTGCGACCGGGGCGGCCTTTGCCGCTGCCATTGGTGGCGCCGATTCGATGACAGTGCTGCCCTTCGATGCCCTCGGCGGCCAGGGCAGCGCGGCGGGCCGGCGGCTGGCGCTGAACACGCAACTCGTCATCGCCGAGGAATCCGAGCTTGCCCGTTTCGCCGACCCCGCCGCCGGTTCGGGTGCGGTGGAGGCGCTGACCGATGCGCTGGCGGAAAAGGCCTGGGCGAGGTTCCAGGCGATCGAGGCGGAAGGCGGCATTCTGACATCGCTTGCCAGCGGCACCGTGCAGCGGGAGATCGCCGCCACGCGCGCGGCGCGCCTTGCACGCATTGCCTCCGGCGCGGTCGAGATGATCGGCGTCAACGCCTTCGTCGCCGACGCCGACGCGCCTCTCTCCGCCGGTGGCGGGCCGGCGGCGACCGCGGACGGGGCACTCGTCTTCGCCCGGCTGGCGGAAGAAGCGGAGGCGGCGCCGTGACCCGGCTGCCCGACTACACCAGGCTGGCATGGCAGCGGCCCGGCGCAGGCGCGTCCCCTGCGCCCGAGGCCGACTGGCAGACGCCGGAGGGCATCGCCATTGCGCCGGTGGCGCGGGAGGCCGACCTCGCCGCCATCGATTTCCTCGATACCTGGCCGGGCCTGCCGCCGTTTCTGCGTGGCCCCTACCCGACCATGTATGTCGAGCGGCCGTGGACGATCCGCCAATATGCCGGCTTCTCGACGGCGGAAGATTCCAACGCCTTCTATCGGCGCAACCTCGCCGGCGGGCAAAAGGGCCTGTCGGTCGCCTTCGACCTGCCGACGCATCGCGGCTACGATTCCGACAATGCGCGCATTGCCGGCGACGTCGGCATGGCGGGGGTGGCGATCGATTCCATCTACGACATGCGCACGCTGTTCGACGGCATCCCGCTCGGCGAGATCAGCGTGTCGATGACCATGAACGGCGCCGTGCTCCCGGTTCTGGCGCTCTATGTGGTTGCGGCCGAGGAACAGGGCGTGCCGCAGGCGGCGCTATCGGGGACCATCCAGAACGACATCCTCAAGGAGTTCATGGTCCGCAACACCTACATCTATCCGCCGGCCGCCTCGATGCGCATCGTCTCCGACATCATCGCGCATACCTCGGCGAACATGCCGAAATTCAACCCGATCTCGGTCTCGGGCTATCACATGCAGGAGGCCGGGGCGACGGCCGACCTGGAGCTCGGCTATACGCTTGCCGACGGGCTGGAATATGTGCGCGCCGCCTGCGATGCCGGGCTGTCGGTGGATGCCTTCGCGCCGCGCATCTCCTTCTTCTTCGACATCGGCATGAACTTCTTCATGGAGGTGGCGAAGCTGAGGGCGGCGCGCCTGTTGTGGGCGAAGCTGATGAAGGAACGCTTCGCGCCGAAGAACGACAAGTCGCTGATGCTGCGCGCCCACTGCCAGACATCGGGCTGGTCGCTTGCCGCGCAGGACCCGTTCAACAACATCGTGCGCACGCTCGTCGAGGCGATGGCGGCGACGCAGGGGCACACCCAGTCGCTGCACACCAATGCGCTCGACGAGGCGCTGGCGCTGCCCACCGACTTCTCGGCGCGGATTGCCCGCAACACCCAGCTCTACCTGCAAAAGGAATCCGGAACGACGCGGATCATCGACCCGTGGGGCGGTTCCTATCACGTCGAGCGGCTGACCCACGAACTGGCGCAGAAGGCGCTCACTCATATCGCCGAGACCGACGCGCTCGGCGGCATGGCCAAGGCCATCGAGGCCGGCGTGCCGCAGACACGCATCGAGGAAGCGGCGACCCGCACCCAGGCGCGGCTCGATTCCGGCCTGCAGACGGTGGTCGGCGTGAACCGCTATCGCGCGAAGGACGAGACGCCGATCGAAGTGCTCAAGGTCGACAATTCGGCGGTGCTGGCGGCGCAGCTCGCCAAGCTGAAGCGGCTCAAGGCCGAGCGCGACGGCGCCGCCACGCAGGACGCGCTCGCCGCGCTCACCGACGCGGCGCGGACGGGCGCCGGCAACCTGCTGGCGCTTTCCATCGACGCCGCCCGCGCCAAGGCCACGGTCGGCGAGATCAGCCTGGCGCTGGAGCGCGCCTTCGGCCGCTACGAGACCGAAGCGCATGCGATCAGCGGCACCTATGGGCGCGACATGGACAAGGCGACCATGGAGCGGATCGGCGGCCTGATCCGCACCTTCCATGGGAACGACGGGCGACCGCCGCGCATTCTGGTCGCCAAGGTCGGCCAGGACGGCCACGACCGCGGACAGAAGGTGATCGCCTCGGCCTTTGCCGACCTCGGCTTCGCCGTCGATATCGGTCCCCTCTTCCAGACGCCGGAAGAGGCGGCCGAACGCGCCATCGCCGCCGATGTGCATATCGTCGGCGTTTCTTCGCTGGCTGCCGGCCACCTGACGCTGGTGCCGGCGCTGAAGCGCGCGCTGGAGGCTCAGGGCCGGCCGGACATCATGGTCGTGGTCGGCGGCATCGTGCCGGAACATGACCACAGCGCCCTCTACGATGCCGGGGTCAGCGCCATCTTCACCCCCGGCACGGTAATCTCGGATGCGGCCGAGCGGCTGATCCGCGACCTCAATCGCCGCCTCGGCTACGAGGAAGCCGACCGCGCCAATCTGGCTGTGTGACTGCCCGGCCTCATGGTGAGGCGCGAGCGGAGCGAGCCTCGAACCACGAGGCCGCCCATCCTTCGAGGCCCGCCTGCGGCGGGCACCTCAGGATGAGGGCGTAGAAAAGGCGCGGCGCTGTTCGCAATGCCACCGTTGGGTACCGCTGAAGCCGTGCCTTCACCCCCCTCTTAGCTCCGCCAACGATTTCGCTGACGCGAAACCGGGCTTCGCTTTCTCCCCCGCAAGGGGGGAGATGACTCGCGGTGAAGCTCTGCCAAGCCCCGCGAAGATCAGCTTGGGCCGCCTACTTTTTCTTTAGAATACATATAAACTATTGATAACTATTTGCTTTCTGGATTTCCTCCATTTATAGAAGGCGCCCTGTCCGTGGGTACGCGACGCGTCGGCCTTGAACCGGCGTCGGTTGTGAAAGCCTCGGTCAGCGCCTGCGGAGAAGTCTGTATCGGTCTTCGCGTCAGCATGTTTCGCGGGTTGCCTTAACGACTGCCTCGTGCGCCAAGCCGTCGCCTGCATCAGCGCCGGCCTCTCCGCACCGTTGCCGAGAAGGAAACCCAAACGGTGTTCCCTGCTTTTCTGATCATGTTGCGCGAGGGGCTGGAAGCCGCCCTCATCACGGGGATCGTGGCGACCTACCTGACGCAGACGGGACGCTCCGCCTGGCTGCCGGCGGTCTGGGTCGGCGTGTTCCTCGCCATTGCCCTGTCGCTGTTCGTCGGCGCCGGCCTGCAACTGGCCAGCGCCGCCTTCCCGCAGAAGGCCCAGGAGCTGTTCGAGGCGGCGGTCAGGGCCGTCGCCGTCGTGGTGCTGGTGTGGATGGTCTTCTGGATGCGGCGCGCCGCGCGCTCGATCAAATCCGAGCTGCACAGCTCCATCGACGCCGCGCTGTCATCGGCCTCGGGTCAGAGCTGGGCCCTGATCGGCATGGTCTTCTTCGCGGTGGCGCGCGAAGGACTGGAATTGGTCTTCTTCCTGCTGGCGATCTTCCAGCAGAGTTCCGGCCCGGCGGCACCGTTTGCCGCCCTTGCCGGCATTCTTGTCGCGGCCGCTGGCGGCTACGCCATCTATGTCGGCGGCGCGCGGCTGAATCTCCGCCTCTTCTTCCGCTGGACCGGTGTGTTCATCCTGTTTGTCGCCGCCGGGCTGGCGGCCGGCGTCCTCGGCAATCTGCACGAGGCCGGGCTGTGGAACGCCTTGCAGGCGCACGCCTACGATCTCAGCGCCGTCCTGCCCGAATCGAGCCTCATCGGCGTTATCCTCGGCGGCATCTTCAACTATCAGGAGGCGCCGACGGTCGGTGAAGCGATCGTCTATGTCGTCTTCCTGGCCGTCACCTTCTTCTTCTTCCTGCGCCCCGCGCCGGCTCCCCGACCTCACCTGCAGGCCGCTGACCTCCGCGGAGACGCGAATGCCGGCTCCTGACGCGGCGACGACCGGCGGCGCGCCGCGCACCCTCGTTCTCGCGGTGCCGGCGGCAGCCGCCCTGGCGATCGCCGGTGGCGTCGCCTTCTACGCCGCCAGCCAAATGCGCGGCGCCGCGAACGATTCCGGCGCAATCCAGATCGTCGTGACGGCGACGGCCTGCGAGCCGAACGAACTGACCGTGCCGGCGGGCAAGCGCAGCTTCGAGATTCTCAACCGCTCCGACCGGTCGGTGGAATGGGAAATCCTCGATGGGGTGATGGTGGTGGCCGAGCGCGAGAACATCGCGCCGGGCCTCAGGCAGACCGTCGCGGCGCGCCTGCGGCCGGGCGACTACGCCATCACCTGCGGGCTGCTGTCCAATCCGCACGGGATCCTGCATGTGACGCCCGACGGCGCCGCCGAGGGAACCGGCACGACGCCCAACACCCGCGCCTTCATCGGCGCGCTGTCGGAATACAAGGTCTATCTGATCCTCGAGAGCGGCGCGATGGTGCGCGCGGCCGAGGCGCTTGCCACGGCAATCGATGCCGGCGATCTGACCAAGGCGCGCGACCTCTACGCCGCGGCCCGCCTGCCCTACAAGCGTATCGAGCCCACCGCCTACCGCTTCGCCGACCTCACCGACGCCATCAACCCGGTGGCGGACTATCTGGCCGAGCGCGAGGCCGATCCGGCCTTCACCGGCTATCACCGCATCGAATACGTGCTGTTCGGCGCCGGTGACGCCAGCGCGCTGCCGGCGATGACCGACAGGCTGGTCGAGGACCTGATGGTGCTGAAGGAGCGCCTCGGCACGCTGAAGCTGACGCCGCCGGACCTTGCCGACAGCGCGGCACGGCTGGCCGGGCAACTGGCAGAGGGGCGGATCGTCAACGGCGAGGACCGCTATGCCGGCACCGATCTCGCCGACATCGACGCCAACCTGCAAGGCATCACCAAGCTCGTGAGGCTGTTGCGGCCGATCGTGGAGGTTACGGCGCCCAAGGCGATGGCCACGGTCGATGCCAGGCTCGCCGCCACGACGGACGCGCTGGCCGCACTCAGAAAAGGCGACAACTGGCCGGCCTACGACACGGTTTCGTCGAGTCAACGCAAGGCGTTGGCCGACTCCTTCAAGGCACTGGCCGAAGCCCTCGACGCCGTCAACGGCGCCATCGGGATCGGCTGAAACCCATGGGCGACAGATCCGGGAAGACCGCCATGTCCGAATTCACCACCAATCGCCGCAAGTTGCTGCTCGGCATGGGTGCCGCCGCCGGCGGGACGCTGGCCGGCGGCTTCTCACCGGCCCGTGCGGCAACGACCCATGCCAGCGACGGCGCGCTGGTCGCCGATGCGCCCTCTCCTTTCGTCGAGGCGAGCGAGCGCCAGCCCTTCTATGGCGCCCACCAGGCCGGCGTCCTCACCCCGCGGCCGGCGAACGGCATGGTGGCTGCGTTCGATGCGGTGGTGCGCGAGCCCGCCGACCTCGAGGCGCTACTCAGGCGGTTGACCGAGCGCATCGTTTTCCTCACCCAGGGCGGCCAGCCGCCGGTGCTCGATGCCAAGCTGCCGCCCTCCGATTCCGGCATCCTCGGACCGGTGGTGGCGCCCGACGACCTGACCATCACCGTGTCGCTCGGCGCCTCGCTGTTCGAGGGGCGGCCGTGGCTTGCGCCGCACGCGCCGCGCCAGCTTCAGCGCATGGCGCAGTTCCCCAACGACGCGCTCGATCCGGCGCTCTGCCACGGCGATATCGCGCTCCAGTTCTGCGCCAACACGCAGGACACCAACATCCATGCGCTGCGTGACATCGCGAAGAACCTGTCGGAGTTCCTCGTGCTGCGCTGGCGGCAGGAGGGCAGCGTGCCGACGGTACCGCCCAATCCTGACGGCACACGGCAGAGCGCGCGCAACTTCCTCGGCTTCCGCGACGGCACCGCCAATCCCGATTCCACCGACGCGGCGCTGATGGACAAGATCGTCTGGGTCCGCAGGGACCACGACGAGCCGGACTGGGCGGTCGGCGGCAGCTATCAGGCGGTGCGCATCATCCGCAATTTCGTCGAGCGCTGGGACCGCACGCCGCTGCAGGAGCAGCAGCACATCATCGGGCGCAAGAAGGCGAGCGGCGCGCCGCTCGACGGCACGCGCGAGCACGACGTGCCGCATTATGCCGCCGACCCGGTCGGCAAGGCGACGCCGCTCGACGCCCATATCCGGCTCGCCAATCCGCGCAAGCCCACGACCGAGGCAAACCTGATCCTGCGCCGGCCGTTCAACTATTCGAACGGCGTCGCCAAGTCCGGCCAGATCGATCAGGGGCTCTTGTTCATCGCCTACCAGGCGGACCTCGAGAAGGGCTTCATCACGGTGCAGAAGCGCCTCAACGGCGAGCCGCTCGAGGAATACATCAAGCCGATCGGGGGCGGCTATTTCTTCGTTCTTCCCGGCGTCCGCGAGGCCGGCGGCTATCTCGGCCAGGACCTGGTCGCCGCCGTTGCAACCAGCGACTCGAACAACCCCTGAAGGGAACAAAGGAGACCCGCCCCATGAAGCTTGCACCTCTGCTCGCGGCAGCAACGCTCACGATGCTTCCCGCATCGATGGCCGCCGCCGCGTCCACCGATGCAACGCTCGATCTCGTCGAGCCGATCGCCGCCTACAAGCTCTACGTTGCCGAGCACACGGCCAAACTCGTCGAGGATACCGGGACATTCGTCGATGCCATCAAGGCGGGCGATCTCGACAAGGCCAAGGCGCTCTACGCACCGACGCGGATGAGCTATGAGAGGGTGGAGCCCATCGCGGAGCTGTTCAGCGATCTCGATGTATCGATCGACGCACGCGCCGACGACTACGAGAAGGGCGAGAAGGACCCGACCTTCACCGGCTTCCACCGCATCGAATACGGCCTGTGGGAGACGGGCAAGACCGACGAGCTTCACGGCCATGCCGACAAGCTGATGGCCGACGTGAAGGATCTCAACCAGCGCATCACCGACCTCACCTTCCCGCCGGAGATCGTCGTGGGCGGTGCCGCGGCGTTGATGGAGGAGGTTGCCGCCACCAAGATATCCGGCGAAGAGGACCGCTACAGCCATACGGACCTGTGGGACTTCAAGGCGAATTTCGACGGCTCGCGGAAGATCTTCGAGTTGGTCAGGCCGCTGCTCACCGAGGACGCGGACTTCGTCGCCAAGGTCTCCGGCAACTTCCAGACGGTCGACGAGACGCTTGCCAAGTACAGGCAGGGCGACGGCTACGAGACCTATGACAAGCTGACCGATGCCGACCGCACGGTGCTCGCCGCCGCCGTCAACACGCTGGCCGAGGATCTCTCGACCCTGCGCGGCAAGCTCGGGCTGGACTGAGTGACGGCTCGCAACAAGGTCCTGGGTGCCCGGCACCGACCGGGCCCCCAGTAACCATTTCGCGTTCCTTTCGCGCCTGTCCCATTCCGGCACGCTCCCGCCGGCATGGGACTTGAAGCGTCTCCCGATTGATTCCGGATTCGGGAGTTTTCGGGCATGAATCGCCGCAAGTTTCTCGCCGGCGCCTTGGGCGCAGCCATTGCCACACCAGCGGTCGCGGCCACCAATCCCACCGGTCCGGTGCTTCGCGGGACGCTCAACGGCACCGAGCTCGGCCTCAATACCGCCAAGGCCGAGGACCAGAGCCGCATCCTGCAGCGGCTGCTCGAAGCGGCGTCGGACCAGGATCGCGAAGTCTTCCTGCCCGCCGGCACCTACATGATCTCGAACCTCAGGCTGCCACCGCGTGTGCGCCTGTCGGGCGTCGCCGGGGCGACGCGGCTGGTGTTTGCCGGCGGCGACAGCATGATCAGCGCAGCGCGGGCGGAGCTGGTGAAGCTTTCCGGCCTCACCATCGACGGCGCCGGCCTGCCCTTCGCCGATTACGTGGCGGGACTGGTGCATCTTGCCGAGTGCACCGGCGTCGCCATCGCCGACTGCGTCATCGCCGGCAGTGCCGGCAACGGGCTGGCGCTCGACCGTTCGGCCGGGCGCATCACGCGCGTGACGGTGACCGGCGCGGCCGGCGCCGGCATCCGCGCGATCGAATCGACGGGTCTCGCCATCACCGACAACACCGTCAGGGATTGCGGCAATGGCGGCATCCTCGTGTGGCGGTGGTCGGCGGGCGAGGACGGTACGCTGGTCACCGGCAACCGGGTCGAGCGGATCGCCGCAGAAGCCGGCGGCACCGGCGAAAACGGCAACGGCATCAATGTCTTCCGGGCGAATGGCGTGATCGTCGCCAATAACCGGATCGCCGACTGCGCGTTCACGGCGGTGCGCGCCAATTCCGCCGACAACGTCCAGATCACCGGCAACAGCTGCCTGCGCTCTGGCGAGGTCGCCATCTATTCGGAATTCGGCTTCTCCGGCGCGCTCATCGCCAACAATGTCATCGCCGGCGCGGCGAGCGGCATCAGCGTGACCAACTTCGACAGCGGCGGCCATATCGGCGTGGTGTCGGGCAATATCCTGCGCGACATCACCGGCAAGGGCCCCTACCCGCCCGGCACCAAGAGCCCGACGTTCGGCGTCGGCATCGGGGTGGAGGCGGACGTCGCAGTGAACGGCAACGTCATCGACGGCGCCGGGCTCTATGGCATGCAACTCGGCTGGGGGCCGTTTCTCCGCGACGTGGCGGCGACCGGCAACGTGGTCCGCGGGGCGCCGGTCGGTATCGCCGTCAGCGTCGTCGACGGCGCCGGCTCCGCGGTCATCAGCGACAATATGATCTCGGGCGCCGACAAGGGCGCGGTGGTCGGCATGCACTGGGACAAGACCGCGACCGGCGATCTCGCCCGGAACGGCGCGGAGGGCTATCCGAACCTGATGGTCGAACGCAATCGGGTCGGCTGATCAGGCGGTTAGCCGCCTGCCCTGACGAAGTGATTCAACCGGGCAGGCGCGTGAGCCGGCCATCCCTACCAGCCGCCACCACCACCGCCGCCGCCACCGCCGCCCGAGCCGCCGCCGCCGGAAAAGCCGGATGAGGAGGACGACGGCGCCGGGATGGAGCTCGCGAAGGAGCTTTCGGCCGACGATACGGCCGAGGAGATGGAGTGGGCGAAACTGGCGCCGCTCCAGCCATAGCCGCCGTGCCAGGCCGGGTTATAGGCGGTCGCCATGTCCTGACCCGGATTGGCGCGGGCGAACGCGGCGGCAAATGCCTCCGACCAGGGTTTCTCGGCGCCGAGCGCCACCGCATAGGGCAGGATCTTCTCGAACTGGGTGGCGTTCAGGTCCGGAGCGCCGGCGAGGTTGAGCCGCGCGGTCTCGGCGGTGCGGATGTAGAGATCGAGCCCCTCGATCTGGTCCATGACCGCCCGGCCGGCTGCCGTCGGCGCCCGCAACAGATAGTAGAACAGGCCGTTCATCACCGCGAAGCCGCCAATCAGCGCCAGCGGGAATCCGTTGTTGGTGATGGCATCGAGGATGGTGAAGCCGAAGCCGGTCGGCAGCGAGCGGACCGCCGCGCCGAAGATCGAGGCGAAGTTGAAGCCGATGAAGGCGATGACCGCGATGAAGAAGCCGGCCCGGAAGATCGACCCGACACTGCGGATGCTGGTGAACGCGCGCACGACGGGCACGATGAACACGCCGAGCCACACGCCGGCAAAGACGGTGCCGACCAACAGCCCGATCTCGTTGTCTCGCAACCCGCCCCAGACGAGCACAGCGGCGATCGACGCCACCGTCAGCGCCACGCCGATGATGAAATAGCCGAGGTTGCGCCGGAAGAAGCGGTTGCGGTTTTCGTTTTCGACGCTCGACTTGAAGCCGGAGAACGCGGTCTGGAGGCTCTTGCCGTTACCCTTGTCGATGGTGACCTCGCCACCCTTGTTCTCCACCCATTTGAGCAGCGCGTTCTCACCCGGAGGCAGTTTCTCCTGCGGCCGCGCCAGCTTGGTCCTGGTGAAGACGATATCGCCACCGGAATCGTTGAAGACGAGCAGCCCCTTGACCGCGAGCGACAAGGCGGCCGCGGTGAACTTGCGCCAGGCATCCTTCCAGCCGTAGTCGCGGACATAGCCGGCGAGCGTCGGCGAAACGCCCGGCGGCGGGTGGAACAGCGGGATGATCGTGCCCTTCGGCGGGTCGCGGCCGACCGCGATCCAGGAGAGCAGGTAGAAGATCAGCACACCGATGAGGCCGACACCGCCGAGCACGAGATGCCGGTTGTCGAGAAACCAGTAGCCGAACGCCTGCGCGCCACTCGGCGGAAGAACCAGCCCCTCCGGTATCTCCAGCACGACCGACAGCCCTTCGCCCGCAGCCAGCGTCTGGGTCGTCGCCACCTGGAGCCGGTTGTCCGAGGTGATCGTGCCGTCATAGGCCTTGCCGCGCTCGCCGTAGCGGCCGGTATAGGCGGTCCACCGCGTCGGCGGCTGATGATCGGGCAGGCTGAACAGCACCGTCGTCTTGAGGATGGGAAACGCCCAGTCATTGCCGGTCACGTTCCAGAACAGCTCGGTATGGTCCGGCAGAAAGCGGATCTGGCGGCCGGTCTCGTAGCGGATGCTGTAGGTATAGGTGCCGGGACGGAGCGTAACGTCGCCGTCGCCGATATAGATGCGAACGCCGTCCTGGTTGCTCGCCTTGTGCCAGGGTTCCGGCTTGCCGTCGCGGGTGATGGCGCCAATGGTGAAGCTGACGCGGTGGCTGTTGCCGTCGGCGTCGGTGAAGGTCAGCGGGAAGTCGCGGTAGATACCGTGGCGAATCTTGCTGCCTTCGGCGACGACCGTGATCGTCTCGGTCACGTCGAGGACGCCGTCCGGCCGCACGATCACGTCCGAGACGTAGTTGTTGATGGTTTCCGCCGCCAGCGCCGGGCCTGAGAGAAGGCCGGCGAGCAGAATGAGGGCGAACGCCGCCAGCCGCCTCATGACGCCGCTCCCCCGAAGGCGACGTCGGGCACCGCCCGGTCGGCATCGTCGATCTCGAAGAAATCCCGCTGATGGAAACCGAACGTGCCGGCGACGAGGTTCGACGGGAACGACTGGACCAGCACATTCAGGTTGCGCGCGGCACCGTTATAGTAGCGGCGCGCCATCTGGATCTCGTCCTCGATGGTCGCCAATTGCTGCTGCAGGTCGAGGAAGTTGTCGCTGGCCTTGAGGTCCGGATAGGCCTCGGCGAGCGCCATGAGCTTGCCGATCGCGGCGGTGAGCTTGCCCTCGGCCGCGGCGCGGGCGGCGACATCGTCCTGCGGCACGCGGGTCGCCGCCGTCCTCAGCTCGGTCGCCTGTTCGAGCACCGTGCGTTCATGGGCGGCATAGCCCTTCACGGTGCTGACCAGATTGGGCACCAGATCGGCGCGGCGTTTGAGCTGCACGTCGATGCCGCTCCAGCCCTCCGCCGCCATCTGCCGCGACCTGACCAGCCGGTTGAACAGGATGACGCCGTAGACGATCACGGCCACGACGACGGCAAGCACGATCCAGGTTGTCATCGCCCGTTTCCCCGAGATGCGCCGAACGGCCGGACCGGCCGGCAAGCCCGGGATGATAATGGATTCGGCCGCGCGCCACGACAGGCCCGATTGCCGACGATATCACGTGGGGGGTCCGGCCAGCGGCCGGCCTTCGCGCAGCGATTCAACCAGCCGGGCGACGGGCCGGATGGCGCCGACGGTGACACCGCGACGGCTCACCACCGGCGGCAGCAGACGCGGCGCCAACCGGTTGCGCTCCGCCGCGCTCATGGGAATGAACGCGTCGATCACCGCCGCCATCACGGTTTCGGCGGCGCGGGTCTCCCCATCGTCGCATTTGAGCGCGACGCCCAGGCCGAGTTCCGGGAAGGCGGCGCAGAAGACGCCCTCGGCGCCCGTCTTGACGAAGACCCGGGCCGGCAAGGCCGCCATCACATCGGTGCAGAAGCGATTCGTTCCGGCAACCATGAAGGGCTCGGCCATGCAGGCCTGGCTGAGGCGCCGGGCGGCAGCGGCACGTTCCGGCGACAGGCCCTCGCCGGTGATGAAGCGGGCGAAGGCGAAGGCCAGCTTGTCGATGGGAATCGCATAGGCCGGAATCGAGCAGCCGTCGACGCCGCGCACGTCGGGCCCGAGGCTGACCCCGGTCATCGCTTCCAGCACCGCCGTGATCGCGCGCTGCGCCGGATGGTCGGGCGTCACATACCCCTTCGGGTCGAGGCCGCGATGACAGGCGAGGCAGATGAAGCCGGCATGCTTGCCCGAGCAGTTATTGTGCAACTGGCCGGGCGCAACGCCGGCGCGGACGAGGGCATCGGCGGCGGCGCGCGAGGCCGGCACCTGGCACCCGCATTCGAGATCGGCCTCGCCCCTGCCCGCCTTGGCCAGCATCGCCGCGGCGGTCTCCACATGGCGCGGCTCGCCGTTGTGGGAGGAACAGGCGAGCGCCAGCTCGGCATTGCCGAAGCCATAGCGGTCGGCCGCGCCGCTTTCGACCAGCGGCAGGGCCTGCAGGGCCTTGACCGCCGAACGCGGGAAGACCCGCTGTGCGATATCGCCGACCGCTGCCCGCACCGCGCCCTTGGCATCGACCACGGCGATGGCGCCGCGATGGACGCTCTCGACCAGCGGGCCGCGGGTGACCTCGACAAGGACCGGGTTCGTCATGCGCGCGTGGACTTTTCGAGCCAGGCCGCCAGCCGCTCGACGGCCTGATCGAGGATTGCATCGCGCTTGGAGAAACAGAAGCGGACGAAATGGCTTGGGGCCTCGGCGTCGTAGAAAGCCGACATGGGCACGGCGGCGACGCCGGCTTCCACGGTCATGCGCTTGCAGATGTCGGCGTCGTCCCCGTCGAGGCCGAGCGGCGAGATATCGGCGGTGATGAAATAGGTGCCGGCGCAGGGAGCGACATCGAAACCGAGTTCGGCGATACCGGCGGCGAAGCGATCGCGCTTCTTCTCAAGCTCGTCCGACAGGCCGCCATAGTAGTCGTCGCCCTTGGCGAGGCCGAAGGCGACCGCCTTCTGCAGGTTGGGCGGCGTGGTGAAGGTGGTGAACTGGTGCGCCTTGGTGATCGGTTCCAAGAGGCGCGGCGGCGCGGTGACGTAGCCGACCTTCCAGCCGGTGAGCGAGAAGGTCTTGCCGGCCGAACCGATGCGCACCGAGCGCTCGCGCATGCCGGGGAGCGTCATCAGGGGCACGTGGCGGCGGCCGTCGAAGAGGATGTGCTCGTAGA
Organism: uncultured Alphaproteobacteria bacterium; assembly: GCA_963730325.1. Classification (GTDB taxonomy): domain Bacteria; phylum Pseudomonadota; class Alphaproteobacteria; order Rhizobiales; family Kaistiaceae; genus CAVSRC01. Next base: position 194,068 of record CAVSRC010000004.1, on the reverse strand, counting down.
CCTCGTCGCAGATGGCAAGAGCATCGTGGGCGATGCACAGATCGGCGATCAGCGACAGCTCGTCGCGGGAAAAGACCTTGGCCGCCGGGTTCATCGGATTGTTGATGAGGATCGCCTTGGTCTTGCGCCCGAAGGCGGCGGCGAGCGCTTCCGCGTCAAGCGTCCAGTCGGGCGGCGTGAGGCGGACCAGACGCGGGATACCTCCGGCGCGGCGGACCAGCGGCAGGTAGCAATCGTAGAGCGGCTCGATCAGCACCACCTCGTCGCCGGGCACGATCAGCCCGGCCATGCAGTCGGAGAGCGCCTCGGTGGCGCCCGAGGTGACCAGAACTTGCGTCTGCCAGTCGATATCGAGGCCGTAGAAGCGCCGGTTGGCGTCCGCCACCGCCTGGCGCAGATCGACCAGACCCATCATCGGCGGATACTGGTTGAGGCCGGAGACCAGCTCGTCCGCCGCGACCTGCTTGACGTCGGCGGGACCGTCGACATCGGGGAAGCCCTGGCCGAGATTGATGGCGCCCTCTTCGATCGCAAGGCGCGACATGACCTCGAAGATGGTCAGGGGCAGACCGCTATAGACCGGATTTGTGGACTTCACGGGCGCTCCTCCCCCGGCGCGGCAGTCGGACATTAGTGCCTTTCCGAGCCAGGCGGAACCAGATCAAAATCTTGACCAAATAGGCAATTATCTTGATCTGCATCAAGGCCGCCGCGGATTTCTCTGACAGTGATGCCGGCCGCTTGCAGGGCAGCCATGCCCCGTCTCGCCGAGGCCATTGCGCGTGTCGCATTTGCTGTTGCGCTGAAATCTGCCACGGCGGGTACGGGTTGCGTTCCGTCTTTCTGTCACACAGCGAGGCCATCATGGCCATGCATCGACATTCGCCAGCGGCGACGATGTGCGCTGACACAGCCGCAGCGACCACAGGTTGCGGCACCCAAGCCGACGACACGGAAGATATCACGTAAGATATATCTTGACGCCCGATGGAGGGCCAACTATGTATATCGCACGATATAAACGAGAGGCTCTTCCTGACTCGCCGTCAGCATGCTGCGACGGTGCCGTGCCCCCTTACATTCGGCCGCGCGGTTGTTATATGGGCTGGGCCGTTGTTGCAACGCGGCAGCACAGAGCTTTTCTCTCGGCACTAGGTGGGTGACGCTGATGGCCACAGGACTGCTCAAGCCGAGCCGCTTGGTTGCGCTCGGCGTTGTCATCGCAGCCGTTCTCTGGATCGGCTCCGGTGTTTTCACCAGCGATTCGCACGCCGGCGAAGAGGGTAGCAAGGAGCCGCCCGCCGTTCCGGTGCAGAAGGTGGCGGTCACGGCGGCTGCCCCGGAACTGCACAGGCGGTCGGTCACGCTTTCCTGCATCACCCAGGCCGACCACAAGGCGAGCGCCGTGGCGCGCGGCGCCGGTGTGCTGCTCGGCCTCGCGGTCAACCGCGGCGACACAGTCAAGGCCGGGACCATCATCGCGCGGATCTCCGACGAAGGACGCCAGGCGGCGGTCGACCAGGCGCAGGCGCTGCTCGACCAGCGCCAGGCCGAATACGAGGCCAACAAGAAGCTCATCGACCGGGGCGACCAGCCGCGCAACAACCTGTCCGCGCTCGAGGCGGCGGTCGCGGCGGCCAAAGCCGCGCTGGCTGCGGCGCAGGCCGAACTGGACAGGGTCGCCGTCCGCGCACCGATCGACGGCAGGGTCGACCGCGTGCCGGTGCAGGTCGGCCAGTCCGTGCAGGTCGGCACCGAGATCGCCGAGATCGTCGATCCCGACCCGATGCTCGCGGTCGGTGCGGTCAGCGAGAGCCGGCGCAACAGCTTGAAAGCCGGCCAGGATGCGACCGTGCGCTTCATCGACAACAGCCAGATGACGGGCAAGGTCAGCTTCGTCAGCCTCAGCGCCGACGCCGCGACGCGGACCTATCGTGTCGAGACGCGCATGGACAATGCCGACGCGGCCATCCCCGACGGTGTGACCTGCGAGATGGCCGTCGCATTCGACGCCGTCAATGCGGTCGCAGTGCCGCGCTCGGCGATCGTCTTCTCCGATGACGGCCGCCTCGGCGTGCGCATCGCCGATGCCGAGAGCCGGGCACAGTTCGTTCCCGTCGAGGTCGTCGACGATGGCACCGACGTCATCTGGCTGACCGGCATCGACAGGGCTTCGCGGGTGATCGTCGTCGGACAGGACTTCGTCAAGGACGGCGACGTCGTGCAGGCGGTGGCGGCCGCCAAGGCCGACATGAAGGCCGACGCCAAGACGGAACCGCCTGCATGAGGCGCATCGTCGAACTGGCGATCACGCGATCACGGCTGACGCTGGCAATCCTCGGATTCCTGCTCATCGCCGGCGCGCTCGCCTATCAGGCGATCCCCAAGGAATCGAATCCGGACGTTACGATCCCGATCATCTACGTCCAGCTGTCGCAGCGCGGCATCTCGCCGGAGGATTCCGAGCGGCTGCTGGTCAAGCCGATCGAGACCGCGCTCAAGGCGGTCGGCAACGTCAAGGAGATGCGCGCCGCGGCCTTCGAGGGCGGCGGCTACGTGCTGCTCGAATTCGAGGCCGGCTTCAACGAAGACACGGCGCTACAGGACGTGCGCGCCAAGGTGGACGGTGCCAGGAGCGACCTGCCGTCCGATGCCGACGAGCCGAGCGTGCACGAGGTCAACCTCAGCCTGTTCCCGGTGGTTGTGGTCACCCTTTCGGGCGATCTTTCCGAACGCACGCTGACGACCATCGCCCAGCAGGCGCAGGACACCATCGAGCAGGTGCCCGGTGTGCTCTCCGCCACGCTCAAGGGCACACGCGACGAGGTCGTCGAGATCATCGCCGAGCCGATGCTGCTCAGGAGCTACGGCGTTTCGCTCGACCAGTTCGTCGGCGCCGCCGCCGCCGGCAACAGTCTGGTAGCGGCCGGCGCGCTGGAAGGAACGCAGGGGCGCTTCGCGGTCAAGGTGCCGGCCCTGATCGAGAAGCCGGAAGACGTGCTCAACATACCGGTGACCGCCTCCAATGCCGCCACGGTGAAGCTCGGCGACGTCGCCACGATCAAGCCGACCTTCCGCGACGCCACATCGGTGACCCGCGTCAACGGCCGGCCGGCGATCGCCATCGAAGTGGCCAAGCGCGCCGGCGCCAACCTGATCGATACCGTTGCCGGCGTGAAGAAGGCCGTTGCTGCCGCCGAGAAGCAGTGGCCGGACACGCTCAAGGTCGAGTTCCTGCAAGATCAGTCGGTGTTCATCATCGACATGCTCGACGAGTTGCAGAACAGCGTCATCACCGCCGTCTTCCTGGTCGCGGTCATCATCCTGTTCTTCCTCGGCGGCCGCGCCTCGATCTTCATCGGCATCGCCGTGCCCTTCTCCTTCCTGGTCGGCATTCTCGGCCTCAGCCTTGCCGGGTTGACGGTGAACATCGTCGTGCTGTTCAGCCTGATCCTCGCCGTCGGCATGCTGGTGGACGATTCGATCATCGTGTCGGAATTCGCCGAGCGGCGCATGAGCGAGGGCATGCATCCGCGCGAGGCCTATGCCTTCGCGGCGCACCGCATGTCCGGCCCGGTGATCGCCGCGACGCTGACGCGCATTGCCGCGTTTTCCCCCCTGCTCCTGTGGCCGGGCATCGTTGGCCAGTTCATGGGCTATCTGCCGCTGACGCTGATCGCGACGCTGTCGTGCTCGCTGGTGGCGGCGCTGATCTTCACGCCGACGCTGGGCGCGCTGGTCGGCAAGCAGCACATCGTGCATCACGACGTGGCGCAACGCGAAGGCCCGTACATCAAGACCGTGCGCCAGGCGGTGCGCCATCCGGGCATCACCGTGCTCATCGCCTTCGCTCTGCTGGTCGGCGTGCCGATCCTCTACGGCAAGCTCGGCAAGGGCGTCGAATTCTTCCCCAATGTCGAGCCCGACCAGGGCATCGTGCTGGTCCACGCGCGCGGCAATCTCTCGCTTGCCGAGAAGGACCGTCTGGTGCGCGAGGTCGAGGCGCGCATCCTGCCCATGAAGGAGCTGTCGAGCGTCTATGCAAGCTCCGGCGAATTGGGCCAAGGCTCGCAGGACATCACCGAGGACGTCATCGGCCAGATCCAGTTCGAGTTCATCGACTGGCAGCAGCGCCGCCCGGCCTCGGTCATCATGAACGACATCCGCAGCCGGACAGCCGACATTGCCGGCATAAAGGTCGAGGTGACGGCGCCTCAGGGCGGCCCGCCGACCGGCAAGCCGATCCAGATACAACTGTCCAGCGACTATCCGGACGCTCTGCGTGCGGCAGCGCTCGAGGTCTCCGGCGACCTTGCCAAGAGCCCGGAGATACGCGACCTCGACAACGGGCTGCCGATCCCCGGCATCGACTGGCGCCTGGAAATCGACAAGGCTGAGGCCGCCAAATACGGGATCGGCGTCGGCTCGGTGGGCTCGGTCGTCCAGCTCGTCACCAACGGCCTCAAGATCACCAACTACCGGCCGCAGACCAGCGACAAGCCGGTCGACATCATCCTGCGCGTGCCGGAGGACCGCCGGACGCTGACCCAGCTCGACGAGCTGCGCGTGCAGACGCCGGCCGGCTCGGTGCCGATCGGCAATTTCGTCAAGCGCGTGCCGGCGCTGAGCACCGGCGTCATCCACCGCGTCGACGGCAAGCGCGTCATCACGGTCACCGCCAACGTCGCCGACGAGACGCAGACGGCTGCCGTGCAGGAAGCGATCAAGAAGGAACTCGCCGCGGCCGACTTCAAGGGCCTGGTGACGTGGAAGCTGAAGGGCTCCGACGAGGAGCGCCAGAACGCCAGCGACTTCCTCGGCAAGGCCTTCGGCGCCGCGATCTTCCTGATCTTCGCCGTGCTGCTGGCGCAGTTCAACAAGCTGACCAGCGTGGCGCTGGTGCTGTTCTCCATCATCTTGTCGACGATCGGCGTGTTCGTCGGCGTGATGGTGATGGGCCAGGCCTTCGGGGTGGTGATGACCGGCATCGGCATCATCGCGCTGGCCGGCATCGTGACCAACAACAACATCGTTCTGATCGATACCTACGATCGGCTGCGACACGAAGGCGTGCCGGTCGAGGAGGCGATCCTGAGAACCTGCCGCGAGCGCGCCCGGCCGGTGCTGCTGACCGCCGGCGCGGCGGTGCTCGGCGTGCTGCCGATCGCATTCGGCATCAACATCAACTTCGTCCACCGCGCGATCACCATCGGCGCGCCCTCGACCCAGTGGTGGGTGCAGCTTTCGACGGCCATCGTGTTCGGCCTCGGCTTCGCGACCATCCTGACGCTGGTGGTGACGCCGGCGCAGCTTGCGCTGGTCGCCAAGGGGGCGGCGTGGCGCCAGCGCCTGGTTCGGCGATGGCGTGCCCGCGCCCGCAAGGCGGCCGGCGGCGGCGGACTTGCGACGTTCGCGCGCCGCGGCGGCAACATCGGCAACGGCAAGCAACACTGACGCCGGGTCAGTTGCCGGCGAGCGCCTTGCGGGTTTCGGGCGGCAGCGTCAGCAGCGAGTCGATGGTCGCCGCCTGGGCACCGCCCAGCATCTGATCGAGTTCTGAACGGATGGCGGCCAGCTTGGCGTCGATGGCGGCGCGATCCGGCTCGCCAGCAGCGAGCAGTGTGCCGAGCTCAGTGCGCAGCGCACGCAGGCGCGCGATATGGCGTTGCGCATCGGGGCGCCCGGCGGCCACCGCCGCCTCAACCTTGTCCATGGCATCCGCCGGCAGGCGGGCGGCAAGCCAGCGCAGTTCGTAGCGCAGGACGCCGTGCCGGTGGCGATCCTTGTCCGCGTCGAAGCGGATCATGTCGGTGGCGGCGGCGCCGATGAAGAAGGCATTGAGCGCCAGCGACAGAACAAGGCCGAAGCCGAGCCAACGTTGCCTGGTCATCTCTGGTCCACCACCGCCGTCCCGAAGATCAGCGGATCGATGACGACGACCTCCTGGTTGGGCGCGGCGCGTTCGCCGATCAGGGCGAAATCGGCGAGACTGCCGAGGCCGGCGGCGACGATCAGTGCGGCGGCAACCGCAAACCAGATGGAACGGCGGACCCGGCGGCGCTCGGCGAGGCGCGCCACGACGCGATCGGCGATGCGCTCGGCCGCGCCGGAGGCCGCGATCTCGCGGTCGAGCGCCGCGGCCGCGCCGGCGAGGCTTTCGTCGAGCCTGTGCAATTCGTCGGTCGTAATTGGTGCTTCGCCGGTCATGGCTCACCGCCTCCATTGGCGAATTGGGCGCGCAGACGGCGGCGTCCGCGCGCCAGCAAGGATTCGTATGCCTCTTCGCTGAGCCCCATGACGGCAGCGGCTTCCGCCTGGCCGAGGCCCTGGAAGTGGCAGAGCACGATGGCGGCGCGCTGGCGTTCGGGCAGCGCCGCTACGGCCGCCTGCACGGCCCGGACATCCTCCAGACGCGCCATGCGGGCGCCGGGCAGCGGCGCCGGATCGGTCAGGTCATCCTCCACGGCGTCGATGGCGACGGAGGGACGCAGCCGGCGCACCCGGTCGATGCAGAGGCGATAGGCGACGCGGTGCGCCCAGGTCGAGATGCGGCCATCCGGCTGCCAGCTTGCAGCCTGCTGCCAGATGCGGATGAGCACCTCCTGCACCACCTCCTCCGCCTCGGCGGGGCTGGCGGCCAGCGTCGCGCGGGCAAAGCGCAGCAGCACCGGGGCAAGGCTGCGCACCAGCCGGGCGAAGGCGGCCTCGTCGCCCTCGGCAATGGCGGCCATGATCGCCTGATCGGCGTGTATGCGTGCCCAATCCAGCGAATCGCGCGACCGATCCAAGCCGCACTCCCAAGCTGTGAGCCTGCCCCGCCGCCAACGATAGCCGATGATCGCGCCCCTGGCACGACGCGCATAGGCGCGGCGAGCCGGCCGTGGCGGCGCGGCGCCGGCGGGCGATGCTATGGGCAATGAGGCGGCGGGCACTTCGCCCTCCCTCTACTCCGCCGCGGCCGAATAGGTGCTCACGTCTCCCTCTTCTTCCGGAGTGGGCGTGAGACCGCCGCTGATGGCATGGGCTTCCTCCAGCTCGCGTTCGAGCCGCTGTTCTTCGGCGATGCGCGGCTTGGCGAAGCGGGCGAGCAGCATGTAGACAACCGGCGTCAGGAACAGCGTGGCCAGCGTGGCGAGCCCCAGGCCGCCGACGATGACCCAGCCGAGCGCATGACGGGCCTCGGACCCGGCGCCGCCGCGCAACACCAGAGGCAGGCCGCCGAGCACGGTGGCGATCATGGTCATCACCACGGGGCGCAGGCGGATCAGCGCAGCGTTGCGCACCGCGTCGTGGACCGACTGGCCGGCATCGCGAAGCTGGTTGGCGAACTCGACGATCAGGATGCCGTTCTTCGACATCAGCCCGACCAGCATGACCAGGCCGATCTCGCTGTAGATGTTGATCGAGCCGTGGGTAAGCAGAATGGCGAAGATCGCCGCGGCAAGGCCGAACGGCACCGTGGCGATGAGGATGAAGGCGCTGGAGAAGCTCTCGAACTGCCCGGCCAGAACCAGCAGGACGATGAGCAGCGCAAAGATGAATGTCTGCACGACGCCGCTGGTGGCGCTGTTCAGCTCCTTGGCCTCGCCGGTGAAGACCAGACCGTTATTGGCGGGCAGGATCTCGGCGGTAAGCACCTGCAGCTCGTTCATGCCCTGGCGCAGGTCAACGCCCTCGCCGAGCCCGGCGCCCATGGGGATGGCGCGCCGCTGATCCTGGCGCGGCAGGCTGGGCGCCACTGCCGACTCCTTGAAGGTGACCAGCGAGGAGAGCGGCACCATCTTCCCGTCCCTGGTGCGCAGCTGCATGTTGTCGAGCGCGCTGGTGTCCTGGACCATGCCGTCGGGCACCTTGGCCAGGATCTCGATCGGGCTGTCGCCGATGTAGTAGTTGCCCAGGTTCTTGCCGCTGAGGATGGTCTGCACGGCGCCCGAGATGGTGTCGACCGAGATGCCGACGTCGGCGGCGCGCTGACGGTTGATCTGGATGGCCATCTGCGGCTGGGTGGTGTCGTAATTGAGCTGCACGCGGTCGAAGACCGGGTCCTTCTCCATCGCCTGCATCAGCTTGTCGGCGACGCCGGCGAGCTGGTCGTAATCGGTGCCGGTGATGGCGAATTGCAGGCCCTGCCCGCCACCGCGGATGCCGAGGCTGTTGGCGGTGCGGGCAAAGACCTGGACGCCGGGAATGCGTTGCAGCTCGCGGTTCAATTGCGCGGTGATTTCGGCCTGCGTGCGTGTGCGCTCTCCCCACGGCGCCAGCGTCAGGAACATGAAGCCGCCATTGCCGTCGCCGCGGGCAATGGCAAACAAGTTCGTCGCCTCGCCGCTCTTGAGCAGCGGTGCGGCGGTCCGCTCGACCAGCTTCATCTGGGCTTCGGTGTAATCGACGGTCGAGCCTTGCGGCACCGAGACGGAGATCGGAACGAAGCCGCGATCCTCGGTGGGGGTGAGCTCCGAGGGGAGCAGGTTGAAGGCGGCAACTGCCGCGCCGGCAAACAGCAGGGCGGCAACGATGACCACCATCGGCGCCCTCAGCGCGGCATCGAGCAGGCGCGTGTAGACATGAATGATGCGCTCGCCGAAGGCGGCGACGCGCCGGCCGATGGCATTGTGCTCATGGTGGGCCTGCTTGTCGCTGATCAGCCGTGAGGCGAGCATCGGCGACAGGGTGAGCGCGACGAAGCAGGAGAGCGTCACAGCGAAGGCGAGCACGAAACCGAATTCGGAGAACAGCGAACCGGTGAGGCCGGGGAAGAACGAAATGGGGATGAACACGGCGGCGAGCGTCGCGGTTGTGGCGAGCACGGCGAAGAACACCTGACGGGTGCCGAGCACGGCGGCGGCGCGGGGCCCGAGGCCGAGGCCGCGCTGACGCGAGATGTTCTCGATGACGACGATGGCGTCGTCGACCACCAGCCCGGTCGCCAGCACCAGGGCAAGCAGCGTCAACACGTTGATGGAGAAGCCGACCACCCACATGGCGGCGAGCGTGCCGATGAGCGCGATCGGCACGGTAACCGCCGGGATGAACGTCACCCTCAGCGACTGCAGGAACAGGTAGATGATGGCGATGACGATGGTGGTGGCGATGATGAGGGTGATGAGCACTTCGTGGATGGCGCCGCTGATGAACTCGGCGTCGTCGGAGGTGACGGTCAGGTTGACACCGGGCGGCAGCGAGCCCTGCATCTCCGCGATCGCCTTGCGCACGCCGGCGGAGATATCGAGGGTATTGGCACGCGCCTGGCGCACGATGGCGAGGCCAACGCCGACCTTGCCGTTGATACGCAGCGAGGTCGTCTTGTCGGCCGGGCCGAAGACGACATCGGCGACGTCCGCGACCCTGGTCTGTGGGTTGATCTGGATGTCGGCGATCTCATCAGCCGACTTGGCGCTGGCGTCGGCGCGCACGAGCAGCGTGCGGTTGGCGTCCGATATGGTGCCGGCGGGCGCGTCGAGCGTGACATTGCCGAGCGCCGAATTGAGGTCGGCGATGGTGAGGCCATGCGCGGCCAGCGCATTGGGATCGATGATGATCTGGACGATGGGGCTGCGGTCGCCAAAGACCTGAACGTCGGCGACGCCGTCGACGGCCGCCAGGCGCGTCACGATCACGTCGTTGACGACCTGGGTCAGGTCCTGAATCGACATGGTCGACGAGGTCGCCGCCAGACGCATGATGGCGTCGGCGTTGGCATCGGCCTTGACGATGGTCGGCGGCTTGAAATTGTCGTCGGTAGGCAGGCTGCGCAGATTGCCGATGGCATCGCGCAGGTCGTTGGCGGCGACGTTGATGTCGGTCTTCTGGTCGAATTCAACCGTCACGCGGCTCTGGCCGGCATTCGACGTCGAGGAGATCGACACGACGCCGGGGATACGCGCCACCGCCCCCTCGATGACGCTGGTCACTTCCTTGTCGATCGTGTCGGGCGTGGCACCGGTGTAGTTGGTGCGCACGGTGATCACCGGGCGATCGATATTGGGCAGTTCGCGGACCTCGATGCCGCTCAACGCGGCCAGGCCGGCGATGACGATGAACAGATTGAGGACGACGGCCAGCACCGGCCGGCGAACGAACAGCGAGGCAATCCCGCCGTCACGGCTCGCATGCGGATTTGCGTCGGTCTTTGCCATGACGTCGCTCGCTCAGCCGCTGGTCGGGCGGCGGACGGTACCCTCGCCGGGGCCGTTACCACTGCCTTCACCGCCGCCTCGACCAATGCCGGCCGCCGCCTCGGGCGCGGCATCCGCCTCGGTCACCGTGCTGCCTTCGCGCAGGCGCTGCAGGCCCTCGACGACGACGAGATCGTTTTCCGCCAGATCGCCGGTGACGATGACGGCGCCGCTGCGCCGGCCGAGGATCTGCACGGGCGTTCGATGGGCCTTGTCGTCCGTGACCTTCCAGACATAGGCCCCGGCGCGGTCCCACTGAACGGCCAGCGAGGGAACGGAAGGATGCGGCGTGCCGGGGAAGCTCATGGCGGCGTTGAGCGCCATGCCCGGCTTCAGAACGTTGGCGTCGTTGGGCAGCGTCGCCTCGACCCTGAGGGTGCGCGCCACCGGGTCGACGCGGTTGTCGACCGCCGAGACGGTGCCCTTGAAGGTCTGGCCGGCAAGCGCCTCGGTGGTGGCGGCGACCGGCTGGCCGACAGCAACCAGGCCCGATGCGCGCTCCGGCACGTCGAAGGCGACGGTCACCTTCGACATGTCGTCGAGCGTGGCGATCGCCTTGGAGGAGCTGATGAGATCGCCGATGGCGATATCGGTGAGGCCGATGATGCCGGCGAAGGGCGCGGTGATGGTGCGCTTGGCGAGGTCGTTCTCAGCCGCCTTCAATCCGATCGCGGCGTTCTGCTGGGCGGTGCGGGCATCGGTGAGGGCGACGGTGGTGATGTTGTTCGACTTGGCCAGCTGCTCGGCGCGGTCAAGCGCCGACTGGGCGGTCTGCAGCGCGATCTTCGCCCTTTCCAGCGCCACCTGCTGGTCGGAATCGTCGAGCTGGACAAGCGTCTGACCCTTGGTGACCTTGCTGCCCGGGGTGAAGGCGACGTCGGTGACGATGCCGCTGTCCTGCGGGTAGAGCGTCACCTCCTGCGCCGCCGCGACGGTGCCGATGGCGCGCACGTCGATGCCGGCATCGTCGGTGCCAACCGGCGCAGTGATCACGAGGACGGCGCTGCCACGGCCGTTGCCGAAGCCCGGGCCGCGCGGCCCCCTGCCGTCGGCCTGCCCGGCCCCGGCGCCGGGGCCTTGCGCCTGTTGCGCGGAGAACCAGCCCTGGTCGTAGGCGTACCAGCCTGCGGCGGCGATCAGGATGACGATAAGGGAGAGGACGATCTGTCTGATGGCGGACATACGGACCGACGGTTTGGTTGCGGTGTAGCGCATTGAACGCGTGCGGCGGCATTTTCCGTCGCGGACGGCGGCAATCCTATCAGATTGGAACAGCTCTGGCCTGACAAATCCCTGTTATGTCTCACGATTCCAGACCTGTCCCGGTGTATGGCCGGTTTCCCGACACCTTGGCTTAGGGTGACGGTCGCGGCCGGGGAAGCGGCAGGGTGGACGGCCGGCTGTGTGGATCGGGCAACGCCTTGCCGGTGGCAGCAGGGTGGCCACCGTCCGTCTCGATCATCCAGTTGAGGACGCGGCGCCAGTCGGTCAGGCGCATCGGCGTGCCGTGCAGCCCGTTGACGAAGACGTCGAAACGGATGGGATAGGCGGGCGCGGCGGCCTTGACCTTTTTGAAGAACAGTTCCTGCGTCACCCAGTCGAGGATGGTGTCCTTGCTGCCGTGGCCGATGTAGATGGGAACGTGGCGGGCGGGATCGGTGAAGACGCGCGTTGCGAAGAATTCCTTCTGCGGCAGCGAGCCGAGGAGCAGGATGCCGCCGAGCATGCCGGCGGACTGCCTGTCGGCCAACAGGTCGAAACACAGCCAGCCGCTGAGCGAGGTGCAGGCGACGATGATCGGCGCGCCTGGCGACTTCGCCGCATAATCCTTCATCAGCGTCTTGATGTCGTCCCGGCCCCGATCGCCGAAGCCGCTGAAGTCGGGCGACAGGTAGACGCCATCGTTGCGGGTGACGAGATTCTTCAGCCGGTTGAAGTTGCCGCCGAACGACCAGTCGTCGACCGCCTGGAAGCGGCTGCCGTTGCCGCCGCCATGGAGGAAGATGACGATGAAGCGGGCGCCGCCGCCGGTGCGCCCGACGCCGATATAGCGCACGCCCCTGCCGCTCAGCACGAATTCGTGCTGTACGCGGGTCGGCTCCAGGGAGACGAACTTGTCGAACGCCTTCTTCTCGACCACCTTGTCGCGGCCGTAGAGATCGCGCTTCTTCGAATACTCGATGAAGCGCATGTCGCCGCCATAGAGGGTCCTGATGACGACGTTGCGGAAAAGCTCATCCTTGTAGGGCCTGATCGGCGGGTCTTTGGGTGCGGCGGCGGCGGCAACTGCCAGGCAGGCGAGCGCAAGGCCGACGCCAAGGATGACCCGGCCGCCGCTTTCCGATCGCTTCGAAAACGCCCGCTTCCCCAGATTTTCGGCCATTACCCCTATCCGTATCGGACAGTCCGCAATTGGACCAGCCTTGCGGCCGTGCAAACCCTGCGCCGCCAGTGTGGCAATGGCGCGATGGGCGGGAGGCCCAGCGCGCTGCTTGCCCCCTGCCCTCACCCTCGATATGACCGGGCATCTCTGCCGGGGAGCCTGGGTCACATGGACGCCAACGTCGTCGGACGCCTTGCTGGAGCCCACGTACTGGTGGTCGGCGACGTGATGCTCGACCGCTTCGTCGAGGGCCAGATGACGCGCGTCTCGCGCGAGGCGCCGGTGCCGGTGCTGAAATTCCGCGCCTCGCGCGCCTATCCCGGCGGCGCCAGCAATGTCGCGGCCAACGTTCTGGCCTATGGCAGCGCAGTGACGCTGGTGGGGCTCACCGGTGCCGACGCCGCCGCCGACGAACTGAAATCCCTGTGCCACAGCTTTCCGCGCCTTAGCGAGAAGCTGATCGCCGATTCCGGCCGCCCGACGACAGTGAAGACGCGCTATCTCAGCGGCTGGCACCAGCTTCTGTGCATCGATGCGGAGGATACGCGGCCGGCCGAACCGGCGGTGCGCGACCGGCTGGTCGCGGCGGCCCGGGACGCGCTCGACGGCAGCGGCGCGCTGGTCATCTCCGATTATGGACGCGGCGCGCTCGACCGGACATCGATCGCCGCGCTGATCGGCGCGGCCCGCGCCGCGGGCAAGGTGGTGATCGTCGATCCGCGCCGGGCCGATGTGTCCGCCTTTGCCGGCGCCACGCTGGTGACGCCCAATATCGAGGAGATGGCCGCCTTCTCCGGCATTCGCGCCGACAGCGACGAGGCGGCGGTCGCTGCCTGCCGCAAGGTGCTCGACGCGGCGGCGATCGACGCGGTGCTGCTCACCCGCGGCTCGGCCGGCATGACGCTGGTCGCGCGCGACGCCGAGCCGCTGCATGTCAGCGCCGAGACCCACAGGGTGTTCGACGTCACCGGCGCCGGCGACACGGTGGTGGCGACGCTGGCGGCCGCACTTGCCGTCGGCGCGCCGCTCGACGATGCGGTGCGACTCGCCAATGTCGCGGCGGGCATCGTGGTCGCCAAGCCGGGCACGGCGACGGTGCGCCCGCAGGAACTCGCCCACGCGCTCGGTGCCGGCCTCGGCGACGGCGTGGTGACCCGCGACGACGCGGCGGCGCGCGTCGCCGAATGGCAGGGCCAGGGCCTCAAGGTCGGCTTCACCAACGGCGTCTTCGACCTTCTCCACCGCGGCCACCTGCATTCGCTGGAACAGGCGGCGCGGCGGGTCGACCGGCTGGTGGTCGGCGTCAATTCCGATGCCTCGACCCGGCGCCTGAAGGGACCGGAGCGACCGGTTCAGGGCGAGGAAACGCGGGCGGCGGTGCTGGCCGCGCTGCGCTCGGTCGATCTGGTGACGATCTTCGACGAGGACACGCCGGAAGAGCTGATCCAGGCGGTGAAGCCCGACATGCTGTTCAAGGGCGCCGACTATGAAGGCCGGCAGATTCCCGGACAGGCCTTCGTCGAGGCGAACGGCGGCAGCGTGACGCTCTTGCCGCTGCTCGAAGGCTACAGCACGACCAGCACCGTCAAGAAGGTGCGCGAGGGGAAGGCGTAGACCGAAGCCCTCATGGTGAGGTGCGCGCAAAGCGCGCCTCGAACCATGGGGCCCATCCTTCGAGGGCTGCCTTCGGCAGCCGCCTCAGGATGAGGCCCGTATTTGTTGCTCGCCTCCCGCCCCTCAGCAGAAGTCGAAGTCGCAGCCCTCGTCCGCTTGCAGGACGTGGTCGTGATAGAGGCGGTCGTAGCCGCGGCGGGCCAACGGCGGCGGCCGGTTCGCCTCGAACGCCGCGCGGCGCCGGGCGATTTCTGCCTCGGTCACCAGCAGATCGAGGCGGCGCTCCCTGACGCTCACCTGAATGCGGTCGTTGTCCCTCACCAGCGCCAGCGGCCCGCCGGTGGCGGCGTCCGGCGTCACATGGAGGACGACGGCGCCATAGGCGGTGCCCGACATGCGGGCGTCGGAGATGCGCACCATGTCCTTGACGCCGGCGCGGGCGAGCTTCTTCGGGATCGGCAGGTAACCGGCTTCCGGCATGGCGGCATCGCTCCGCGGACCGGCATTCTGGAGCACCAGGATGTCGTCGGGCGCAACGTCGAGATCGTCGGCATCGATGCGATTGGCCAGGTCTTCGAGCGAGGTGAAGACCACCGCCCTGCCGGTGTGCTCGAGCAGCCGCTGATCGGCGGCCGAGCGCTTGAGGATGGCACCGCCCGGCGCCAGCGAACCGAACAGGGCGACGAGACCGCCCAGGGGCTCGATCGGCTCGTCGAACGCCCTGACGATGGCGCGGTCGACCGGGTCCGCCGGCGGACGGGCAAGGCGCTCGCCGAGCGTCTCGCCGGTCACCGTCATGCAGGAAAGATCGAGCAGCGGCGCCGAGTTCGCGCAGCACCGCCTCGACGCCGCCGGCGGCGAACAGGTCCTCCATGTAGCCGGTGCCCACCGGCTTCAGGTTGACCAGAACCGGAGTCGTTTCAGACAGTTCGTTGAAGCGCTTGAGGTCGAGGGCGAAGCCACGGCGGCGGGCGATGGCCGCAAGGTGGATGACGGCGTTGGTCGAGCCGCCGATGGCCAGCAGCACGCGGATGGCGTTCTCGATGGATGCCGGCGTGATGATGCGCGAGGGCGTCAGGTCGGAGCCGATCAGCGCCGCGGCACGAGCGCCGCTTTCCTCGGCGATGCGCAGACGGTCGGCATGCACGGCGGGTGCGGCGGCGGAGCCGGGCAGGCCCATGCCGAGCGCCTCGGTGAGGCAGGCCATGGTGCTCGCCGTGCCCATGACGGCACAGGTGCCGGCGGTGGTGGCGAGCCGCCCCTCGACCTGCTCGATCTCTTCCCTGTCGATATCGCCGGCGCGGTAACGCGCCCAGAAGCGGCGGCAATCGGTGCAGGCGCCGAGGCGTTCGCCGCGATGGCGACCGGTCGACATGGGGCCGCCGACCAGGGCCACTGCCGGCAGATCGACGGAGGCCGCCGCCATCAGCTGCGCCGGCACGGTCTTGTCGCAGCCGCCCATCAGCACGACCGCATCCATGGGCTGGGCGCGGATCATCTCCTCGGTGTCGAGCGCCATCAGGTTGCGGAACTTGAGGCTGGTGGGCGACAGGAAGACCTCGCCCAGCGAAATGGTCGGAAACGGGATCGGCAGAGCGCCCGCGGCGAGCACGCCGCGCTTCACCGCCTCGAGCAGCTCGGGGAAATGGCGATGGCAATTGTTGAAGCCCGACGCGGTATAGGCGATGCCGACCACCGGCCGGTCGAGCATGGCGTCGCTGTAGCCCATCGAGCGGGCGAAGGAGCGGCGCAGATAGCGGGCAAAATCCTTGTCGCCGTAATTGGTGAGGCCGCGGTCGATGCCGCGAGGATTGTCCGACCGGTCGTTCATGGCGGGTCCGCCCGAATTCATGCCGCTGTTGCCGCGTCAGTTAGGCGGCTTCGCCGGCCGGGCGCAAGGGTCCCGCCGCGGCCTCTCAGCGGTCAGGCTCATTTTCCCGGTCGCGCATGAGCCGGTCGATGGTGCCTTGTGCGGTGGACACGATCTCTTCCATCGTGCTGCGGGCGGCTTTCGCGTCGCCCCGTTCGATCGCATCGTAGACTGCGGCATGCTGCTCGACGCCGATCTTCAATCGCCACCCCTCCTCGGCCTGCAGCGTGAAGCTCATTTCAAGGATCGGCCCGATGATCGTGCTCAGCCTCTCGAACAGACCATTGCCGCTCGCCGTCAGCAGTGCCGCATGAAACTCAACGTCGGCTTGCAGATAAGCCGGCTGGTTGTCGACATTCTCCCGCATGCCGTCGAGCGCCGCCTTGATCCGGGCGAGGCGTTCAGGATCGACCCGGCGCGCCGCCAACTCCGCGGCAGCCGGCTCTATCGCCCGGCGAAGCTCGATCAGGTCGTCGAGAAACTCCTTGCCGATCTCTCCGGGCGAATGCCAGGCAATCACGTCCGGGTCGAGCAGGTTCCACGATACGCGCGGCAGCACGGCAGTGCCCGTCCGCCGCCGCGAGGCGACCAGACCCTTGGCGGCAAGCACCTTGATGGCCTCGCGCACGACCTGGCGGCCGACGCCGAATTGCGCGGCCAGTTCCGATTCGCCGGGCAGGCTCGTGCCTTCGGGATAGTCGCCGCTAACGATGCGGCGGCCGATCTCGTGGGCCAGCCGAGCGTGCAGTGCGCGGGTCGGGTAGAGGCGTTTTTGGGGCAAAGCGGAACGGGAGTTACGCGAGGAAATCAGGGTTACAACCTATCAGCGATCCAGTTGGGGGTCCACATAATGCGCCGGCGCGCAGGCGCCACCATGCGTCAGCCACTATGCAGGCCCGCGGCACGGGCCCGGGCGCGCATGAGCCCGGCGAGCAGGTCGAGGGTCGGCGTCGCCACGCCCAGGTCATGAGCAAGCTCCACGGGTACGGTGATCTGCGCGTCGATTTCCATCGGTCGGCCTTTGTCGAGATCCTGCAGGATCGACGGCCGGTGATCCTCGGCGGAGCGCGACCAAGCATCGAGCGTGGCGTCGATGTCCGTGTCCGGTTCGAACCCGTGTGCCGCGGCGATCGCGGTGGCTTCCGCCCAGGCGCTGCGCGCGACCTGGCGCAGCGCCGGATCCGCGACGCCGGGCCCGACCGGTGTGCCGGTCAGCACCGAGATGGGCGAGGCGACCATGATGACGGCGAGCTTGTTCCACACCTCGAAGCGGATGGGGCGATGGGTATCGATGTCGAGCCCCGCGGCACGCAACGTCTCGGCCAGAGCCGTCAGGCGCGGCGTCCCGGCATCGTCGAGCTCGCCCAGAGCCAGGCGGTTGTTGCCGCCCTCATAGTGGACCACGCCGGGCGCGGTCACCGTCGCCGGCAGGTTGACGACACAGCCGATGGTGCGGTCGACGCCGACCTCGTCCCACAGCACGCCGCCCGGATCGAGCCGGTCCAGGCGGCGATCGTTCGACGCACCGCCTGCCTTGTGGAAATACCACCAGGGGATGCCGTTGATGGCATAGACGACGGCGGTGTCGGGGCCGAGGAGCGCCTGCATCGGTCGCGCAACGGGCGGGATCTGGTGGGCCTTGACGGCCGAGATGACCACGTCCTGGGGCCCGAGCGCGGCCGGATCGTCGCTGGCGGCGACCGGGACCAGCACGGTGCGCTCGGGCGTCTGGAAGGTCAGCCCCTTCTCACGGATCGCCGCGAGATGGTCCCCACGCGCCACCACCGAAGTTTCGACGCCGGAGAGCGCCAGGCGCGCGGCGATGACACCACCGATCGCACCGGCTCCATAAATGCAGACCTTCAATCGCCTATGTCCCCTTCATGCGCGACTGTCGCCGCGGCGGAGCGCGGCGCCCTACCAGACCTCGTGCGCGATCTCGACGATCTCGGCGAGCTTCGCCCACTGCGCCTCCTCGGTGAGGACGTTGCCTTCCTCGGTCGAGGCAAAGCCGCATTGCGGCGACAGGCAGAACTGGTCGAGGTCGGCGTATTTGGTCGCCTCCTCGATGCGCCGCTTGATGTCGTCCTTGTTCTCCAGCGTGCCGCTCTTCGACGTGATCAGCCCGAGCACCACCTGCTTGTCGCCCTTGGGCAGAAAGCGCAGCGGCTCGAAGCCGCCGGCGCGGTCGGTGTCGTATTCCATGAAGTAGCCGTCGATGTTGAGCTTGCCGAGCACGGTCTCGGCAACCGGCTCGTAGCCGCCGGACGCGATCCAGGTCGAGCGGAAGTTGCCGCGGCAGATATGCATGGTGATCTGCATGTCGGCGGGCTTGTCTTCCAGCGCCGCGTTGATGGTGCGGGCGTAGCGCTCCTGAAGGCGATCGACATCGTCGCCGCGTTCGCGCGAGGCGTCGAGCTGCTTGGGGTCGCAGAGATAGGCCCACACCGTGTCGTCGAACTGGAGGTAGCGGCAGCCGGCGTCGTAGAACGCCTTGACCGCGCCCTTCCATGCCGCGGCCGCATCGGCGAAGAACGCGTCGATGTCCGGATAGATCGACCGAATCGCGTTGAAGCCCGAGCGGAAGTGCAGAACGCTGGGGCTGGGAATGGTCATCTTGGGGACCAGCCGCGTGTGCTCCTTGAGGAACTTGAAATGGTCGATCATCGGATGGTGGGCGGGCCAGCCGACCTTGCCGACGACGTTGACGGTTTCCGCCTTGGTCTGGACACCATGGAAGGCGATGCCGTGGTCGAGCTGCACCAGTTCGCAGCCGTCGAGCCCGGCAAGAAAATCGAAGTGCCACCACGAGCGCCGGAACTCGCCGTCGGTCGCCGACTGAAGGCCGACCTCCTCCTGCCTGGCGATGATCTTTGCGATCTCGCTATCTTCGACGGCGGCAAGCGCGTTGTCCGTGATCTCGCCGGCGGCATGTTTGGCGCGCGCCACCTTGAGCGGCTCGGGGCGCAGCAGGCTACCGACCATATCGGCGCGAAACGGCGGTTTCGTTCGTTGCATATTGTTTCCTCCCAAACTAATTCGCCGATTATGGCGGGCCCGGCGCGTTCCGCCAACCGCAATTCTTGCCAAGTCACCCTTGAGGCTGGCCCCAACAACGCAAATGCCGCGGCGGAGGCCGCCGCGGCATGGCAATGCGCTTCGTCGGGCCGCCGTCGCGGCGCGCCTATTCGTCTTCCAGGTACTTGCCAATCAGCGACAGGTCGGTGGCACCGAGACGTGCCTTGGCCGTCCAGGCCTGATGCCAATAGGGATAGGCGAGGTTCGGGCGCGAGACCTTGTCGAGCCGGCTGAGGTCGTCGTCGGTCAGCTTGAGGTCGGCGGCGGCAAGATTGTCGGCGAACTGCGCGCTCGTGCGCCCGCCGATGATCACCGAGGTGACGCCCGGCTGGTGGATCAGCCAGGCGAGCGCGACGCGGGCGGCCGAGCAATTGTGCGCCTTGGCCACATCGAGAAGCACATCGATGATATCGAAGAGCTTGTCCTCGTCGTAGATCGGCGGCTCGCGCCACTTGCGGCCGAAGTGGCGGGTGCCTTCCGGGCCCGTCCCGCTGTCGCGGTGGAACTTGCCGGAAAGCAGACCGCCGGCGATCGGGCTCCAGACGAGAATGCCGAGGCCCTGATCGAGAGAGATCGGCACCAGCTCGTATTCCGCCTCGCGCGCCTGCAGCGTGTAGTGAATCTGCTGGCTGACGAAGGGCTGGCGGCCATCCATCCTGGCTATGCCGAGCGCCTTCATGATGTGCCAGCCGGAATAGTTCGAGCAGCCGACGTAGCGCACCTTGCCCTGCTGGATGAGCCGGTCGAGCGCCTCCATCGTCTCCTCAAGCGGGGTCTGACCGTCCCACTGATGGACCTGGTAGAGGTCGATCCAGTCGGTGCCGAGGCGCTTCAGGCTGCGCTCGCATTCAGCGATGATGTAGTGGCGCGACAGGCCCTGATCGTTGGG
Organism: uncultured Alphaproteobacteria bacterium; assembly: GCA_963730325.1. Taxonomy (GTDB): domain Bacteria; phylum Pseudomonadota; class Alphaproteobacteria; order Rhizobiales; family Kaistiaceae; genus CAVSRC01. Next base: position 174,059 of record CAVSRC010000004.1, on the reverse strand, counting down.
ACCAGGGCCCATGGGGAAACGGACCTTGGTGGCGATCAGGACATCGGGACGCTTCTTGCCGAGCGTCTCGCCGATGATCTCCTCGGAAGCGCCCTGCGAATAGACGTCGGCGGTGTCGATGAGATTCACCCCGGCGTCGATGCACTGGTCGATCTGCCGCCCGGCCTCGGAAGTATCGACCGCTCCCAACACGCCGTCCTTGGCGCGCCCGAATGTCATCGTCCCCATGGTGATGACGGAGACTTTCAGGCCGGAGCGGCCCAGCGTGCGATATTCCATTTGAACTCCCTGGACTGTTCCGCCAGTCACTCCTTGGTTTCCGGCAACCACACGGACATAGCGCCCGGTTCGCGGTTGCTCCACAGGAAATAGGGAATGGCGGTGACCGTCACCGGATTTTCCCGCGGCGGCTCGGTGGCGTAGAGCGCGGTGCCCCAATCGTCGAGATTGGCGGCCGTTCCGGCCACGGTGAGCGTGACGATGCCATCGAACAGGTCCTGGCGCTCGACCGCCTCGATCTTGCGATCGCGCAACAGCCAGGTCGCGGTGACCGGGCCGCCAGGATTGTCCACCTGCTCGGCGCAATAGACGAAGGGACCGCGCTTCAGGGCCACACGCCCGACATCCTGGCGGACCTGGGGATTGGCATAGGTGCGCTCCACCGGCATGGGCAGATCGAGCGCGACCGTGTCGCCCTTCGCCCAGGTGCGGCGGATCGTGACGTAGCCGTTCTTGAGATTGGCGGCGATATCGACGGGGGCGCCGTTGACGGAGACCGTCGCCTGCCCCTCGCGGACCCAGCCCGGAATGCGCAGCTTGAGGACGAATTCAGCGGGGGTTTCCGGGTCGATGGCGATCTCGATCGCCCCCGACCAGGGGTAGCTGCTCTCCTCCTTGACGTGAACCTTGACGCCGGCCACCTCGACGGTGGTGCTGGTGCCGCCATAGAGGTGCACCGCCAGCTCGTCGGCGCCGGTCGAATAGAAATAACCGCCGACCGAGGCGACCAGCCGTGCCACGTTCATCGTGCAGCACGGGCAGACGTGCCAGGTCCAGCGCTCGTGGCTGCCGTCGCTCTCCAGCGGATTGGCATAGAAATAGTGTTCGCCATCGCGTGACAGGCCGGAGAGCGCGTTGTTGTAGAGGGCCAGTTCCAGCGCGTCGGCATACTTCGCGTCGAGATCGAGGTTGAGCATGCGCTGCGCCCAGAAGACCAGCGCCACCGATGCGCAGGTCTCGCAGTACGCCGTGTCATTCGGCAGGTCGTAATCTTTGGTGAAGCCCTCGTTGGCCGCCGCCGGGCCAAGGCCGCCGGTCACGTACATGCGCTTTGCGGTCAGATCGTTCCACAGCACCTCGCAGGCGTGCTTGAGCGCGTCGTCGCCGAGATCGGCGGCAAGGTCGGCCATGGCGGTGTACATGTATATCGCCCGCACGGCGTGGCCGACGACCTTGTCCTGCTCGCGCACCGGCTTGTGCGACTGGTTGTATTCGAAGGTTCCCTGCCAGAACGCCTCGGGGGGCTCGCCGCGCGCCTTGGCCTCGGCCTCGAAGTAATGGGGCAGCTTGCCGCGCTCGTTGATGAAGTAGGCGGCGAGATCCAGACGCTTGCGGTCCCCGGTCAGGTGGTAGAGCCGGACGAGCGCCAACTCCAGCTCCTGGTGGCCCGGATAGCCATGCTTCTGGTCGGCGCCGGGACCGAACACGCTGGCGATGTGGTCGACATATTTCTCCATGATGTCGAGCAGGCGGCGCTTGCCGGTCGCCATGAAATAGGCGATGGCGCCCTCCAGCATGTGCCCGGCGCAATAAAGCTCGTGGTTGTCGCGCAGGTTGGTCCAGCGGTTTTCAACCTCGCGCCCGATGTACCAGCAATTGCAGTAGCCGTCGGGAAGCTGGGCCTTGGCCAACTGCTCGGTGATCGCGTCGATCTCGGCCTCGATTGTCGCATCGCGACCGTGGAACAGGGCATAGCTCGCCGCTTCGATCCACTTGCCGATGTCGGAATCCCAGAAGATCTGGGTGGTGAAATTGTGCCGGTTGCGCGGCAGCGTGAGCGGCGGCGGCGGCTGAACCACGTCGAGGGATTCGAGCATCGCGTGTTTTTCAAGCTGGCGATACTGGCTCGGAATGGTGCGCTTCAGCACCGTGTCGAGACGCTCGCGCCAGAAGGTGCCCTCGACCTTGACCTCGTTAAACCGGATCGGTGAATACTGGCGCATCGTCCTTCCCTCTATCTGCTTTGTTTTCGTTCGCTCACGCCCTGCTGCTGGCGCCGCACGAGCCGCGCACGACCAGCGTGCACGGCAGCCGTTCGACGCCGCGCGACGGCTTGCCTGCGATCCTGTCGAGAAGCCTCAGGCCGGCGCGGCGGCCGAGATCCTTCAGGTTCATGTCGACGCTGGTGAGCGGCGGGCGCGTGGCCTCCGCCATGATCTCCCAGTTGTCGAAGCCGACGATCGAGACCGCGTCGGGCACGACGATGCCGCGCTCGCGCAGGGCGTCGGCGGCACCGCGGGCGATCTGGTCGTTGCCGCAGAAGATCGCATCGGGCCCGGGGTCCCTGCCGCGGAAGAGCTGGGCGACGGCTTCGCGGCCCCACCCTTCCGACCAGATGCCGGGCAGATAGAAGGCGCCGGGCGTATCGAGTCCGGCGGCGGCCAGCGTCTTGCGATAGCCCTCGGCCCTGAGCCGCACCGCCTCGAAGCGCTCGGGCCCGGTGATATGGGCAATGCGCCGGCGGCCGAGACCGATCAGGTGCTGCGTCGCCAGCACGGCGCCGCCCTCGTCGTCGGGCAGGAGACACCAGGCGTCGGGTTCGTCGACCTGGGTGAAGACGTAGATGACCGGCACGTCGGAGGTGGGCGTCAGCAGCCTGGGGCGGCGGTCGGAACGGCGCGCGGTGACGACGATGCCGTCGACCCGCTTGCCGAGAAGCGATTCGACGTGGAGCGCCTCGCGCTCGCGGTCGTCGGTGGCGTTGCACATGAAGACCGCCATGTGCCGGTCGGTCAGGCACTCCTCCAGCCCTTCCATGATGGGCATGGTGAAACGACCGAAACTGTCGGTCGAAATCATACCGACGGTGAGGCTCTGGCCGCGATGCAGGCTCTGGGCGAGGACGTTCGGCCGGAAACCGAGTTCACGCGCCGCGGCAATGACCCGGTCGCGGGTCTCCTGGCGCAGGCTGCCGGAGTTGTTGAGCGCCTTCGACGCCGTGCCGATGCTGACATCGGCAAGCTGCGCCACATCACGAATCGTCAGGCCGAAACGTCCACCCGGCAGACCCCGGACCGGCGCCTTCTTGCCGGCGCCGGATCGACTGCGTTTGTCCATCTCCGGGCACCCCCTACTTCACCGCGCCGCTGAGGAAACCGGACATGTAGTACTTCTGCAGAAGCACATAGATGGCGACGCAGGGGACGATGGCGATGACGACGCCCGCCTGCAGCGCGCCCCAGTCGACCGCGCCGTGGCGCCCGGCGCGCACGCTCACCAGCATGATCGGAATCGTGAAATTGTCCTCGCGGCTCATGAAGATGAGGGCGCCGAGGAACTCGTTCCACGAGGCGATGAAGGCGAACAGGATAACGGTGACGATGCCCGCCTTGACCAGCGGGATGAACACCCTCCACAGGGTCTGCCAGCTGTTGCAGCCATCGATCACGGCCGCCTCCTCGAGCGCCTTGGGCACTGCCTCGAAGCTGTTGCGCAGAAGGAAGACGCTGAAGGGGAGCTGGACGATGGTGTGTACGAGAGCGAGGCCGACCTGGGAGTTGGTAAGGCCGATCTTGGAGAACATCAGATAGAGCGGCGTCACCAGCGCCTGATAGGGGATCATCAGGCCGAGCAGCAGGACGATGAACAGGAGCTCCTTGCCCGGCACCGGGAAGCGCGCCAGCCCGTAGGCCGCCGGCACCGCCAGAGCCAGACAGAAGAAGATGGTGAGGAAGGCGACCGACAGGCTGTTGAACAGGTAGACCGGCAGGCCCGCCTGATAGTTGTAGACCTTCAGAAAGTTGTCGAGGCTGAGCGTATGCGGCAGGTAGGTCGGCGGCGTGGCCATCGCCTCGGCCGGCGTCTTGATCGAGGCCAGGAGCGACATCATCACCGGCCACAGCATGATGACCAGCAGGAAGATACAGATCGCCGCGACGAGATAGCGGACCGAGCCGTGCGAACCGGCCGCGCTCTGGGTCGGCGCGTGCGTTGCGGCGGCGCGGGTGGCGATGTCGGCGGTAACGCTTGTCATGCTGTCCCCCGCGGCCGGGTCAGGATGACCTGCGTCGCTGCACCGGCGAAGATGATCAGCGCAAGGATGATCGCCAGGGCAGAGCCGTAGCCCAGTTTGAAGTAGATGAACGAGTTCTGGTACATCCAGTAGACCGAGGTGAAGGTATCGGTGCGCGGCCCACCGGCGGTCATGATGTAGAACTGGTCGAAGGCGACCATCGAGCCGACAACGCTGATCAGCGTGGTCAGCAGGATCGAGCGCGTCGACAGCGGCAGGATGATGCGCCGCACGCGCTGCCAATAACCGGCACCGTCGATCATCGCGGCCTCGGTGATCTCGCCGTCGATCGACTGGATGGCGGCGACGAACAGGATCATGCCGAAGCCGATCACCTTCCAGGTGATTGAGGCGATGACCGCCCACATGCCGGAATTACCGTCGGTGAACCAGGCCGGCGATTCGGAGACGATGTGGAGGTCGACGAGCAACTGGTTGATCGGGCCGACGCGCTGATCGAACAGCCAGACCCAGAGCAGGCTTGACGTGCCCAGCCCGATCACCCAGGGCAGGAAGATGACGCCACGGGTGAGCTGTTTCAGCCGCGTGTTCTGCCAGGTGAGAAGGGCGAGCAGGAAACCGCCGATCATCAGGATCGGCGTTATGAAGATCGTGTACTTCAACGTGAACATGAGCGCCGACCAGAAGGTCGAGTCGCCGAAGGCCTTGGCGTAGTTGGCCAGCCCGACGAACCGTCCACCGCCAAGCAGCGACTTGTTGGTCATCGACGTGTAGACCAACTGGCCCACCGGATAGATCGTGAGAGCAAAGACAAACAACAGCGCTGGCGTTGCATAAAGCAAACCAACAAGGCCCGCTCGGGTTGGCTTCATCCTCGACCTCGAATGCTTCTTTGCAGGCAACCGCTACTCTCCGCCCTCCCGCCGGCATCGGCAAGGGACGAGGCCGCGGCGCCACCGCGCATGGCGGCGTCGCGACCTCTGGCCGGGAGGAAACCTACTCGTCGGAGATTTCCTTCATCTTCGCGCGGGCATCGTCGATCGCCTGATCGATCTTGCCGTCGAAGATGGCGGTCTGGATCATGCCGATCCACGGGCTGGCGTCGCTGTTCACCATGTCGTTGAAGTGGAACACCCACGGCACCTGGCCGACGGCCACTGCCTTGGCGGTGGTGATGTAGCGCGGTTCGGCCTTGAAGAACTCGTTGTCAGCCAGGTCGGTGCGGCTGGGCAGCACGAGGTTCTTGGCAAGCCCGTTGAGCTGCGCGTCGTCGGTCAGTTCCCACTTGATGAAGTTCAACGCGATGTCGGCATGCTTCGAGCCGACCGGAATGGCGATCACGTCGCCGCCGACGAAGGACGAGACTTCGCCCTGCTTGACGCCGGGCAGCGGAGCGATGCCGAAGTCGATCTCGGGATGGTTCTTCTTGAGCGAGGCAATGGCGAAGCCGCCCGAGCCCTGCATGCCGATCTTGCCCGTCTCGAAGACCGCCTGGAAGTTGTTGCCGGTGTCGGACTGGGCGTCCGGCGGGATCAGCCCTTCCGTCCACATGTCGTGGAACAGGCTGAGCACGTCCTTGATGCCCTCACCCTGGAGGATGGGATCGCCGGCCTGCTTGGGCAGCAGTTTGGCGCCCGACGCCCACATCAGGGGCGCCATGGTGAAGATGTTGCAGCCCGGGCAGGAGCCGGAGAAGTAGTAGCCGTAGACGTCCGAGCCGGAGGCGCGGATCTTCTTGGCATAGTCGTGGATCTCGGCAAGCGTGGTCGGCGGCTTGTCCGGATCGAGGCCGGCCTGCTTGAACAGGCCCTTGTTGTAGAGAAGGATCGACACATCGGGGGTGAAGCCGGTGCCATAGAGCTTGCCGTCATAGGTGGCCAGGTCCTGATAGGCCTTGGCGACCTTGGCCTGGTTCGGATCGTCCTTGAGCTCGGCGGTCAGGTCCTGAAGGAAGCCGGCGCGCATGAAGTCCGGCATGTAGATCAGATCGAAGGAGATGAGATCCGGCACATCGCCCGACTGCACGCCGGTGGCGAGCTTGGTCACCATCTGGTTGTCGGGAATGACGGTGATGTCGATCTTGTCGTCGTGGCTGGAATTCCACAGGTCAACCATGCCCTGAGCGGCGTCGGCGCCACTGGCCCGGACATACATGGAGAGCTGCGCGGCGCTTGCCGGCAGTGAGGCGACAAGAACAGCCGCGGCCGCGCCGAAGGCGAGCCTCGTCAGATTCCTGGATAGACTCATGGTTGCTTCCTCCCAAAAGAAATCATTCTCGAACGCCAAGGCGCAGCGCGCGTCCTCCCGCTCACCGCTTGGCGCAGAAGAGCTTTCCGTCCCCGCTGTCCTCCCGCCGTAGCGGCGTATTCGGGTTAGGAAAAGCTTTTCTGAAATGCATTACCTCATGAATTCAGGCGCCGTTCAAGAGGGCAAAATGCGTTCCAAAACACAAAAATCACGCCCATTTCGGCGACGAATGGGCCAGATCACCCGAACTGGCTGATCTCAGAAGGAAAACGGTTGCCGACCCGCCGTCGTCAAGGCCCCTGCCCGTCCCCCCGCCGACGGCGCCCGGGCGCCATCAATGGCGCAGATACAGCCGCATGATGATGTCCTGATCGTAATTGCCGAAGCCCTTGCCGAAGATGTTGACACCGCCCGGGTGGCTGGCCTTGGCGTCGATGCCGATGCGCAGGCGGATGGAATGGTGCTGGGGCAGTTCGAGATCGTCGATCTTGATATCGGAGATGCGCATGCCGTCGACGAACGAGCCGGCCCGGCCCACCCGCCAGGTCTTCAGCTTGCCGTATTGGGAGCCCTCCAGCTTCCACCAGTCGGGCGTATAGACCCCCCGCTTGTCGCCGAAATCGCCCGGCGACGTCCACGTGCCGACGGCGACGCCGTTGACCCAGACGGTGATGTCGGACGGCCAGTTGAGGTTGGTGCCCGGCACCTCCGAGGACAGTTCCATGGAGAATTCCAGCGAGTCGACTTCGGAGTTGAGCAGCTTGGCGTTGTTGGGGAACTTGTATTCGACATAGCCGCGGCCGAACCAGATCAGCGCCGCGCGCACCCGGTCGGGATCGAGAAACAGATCGGGCACGTCGAGCAGGCCGATGACGCCCTCGGTCGAGCACAGGCCGCAGGGCGGGCTGACCTCGCAACTGGTCATCAGGCCGAGCGGCATCTCGACCACCACCAGGTTTTCGTTGCGGACCGGCTCCTCGGCCTCGAAGCGCACGATGATTTCGTCGAAGCGCGCCGAGCACAGCTTCTGGTGCCCCTTCTTGGCCTTGATGGTGTGGGTGTCGATCAGGCCGGCGTTCTCGAGCACCTGAATGTTGATGGCGACCGTCGATTGCGGAAGCTCGAGGGCACGGCTGATCTCGTTGACGTTGAGCTGCCCGCGTTGGCGCAGGAGCTTGAGGATGCGCACGCGCACGACCGATGCCAGTCCTTTCAGGACGTCGATGCCTTCATCGGGATTGACGGTCAGGAAATTCGGTTTCATCGGACTTCGCGGGGAGAATTCATGGGAGGGAGGGGGGTAGAGCATATCAGCATCCCTGATACCTTGCATCCGGCCGTGCCGCCTGTCCGCAAAAAACCGCCGGGCGCCACAGCGGCAGGCCGGGGAATGGCGGAAGCGCCCATCGTCCGCCTGTCCTCTTGCCGTTGCCGCAACGGCCCATGTCCCCTGGCCGCTGCCCGTGCTTCGCCAGAGGGCGGCGCCGGGCCGCCCGCTCGCCTGTCAGGCGCAACTCATCCCTTGATACCCGCCGAGAGCGTGATCGCCTGGGTCACCCGGCGCTGGAAGATCAGATAGGCGAGCGCGACGGGCAGACCGGCCAGCACGGCGCCGGCCAGCTGGCGTGCGTAGTAGACGCCGAAGGCGTCCTGGACCTCGGTGATGCCGACCGTGATGGTCATCATGTCCTCGGTCTTGGTGGCGAGGAACGGCCACAGGAACGAGTTCCAGGCGCCGATGAAGGTGATGATGGAAAGGGCGGCGGTGACGCCCCAGTTCATCGGCAGGAACATCCAGAAGAGGAGCTGGAACTCGTTGGCACCGTCCATCACGGCGGCCTCGCGGAAGTCGCGCGGCACCGAATTGAAGAACTGCTTGTAGACGATGACCGTGACCGGAGCGATGAGCTGCGGCAGGACAATACCCTGATAGGTATTGAGGAACTTGACCCCCGCCATGATGATGAAGTGGTTCACGATGAGCGCCGGCACGGGGATCATGAAGCTCGCCAGGATGACCCACCACAGGACCATGCGGCCGGGAAATTTCAGCTGCGACAGCGCGTAGCCGCAGCACACCGCCATCAGAATGACCAGGCAGGTGATGGCGATCGAGGTGATGGTCGAGTTCAGGTACCAGCGCAGGATGTTCGAGTTGACGATGTCGTAGATGTAGCCGTGCAGCGTCCAATGCTCCGGGATCAGGGTGATCCCCGGGCGGACGACCTCGTCCTCCGGCTTCAGGCTGGTGACGATCGCCCAATAGAGCGGGAAGAACCAGACTGCGGCGCAGATGACGGTCAGGATGGTGAGCGCGACGGAGCCGACGTCCTTGTAGCGGCGCGCCCGGCCTTCGCCGGCATCGACGTTGATTGTGGCGGCGCTCATCGTTCGCCCCTCGCGCGCAGTGCCTGGAATTGCAGCAGCGAGAACGCGATGACGATCACGAACAGCGACACCGCGACGGTCGCGGCATAGCCGCCGTTGTTATGAACGAAAGCGCGGTCGAAGATGTATTGCACCAGCACCATGGTCGCCTGCGTGCGGCCGCCGAGCGAGAACAGGTAGACCTGATCGAAGATCTTGAGCTGCAGGATGAGCTGAATAGTGAGGCAGAGCACCGTCACCGGCCAGATCAACGGCCAGGTGATTCCCCAGAAGGTCTGCCAGCGCGAGGACCCGTCGAGTTCGGCGGCCTCGTAAAGCTCCTTGGGAATGTTGCGCAGGCCGGCGAGGAACAGGAGGATCGAGAAGCCGTTGGTCCACCAGACGGTGACCAGGGCGACCATCGGCATGAACCACGGCAGGTTGCGCCAGACGTTCACCGGGCGGCCCATGATCGGCACAAGGACGTATTGAAGGATGCCGAACTGGATGTTGAGCATCCAGTCCCAGATCAGATAGACGACCGTGACCGGCAGGATGAACGGCAGAAAGAACGCGGACAGGATCAGGCTCTGCAGCCAGCCGCGCAGGCGGCTGACCATCAATGCGATGCCGAGCGCCGCGGCAGTGCCGGGCACGACGGTGAGGATGACAAAGTAGGCGGTGTTCCAGATGGCCTTGTGGAAGATGCGGTCGGTGACGAGCTTGGCGTAGTTCTTAAGGCCGACCCAGTCGCCGCTGCCGATCAGCGGAGCGTTGGTGAAGCTCAGCTGGATCATCTGGATCGTCGGATAGATGAACAGCCACCCGTAGACCGCCACGAACGGCGCCACCAGCACCGCCGCCACTAAATACTCGTTCCGCCTGTTCTTGAGCATGTCCCCCCCTCCCGTGTCCCGCTGCGAAAGGGTACCGGCGCTATCGCTAGCGCCGGCCGTTATCGTTGCTGGACAGATGTCCTACTCGAGGTTGTCGAGCGTGTCCTTCATCTCGGCCACGGCGTCAGCCGGGTCGACCTCACCGTTGATCGCAGCGGTGAAGGCGTTGCCGGCGGCATCGAAGAGCGGCGAGGCGACGCCCGCGTACTTCGACTTGGGGTCGTAGATCATGTGGGCAGTCAGCGGGGCGTAGGTCGCCTGCGGCTGCATCGCCTTGTACTCGGCCGAGTCGGTGACCGCCTTGTTGGCCGGGATGTGGCCGGCGGTGGCCCAGAAGAGCGAGTGCTCCTCCATCCACTTGATCACCTCGAGCACGGCAGCGTGCTTTTCGGGGGTCTGCGGATTGCCGACGTTGTTCGGGATCGCGAAGGAGTGCGAGTCCGAGTAGGTGCAGTGCTGGTCGAAGAGCACCGGAATCTCGATGGCACCCCAGTTGAACAGCTTGCCCGCCTTGTTGAGGTCGGTCATCGTGGGAACTTCCCACACGCCGTTGATCATCAGGGCGGCATCGCCGGAGGTGAACAAGGCGACGGTCGACTGATAGTCGGTGTATGAGGGGGTGTACTCGTTCTTCACCCAGTCGGCGATCACGCCAACGGACTTGGCGAGCTTCTCGGCGTTGTCGCCCTCGATCCAGGCGCCGTCCGACCCCACGCTGCCGCCCTGCTGGCAGAGCAGCGAGTAGATCGTGCGGAACACGAAGCTGCCGTCGGCGGTGACGTTGGCGATCGGCCACTTGACGCCGTCGTCCTTGAGCTTCTTGAGGGCGGTGTTGAAGTTGTCGAGGCCGTCCAGGCCCTTGGGCAGGCCGTCGTCGCCGATCAGGCCCGACTTCGCAAGCTCATCCTTGTTGTAGTAGAGGACGATCGGGTGGGTATCGAACGGCACCGCATACTGCTTGCCGTCAATGTGCACGGCATCCCACGGCGCCTTGGCGAAGCTCGCCTCGCTGAGGCCCATGATCTTCATGTCCTCGGGGGTGATCTCCGAGAGCGTGTTCTGGTCCACCGCACGCGGAATACGCGAGGCGTGGTAGGTCATCACGTCCGGGCCTTCGCCGACCGCGGCCGAGGTCTGGACTTTGGTGTAGAACGGCGTGCCCCAGTCGAGCGTGGTCGCCTGGATCTCGATCGAATCGCTGTGCTCGGCGTTGAAATCCGAGATGAGCTTCTTCATGCGAACGCCGTCGCCGCCGCCGAGGAAGTCCCACCAAATAACGGTCTCCTTGGCCTGCGCCACGCCGCCGACGGCCAGAACAGCCAGCATTGCTGCTGCCAGTAACGTTTTCATACGCATTAGCTTTCCTCCCACCTGCTACTTCACGGCGCGTGAGGCGCCGCAAATCCGGCTGCGGACTTGCCGTTGCCCGCAGCGACCGACGAGCGTTCGAGGCCGCCGATCCGGGCGCCAGTTACACTGCCGGCGCACCTTCTAATTCGTACAACGATAACATCGGCTCCGAAACTTAGTCAACCAATGTGATGATATATATCAAGAAACAGGATACGAAGGCGGCTGGCCGCCAGGGGGGCTGCCCTGCCTCGGGCGTTTGGCCCTTTCCCGGTCGCTCAGATGGCTACCCTGATCACATGGTACGACCTGGGAGGAAGCTTGCCCCTAATGGCGCCGTCGCGCAAACCGATCCCCCTGCCCTTGGTCGGAACGACCCGGTTCGGCGCCTTGGCCGTGTTGGTCGCTCGCAGGTCGCGATGGACGATGGTGTGGTGTTCGACGATTGCCTTGGGCTTGAAGCCGGAAAGGGAAAGATCGACCGCCATGGCCTCGTCGGGATGCCGGTTGACCACGAAGAAGGTCAGCGTCTTGCCCGCGTTCTTGACCGCGGCGATGTCGAGATAGGGCACGTCATCGGCGACCTTGGAATCGTAGGCCGGGACGTCCACCGATACGGCCAGGGCCTCGCCGCGACCGTAGAGCGACGCCAGATAGAGCGGGTAGTAGATGGTCTGCCGCCAGGCTGCGCCACCGGGCGCCGTCATGATCGGCGCGATGACGTTCACAAGCTGGGCGATGCAGGCGATCTTCACGCGGTCGGCGTGGCGGATGAAGGTGTTGAGGATACAGCCGACGACCAGCACATCCTCGAAATTGTAGACATCCTCCAGCAGGGCCGGCCCGACCGGCCAGTCCCAGTTCTCGACGTTCTCGGCATCCTCAGCGCGATTGTGGTACCAGACATTCCATTCGTCGAAGCAGATATGAACGTCCTTCTTCGAGCGTTTCTTGGCCTTGATGTAGTCGATGACGCTGCCAATGGTATGGATATAGCGATCCATCACCAGGGGTTTTGCCAAATATTCCAGATAGTTGTGCTCGTAGTTCTCATAGTACATGTGAAGCGACACATGGTCGACGGCGTCGTAGCACTCGTCCAGAACCGTCGCCTCCCATTCGGGATAGGTCGGCATCTCGCTGTAGGAGGAGCCGCAGACCACCAGTTCCAGCGAGGAGTCGTATTTGCGCATGGCCTTGGCGGTCTCATGGGCGACGCGGCCGTATTCGGCGGCGGTCTTGTGACCGACTTGCCAGGGGCCGTCCATTTCGTTGCCGAGGCACCAGACCTTGACGTCGTAGGGATCGGCGCGGCCGTTCTTTCTTCTCAGATCGCTCCAGTAGGTGCCACCGGGATGGTTGGTGTACTCAAGCAGGTTGCGCGCCGCGTTGAGATCGCGTGAGCCGAGGTTGACGGCCAGCATCATCTCCGTGCCGGCGGCGTCGCACCACGTGGCGAAATCGTCGGTGCCGACCCAGTTCGGCTCCTTGGTCCGCCAAGCCAGATCGAGCCGGACCGGGCGCTCCCCGCGCGGGCCAATGCCATCTTCCCAGCGATAGGCGGAAACGAAATTGCCGCCAGGGTAGCGCACCAGCGGAGGATTCAGATCGCGCACCAGGTCGAGCACGTCGCCGCGAAATCCGTTGGCGTCGGCCGTCTTGTGGTCCGGCTCGTAGATGCCGCCATAGACGGCGCGGCCGAGGTGCTCCAGAAATGCGCTATAGACCCGATCGTCGACCGGGCTGATGACGAAATCCTTGTGAACCGATACCCTCGCCCTCATGGAATTGCGCCCTCCTCATAGATTTTTATATATCGATCTTTTCGATACATATCATATCGATCTGGGCCATTTCGCGCAATAGTACGCTGGTCGCTCTGTGCAGGTTGGCGCCCTTCAGGCGCGCCCCAAAGCCGCCCTGTCCGCGCCGTTTGGCGCCGGGATCGGGCCACGCGGCGGACAGGCGCCCCACCTTGTCGCGCCGGGTGGGTCGTCGTGTTATCTCGCGGGCGTTCCATGGAGGATGAATCCCTGACCAGCCTGACCACAATCCTCTCGACGGTGACCGCGGCCTTCCTGGCCTCGCTGGTCGAGGTGGTCGAAGCCTTCACCATCGTGCTCGCCGTCGGCCTGACACAGAGCTGGCCGCCGGCCTTCGTCGGCAGCGGCCTGGCGCTGGTCGTGCTGGCGGCGCTGGTGGCGGTGTTCGGTCCGCTGCTCGGCCTGGTGCCGATCCACGTGCTGCAGTTCGTCGTCGGCGTCCTCCTCATCCTGTTCGGCATGCGCTGGCTGAGAAAGGCGATCCTGCGCTCGATCGGCGTGCTGGCGCTGCATGACGAGGAGAAGGCCTTTGCCAGAGAGACCGAGGCCCTCACCCGCAGCGCCAGAGAACGGCGCGCCAACTATCTGGCGGGTCTGGCGGCCTTCAAGGCGGTGCTCCTGGAAGGGACCGAGGTGGTGTTCATCGTGATTGCCGTGGGCACGACGCGCGGGCTCACGCTCTATGCCTCGCTCGGGGCGCTGGCCGCCTTCATCGTGGTGATGGCGATCGGTCTCGCGGTGCACAGACCGCTGTCGCGGGTGCCGGAGAACACGCTCAAATACGTCGTCGGGCTGATGCTGACCACCTTCGGCATCTTCTGGACCGGCGAAGGCATCGGTGCCGAATGGCCGGGCGCCGACCTGTCGCTGTTCGGCATCTTCATCATTTTCGCCGTGGCATCGCTGGGGCTGACGCGCTGGCTCAAGACGGCGCGCGCGGCTGCCGGCGGAAAGACGGAGGCCGCCCGATGAAACTGCTTGCCTCCATCGCCAGGGAGATCGCCGGCCTGTTCATCGACGACGGCGCGCTGGCGCTCCTGTCATTGATCCTGATCGCGGTCGTGGCCGGGCTGGTCGAACTTGCCGGCCTGCCGGCACTGTGGGGCGCCGTCCTGCTGCTCGTCGGGTGCCTGCTGATCCTGGCCGACAGCGTGCGCCGCGCCTGCCGGGCCGGCTGATCCCGCGCCGTCCGGGCGGGCGCATTGCGGCAATCGGACGGCCCGCCGGGCCGGTTTTCACGGCGCGGTGCAGTATGATCGCGGCGGTCGATCTGCTACAACCTTTTGCATGTCCGAGATCGACCCTGAGACGTCGGCGCGGTCGAGTGCGCCCCCGCTGATCGAGCATGCGGAGGACTCCGCGGAGCAGGACGAGGCCGTCCCGCGACGCGATATGGCCGGCTGGAACAACGACGCGGCCCCCGAGAACGCCGACGAGGCCGACAATGGCGTCACCCGGGCCGCGACGCCGGAGGTGGCCGACCCTCACCCGCAGGTGCCGGCGCCCACCGCAACGCCGCCCGAGGCAGACCAACCGCAAGAGGCGCCGGCGCCGGACGAGGTTGTGGCGCTCACAGAACTTCCGGCAAACCAGACCCTGCCCCCCGCCGCCGAGGTGGAGCTGAAGCTGCTGGTCGATGCCGACAGGCTGGCGGAGTTCAATGCGCTGCCGGACATCGCCGACCATGCGCGCAACACGGGCACGCGCAAGCACCTGAAGGCCGTCTATTACGATACGCCCCAGCAAATTCTGCGGCAGAACGGGCTGAGCCTTCGCGTCCGCCAGCACGGCCAGCGCTTCGTGCAGACCGTGAAGGCGGAATCGGGGGGCGATCCGCTCCGGCGCGGCGAGTGGGAAGCAAGCGTTTCCTCGATCGCCCCGGATGTCGATCTGGCCATGCCGTTCGTCCCGGCCAAGCTGCGCGACGCTCTCAGGTGCCAGCCCCTGCAGCCGGTCTTCATCTCCGACATTCACCGGCTCCAGCGCATCGTCGATCTGCCGGCAGGCTCGGTCGAGGTGGCTTTCGACCGCGGCGTCCTCAGATCGGGCAAACGTTCGATGCCGGTCAGCGAGATCGAGCTGGAACTCAAGGAGGGCAGTTCCTCGGCGATCTACGATCTGGCGCTCAAGCTTGCCGATCATGGGCCGGTGCGCCCGTCGATCCGCAGCAAGGCGGCGCGCGGCTTCGACCTGGCGAGCGATACGCCGCCGCCGGTGAACAAGCCAAGCAAGCTGGACGTCGACCCTTCCCTTCCACTCGACGATGCCTTCGCCGCGATTCTTGGCTCGTGCCTGCGCGATCTTCTGGTGTCGGTGCCGGCGGCCGAGGACGGCCGCGATCCGGAGGGCGTGCATCAGGTTCGCGTGGCGTTGCGCCGCCTGCGCTCGACGCTGGATTCGATGGCGACGGTGGTCACCTCCGAGACGCTCGAAGCGCTCAGGGAGGACGCCAGATGGCTGGCGGCGACGCTGTCGGCGGCGCGCACCTGGGACATCTTTCAGGGCGAGACGTTGCCGGCCGTGGCGGGAAGCTGCGCGGCGATCGCCGGCTTCGACATCCTGGGTGAAGGTGCCGAGCAACGTCGGCTCGCCGCCTATGACGATGCGCGCCTGGCACTCGCCGACGCGCGCAGCACGCGGTTCGTGATCCGCCTCGGTGGCTGGATCGAGGTGCGCGGCTGGCGCGACGATATGGGGCCCGAGAGCCTGCCGCTGCTCGCCGAACCGGCCTTCAGCTTCGCGCGGCGCGTCCTGTCGGTGCATCATGCCAAGGTGCTGAAGCGTGGCCGCCACTTCAAATCGATGACGGCGGCCGAGCGTCACCGGCTGCGTCTCTCGGTGAAGAAATTGCGCTACGTGGCTGATTTCCTGCTGCCGCTGTGCACCGACCGCAAGACCGCCAAGCAGTTCACCGGCCGGCTTGCCGGCCTGCAGGACGAACTCGGCGCGTTCAACGACATGGCGACGACGGGATCGCTGCTGGCCAGTCTGGTTGCCGCGTCGGCCGACAGCGGCGCGGCGGCGGCCGCGATCGCCGGCTGGCAGGCCCATGCCATGGTCGGGGCCGAGGCGCGTCTCAGGGACGCCTGGCGGGATTTCGCCAAAACCCGGCCGCCCTGGTCCGCACCGGGGGTGGTGTGAAAGCCGGCCGGGAATTCATACATCGCATTTGATCTGCGTCATATGAGTTGGAATTGTTCTCGCGTAGTCGAGAATGAAAGGCGTTCGCAATTGGACGTGACCAGGTGGGGTCCCTTGAAGGCCCTGAATGGTGCACGCAAAACATCCGGACGACGAACCATGAGTTTCGCCCCAGAGGCACCTGAGCAGCTGCCGCCGCATTTCCCCTTGGGCCACGCCCGGCGCGGATTTCGCGGCCATATCTGCACCATCAGCGTGAGCGACGAGACGTCCGGCCTGCCGACGGCGGAACTCGAGCGCCGGCTGCTCGAACTCGGCTTCACCGAGGGGGCTGCCGTCGAAATCCTGCATGAGGGAATCATCGGCCGCGACCCGATCGCCGTGCGCGTCAACAACGCCACGGTCGCGCTGCGCCGCCGCGAAGCGATGGCTGTCTTTGTACGCTGAGCGGACCCGGGGCAAGTCGATGGACCAGGTGTTAGTCGCAACCCGCCATATCGCCCTGGTGGGCACGCCGAACAGCGGCAAGACGGCGCTGTTCAACGCACTCACAGGCAGCCGCCAGAAGGTCGCCAACTATCCCGGCGTGACGGTCGAACGGAAGACCGGCGTGCTGTTCACGCCGGCCGGGCACAGCTTCACGCTGGTCGACCTGCCCGGCACCTATTCGCTGCGCGCACGCAGCCCCGACGAAGTGGTGACGCGCGATGTCGTTCTCGGCCGCATGGCCGGCGAGACCGAACCCGACACCCTGCTCTGCGTCGCCGACGCCACCAACCTGCGGCTTGCCTTGCGGCTGGTGCTTGAACTGAAGCGCCTGGGCCGGCCGGTCGTGCTGGTGCTCAACATGATCGACATCGCCCGCCGGCGCGACATCGAGATCGACATCGACAGGCTGTCGGCCGAGCTCGGGATGCCGGTGACGACCTCGGCGGCGGTGCGCCGCGGCGGCACCGAGGCGCTGATTCGTCTCCTCGACGCGATCGCCGCGGAGGACGCCAAGCCGCATGCGGTGAACGATTGGCTGCCGCCGACCGCCGGCGACCTGCGCGCCGGACAGCGCGAGGCCGACCGCATCATCGCGCTCGCTGTGCACGCGCCGCCCAAGCCGGACACGCTGACCACACGGCTCGACGCCGTGCTGCTGCATCCGGTCGGCGGGCTGGTCATCCTGCTTGCCGTCCTCTTCGTCATGTTCCAGGCGGTGTTCACCTGGGCAAGCCCGCTGATGGACATCATTTCGGAGGGCTTCGACGCGCTCGGCGTCCTCGCCGGGCAGACGCTGCCCGAAGGGCTGCTGCTCAGCCTGGTCCAGGACGGCATCATCTCAGGCGTCGGCAGCGTGCTGGTCTTCCTGCCGCAGATCCTGATCCTCTTCCTGTTCATCCTGCTGCTCGAAGACCTCGGCTACATGGCCCGCGCCGCCTTCCTGATGGACCGCATCATGGGCGGCGCCGGGCTGCACGGGCGCGCCTTCATCCCGCTTCTGTCGAGCTTCGCCTGCGCCATTCCCGGCATCATGGCGACGCGGGTCATCGACAATCCGCGCGACCGGCTGACCACCATCCTGGTGGCGCCGCTGATGACCTGCTCGGCACGCATTCCGGTCTATACGCTGATCATCTCGGCCTTCATCCCCGCCAGGCAGATTTGGGGCTTCGCCAGCCTGCAGGGGCTGGTCATGTTCGGCCTCTATGCCGCCGGCATTATCAGCGCGCTCGGGGTCTCGGCGCTGGCCAAGTTCTTCTTCTGGCGCGAGGACCCGACGCCGCCCTTCATGCTCGAATTGCCGGACTACAAGCTGCCGCGGCCGCGCAGCGTGCTCCTCGGCCTCTACACGCGCGCCAAGATCTTCCTCAAGCGCGCCGGGACCATCATCTTCCTGATGGCGGTGGTGATCTGGTTGCTGGCGACATTCCCCGGTGCTCCGGCCGGCGCGACCGGACCGGCGATCGACTACAGCTTTGCCGCCATGATCGGCCATTTCATCGCGCCGCTGCTGGCGCCGGTGGGCTTCAACTGGCAGATCGCCGTGGCGCTGGTTCCCGGCATGGCGGCGCGCGAGGTGGCGGTGGCGGCGCTCGGCACCGTCTATGCCATTCAGGGCGGCGAAGAGGCGATCGGCTATGCGCTCGCCAACAGCTGGAGCCTGGCGACGGCGCTGGCACTGCTCGCCTGGTACATCTTCGCGCCGCAATGCGCCCCGACGCTCGCCGTCATCAAGCGGGAAACCGGCGGCTGGAAGTGGATGCTGGTGGCCATCGGCTACATGCTGGCGCTGGCCTATCTGGCGGCCTTCGTCACCTATCACGTTGCCGTCTTCCTCGGCGCGGGATAGCAGATTCACGCTGCGTTCACGCGCCGTTCACGACGGTTTTGACCTCGATCAAATCCGATCGGCGGTGTCGGCCCTAGCTTCTGTCCATGCCGACTCCGTTGCACGCAGAGCCTGCCGCAACGCCTTTGCGCCCTCTGCTGCAGGACGTTCGGGCACTGCTGCTCGGCGCGGTTCCGCTGCCGCTGATCCAGCCGGTCCTCGACCGCATCGCAACCCGGGTGGCGCGCTCGCGGCCGGAGCTCTTCGCACGGCTTGGCTCTCAATCCGGCAAGCGCTTCCTGATCGATCCGACCGACCTGCCCTTCGTACTGGTGCTGATCCCCGACCCCGAGGCGCCGATCCTGAAGGCATATCGGCGCGCCGAGAAGCCGGCACACGATGCCGCCATCGCCGGAACCTTCTTCAGCCTGCTCGACATGATCGACGGCGAGCTTGACGGGGATGCCCTGTTCTTCACCCGTGACTTGCGCGTCGAGGGCGACACGGAGGCGGTGGTGACGCTGAGGAACGCGCTCGACGACATGGAAGGCAGCGCGATGGACAGCGTACTCTCCGCCTTCGGTCCACTATCGGGACCGGCGGGCTTCGTGCTGTCGAAACTGCGCCCGAAACGGAGCGACCATGGCTGACGGCGGAATGCTGCGTCCCGAACTGGTCTGTCCGGCGGGGACGCCGGCGGGTCTCAGGACCGCCGTCGACGCCGGCGCCGACACGGTCTATTGCGGCCTGCAGAACGCCACCAACGCCCGCAACTTCCCCGGCCTCAACTTCACGCCGGAGGAACTCGACAAGGCGGTCGCCTATGCCCATGCGCGCGGCGCCAAGGTGCTGCTTGCGGTCAACACCTTTCCGCCGGCCGGCCAGTTCGATCTGTGGCGCGCGGCGATCGACCTTGCCCCGCGTGTCGATGTCGACGCGGTGATCGTCGCCGATTTCGGCGTCGCCGATTACGCCTCCAGCACCTACCCCGATCTCAGGCTCCATCTGTCGGTGCAGGGTGGCGCCTCGTCGCCGGAGGCGATCCGCTTCCACTGCGAAGCCTTCGGCATCAAGCGCGTGGTGCTGCCGCGCATGCTGACGGTGGCCGAGATCGCCGGCATCCACAGCCAGATTCCCTGCGAGATCGAGGCCTTCATCTTCGGTTCGATCGGCATGATGGCGGAAGGCCGGTGCAGCCTGTCGAGCTATGCAACGGGGCTTTCCACCAACATGGACGGGGTCTGCTCGCCGGCGGCCGACGTCCACTACGAGGAAGACGAGGACCACAATCTGACGACGCGGCTCGGGGAATTCGTCATCGACCGCTATGCCGCGGGAGAGAACGCCGGCTACCCGACCATCTGCAAGGGACGTTATCTCTGCGGCGCCAGCACTGTCGGCGCCTATGCCTTCGAGGAGCCGGTGAGCCTGAATCTGTCGGCGCTGCTGCCAGACCTCGCCAAAGCCGGCGTCACGGCGCTGAAGATCGAAGGCCGGCAGCGCAGCCGCGCCTACGTCAAGACGGTGGTCTCGGCCTTCCGCAAGGCGGTCGACGCCATCATGGAGGGGCGCGATCCGGGACTGGCGGACCTGCTGGCGCTGACCGAAGGGCACCGGGAAACGGAAGCTGCTTATCGGAGCAAGACATGGCGGTAGGTGGGGCGGTGGCAGGCGCAGCGGCGGTGCGCACCGAGGCGGTAGAGGTGACGCTCGGCCCGGTCCTGTTCAACTGGGCGCCGGAGCGCTGGCGTGACTTCTACTTCCGCATCGCCGACGAGGCGCCGGTTACGACCGTCACGCTCGGCGAGGCGGTGTGCTCGAAGCGGGCACCGCTGTTCGACAAGCATTTCGACGCGGTGGCCGAGCGGCTGGAAGCGGCCGGCAAGACGGTGGTGCTGGCGACGCTTGCCGAAGTGTTCCTGCCTGCCGACCGCAAGCTGGTGACCGATATCACCGCTCAGGACAGGCGCATGGTCGAGGTCAACGACGCCTCGGCGCTCTATCATCTTGGCGCCCGGCCGCACCATATCGGCCCGTTCATGAACGTCTACAACGAGCGGACGGTGGCGATGCTGGCGCGCGGCGGCGCGCGGAATTTCTGCCTGCCGGTGGAAATGCCGGCGCGTGCCATCCGGGAGCTCATCGAGCGCACACGGGACCTCAACGTGACCTTCGAGGCCATGGTTTTCGGCCGCATGCCGCTGGCGCTCTCGGCACGCTGCTATCACGCCAGGGTTCACGGCCGCACGCGCAACACCTGCCGCTATGTCTGCGAGAACGATCCGGACGGCATGACGCTGAAGACGATGGAGGGCCAGCCGTTCCTGGCCATCAACGGCATCCAGACGCTGTCCCATGAGACGCTGAATCTCGCCGGCGAGGTGGCGGAGCTCCGCTCCATGGGCGTTTCGCGCTTTCGCCTGTCGCCGCAAAACTGCGACATGGTCAGGGTGGCGTCGATCTTCCGCAACCTGCTCGATCGCCACGTCGCCGCCGGCGAAGCGGCGGCGATGCTGGACGAGATGGCGCTCGCCATGCCGTTTGCCAACGGCTTCTACTACGCAAAGCCTGGCTATCGCCGGGTCGAGCCAGCATCGGCGCCGGCCTAGAGGCCCGCCGGATCGACCGGCACGACATCGACCTTCTGGGTGGTCTTCTGCGTGCCGGTGGTCGTCAGGATTCCGGCGATCGGTGCGACATCCTGGTAGTCGCGGCCGACCGCGACGACGATGTGGCTCTCCCCGGCAAAGGTCCGGTTGGTCGGGTCGTAGCCGACCCAGCCGGCCTCGCGTCCGCACCAGGCGCGCACCCAGGCATGCATGGCGTCGGCGCCTTCCAGCCGCTCGCTGCCCGGCGGCGGAATGGTGCGCAGGAAGCCGCTGACATAGCCGGCGGGAATGCCCAGGCCGCGCAGGCCGGCGATCATCACATGGGTGAAATCCTGGCAAACGCCGCGCTTCAGTTCGAAGGCGCGGCGCGGCGAGGTCTCGACCTCGGTCGACTTCTTGTCGTAGCGGAAATCGCCGTGGATGCGCTCGCCGAAATCCCTGACGACCTCCTGCACCGTCGACGCCCGCGCCAGGCTTTCGCGCGCATAGGCGGTGATGTCGCCGTCGAGCGGCACGCGCGGACTGGCGCTGACGAAGTGATGCGGCGAGTCCGGGGCAAGCGACAGGGTGCCGGCCAGCTCCTGTCCGAGCCCGGCGAGATCGGGCGAGACGTCGAGCATCGCCGTATCGGGCTCGACGCGGACGCGGGCGTTCATCCCGATCCTCAGCGCGGCATGGGTCTGGCGATAGCAGATCGAAACGAAGGCATTGCCGAAGAAGTCGCGACCGTCGGTGCGCTCGAAGGGCGCCGGGTCGAAGGTGACCGACGAGGCGACGACACGCTGGCCGCCGGCCGATGCCGCCGGCGTCACGCGGACGAGATGGAGGCCGCCGACGACCGGCGGATCATAGGCATATTCGAGCTGGAGACGGACGTCGTAGTTCATGCTCAGCGGAAATAGGTCGCGTCGATCATGTCGGAGAGCGCCGCGAGCGAGCCGGCCAGCGTGGCGAGGCGGCCGGGCGAGAAGTCCCTGGGCTCGCTCAGCTGAAGCTCGGTATAGAGGCGCAGGGTCTCGCGCATGATCGGGTGGATGGGATTGGCGGTCTCGCCGCCGGTCAGCAGCGCGACCTGGGTTTTCACCTCGGCAAGCTGGTAGCGCACCGAGCGCGGGTTGAATTCGTCGAGGGCGAGAAGCTCGATCGCCGCGAGGCGGCCGGGATTGAGCTTGTAGCGACGGCGGTGGGTCATCACGCTGTCGCCGACCTCGACGAGCAGGTCGAGAAGCTCGGCCGCAGCGTCGGGGGTGGCAAGCAGCGCCATCAGGCGGC
Organism: uncultured Alphaproteobacteria bacterium; assembly: GCA_963730325.1. Taxonomy (GTDB): domain Bacteria; phylum Pseudomonadota; class Alphaproteobacteria; order Rhizobiales; family Kaistiaceae; genus CAVSRC01. The sequence goes on along the minus strand of CAVSRC010000004.1, from coordinate 151,785 downwards.
ACATCTCGATGGCGCGCTCGAGCCGGCGGCCGATCTCGAGAAAGCGCCAACCGACGGCGTGGTACATGTTCTCGTGGACCAGGCCGGCGAAGCCCGCCAGCTTGCGCAGGAGCACGGTCATCGCCCGCGAGGCGTCGTCGCCCGCGGCAACGCGGGTGCGGAAGCGATGGACGGTCTTGGACAGGTCCATCAGCGCCAGCCAGCCGTCGGGCGAGAAGCGGTCGCGGATGCGGCCGGCGCTGGCGGCAGCGGCGTCGATGCTGGCGATGAGCGCATCGGGAATCGGCTGACGCACGTCGATGTCGACCTCGTCGAGGCTGGCGTCGATCATCGCCAGCAGCGATCCGGCCGCCGCTGAGGACGGCTCGGCGACGCGGCCGTGATAGGCGCGCAGAACCCGCACCGTACCTTCGGCGCGCTCGATATAGCGGCCGAGCCAGAAGAGATTGTCGGCGGCGCGGCTGGGCAGGATGGTGGTGAGCTTGGCGTCGACCGCCCTGCCCTCGCGGGCCGGCAGCAGCGTGATGCGCTCCACCGGCGCATCGCCCAGCACCCACACATCGGCGGCGCGGCCGCCCTGGCGCATGGCGATCGCCGCCGTGTCGGGCGAGGCGCCGATGCGGGCAAAGCCGCCGGGCATCACCGTCCAGCCGGAGGGCGTGCGCATGGCGAAGGCGCGCAGCGTCACCGGGCGGGGCTCGAGCCTGCCCTCCGTGTAGTGGGGCATGGTCGAGAGTGTGACCGACTCCTGCGCGACGAAGTCGCGGCCGGTTGCAGCGAGCCGGTCGATGAGAACCGACCGCTCGGCCGTCGCTCAGCGTCGCACCGAGGACCGTCGCCTCGCTATCGTTCACCGGCGGCAAGGTCGCCAGCGCCGGGCCGATCATCATGCGATCGAGATTGGCCGTGACATGGGCGCGTTCGGCCCCCTGCCCGCACCACCATGTGGCGATGTGGGGAAGCGCAAGGTCCTCGCCATTCAGGTGGCGGCTGATGCCGGGCAGGAAGGCGAGCAGCGCCCGCATCTCCAGTATCCCGGAACCGATGGCGTTGACGATGGTGGCGCCGCCGCGGCGCACGGCGTCGACGAGGCCCGGCGTGCCGATGCGCGAATCGTGCTTCAGTTCGAGCGGGTCCATGAAGGCCGCGTCGAGACGTCGCCACAGCACGCTGAGCGGCCGCGGACCATCGACGGTGCGCACCATGACCTTGCCGCCGGTGACCGTGAGGTCCTCGCCCTCGAGCAGCAGCAGGCCGAGATAGCGGGCGATATAGGCGTGCTCGAAATAGGTCTCGGTGTGCTGGCCGGGGGTGAGCACCGCGACGCCTTCCGGATCGTCGGCAAGCTCGAACAGAGCGTCGCGGAGATCGCGGAAAAAGCCGGCGAGCCGGTGAACGTTCATGGCGCTCTGGATTTCGGAGAGCGCGCGCGAGGTGGCGACACGGTTCTCCAGAGCGAAGCCGGCGCCTGACGGCGCCTGGGTGCGATCGCCCAGCACCCACCAGCGGCCGTCGGGGCCGCGGCCGAGATCGAAGGCAAGGAAGTGCAGGAAGCCGCCCCTCGGCGGCGTGATACCGACCATCGGCCGCAGATATTCCGGGCTGGCGGCGATGAGCTCGGGCGGGATCAACCCATCGGCGACCAGCCGGTTGTCGCCATAGACGTCGGCCAGCACGCGCTCGAGAAGCTCGGCGCGCTGCATGAGGCCGGCGGCGATTCCCTGCCATTCGGCCTCCGCGATGATGAGCGGCACATGGGCCAGTGGCCAGGCGCGCTCGTTGGAGCCGCCGGTGCCGTAGACGCGGTAGTAGACGCCGGCATCGTGCAGATAATGATCGGCGCGGGCGAAGCGCGCATCGACCTCGGCCCGGTCGAACCTGTCGAGACGGTCGATCAGCGGCTGCCATGGCGGGCGGATGGCGCCGGCAGCGTCCACCATTTCGTCGATGGTGCCGGGATGCGCCGAATAGCCGGCGGCGAGGCCGCCGGAGCGGGGCGCCGCGTTCGCCGCACGTTTGGCTTCGGGCTTCATGCGCTCAGATCCCGGCCGGACGCCTGAGGTCGAGGGTCAGGGGAAAGGCCATGCTGCGCTCTTCCGGCGGCGCCTGATAGTCGCCCGGCGTGTGGCCGCGCGGCTCCAGACGCGCCAGCCGGCGCGCCTCCGCCTCGTTGGCGTTGACGGGGAAGGTCTCGTAGTTGCGACCGCCAGGATGGGCGACGTGATAGACGCAGCCGCCGACAGCGCGGCCCGTCCAGCTATCGTAGATATCGAAAGTGAGCGGCGCATCGACGGCGATCATCGGATGCAGGCCGGAGCGCGGCTGCCACGCCTTGTAGCGCACGCCGGCGACCGCCGTGCCGGCCCGCGCGGTGCGCGTCATCGGCACGGTGCGCCCGTTCACGACGATGCGGTGACGTTCCGGCTCCAGCCCCTCGGTCTTCACCTGCAGGCGCTCCACCGAGGAATCGACATAGCGGACCGTGCCGCCGGCGGCGCCCTGCTCGCCCATGACGTGCCAGGGTTCCAGCGCGACTCTCAGCTCCAGGTTGACGCCGCCATAATCCACCTCGCCGCAGAAGGGGAAACGAAACTCCTTCTGCGCCTCGAACCATTCCGGCCGCATGGCGAAGCCGGCCATCTTCAAGTCTTCCAGAACGTCGAGGAAGTCCTGCCAGACATACCAGGGCAGCATGAAACGGTCGTGGAGCGCGGTGCCCCAGCGCACGAAGCCGCCGGCGAGCGGCGCCTTCCACAAACGCGCGATGATGGCACGGATGAGGAGCTGCTGCGCCAGGCTCATGCGCGGGCTCGGCGGCATCTCGAAACCGCGGAACTCGACCAGACCCAGCCGGCCGGAGCTGGTGTCGGGCGAATAGAGCTTGTCGATGCAGATCTCGGAGCGGTGGGTGTTGCCGGTGACGTCGACCAGCAGGTTGCGGAACAGGCGGTCGACCAGCCAGGGCCGCGGCGGCCGGCCCTCTCCCGGCAGCGGCACCTGCGCCAGCGCGATCTCCAGCTCGTAGAGGGAATCGTGGCGCGCCTCGTCGACACGCGGCGCCTGGCTCGTCGGCCCGATGAACAGGCCGGAGAACAGGTAGGACAGCGACGGATGGCGCTGCCAATAGAGCACGAGGCTCTTCAAGAGATCCGGCCGGCGCAGGAAAGGACTGTCGGCCGGCCTGTCGCCGCCGACCACCACATGGTTGCCGCCGCCGGTGCCGCAATGGCGTCCGTCGATCATGAACTTGTCGGCGCCGAGGCGCGATTGCCGCGCCTCCTCATAGACCGCGGTGGTGATCTCGACCGACTCGCGCCAGTTGGTGGCGGGATGGATGTTGACCTCGATGACGCCGGGGTCGGGCGTGACGCGGATGACGTTGAGACGCGGGTCGCTCGGCGGCGGGTAGCCCTCGACCTGCACGGGGATGCCGACGCGGCGGGCGGATTCCTCGACCGCGCCAACCAGGTCGAGATAGTCCTCGACCGTCTCGACCGGCGGCATGAAGACGCAGAGCCTGCCCTCGCGCACTTCCACGGCGAGCGCCGTGCGCACGGTGCCGTCGATCGAGTCGAGTTCCTGCTCGACACGGTCCTGGCGCTGGGTGTCGTCGCCGCTGAGCGAGGCGGCGGCCTGCTCGCGCTCGTCGAAGGAATCCTCCATCTGCTCGGCGACGCTCTCATGGAACGCCGGTTGGCCGGGATCCGGCAACGCGCCGCGCGGCGCGCTCGGGTCGAGCGGGATGATCTGCGGGATGGCGGACGGCGGCACATGGGGGAGCGAGCCCAGCGGCAGGCGGAAGCCTACCGGCGAATCGCCCGGCACCAGGAACAGCTTGCCGCGGCGCGTGTGCCACTTTTCGCTGCGCCAGCGCGGTCCGCTCGCCTGCGACTGCCAGCGCTGGACCGGCAGGACGTAGCCTGTCGGGCTGGTCAGGCCGCGCTCGAAGACGCGCGCCATGCGCGCCCGCTCTTCCGGGTCCTCGAGCTTGGAGTTCTCGGGATCGACGTTGTCGGGAAGCTTGCCTTCCTTCAACAGCCATTGGGCCGGGTCTTCATAAACGGCGGCGATGGAATCGGCCTCGACCTCGAGCGAGGCGGCGATCGCCGTCATCAGCTTTTCGGCGTCGGCGGCTGCAGCGGGGCTGTCGGTCGTCTCGGGCGACAGAAGCTCGGGCGTTGACCACAGCGGCTTGCCGTCCTTGCGCCAGAAGAGCGAGAAGGTCCAGCGCGGCAGCGTCTCGCCGGGATACCATTTGCCCTGCCCGTAATGGAGCAGCCCGCCGGGCGCGAAGCGCGCCTGAAACCGGCGGATCAGCGCATCGGCCCTGGCGCGCTTGGTGGGGCCGACGGCGGCGGTGTTCCATTCGGCCGCTTCGTAATCGTCGATGGAGACGAAGGTGGGCTCGCCGCCCATGGTGAGGCGAACGTCCTCATCCTTCAGGACCTTGTCCACCTCATCGCCGAGCCGGTCGAGCGCCGCCCAGGATTCGTCCGAAAACGGCTTGGTGATGCGCGGATGCTCGGCGACGCGGGTAACACGCATGTCGAAGTCGAAATCGACATTGGCGAAGCTCGCCATGCCGGAAATCGGGGCGGCGTTGCGGTAATGCGGTGTCGCGGCAAGCGGGATGTGGCTTTCGCCGGTCAAGAGCCCGGAGGTCGGATCGAGGCCGATCCACCCGGCGCCGGGCAGATAGACCTCGCACCAGGCATGCAGGTCGGTGAAGTCGTGATCGGTGCCGGGCGGCCCGTCGAGCGAAACAAGATCGGGCTTGAGCTGGACCAGGTAGCCGGAGACGAAACGCGCGGCCAGGCCCAGATGGCGGAAGATCTGGACGAGCAGCCAGCCGGTGTCGCGGCACGAGCCCTTGGCCGCCAGAAGCGTCTCGTCCGGCGCCTGAACACCGGGCTCCATGCGAATGATGTAGCCGATCTCGCGCTGCAGGCGGGCATTGAGGGCGACGATGAAATCGACGGTGCTGGTCTGCGTCCGCTCGATCGTGGCGAGGAAGCCGGTCAGCGCCGGGCCGGCCGGCTCCGGCTTCAGGTAGATCGTGAGATCGTCGCGAATGACTTCGGGGTAGTCGAAGGGCCACTGCTCCGCCTCCGGCTCGACGAAGAAGTCGAACGGGTTGTAGACCGTCATGTCGGCGACGAGATCGACCTCGATCTTCAGTTCTCTCACCGGCTCGGGGAAGACGAAGCGGGCGAGATGGTTGCCGTAGGGGTCCTGCTGCAGGTTCACGAAATGGCCGGCGGGGCTCACCTTGAGCGAATGGGAGAGCACGCGCGTGCGCGAATGCGGCGCCGGTTGCAGGCGAATCGTCTGCGGCCCGAGCGAGACCGGGCGGTCGTATCTGTAGTGGGTCAGGTGATAGACGGCGGCTTTGATCGACATGCGGCTCGTTTCTGTGGCGCCCGGCACCTTCCCGGCGTGGGAGTAGCCCCGGCGGCGCCCACTCCAGCACGAGACGTGCCAGGCCGCAAAGAGGCGGACCCCTCGATATCACGGAATCCGGCGGTTTGCGGCTGCCGATCGTGATCGCACTATGCGCGCGGCGCGTTGCCTATCGTTGACTGCGGCACCGGCACGTCGCGGCGACGGTGGCCGCCGTTTGCCGTCGTGTCACGCGCTGCGACGCTTTCGCGTACGACCAGAGTGCATGGCAGGCGGGTGATCCGCGGCAGCGGCGCACCGGTGTTGCCGGTCATGCGGCGAACGAGGATCTCGGCCGCAACCCGTCCGAGTTCGGCGCGCGGCTGGCGCATGGTGGTCAGGCCGGGATCGAACAGCGCCGCGTAGCCGATGTCGTCGAAGCCGGCGACCGAGACGTCCTCGCGGCACCGACAGGCCGGCGTCGCGCACCGCCTTGATGAAGCCGATGGCAGTCTCGTCATTGGCGGCGAACACGGCGGTCGGCCGATCGGCCATGGGCAGAAAATGCTTCACCGCCGCCTCCGCACCGGTCTCGGCCTCGTAGCTGCCTTGCCAGACGAGAGTCGCGGTCGAAGGCGATGCCGGCCGCCTCCAGCGCATCGCGGTAGCCGGCCATGCGGTCCTCCGCCTCGGAGCCGCGCATCGGACCCGGTGATGTGGGCGATGCGCCGGTGGCCGACGCCGATCAGATATTCGGTCAGCGTGCGGGCGGCATCGCGATTGGCGCTCTCGACGAAGGGCACGGACAGCGCGGGAATGTCGTTGCACACCAGGGTCAGCGGCACGCTGGTGTCGAGATCGATGAAGCGGGCGTCGGGCAGGCGGCCGGAAAAGAGCAGCACGCCGTCGACCTGGCCGGACCGCACCAGCCGGTCGTAGTGGCTTTCGCGCGCGGTATCGCCGCGCGTATCGCCCATCACCATGCCGTAGCCGGCCTCGAACAGCGCCTCCTCGACGGCATTGAGGATGGCCGTGAAGAACGAATCGCCGATGCCGTTCAGGAGCGCCAGCACCAGCTTGGTCGAGCGCGCGCGCAGGCTGCGCGCCATTGCGTTGGGGATGTAGCCGGTCTCGCGAATCGCGGCAAAGACCGCCGCCTGCGTCTTCTCGGCGACGCGATCGGGCATCGCCAGTGCGCGGCTGACGGTTGCCGTCGATACGCCGGCACGGCGGGCAACGTCCGTGATGGTCACGGACCGTCGCCCGATCATTGGCCGGCGGCGCCTCGTCGCCGCGTCGCTTGTCCATCCAGCATTCTCCTCCCGCGCCATTGCGCGCTGAATGTCATTGACAAACGCGCCGCGCTTTCCATGTACTATAATGTAATCGATTACACGTCGCCAAGGCGAATAGGACCAGTCGCCGGCACGTGTAGTCGCAACGCGTCGCAGGTCAACGGCGCGGCAACAAAAAAACGCCGCGCACGGCGTTTTTTGAGGGAGGGGACCGGCGCAGGTCACGCTATTCCCCGATTGATACAGGGTTGGCCGGCCCATTGGGCCGACCGTCGTATTCATTGGAGTGCGCGCTTCCGGCGCGCGAAAACGGGAGGAACATATGTCGCAGTTCACGAAGAAATTGTTGGGGGCGAGCATCGTCGCCGTCGCTCTGGCGGCACCGTCGATCGCTTCAGCCACCGATCTGGAAGTCATCCACTGGTGGACGTCGAAGGGCGAATCGCGCGCGGTCGCCGAGTTCGCCAAGGCCTTCGACAATGACGGTCAGGGCGACCACTGGGTCGACAGCGCCATCGCGCTCGGCGAAACGGCGCGCTCGACGATCATGCAGCGCGTCCTTGGCGGCGACCCGCCCGGTGCCGCGCAGTTCAACCCCGGTCGCGAGTACGAAGAGCTGATCAAGAACGATCTGCTGCTCAAGCTCGACGACATCGCCGAGGAAGGCAATTGGGCCAAGATCATCCGCCCGAAGAAGATCCAGGACGCCTGCCTGCAGGACGGCCACTGGTATTGCGTGCCGGTAAACATCCATTCGTGGGACTGGGCTTGGTACTCCTACGAGCCGTTCAAAAAGGCCGGTCTGCCGAACCCGGAAAACTTCGACGAGTTCGTGGCCGATGCACCTAAGCTCCAGGCAGCCGGCTTCATTCCGCTGGCAGTCGGCGGCGACGGCAATGGCTGGCAGATCAAGGGGGCTTTCGACCAAATCCTGCTCGCCGCTCTCGGTATTGAGGGCCGCGACCAGATGTATCGCGACAAGGACCTCAAGATCGCCGGCGGTGCCGATATGCTGAAGGCGCTGACCAACTTCAAGGCGCTCAAGCAGTACACCGACGCGGGCTACGCCAACCGCAACTGGAACGACACCACCAACATGGTGATCACCGGCAAGGCCGGTCTGCAGATCATGGGCGACTGGGCGCGTGGTGAGTTCTCGGCCGCCGGCATGACCGGCGTCAAGGACTACGGCTGCATGATCGGCCTCAACGAGGCCAAGCCGATCGTCACCACCGACGGCGACGTGATCGTGTTCCCGAAGCAGAGCGACCCGGCCGTGGAAGCGGCGCAGAAGCGCCTTGCCAAGCTGCTCATCAGCCCGGCGGTCCAGGTGGCGTTCAACAACGCCAAGGGCTCCATGCCTGTGCGTGGCGACGTCGACATGGCGACGGCCGACCCGTGCATGCAGAAGGCGTTGAAGGCGGTCGAGGATCCGGCCAAGATCGCGACCTCGGTGCAGCGGTTCACCACCGAAGACACCAACAACGAGCTGAATGCGCTGATCTCGCAGTTCTGGTCGGACGACAGCATGTCGGCTGAGGACGCCCAGAAGCAGTGGGTCGAGATTCTGAGCCACGCCACCTAATCGGCGATCATTATGGGAGGCGCCGTTCGCCGGACGAGCGGCGTCTCCTTGCTCCTCGATGCATCGGAATGCGACTGGTTGAACGGCTGCAGGGCCGATAGTGAACTGATATCCTTTTGCGTGTCGGTTGGGGAGAACCGACAGGCGCACCGGAAAAACGCTGACCGGACAAGAAGATCCGGCTTCGAGTGGGGTCAAGGGGAATGGCGGAAGCGCGCAAGCGACATTGGAAGATCAGCGCCGTGATCGGCACTTTGCCGATGATCGTTGTCGGGGTCGGCGTTTACGTCATTGGCATCGGCTACACGTTCTACTGGTCGTTCACGAGCTCCAGGCTCTTCCCCAACAACAATCTTGTCGGCTTCAGCCAATACATACGCCTGTGGAACGATTCCCGCTGGGAGGTCGCGGTCCAGAATATCTGGATCTTCGGCGGGCTGCTGATCGCCTTCTCCCTGGTGTTCGGCTATCTGCTCGCGGTCTTCATGGACCAGCGCATCCGCCAGGAAGACCTCTTCCGTTCGATCTTTCTCTATCCCTTTGCCATGTCGCTGATCGTCACCGGCCTCATCTGGCAATGGATGCTGGACCCGAATCTCGGAATCGAAAATACCTTGCACAATCTTGGCTGGACGAGCTTCCATTTCTCGCCCCTGGTCGACCCGAACACGGCGATCTACGGCCTGGTGGTGGCCGGCATCTGGCAGGGCTCTGGGGTGACGATGGCGATCCTGCTTGCCGGCCTCAGAGGCATCGACGCGGAAATCTGGAAGGCGGCGAAGGTCGACGGCATTCCCACCTGGCGCGTCTATCTGTTCATCGCGCTCCCGATGATCCGTGGTTCGCTGGCGACCGCTTTCGTGCTGCAGATCGTCGGCGTGGTGCGCGTCTATGACCTGGTGGTCGCCATGACCGGCGGCGGCCCCGGCATCGCGACCAACATGCCGGCGGTCTACGTCATCCAGATGATCACCAGCAGCCAGAATGTCGGCCTCGGCATGGCCGCGGCAATGATGATGCTGGCGCCGGTGCTCGCGGTCATCGCCCTGATTCGGCATCGGGCGCTGGGTCGCGTCCCGAAGACAGGCCGCAGCCATCCGCAGGGAGCTTGCAACCGCATGACCAGCACGACCCGCCACCCTGCCCGCCGGCGACGAATTGGCGGAAGGACCGAAGCCGCGTCGGCTGTCGCCGGCGCGCGTCGGCGTCTATGGATTTCTGATCATCTCGGCCCTGTTCTTCCTTTTCCCGCTCTACGTCATGATCGTGACGTCGCTGAAGACGATCCCCGAGATCCGTCTCGGCCACTTGTTCAACCTGCCCGAGGTCTGGACCATTCAGCCATGGCTCGACGCCTGGCTCCACGCCTGCACCGGACGCGACTGCTTCGGGCTTCACCCCGGCTTCTGGAATTCGATCAAGATCACGGTGCCGAGCGTCATCATTTCGATCATCATCGCCTCAATTAACGGCTACGCCCTGTCGTTCTGGCGCTACAGGTTTTCCAATCTGTTCTTCCTGCTGCTCGTCTTCGGCGCCTTCGTGCCCTACCAGGTGGTGATCTATCCGCTGATCATCGCGCTGAGGGAAGTCCACCTGTTCGCCACCTTGCCCGGCATCATCATCATTCACACCATCTTCGGCATGCCGATTCTGACGATCCTGTTCCGCAACTACTACGCCTCGGTTCCGCTCGAATTGTTCAAGGCGGCACGTGTCGATGGAGCGGGCTTCTGGCAGATATTCTTCCGCATCATGATTCCGATGTCGCTGCCGATCACGGTGGTCGCGATCATCCTTCAGGTGACCGGCATCTGGAACGACTTCCTGTTCGGCGTCGTCTTCGCCGGCCGCGCCAACTGGCCGATGACGGTGCAGCTCAACAACATCGTCAACACCACCACCGGTGTGCGCGAATACAATGTGAACATGGCGGCCACGATCCTGACTGCGGCCGTTCCGCTCATCGTCTACTTCGTTTCGGGACGATGGTTCGTGCGCGGCATCGCGGCAGGTGCCGTCAAGGGATAGGACAATGACCAGCGTCTCGATCAAGAAGCTTGGTGTCTCGTTCGGCCACCTCAAGGTCCTGCAAGATCTCGACCTCGATGTCGAAGAGGGCGAATTCGTCGTCCTGCTCGGCCCATCCGGCTGCGGCAAGTCCACGCTCCTGAACGCCATTGCCGGCCTGCTCGACATCAATGCTGGCCAGATATGGATCGACGAGAAGAACGTGACCTGGAAAGAGCCCAAGGACCGTGGCATCGGCATGGTGTTCCAGTCCTACGCGCTCTATCCGCGCATGTCGGTGAAGGGCAACCTGACCTTCGGCCTGCAGGTGGCGCGCTTGCCCAAGGACGAGATCGAGAGGCGCGTCCAGCGCGTCGCGGCGCTTCTGCAGATCGAACCGCTGCTCAACCGCAAGCCCTCGGAGCTTTCCGGCGGCCAGCGCCAGCGCGTCGCCATCGGTCGGGCGCTGGTGCGCGAGGCGGACGTCTTCCTGTTCGACGAGCCGCTGTCCAATCTCGACGCCAAGTTGAGGACCGAGCTCCGGGTCGAGCTGAAGAAGCTGCACATGAAGCTCGGCTCGACCATGATCTACGTGACCCACGACCAGATCGAGGCGCTGACGCTCGCCGACCGCGTGGCGGTCATGCATGGCGGCGTCATCCAGCAGCTGGCGTCGCCCAAGGAGATCTACCAACGCCCGCTCAACCTCTTCGTCGCCGGCTTCGTCGGCTCGCCGGCGATGAACTTCGTCAGCGGCGAGTTGCAGGGTGAACAGCGATCCGATGCTGGTGTGCGCCGACGGCGTCGCCATCAACCTGGCCGGCTACAATTTCGCCAAGCCGCCGGTCAGCGGCCGCAAGGCCGTGCTCGGCGATCCGGCCGGAGCAGATCCACATCGAGGAGAAGCTGGAAGCCTCGACCGCCCTCCCCCTCGAACTGAACCTGGTCGAACCGATGGGCGCCGACAGCCTTCTGTGGGGCAATATCGGCGAGGAGTCCGTGTCCATCCGCGTCGGCCCGGACGACAACCACCGCATCGGCGAGAAGGTCGATGTGTATTTCCAGCCGAGCATGGCTTCCGTTTTCGATGAAGAAAGCGGTGCCCGCCTCTGACGGCTGCATTTCCAAGAAAGCACCCCATGCCCACCTACCGGATTTCCTTCCAGCTCTATAGCGCGCGCAATTTTCCACCGATCGAGAAGCACCTCGAGACGCTTGCGGCGATCGGCTACGATGCGGTCGAGCCCTTTGGCGGCGCCTACAAGGCCGACCCCAAGGCGTTGCGTGCCAAATGCGATGCGCTGGGGCTGAAGATTCCCACCTGCCACATGTCGCTGGCCGACCTCGACGCCGACCGGGCGGCGGTGATCGACACGGCCAAGATCCTCGGCCTGGAGACGGTGGTCATTCCGGCGGTGCCGCAGGGCGAGCGCTCGCAGGACGCCGCCGGCTGGCAGGCGCTCGGCGCCCGGCTCCAGGGCCATGCCGCGGCGCTCCAGGGTGCCGGGCTCGGACTCGCCTGGCACAACCATGACTACGAATATGTGACGCTGTCCGACGGGTCGCGTCCGATCGAACACCTGCTTTCCGGCGGCGACGTCAAATGGGAGGCCGACCTCGGCTGGGTCGCCCGCGGCGGCGCCGACATCGCCACCGAACTCAACGCATTCAAGGGCAAGGTCGCCGCTTTCCACATCAAGGACATGGCCCCGGCCGGCGTCACCAAGGACGACGGCTGGACCGACATCGGCGCGGGAACGCTTCCCTGGAAGGCGCTGTGGCCGTCGATCGCGAGCGCCGGCACCGACCTCCTCGTCTTCGAGCACGATGCGCCGTCCGACTGGGAATCCTTTGCACGCAATTCCTACGCCTTCGTCGCCGGCCTGATCGGCAGGAAAGGCTGAGGCCATGGCGCGGGAAACGGCAATCGGCATCATCGGATGCGGCGTCATATCCGAGGCCTATCTGCGGCTGGCACCGTCATTCCGCGGCCTGAAGATCGTCGCCTGCGCGGATATCGTGCCGGCGGCGGCCAAGGCGCGGGCCGCGCAGTATTCGGTGCGCGCCATGTCGGTCGACGAACTGCTCGCCAGCGACGAGATCGACCTGGTGATCAACCTCACGGTTCCGGCCGCGCATTACGACGTGACCCGGTCGATCCTGTCGGCGGGCAAGCACGCCTATTCGGAAAAGCCGTTGGCGCTCGACTTCAAGCAGGCCAGGAAACTGGTGGCGGAGGCGGACAGGCGCGGGTTGAAGCTCGGCTGCGCGCCTGACACCTTTCTCGGCGGCAGCGGCCAGACGGCGCGCCGACTGATCGACAAGGGCGCCATCGGCAAGGTGGTCGGCGGCACCGCCAATGTGCTCAGCCACGGCATGGAGCATTGGCACCCCAATCCCGTCTTCTTCTTCCAGCCGGGCTCCGGGCCGATGCTCGATCTCGGCGCCTATTACGTCACCGCGCTGGTCAACCTGCTGGGTCCGGTAAAGACCGTGACCGCCATGGCCAAGTCCGGTTTCAGCCACCGCCTGGTGACCGCCGACGGGCCGATGAAGGGCAAGAAGGTCAAGGTGACCACGCCGACGACCATCAATGCCATTCTCGAATTCCGCTCCGGCGCCGAGGTGACCATCGGCACAAGCTGGGACGTGTGGAAGCACGGTCACGGCAATCCGATCGAGCTTTACGGCACGAACGGCTCCATGCTGCTGCCCGATCCCAATCACTTCGGCGGCATGGTGCTCTATTCGGAGCGCGACGGCGACTATGCGCAAGCCGATGCGGCGCTGGCGCCGTTTGGCGCCCTCAACTATCAGGGTAATCCGGGAACGCCGATGCGCTCCAATTACCGCATGCTGGGCGTTGCCGATCTGATCGACGCGGTGCGCCACAAGCGCGAGCCGCGCTGTTCCGGACGCCTGGCCATGCACGTTCTCGAAGTGATGGAATCGACGCTCACCTCGGCGGCGACGCGCAGGTTCATCACGCTCAAGTCCGAGGTCGAGCGGCCGAGGCCGCTGAGCGAGGCCGACGCCAGGCGGCTGGCTGTGCCGGAGGCCCTCCCCTTCGCCTGACCGGAGCCGCATCATCCCGGCGGAACGCGCCATCGGCGGAACGGGCCGAGGACGCGAGCGGCTTAGGTTCCGTTGCCAAGGCATTTCCGAGGGGGCGTCCGCCGGGAGAGCGGCGGGGAGGCGACGATGGCGTCGTGCCGGTGAGCCGGCGATATGTCAGTGTGGGCCGGCCCCGCGTGGCCGTTTTGAAAGGCAGAGCCCCGATGGCATTGACCAACGCGCAACGGCTGGACCGCCTGCGGGTCCAGCTCGAGGAACTCGCATATTGGCGCATGCGCGAGACTGTCCCGGTGACGGGGTGGACGCTGGACGGCGCGCCCATCGCGGCCGGTGAAGCATGGCCCGACCGCAAGGGCGTGCATCGCTTCGACGTCAAGGCCGAGGTGCCGGCACACTGGCCGCTGGAAGAAACACGGCTGACGCTCGATCTCGGCGGCGAGGCCCTGGTGACGCTGAGCGCCTCCGGCGCCAATCCCGTCTCCTTCGGCGTCGATCCCTATCATCGCGAATTTCCGGTCCATCACCGCCACATCGCCATCGGCGCCGAGGCGACGGCACGCGGGCCGTTCGGTGTGCCGATGCGCGCGCCGAAACTCCACAATGCAGCGCTTGCCTGGATCGACCTGGCCGTCCACCGGCTGCACCTGTTGCTCAGGCAGGTTGCCGAAACCTGCGCCGTGCTCGCCGACCACGAGGTCCAGCCGCATCTGCTGGCCGCGGCGGAGGATGCGCTCACCGGCCTCGACTGGCCGTCGGGCACGGCCGACTACATCGCGCGCGTGGCGCCCTCGCCCCAGCAGCAGCACATCTGGGAATTGCCGGAGACCGTCGATCGGCCGGCGGCGCTCAACCAGGGTCAGCGGGCAAGCGTCGCCGCCGCCCACCAGGCGTTGGTGGCGCGGCTGCGTGACCTGCAGGCTCGCTATCCGCAACAGGGCGAGATTCTGCTCACCGGCCACGCCCATATCGATCTCGCCTGGCTGTGGCCCTATGACGAGACGCGGCGCAAGCTCAGGCGCACCTTCCACACGGCTGTGGGGCTGATGGCGGCGTCCGCGGACTACCGCTTCAACCAGTCAACCGCGCATTACTACGCACAAATCGCCGAAGACGATCCGGACCTGTTCAGTGCCATCAGGGCGCGTGTCGCTGCGGGCCAATGGGAAACGATCGGCGGCATGTGGGTCGAGCCCGACACCAACATGCCCACCGGCGAGTCGCTTGCCCGTCAGATCCTCTACGGCCAGCGCTTCTTCGAAAAGACGTTCGGCCGGCGCCACACTGTGTGCTGGCTGCCCGACTGCTTCGGCTTCTCGGGTGCGCTGCCGCAGCTGCTGAAACAAGGCGGTATCGACTCCTTCTTCACGATCAAGGTGAACTGGTCGGAGACCAATCGCATCCCGGCCGATCTCTTCTGGTGGGAGGGGCTGGATGGCTCGCGCGTGCTTGCCCACACCTTCGACAATCCGGGTGACGGCTATAACGGCCACCTTGGTCCCCATGCGCTGCACCACACCTGGCTGAATTTCCGGGGCAAGGTGCAGCACGACACCTCGCTGCTCGCCATCGGCTATGGCGACGGCGGCGGCGGCACGACACCGGAAATGGTCGAACGCGAGGAGCAGTTGCGCGATTTTCCCGTGCTGCCCAAGGCGCGCTGGGGCGATGTCGCCGACTATTTCGCCCGGGCACATCAGCGCGCCGCCGAGACGACGCTGCCGGTGTGGCGGGGCGAGATCTATCTGGAACTGCACCGGGCGACGCTGACCACCCAGTCCAACGTCAAGCGCCTGCACCGGCAGGCCGAACGCGCGCTGATCACCGCCGAGACCGCCGCGTCACTGGCGCATATGCTGGGCGCCGCGGCGCCGGAACCGCTGGAGGCGGACTGGCGCGTCGTGCTCAAGAACGAGTTCCACGACATCCTGCCCGGATCTTCGATCCGCGAAGTCTACGAGGATGCCGAAGCCGAGCTTGGCGGCGTGATCGCGGCGGGCAAGGCGGCGCAAGAAGCGGCGCTCGACGCCATCGCCGCGCAGCTTTCGCAAGGCGCCGGCGACGGGCTGCTGGTCGTGAACCCGTCGCTGTCGGTGCGCCGAATCGGGACGGGCAGCGACACGGTGGCGCCGCTCGGGATCGCCGTCGTCAGCCGCAAGACGACGCCGGTGGCGGGGCTCTCCGCCAGCCCGACGCATCTCGAAAACGCCTTCCTGAAGGCGACCGTCGGCGCCGACGGCACCATCGCCTCGCTGATCCACAAGCCGACCGGGCGCGAGGCGCTGGCCGGCGCCGGCAACCAGCTGTGGGCCTATCCGGTCGACAAGCCGCGCGGCTGGGACGCCTGGGACATCGACGCCGATTATGCCGCGCGTGGCGAGCCGGTCAGCGAGGTGGAAAGCATCGCGCTGGTCGAATCCGGGCCGGCGCGGGCGGCACTTCGCATCGTGCGCCGGTTCCGCGATTCCACGATCACCCAGACCTATGCGCTCGCCGCCAATGCCCGACGGCTCGACATCGAGACGACGCTCGACTGGCATGACCGGCGCGTGCTCCTGCGCACGCTGACGCCGGTGGCCGTGCGTGCCGAGCGCGCCACCTTCGAATGCGCCAATGGCGTCGTGACGCGACCGACGCACCGGAACACGAGCTGGGACCAGGCAATGTTCGAGGCGGCGGCGCACCGTTTCATCGATCTTGGCGAGCCGGGCTTCGGCGTGGCGCTGATCAACGACGCCAAGTACGGACACAGTGTCCACGGCAATGTGCTCGGCCTGTCGCTGGTGCGCGCGCCGGTCTATCCGGACCCGCTCGCCGACGAGGGCCGGCAGAGCTTCACCTATGCCCTTCACCCCCATGACGGCGATTGGCACGAAGGCGGCGTGCGCGAAGAGGCCGAAGATCTCAACCAGCCCCTGCTCATGCGCGCGGTTTCCGGCCTGGCCATCGGCGCGGCGACGCCGCTGTCGGTTGCCGGCATTCCAGCGGCGCTGTCGGGACTGAAAGGCGCCGAGGCGGGCAAGGGTCTTGTGCTGCGCATCTACGAACCGGCCGGCCGCCGTGGCGATTTCACCATCGCCGCGCCGGGATGGACGGCGAGCCCGGTGACCATCCTGGAGGAGCCGCAGGCGCGCGCGGCAGCGTGCGACCTGATGCCCTTCGAGGTCAGAAGCTGGCGGCTGACGCGATGAGGAGGCTTCGCGATCGACGATGGCGCAAAGGAAATGAATGAAGGCGTCGCCGCGATCGGGTAAATTGAAAGGCGAGCCTGCAGGACCGGCATACGCCGGCCGGCAATCCGGATCGCACATTGACGCAAGCCCCCCTTTCAGGAAATCCGCTCAGCAGCCGCGCTGACCTTCAGCGTGCGGTCGGCGACCTGTTCGCGCCGCTTCTGCCGTATTTCTCGCCCTCCGGAGCGCGCGTACGACTCAGCGCGGCCGCCGCCCATTTCGACCGGGCGGCCGCCGATCTCGAAGGCTTCGCCCGTCCGCTTTGGGGTATCGCGCCGCTCGTCGCCGGCGGCGGCACGTTCGGGCATTGGCAGCTTTACCGTGATGGTCTCGCCAACGGCACGAACCCGAAGCATCCCGATTATTGGGGAACGATTTCGAGCATCGACCAGCGCCAGGTGGAACTCGCCGCCATCGGCTTTTCGCTGCGGCTCGCGCGGACCGAGCTTTGGGACCCGCTTGACGACGCGGCCAAGGCCAATGTTGCCGCCTACCTGATCAATGGCCGCGAGCACGAATTCGTCGACAGCAACTGGAAATTCTTCCGGGTGATGATCGATCTCGGCCTCACGCATTGCGGCGTCGCGGTCGATGCGGCGAAGCGGGAAGCCTATCTCGACGGCCTCGAACGCTTCGCGATGGACAATGGCTGGTATCGTGACGGGTCGATCCGCAGCGCCGACCACTACATCCCCTTCGCCTTCCACTTCTACGGGCTGATCTATGCGGTCCTTTCCGGCGACACGGTGCGCGCAGCCCGCTACCGGGAACGTGCCGCCGCCTTCGCCCGTTCGATCCGCCACTGGTACGCCCCGGACGGGTCGGCCCTGCCCTTCGGCCGCAGCCTCACCTATCGCTTCGCCCATGCCGGCTTCTGGGGCGCGCTCGCTTATGCCGGCGTGGAGGCGCTGCCCTGGGGGCAGATCAAGGGCTACTACCTGAGAAACCTTCGCTGGTGGGCACGGCGGCCGATCTTCGAGCGCGATGGCGTGCTGTCGGTCGGCTACGGCTATCCCAACCTGCTGATGAGCGAGAGCTACAATTCGGCCGGTTCGCCCTATTGGGCGCTGAAGGCGTTCCTGCCTTTGGCGCTTGCCGACGATCATCCGTTCTGGGCGGCCGAGGAAGAAGCGCCGGAGATATTCGAGGCGCCGGTTCCCCTGCCGGAGCCGGGCATGGTGGCGCAGCACCTTCCCGGTCATATCGTGGCGCTGGCTTCGGGTCAGGAACAGCGGCGCTGGCGCGGGACGGCGGAGAAATACGGCAAGTTCGCCTATTCCACCCGCTATGGCTTTTCCATCGAACTCGACGACCGCCATCTCCCCGGAACGGCCTGCGACAACATGCTGGGCTTTTCCGACGACGGCCGGCATTTGCGCGTGCGCGAGGACAACGAGGCGGTGCTGATCGCCGGAGACAAACTCTATGCCAGGTGGCGTCCCTATGCGGACGTGCTGGTCGAGACCTGGCTGATACCGGCGGGTCTCTGGCACATCAGACTGCATGAGGTGACGACGCCGCGCCGTCTGGAGGTGGTCGAGGGCGGCTTTGCGATCGCCAAGCCCGATTTCAAAGCCTTTGTGGAAATGGCCGTCGGTGCGCGGGCAGGCGTCAAGACGGCGGAGGATGTCAGCGTGATCGTCGGATACGACGCACGCGCCGCGCGGGTGATGAGCCCGCCTCCCAATACCAACCTCATGGTGGCGCGGACGCTGTTGCCGCAACTTCGCGGGATGGTGAACGCCGGGACGGCCCGGCTCGGGTGCGCGGTGCTCGCGCTGCCGCGACCTGCCGGCGACGACCTTCCGCCGGCGCCCGCCTGCCCCGATGTGGGGGACCTCCGCCGGCTTTTCGCGGCCGAGGGACGCGTCGTCCCGGTCTTCGACCTTCGCGCTCCCCGTTGACAAAACTGGCGGTGCCTCTAATCTTCCAGCGGACTTGGGCGATGGAGTTCGCCTTGTAACCGCCCTCGGGGCTGATGACTCCTCTTCGACGCTTGGCGCAAGAGGAGTTTTTCTTTGACACCGCTCCCCTCCCTGACCTGTGTGCATGAATGGCGGCGTATTGCGCCTGCTGGCGCGAGCGGTTGCGCGCGATGAGCGGCCGCGACATCGCCCTGCAGATTGCACAGGTGGTCGCCGTTCTGGCGCTGTCGCCGCTGATCCAGGGGATCATCCTCCAGTTCGAGGAGCGCACACAGCGCGGTCAGGGGCCTGGCATCTTCCAGCCCTATCGCGACCTGTGGAAGCTGTTCCACAAGCAGATCGTCGTGCCGGAGACCGCGTCATGGCTGTTCTGGGTGACGCCGGTGGTGGCGTTCACCTGCATGCTGACCGTGCCCATCCTGATTCCCGTGCTCACCAACTTCCCCCTGCCGCTCTCCGACATGGGCGACATCCTGGGTGGCGGCCTCATCCTCACCCTCGGCTCGTTCATGATCGTGCTGGCGGGCCTCGACACCGGCAGCGCCTATGGCGGCGTCGGGTCGAGCCGCGCGGTGATGCTGGCGATCCTTGCCGAGCCGACGCTGATCCTGGTCTTCGTCGGCATCACGCTGCTCGCCAAGGCGATGCTGCCCTTCGTCGTCAACCATCTGCTGGTGTCGAGCTGGCCGGTCTATCTGAGCCCGGCCCACCTCTTCCTGGTCGCCGCCTTCTTCATCCTGCTCCTGATCGAGACCGACCGGATGCCGATCCATTCGAGCACCCACATCGAGGTCTACATGATCGAGGAGGCGCGCATCCTGGAATATTCCGGACCGCTTCTGGCGCTCATCAAGTGGGCCTCGATGATGAAGCAGTTCATCCTCTACACCATCTTCTGCAACGTGCTGCTGCTGCCGTGGGGGCTGTCGATCGCCGGCAGCGCGCTCGGCGCCGCCGGCGCCGCGCTCGGCCTCATCGTCAAGTTCACGCTGGTCGGCTCGGTGGTGGTCCTGGTCGAGACCACGGTGTCGCGCCTGCGCTTCTACCGCTATCAGGAGCCGCTCGCCGCGTCGTTCCTGTTCGCCATCCTCGCCATCGTCAGTACGCAACTGAGCTAGCCAGGCCATGCTGATCGAGCACCTCACGCCCCTCACCGCTTCGCTGTTCAGCCTGCTGGCGATCGTCAGCCTGATGCTCTCCTTCGTGATGCTGGGCTCGCGCTGGCTCAAGAACTACCTCTACGCCTTCGCCGCCGAATCCTGGGTGATCGCCGGTTTGTCGGTGCTGGTCGGCATCACAGGCAACTATCCCGAGCTGTTTCTGATCGCCATTCTGACGGCGCTCTTCCGCGGCATGCTGCTGCCCTATCTGCTGTGGCGGATCATCCATCGCCTCAAGGTCGATCGCGAAATCCACGAGATTCTCCAGCCCAGCACCGGGCTGGTGATCGGCGCGCTGTTCGTCATGTTCGCGCTTGCCGTGTCGTTTCCGGCGGCCGGCTCGGTTCATCTCGAACTGACGGTGGCGGTGCTGGCGCTCACGGTCATGCTGTCGATGAAGCTCATCGGTTTCCTCATGCTGGCGGTCCGTCACGAGGCGGTCAGCCAGATCCTCGGCCTGCTGGTTCTCGAGAACGGCATCTTCCTCGGCTCGCAGATCCTGGTGCCGGGTATGCCGCTGCTCATCGAGATGGTGATCCTGTTCGACCTTCTGGTCGTCGTCGCCTGTTTCGGCGTGCTGGTCGGCTATCTCGTCACCCGCGTCGGCACGACGAGCTCGCTCGAACTCAGGAGGCTGGTCGGGTGATCTTCGGCGCGCTTATCGCGATTCTTGCCGGAGCGCCGCTGGCGGCGGTCGTCGCGTGCCTGCTGCTGCGTGCGCCGCGCATCGTCGAGCGGCTCAACCTCGCCGCCAGCATTGTCTCCTTCGTGGCGGCGCTGGCGCTGGTCGTGCTGATCGACGGCGAGGCCCGCTATTTCTGGGACGACTACATCGTCATCGACCGCATGGCTGCCTGGGTGGTTCTGTGCACGGCCATCGTCTACCTGCTCGCCTCGATCTATTCGGTCGGCTACATGCGCCTGCTCAAGGAAGACCCGCGGCTCTTCACCTTCTATGCGCTGTTTGCCGGCTTCGGCTTCACCACCCTCGTCGGGCCGCTGATGAACAGCGTCGGCCTCTACTGGATCGCCATCGAGCTGACGACGCTGGTTTCGACCTTCCTGGTCGCCTTCGAGCGCGTTGCCGAAAGCATGGAGGCGGCGTGGAAATACATCATGGTTGTGTCGGCCGGCATCAGCCTGGCATTGCTCGGCACGGTGCTGTTCTACTGGGCCGGCAGCTTCGTCTACGGGCCGACCTACAACATGACCTGGGCGGCGCTCACGTCCGCCGCGCCCAAGCTCAACCCGGTGCTGGTCAATCTCAGCTACCTGCTGGTGCTGGTCGGCTACGGCACCAAGGTCGGGCTGGCGCCGATGCATACCTGGCTGCCCGACGCGCATAGCGAGGCGCCGGCCCCGGTTTCCGCCATGCTCTCCGGCGCGCTGCTCAATACCGCGATGATCGGCATCGCCCGCTTCCTCGGCATCGCCCGCGCCGCCGATCACGGAATCCTGCCGCAGACGGCGCTGGTGGTGCTCGGTGCGGCGTCGCTGCTGGTCGGCGCCCTCTTCATCATCCGCCAGGGCGGCATCAAGCGGCTGATGGCCTATTCCAGCGTCGAGCACATGGGCGTGGTCGCGCTTGGCTTCGGATTTGGCGGGCCGCTCGGCGTTGCCGGCGCGCTCTACCACATGCTCAACCACTCGCTGAACAAGTCGCTGATGTTCTTCGGCGCCGGCAACATGATGCGCGCCTACGGCACCAAGGAGATCGCGTCGATCAAGCGGGTCGGTCATTTCTTCCCGACCTCGGGCGCCTTGTGGCTCGCCGGCGCCGTGGCCATCACCGGGGCGCCGCCCTTCGGACTGTTCCTCAGCGAGTTCGCGATCATGCGGGCGGGAATAAACACCGAGTTCGGCTGGGCGGTCTATCTGATGGCCGCCCTGCTGATCGTCATCTTCGCCGGGTTCCTCAACCACTTCCGCGGCATGTATTACGGCGTCGTGGTCAAGGGCGACCCCTCGCCGGCGCCGTTCAGCCGCTGGTGCGTCAGCCCCATGTGGCTGGCGCTGATTCCGCTGCTCGTGCTCGGGCTGTGGTGGCCAGCCGCCATCTGGGACTACCTCGCGCCCGTGGTGCACATTCTTTCGCCGGGTGGCCCATGAGCGCCGTCGAAATCATCGCAATCGAACCTGCGGATCTGCCCGATGCGGTCGATCGCCTCGTCAAGGCGGGCGGGCGAATGCAGTTCGCCTATGCGTGGCACCCCGAGCCGGACCGGATCGAGCTTCGCTATGTGGCCGACCGTCCCGACGGGCAAGGGCTGCTGATCTGGCGCACGCGCCCGACAGGCGCGATGCCGAGCGCGACCAACGTCAGTCCGTTGCTTGGCTGGTACGAGCGCGAAGCCACCGATCTCTTCGGCGTCGCCTTCGAGGGGCAGCCGGAACCGCATCGCCTCGTCCTGCACGAAAGCGCCGAGCCGGCCCTCCCCCCTCTCGATCCGGCCTATCCCGCCGATACGGAGATGCCGTTTTCCGCCCGCGGCGGCGCGATACCGGAAGTCGTCGGGCCGGACGTGCAACAACTGCCCTTCGGGCCGGTCAGGGCCGACGTCGTCGAGTTGGTCCAGCTCACCTACCTCTATGTCGGCGAGCACATTCTTCACCTTCACCCGCAGCTTTTCTTCAAGCATCGCGGCATGGAGAAGCGCTTCGAGGGATTGCCGCTTGCCAAAGCAACCGCCCTGGCGGAGCGGGTCTCGGGCATCGGCAGCCTCGCTCACGCTCTCGCCTTCTGCCAGGCGGTGGAACAGGCAGCCGGATGCATTGTGCCCGAGCGGGCGCGCTTGCTGCGCTCGTTGCTCGCCGAACTGGAGCGCATCTACAACCACCTGCACTATTTCGGCCACCTCGCCGACACGACCACGCTCAAGGTCGGCCAGGCGGAGGGCAAGCTTCTCGAGGAGCGCGCCAAGCAGATCAACGCTCGCCTCACCGGCAGCCGCTTCCTGCGCGGCCTGGCGGTGCCCGGCGGCCTCAGACGCGACCTCGATCCGGGGAGCTGGCTCAGCGAGGCGATCGAGCAGCTCCGCGTCGACACCTCCGCCTATCTGGCGCGGCTCGACAATTCGGCGAGCTATCTCGACCGGCTGATCACAACCGGCCCGCTCAGCCGGCAGGTCGCACTCGACCAGGGGGCCACCGGCCCGGTCGAGCGCGCGTCCGGTTTGAATCGCGATCTTCGCCGCGACCATCCCTACGCTGCCTATGGCGATCTCGATTTCGAGGTTCCGGTGGAGAGTGCCGGGGATGCCCATGCGCGGGCCGATGTGCGGGCGGCGGAGTTCGCCGAGAGCGTCGCCATCGTGCAGGGCATTCTGCTCATCATGAAGGATGGCCCGGTGCACGCTGATTGCCTGCCGGCGGCCGGCTCCGAAGGCCTCGGCTGGGCCGAAAGCCCACGCGGCGGGCTGTTCTATGCGGTTCATTTCGGCGCCGACGGCAGGATCGCCCGCACCAAGATCAAGTCACCGTCGTTCTCCAACTGGCGCGTCTTCCCGTTCACCGTCCACGACAGCAACATGATGGACTACGCCATCAACGAGGCCAGTTTCGGCCTCAGCGTCGCCGGTTGCGATCGATAGGAGCGCGCGATGGCAAACTGGACGCTTCTCGGCCTGCGCGAAGGAAAGGCGACGACGCCATGGCCGCGCCGCGACGGTAGTACCGGCCAGGACGGCGTCCTCGGCATGCCGCGTTTCGCGCCTGACAAATGCCAGGCGGGATGCACCGCCTGCGCCGACGCCTGCCCGACCGATGCGATCACGGTGACGGCCGATGCAAGCGGCGGCGAACGCCTTGCCGTCGACTACGGGCGCTGCATCGCCTGCCAGCTTTGCGTCGAAGCCTGTCCGACCGGCGCGGCGGCCACGTCGTTCGATTGGGCCTTCGGCGTGCGCGCGCGCGGCGATCTGGTGCTGGGAGGTCCGGCACCGGCTGCGCCCGCAAGAACCGTCGAATCGCGCAAGGGCTTCCGGCGCAGCCTGCATGTCCGCCACGTCGACGCCGGCTCATGCAATGGCTGCGAGTCGGAGCTGCAGGCGCTCAACAATCCCTTCTACAACCTGCATCGCCTCGGCATCTTCTTCACCGCATCGCCGCGCTTTGCCGACCTGCTGCTGGTGACCGGCCCGGTGACCTATGCCATGCGCCAGCCGCTCACCCGCACCTATGAGGCGATGCCGGAACCGCGCTGGGTGATGGCGGTCGGCACCTGCGCGGTCTCCGGCGCGCTCACCGGCGGCGGCTATACCGGCGGCAACGGTCTCGACGACATTCTGCCGGTCGATCTCTATCTGCCCGGCTCGCCGCCCAATCCGGCGGCAATCATCGAGGCCCTGCTGATGTTCCTCGACCGCATGCCGCAACGGGCCAAGGGAGGCCGCCTTGGCACCTAGCCTCGTCGCCATGGGTCTTGCCGCCTGGCTCGCCGCTGCCATCCTCGCCCTGGCCGGCCGCGGCCTCCGCGCCGCGCGCGGGCTTCTGGCCGGTGGCGCCGCCGCCCTGATATTGGCGGCGCTCGCGACCCTGCCGAACGGCATCGCGCCGATCGCAACCGGCCTCGGCATGCCGCCGGCTGGCTCGACCTTCGCGCTTCGGCCCGAGGCGCTGTGGCTGATGGGGTTCGGCCTTCCCGGTGCGCTGCTCGCCATCTGGCTCGGGACCACGTCGCGCGAGAGCCGCTCCTGGATCTTCGGCGTTGCCGCCAGCCTTGTCGGCGCGCTCGGCGTCTTCGGCATGCAGGACGCCGTCACCTTCCTCATCGCCTGGGAAATCATGAGCCTGGGCGGCGCCGTGATGATCCTGGGCGAGCGGCTGGCGCAGGACCGCGGGCGGCCGGTGCTGTTCATGCTGGCCTTGCTGGAAGCGGGGTCGGTGGCCCTGATCGTCGCCTTCATCCTCCTCAGCAACGCTTCCGGCGGCACGGCCTTTGCCGATTTTGCCGCCGGCATGCGCGCGATGCCGCAGGCAGAGCAGGTCTTCGTCGCCTTCCTTCTGCTCGTCGGTTTCGGCGCCAAGCTCGGCCTCCTGCCTTTCTATGAATGGTTCCCCGGCACCTATGGCGCCGGCAGCGGGGCAAGCGGCGCGATCCTCTCCGGTGTCATCCTCAACGCCGCCTTCTTCGGCCTGTCGCGCGGCCTCATGGAGTGGCTGCCGCTGATCCCGAGCTCGTCGATCTCACCCGTCGGCATCACGATCGTCGCGGTGGCGGTGGTCAGCGCCATCCTGACGGCGCTCTATGCCTTCCAGCAGGAATCCTGGCGCGAACTGCTGAGCCTGTCCTCGGCAGAGAACGGTTCGATCGCCGTAGCGCTCATCGGCATTGCCGTCATGTTCCGCCAGGACGGCCTCGACGATTTCGCCGGACTGGCGTGGACGGTGGCGCTCATGCACCTCGCCGGCCATGCGCTCGCCAAGGGCGCGCTGTTTCTCTCCGCCGACGGCGTCTACCGGGCGACCGGCGGCTACCAGCTCCGTCAGGGCGGCATTCTGTCGGCGAGTTCGTGGGTCTTCGGCGTCGGCGCCCTGTTCGCCGTGATGAGCCTCGCGGCCATGCCGCCTCAGGCCGGCTTCGTCAGCGAATGGTACCTGTTCCAGACCTTCTTTCAGGGATTCCATCTGGCGAGCCTGACCAGCCGCCTGGCGGCGGCGCTTGCCGGCGCCGGCCTCGCCCTCACCGCGGCCATCGCCTTCGCCACCTCGGTCAAGGTTTTCGGCATCGGCCTGCTCGGCCGCGGCGATCCCCGGCGCCGGGGCGTGCCGATCGCGTCGAGCCTTGCCGTCGGCGCGCTCGGTTTCGGTGTTCTCGCTCTGGCGGTAGGCATGCCCGTCTGGCTGCATGGGCTCGCGGCAGCCTCAGCCCGCGTCGCCGGCGGCGACGCCCCCTCGCTGATGAGCGACGGCTGGCTGCTGGTGCCGCTCACGGCAAATTTCGCCTTCATCTCGCCGAGCAAGCTCATCATCGTCATGCCGCTGCTGGCGCTGCTGCCGATCGTGCTGTTGCTGATCTCGCGGCGGCGCAAACCGCGCCGCAGCGCGGTCTGGTATGGCGGCGAGAGCGCCAACCCGGTCGGCGCGCCGACGACGGCGCTGACCTTTTCCAACGCGCTGCGGACCTTCTACAGCTTCGTCTATCGCCCGACCGTCGAGACCAAGCGCCTGACCGCCGGGACCAACGGTCACCCCTATTTCATCCAGCGGCTGACCTTCACCCATGACGTGGCGCCGATCTTCGGCCCGCTGCTGTTCCGCCCTCTGGAGAAGGCGGTGATCGGGCTCGCCACCTGGATGCGCGGCCTGCAGTCCGGATATCTCAACGCTTACCTCGCCACCATCGGCGCGTTGCTGGTGCTCATTCTGGCGGTCTCGCTGCTCTAGGCGGCCGCCTATCGCGGGTCAGCCGCCGAGGTCCTGCTTCTTCTTCAGAAATTCGTCGCGGTCGATCTCACCGCGCGCATAGCGTTCCTCGAGGATGGCGAGGGCCTGCGAATGACGGTCGGCCGCCGGTGTCTGGCCGCCCGGCCACCGTGGAACGCGGAAAAGCCAGACGGCCAGCGCGATCAAGAGGACGAGGAAAACCAGCCCAAGGACCATGCCAAACCATCCCGTCCAGCCACCGCCCCAGCCGCCCATGAAATCCACATAGGATCCGCGGCCCCACATGATCTGCCCTCCGCAATGCCTGCCCCGACCGACGCCCCCGAAACGTAGCGCAGGCCGCACGGGTGGCAATTGACGCCACGCAAACGCCGATCCGGGAACTTGTCGTATCTCCCGACGGCACACGCCGGATCCGCTTGTTGATCGAGATCAACCGGCCGGCTTGACAATCCGGCGTGGCAGGCCTACCTCCACCTTACCCCACCCCCCCTGGGGTGGGATATGACCAGGATAACCAACGCCATGACCACGCTCAAGATCGAAGGAATGACCTGCAACCACTGCGTCAAGGCAGTGACCGAGGCGCTTGCCGAGGTTCCCGGCGTCGACAAGGTGATCGACGTCAGCCTGGAGCAGAAGCAGGCCGTCGTCAGCGGACAGGCAGACCCCGCTGCCCTGATCGGCGCCGTTGCCGAGGCCGGCTACGAGGCGCAGGTCGCCTGATGGACGCCCCCGCACACCACGGCATGCACCTCGACCCTGAGGTGCGGGAGACCGCGCTGAAGCGCATGAAGTCGGTCAAGGGGCACCTTGAGGGCATCGTGCGCATGCTCGGCAACGAGTCGACCTACTGCGTCGACGTTCTCAAGCAGATCAAGGCGGTCGAGGGTGCGCTCGACCGTATCGGCGACATGGTGCTGCAGAGCCATCTCAAGCACCACGTCGCGACCGCGCAAGACCGCGGCGACACCGACCACATCGTCAGCGAACTGATGGAAGTTCTGAAATACCGCTGAATGCGGCGATGCCGTCCGACACAATCGGCAGGCACATGAGATGAACGAGAACCTGAGCATCCAGATTGAAGGCATGACCTGCGCGAGCTGCGTCGCGCGGGTCGAGAAGGCGCTGAAGAAGGTGCCGGGCGTTTCCGAGGTGAGCGTCAATCTCGCCACCGAGGAGGCCCATGTCGTCGCCGACCCGGCGCAGGTCAACGCGGCGACCCTGGTCGGCGTCGTCAAGGGCGCCGGCTACGATGCCGACGTGGCGCAGACGACCTTCGAGGTCGGCGGCATGAGCTGCGCCTCCTGCGTTGCCCGCGTCGAGAAGGCCGTGCGCAAGCTGCCGGGCGTGGTCGATGCCAGCGTCAATCTGGCGACCGAGAAGGCCGTCGTCCGCTATGCGCCGAAAATGCTGACGCCGGGCAGGATCGCCGAGGCCGTGGCGGCGGCCGGCTATAGCGCCAAGCCGGAACCGGCGCCGGGCGCCGCCGGGGAAGAGGACGGCAAGTCCGGCGAACTGGCGGCGCTCCGCCGCGATCTCATTTTTGCAGCGGCGTTCACCATTCCGCTCTTCATCGTCTCCATGGGCAAGATGCTGCCCGGCCTCGGCGACGCCATGGCCGCGATCATGCCCGAACGCGCCTGGATGTGGATCGAGTTTCTGCTGGCGACGCCGGTGCTGTTCTATGCCGGCTGGCGCTTCTTCCGCACCGGCTGGGCCGAGCTTCGCCATCTCAGCCCGGGCATGAACAGCCTGGTCATGCTGGGCGCCTCCGCCGCCTATTTCTATTCCCTGCTGGCGCTCATCGTGCCGCAGATCTTTCCCGCCGGCACGGCAACGACCTATTTCGAGGCCGCCGGCGTCATCGTCACGCTGATCCTTCTCGGACGCTTTCTCGAGGCAATCGCCAAGGGGCGGACCTCGCAGGCGATCAAGCGTCTGCTCCAGCTACAGGTGAAGACTGCCCGCGTCGTGCGCGATGGCGCCGAGATCGAGATCCCCATCGAGGAGGTCATCGCCGGCGACATGGTGCATGTGCGTCCGGGCGAGCGCGTGCCTGTCGACGGCATGGTCACCGAAGGCGCCAGCTATGTCGACGAATCGATGCTGACCGGCGAGCCGGTGCCCGTCGAGAAGCGTAGCGGCAGCGAGGTCGTCGGCAGCACCATCAACAAGACCGGCGCCTTCACCTTCCGCGCCACGCGCGTCGGCGCCGACACCGTCTTGAGCCAGATCATCAAGCTGATCGAGGAGGCGCAGACCGGCAAGCCGCCGATCCAGCAGATGGCCGACAAGATCGCCGCCGTGTTCGTGCCGCTGGTCATGACGGCGGCGGCGATCACCTTTGTGGTGTGGCTTGCCTTCGGGCCGAGCCCGGCGCTGAGCTTCGCCTTCGTCACCGCCGTTTCCGTGCTGCTCATCGCCTGCCCCTGCGCCATGGGGCTGGCGACGCCGACCGCCATCATGGTGGCGACCGGCAAGGGCGCCGAGATGGGCGTGCTGTTCCGCAAGGGCATTGCGCTGGAGGCGCTCGGCCATGTCGATACGGTGGTGATGGACAAGACCGGCACCCTGACCAAGGGCCGCCCGGAACTGACGGATTTGCAGCTTGCCGACTCCGCATTGAGCGAAGAGGACGTGCTGCGCCTGGTGGCGGCGGTCGAGGCGAAGAGCGAGCACCCGGTCGGCGAGGCCATCGTGCGGGCGGCCAGGGCCGACAGCAACGCGGCTCTGCCTGAAGCAAGCGACTTCGCCGCGGAGCCCGGCTTCGGCGTGCATGCGACGGTGGATGGCCGCACGGTGCAGGTCGGCGCCGACCGCTACATGAGCAGGCTCGGCATCGACCTTGGCTCCCTGACCGCGTCGGCCGAGCGGTTCGCCCGCGACGGCAAGACGCCGCTCTTTGCCGCCATCGACGGCAGGCTGGCGGCGGCGCTCAGCGTTTCCGACCCGATCAAGGAAGGCAGCGTCGAGGCGGTGGCCGCCCTGCATGCGCTCGGACTCAAGGTGGCCATGGTCACCGGCGACAACCGCCACACGGCCGAGGCCATCGCCGCCCAGGTCGGCATCGACGAAGTGCTGGCCGAGGTGCTGCCCGGAGAGAAGGC
This sequence comes from uncultured Alphaproteobacteria bacterium, assembly GCA_963730325.1. Lineage (GTDB taxonomy): Bacteria > Pseudomonadota > Alphaproteobacteria > Rhizobiales > Kaistiaceae > CAVSRC01. The sequence goes on along the minus strand of CAVSRC010000004.1, from coordinate 122,629 downwards.
CGCCGAGGTCAAGCGTTTGCAGGCCGACAATCGCCGCGTCGCCTTCGTCGGCGACGGCATCAACGACGCCCCGGCGCTGGCCCAGGCCGATGTCGGGCTGGCCATCGGCACCGGCACCGACATCGCCATCGAAGCGGGCGACGTCATCCTGATGTCGGGCGACCTGCGCGGCATCGTCAACGCGGTGGCGCTGTCGCGGCGCACGATGAAGACCATCGTCGGCAACTTCGTCTGGGCCTACGCCTACAATGTCGCGCTCATCCCGGTGGCGGCCGGTGTGCTCTATCCGGTCTTCGCTGTGCTGCTCAATCCGATGCTGGCAGCCGGCGCCATGAGCATCTCCAGCCTCTTCGTGCTGACCAATTCGCTGCGCCTCAAGCGGTTCCGGCCGCAAGTGACCGAGACCGTCGCGGACCGTGCGGCCGAATCGCTAAATCGGCCGGCGGCCCCGGTTCCCGCCGAATAGTCCGACGGTGGACAATCAGGTCCTGACCACCGATTTCTGGAGCGCAGTCTCGTCGTCGCGACAGAACCCGCCGCAGCCGTCGGCTGCGAACGCGTCTCTGCCTTCCGTCAATCCGTCAGGCGTTCCAGATGCGCAGGCAATCGGCGCGCGTCTTGGCAAGCAGTTCCACCGGCGCCGGCGGAACCGGGTTGGCGCCGAACATCATGATCTCCGCCGACAGGAAGCCCTGATAGTTCGCGGCCTTCAACACCCCATAGGCGCTGGCGAAATCGAAATTGCCCTCCCCCGGAAGCAGGTGCGCGTCGAGGTCACCGAAGTTGTCGCTGAGGTGGACGTGCCGCAGGCGACTGCCGAGCGTCTCGACATTGCGCTTGAAATAGGCCGCAGGGTCCTCCCCCAATTGCCGCGCGGTGACGTTGGCGTGGCCCGTGTCGATCATCATCTGCAGATGCTGCGACCCAACGCCATCAAGCATCTCCAGGGAATCGTCGAGCGTCTCGACGGACGTCGTCTCCAGATGGGTCAGCGGCTCGACGATGAGCACGACACCGACGCGCTCGGCGTGGCTCGCCAGCCGCTTGAAGGCGGCAATCACGCGGTCGATGCGCTTGGCACGTGTATGCACGAATTCGCCGTTCTTCCGCTCCCAGCCCCAGAACGGCGTGGTCAACGCCATGTATGGCGAGCCGAGGGCGGCAGCTACGTCGATGGCACGCTCGAAGTATTTCAGGCTGCGCTCGGCCAGCCGGGCCGCATCGAAAGGCGGTGCATCGTCGACCAGGAAATTGACGGGATAGAAGCACTGCTCCGGCAGATAGGAAACCAGTTCGAGGCCCGAATCGCGGATGAGTTGCGCACAGCGATCGACCGTCGACCTGTCCAGCGTGTCGCCGTCGTAGAAATCCTCCGACCAGGCGTGCGGGAAACCGCCCCACAGCTCGACCCCTTCATAGCCGGCCTCGGCGATCGTCTTCAGCGCCGCGGGCAAGGGGTAGTATTTCAACAGGGATGTTACAGACGCCATCTTCATTGTTTGTTGCCTTCCTCTGACAGGGCATGCATGAACGACCGCGTGGCCGGATAGAGATCGCGGAAGATCGCGTGCATGCGGGCGTAGGTTTCCGCGGCAGCCGGATCGGGCGCGACTGGCGCCTCGGCAGCGACCCACGCATCGCACAGCTCGGGCACCGGCCGGCCGGTGATCCCGCTCATGGCGAGCAGGGCCGCGCCATAGCCGGATGCGTCGGGTGTCCGCGTGGCGACAACCGGGCGGCCAAGGATCGTGGCGAGGATCTTGAGCCAGGTCCTGCTGCGGGCACCGCCGCCGGCGACCCTGATCTCGCCGATCTCGACATCGAGCGCGACGAGAACGTCCACCAGATCGGCAAGCGCGAAGCTGATGCCCTCGACCGTGGCGCGGGCGAGATGGCGCTTGTCGTGCCGCGCGGTCAGGCCAAAGTAGGCGCCACGGGCATGCGGGTCGTTGTGCGGCGAGCGCTCGCCAGTGAGGTAGGGCAGGAAGATCAGGCCGTCGGCTCCGGCGGAGACCTGTTCGATTCCCTCGAAGATCACATCGTAGATGTCGATGCCGCGCTCCGCGGCAATGGCCGCTTCGCGATCGGCGAAGCGATCGCGGAACCAGCCGAGCGAGCCGCCGGCGGACAGCACACCGGCCATGAGTTGCCAGGTTCCAGGAACACCGTGACAGAAGGTGTGGAACGCTCCGCTCGGATCGACCCTGATTTCGTCGAGCTGCACATACACGACCCCCGATGTGCCGATCGTGATCGAGACCGCCCCCGGCCTGGAAATGCCATTGCCGATGGCAGCCGCCGGCTGGTCGGCGGCGCCGGCAACCACCGGCGTTCCCGGTTCGATATTGAGGTCGGCAGCCGCGTTCGCAGTGACGCGGCCGGCGATTTCCGGCGATTCACGCAGGCCCGGCAGCAAGCTCTGCGGAATGTCGAGCGCCGCCAGCGTCGGCTCCGACCATGTCCGCGCGCGCACGTCGAGCAGGTTGGTGCCGGAGGCGTCGCAGACGTCGGTGAGGCGCTCGCCGGTCAGGCGAAACCGGACATAATCCTTGGGCAGCAGCACGGTGCGCGTCTTCGCCCAGATCTCGGGAAGATGTTTGCGCGTCCACAGGATCTTGCTCGCCGTGAAGGCCGTGCGCGGCGAATTCAGTGTCCATTCGGTGATGCGCCCGCCGGTGAGCTCCTCGATCTCGTCGCATTCGGCATAGGTGCGCTGGTCGTTCCACAGGATGGCTGGCGTAAGGCAGCTACCGTCTTCGTCGAGGAAGACCGATCCGTGCATTTGTCCGGACAGCCCGATGCTGCCGATTGGCATTCCTTTTGCGGCAAGCTCGCGGACGACAAGGCGCGCCGCCTGCCACCACTCGTCCGGATCCTGCTGCGACCATCCCGGATGCGGCCGCTCCACGTCGTAGCCTGCAAACGCGGTCGCTTCGACCGCGCCCTGCTCGTTCACGAGCAGCCCCTTCAGGCCGGTGGTGCCGACATCAAGCCCTACTGAATATCGCATTGCATCCCGCCTCTGAACCGTCTCCCAACACGCACGCTTTTATGCGCTTCAGTTGACCGGTTCCGCAAACCCTCCTGATGCGAGCAGGTCCAGCTGGCGCGCCCGTTCGCCGGCCTCGCCGCCGTCGAACAGGGCTTTGCCGACCACCGCCAGTTCCACGCCGTGAGCGCGCAGCGAGTCGAAATGGCCGGACTGTATCCGGCCGTCGACGATCATCGGCACGCCGCTCGGGACGCGGGCGATGCGCTGGAAGGCGGCGTCGATGAATGCTCCGCCGCCGGCAGGTGCGGTGAGCAGCAGGACGCCGTCGATCGCCGTTGCGATGGGCGCGATCGCCGAGGGCTCCGTCTCCGGCAACAGCGCCACGTAGGCGCGGGCGCCGGCCGCGCGGATGGCCGCCGCCAGTGCCGGGGCGTCGCGTACTGCCTCGATGTGGAAGGCAACCGAGCGCACGCCCAGTCGGGCGAAGCGTGCCGCCCAACGCTCGGGCTCATCGACCATCAGGTGGATGTCGATCGGCGGTGCGCCGCGGCTCATCAACCGGCTCACCACGTTCTCGCTGAAACCGAGGGCCGGTGCAAAGTGTCCGTCCATGATGTCGACGTGCAACGAGCCGACATGCGGCCCGACCGCCGCGACTGCCTCTGCCAGATGCAGAGGATCGGCGGCATAGAGGCTGGCCGAGAGCCTCATGCGGCGGATGCCCATGCTCCGCGCCGCAGGTCGGCGACGCTGAGATCGCTGACGGCGACCGCGCGCCCGTCACAATGGCCGTGGCGGAAGATGACGACGCGATCCGAAACCTCGAGCAGTTCCTCTTCCTCACTCGACACCACAATGACCGAGCGGCCATCACTGGCGAAGTCGCGGATGATCTGGTGGATCTCCGCCTTGGCACCGATGTCGACGCCCTTGGTCGGCTCATCGAGAAGAAGCACGTTCGGTGCAAGCAGGATCGCCCGGGCGAACAGCGTCTTCTGCTGGTTGCCGCCCGACAGGGACGTGATCGGCTCCTCCACGTCGCCAAGGATGGGAACCTGCGCAAGGGCGCCGTCGGCGGCCAGCTTGAGGCGACGCCAGCTCAGGATGCCGAAGCGCATGAAGCGGTCGAGCACCGGCAGGATGATGTTCTCGACGGACGTCATCTGCGGGACGAAGCCGTCGGATTTCCTCTCCTCGGGCACGAAGGCGATGCCATGCGCGATCGCCTGTTCGGGATCGTGCGGCCGGTAGCGCGCGCCGTCGAGCAGCATTTCGCCGTGGGCGAGCGGCTCGATCCCGTAGACGGTGCGCAGGAAGCGAGAGCGCCCCGAGCCGTTCAGTCCGTAAATTCCCAGGATCTCGCCGGCATGGACCTTGAGGTCGACGCCGTTGAGGCCGTTGCCGTGCAGCCCGCGCACCTCAAGGGTTACCTTGTCAGTCGGTGCGCGGGTTGCCGGGGAGGAACTCTTGGCTGTTCCCGAGGCGCCGTGTCCGTCGTCATCGCCGACGATCGCCTCGACCACCTGGTCGGCTGTCACGGTCTTGGCGTCGCCGCGCAGCACCACCTCGCCATTGGCCAGGCCGACGATGTAGTCGGCGATGGCGTAGACCTCGTTGAGCTTGTGATTGATGAACAGAACGCCCATCCCCCGCTCCCTGACGAGGTGGCGAATGATCTTGAGCAGCTCCTCGACCTGGTCGCGCTCGAGCGCGGTCGTCGGCTCGTCGAGCAGGAGGTATTTGGCGTCGCGATTGATGGCGCGCACGACTTCGAGAAGCTGGCGCTGCGCGACAGGCAGACGCGCGACGAGATCGGTGGCCGCGGCGGGGATGGCATATTCGGCCAGCAGCCTGTCGGCCTGACTGTTCATCTCCCGGCGATCGAGAAGCAGGCCGCGGAATTTCTCAGCGCCGAGAAACAGGTTCTCGGCGATGGTCAGCTCGTTCACCAGGCTGAGTTCCTGGTAGACGCAGGCAATGCCTGCGGCGGCCGCAGCGCTCGGCGACTGGAAGTGCACCGTACGCCCGTCGACCGAAATCGTGCCTTCGTTCGGCACTTCGGCGCCGGCAAGCGCTCTGAGAAGAGTGGACTTGCCGGCGCCGTTGTGGCCGATGAGAGCAACCACCTGCCCTGGCAGGATCTCAAGACTGACGTTGGACAGTGCGTGCGTGGCGCCATACGTCTTGGAGACGCCAGAAACGACAAGTCCGCTGCCAGGGGTGGTCATGGGTGGCCGCTATCGGTTCGCTGTCTGCCTTCGATTAGCCCACCTCACCCGGGCCGGGCTTCTCGCCGGTGACGAAGCTCTTCGTCTGCAACAGCACCTCATGCGGCACCGTCTCGCCGGCGAGATACTTCTTGAGGTTCTCGAGCGAGATGCGGGCGTAGTCGGCCGGCTCCTGAGCGGCGCAGGCCTTGTAGTTGTCGGTCAGCGCCGTGTCGGCGGCGCAGAAGGCATAGATCATGACCGTATCGGCCTTGCCGAGCTGCTTGACCGCCTGGATGGCGCCGACGGCACCCGGACCGGTGTCGGCCCAGATGACGTTCATGTCGGGATGACCCTGCAGCATGTCCATGGTGACCTGCAGGCTGACATTGGGATCGACCTTGCTGTTGACGGTCTGAACCACCTTGGCATTCGGATTGACCTTGAGCGCCTCGGCGAAGCCCTGATCGCGCTGGTTGGTCGGAATCTGGTCGGGATCACCGACGACGCCGACGACCATCTTGGCGTCCATGCCCATGTCCTTGAGCGCCTGTTCGCCCATCTGCTTGCCGCCCGCGATCTGGTCGGGACCGACATACTGGACGAAGTCGGCACCCTGCGCCTTGAGATCGTCCGGCGAGACGATGACGTTGACGGTGAGCACCGGGATACCGGCATCGTTCAGCGCCTTGACGCTGGCGGCACCGGGACCCGAGTTGACGGCGTTCAGCACAACGCCACAGACATGCTGCTGGATGAAGGCGTCGATCTGGGACAGCTGGTGGCTATCGTTGTCGTTGGCAATCGCCACCTTGATGTCGAAGCCCAGCTTGGCGCCGTTCTTCTCGAAGCTGTCCTGCATGGCGATGTAGTACGGATTCACCGTGTTGGGCAGCGCGACGCCAACGACAGGCTTGTCCGCCGAGCAACTTGCTGGAAGCTTCACGTCGGCCGCTTGCGCGCCGGCGGCAAATGCCAGAACGCCGAACAGGCCGGCTCCGGCGAGTACCGCTTTGTGAGTCACAATTCTCATTGAACTTATCCTCCTTGGTTGGAACGTCACGCTGATTTCTTTTGGGCCTTGCAGGTCAGGCCGAACTCCCCGGTTTGGCGTGATCGCCGGGGAGGGCAGAAAGCGGATCGCCGGGCCGCACGGGCGCCGAAGCGGGGGCCGCGCCGCGATGAAGCATCTTGTTTTCCTGGGAGCGCCGGTAGGTGTCGAAGGTGACGCCGAGCAGAATGATCACGCCGATGACCAGCGACTGCCAGTAGCTCTGGACGTTGGTGACGTTCATGCCGTTGCTGACCACGGCGATCAGCACGGCACCGATCATGGCGCCCTGCACGGTGCCGACGCCGCCAAACAGCGACACCCCGCCGACGACGGCAGCCGCGATCGAATAGAACAGCTCGTTGCCGGTGCCGGTCGCCGGGAAGCCGACCATCAGGCGGGAGGTGGCGATGAGGCCACCCATCCCGGCGCAGAAACCGCTCACCGCGTAGACGAACAGCGTGGTCTTGGCGACGTTGACGCCGGACAGGCGCGCCGCGGCCTTGTTGCCGCCGAGAGCGTAGATATGCACGCCCTGGCGCGTATAGCGCAGGAACAGGCCGGCGATGATTGCCGCCACGATGACCAGGATGACCGGCGCCGGAATGCCCTCGATCTTGCCCTGGCCGACCCAGCGGAAGCCCATGTCGTGCACCGAGATCGACTGCGCCCCGGTGATGATGAGCGGGACGGCGAGCGCGACGCCCTGCGTCGAGAAGGTGGCGATGAACGGCGGGATGCGCAGGTAGTGGACCAGTGTGCCATTGATGAGGCCAAGCAGCGTGCCCACCGCCAGGGCCAGCAATGCAGCGATCGGCCAAGGAACCCCGAGCGACATCAGCAGTGCGGCAATCACGCCGGTCATGGCGATGTTGCCGCCGGTCGAAAGATCGATGCCGCCGGTCAGCAGCACGAACGTCTGGCCGAGCGCCAGGAACATGATCACCGTGCCGTTGAGCAGCAGCACGAAGCCGTTGCTGAAGGTGCGGAACGACGGCGAGATGAAGCTGAGCGCGATGACCACGACCACGAGCACCGCGAAGATGCCGGCCTCATCCGGCAGGCGTTGACGTCGCGTGGCCGCGGAGGGCGCGGCCGTATTCTGATTGCTCCCCCTCTTTCCGCTCGCGGTGAGGCTCAACTTCGCTTCTCCTGTTGCATTGCCGGCGGCCCAGGCGGTCTTTCCTTCGCTCTCCGGTCGCTCAGGCGCCGTTGGCGCCGTCCGGCGGCACCGCGCCCGACCCGACACCGCCGAGAGGGTGAGTCAGAAGCATGGCGTCCCACGTGGTGCCGCGGGCGATGCGCGTCACTTCGACCAGCGCGTCGATCAGCGCGGCCATGGCCAGCGAACTGCCGGTGGCAACGACGCGACCGAGATCGGCATCGTCGTCGAGGGCGATGGTGAGAACGTGATCGGCGATTTCAGCCAGTGGGGACGCTGGCGAGGCGGTGATGACAATGACACTGCTGCACATGGTCTTGGACAGCCGGCAGAACTGGTTGAGCTCCTCCGACCCGCCGAACTTGGACAAGGCGAGGACGATATCGTCCGCCTGGAGCACGCCGAGGCCGCCATGCAGCCCGTCGGCCGGGGAGAGGTAGAAGGCAGGCGTGCCGCAGAACGAAAAGAGATGCGCGGCACGGCCGGCGATCGTGCCCGATGTGCCGCTGCCGGTGATCAGGACCTTGCCGGTCGTGGTCGAGAGCAGCCTGGCCACGCGCGCGAACTCGGCGTCGACCGACTGAGCGACGCTACCGACGGCACGGCGATCAGCGTCAATCACCCGGCGCGCCTGATCGGCAATTTCCTCGTCGCTGAGGGCTAGCACCCCGCCATCCTCCCGATCGTTTTTCTCGTTGAATGGAGACATAGGGAAACGCTCAAAACGTGTCAAGAGAGCACTTGTGCGCTCATATGAGCGATATCTGCGACGCACAGTGGAGGCCCCTTCCCCGAGGCGCCGCTGCCTCAAAGGCCGGAGATTCCGCGTTGCCGGTCTTGTGGATTACTGGTTGGAAAGCAGGTGTCGCGCGACGCCGGCGTCGGTGACGAGCACGTTTATCCATTGCCCGCGCAGCGCGGCAGCGATGGCTTCGGCCTTCTCCATGCCGCCGCCGATGCCGATCACTTCGGGGATGTTGCGGAGCTGCCTGGAGTTGATGGTCAGCCCGAATTCGTCGAGCGGGCTGTGCACCTCGCGCCCGTCGCGATCGATCAGCGTGCCGCATACATCGGCCCTGACGCCGGCCGCCAGCGCTTCGTGCCGCCATGTGTCGGGAAAGCCGGTACACAGGCACGATTCGGCTGGCGTCCACGACCCGATGCCAAGAACCAGCACGTCGATGCTGTCGTATTTGCCGATCGCCCGCGCCACTGAAGGCTCCTGGCGCAATCGTTCAATCAACAGGGGGTCCTCGGTCCACATCGGGCTGTAGACGGGAAATGACCGGCCGCCGCTCAGGCTGGCGAGCCGATGGAGCAGCTCGACCGGGTTCTGTGAAATTTCGAGGCCGAGCGGTGCGCCGGCGACCTGCACGATATCCACCTTGGGCAGGTGGGTCAGAACGTGCGTCATCGCCGCCAGCGTGCGGCCCCAGGCGATGCCGAGGATCTGTCCGTCGTTCAGCGTCTCGTCGAGCAGAAGGGCGGCAAGGTTGCCGAGCGGTGCGGTCAGCGCGCTCGTCGGCAGGTCGGGTCCGTCAAGAACCAGCACTGCCTTCAGCCCGTAGGCCGTGCGCACGGCCTCGCCCAGTTCGGTATTGAGATCGTCAGGCTCGGCGATGACGAATTGCACGATGCCCTGCTCGATGGCCGCATCGATAAGGCGCGCGACCTTGAAGCGGGACACACCGAGTTCCCTGGCGATCTGCGATTTGGTGCACTGGGCCAGATAGTAACGCCTTGCGGCCAGGGCAGCTTGAACGCGTTGCAGGGGTTTACGTGCCATCAATACGCTCGATTGCGATCACCGCAGAGCGGCAGGCAGCATCTCTATCCCGCGCCGGCACCGCTTGGGAAGAAGCTATTGCAAATCGTGGCCGGGACGGCCCGTCCCGACGCGTTGCCGGGTCATTCGCGGCGGATCTCGAGGCCGCGCGCCGTGACGTCGACAGCGAGATTGCGATAGTCCTCGATGACGAACGAGACGCCGGGAGCGGTCGTTGCGCCCGGCGCTGCCACCACCGCCACGCCTGCCGGCCGGGCCGCAAGGGCAGCGGCGATGCCGCTCGGCGTATCCTCGAAGATCAGGCAGCGGGCGGGATCGACGCCCAACAGTTTCGCGGCCAGCAGGAATCCCGAAGGGTCGGGCTTGCCGGCTTCAACGTCTTCCGCGCCGACCAGGATCGAGGGAAAGGGCAATCCGGCGGCCTCCATGCGCCGCAGCGCCAGCCGCCGCGTGGCCGACGTGGCGACCGCCCAACGCTGAACGGGAAGCGACCCGAGGAATGCCCCGGCGCCAGGAACTTCCCTGATGTCGGCCGTGTCCTCCATTTCAGTCGTCTCGACCCAATCGATTTCCTGCCGCTGTTGTTCCGGCGAGAGTCCGGGCAGGAAATGGGCGATCGTGTCGCTGGCCCGGCGGCCATGCAGATGGTCGACGACATCACGTGCGGGAAGCCCCTGTCGATCCGACCACCCCGTCCACGCCCGCTCAACCGAAGGCTTCGATATGAGCAGTGTCCCGTCATTGTCGAACAGAAACGCCTGATAAGGTCCAAACATCAAGATGCCCACGCTGCACTGAACGATTGCCCAAAACGCGCAAGGCGTTCTGAACGATGCCGGCTCTGCCGGTCAAGGACACCGTGCGGCCGAGCGGTTCCATACGCGCAATTCGGCAATCGGGGAGCGGGCCGATTGCCACTGAGACCGATCGGCGCAAGCTCTTGCGTCAAGAAGAACCCCGGAGGAGGCCGCGAAGAGGCGCCGAGAGCTTCTGCGCGGCCACCTGGCTGAGCGAGGCGGCGAGCAGGATGGCGACCGGGATATCGGCAAGCTCACGCGGCGCGGCGTGTGCCGCAACGTACCATGCAGACATGGTCACCCTTCCCGGGCACACGCTGCCACGGATCGCGATTGAGCCGTCTTCCGGAAGACCTGGTCAGCCCTTGCGGGGCGTTGCGGCCAACTGATCGATCGCCGCGGCCACACCGCCGGGCGAATAGGGGATGCCGGCCAGTCGCAGGCCCATCTCGACGCCGCCGAGCGCGCCGATCAGCGACAGGTCGTTGAAATCGCCAAGATGGCCGATCCGGAACACGCGATCGGCGAGCGGGCCGAGACCGTTGCCGAGGCTCATGTTGAAGCGGCGCAGGACGATATCGCGCAGCGCATCGGCACCTTGCCCGGCGACCAGCCGTACCGCGGTCAGGGACTGGGAGTAGTCGCGCGGTTCCTGGCACTGCAGTTCGACGCCGCCGGCACCCGCCCACACCGCGACCGCGGCGCGGGCCGCGGCGCCATGCCGCGCATGGCGGGCAAACACGTTCGGCAGCCCCTCTTCCTCAAGCATCGCCAGCGCTTCGCGCAATCCCTGCAGGAGATTGGTCGCCGGCGTGAACGGGAAATAGAAGCTCTGGTTGGCGCGCAGCATCGGCTGCCAGTCCCAGTAACTGCGCGGCAACCCTGCCGATTCAGCGGCGGCGAGCGCGCGCTCGCTGATGGCGTTGAACGACAGGCCCGGCGGCAGCATCAATCCCTTCTGGCTGCCGGCGACCGTAACGTCGACACCCCACGCGTCGTGGCGATAGTCCATGGAGGCGAGCGACGAAATGGTGTCGACCATGAGCAAGGCCGGATGCCGGGCGGCATCCATGACCGATCGCACCGCAGCGATCGGGCTGGTGCAGCCGGTCGACGTCTCATTGTGGACGATGCAGACGGCCTTTATGCGGTGTCCCACGTCCTCGCGCAGGGCTGCCTCGATGGCTGCCGGATCGGCGCCGCACCGCCAATCGGTGTCGAGCAGAATCGGTTGCAGACCGAGCCGCACCGCCATCTCCTGCCAGAGCGTGGCGAACCAGCCCGTGCGCACCATCAACACCGCATCGCCCGGTGACAGCGTATTGACCAGCGCCGCTTCCCAAGCGCCGGTTCCCGACGCCGGGTAGACGATCACCGGCCGGGACGTGCCGAATACGCGCTGCAGGCCATGCAACACCTGCTCGCCGAGCTCGGCAAAGGCCGGGCCGCGATGGTCGATCGTCGGTCTGGCTATCGCGTGCAGGACACGGTCCGGCACGTTCGTGGGACCGGGTATTTGCAGGAAATGTCTGCCGGCCGCGCGCATGGCTACGAGGGCTCCTTCTTTGCGAAGATCGGCGATGCACAAGAGAAGGCAGGGAACCGATTTGCAGCAGAGCCCGAATCGGCCGGCGCGCGGCTCATCCCTTGGTCGCCCCCATCGTCAGGCCCCTGACCATCCACTTCTGCAGGAACAACATCATGATGACCGGTGGCGCGATGGCGAGCGTCGCGCCTGCGGCCATGGGGCCCCAATCCACGCCCTCGGGGCCACGAAACGAGAAGATCATCATCGGCATGGTCTTGGCGTTGCTGGTCGTCAACACGGCCGCCAGGGCGAAGTCGTTCCACGAGAAGATGAAGCAGAACGCGGCTGCCGCCACCAGACCGGGCCCGATGACCGGCAGGACGATGCGCATGAGCGCCGAAAACGGCGTGCAGCCGTCCACCAGGGCGGCATCGACCATCTCCGGCGGAACGGTCTTGATGAAACCGTGAAGCATCCAGAACGCGAAGGGGATATTCAGCGCGGTGTAGATCGCGGCAAGCCCGGTGCGCGTGTCGAGAATGCCGAGCTGGTACATGTACAGGAAGGTCGGGACGATCATCGCGATCGGCGGCAGCATCCTGGTGATCAGGATCAGCGTGATCGCCAGGCTGCGGCCATGGAATCTGAAGCGCGCCGTCGCATAGGCGCCAAGCAGGCTGACGGCGAGCGTCACGATCGTCGAACCGATCGCAACGATCAGGCTGTTCCAGAAATAGAGCTGCACGTCGATGCCGAGGGCGCCGGAGAACAATTGCCGGTAGGATTCGAACGTCGGCAGGAACAGCCAACGCGGCGGCAGCGCAAACGTCTCAAGCGTCGGCATGAACGACATCGCGACGATGCGATAGATCGGGAACAGGGCAAAGGCACACGCCGCGAGAGCGGCGGCGTAAAGGCCGACAATTGCCAAGGGCGAACGACCCCTCATTCGTCTGCTCCCTTGATCGCGCCCTTGGCAAACCAAAGGCTGAACAGCATCGTCATGAAGAGAAGGAGATAGGCGACGGCCGACGAAATCCCGAAATCGTAGCTGTTGGTGAAGCGCTCGTAGAGAAAGACGCCGAGGACTCTGGCCCCCTGCTGCGGTCCGCCCGACTGGAAGAGCGCAAAGACCGTGTCGAACGTCCTCAGCTCGAACATCGTCATGATCAGCAGGCAGAACATGATGAACGGCCGTATGCTCGGTATGATGATCAGGAGCACATGCTGAAGGGGCGATGCCCCATCGACCCTGGATGCGTCGATCAGTTCCGACGACAGGCTCCTGAGGCCGGCAAGCAGCACGATCATCACCATCGGCGTATTGCGCCAGACCTCGATCAACGCGACCGTGACAATGGCCATTCGCGGATCGGTCATCCAGCCGACCTCCGGTATGCCGAGCTCGCTGAACCAGAACGGCAGGACGCCATAGACGGGATGCAGAATGACCAGCCAGGCTATGCCGACCATGACCGGCGCCACCATCATGGGCATGATGAGGATCGTCTGGATGATCCCTCGCCCCGGAAGATCGGTGTTGAGCAGGTAGGCAAGCAGAAAGCCAAGCACCATTTCCGCCGGCACGCTGATCGCCACCAGGATCAGCGTTACGGCAACCGAATGCCAGAACTCGGGCGATGTCAGGACATTGGCGTAGTTTTCGAAACCGAGAAACCTGGGTGGCCCGGCTTCAATCGGACTCCAATGAAAAAAGCTTACATAGAGGCTCCATATCCACGGATAGGCGAGGACCGCCACAAGGACGATCCCCGTCGGTAGGAGCAGGAGATACGGGAGGTTCTTTTCACCTACGCCACCGAATTCTTGGTGCCGAAACATCCTCGGCACCAGGATCGATCTAGGACTTAAGGACTTTCCCGACGCTGTCATAAATGCCTTGCGCCACCTGCTTCGGTGCCTTGCCGGTGAAGAGTTGCTGGACCTCCTGATGAATCGCCAGTTCGATGTCGGCGTTCTGAGGCACGGGAGCGATCGTCGACCATCCGTAGTTCCGGTAGATATCGAGCGCAACGTCGGCGGCCGGGTCCTTTGCCCTGTATTCCGGGCTGTCGAGAACACTGAGAAGCGTCGGCTGGTTGTTGTTGTTGAGGGCCATCTGCTTCTGGCCTTCTTGCGACGCCGCGAGAAACTTGACCAACTCCCACGCGGCGCGCGGGTTCTTGGTCTTGCCATTGATGGTCAGATACCACGGCCCCGCGAAATAGACCGGCTTGTGCGGTCCCGCATTCGCAATCTTGCCGTTGGCTGTCGGCACGCCCGGCGACAGGGTATAGCCGACCTTGCCGGCGACCTTCGATGCCTTCTGGTCCTCGATCGCCTGAGAACGGGCGGCGTAGAAGGAGTCACTGGCAATCTGTCCCTGCTGCCAGGCGGTGATGTTGTCGGTGTAGCTCCACGCAAGCTGATTGGGCGCGTCACCGCTGGCGGCCATCTGCTGAATGGCTGCAAGAATCGATACGGCCGTGTCGCCAATCAGCGTCTCGTCCGGCCCCTTGAGGTCAGGCGACAGGATGCGCAGACCGTAGGGGAAGTAGAAATAGGCGAGCATGACCGTCGAGAAATGCGGCGCGCTCGCCCCCTCGGCAATCGAGGTGCCGAAAATGTCGACGCGGCCATTGTCGCCCTTCTTGGTCAGTTTGGGCACCTGTGTGGCCCATTCTTCGACGGTTGTCGGGACGACAAGCCCGGCATCTGCATAGAGATCCTTGCGATACGCAAACACATTGGGCCCGTTGCGCGCGGGCAGGCCAAGGACCTTGCCGTCGATGGTCAGCGCGGCGTCCTTGCCGAACAGCGCGGTCAGGTCCATGCCGTCTTCGGCAATGAAGTCGTCGAGCGGCATCAGGAATTTCTGCAGGGCCGCCGTCCACTCGCCGTTGACGGGAAACACGTCGTATTGGTCGGAGCCCGAGAAGAAGAGCAGGCTCTCCTTCTGGAGCAGACTGGAATAATCCGTCGTGTCGAAGCTGACGGCGAGCTTGCCCTCGTTCGTCTGATTGAAGAGCTGGATGCCGCCCTGCCAGGCTTTGCCCGCTCCCGACGTGTCGATCAGCATGCCGATCTTGGAGAACTTCGGCAGGGAACCGGCAGATGCGGCGTTTTCGGCGGCCGCCGCACTGCGCGACGGAAACATGAGCGGAGCGCCTGTGGCGACAATCGCTGCGGTCGACACTCCCTGCTTGATGAAGTCACGCCTAGTCGTTCGTTTCATTTCCATTTCCTCCCCAGTTCGTTTGCTCACGATAGGCTTTGTGCAGTCGTTCACTCCCATTCAATGGCAACCGCTCTCACCGGCGCCACGTAGGTTCCTTCAATGCGCAGGGGCGCCAGCGCCACCCACGGACGCTCGACGAAGATCTGGGCGATGTTCGTCAAGTTCGATGCGACCGGGATCCCGGCTTCAAGCAGCGTCTTGGTGTGCCGGTGATCGGGAATCTTGCCGGAGAGCGGGCCCTGGGCATCCAGGGACGCACAGTCGGAAGCGACCGCCTTCACCTTGCGGCCGATCAGCCAGTCGACCGCATCCCCGGCAATGCTGGGCGAGCGGTCGTAGAAGTCGTCGCGCCCCCAGTTCCAGTCGCTGTAGCCGGTCCGCAACAGGGCAATGTCGCCGGCCTTGCAGTCCGGTCCCGCCTTTTCCAGCATCGCGGCGGTGATCTGCTGGCCGGGACCGGCGGGGACGTCGAAGATGGTCGCGGGGCCTACCAGGTCCTCGATCGGAAAGTGTGAAATGTCCGGCTTGCCATTGCCGTACGGAACCTCGACATGGGCCCCGAGATGGCTGTTGAAGGTGACGAACATGCCGAGATCTTCCAGGCAGTTGTCGACGTGGAACGGATCCACGCGCAGGCGCCGGGTCACCCGGTTCTTGTCGGCAAACGGCTCGACCTTGGCATAGGGCGGCGGCGGCACCGGGCCGCCCGGCGACGGGCCGACGATCGGCGACAGGTCGACGACCTTGCGCTCTCCATCTTCCTCGTAAATGGCGAAGCACCGGCACGGCCCGGCATCGAGCCCGTAGATCTTCAGCGGCAGCGCCACGAGGATGCAGCGATCCACCGGCACAGCACCGAGATTGACGATACCCTCGAGGTTGATGCCCCCGTTCTCCCAGGTGCCCATGTGGTTGGGGATGGGTTGATGACCGCCGCCGCGTCCTTCAACGCTGCCGCTGTCGATACCGAAGATGAAGCAGCCCTTCTCCTTGACCAGCCAGGACGTGATGCCGGCTTCCAGGGCCGGCCAATGGAATGCGCCCTGGTGGGCATCGAGATAACCGGTGTTGAGCAGAACGGCGTCGCCCTGTTCGACGTGCTTGCTCAGTTCCTGGATGTCCTTGAGGGACACCTCCTCCTTGGGACCCGCCGGCCTGCGGATGATGGCTGCCTTGGTGATGAGCTGTGCCAGAGAGACGTTGGCCGGATCCTTGGCAATCATCTTCAGCTTCGGATCGAGTTCCCCGTAAACGTGTTGCGGCAGATAGCCGAGGAACGGTCCTTCGAGCTGCGGATCCATCTGGGTACAGACGGTAATCATCGCGGCAACGCTGTCGTCCGAATCCGAAAAGCGGTACGGCTCGACGCGAACGTGATCGAAGGCGCGCGCGCGGTCCTGGATCCCGTTTCCGAAGGGTTCGACGTGTGCGTATGCGGGCGGCGGAATATGCGGCTCGGGCCCGGGATAGTCGTGGAGCCCGTGACTCAGATCGACTGCGCGCTTGACCCCGCCCCCGAAACTCGGGCTGGGAACGACGCGCCATTCCGTCGTGTACTGCCAGTATTTGTAGCTGCTGCGGTCGGCTTGATCGGTGGCCATTCTCTGTTCATCCCGGACAGACTGCTTCGTCCTCCCGCAGTCGGCTCGGGAACTCCTCCCCTGATGGCATGTTAATCGTTTTACATATATTCCAATGTTAAACGTTTGACATACCGTAGCAGGTCAATGCGATGTGTCAAACGGTTTGCGCGCCACCGATAACGCAGCTTGTGAAACCGTGCGCAGTTGACAAGCGGCTCGGCCGTCCGGCACCAACTGGCACGAGCATCGAAACGTGCACGGTCGAATCGGACGAGGAGAGATGCGCCGCCCCAGGAAGACCCCGCACAGGAAGACGCTGCGCGACGTTGCCGTGCTTGCCGGCGTATCGACAGCCACCGCCTCCCATGCCTTGAACAATACGCGCGCGGTCGGAGACGCGACGCGCAAGAAAGTGGAAGCGGCGGCAACGGAACTCGGCTATCGCGTCAATGTTCTGGCGCGCAGCCTGAAGACCGGCTCATCCAGGTTGATCGGCTGCATCGTCGCCAACCTGTCGAATCCGTTGATCGCCTCCGCCGTCGAGGGGTTACAGGCCGCCCTGCGCGAACGCGGCTACGGCCTCCTCGTCTATCGGGCGGGCATCGGCGGCGACGAGGTCTCCCGCGGCGTGGACTTTGCGTTGAGCTACGACGCAGCCGGTCTGTTCGTCATCCACCCGGATGTGGCTGCGTCGCACACGCTTTCGCTGTGGAGCGAGGCGAGCCGCCCTCTCGTGCTGGGCGTCCACCCCAATGCGAGGCTGGGCGTGGACCAGGTCCTGATGGCCGACGGGGAAGCCGGTTTTCGCGCGACGGATCACCTGATCGGTCTGGGGCACAGACGCATCGCGCTATTGACCCGCTCGCTGCGGATCGACGTCTACGCCGCCATCCTGGCGGGCTACAAGGCGGCGCTTGCGAAGAGCAAGATTGCCTTCAACAGATCTCTGGTCGGCAGTCGCGAACGCTACGCCGAATATGGAGAGGCGGAGCTGGGAGAGCGGGAGACGGCGCGGCTGTTGAAGCTCAAGGTTCCGCCGACGGCCCTCATATGCGCGCACAATCAGATCGCCGTTGGGGCTCTGCGTGCATTGCGCATGGGCGACGTCAACATTCCCTCGGAGATGTCACTGATCGCATTCGATCAGGTCGACTGGATGACCGCCACCTACCCGACCATCACCTCGATCGGGATCGAGGGCCTGAAGCTTGGACGCACTGCGGGCCAGCAGATCATGAAACGCCTGGAGGGCTGGCGCGGGGCGCCGTCCACGATTGAGCTAAGTCTGGAGTTGACGGAGCGTGAGTCCGTGTCGTCGCGGGCCCGGTGACGAAACGGCGGCTGAACAGGGTCTGGCGCGCCGTCTGTGCCGGAGAGCGCGGCCTTCAGCCGACACCATCACTCGGAACACGACCCCGGCAAAACCCCTGCTCGCAATAACCAAGCCACACCGGTGAACGATATGACTAGGGGTTTGGCTCGCGCCGGACAAACGCAACAGCGCGGATAGGCGAGCCCGAGCCGCCTTCGATCGGCAGCGGCATGGTCGCCAAATGGCAGATGGCCGGCATGGTGCTCAACTTGTCGAAGTTTTCGCCGATGAGGATGTCGGCGCCGAGCAGCGTGCGATGCGCGGGAAACTCCGTGCTGCTGAAGTTGTCGATCGACATGCAGTCGGTGGCGATCAGCCGCACTTCGCGGCTGACCAGGAGCTCGGAGGCTTCGCGCGAAAGCCCCGGCCAATCGCTGAAGAAGCGTTGAGCCTCGCTCGGATGATCCCAATACTTCTCCCATCCGAAGTGGAACATGACTGCATCGTGCGGTTCGACCGCGCCATTGGCCCGTTCGAACGCTTCGATCCGCTCTGCGCCAACCAGGCTGTCGGGCTCGACGTCGCTGACGTCGATGGTCAACATGCGGCCGAAGAAACGTTCGAGTGGCACGGCGTCGATGGACCGGCCACCTGGCACGAAATGCATGGGTGCATCGAAATGCGTGCCGCTGTGTTCGCTCAGTGACAGGGAATGATTGCAGGCGATGTCGCCCTTGTCGAAAGATGCGATTGCCTCCTGACAAAATGGCGGGTGCGTCGGCCATACCGGCATGCCGTTGCGCAATTTGCGGGTCAGGTCGACACGTTGGTACGAATCGTCCAGCCAAAGAGTCTGCAGGTTCATCTCAGGTCTCCCGTACACGAGGAACGATGGCCACGATGAGGGTGATGAGCAAACCCATCAATACGAACCGCACTCCGATCTGAATCTGGAAAGTGTTGAGCATCGTGGTCATCAGGTTGAAGAACAGCGCCGATCCCCAGATGCCGATCGCGTTGGCCTGACCGCCGGCGACGCTGGTGCCGCCGAGAACCACCACGGCGATCAACTCCATCAGGTAGGTGTCGCCCATGTTGAGCGCGGCGCCGCCGGTGAAACCGGAAAGCAGAAAGCCGGCGAGTGCGGCGGTCATCCCGCACAACACATAGGCCAGCAGCCGCACGCGCGTGACGCGTATCCCGGCAAAGTGCGCGGCAGGCTCGCTCTGGCCGGTCGCAAGGAGTTGGCGGCCCCATACTCCGCGGGCGAGCACAAACGCGGCGGCAGCGGTGAGCAGCATCACCGCAAGCGGCATGATCGGGACGCCGGCGAGGCGCACGGTCGTGAAGGTGGAGAGCACTTGCGGCGGCTTCAGTGTTGCCTCGCCGCCCAGGTTGAAGGCAAACGACTGGAAGACGAAGCTCCAGGCCAGCGTCGCTATGATCGGGGGCAGCCTCAACAGCAGAATTGTGAGGAAGTTCAGCGCTCCGGCGAGCGCGCCGACGGCGAGTGCGGCGGCGAGACCCGGAACGAGCATGACGTCATGGCCATTCATCACAGCCATGGAGACGTAGGCGGCGAGAGTCAGAACCGCAGGCACGGAGAGATCGATGTTGCCCGCACCAGAGGCGATCACGAACATCTGGCCGGTGCCCACCGTGACGCTTATCGCGCCGAAGACGAGTGCCGTCGTCAACGTGGCGCCGGCGCTGCCCAATCCGGAATAGGCGGTGGTTGCCAGCCACATGGCGAACGCCACGATGAAGCCGTAGGTCCATGGCGGGAGCAGAGTGCGCAGTTTGGTCATGGCTTCTGCACCGACAGGAGAACACGCCCGCCAAGCACGAGAAAGAGGATCACGCCCTGCGCACCAATCTGCCAGGTCGGCGGCACCTGCAGGAAACTGAGCAGCGCTCCGGCGAGCGACAGGGTCAGGGCGCCAACGACCGTACCGATCGGCGAGACCTCGCCACCGGTGAATGAGCCTCCGCCGAGAATGACGGCACCGATGCCGAGCAGCGTATAGGCCGGCGCAACATTCGGGTCGCCCGAGGTGGTGAGGCCGGTGAGCGCCAGCCCGGCGCAGCACAGAAGGAGCGCCGCCGCTGCGTAGGTGCCGATCCGGATCACGTCCAACGACCAGCCGGCGCGCTCGACCGCGCGCGGGTTGCCGCCTGCGGCTCTGAGAATCACGCCGAGGGAGGAGCGCGTGATGATCAGGTGACCGGCAACGGCCAGGCCGACAGCGAACCATACCGGCAGCGGCAGCAGCGGCGGCCTCCAGCTCATGAAATCGATCAGCCAATTCGGCGCATGTCCACCGGGCGCGGGCAGGACGATGATCGCCAGTCCGAGCCACGCGAAAGACATGCCCAGCGTGACGATGATGGACGGCAGCTTCTGCAGCTGGATCAGCGTTCCGAAAGCGGTGTAGGCCAGCACGGCACCGAGGTAGCCGACGATCGCGGCGACAGGCGACGCCTGCAGATAAACGGCGGATATGCAGGTTATCAGTCCGACAAAGGCGCCATTCGACAGGTCGATATCGCCCAGCATGATGATGAGCATCTGGGCCAATCCCGCGAACAGCAGCGGCACCGCCAGCTTGAACAGCAGCATCAGGCCGAAATAGCTCATTGCCGACGGCTGGATCCAGAAGATGGTGGCGAGCATGCAGGCGAGCGCAATTCCGGGCAGCGCCATCCGCAGCGCCGAGCGAATGGAACCCCCCCGGCGGACGCGCCGGCCCATCGCGACCTCAACCATGCGCGCCTCCAAAGGAAGCCTGCAGGATCCTGCCCTGCGAGATATCCGCGCCTTCGAGCTTCACAACAGCGCGGCCCTCGCGAAAGACGTAGATGCGAGCGCAGTTCTCGAGTTCCTCGAGTTCGGTGGTGTACCAGACGAACCCGCGGCCTTTCTCCGCTTCCAGGCTGAGAAGCCGGTAGACCTCCTGCTTGGTGCCGACGTCGACGCCGCGCATCGGGTCGTCGAGAAACACGATCCGGGCATCGGAAGCGAGCGCACGCGCAAACAGCACTTTCTGTTGATTGCCGCCGCTGAGGCTGAGGATCGGCGTGTTGATGGAGGGCGCCTTGATGCCCAGCCGCGCGAACCAGTCCGTCGCCAGATTGCGCAGCGCCGCAATGGACACGAAGCCGAACCGGGCGAGATTGCCCAGGTTGCGGACAGTCAGGTTGTTGGCCACTGACCAGAGAGAAAACACACCCTCCGTCATGCGATCGCCGGCAACAAAGGCCGGGGCGGACCCGGCTTCCTTCGCGTCTCGCTCGCAGGCAGCGAACATTGCGCGCAGACGCTCGCGCTGACCGTGGCCGTCGAGACCCGCAAAGCCGATAATTTCGCCCGCCCGAACCTCGATCGTGTGATCGTCGTCGTCGCTTCCGGCGAAGCTCGCCAGCGGTTCGGCGTCGGAGTGGGTAGAGGCTCTGTCCTGAACGTCGCGCGGCTTCTCGATGCTGCCCATCAACTCGACAAGTTGGCTTCGGGTCAGCTTCTCGTTCTTGTGCTCGGCGGCGATCTTGCCGTCCTTCATCACGACCACACGGTCGCAGACCGCAAGAATCTCGTTCAACCGGTGGGTGATGAAGATCGAGGCGATGCCCCTGGCCGCGGCGCGGCGGACATGGGCAATCAGCTGCTCCGTCGCTTGGTGGCCAAGCGCTGAAGTTGGTTCATCAAGAATGACGCAGCGCACTTTGGTGTCGCTTTCGCTGAAGGCACGCGCAATCTCGATCATCTGACGCTCGCCGATGGCCAGGCTGCTGACCTGGCTGTTGATCGGTATTCCATGGCCCGGGAAGATATCGTCGAGCGCTGCGCTGATGATCGAGATTGCGCGTTTCTTCCAGCCAACGCCGCTGAGGGCGTGGTGGATGACACGCGTGTTCTCAACAGCAGTCAGGTTGGCGCAGAGCGACAGTTCCTGGAAGATGACACGCAAGCCATTCTTCCGCGCGTCATTGGGCGACCAGTGGCCTACTGCATTGCCGTCGAAAAGAAATTCGCCGGCGGTCCGATCGATGGTCCCGGACAAGACATTGATGAGCGTCGATTTGCCGGCGCCATTGTGGCCGACCAGCCCAACGACCTCGCCTGGCGTGGCGTGAAAATCGACGCCGGCCAGCGCCCGCACTGCGCCGAAGTCCTTCAGCGCACCGCGAACTTCGATCAGAGGATGCGCGGCACCCGCGAGGGGAGCCCCGTTTTCGAGTGCCGCGCCCGTGTTCATAGTCCGAATATCAGCCTATTTTGGTTCGAGTATCCGCTTATTTCGGAGCTGGGACACCCGGTAGCGGCTTGTTGTCGATATTGGCGTCGATAATCTCGCCGACGAGCTCCTGCGGGTATTCCGCGTTCACAACGCCACCCTTCGGAACCGTCTTCAGCCAGGCGTCGAGATCGGGCTGATTGATGGTCAGCAGGGGAACCTCGACGAACTTCGGCACCTGCTTGCCAGCGAGTATCTGCTGAGCCACCCAGAAGGCGACTTGCGAAACGCTGGGAGTTGCGCCAAGCGAGAACGTCTGGTAGCCGCTCGCCGCGTTCTCGTCCTTCCATAGCTGCAGTTCGTCCTCGCGGTTGCCCATGATGATGATGGGGAGTTCGCGGCCCGCCGCCTTGAACGCCTGAGCGGCGCCCCAACCGTCGCCGCCCTGTGTAAGCACCGCGTCCACCTTTGGCAGCGAGGGCAGAATGCCGGCGACTTCCTTCTGCGCCACCGTCGCCGTCCATTGACCGAACACCTCGCCGACGCTCTTGTAGGTCGGGTGCTCTTTCATCATCTTCACGACGCCCGCATGCAGGCGCGTTTCAAATCCGTCGCCAGCGATACCACGGATTTCGAGGATGTTGGCCGGCTTGTCGCCGAGCTTGCTGGCTATGAAGTCGAGCTCCGCCTTGGCATAGGAGTCAAGATTGTAGTCGACGCGATAGGCGCACGGCTCGGTAACACCGCTGGCAAACGCAACCACCGTGATGCCGGCATTGCAGGCATCCTTTACCGCGCCGTTGAGCGCCGTGTCGGAGCCGGCCAGCACGATGATCGCATTGTAGCCCTGCAGGATCAGGTTCTCCATCTGCGAGGCTTGCTCGGTGACGTTGTTGTTGGCGCTTACGGTCGTGTAGCCGGCGATCTTGCCGTCCTTCTTGGCCTGCTCGGCCATCGACTCGAAGCTCTTGATCATCACCTGGCGGAATGAATTGCCGGCATATGAGTTGCTGAAGGCGATCTTCATCTTGCTGGTATCGCCCGTGGCGAGCCCATCGGCAGCCATTGCGGAAAGGGGAACAAGGGCGCTGAAGGCAAGCAGTGTTGCGGCAAGTGCTGCCGACTTTTTGGGAAATCCTAGTGTCATGGGTATCCTCCCTTTTGGTTCACTGGTGGAATCCTGCTTCGTCGACGCCTCCTAGTTTGGGCGAAGCGAGGGGGTTGAGCTGATGGTGTGGTCAGCAAAGTCGGTGTTCGGAAGCGACGGATACCAGCCGGGCCGACCGGGGTCGCGGTCGTAGGGATAGCCGCCAAGCGACTTGTAGAGGTCAGCGTAGAGACCGAGCTTGTCACGATCGAGCACGACACCGAGACCGGGACCCGTGGGCACCGAGATGGCGCCGCCGCGATAGGTCATCTTGCCGCCGACAATCACGTCGTCCTTCAGGTGATGGTAGTGAGCATCGGCCGCATAGGTGAGGTTGGGCAGCACGGCACCGAGGTGCAGCATGGTCGCGAGCTGGATGCCAAGCTCGCCTGACGAATGGACGGCGACGTTGAGGCCGAACGTCTCGCAGATCTGCGCCGCGCGGATGCACGCACGGACGCCGCCCCAGAAGGTCGTGTCGAGAAGGATCACGTCCACCGCGGTGTCGCGTACATTGGTGGCAAGCTGCTCGAAATCGATGACGATCGTGTTTGTCGCCAGCGGAATGGCGGTCTTTTCCCGGAGATGCCGCATGGCGGCGAAGCCCCAGACCGGATCCTCCAGATAGTCGTTGCGCAGGGGATCGATGGCACGGGCAAAGCGCATCGCCGCCTCGATGGAGAGCGCCGCATTGGGATCGTAACGCAGCGAGTCGGCGGGGAATGCATCAGCAAGCGCCCGATAGCACTCCAGTTCATAATCCGGATGGAACACGCCGGCCTTGAGCTTATGGGTACGGAAGCCATGCACCGCCTTCAACGCCCGCGCATGATCGACGAGCTGGTCGACCGCGCGAACCTCGCCGGTGCCGCTCTCGGGGTCGGGATAACGAAAGAAGAGATAGCTGGCGAAATCCACGGAATCGCGGAAGCGTCCGCCGAGAAGCTGGTAGACGGGCACGTCGAGCTTCTTGCCGATGATATCGAGACATGCGAACTCGATGGCCGCGTGAAGCTGGGTGCGGTTGTTGTAGAGCGACGCTGTCGGGTTGCAGATCGCGTAGCGCAACCGGTTGAGATCGAACGGGTCGTGGCCGACCAGGTAGGTCTTCAGAATGGCAAAGGCCTGTGCCGCGCTTTCGCCGCCGCCCCCCATCTCGCCAAGGCCGATGATGCCTTCATCCGTGTCGACCTCGACAACGGTGCGTACAAAGCGCCCCCAGTGCGCGCCGTTGCTGTGCCTGAGCGGCGCCTCCAGCGGCACGGTCACGGTGGTCGCGCGAATGTCGGTGATCCTCAACGAAACACTCCACCTCCCAAAGGGGCGGCGCACAAACAGTCGCGGCCGTCCCGCGCGGGTTTTTGGCAGTCCCGTAGGAACCGCTTGACCACCCGACTTTTGACTACCATACCAGTTGTGATTTAGTTTGACTAGTATCCTAGTCTGATTAGATTGGCTGATCAGCGACGACAGGTTGGGCATGAATTTTCAGCAGGATTCGCGGCTGGTGCTGAATGCCGGGGCGGCAGTCGGGCCGCAGATCTATCGGATCCTGCGGGAGCGGATCATTCGCAACGACATCCTGCCCGGCGCGCGCATCGTGGAGCCGCAGATCTCCGCGGAGTTCTCAGTCAGCCGCCAGCCGGTGCGCGAGGCGCTGATCAAGCTGTCGGTCGAGGGCCTCGTCGAGGTTCGTCCGCAGCGCGGCACATTCGTTCGCAAGATCGCGGTCTCGGAAGTCCTGGATGCGCTGTTTGTGCGCGAGGCCATCGAGGCCGACATCGTCAAGGAGCTTGCCAACTCGCCCTTGCCGGAGCTCGCGGGGGAGCTGCGCGGCCAATTGGCCGAGCAGCAAATCGCGGCGGCCAACAATCCCCCGCGATTCATGGAGCTGGACGAACGATTCCACCGGACGCTCGCCGAGGCCGCCGGCAAGATCCATGCCCGCAACCTCATCGAAAGCGTCAAGGCGCAGATGGACCGCGTCCGCTATTTCTTCGTCCATCGCTATCCGATGGACGTGTTTGTAGAGCAACATGGGGCCATCGCGGACGCCATTGCGGCGGGCAATGCGGAAGGGGCCGAGAAGGCGATGCGTATGCATCTGCGTTACAATCTTGAGAACCTGCCGGCGATTGCCGCGAGCAATCCGGAGTTCTTCGAGTCTGCGGACAGGTAACCCGACGCCTGCCCATCGGCTCCGCACCATGAAGGAATTCAAACTTGAAGACCCGTGTATGCCGCCTTTATGGACGGTCGGACATTCGCATCGATATTGAAGAAGCGCCGACGCCAGGTTCGGGCGAAGTGCTGCTGGCTATCGGCGCAGGTGGCATCTGCGGTTCTGACCTGCACTACTACCACGATGGCGGTTTCGGCCCGATCCGCGTGCGTGAGCCGATCATCCTCGGCCACGAAGCGGCCGGCACCGTCGTGACGACAGGCGCCGATGTGTCCGATCTCGCCGCGGGCGACCGGGTTGCGGTGAATCCGAGCCGGCCTTGCGGGAAATGTCGGTTCTGCCGGGAGGGCCATTTCCAGCACTGCCTCAACATGCGCTTCAATGGTTCGGCTATGCGCGTTCCGCACGAGCAGGGCCTCTTCCGTGACCTGATCGTCGTGGATGCTGCACAGTGCCTGCCGGTCGGCGCTGGCACCAGCCTGGCTGCAGCCGCTTGTTCCGAACCGCTGGCGGTCTGCGTCCACGCGGCCATGCGCGCCGGCGCGCTTGTCGGCAAGCGCGTGCTCGTGACCGGCGCGGGGCCCATCGGAGCCTTGTGCACCGCCGTTGCGCGGGAACGCGGAGCCAGCGAAGTCGTCGTGACCGATCTCACGAACGCGACCCTCGCGGTTGCGACACGCATGGGGGCGACGCGAACGATCAACGTCGCTGGTGACGCAGCAGCCGTCGAAGCCTATTCAGCTGACAAGGGCTTTTTCGATATCGCCTTCGAATGTTCCGCCGCGCCGGCCGCCCTGCGAACGGCGATCGAGTCCGTCCGGCCGCTCGGCACGATCGTCCAGGTCGGCGTCGCCGGCAACCTCCCCGTCCCGATCGACCGGATCGTGGGAAAAGAGATCGAACTGAAGGGAGCGCACCGGTTTCATGCAGAGTTTGCGGAGGCGGTGCGGCTCATAGACCGTGGCATCATCAACGTCGAACCGTTGATTACCGACACCTTGCCGATGGAGCGAGCCCGCGAGGCGCTCGACGTGGCGGCCGATCGGTCGCGATCCGTCAAGGTCCAGCTCTCGTTTGCATGAGCCTCAGCGATCCGATTGCCAGGGTGACAGCCGGCTCACCGGCTTCGCCCGGACCGACCAACTGAGACGGGTCGGCTTGCGTCCGGCTGGCCGCAACAGCGCAAGCTGATCGGCATTGTATGGCGCGACCGCCACACGGCTGCTGCCGCTCGGGTTTGCCAACCAGTTCCAAATGGATCAGAACCTGATCGGCTGAATTCAGAAAATGGCCACTTCGGGGGCAGTGGTAATCTGCGCCTGGCGTGTGGTTGGACCGGGGAACAGCACAATGGCCACGGAACCAAACGAGATAAGCTTGGCCACTCTTGTCTCGAAGCAATACTACTATGAAGGAAAGACCCAGGACGAAATCTCGCACTCGCTCAAGCTCTCGCGGACCAAGATCGGCAGGTTGCTGAAGCGGGCGCGCGAGCTTGGTCTTGTCACGATCCGCATCAATCTGAATCCGGCCGAGTTCTCTGCGCTTGAGCAAGAACTCAAAGCGCGCTTCGGAATCCATAGAGCGCTGATTGCCGTGGATCACGACGACGACGCTCAGCAGAGAGGCGCTGTTGCCGAGCTCGTTGCCGATTATCTCACGGAGACCCTGACGGACCAGACAACGGTGGCCGTTGGCATGGGGCGCAACCTTGGGGCCGTTGCTGCGCATCTCGGCGCACCCTCCTCACGTCGCTGCACGTTTGTCAGCTCCATCGGCGGGTCGTTGAAGGTTGGTGAGGGCCTGAATTCGGACCACATCGCTCGACGCTTCGCGTCGGCATTCGGCGGTCGCAGCGAAACGCTCTACGCGCCGGCACATGTGCCCGAGCCCGAGCTGCGGGCGCTGTTACTGCGTGATCCGACCGTTCAGCATACGCTTAACCGCGCTCGCCGTGCCGACATGGCGTTGATCGGCATCGGCGATCTGACCGAGTCGAGCTACCTCGTCAGAATGGGATGGTACACCGCGCAGGAGATCGCACATGCGCGACTGCACGGCACCGTTGTCGATGTCTCCGGCTATGATTTTCTCGACATCAACGGTCGACCTTCAGCGCCGGAACTCCATGACCGCGTCATCGGCCTGTCTCACGACGACTTCCGCTGGATCCCGAACGTTGTGGCGGTCGCCAGCGAGCGCAACAAGACGCTGCCTCTGCTTGGTGCCCTGCGTTCAGGCATCATCGGCACGTTGGCAACGAGCGCGGTCAACGCCCGCTTGATCGTCGATCTCGACGAACAGACGAAGATGGAGGGCGCGGGCGGCCCCGAGGCCGGCCAACCTTGAAGCGCCGGCTTGTGGCGGCGACATATGCGCGCTGCGCGCCCATATGTCGCCAATAGATTGAGCCATCACACCGAAATCGCCAGGGACGCGGTTCCAGGATCACCGACTTTCGGTGCTTGACTGCGCAAATGCTTGTGCGCAATTATGCAAATTGCGCGCATATGCGTAACAAGCGGGCTGCAGGTAGACAGCTCCACTTCGAAATGCGCCAGGAGGAACGATGAAGAAGGTCATGAACGATGCTGCGGGCTATGTCGACGAGATGCTCGACGGTCTGTGTGCGGCCCATCCGGGGTATTTTGCCCAGCCCGAGAAGCGGGTGATCACGCGCGCCGGCGGCGCGGTGCCCGGCAAGGTCGGCATCGTGACCGGCGGCGGCTCCGGACACCTGCCTGTCTTCACCGGCTATATCGGCCCGGGGCTGCTCGACGCCTGCGCCATCGGCAACGTCTTCGCCTCGCCCTCTGCCGAGCAGATGGCGGGCGCCATGCGGCTGGCCAATGGCGGGGCCGGCGTGCTGCGGCTTTATGGCAATTACGGCGGCGACGTCATGAACTTCGACATGGCCGGCGAGATGCTCGAGATGGAGGATATCCGCTCGACCACGGTGCTGCTCGCCGACGACGTGGCGTCGGCGCCGCCGGAAGAGGCCGCCAAGCGGCGCGGCGTCGCCGGCATGGTGTTCGCCTTCAAGGCGGCCGGTGCGCGGGCGGAGGAGCGCGGCGACCTCGACGCGGTGACCGCGGCGGCGCAGAAGACGGCCGACGCCTGCCGCTCGATCGGCTTTGCGCTGACCCCCTGCGTCGTGCCCCAGGCGGGCACGCCGACCTTCACCATCGGCGAGAACGAGATGGAAATGGGCATGGGCATCCACGGCGAGCCCGGTATCTGGCGCGACCAGCTGAAGCCGGCCGACGCGATTGCCGACGAGATGCTCGACCGCATCCTGGCGGATGTCGATATCGGGCGCGGCGAACGGGTCTCGGTTCTGGTCAACTCGCTCGGCGCGACGCCGCTGGAGGAGCTCTACATCGTCTATCGGCGGCTGAATGCGCGGCTCTCCGATGCCGGCATCGCGATCGTCGACCCGCTGGTCGGGCGCTACGCCACCTCCATGGAGATGGCGGGCGCGACGCTCACCGTCTGCCGTCTCGACGGCGAGATCGAGCGGTTGCTGGCGGCGCCGTGCGACTGCCCGTACTGGAAGAAATAGGACGGCCGAAGACCGTCACAGGGAAGGAGTTGAACGGGGCGCCATGATCACGTCGAAAGATGTCCACGAAGCGCTGGTGCGGGTCGCCGCTGCCATGAATGCGGCAGCGGTGGACCTCAATGCAGCCGATGCGGCGCTCGGCGATGGCGATCTCGGCATCACCGTGTCGCAGGGGTTCGCCGAGGTCGCCAGGACGGAGCTGCCCGACGATCTCGGTCTCGCCTTCATGGAGTGCGCCAAGGCCATGCAGCGGGTGTCGTCGTCGTCCTACGGCACGCTGCTGGCGACGGCGGCGATGTCGGCGGCCAAGACGCTGAAGGGGCGCACGGAGGTCGATATATCCGAGACGCCGGATCTTATCGAAGGCGCGCTCGCGGCGATGATGGCGCGCGGCAAGGGGGCGCTCGGCGACAAGACGGTGCTCGACGTTCTCTACGCCATGGCCAGTGCGACGCGCGGTGCGCCGGCCAGCGTAACCTACGCCCGTGGCCTCGCGGCGGCACAAGCCACTCTGGAGGACTTCAAGGGCAAGCCCAACAAGCTCGGCCGTGCCCGCATGTTCGGAGAGGCCAGCATCGGCCTGTACGATCCCGGTCAGCTGGCGCTGGTGCGGATCGTCGAAGCGCTCGGGCGCGATCAACCGGCGCAGGGGCATTGATCAGTATGAGGAGCGTGTGGTGAGCGATATTGGTTTTCTCGGTCTCGGCATCATGGGACGCGGCATGGTCCGCAATCTCCTGAAGGCCGGGCATAAAGTGACGGCGTGGAACCGGTCGGCCTGCGACCTGCCCGCCGATCTGGCAAAGGCCGAGGTCGTTTCGACCATCGGCAAAGCGGTCGCCGGCAAGAAGATCGTCATCGTCTCCCTGACCGGACCGGATGCACAGCGTGCGGTGCTTGCCGGTCCGGACGGACTTTTCGCGGTTGCCGAAGCCGGTACGACGATCGTCGACACCACCACGACCGACCCATCCCTGGCGCTCGATCTTTCCGGCAAGGCGCGCGAGCGTGGTCTGGATTATCTCGATGCGCCGGTGTTTGGCTCGCGCGGCGAAGCCTGGGAGGGGCGTCTCGATTTCGTCTGCGGCGGGGAGCGTGCCGCGTTCGATGCCGTCAAGCCGGTCATCGAGAGCTTGGCCGCCACAGTCCATTACATTGGCTCGGCGGGCAAAGGCGCTGCGGCAAAGCTGGTCGGCAACCTGCTGGTATCGGCGCAGATGGTGTCGCTCGGCGAGGCGCTGGCATTGGCCCAGAAGGCCGGTATCGATACCGATGCCCTGACCGGCTATCTCGATGTGACGGACTTCTCGTCCGGGCTCATCCGCGGGGTCAGCCGGGCATCGCTCAAGGGCGATTTCGAACCGAATTTCTATCTCAAGCACATGCTCAAGGATGCGCATCTGATCGGAGCGTTCGCGCGCAGCCTTAATGTCGCCGTGCCCTCGACGAGCCTGACGGCCGAACTCTATCAGGCCGCCGTCAACAAGGGCTATGGTGATCTCAACGCCTCTGCGCTCCACAAGCTGCAATTCGAGCTTTCCGGCGTAACCAAAACATAAACCCTGGCCGGAGGAGGCGACTGAATTCCCTTCGCATCAGGCTAGGCCCAAGCGAAGGTGGTCTAAGGAAGCCCAAGGAGGAGAACAAATGTCAAGAACGCAGAAATTGCTCGCCAGTGTGGCCGGTGCCGCGCTGCTCGTCACCGGGATTGCCGGCGCCTATGCGGCCGACAAGAAGTACAACATCATAACCGTCGTGAAGATCAGCGGCATCCAGTG
This sequence comes from uncultured Alphaproteobacteria bacterium, assembly GCA_963730325.1. Lineage (GTDB taxonomy): Bacteria > Pseudomonadota > Alphaproteobacteria > Rhizobiales > Kaistiaceae > CAVSRC01. The sequence continues at coordinate 92,072 of CAVSRC010000004.1, read as the reverse complement.
GTTCAACCGCATGGAGGAAGGCGTCAAGAAGTTTGCCGCCGACACCGGAAACAATGCCTATCAGCAGGGCCCGGCCAAGGCCGACGCGCAGCTGCAGGTCCAGATCCTGGAAGACGCCATCGCCCAGAAGGTTGACGCCATCACAGTCGTGCCGTTCTCGGTCGAGGCAGTCGAGCCGGTGCTGAAGAAGGCAATGGATGCCGGCATCAAGGTCGTGTCGCACGAAGCCTCGACCATCCAGAACGCCGATTGGGACATCGAGGCTTTCAAGAACGCCGCCTACGGCGAGCACTTCATGAAGAAGCTTGCCGCCTGCATGGGCGAGAAGGGCGAATACGCGGTGTTCGTCGGTTCGCTCACCTCCAAGTCGCACAATGAATGGGTGGACGCGGCCGTCGCCTATCAGAAGGCGAACTATCCCGACATGAAGATGGTCGGCTCGAAGAACGAGACGGCGGACGACCAGCAGAACGCCTACGCCAAGACGCAGGAGCTTCTCCGCGCTTTCCCGAACGTGCGCGGCTTCGAGGGCAGTGCCTCGACCGACGTGGCCGGCATCGGGCTGGCGCTCGAGGAACGCGGCATGGCCGCCGACACCTGCGTGGTTGGCACCAGCCTGCCGTCCATTTCCGCCCAGTATCTCGACACCGGCGCGGTCGACATGATCTCGTTCTGGGATCCGTCGCTGGCGGGTTACGCGATGAACAAGATCGCGGTGATGCTGCTCGATGGCCAGCAGCCGACCGAGGGCATGGACCTTGGCCTCCCCGGCTACGAGAAGGTATCGCTGGACGGCAAGGTCATCTACGGCCAGGCTTGGGTTGACGTCACAAAGGACAACGCCAAGGACTATCCGTTCTAGTCGTCGTCGCATCCAATCACCCTCCGGCAGGCACGCTTGCCGGAGGGGCTGCCTCCGAGATCGAGTTGGCTCATGCCTTCCACTCCGCTCGTTCGGCTCGACGGTATCTCCAAGTCGTATGCCGGTATTCAGGCATTGAGCGATGTCAGCTTTGCCATCGAAACGGGCGAAGTGGTCTGCCTGGCGGGTGAGAACGGCAGCGGCAAGTCCACCCTCATCAAGATTCTGGCTGGCGTGGAAACGCCCACCGCCGGCAAGATGGTCATCGACGGGCAGACTTTCTCGCACCTCGACCCGCGCAGTTCGGTGTCGCGCGGCATCCAGGTCATCTTCCAGGATTTCGCCCTCTTCCCCAACCTGACGGTTGCCGAAAACATCGCCTTCAGCGCCGAAATCGGTACCGGCAGCAAGCTGGTCAACCGCCGCCGCATGAACGCGCTGGCCGGCGAGGTTCTCAAGCGCATCGATGTCGACATTGCGCTCGACGCGCGCGTCGATGCGCTGCCCGTCGCCGACAAGCAGCTCGTCGCCATTGCTCGGGCGCTGGCCCTGGATGCCCGCCTCGTCATCATGGATGAACCGACGACGGCGCTGACCCAGCGCGAGGTGCACTCGCTGCTCGCCACCATTCTGCGGCTGAAGTCCGAGGGCGTGTCGGTGCTCTTCGTCAGCCACAAGCTCACCGAGATCTTCGAGGTCTGCCAGAAGATCGTGGTGCTGCGCAACGGCGTGGTCGTCTCCTCCGGACCGACGGCGGAGTTCGATCTCGATTCGCTCGCCTTTCACATGACCGGCCGGCATTTCCTCGAAACCGTCGCCCAGCCGTTCGATGCGAACGTCGATCCCGTTCTCGAGGTCAAGGGCCTCGGCTGGGAGAACCAACTCCGCGATATCAGTTTCACGCTCAAGCCGGGCGAGGTGCTGGGCGTTGCCGGCCGTCTCGGCTCCGGACGCACGCAGCTCGCCAAGACCCTGTTCGGGCTGTTGCTGGCGGATCGCGGTGAGATCCGGATGGACGGCAAGCCGTTGACGCTGCACAGCCCGCTCGACGCGATCGACGCGGGCATCGGCTATGTGCCGGAGGACCGCCTGACCGAAGGTCTGTTCCAGACCCAGTCTGTCGTCCGCAACATTTCCGTCGGGCGGGTCGGCGCCTTCGCAAAGCTGCTCGTCGGCTGGCTGGACCGTTCAGGGCTCGCGGCCGAGGCTGCCACCTGGTTGAAGCGCCTCAACGTAGCGGCGCCGAATTTGGCGGCGCCGGTGCGCTGGCTTTCCGGCGGCAACCAGCAGCGCGTCGTGCTGGCGCGCTGGCTTGCCAAGCGGCCGCGCATCCTCATTCTCAACGGCCCCACCGTGGGTATCGACATCGGCTCCAAGGTCGATATCCACCAGATCATCGCCGGCCTCTCGGCCGAGAAGCTCGGAACCATCGTGATCTCCGACGATTTGCCGGAACTCCTCGCCTGCTGTCATCGCATCCTGGTCATGAAGGGCGGGCGTATCGTGAACGAGTTCGCCGCCAACGAGACCTCCCAGCGCGAACTGGCAGACGAGCTGGCGTCATGAGGACAGGTGGCGGCATGAGGATCGACTGGACACGCAACGAGACGCTGGTCCTCCTGGTGGTGATCGCCTTCTGCGCGCTCACCACCGCGGTCGATCCCCGGTTCTTCTCGGTGCCGACCCTGTTCGATCTTTTGCGCAATTCGATCGTGCTCGGCATCTTTGCGATCGGCGTCCTGGTCGTGCTGGTTTCCGGCGGAATCGACGTCAGTTTCACGGCGATCGCGGCCTTCTCGATGTATTCGACGACGCTGATACTGGTGAAGACCGGCATCGACGTGCCGTGGTACGCCGCTTTCGTCGTGTCGACCGTCATCGGAACCGGGCTCGGCCTGATCAACGCCATCTTCATCGCCGGCTTCCGTCTGCCGACACTGATCGTGACCCTCGGCACACTCTCGGTGTTTCGCGGCTTCCTGCTTACCTTCGTCGGCAGTCAGCTCATCTCCAACGTGCCGCCCGACATGCGCAACTTTTCGCGCATGTTCATGATCCGCGGCACCAACAGCGAAGGCTACTTCTATTCCCTGCCATGGGCCTTCGTCGCGCTGGTCCTGGTCGTCGTCGGAACCTGGTTTCTCCTCCACAAGACACTGCTCGGCCGCCAGATCTACGCCATCGGCGGGTCGACCGAGAGTGCGCGGCGCATCGGCGTCAACGTCCGCGGCGTGCAGATCTTCATCTATGCCTATGTCGGGGCGCTGTCGGGCCTGGCGGGGATCATTCACGCATCGCTGGCACGCGTCGCCAATCCGTTTGATCTCGTCGGCCTCGAACTGTCTGTGATCGCCGCCGTGGTCCTTGGTGGTGCCCGGCTCACCGGCGGCTACGGCACCATCACCGGCACGCTGCTCGGCCTGGCGCTGATCGTACTGGTGTCGAACAGCCTGATCCTGCTGGGTATTCCCTCGACCTGGCAGAGCGTCGTCATCGGAGCACTGATTCTGCTGGGCACCGGGCTGCCGGCCTTCCAGGCCAAACGCGCCGCGCTAAGAGCCGCCTAGGAAACCGCGATGGCCGACCTGCCCGCTCCTCGCCCCACTGGCCGCTCCGAAGGCGCAGCCCGGCTGCTGTCCTCCGAGGTCGGCCGTCTGGCGGTGCTGACCGTGCTCATCTTCGTCGTCCTGGCGATGCTCGATCCGTCGCGCTTCCTGACGCTGGCCAACTTCAGCTCGATGGCTTTCCAGTTCCCGGAATTTGCCATTCTGGCGCTGGCCATGATGCTGGCCATGATGACCGGCGGCATCGATCTCTCCGTTGTCGGGCTCGCCAACCTGTCGGCTGTCATGGCGGCCCTGATCCTCAAGCATTTCGCCGGCGACACCGCAACCGGAATGCTCGCCGGCGGGACCATCGCGACGGCCATGGCAGCGGCGCTCGCCATCGGCGCGCTGGGCGGACTGGCCAATGGCATCGCCATCGGCTTCTTCGGCCTGCCGGCGATTCTGGCGACGCTGGGCTCCGGCCTCGTGTTCACCGGCCTTGCCGTGGCGACCACCGGCGGCAGCGCCGTTCTCGGCTTTCCCGTAGCCTTCGCCTTTCTCGGCAATGGTGACGTATTCGGCATACCGGTGCCGCTGATCGTCTTCATTTTCATCGCGGCAATCGTCTGGCTGGTGCTGGAGCGCACCGCGCTGGGGCTGAAAATCCAGATGCTTGGCACCAACGCACTGGCGGCCCGCTTCATCGGTATCGACGATTTCGGCGTGACGATCAGGACCTACGTGATTTCCGGCCTGTTTGCGTCCTCCGCCGGACTGATCATCATGAGCCGGGCCAATTCCGCCAAAGCCGACTACGGCTCCAGCTACCTGCTGCTGTCGATCCTGATCTGCGTGCTCGGCGGCATCAACCCATATGGCGGCTTCGGCAAAGTGCTGGGCCTGGTGCTTGCGGTGTTGTCGCTTCAGTTCCTGTCGAGCGGCCTCAACATGCTGCAGGTCTCCAACTTCGCCAAGGACCTTATCTGGGGCGGCCTGCTCCTCGTCGTCATGGTGGCCAACGCCATCCAGGCCCGGCGGCGAATCTGACCGTGCGGCCGGCGGCCGCTTGCCGTTCCTGCCGCGGCCGCGCTGCAAAATAGCATCCCGCAAACATGCTGCTCGCGCTGGTTGATGCCGCTCGCGGGAACCGCGGACCTTGGCGTGGCCCACCTGCATTGTCTGGTTTGAAATCGTCCGCAAGTGCGCCGATCTTCGCTACAGTGCAGGAGAAGGGCCCAGCCCCTGAGCCCTCGGCCCGAGCTTGAGATGACGGAAATGCAGCATTCAGGGCCATTTCAGGCCTTGACCGCCGAGACGCTTCCCCCACGGCTGGGCGAACTCGCGGTCTTGAGGGAGCGCGTCGGTGCCGACATTTCGCGATGGAATGTCCGCGAGGTCGGCGACGGCAATCTCAACCTCGTCTTTATCGTGAAGGGGGATCGGGGCTCCGTCGTGGTCAAGCAGGCCCTGCCCTATTTTCGTCTGGTCGGCGAGAGCTGGCCTCTCTCGCTCAGGCGCACTTTCTTCGAGTATCAGGCGCTCGTGCGCCAGGAAATGCGCGCGCCGGGCACCGTGCCGGCCGTGTTCCATTTCGACGAGCAACAGGCGTTCATCGTCATGGAACATCTTGAGGGGTACCTGACCCTGCGCAAGGCTCTGATCCTCGGGCAACAACTGCCGCAGGTAGCCGAGCACCTCGGTCTGTTCATGGCGCGCACTCTTTTTCGCGGATCCGATCTTCACATGGAGGCGCGCGAGCGCAAGGCGGATCTGGCACTCTTCGCCGGCAATTCGGATCTCTGCAACATCACGGAGACCCTCGTCTTCTCCGATCCCTACTTTGTTGCTCCGCACAACCGACACACCGCGCCGCAACTCGATTGTCTCGCGGCATCCCTTCGCGCCGACAGCAACCTGAAGGCCGAGGCCCAGAGGCTGAAGCTGAGCTTCACAACGAAGGCCGAGACGCTGGTCCATGGCGATCTCCATACCGGGTCCATCATGGTCACGGCCGCCAGCAGTAAGGCCATCGACCCGGAATTTGCCTTCTATGGCCCGATGGCCTTCGACATCGGCACCCTGATGGGCGACTTCTGGATGTCGTTCTTCTCTCAGCGCGGACATGAGCAGGCGGGCAGCCGGGCCGACATGCGCCGCTACCTGCTCGCGGTCGTTGCAGACATCTGGGCAAGCTTTCGAGACGAGTTCTCGCGCCTCTGGCGTGCGGAGCGGACGGGCATCCTCTACCACAGGGAACTCTTTGAGGATCAGCGTGACTCTTCAGGCGGCGCGCTCGAAAAGTTCATGCAGACGACCTGGGAAGAAATGCTCGGCTTTGCCGGCATTGGCATCCACAGGCGGATTCTGGGCCTTGCTCACAACGCCGACTTCGAGCTGATCGACGACCCGGATCTGCGGGCCCAATGCGAGGCGCGCGCGCTCACCTTTGGCAGGGATCTCGTCTTGAACAGACAGAATATTCGGTCCGTTCAAGAGGCGAATGCTCTTGCCGACTCGCGCGATCGCGATTGAGCCTATGGGGGCTAATTGCCGAGCCAAACACGAATGAACTCGTTGGCTCGGCATGTTCCCCGGTTTGCATCTGCGGGCGAACTCAACGCGACAGGAAATCTTGGACGAGGCCGTTGAATTTCTCTGCGTTCTCGAAAAACATGAAATGCGATCCCTTGTCTGCCTCGCTGAAGATTTCGACGCGCGCGCCGGGAATTTGCTCTGCAATCCAGCCCTGTGACCGAGCCGAAAAGATGCTGACATCGCCGCCGATGACCAGCGTCCGATTGCGGATGGACCGGATTTCGCGGCGCCAGTCGAGCGAAACGTGATCGTGGTGAAGCTCGGCCGCATAGGGTCGGGGGAGCTTGATGTTCTCTGACGCGATCCAGTTAAGGTCGTCTTCGCTGATGGACGACGTGAACATGCCGCGTATGAGCGCCTTGGTCGCCGCTGCATCCTTCGCCGCGACGACGCGACCCTCAAACTGCGCGAGCGTTTCGAAATCCGGGAAGAGACAGCCGGCGGCCGCTTTCGTTTCGTCGTCCCAGTCCGGCTGGGCGACAACCGCCGGCGCCTCATCGGCCAGAACCAGACGGCCGAGCGGCCGCTCGTCGCCGAACATCGACAGATATGACCAGGCAATCGAGCAGCCCATGGAGTGGCCAAGCACATCGGGTCGGTCGAGAGCGAGCCCGCCGATCAGGTCGAAGAGGTCCTTGGCCAAACGCTGGACCCGGTAGCCGACCTCAGGCTTGTCGGATTCGCCGTGGCCGCGCATATCGATCGCGAGGACTTTCGCGAACTTGCTGAACGCATCGATCTGGTGGACGAACTCTGCCGCCGACTGCGACCACCCAGGCACAAGCAGCAACGGCCGGCCTTCGCCGGCCTCGACATAGTGCAAAGCCGTATTGTCGGAAACCTTCAGATAATTGTGCTTCATTCTCTTCCCCCTCCCGTGAGCCGTCCCTCCCGGCCGGTCTGTTCCGGACGGAGAAATGAGCGGGCGACTGAATAAGGTCGACAAGGTCCGGCGCCCGGTTCACGACCGGGGGGATGACAAGCGCTCCCGAGATGCGTCAGCTCAGGACGATTCCGCCGTCGACATTCAGCGTCTGGCCGGTGATGAAGGCCGCGTCGTCGGAGGCGAAGAAGGCCACAGCGCCGACGACGTCTTCGGGCATGCCGATCCGCCGCATGGCTGTCTTCTCGCGCCACATCTCGCTGACCGCCGGGTCATCCAGATTGACGCGCCCCATCTCCGTATAAATGATGCCGGGGCAGACGCAGTTGGCTGTGATGCCGATCTCGCCGACTTCCTGCGCCAGCACGCGGGTGAAGCCCATGATCGCCGCCTTCGACGCCGAGTAGTGCGCCTGCATCGGCGCGCCGTGCTTGCCGCCGATCGAGGCGATGTTGACGATGCGCCCGTAGCCCTGCTTCTTCATGGTGGGAAGCGCGGCCTGGGTCACCAGGAAGGTGCCCTTGGCATTGACATCGAGCACGGCGTCCCAGGCTTCCTCGGGGAGCTGCTCTACGTCGCTGGCAATCAGAATGCCGGCATTGTTGACGATTGTATCGAGACGTCCGAATTTCGCGACAACCTCGGCCACCATCTTCCTGACCTCGGCCTTCTTGCTGACGTCGGCGATGGCGAGAACGGCCGTCCCGCCCTTGCCGGCGATTTCGTCCGCGACGGCTTGAAGCTCCTGCCGTTGGCCTTCGATGTCGTTGAGCGCCACGGCATAGCCGCGCGAAGCCAATCCAAGAGCGATCGCCTTGCCGATCCCGCGGCTCGCACCGGTAACAAGTGCAGTTCTCGCTTGCTTTCCCTCTGCCATTTCCCGTTCTCCCAAGGCTTCAGATCGCCGTGTAGCCGCCATCGACGGTCAGCGTCGTGCCGGTGATGTAGCTTGCCGCGTCAGAGACCAGGAACAGCACGGCCCGCGCCACCTCCGCCGGCTCGCCGAGGCGACCCACCGGGGTCGAATCGAGCCACACCGGGTACCAATCGGGGTTGCTGCGTCCGGCCACCGTGAGCTCGGTCGCGATGTAGCCCGGCGCCACCGCATTGACGCGCACGCCGGTCTTCGCCCATTCCACGGCAAGCGACTTGGTAATCAGGTTCACCGCAGCCTTGCTGGCGTTGTACGAGGCCTGCGGCTGCGGGCGGACCGGCACCTGGCCAGCGATGGACGCGATGTTGACGATCGCGCCCTTCCGCGCCTTCACCATGGCCGCGCCGAAGACCTGAGAGCAGAAGAAGACGCCATGCAGATTGACGTCGATCACGCTGTGCCAATCCTCTTCGGTGACCTCGATCGACGGCGCGTTCTTCACGATGCCGGCATTGTTGACGAGGATCTCGACCGGGCCCAACGCCTTGGCGATCGTGTCGGCGGCCGCTTCGATGCTGGCCTTGGACGTAACGTCCATCTCGACCGCGATGGCGGCGTCTGCGCGGATCGCATTGAGGCTGTTTATCGTTGTCTCCGCGACGGCTATGTCGCGGTCGGCGACCGCCACGCGGGCACCCGCCTGTACGAGAACCTCGGCAATGGCGCGTCCGATTCCGCGCGCGCCACCGGTGACGACGGCTACGCGGCCGGTCACCCTGAAGACATCAAGAGCATCTGTTTGCGAAGACATCGTTTCCTCACTGGATATTCGGCAGCGCCTTCAGCGCCGGATAAAGCGCGCGGTAGCGTGCGTAGATTTCCTCGTAGAGGGCAGATTCGCGCTTGCGCGGTTCGATGCGCCTGCCGGGCTTGACCATGGCGGCGATGCCGTCGTCGATGGTGTCGAAATGGCCGGCGCCCTTGGCGGCGAGCACCGCCGCGCCGACCGATGGCGCATCGCGCCCGTTGGGGACGACGACCGGCAGCCCGGCGGTATCGGCGTGAATCTGCAGCCACAGCGGTGAGGCGAGCGTACCGCCGCCGATGGTAATCTCTTTTGTGGGGAAGCCGGCCTCGGCCATCGTGTCGAGGATCAGCCGCGTCCCCAGGCTGATTCCCTCCATGATGGCGCGGAAGACGTGGTGCGGCTCGTGGGCAAGGGTGAGCCCGATGATGGCGCCACGCGACAGGGAGTCGGTGTAGGGCGTGCGATTGCCCTGGAAGTGGTCCTGCACGATCAAGCCGTCACTGCCCGGCTCGAGTTCCGCCGCCTTCTTGTTGAGCGCCGCAAGATCCATCGTCCCGTTCATCATGCGGCCGAGCCACTCGATGATCGATCCGGTCGACGTCTGCCCGCCCTCGACGAGGTAGCGGCCGGGGTAGAGCGTGTTGTCGTAGGCGCCCCACATTCCCGGCGCGAAGATCGGCTTGTCGGTGATGCCGTACTGCAGGTGCGAGGAGCCGGTGATCAGCGCCAGCTGGCCGGGCTTGCAGACGCCAAGGCCAACGATGCCGACCAGTGCGTCGACGCCGCCCTGGACGACCTTGACCGACGTGCCGAGACCAAGCTCGTCGGCGGCCTTGCGGCTCAGCGGTCCGATGACGTCGCCGGCGGCGACGATCTCCGACGGCCACTTCTCCTTCAGCGCTTCCAGGCCGAGTTTCTCGATGAGCGTATCCGGCCGACCGCCGCGCTCGGGAGAATGATGCCAGCGCAGCGAAACGTTCGACAGGCTGCCGACGCGCTCGCCGGTCAGCTTCATCGTCATGAAATCCTGATACTCACAGATGGTATGAGCCCGGTCGAAGATTTCGGGTTCGTGGCGTTTGATCCACAGCGCCTTGGGGATCATCCACTCGGCCGAGACCGGGCCTTTGCCGGCGCCGTTGACCTTGACTGCCTCGTCGCCGGTTGCCAGCACGGCGTCGGCTTCCTCGCCGGCTCTGACATCCATCCAGATGATCGCCGGGCGCAGCGCATCGCCGTTCTCGTCGAGGGCGACCACCGAGCAACAGGTCGTCGCCAAAGCAATCGATTCGATCTGGCTCGGATCAACGCCGGAGGCGGCGATCGCCTTGCGCGCCGCCGCCACGAAGCAGCGCCACCAGTCGGCGGGTGCCTGTTCGGCGCGGGCACCGCTCGAGAAATGGGTGTCATAGGGAACCGCTTCGCTGGCGATTTCAGTCCCCGACAGATCGTAGACCCGTGCCCGAATGCTTCCGGTTCCGCCGTCCGCCGTGAGGAAATAGCCCATTTGTTGTCCTCCCGCTTCTTCTTGTCTGGCCAGGACGAGGCTCAGGCCAGCATGTTCGCCGGCTTCTCGATATGATCGCGGAAGGCGGCGAGGAGTTGCGCGCCGAGCGCGCCGTCGACCGCGCGATGGTCGGTTGACAGCGTCACCGACATGATCGTGCGGATCTCTACCTTGTGGTCGCGCACCACCGGCTTCTCGACACCGGCGCCGACCGCCAGGATCGTCGCGTGCGGCGGGTTGATCACCGCGGCGAAGTCCTTGATCCCGTACATGCCGAGATTGGAGACCGCCGACGACCCGCCCTGATATTCCTCCGGCGCCAGCCGCCGCGCCTTGGCCCGCGCCGCCAGATCCTTCATCTCGTTGGAGATGTCCGAGATGCGCTTGCTGTCGGCATGGCGCACCACCGGCGTGATCAGGCCGCCGGGGATCGCCACCGCCACGCCGATGTCGGCGCGCTTGTGGTGCAGCATGCCGCCCTCGGTCCAGGTGACGTTGGCGTCCGGCACGCGCATCAGCGCCATCGCCAGCGCCTTGATGATGAGGTCGTTGACCGAGACCTTGTAGGCGGCATTGCCGTCCTTGTCCCTCGGGGCAGACGCGTTGATCTCCCGGCGCAGCGTCAGCAGCGCGTCGATCTCGGTATCGGCGGTCAGATAGAAATGCGGGATCGTGGTCTTCGCCTCGACCAGCCGCCGGGCGATGATCTTGCGCACATTGTCGTGGGGGACGACGTCGTATTCGCCCTCCTCGAAGAGCTGCATGATCTGCGCATCTGACATGGAAGGCGTGACGGCCCGGGCCGGCGCTGCCGGTGCAGCAGCGGGCGCCGCCACGGTGGTGTCAGCGGCCTGCGCAGCGCCGCCGCCCGGTGCGCCGGCCGCCACCGCGGCCAGCACATCTGCCTTCTCGACACGTCCTCGTCGGCCGGTGCCGGCGATCGTTGCGATATCGAGCCCCTGCTGGCGTGCCAGCCTTCGGGCAAGCGGTGTCGCGCGTCGACGCGCACCCGCTCCCTGGCCCTGCGGCACCGAAGAGCGGCGAACGCCGCCATCCGACTTGGATTGCGGCGCCGCCTCTGCATGCGCCGCAGCCGGGAGGCTTACAGCGGCGCCATCCTCACTTTCCGATTCGATCCGGGCGATCGTTTCGCCGACGGCGACGACCTCGCCCGCGTCACGCAGAATCTCGACCAGCCTGCCGGCACTGAGAGCCGGAAATTCCGCAACCGTCTTGTCGGTCTCGATCTCGACGATCGCCTCACCGCGAACAAACGGTTCGCCCGCGCGCTTGAGCCATCGGGCGATGCGCCCCTCCTCCATCGTCTCGCCGAGGCGCGGCATCTGCATGTCGTTCAGGTTGGCCGGTATCGCGGACTCGTCTGGCGCGGGCGTTTCGTTGGCGGTGTTCCCGCTCGGTGTTTCTTCGCCGGCGACGCCGTCTTGCCATTCGGCCGCATCGCGAACTTCGATGCGCGCAAGTGGTGCGCCGACGGTGACCTGATCGCCCTCGCCCACCAGCGTCTCGGTCAGCGTGCCATCGCCGAGCGCCGGATATTCGACCAGCGTCTTGTCGGTCTCGATCTCGATGATCGTTTCACCGCGCTTGAAACCGGCCCCGTTGGCGACCAGCCACTTGGTGACGCGGCCTTCCTCCATCGTCTCGCCCAGCCGCGGCATGGTGAGTGTGTGGGTCACCATCGGACGATGCGCTCCGCCACTTCACTGATCAGCTCTGCATTGGGCACGCTTGCCGCTTCGAGCCCGGGCGAGACGGCGATCGGCACATCTTCGCCGGCAACCCGCACCACCGGCTGCTCGAGGAAGTCGAAGCACTCCTCGCTGATGCGCGCGGCCAGCTCGGCGGCAACGCCGCCGGTGAGCGCTCCTTCGCTCACCACCATCGCTTTACCGACGCGCTCAACCTCTTCGCGCACCGTGTCAAAATCGAGCGGGTTGAGCGTGCGCAGGTCGATGACGGTCACCTCGATGCCGACTTTCGACAGCTTTTCGGCGGCGGCGAGCGCGAAGCGAACCTGCCGGGAATAGGTGACGATAACGAGATCGTCGCCCTTGCGCCGGATCGCCGCCTTGCCCCACGGCGGCACCGGGGCAGAGAGATCGACGTCTTCCTTCTGGGCATAGAGCGCCTTGTGCTCGATGAAGACCACCGGGTCCGGCATGGTCAGGCTGTGGCGCAGCAGGTGATAGGCATCGGCGACGGTCGCCGGCATGGCCAGGCGCAGGCCCGGCGTGTGCATGATCCAGGCTTCCAGGCTCTGTGAGTGCTGGGCACCGGTCGAACGGCCGGTGCCGCCCTGCGTGCGCAGCACCATCGGCACGCCGATCTGGCCGCCGAACATGTAGCGAATCTTGGCCGCCTGGTTGGCGAGCTGGTCGAGCGACATGCCAACGAAGTCGACATACATGAGCTCGGCGACCGGCCGCAGCCCGGTCATCGCCGCGCCGACCGCCGCGCCGACGATGGCCGGCTCCGATATCGGCGCATCGATCAGACGCTCGGGACCATAGGTCTTGATGAGATCCTTGGTGACGCCGTAGGCGCCGCCGTAACGGCCGACTTCCTCGCCGATGACGACGATATCCTCGTCCTCGGCCATGGCCTCATCGAGCGCGCGTCTGAGGGCATCCCTGTATGTCAGGCTCTGCATGACTTATTCCCTCGCCAGAATGCGATCGAGCCGCACCTTCAGCGGCTCCGGTTCCGGCTCTCCGACGGCATACACATCCCGGAACATGGAGGCGGCGGCCGGCAATTCGGCGGCGACGGCGTAGTCGATGCTCTCGTCCATCTCCTTGCCGACCGCTTTGTCGAAGGCGTCGAGGACGTTGGCTTCCGCCAGCTTCTCGGCGAGCAGGCGATCGCGGGCGAACTTGACCGGGTCCTTCTTGCGGCCCTCGGCCTCCTCCTCTTCGGAGCGGTACGGGCTCTTGTCCATGCGCGCATGACCAAAGAAGCGGTAGCAGGAGACCGCCAGAAATCCGGGATGACCTTCTCGCGCCGCATCGACGATTGCGGCCGATTCGTTGCGTACTGCCTCGGCATCGAGACCATCGACAGACACGCCGTTAAGGCCCAGGGCGATCGCGCGCTCGTGGAAGTTGGGCGCGCGCGTCGCCTGATCGACCCGCGTCCCCATGCCGTACTGGTTGTTGATGCAGCAAAAGACGACCGGCAGGTCCCACAGTGCCGCCATGTTCATGCTCTCGTAGAGGATGCCCTGCTGCATGGCTCCGTCGCCGAAGAAGGCAACAGAGACCGAGCCCAGCCCCTTGCGCTTGCTAGAGAGCCCGGCGCCGACGACGGCCGGGATGCCACCGCCGACGATGGCGTTGGCACCGAGGTGGCCGAGCTGCATGTCGGCGATGTGCATGGAGCCGCCCTTGCCGTGGCAGTACCCGTCCATCTTGCCGGCGATCTCGGCCATCATGCGCCTGGGGTCGGCACCGCGGGCGAGGAAGATGCCATGACCGCGATGATGGGTGGTGAAGGTATCCTGCGGCTGCATCGTGGCGCAGACCCCGGCCGCGGCAGACTCCTCACCGATCGACAGATGCAGCATGGAGCCCGCTGTCTGGCCACGCACGAACAGTTCGCCGACGCGCTCCTCGAAGCTGCGGATGCGCCGCATCATCTTGTAGAGATCGAGAAGCGCGGTGTTGTGACCGCGACGGTCGGTTCCGTTCCCCCGAGATTTCGCATTCATTTCAGTCACCGTCGGATATCGATCTCAAAGACAGGGGAGACGCTTCCCTAGAAGAACCGGATTTCGCCGCGCAGGACGGCAAGTCCGACTGCCGCGATCATGACCACACCGCGCACGATGTTCTGCAGGAAGAAAGGCGCGCCCATCAGGTTCAGGCCGTTGTCGAGCATGCCGATGATCACCACGCCGATGATCGTTCCCTGAACGGACGCACGTCCGGGGCGGAAAGCGGTCATGCCGATGAAGACGGCCGTCAGCGCGTCCATGAGATAGGGCTCGCCGGCGCCCGGCTGGCCGGTGCCGAGTCGCGCCGTCAGCATCACGCCCGCGAGGCCTGCGCCCGTGCCGGAAATGATCATGGCGATCTGCCGGCAGCGATTGACGTTGATGCCGGACAGACGCGCGGCAACGATGTTGGTTCCCGTCGCGACCGTGGCCCTGCCGTAGCGCGTGTGGTTGAGCAGAACGTAGATCAGGAAGGCCACGATTGCCGCGATGATGACCGGGACCGGCAGAATGCCGAACACCTTGCCCGTCGACAGGTAGTAGAAGGCCGGCGGCATCTGGGCATAGATCGAGTTGCCGCCGCTGTAGGAGTAGTTGAAGCCGAGCGCGATCGGCCCCATGCCGAGGGTCGCGATCATCGATGGAATGCGCAGCCACGTGATGAGCAAGCCGTTGACGAAGCCGATGACGATGGCCGCAAGCACAGCGAGCGGAATGGCGATGTAGACTGGGTAATGCGCCCAGACGAGGAAGCCGGCGACAAGGATCGCGGAGAGCCCCGCCGCTTGGCCGACCGACAGGTCGAACTCACCGCTGACGACGGCAACGGTCAAGGCCGCGGCGACCACCGTCAGCGACGATATCTGAACGAGCACGTTCGACAGGTTGTTTAACGACAGGAAGCGCGGGCTGACAATCGAGAAGGCGATGAAGATCACCACCGCCGCGAGCACGGTGCCGTAGCGGCTGAAGAAATCCACCATGTTGATTGAGCGCGGCCGCCGGTCACTGATTTCTTGTGCAGTCACGTCAGTTTGCCTTCTCGTTGGTTTTGAGGAGCAGGGCTTCTTCGGTCATGCCCGCGGCAGGGAAGTGATCTCGCAGAGTGTCCTGAGCGATGCAGTAGATCCTGTCGCAGAGCGTGATCAGCTCCTGAAACTCGAAGCTGGCCACGATTACCGTTGCGCCCCGATCCGCGAGGTCGCGGATGAGCGCGTAGAATTCCGCCTTCGCACCGACGTCGACACCTTCTGTCGGATTGTCGAGAAGAAACAGCTGACCTTCGAGCTCGCTGCTCTTCTTGCCCGGGCGCGACAGCCAGCGGGCGAAGGAGACTTTCTGCTGGTTGCCGCCGGAGAGCTCGCTGACCTCTTGATAGCGGCCGGCGCACTTTATGGTCAGCGATGAGATCAACCGGTCCGCTCTCGCATTCGCCTCCCGGCTCTTGAAGAAGCCGCGATTCGACAGGCCGGCGAGGGATGACGTCGAGAGATTCTCCTCGACGGACAGCCGGTTGAACATGGCGTTCTTCGCCCGGTCGTCGGGGATGAAATGGACGCCATGTGCGACGGCCTCGCTGACCGATGAGGCCAGCCCCTTTCGTCCGAAAACGTGAACCGCCCCCGCTGAGTCGGGCCGGCGGGCGCCGATGATGCATTGCAGAAGCTCGGTCTGCCCCGAACCGATAAGGCCGGCAATACCGACGACCTCACCTCTGGCAACCTCGAACGACTCGATTTTCAGCTTGCCGACGGACATCCCTTGCAGCGAGACGACGACATCGCCCTTCACGCTTCCGCCACGCTCGGGCGCCGCATCGACTGTTCGACCCAGCATCAGCTTGACCAGGCCTTCCCGCGTCAGCGACTCGACCTCGCCCTGGTACACCATCTTGCCGTCCTTCAGCACCGCGACGCGGTCGCAATGGTCGAAGACTTCCTGAAGATGATGCGAGATGAAGATGATGCCCATGTCCCGGTTGCGCAGCCGGTCGAGGAAGGCAAACAGGCGCTCGCTTTCGCTCACCGTGAGCGTGGCCGTGGGCTCGTCGAGAATGAGGATGCGTGGATTGGTCGCGAGTGCCTTGAGGATGTCGAGGATCTTTTGTTCGCTGGGCCCCAGGTCGCCGCATTCGGCGTCGATATCGATATCGACGTCGAATTCGCGCCACAGAGCCTCGGCACGGCGCCTCAGTTCACCGTGATTGATGAGGCCGAAGCGCGTCGGCTCGCGCCCGAGTTCGATGTTCTGCGCGCCGGTCAGCCGGGAGATCGTCATATTGTGCTGGTGGGCAACGGAAACACCGGCCGTCACAGCTTCGCGAACGCTGCGGTAGCTTTGCTGATGACCGTCGATCCAGATCACGCCTTCGTCGGCGCCGTAAGCACCACAGATTATCTTGATCAACGTCGACTTGCCGGCGCCGTTAGCACCGACCAAAGCGAGGATTTCACCTCTGTCGAGCGAGAGGCCGACGCCCTCGAGGACGCGCACACTGAAGAATGCCTTCCAGACATTCTCCACTCGCAGTAAAGGTTCGGTCATCATCTTTCACCACAACAGTATCGACTGCCGTGAAAAGGGGACCGGCGAAGGTTATTCCGGCGAGCGGTCAGTCCAAGCCTAACTGCGCCTGCACCCCACCCGTCCCTCTGACCGCATCAGCTGCGGCCAGAGGTAGATTTCGCCGGTCCGTTAGCTGCGCGTCGTCAGCTCTTCATGCCGGCCATGACACGCTGCTGATAGAGCATGTACAGGTCAACCGCCTGCCACGTGTCTTCGTCCTTGCCGGGCACGTTGACTTCGCTGACCAGCAGCGGCGCCGGGAATTCGACAATCGGCACCGGAACCAGCTGTTTGGCGTCGCCGCCCTTGCCGACGATCTCGTTGACCAGCCAGCAGCAGTAGGCGCCCCACAGTTCGAAGGCCTGGGCGCAGGTGCACTTCTGCGGCCAGTTCGCTCCGCCGTCGCGGATGCGCTGCAGAGCGGTCGGATGACCGTCGACGCCGACGACGAAGATCTTGTCCTGCAGCCCCTTGGAGACGATCGCCTCGGAGGCGGCCATGGCCGGCTCGTCCCACGGGCACCAGATGCAGTCCAGCTCGTCGCCGTAGCGGGTGAGCCAGTCGTTCACGATGTTCTGGGTCTTCTCGTAGAAGCCCTCGTACTGGATGACGCGGGAGTCGACCTGCTCGATCCAGCTGTTCTCGCTCAGCACGGTCTCGAGGACCTTGCCGCGCTTGCGCGTGCCGTGATGGAAATTGGCGATGATCGCGGCAATCTTGGCCTTTTCCTTGCCCTGACCGAGCAGGCGGTCGACCATGTACTGCGATTCCTTGCCGCCCATGACGTAGTTGTTGCTGGTCAGGTCGGCGATGGCCGGCGCCTGCCAGCCCGAATCGATGCTGAAGAAGGGGATGCCGGAGTTCTTGACGGATTCAAGCGCGGCATGAGCGGCCGTCAGCGTGCCGAAGAGCACGACAATGGCGTCGACCTTGGCCGTGACTGCGTCCTGGATCTGCGAAACCAACTTGCCGGGGTCGCCCTTGGCATCGCTCAGATTGACGTTCCAGACCTTGTCGACGCCGGTGTTCTTCATCCAGGCCTGCATGCCGTCCCAGGCGCGCTGGTCGGATTGGGCAGACATCTGCTGGCCGAGCACGGCCACATTCAGTGCCTTCCCCTCGGCGGCGCGAGCTGGTGTCGAGCCAAGAATGAATTCGGCCATCTTCGGCATGGTCGCGGCGACAGCCGCGGCGCCGCCAACCTTGCCTGTCCAGCCAAGCACATCACGGCGGGACAAGGCGCCCACCGTCTTTTCGGATTCGTTCTCTTTGCGCATTGGATCCTCCCTTCGCGCCGATTATTTCGCTCACTCCTCCAAGCAAGCCGTGACATTTGTTCATTGCCTGCACAAAATGTCAACGCCAAATTGACATCTGTTTGTGCGATGAACAAATGTTCGGTACAACGACAGCGCGTAGACGCGTGGTGGCGAGAAGCCGCTTGGTGACAAAATGACGCTAGGTGGCGAGTAGGCGCTGGGTTAAGGGGGAGCAACGCTAGGGATACGGTTGGAATGAACGAGCGGGAGCAATCCGAGCATGACATGATGGTGCGGGCGGCGTGGCTGTCCTACGTCGCCGAGCGTACGCAGAACGAGATCGCCTCCATCCTCGGGGTCTCGCGCGTCAAGGTGGCCCGCCTGATCGCCGATGCCAAGGCAAACGGCGTGGTGACCATCGACATCGACCACCGTCTGTCGGCGATGTGCGACCTCGAAGAATCGCTGCGCCGCCGTTTCCGTCTGCGCTTCTGCTACGTAACGCCGCCGCTGGCGTCGGACGACCGGCCAGACAGGCATCCTGCCGGTGACCGCGACAGCCTCGCCAGGCGCGGTGTCGGCATGGCGGCGGCGCGCACCTTGCGTAACCTGCTTGCCCAGAACCAGACATCGGAGACGGTGATTGGCCTGGCCTGGGGACGCACCATCAGCGCCATGGCGGACGCGTTCCTGCCGCTCAACGCACCCAACACCCAGTTCGTCTCGCTGCTTGGCTCGCTGACCCGCTCGGCATCGGCCAACCCGTTCGACGTCGTGCAGAAGCTCGCTTCCAAGACCGGGGGCCAAGCCAAGTACCTGCCGGTGCCCTTCATCGCCGACTACGAGGAGGACCGGGAGGTCTTCATCCAGCAGCGCGTCGTCCAGGACGTCATCCGCACCGCGATGAAGGCGAAGGCGTGCTTCATTAGCGTCGGCGAAGTCGACAGCGGCGCGTTTTTGGCGCAGCACGGCTATTTATCGCAGGACGACATGGTGAGGCTGCATGAACTCGGTGCGGTCGGCGACACTCTTGGCTTGTTCTTCGACTGCTACGGCCAGTATATCGACTCGTCCATCTGCCGGCGCACGATGGCGATTGATCTTTCGTCGCTGTCGGACAGCGAGATCGTGCTGCTCTCCGCCGGATCGACCAAAGTGAAAGCCACTCAGGCCATTCTCGAGGCGGGCTTCATCTCTGGTCTCATCATCGACGGTGACAGCGCATTCAAGCTGCAAGAGGTCCTTGCGGCCGAAGTCGCATAGGGGCTGCAGACCTCTTCAGCGCCAACAGGGATGTTGCTCCCGGTGGTCTCTTTGCTGACCGGACGGGATGATCGCGTGGCTGCCGCGAAGGCGGGACCGCGCCGCAACCGCGCCGCATAAGTGGCTCCATGTCGGCGCCGAACAGCATCGTGTTCGACGCCCGAGCCCCGATTACAGGGGGCACTCCGCCGGAAATGTGCCGTCCCCTTGCCAGGCCGGCCAATATGGAGCAAAATTACCAAAATTCTGACTGTGAGGTTCGATCTTGAAAGAACTGCTTGAGCCCCTTGGCTGCCAAGTCGACCTTGAGACCGGCGCCATGACCAATGAAACCGGGCGCTACACCAAATTCTTTCGCGACCTCGATGGGCTTTATGCGGACCGCGATGCCTTCGCGGCCATGCGGCGGCAATGGGCGGACCGGCCCGTTTACAATGTCGCCGAATTCCGGCCGAACGAAGCCCCCGGCGATCTCATATTCGGCGTTACGCGCATGGCGCCGGGCAAAGTCGGCGACGAGTTCTTCCTGACGCGCGGTCACATCCACCGAAACGCGAACCGGCCCGAGGTCTACTATGGTCAGAAGGGCCACGGCGTGATGCTGCTGGAATCGCCTGAAGGCGCCGTGCGCGCCGTGCCGATCGGGCCGATGACGGCCTGCTACGTGCCACCGTTCTGGATTCATCGATCGGTCAATGTCGGCGCCGACGACCTGTTGATGCTCTTCTGCTATCCCGCCGATGCCGGTCAGGACTACGAAATCATCGAGCGCTCCGGCGGTTTGCGCATGCGCATCGTGGACGACGGCAAGGGCGGATGGATGCAGAGTGACAATCCGGCGTGGACCCCGCGTAGCGAGGCGGCGCGAGCGGCCCTCTATCGCGGCGGCGTGCCGCCGGAAGAAAGCCTGTCGCCGCCGCCATTGGGCGCGATGACGTGAGGGGACCGGGCGGGACAGGCGGCAAGAAGCCGTCCGCATCCAGCGCCGAGGAAAGGGAGCCTTGCCAAATTTGACCCGCCATCCGCATATGTGGGCGCCATCAACCGGTTCGGCGTGTTTCGCGCCGGAACGACCGAACGTGCAGTGATCGAGCACCGAATGCCTCCCAAGCCGCGAATTTCCAGCCCCCTCAACGCCAGCGACAACATCCTTGAGGTCGCGCGCAAGAAGCACAACGAATTGAGGAAATCCGACCGTAAGGTGTGCGATGTGGTGCTTGCCGATCCGAAGCGGATGATCAACGCCACCGTCGCCGAAACGGCCGAATGGGCCGGCGTCAGTCAACCGACCGTCATCCGTTTCTGCACCGCGATCGGCTGCCAGGGCTATCAGGATTTCAAGCTCCGTCTTGCACAGAGCCTGGCTCTCGGAACCCCGGCCACGCATTCGGTGATCCTGGAAACCGACGCCCCCGCCGAGGTGGCGGAGAAGATCTTCGACTACACGATCACCAGCCTCGACTGGGTCCGCCGCCATCTGGACGTTGCGGCGATCAGCAAGGCCATCGATGTCCTCGAGGGGGCCAAGCGCATCGAGTTCTTCGGTTTTGGCGCGTCAGGCATCGTCGCCCGCGATGCCCAACAGAAATTTCCGATGTTCGGTGTCCCCTGCGGGGCGGAGACCGATTCCCATCAACAGATCATGGTCGCCTCGCAACTCGGGCCCGGCGATGTCGTGGTCGTGATTTCGAATACGGGCGCGACGCGGTCGATCGTCGAGGTGGCAGCCACGACGCGGGCGCGCGGATGCAAGGTCATCGGCATCGTGGGCATGAAAGGTCCGCTCGTCGAGCAGTGCGACATCGTCATTCCGGTCGAGACGCTGGAAAACACGAACATCTACACGCCCACCATCTCGCGCATCGCTGCACTTGCCGTGATCGACATCCTGTCCACGGCAGTTGCCTTGCGCCGCGGCCCCGATCACATCGAACGCTTCACCGAGATGAAGCATCAACTGCGCTATCTGAGGACCACCGAACGCATCTGACGGCGCCAGCCGTGCGCTTCCCGGCTCGTACCATCGCGACGCGCCGCACGGTCCCTTCTTCCTGCGACGGATCGCCGGCAGCGGCCGCCAAACGCGTCCGCGAAAATTGACCTCTTTTCGTAGTTTTGCTACACATAGCAATGCTGAAGAAGGTTCAGGTCGTCAGGACCCTGCCATGACCTCGCCCGCCTCGCCGCCGCGCCCCGCCGCCCTTACGCCGCGCGATCTCGCCGCATTGATCGACATCAGCGCCGTGCAGGCGTCGAGCACGGAGGCCGACATACGCGAACTTGCACAGGTTGCGATGGCGGAAGGTTTTGTTGCGGCGCATGTCTTGCCGAATTTCGTGCCGCTTCTGCGTTCGCTCATTCCGCGGGGCTGCGGAACCATGGTTGGTGGGCCAATCGGCTTCCCGTCCGGTGGACATACGACGCGCATCAAGGTCGCGGAGGCGATCGTACTGGCCGCCGACGGCGCCGAGGAACTGGACATGATGATCAATGTCGGGCGCCTGAAGTCGGGCGACGTCGACTATGTGGCGGCGGACATCCGCGCGGTCGTCGACGCTATTGCACCGGTGCCGCTCAAGGTCATTCTGGAAGTGGCCCACCTCACCGACGACGAAATCCGGCGCGGTTCGGCCATCATTGCCGAAAGTGGCGCGGCCTTCGTCAAGACCGGGAGCGGCTGGACGCCGGGCGCAACGACGGTGGAGAGGCTGCGCATCATCATCGAGACTGTCGGCGGCGCCGTCGAGGTGAAGGCATCGGGCGGCATCCGTGACCTTGCCGCGATCGCCGACATGCTGCGCCTCGGCGTCACGCGCTTCGGCATCAACACCAGGGTCGCCGTCAACCTTGTGCGCCAGTGCGCCGTGCTTCCCGGTGGGTGCCTGGCCATCGACGCGACCGCTGCCTGAGCCGATGGTCGGCAACGATGTCGGTGTCGGCAATAGCGGTTGATCTCGGCACGGGCGGGGCCAAGGCCGGCGTGTTCCGCGACGACGGCACCTGCGTTGCCGAGCAGGTCGTCAGCTATGAGACGTTCTATCCGTCCTCCCTGCGTCACGAGCAGCGCCCGCAGGACTGGTGGAAAGCAACCAAGGACAGCATTGCCGCCCTGCTCGCCACGCCGGGCGTCGATATCGGTTCGATCAAGGCAATTGCCCTTTCCGGCCACAGCCTCGGCTGCGTCCCGCTTGGCGACGACGACGAGCTGCTGGACGAGCGCGTCCCGATCTGGTCCGACGGCAGGGCCGAAGCGGAGGCAGATGCGTTCTTTGCTTCAGTCGATCGCGTTGCCTGGTACCAGACCACCGGCAACGGCTTTCCGGCGCCACTTTACACGCTCTTCAAGATCCTCTGGCTGCGTGATCACAAGCCGGAGGCCTTCGCGCGAACGCGGACGATCATCGGCAGCAAGGACTACATTAATCTCCGGCTGACCGGCTGCATCCTGACCGACCAGTCCTACGCCTCCGGCCTCGGCGCTTACGACTTGAGGGCGCGGCGCTATTCGTCCGAACTTCTCGATGCGGCCGGACTTGACCCCGGATTGTTGCCGCCGATCGTGGCTTCGACCGACATTGTGGGCGAAGTTCGCCCCGACCTTGCCGACGCGCTTGGCCTTCCACGCGGGGTGAAGGTCGTGGCAGGCGGCGTCGACAACAGCTGCATGGCTCTTGGTGCTTCCACCTTCGAGGAGGGCGATTCGTTCATTGCGATGGGGTCGTCGAGCTGGCTCAACGTTTCTTCGGCGGAGCCGCTGCTCGACAATTTCGTGAAGCCGTACGTCTTCGACCATGTCGTGCCCGGGATGTACCTGTCGGCGACCTCGATCTTTTCCGCCGGCACCAGCCTCTCATGGGTTCGCGACAAGCTGATGCATGACATCGTGCTCGAGGCTGAAGCCGAGGGCCGCGACTCCTACGAAGCCATCATGGATCTCGCGCTTTCGGCGCCTCGCGGGGCGCGGGGGCTTCTGTTCGTTCCGACGCTGGGCGGCGGCACCTCTTTCGAAGGCGGCCCGGCGGTTCGCGGCAGCTTTGTCGGCCTGGGGCTCCAGCATGGCCGGGCGGAGATCATGCGCGCGACGTTCGAAGGCATCGCCCTGGCGCTGCGCGTTGCCCTCGATGAGTTGAGGCGCATGCGGCCGCTGCGTGATGAGATTGTCATGGTCGGCGGTGGCGCCCGCAGCGCGGCGTGGCGGCAGATGTTCGCCGACATCTTGGGCTGCACCATCCTCAAGACGCCGATCGACCAGCAGGCCGCGGCGTTGGGCGCGGCCGCTCTCGCCTTTGTCGGCACGGGAGCCTGGCCGGACTTCTCGCCGCTGCGCGCGCTGACCGCCAAGACCGAAAAGACCATACCGGACCCGACGGCGGCGCCGGTCTATGAAGCGGCGCTGAAAGCTTACCGCCTTGCGGCGCAACAGCAGCTTGAGCTGTCGGAGACGATCTCGGCTCTGCGGGACATATCAAGGTGAGCCGGGCTGGCTTGAGCTAAGCTGGATCGTCGGCGTCGGGCGAGCGGCCTGCCCTTCCCGCGCGCTCACGCTGGATGTGCATCGACGATCAAAGCATTCAGCAGATTGCTCACCGCGCGCGCCGTCGCGCGTTCCACCGAAGCGGTCGTGAAGCCGCCGATGTGGCTCGTCATGATCACGCGCGGATGGGCCAGGAGGGGCGAGAGCGACGGCGGTTCGGTGTCGAACACATCAGTCGCATAGGTCGCCACCTGCCCGCTTTCGAGTGCCGCCAGCATCGCGTCAGCGTCGACCAGACCGGCACGCGCGGTATTTACCACGACGGCGCCCCTGGCCAGTCGCGCAATCTCCGCAGCCCCGATCAGCGGCCTGCCGTTGGCCGGCATCGGCGCGTGCAGGCCGAGGACCCGCGCGCCGTCGAGCACGGCGTCGAAGTCACCGCGACGGAAGTTCGCGTGAAGAATGACGTCCGGCGGAAGGAACGGATCGTGGCCGCGCACATGCGCCCCAAGTCCGAGGCAGAACTCGACAAAGATTGCCCCCACCGCGCCGAGGCCGATCACACCCACTTCGGTTCCCCGGATTTCGGTCCCTATGCGACGCGGCCATGTGCCCTCGCGCATCCCCAGATGGGTCGGCACGAGGTCGCGCAGCCCGGCAAGCGTGAGCGCCAGCGCCAGCTCCGCCACACCGCGCGCATTGGCGCCCTTGGCGCGGCTGAGCTTGATGCCGCGCGCTTCGATCGCGGCAAGGGGGAGATTGTCGATTCCGCTCCCGTTGCGCGAGATGATGCGCAGGTCGCCGGCAGCATCGATGACTGCCGCGGAGACCGGCTCGACGCCCACCAGCCAGCCAACGCACCCCGGCACCGAGGCGATCAGGTCTGCTTCGCTCGGCATCGCGCCAGGCGTCGGGCGGACGAGCTCAAAGCCCGCCTTTCTCAGTGGCTGAAGTCCCGGATGCTCGCCCGTCGACAGCGAACGCGGCGTGATGAGAATACGACCGCTCATGTCGTCCGCCCCGTGGCTTCCGCCGCGATGCGGCAGATGGCGTCGAAGCGCGGGCCGGCGGTCGGCATCTCGATGTCGAAGACCTCGGCAATCGCCTGCGCCCAGCCGTGGATGAAGTAGGTCCAGCCGTCCTCGATCTTCAGGTGTTTGCGCGACTCCTGAGCGCAAGCCTGGTCGAGAAAGATCAAGCTGCCGCGATAATTGAGCTCCCAGACGATTGCGCGGTCGGGGAATACACCGGCGAAGGTGAGCGGCGAGCCTGGCGCATCCTTGCCAAGGCCGGTCGCATTGATCACCAGCGAACCCGGTTTGAGACCGGCCATCACCGCGTCGTTGTCCTCTGCTCGCGGCGCCAGCACGTATTCACACGATACGCGGGCGTCGATCTTTCGGTGAATCTGGCGGATGTGATCGAGCCTCGGCTGCGATCGATTGGAGACGACGATCCGGCTCGGCCGGCCTGCGCTGCATGACGCCTGCAATAGATGCCAGGTCAGAGCGATCGTCGAGCCGCCCGCTCCCATGGCAAAGACTTCGGCGCCGGTGCGCACAAAATGCTCGGCCGGCAAGAAACCATCCATCGACAGGCCGGAGGTGATCGGATCTTTGGCCTGGCAGATGAGCTTGCCGTCGCGCTTCGTAAGGCAACTCGTCTCTGCCATCAGCTCTGCATGCGGATCGATTACATCGAACATGTCGCGGCAAGCAGCGAAGAGATCGAGTTTGTGGGTGGTGACCAGCGCTCCCAGCGAGAGCGGATCGGCCTTCAGGAACGCGACGACGGCGCGGTAGTTCGCAACGGTATCGTGCGGCACCAGGTCAATCCCGCGGATAGCGATATCACCGAGGCCAAGGAACTCCGCCCAACGCGGGAATACCTTCATGATCGACGACTGACCGGTGGTGACGCCGATGAAATAGAACGTCGGCCTGGTCGCCGGGGCATATGTCATCATCTGTCCCGGACCTTGCGTACCGGCGCAACCGCCTTGGCCGCGTTCCGGGCAATGGTCTTCCAGTTAACCCGGGCATCGACCAGCGGAAGAGCCGTGGCAATGGCCATGACCGGCACGACGCCGTGGTCCGCAAGCGTGGAAAAAGACCCCATTTCTTACCCGGTCCAACGTCCGCATGAGCGGCAAGCGGCTTGGAAGGCTCCCGCACTTGGTAGCTCTAGTACGTAGTTATGTTACAGCTTCGGGAGGAAACTTACAATCAGTAGAGGCGCGTTGCCCCCTTCGCGACACCGCTCCAGAAGCGGCAAAAACGGAATCGAACGCCAGAAGCGGCGCCCTGCCCGCACCCCAGATGATCATGTTTTTCCGGGCAGTATTCCCCGTCATTCAAAGCTTCCTTGGCGTCAGTCTGCCGTCCAGTGCGACCCGGCGCTGCCGTTCTGCTGCCGGCCCAGCGTCGGACGCGCCAGGGCGCACCGGACTGGGCGATGGTGTCGCATCCTCGAGTTTCTTGTAAGTTTGCTACTATTTTGGATTGATTCCGTGTGCTGGCCGCGCAAAGCTGTGGGCAAAAAGGAGCTTTCGAATGGCCTGTCGCGTCGGCTCCAGTAGGGTGGAGCCCATGTCTGTCTGGGCCATTCCTGCGCCGCGCCTCGCGGTCGATCCCGGCCGCCCCCTCCCAGCATGGGTCGACGTGAGCGCGGCGCATTTGTTTGCATTCGAAGCTTGTGGACGCAGGTAGATGCGGGACCTCTATCTTGCAATCGACGTCGGGACGGGCGGGCTGCGCGCGGCGCTGGTTGGACGAGACGGGCGCACCTGCGCCTTCAGCCACCGTGAACATGAGCAGATCGTGCCGCATTTCGGCTGGTCGGAGCAGCGCCCTGCCGACTGGTGGGCCGGTACCCGCGCCGCGATCCGCGAGGTGCTTGCCAATGTGGAGGATGCGCCGGCGCGTGTCGCCGCGATTTGCACCTGCGGTCAGATGCATGGGTCGGTGCTGATCGACGACGACGGTGAACTGACTCGCGAGGCCGCATTGCTGTGGAACGACAAGCGTTCGACGCCGCAGGCCGAGGCATTCGCGGCGCGAGTCCCGGCGGCGCGTTCGCTCGACCTTGCGGCGAACCTGCCTTCCCCCGCCTGGCCCGCTTTCAAGATTGCGTGGATTGCCGAGAACGATCCGCAAGCGCTGGCGCGCAGCACGACGCTGCTGATGCCGAAGGACTGGATCAACTTCAAGCTCACCGGCGTGCGCGCGCAGGACCGGACCGAGGCTTCGCTGAGCTTCCTGATGGACCGGCGCAGCCGCCAGTGGTCGGACGAACTGTGTGCGCTGACCGGTGTGCCGCGCCGCCTGCTGCCCGACTTGCGCAATGCAGGCGACATTCTTGCAGGCGTTGCCGCCGACGTTGCTGGCGATCTCGGCCTGCCCGCCGGCCTGCCGGTGCTGGTCGGCGCCGGCGACTATCCCATGGCGCTTCTCGGATCGGGGGTGACGCGGCCAGGCATGGGCTCGGACGTCACCGGAACCTCGTCGATCATCACACTCATGCACGAACAGCCGGTGCTCGACCCCGACATCTCCAACGTCATCGCCGCCAATGGCGTGTGGGGGGCGATGACCCTTATCGATGCCGGCGGCGATGCCGTGCGCTGGGCCCGTCGCGCCTTCCACGAGAACAAGCGCTCCTACGGCGTGCTTGCCGCCGATGCCGCGCGCACTTCCGCGGGGGCCAATGGGCTCTTCTTCCTGCCGTATCTGTCGGGTGAGCGCTTCGGCGAACATCGCAATTCGCGCGCCCAATTCTTCGGCCTGAAGGCCGAGCACGGCCTGCCCGACCTCCACCGCGCGGTCCTGGAAGGCGTGGCCTTCGCCGTTCGCCTCAAGCTTGACGGGCTCAAGGGTGACAACCGCCGGCCCGAGCGGATCGTCGCGGCCAGCGGCGGCGCCCGATCCGACCTCTGGCTCCGGATCAAGGCGTCAATGTTCGATGTTCCCTACGTCGTGCTCGAGGAGCCCGAATGTGGCATCGTCGGCGCGGCGATGCTGATGGCCGTGGCCACCGGCGACGTGCCGGACATCGAGACGGCGTCGGCGCGGATGGTGCGCCCGAGTCGGGAAATCATGCCAGATCCAGCCTGGAGCGCGGTCTATGACCGGATGATGCCGATCTATGCCCGTCTCTATGAGCAGTCGCAGGCCCTCTACGACGACCTCGACGCGCTGTGACCGACCGCACAGCGAGACGGACCGTCCCCCGGTGCAGCAGAGTACCGATCAGGGTGTCGGGTTGCGGTACTCTTCCGAGAAGTAGTCCTGAATGCGATCGATATGCTGGCGCAGAAGCAAGGACAGCTCGGTGAAATCCCGCGCAACGACGGCGTCCCTGATCTGGCAATGCTCGGGGAAGGAGCGCGTCGCCAGACGCTTGTTTTCCGCCAGTCGCCGCCGCAACGCGGCAAAACGCCAGTGCACCGCCGATAGATAGGTGGCTTCCAGCATTTCGCTTTCTGCGATCTGGAAGAACGCGATATGCAATTCCGTATCGAGCGATTGGTAGACCGCACTGTTCACGCTGCGACTGACCGGTTCCATCTTCTGCACAATTTCAGTGAAGCGTTCGGCCAGCCTGTCCGGATTGCGCTGAAGCGCCAGGCGAGCGGCCTCGAGTTCAAGTGCGATGCGCAATTCACAGAGCGCCCGCACCGCTTCGAGGCTGGGATCCATCACAAACGCGCCGCGTTGCGGAAGGATCTTGAGCAGACCTTCCGCCTGCAGCTTCAGAAGAGCCGACCGCACCGGCGCCTTGGTCACGCCGTACAGCTTCGAAAGCTTGTCTTCAGAAAGCCGCTCGCCGAAGGCGAACGTGCCTGAAACGATATCCGCGCGCAGGCGCGACAGCATGATGTCGTTCAACGCCTCAGGGCGCTGGATCGGCATTATGCGCCTGCGCACTCGGCGATCCGTCATCGTGCTCGTCAAATCCACCATCTGCTCGTCGCGTCCGAGGTCGCGCTCCCGCGGAAGCACATTCGAGACGAATCAAAGCGCCTCATCCCGGACCCCCCTGTTCTAGTCTCACACTATTGACGCATCCGGTTCCAGATTCACGATTCCAGCCTCGGCGATCCATGCCCCGTGGTCCGGTTTGCCGCTGGCGCGCCCAGCGCCACGCCCGAACCCGGCGCCGCCGCCTGAGGCGCCGTGGCCGACTTGAAACGCCTCTCTCAGACCGGCGGCCTCAGGCAGTGACATGTCAGATGCGCTTGGTTTGGTCGGGCCCGATCCCTCATCTCCCTCAGACAAATTGCCTTTTTATTGAATGGGTTGCACGCCAAGGCCCTCAGCCAATCGACCGCGATTGACGACTAATATGTCACATTTCAGTTGACACGAACACTCATATCGAGTGCATTCACCGAAATAGACAAGCCGGCCCAAGCCGGCATGGGAGGACATGAAAACGGGGCGACCGCGCACGTGAATGCCCCGCGAGCTGAGCCGCTTCCTGTCTCGCCCGACGCCGGTCGGGCCGGTCGAGAGGGCCCCCGCGGGGAGAACACGATCGCGGCGCCTGGGTGCAGCACCGGCCCGATGGGCGATCGCTGCCGCCGTCGAAACGGCAAACCATCGGGCCCTGATTGAGGAGGAACTCCCTTGCAGTACAAGACAGTTCCGGCCATGCCGGACATTCGGTTCTCGGCCGTCGGATTCGGCTGCTGGTCGCTTGGCGGTGGATCGGGGTGGCGCGAATCCAGTGATGCGGAGTCCATCGCGACCATCCACCGGGCCATCGAGTGTGGCGTCACCTTTTTCGACACCGCTCCGGTATATGGCTTTGGTGGATCGGAAACGCTGCTCGGCAAGGCGCTGGTTGGACGGCGCGATTCGATCACGCTGGCCAGCAAGTGCGGCCTGCTTTGGGATGACAGCAAGACCATCTATCGCGATCTGTCTGCCAAGGCGATGCGCAACGACATGGACAACTCGCTGCGCCGGCTGCAGACCGATCATCTCGATCTGCTCCAGCTGCACTGGCCAGATCACAGGATACCGCTGGAGGAAACCGCCAAGGTCCTCGAGGAGTTCCTGCAAGCCGGCAAGGTCCGATATCTGGGGGTCACCAATTTCTCCGTCCCCGATACGGAACGGCTGGCAACGATGGTTCCGATCTCGTCCTGCCAGGGGCTCTACAACGCCCTTGAACGCAATCCGACCGGCTATCACGCGGAGGTTCTGGAGTATCGCACCGAAGCCGAGATCCTGCCGATGTGCCTGAAGAAGGGCCTGGCGTTCTTCCCCTACAGCCCCTTGTTCCAGGGACTTCTCACCGACGATTTCGCCTATGCGGGTGGCTTTGCGCCCGGTGATGTGCGCGTCAACAATCCGAAGCTGAACGGCGAAAACCTCGTCCGCCACCTGAAGGCACGGGCGGCGCTGAAGGCGATCGCCGAGGGCGCCGGACTGAGCCTGACGCACCTGGCGCTCGCCTGGCTTACCAACAACCCCGCTGTCACCTCGGTCATCTGCGGCGCTCAGCACCCGGACCAGATCGCGGAGAATGCGGCGGCGGGCGACGTCACCCTGTCGGAAGCCGTCCGCAAGGACATAGAGGACGCGCTGAACCGCGAGTTGTTGGAGCCCGCCTGAGAGCGGACGGCACGACGCCCGCCCGTCCAGCCGTGAATGTCTGATGGACGGCCGGGCGTTGTCCTTGGCGGAGGATCCGGCTCCTTGAAGGGTGCGGCCGGGCCGCCTGGCGGCCTCGCCGCAACCGGGGCGCCGGATAGTCTTTCCCCGACGTGCTCTCTCCAGTGGCGGCTTGATCACGGCCGAAAAATCGACATCAGCGGTGCCAGCACTTCGTCCTGCCCGGGCCCCGGGATGTAGCGGTGCTCCCGAACAGCCTCCACGGTCCGGGTTAGGACCTAGCCGCCAAAGCCGCCGCTGAAACCCGCGGGGGCCGATCCCGGCGAGCTGTCGCGATGGCCGACGCAGCGGGGTCGGCCGAAGGATTCCATGGGCGCCAAGGGTCCGGCGCGCGGACATGCTCCTGGCTTCCGCGGTCGTGCACAGCGCACGGATCGGCCATCCACGCGACCCGCCGGTTGAGGCATGTAACATGTTGCTTTCGGCCAAAAGATGTAGCATAATTACGTATTATGACAGGTCCGAGGCGCCAGCCACGACCATGGCCCGGCGTCTCGGAGCAAGGAAAACAGGCATGAAGTTGACGGGGAAGAGGGCGGTGGTGACGGGCGCTGCGTGCGGCATCGGTCGCGCGACGGCCCGGGAACTGGCGGGGCAAGGTGCGCAGGTCTTTCTGCTGGATAATGACGCCGCGAGAGGCGAATCGACCAGCGCCGAGATCAGGGCTGCTGGAGGGAATTGCCTTTTCCGGAGGCTCGACGTCAGCAAGCCGGACGAGATCGCTCAGGTCGCAAAAGCGATTCTGGCCGAAGCTGGATCCATCGACATCCTCGTGAACAACGCCGGCATCTGGCGACCGGGGACTGTCGCCAGTTTGAGTGAGGCGACCTGGGACACCGTCATCGACACCAATGTGAAGAGCGTCTTTCTCGTCTCACAGCAGTTCGTCCCGTCGATGATCGAAAGAAAGTCCGGGGCAATCGCCAACGTCGCCTCGGTGGCCGGGATGGTCGGTGCCGCCGATGCCTCGGCCTATGCCGCGTCCAAGGGAGCGATCATCAACCTCACGCGCAGCATGGCACTCGATTTCGCACCCTACAACGTGCGGGTGAACTGCGTCTGCCCGGGCATGATCGATACCGGCATGGGCGACGACGTGGTCGGCCACTATCGCCCGGATGCTGACCCCGCCGAAAGCAAAGTCACCTGGCAGCCACTCGGAAGAATTGGCTCCCCCGAAGACATAGCAAAAGCCATTCTCTACATGGTCTCCGATGACGCATTGTTCATGACCGGATCCGCAGTTGTAGTCGACGGCGGGTTGACCGCGCAATAGCAAGGAGGAATGCACAGTAGAAACTCTGGAAGACTAACAAGAACGTCAGTCTTTGGAAGCCTATCTCCAACTGGGAGGAATAAGAAAGTGAAGAAAACACACGTTCTAGCCGCGGTGCTCGCAGGGCTCGGCCTTGGCCTCGCCAGCTTTGCCCAGGCCAATGCCGAGGACAAGACGACCCTCGTGGTCATGATCCGCGGTCTCGACAATCCCTATCACGCCAACTATGCCGCCGGCGCCAGGGCGCTCGGCGAGAAGCTGGGTCTGCCGGTCGACGTGCTGAGCAGCGAAGGCAACAGCCAGAAGCAGTTCGCCGACCTGGCGGCCGAGATCGCCAAGACCGGCGGCAACATGGTGGTCAACGTCGACCCGAACGAAGGGCCGGACGTGGTTCCGATCGCCAAGATGCTGGAAGACGCCGGCGTCTACTGGGTCAACTGGTGGAACAAGCCGGACGACATCAAGCCGGAAGCCTACCCGCACTGGGTAGCCCACATCGCCTTCGATGCCGTCGAGCAGGGCTATTTCAGCGCTACCGAGCTGTTCAAGACCTTCAAGACGCCAAACGAGGGCAAGATCATCGCCATCCAGGGCATGCTCTCCAACAACGCCGCCATCGGCCGCTTCCAGGGGCTGCAGGACGCGCTCAAGGAGCATCCGGGCGTCGAGCTTGTCCAGTGGGAAGCCGCCGACTGGGATACCAACAAGGCGTATGAGGCAGCAAAGCAGCTGCTTGCGGCTCACCCCGACGTGGAAGGCGTGTGGAGCGCCAACGACAATATGGCGATCGGCATCGTTGCGGCGTTGAAGGAAGCCGGGCTGGCGGGCAAGTTGATGACCGTGGGCACGGACGGCATCCCGGATGCGTTCGACGCGATCGCTGACGGGACCATGGCCGCGACCGAATTCATGGACTCGCGCTACCAGGCGCAACTCGGCCTGAGCATGGCTCTCGCGGCGAAGAACGGCAAGCTTGACGTCGCGAAACTGGCGCCCGAGCAGCGCGCGTTCCTGATCGCGGGCACGCATGTCACGCAGGAAAACGTGAAGTCGT
This sequence comes from uncultured Alphaproteobacteria bacterium, assembly GCA_963730325.1. Classification (GTDB taxonomy): domain Bacteria; phylum Pseudomonadota; class Alphaproteobacteria; order Rhizobiales; family Kaistiaceae; genus CAVSRC01. The sequence continues at coordinate 59,693 of CAVSRC010000004.1, read as the reverse complement.
TCGTCGAGGAAACCCTCAGCAAGATGCCGGAGTACGATCTCTCCGACTTCTGGGGCCAGCGGGTCGGCCCGGCCATGTAGCCATGGCCGGTGAGCCGCAAGGCGAACCAACCGAATGGCTGGGGGCCGCCTCTTGCGCCCCCAGCCTCTCCAGCGCAAGCAGACCTAACATGGCGTCAGCATTCTGCGCAGTTGGAAGGATCGCATCTTCATGAAAGCCTCGGAAAGCGGCGGCGACGACGCCACCCTCCTTTTGCAGAAACGCAGGCCCGGATCGTTCGGTGAAGGCGCCAGTCGCTGGTTGGGCCAATCCGGAATCCTGGCGCAGATCATCTCGCTTGCGCTCATCATCGCCGCTTTCGCCGTCGGAACCGGGGGGCAGAGCCTCTCCTGGTCGAACGTTCAGGTGGTCTTGAGTCTGGCGGCCATCCCCGCGATCCTGGCCGTCGGCCTTCACCTGACCATAGTCATCGGCGGCATCGATCTTTCGCTTCAGGGGACAGTCGCGCTCTGCGCCGTCATGGTCGGACTGCTGACCAAGAGCAGGTACACGGACAACGACATCGGGCTGTGGATCGTGCCCATCGCCATCGCAGTCGGCGGCGCCGCCGGCATGCTGACCGGCATGATGCACACCAAGCTGAAAATCCCGTCCTTCATCACGACGCTGGGGATGAGCTTCGTTCTCTATGGCGTTGCCGTCTACATAAACAAGTCGCAGATCATCAGCCTGCGTGACGATCGCATCCAGGATTTCATCAACGGCAAACCGCTCGGTGTCGCCAACATCATTCTAGTGGCGGTCCTGATCGCGGTCGTGGTGCAGTTCTTCGAGGACAAGACGCGCGCCGGCCGACACCTCTATGCGGTTGGCGGCGATGAAGCCCTTGCCAAGCAGCTGGGCGTCAACGTCGACAGGATAAAGATCCTGGCGTTCACGATCGCCGGTTGCCTCTATGGACTGGGGGCGGTGCTGATCGTAACCCGGATGGGGACCGCGACCTCGCGCGCCGGTCTCAACCTCCTCTTTCCCGTCATTACCGCCGTTGTCGTCGGAGGCGTCTCGCTCACCGGCGGACTCGGCGGGGCGAAAAATGCTCTTCTCGGCGCATTGATCCTTGCCGCCCTCAACAACGGCATGGTGCTCATGGCGGTCAGCCCGTATGCCCAGGCGGCCGTCAACGGCGTGGTCCTGATCGTCGCCGTGGCGCTCACCCTCGACCGCAAAAAGCTCGGCTTCATCAAGTGACGGCAGAAACCATGGAAACAACAACGGCTCACGCTGAGAATGTGGTCCTGGCCATGGACGGCATCACGCGTCGTTTCCCCGGCGTCACCGCGCTCGACAACGTCGGCATCGAGGTTCGCAAGAACGAGATCTTGGGACTGGTCGGCGAGAACGGGGCGGGCAAGTCGGTCCTCACCAAGATCATGATCGGCATCTATCCGCCGGACGAGGGGCAGATCGTGCTGAATGGCCAGGAGGTCACGCTGAAAGGCACCATCGACGCCAGCCAGAAGGGGATCGGAGCGGTCTTCCAGGAAGGATCGCTGATTCCCAACCTGTCGGTGATGGAGAACCTGTTCCTCTGCCACGAGCACGATTTCCAGGCTTTCGGGACGCTCTCCCGGCGCAAGATGGCCGCCGAGGCAAAAAGCCTGCTCGCGCGGATGAGCGTCGAAGTCGATGTCGACGTCCCGGTGTCGTCCCTGACGCCGGCGCAGAAGCAGATGGTCGAGATCGCCCGCGTGCTCTGGCTCTCCGAGAAATACGGCGCGGCAAACCCCATCGTGATCCTCGACGAGCCGACGACGGTGCTCAGCGACAGCGAGCGGGACACGCTGTTCGCCATCCTGGACAAGCTGAAAAGCAAGGCGTCGATCATCTTCATTTCCCACCGCTTGCAGGAGGTTCTCGAGAACTGCGACCGGATCGTGGTTCTCAAGGACGGCCAGAATGTCACCGACATGCCGGCGGCGGGCCTGGAGGCGACAGAAGTCGAGAAGCTCATGGTGGGGCATGAGTTCTCCGGCGACCGTTTCCGCGAACACGAGCAGCGCGCGCCGGGCGAGGCGGTTGTCTTCAAGGTCGAGCAGATCGCCAAGGCCGGCGCGTTCGAACCGCTCAGCTTCGAAATCCGCGAAGGCGAAATCGTCAGCCTCGTTGGCCTGGTCGGTTCCGGCAAGGAAGAGCTCTGCCGGTGTATCACCGGCCTCGACAAATACGATTCAGGCAAGGTGTCGATCGACGGCAAGACGCCGCGAAACGGGTCGTCGCGCGATGCCGTTCTGAGCGGCATCGGGCACGTTCCGATCGAGCGGAGAGAAGAGGGCCTCGCCCTCAACATGACGGTCGCCGACAACATCAATTACCTCGTTCTCGACAAGCTCAAGAAGGGGGGGCTGATCAACGGCAGGATGGAAAAGGAGCATGCCGAGCAGTGGGTCAGGGAGTGCCTGGTCAAGACGCCTTCGATCAATTCGGCATGCTCGGGCCTCAGCGGCGGCAACCAGCAGAAGGTCATCCTGTCCAAGTGGTTGAGTTCCGAGGTCCGGCTGCTCATCCTCGACCACCCGACGCGGGGCGTCGACATCGGAGCCAAGGACGAGGTCTATCGGCTCGTTCGCAAGTTCGCCGAGTCCGGCATCGCCATGATCGTCATGTGCGATACGCTTGAGGAGGATATCGGCCTGGCCAATCGCCTCCTCGTCATGCGGGAACGGCGCCTTGTCAGCGAGATGGACGCATCGCAGGGGCACAAGCCCAGTCCCCAGGAGCTCATAAAACTGATCGTCTGAGAACGCCCGGGCAGATCGGGGATAATGCAAGGAACGACAAAGTGGCAGAGACATCGCACGATCGAGCCAGTGGACCGGATGGACCAACGGGTCTGAAGGGGATGCTCGGCCGTCTACAGCCGATCCATTTGACCTTGACGCTGATCCTGGTCGTCAGCCTGGTCATGGCCATCGGCAACAGCAATTTCCTTTCGCTGTACAACGCCAACACCATTGCGACCTTTGGCGCCATCCTGCTCATCGCCGCGCTGGGCCAGATGTTCGCCATCCTCATCGGTGGCATCGATCTTTCGATCGGCGGAACGATTTCGCTCGTTTCGGTGATGTTCGTTCTGCTTGTCGGCGAGACCGGATACTGGGCCTATCCCATCTGCCTGGCGACGGGTGTGGTACTTGGCTACGTCAACGGGATCATCCTCACGCGGGTCAAGATTCCGTCGTTCATTGCCACGCTCGGCACTGGCGGCATCTTCACCAGCCTGGCCTATCTCGTGTCGCCCCGGCCGCTCAGCGCCTCGCCCGACGATTACGCCTACTTCGATATCGTCAACGGCTCGGTACTGGGCGTCAGCAATGTCTTCATCTTCGGCTTCCTGACCTTCGTCGCCATGTTTGCCTTCCTGCGGGTCACCCGCACTGGCCGGAACATCTATTTCGTCGGCAGCAACATCAAGATGGCCTGGATGTCCGGCACCGATATCGTCAGGACGCGGAACGTGGCCTTCATGATGTCCGGCATCTGCGCCGCGCTGGTCGGCATCGTCATTTCGTCGGTCCGCTATGGCGGCGATCCGGTCGTGGGAACGTCCTATGTGCTGAATTCAATCGCGGCGGTCGTGGTCGGCGGGACCGCGCTCACCGGCGGCACCGGTGGCGTGCTCTACGTTCTCTTCGGAACGCTGTTCCTGAGCCTGCTCGACAACGGGATGAACGTGGTCGGCATCAATCAGTATTTCCAGCAGGCCCTGCTCGGGGCGATGATCATCTTTGGCGTGGCCGTGACGTTCGACCGGAGCAAGACGCCAATCATCAAATGAGTGGTTCTTCCCCCGGCGCGTTGCCTCCGGGTTCTTTCCCGCCATGAATGGCGAATACGGCTGGACTTGAGTTGCACGAAAACCGGCTTCCCACCGTGAGCAACCGTGCGGCCTTTTTGCGATCATGGCCAACGGACAGCTGCGGGTCCGTCCGGAGCCGCTCCCTGGGCGCCAACCGGGGGTGAGCGCTACACCGCAATTGGCACACCGCCGGCCGGTAGCCTGAGCCTATCCGGCTTTGACGGTCTTGTAGCCTTCGCGACCAGACGGAGTGGATCGCGCGGAGTTCTTGGGGTTGGCTACGCCACTGCCCCTCGTGCATCGACCGGCACGCTGCCCAGCACCGCCTCGCCGCGGACCAGAACGATGCGGTCATAGAGGTTGCTGACCGGACAGACATGGTTGGGGATAATGCGCAAGAGGTCGCCCACCGACGGCTTGGCGGCGCATGCCGATACGTCGATGAAGCCGTGCTCCTCGTTGAGTTCGTAGATAGAGGCCGATTGCAGATCGCGGACCGTGCCGTATCCGGTGAGGCCCAGCAGATCGCTCGTCAGGGCCTTGGTTCCGGCATCGACGATAGCGCGCTCGGCCGTCGGCCGGCTTACCACGGTGGTGAGCACGGTGAGCGCGCAGTCGTCGCGCGTCGCCGTTCCCCGCTCCACCAGCGAGCGGTCATTATAGATGTAGGTGCCGGCCCGGTATTCGGTGGCAACGTCGAGCCCCTCGTCGCTCCACATGTCCGGCGAACCACCCGTGCTGATGCGCTCGGTCGCAAGACCCGCCTGTGCGGCGCGGTCACGCGCCTCGGCAAGAAACGCGGCCGTGGCCGCGCGCGTGCCGGCGGCCGGATAGGTCATCAGCCCGGCATAGTACGCACCCTCAGTGGCGTCGATGACGCGGGCAAGCTCGGCAGCCGCCGCCGGCGTCTGGACGCCGCAGCGCCCGGAGCCGGTATCACATTCGACAAGAACCGGAATCGACAACCCGGCCATGCCGCCGACCTCACCGATGCCGGCAACGACCGCAGTACTGTCGGCAACCACCGAAATCTGCGCACGCCTGGCAAGGTCTGCCAGCCGCTTCAATTTTGGCGCGCCGACGATGTTGAACGTCAGGAACAGGTCGCTGACCCCTCCGTCCGCCATCGCTTCGGCCTCGCCGAGTTTCTGCACGGTAACCCCGCGTGCGCCCAGCGCCAGTTGGTACAGCGCCAGCGGTACCAGCTTGTGCGTCTTGATATGCGGACGATTGGCGAGGCCGAGTTCGTCGCATCGCGCCTGCCATCGCCTGAGGTTGCGGTCAACGACGTCGAGATCGACGAGCGGGACCGGCGTTTCCAGGTCGGCGACGGTCGCTGCGGCGGGCTCCAGGCGGAAGAAGTCGGCAATATCCACTAAGGCATGTCCGATGGCTGGAAGACGACACGGCCGCTCAGGCCGTGGCCCGGCTGCAGCACAGAAACGTTGTGGCCTTCGAAGCCCAGGCTGGCAAGATTGAACGCGTCCATCGCGTTGCTGATCGGCTCCATGCAGAAATGATCACCGTTCCTGGGCACGAAGATCAGCAGGTTGCGAAAGACCGCATCGGCGGTGACGACAAGGCGCGTGGCAAGCGACGGCCACGCGATCTCGTAGCGGTGGTCCCAGTCGGCAAAGCTGTGATCGAGGTCCACGTCGCCGAACGGCCGCAGCGCGTGGAAGTCCCATTCCGGCGGCACGACGACGGCGGGCGTCCTGTTCTTCACCGCCTCCGCCGGCCAGACGCGGGGCACGCCGGCCATGACCACGACATCGTCGGTTCGCACATAGTAGGGATGAACGCCGATCCCCCCGGGAAACGGCCGTTCGTCGCGATTGACGATGCTGACCGCGATCTCGAGCCGGTCGTCGCCAAGGACGAATTCGAGCGAGGCGGAATAGGCAAAATGGCGCACCAGAAGAGCCTCATAGAAGGGCTGGCCGGAGGCGCGAAGGGCTGAGGCGCCATTCGCTGCGCCATGTCGGGGGTGTTCTGAAACCTTCTACTGAAGTTCCGTCCAGGAGCGACTTGAGCCTCGGGTCACGTGCACTCGGCGGCGCACTCAAAAAGTCGACACTCTCAGCCCGGATGATGAGGCGCGCATCTTGCGGTTCCAGCCCAGCTTGCGCTCGATGCGATGGGCGGCAGCGCGGACTTCGTCGCTGAAGAGCGTGCTGGAGGTGTCGAGCCGGCTGTCGGGCGCGACGATCGAGATGGTGGCGCGGCAGACGCCTTCGGAATCGAGAATTGGTGCGGCAATGCAGGCAACCGCATAGTCGGATTCGCCGGCCTGGATCGAAAGCCCCTTGTGCAGGGCCGCAGAGGAGGCTTCGGTCAGTTCGACCGGATCGGTTGCTGCCTTGCCCGTCGGCGACGGGCGCGCCGAACGCTTGAAGATCTCCAACCGCTCGTCATAGGGCAGATGCCCGACCAGGAGCCGCCCCGACGCGGTCCAGGAGAGCGGAATGCGCGAACCGACGCGCGAGGTCACCTGGAAATGATCCGGCCCATCGGTCATCGCCAGCACGACCATCTTGTCGCCGTCGCGTCCGCAGATCTGAATCGTCTGTCCGGTGGTCTGGGCGAGCTCCTGCATCTCGTAGGTCGCCGTCGAGAGCAGCTCGATGCTGTGCGAATAGGTCAGGCCGTAATAATAGAGGCGCGCACCAAGCCAGATGCGTCCGTTGTCGACGCGGTTCAAAAGGTCCTTGCTGACCAGATCGTCGATGATGACGTAGATCGTCGACAGCGGGGCGGAGGTTTCCTGCGCGATCTCGTAAGGCGTGCAGGGCCGGTTCAATTCCTGCAGGCAGTCGAGTATCTGCAGCGTGCGATCGATCCCGCTGACGCGGGAGCGCCGCACCTTTGCGGAACCTTTCGATTTGCGGGCCGGCTTGGTTTCGTCTGCCATCGTCATATCACCGCATGTTGTCCAGCCTTCGCATCAGTCGGGCCAGACGCTGATCTGCGAATCAGCGGCCCGCTTCCAGGCGGCAAACGTGCGCCGCCGGCCGTCCCCTGCCGCCAATCGGGCGAGCACGGCGCGGATCGCACCCGCCACCTGTTCAGCTTCTCCGTCATGCAGGTTGCATGGGTCAAGGAAGAAGTATCCATTCTCGACCTCATGGGCGCGCACGACGACCGGCGGATCCGATTCGGCGAACAAATCGACGATATCCCACGCCGCGCCGCCGGCAACGGCCGCATCGACATCCACGCGCAGCCGGTCGAGAGGATTCCCTGTCGGATCGGGGGCGATGCGGGTGAGCATGCCGGCAGCGCCGTCGAGCGCCGCTTGCCACAGCCGCAAAGCGGCACGCTCGCGCGCGCGCATGGCGGCGTGGTCTCGCGTCCGCCATGCCGCCAGGGCGGCCATGGCCCCGACGATGCTCTCCTTGCCGATCTTCATGCCGCGGCCAATTCCGTGCGTGTGCAGATAGGCCGCGCGGACAAGATCGCGGTGCCCAGCGACGATGCCCGCAGTCGGCCCACCGAGAAACTTGTGGGCGGAATAGAGGACAATGTCGGCGCCCTTTTCGAGGAAGCCGCTGAGATCGTATTCCGAGGCCGCATCGACGATCACCGGCACGCCGGCAGCGTGGGCGATCTCGACCACCGTTTCGAGCGGCAGAAGGCCGTATTCGACGCAATGGTGCGAAACCACATGGACGATGGCGGCGGTTCGCTCGCCGAGCGCGCCGGAAAGGTGCCAGTCATTGCAGCTCGTGGCCTGCCCGACCGATACGACGGCCGCGCCGGTCAGGCGGATCGCCTGGTCGACCGGCGCACCGTAGTGCACCAGATGACCGGCCTGGACGACGACCTCGTTGCGCAATCCCGCCGTATCGGGGAGCCGCTCCATCGCCGCCGGGTCGATGCCGGTCATCGCGCCAGCAACGGCCAAACTCACGCCTGCCGAACAGCTCGCCGTCATGAAGCCGAGTTCGGCCCCGGTCGCCGCCGCGATCGCCTCGCCGGCGCGCTTCTGCAATTCCCCGATCTCGACGAATTCAGGCAACACCTCGGCCATCGCCGCGGCCACGCCGGGGACCGCGATGGACGCGCCGAGGCTGGTCATCGTGCCCGAGCAGTTGATGACAGGGCGTAGACCCAGCCGCTGCCTGAAGGTGCCAGCCGTTTCCGTCATCGTGGATCCATCCTACTCCCTGACCGAGAAGATCGCTTCGATCTCGATGGTGATCTGCCCGGGCAGCGAACCGACGCCGATGGCCGAGCGCGCATGGATGCCGCGGTCGCCGAAGACCTCGACGAACAGGTCGGAACAGCCGTTGATCACGGCGGGATGCTGATCGAAATCCTGGGCCGCGTTGACCATGCCGAATATCTTGACCACGCGCTTCACCCTGTCGAGATCGCCGAGCGCCGCCTGGGCTACCGCCAGCAAGTTCACCCCGACGACGCGGGCGTGGGCATAGGCGTCATCCGCGCCGATCGTCTCACCGACCTTGCCGGTATGGGAGGTGCCGTCGGCCTCGATCGGTCCCTGGCCCGAGAGGAAGAGAAGGCTGCCTTCCCGGACGTGGGTCACGAAGTTCGCCACCGGCTGCGGCGGGCTGGGCAGCACAATACCAAGGGCCTGAAGCCGCGCATATGGTGACGACAGAACATCCATGCGTAGTCTCCTGGAGATCCGGTCCGCCCCGGCGTCGAGCCTTGTCTCCCGACGACCCAAGGCGCCACGCGACGGTCAATCCGGCATTGCATGACCCAACGAGACGCTAGACCATAATAACGGAATGCCGCACAATATTGTGAAATGATTGGCGAAAGTCAAGCCACAGATCGCCCATAGAACGGCTCTATTGTCTTGACTATCTTGTTGAATTATCGGTTATTTCCATAATAATATAAGATATTCTCTTATATATTGCTTTCGGCGCTCGCCTGTGCAAGGTTTTCAGGCGGCAGCCCCGTGCCAAGGGGCGCGTCCGGCAAGGAGCAATCGATGAAGCTGGCAATCTACTCCGTCTCGTTCGCGGGCATCTGGTACCGCGACCGCCCTCTCACCGTTGAGGAGATGGTCGACCGCGCCGTCGAGATGAAGATCGACGGCTTTGAACTCGACGGAAAGCGACCACACGGTTTCCCGCTCGAATGGGATGCCGAACGGCGCAAAACGTTCCGCAACTATGCCGAAAAGCGCGGCATCGAGATTTGCGCCGTTGCGTCGAACAACGACTTCACCAGCGCCGTCCCCGACGAGCGCGAGGCGCAGATGGTCTGCGTCGCCGAGCAGATCAGGCTGGCCAAGGACCTCGGCGCGCCGATCGTCCGCGTCTTCGTCGCATGGCCGGGCATGACCTTTGTCGATGGACAGGGCGCCTACGACCAGGCGCGCGACACCCGTTTCAAGCTGCCCACCACGTTCCTCCAAAAGTGGGCGTGGGCGCGTTCCTGCATCGAGGACGTCGCCAAGGTCGCCGAGAGGTACCAGATCAAGCTGGCGGTGCAGAACCACAAGCCGGTCATCCGCAACTACCTGGATCTGCTCGAAATGGTCCAGGAAGTGGATTCGGAATGGGTGCAGTGCGCCCTCGACTGTCCGCTGATCGACGACCAGTCCGACGCGCACATCACCGAGGCGGTGAAGGCCATCGGTTCGCGCCAAATCCTCACCCACTTCGGTGGCGAGTTCGAGCGCCGGGCCGACGGGACGGTCGAGCAGCGCACCAGCATCAACCAGCGCGAGTTCAACTATCCCGCCTATGTCAAGGCGCTCAAGTCGGTCGGCTACGAGGGCTTTCTCTCCTACGAGCTCTGCCACCAGTTCACGCCGCGGCGTCACTCCTTCGGAACGCTCGAAGACGCCACGGAGCAAAACGCCCTGGCCTTCGACTACATGAAGCAACTCATCGGCTGATCATGCGCCCTGCCCCAGGGAGAGGGGCGGGCAACTTCCGTGCAACAAAGGAGATTCTGGCATGAAACGACTAGGTGCGCTGATAGCGTGTTCGAGCCTGGCGCTGATGGCGGGACTGAGTGTGGCCCGCGCTGACATCGTCTGGTGGTCATGGAACTGGGATAGCGCCTGGCAGGAACAGACCTGGACCGAAAAGGCCGCCGAGTTCACCAAGCAGACCGGCATCAAGGTGGATATCCGCATCATGCCGTGGAACGAACTGGCGCCAGCCGTGCAGACCGGCAGCAGTGCCGACCGCGTCGGCGACGTCGTCATGGTGCCGCATACCGATTATGTCTGGCTGTCGCGCAGCAACCTTCTGTCCGACCTCAGCGCCATGCTGCCCAACATGAATCCCGACGATTTCATTCCGTCGGTGCTGGCCGGCATGAAGGAAGACGGCAAGGTCTACGGCATCCCGACCCGCCGGGCCGGGTATGCGCTCGTCTACAACGAAGAGATATTGAAGAAGGCCGGCATCGATGCGCCGCCGGTCACGATGGACGAACTCGTCGCCGATGCCCGCGCCGTCTCCGAGAAGGTGCCCGGCGCCTATGGCTGGGGCATGCCGCTGATGCCGACGGGCAATGCCTACAACCGCTGGGAAAACGTCTTCTATTCGTATGGCGGCCGCTGGCTGAACGAAGACAAGTCCGATATCGCCCCGACCTTGCAGGACGCGGCGCTGAAGGCCTTCCAGCTGCATGTCGACCTGCTGCCCTACACGCCGCCCTCGCGCGTCGAAGACACCAATGACGACATGGTCCGCCTCGCTTCGCAGGGCCTGGTCGGCCTCTGGCAGAACACGCTGTCGTCGGTCTCGACCATGAAGGAAATGACTCCGGAGGCCCTGCGGCCGTCGATCAAGTACGCGCCGTTCCCGGCCGGCATCGAGGGCAATCTCGGCGTCACCAGCGTCAACGGCTGGGATATGGTCATTCCCGCTGCGTCGCAGAACAAGGACGAGGCCAAGAAGTTCCTCGAATACTGGACCACGGGCGAGAACATGGGGAACACCGTGCTGACCCTGCCGGCGCGGCTCTCCTCCATGTCGAATCCGCGGGTTCAGAACTACCCCAAGGCCTTCCTGTCGGGGAACGGTGTCGATACGCTCTCCGAGGCGTGGTCGGGTGAAATCCGCACGGTCGTCTGGGATCAGCTTCAGGGCATTGCGCTCGGCGAAGTCGACGCCCAGAAGGCCACCGATGCACTCGTCGCCGCTGTCCGTGCCCAACTGGCCAAGTAACGGAGGCAACAAGACGTGACTGCCGTGCCGCAGGCTGGAGCCCGGTCCCTCACCGCGAAACGACGCGGACTGATCGGCCCGCATGCGGCACGGTACATGTTCATTCTGCCGGCGTTGCTGCTGACCGCGGGAACGCTGGCATATCCGTTCTTCTACAATCTGGGCCTGTCGTTCTTCAGCACCGACCCGACGACGTCGGCGCACACTTATATCGGCATCCAGAACTACGTCGACGCGCTGACCGAGCCCCGCTTCCTGGCCGCGATCTGGCGCACGCTCGTCTACTCCTTCGTCTCCTCCTTCTTTGCAATCGTGCTCGGCCTCGGCGTCGCGCTGGTCGTCCATCACATCGACCTGCCGTTCAAGTCGCTGATCCTCGGCCTCCTGTTCATCCCGTGGATCATGAGCCCGGTCGAGGTGGCGCTCATCGGCAAATGGCTGGTGCACCCGATCTTCGGGCCGCTGAACGCCGCATTGACGGCGATGGGGCTGCTCAGGAAGGGGACATCGCTTCTCGGACATCCCTCGACGGCGCTGTGGACCATCATCGCCGTTTACACCTGGAAGCATATTCCATTCGTCATGGTCACGGCCTATGCCGCACTGCAGACGCTGCCCAAACCGGTCTATGAGGCGGCGCGCCTCGACGGCGCGCGGGCGTTCGATCTGTTCTGGCACCTCACTCTGCCGCTGATGCGGCCGGTGCTGGTAACCAGTGCGGTGCTGATCGTGATCTGGCAGTTCGGTTCGTATGCAGTCTTCGCCATCATGACCGGCGGCGGTCCGCGCGGATCGACCGAGGTGATGAGCATCTACATTATCGACCTGTTCGACCGGCGCCACTTCGGCGAGTCGGCGATGGTCGCCATCGTGCTGTGCGTGATCGCGCTGGTGCTGACCTTCATCTATCTGCTCAGCGAATTCCGCAAGGTGCGCGAGGTGTAGCCGTGAACCGCAGGCGCCTCATCAAGAACATCCTGCTCACGCCGCTGCTGCTCGCGATCCTGTTCTGCATGCTCTATCCATACGTCTGGAACCTGTCGACGTCGTTCAAACCGTCGCAGGAGATGATGTCGCCGAACCTCTTCCCGCATTCGCCGACGCTGGCCAACTATGTCGACTTCTTCAGCCGCACGGGCGTGGTCGAGGCGATCTTCAACAGCACGGTGGTGTCGATCGTCTCGGCCGGCATCGCAACCTTCCTCGGCGTCTTCGCGGCCTATGCCTTCGTCCGTTTCCGGCTGCGTGGCGAGCGCTCGATGCTGCAGCTCATCATGGCGGCGCAGTTCATCCCGATCGCGGCGCTGATCGTGCCGTTCTACCTGCTGATCGCGTGGCTAGGGCTGATCGACACCCTCTTCGGCCTGATCATCGTCTATCTCGTCATCACCGTTCCGTTCTCGACCTGGATGCTGATGGGATTTGTCGCGCAGGTCCCCGCCGACATCGAGGAGGCTGCGCTGATCGACGGCTCGACCCGCTTCGGCGCGGTGATGCGGGTAACGGTGCCGATGGCCTTCCCCGGCATCTTCGTCACCACGGTCTTCTCCTTCATCAAGGTCTGGGAGGAGTACCTGGCCGGCGCGCTGTTGACCGAGACGCCGGCCGCGCGGACGCTACCGGTGGTCATCGCCGGGCTGCAGAGCCAGACCAGCTTCCAGCTGGGCACGATGATGGCCGGCCTCGTGGTCGCCGGCATCCTGCCGATCTTGGCCTTCCTTTTCCTGCATCGGTACTTCATGTCCGGCCTGAGCACGAGGTGACCGCGGCAATCATGCTGGTGGAGAACTCTCAATGAACGATGTCACGATCGGCATTGTTGGACTGGACAACTGGTACCATGCCCTCCCCTTCACCGAGCTCGCGGCGACGACGCCCGGCGTGCGGCTGAAGGCCGTCTCTGACGACAACGCCACACGGCGCGACTGGGTGGCGACGCGCTATCCCGGAGCCACTGTCGGCACCGACCACGACGCCGTGCTTGCCGATCCCGAGATCGACGCGGTGCTGGTCCTGACGCCAACCAACCGGCACTGCGAACACGCCGAGAGCGCGGCACGGCACGGCAAGCACCTGCTCTGCGACAAGCCGCTCGGCACCTCGGCCGCGGCGGCGCGGCGCATCGTGACTGCCTATGCCGGAACTGGCCTGCGTTCGGCGACCATCTTCGGGCGGCGCGGACGACCGCTCTATCGCACCGCCCGCGATATCGTCGCGGCCGGCGAGATCGGCACGGTCCTGGCCATCATCGAGACCGGCCGTTTCGGCATGCCGCGCGCGGTGCCGGACGATCCCGATCCTGGCTGGTATGCCGATCCGGCGCAATCGGGCGGCGGCGGCTTCATTGACCACGCCGTGCATCAGATCGATTCGATCCGCTTCATCACCGGCGCCGAAGTCGCGGGGGCTTCCGGCGCGATCCGGCACCTCACCCGCCGCACCAAGGGCGAGGACTACGGCATCGCCCGGCTGTTGCTGACGACAGGGGCCATTGCGACGATCGAATCCTCTTGGATCGCCCACGGCCCGTCGTCCAGCGTTCTGTTCATCGAAGGCACGGCAGGAAGCCTGCGGCTGGACGATGCGACCAAGACGCTGACGCTGACCACCAAGGCGCGGCAGCGGACCTTCACCGACCAGCCGGCCCGCGTCCTCGACGGCGGCGCGTGGAAACTCGGCATGAACGGATATGTCGAGGTCTTCGAGGACTTCGTCACACTGATCCGGCGAGGCGGACATCCCATCGCCTCGCTGACCGACGGCCTGCGCGCGGTCGAGACGACCGACGCCGTCTATGCCTCGAGCGCAGCCTGAACTTGCCCATTTCTGACTTCGGAGAACAAACCCGTGAGTGCAGTCCGTATCGCAACGCTCGGCATGGCCAACTGGTACCACGCCTATCCCTTCGCCAAGATCGTTTCGGAAACGCCCGGCGCGAAACTCATTGCCGTCACCGACGATGACGAGCAGCGCCTGGCCTGGATCCGCGAGCGGCATCCAGGGGTGGCGATCCGCCCCGACTATGCCAGCATCCTCGACGATCCCGATATCGACGCGGTCATCATCAATGCCGTGACCTCGGAACATGCCGATCTCGCCGTCGCCGCCGCGGCCAAAGGCAAGCATGTGCTCTGCGACAAGCCGCTGGAGATCAATCTCGATCGCGCCAACAAGATCGTCGCGGCCTTCCACAACACCAAACTGGTCTTTGCCGCGGCGCTCACCCGGCGCCCGCGGCCGATCAACCAGATGATCCGGCGGATTATCCAGGACGGCACCATCGGCGAGGTGCTTGCCCTGATCGAGGTCGGCCGCTTCGGCTTCCCGCAGAGCGGCCCGCTCACCAAGGCGCCCGGCTGGTACGGCAACAAGGCGCTCGCCGGCTTCGGCGCCTTCGCCGATTTCGGCACGCATGAGATGGACATGGCCTGCTGGCTCCTCGGCGGCAAGGTGAAGAGCGTCAGCGGCAAGCTCGCCAACCTGCTCCACAAGGTGGACGAGGTCGACGACTACGGCATCGCCACGCTGGAGTTCGACAGCGGCGCCATCGCCACGCTGGAAAGCTCATGGATAACGCACGGGCCGGGAACCAACAGCCTGTTCATCCAGGGCACCAAGGGCTCGATCGCGCTCGAGGGCTCGCTGAAGGTGAACACGGCGGCGCTGAATTGGGAGGTGAACGACACCTCCAAGGAATACATGAACGTGCACGGCATCAACCTGCGCGTCGACGGCTTCCGCCAGGTGCTGGAGAATTTCGTCGCCTGCATCCGGGGAGAGGAGACCGTGCCCTATGCCAACCTCGACGACGTGATCGCCGTGACGCGGCTCCTCGACGCGGTCTCGGAATCCGACCGCACCGGAAAGACCGCCAGCTTGAAAGGCTGAAGCGGACCAGAGCCGGTGCCCCTCTGTGGAATTCGCTGGAAAGACAGAATGTCAAGCGTATCCCTCGAAAGACTGTCCAAATCCTACGGCCAGACCAACGCCGTGCGCGATCTCAATCTCGAGATCGAGGACGGCACGTTCGTCGTCCTCGTCGGCCCCTCGGGCTGCGGAAAGTCGACGCTGCTTCGCATGATTGCGGGGTTGGAGGAGATCAGCGAGGGCGAGATCCGCATCGGCGGCACAGTGGTCAACGAGCTGGCGCCGCGCGACCGCAACGTTGCCATGGTCTTCCAGTCATACGCCCTCTATCCGCACAAGACGGTGCGCGACAATCTGGCCTTCTCGTTCCGGATGCGCCGCGTGCCCAAGAAGGAAGCTGCGGTGGAGGTGGCCAAGGTCGCAGAGCTCCTCGGCATCGAGGCGCTGCTCGACCGCTATCCGAGCCAGCTCTCCGGCGGCCAACGCCAACGCGTCGCCATGGGCCGGGCAATCGTGCGCAATCCGGCGGTCTTCCTGTTCGACGAGCCGCTCTCGAACCTCGATGCCGAACTGCGCGTGCGCATGCGCGGCGAGATCAGGGCGCTGCACAAGCGGCTAGGCGCCACCACTATCTACGTCACCCACGACCAGATCGAAGCCATGACCATGGCCGACAGGATTGTCATCATGCGGGACGGCCTGGTCGAGCAGCAGGCGACACCGACCGAGGTCTACGACCATCCCGCCAACACCTTCGTGGCTAGCTTCATCGGTGCGCCGGCGATGAACCTCATGCCCGCCACCGTGCGCGATGGCAACGTTGAGATCGCCACCATGAATGGCCCGGCGATCGTTGGCAAAGCGCCGGACGTCCCACCCGGTGCGGTCATCCTCGGCGTACGGCCCGAGGACTTGTCACTCGATCCCGATGGCTTCGCGGCCGAAGTGCTCTATAGCGAACGGCCCGGCGCCGAGACACATATCATCGCCACGGTCGGGGACAGCCGGATGATCGCGGTCGCGCGCGACAAGGCGACGCCGGCCTCCGGCGAACAAGTCCGGCTGAAGGCGGAGCGCGGGAGAATCCACCTCTTCGACCGCGAAACAGGACTCCATCTTTAGGCCTCGCACGCTCCGCTCCATCGGCGCGCCCACGTGCTTGCCGACAACAAGCTGGCCCTCAATGCCGGCTGGGACAGCGAGATCCTGGCGATCGAGCCGCAGGCCCTTATCGATCTCGACGTCGATGTGACTCTGACCGGCTTCTCGCTGGCCGAGGTAACAGGAAATTCCGCGGGTCGGTCGTTGCCGTTATCCGGGAACGCATTGTCCTTAAGTGGGAAGCGATTGTCGCCATCAGCGGACATCGTTCGCGCAAGAGAGGATTTGGTTTTTGGTTTACGCCTTGATCCTTTGAGGCCCAATAGGTGCGAAGGCGCTGCCGCGAACAGGAGCCGTGGACGAGCGAACCAGGAGCTGTGGCGCGTGAACGAACCATTCCCCCTTCGACGGTCGTTCGCCGGAAATCTGGTCGAGAAGGTCGTGGATCGCCTGTCGCGCCATCGCAAGAATTGGCGTCGCCACGGCCGTCGGACGCGGCTCCAGCAGCCCGGCGAATTCCAGGTCGTCGATGCCCACGATCGATAGCTGGTCCGGCACCGCCAACCCGAGTTCACGCACCGCAAAGAGAAGCCCGACAGTCGTCATGTTGGAGACGGTGACGACAGCGGTCGGCGGGTCCACGCGTGTCAACAGGTCGGTCGCAGCGGCATGCGATTTCTCCTGGTCGAAGTCACCGGGGACTGCGAGGCTCTGGTCGATTGTCACGCCATGGTCGGCGTGCGCCTTGGCATAGCCTGCATAACGGTCGTCGCTCGTCGCCAGACCGGGGATGCCGACGATCATCCCAATGCGCCGGTGCCCGAGGGACAGCAAATGGTCCGTCGCGAGCCGACCGGCCTCGACGTTGTCCGTCTTGATCACCTCGTAGGGTAGGCCCTCGACATACATGTCGAGGAAAACGGTGGGGACATGGATCTGGTTGACGAGGTTGGCGCCGTGCGCCGCGTCGGAGCGTGTGGGAATGATGATCAGCCCTCCGACGCGCTGCATGCGCATGATCGTCAGCACCTGGCTTTCGCGCTGGGCGTCCTGTCCGGTCGAGTAGACGACCGTCGTGTAGCCGGCGTTGAGGCAGATGTTCTCGACCTCGCGCGCCACGGCGCCGCACCAGGGGTTGGCGATGTTCGGCAGGACAAGCCCGATCAGTTTCGAGCGGCCGCTCCTCAGGCTGCGTGCTGCGGCGTGCGGCACATAGCCGGTTGCCCGGATCGCCTCCTCGACCCTGGCGATGACGTCGCCGCTGACCGGCGCCGAGCCGTTGATCACCGCCGATGCGGTGGAGATGGCGACGCCTGCCCGTCGTGCCACGTCCTTGATGGTTGCCACGATTGCCTCTTGCCAACAGCAGATGGATTTGTTTTACTCGAAACGTTTCGTGTAGGCAAATCCGCCGTTCAGAACCTCTTCGGGCTCATGGGCGGTCTGTCGCACCCTTAGTCGAAACGTTTCGTGCGGCCTTGGCCGTCGAAAAAAGAGAGGGCGCTCGTCAGAGCGCGGGAGGAAACAATGATCAAGATGACACGGCGCGGCCTGCTCACCACAGGCGCCGCCCTGGCAGCGTCGGCGGCCACCACGCGGTTCTCATTCGCCCAGTCCGACGTCAAGGCCACAATGAAGGTGGCGAGCTTCGGCGGCGAGGCGCAGACGACTGCCATCAAGCACGCCATCGAGCGGTTCAACGCCAAATATCCCAACGTTGCCGTCGAACTATCGATGGACCCGATCACCAACGGCTGGGGCGACTATGTCACCAAGGTGCTGAGCCAGTTCACTGCCAGCAACACGGCCGACGTCTATGGCACCGCGATCGAGACGTTCCAGGCCTTCGCATCGCGCAATCTGTGGATGCCGCTCGACGACTACGTGAAGTCCAACAGCGGCTTCTCGGATTTCGCGCCAAGCCTGCTCCAGCAAGGCTCGTACAAGGGGCACATCTATTACATCCCCATCGGCTGGAACAACATCATGATCAACTACAACCGGGATCTGTTCGACAAGGCAGGCGTGAAGTACCCGGTGGACTGGTCGTGGGACGAGTTCCGCGAGGTGGCGAAGAAACTGACCGTGAAGGACTCGGCCGGCAACGTCACCCAGTGGGGCTATGAGGTGCCGAACCAGAACTTCTTCGTCCAGCCATGGTTCTTCTCCAACGGCACCTCGATCCTCAACGACGACTGGACCGGCTCCAACATGACCGATCCCAAGGTCGCCGAGAGCCTGCAGTTCCTGCACGATCTCATCCATGTCGACGGCGTGTCGCCGATTCCCGGCAACGACACCATGGACAACCAGTTCCTTGGCGGCCAGGTGGCGATGATCTCGCGCGGCCACTGGATCGTCGAGATCTGCAAGCGCGCCAAGCTCAATATGGATATCGCCGACGTGCCGGCGAAGGTCGCGCCGATCACCGTGATCGGCTTCGGCGGCTATGCCGTCAACAAGGGCACCAAGAATCCGGAGCTTGCCCAGGCGCTGGTGACCGAGCTGACCTCGGTGGAGACGCAGACCGAGGAAGGGATCGGCGGCGGCGGCGTGCCGGGCCGCAAGTCGGCGGCCTCGACGCCGGCGTTCCTCGCCTATCCGCCGAGCGCGAACCTCTATTATGCGTCGCTGCCCAACACCAAGCCGGTGCCCTCGCCGGCCAACTTCCAGGAAGTCGAGAAGATCTTCATCCGCTACTATACCGCGATGATGGCGGATGACATGTCGATCGCCGATGGCTGCAAGCAGGCGCACGACGAGCTCAACGCTTCCTTCGATCGGTTGCGCCAGCAGAACGGCGGCTGATCCGGCACCAGCGGAGCGCGGGCACCCTGCCCGCGCTCCGCATTCGGTTTGAAACATCATGTCTGCTGACTCTGCCCGCAGGTCCGAACTCAGCGCGATGCAGGAGCGCGCCGGTTACCTCTTCGTCGTGCCGGCGGTGGTGCTCTACCTGACCTTCGTGCTGGCGCCGGTGATCCTCACCGTGGTGCTGAGCTTCGCCTATTACGATCCCCAGCTCGGCTCCCACTGGGTCGGCCTGGCGAACTATCACCGGTTTTTCACCGATCCGCGCTCCGTCCGCATCTTCTGGAACACGCTGGCCTTCACGCTCTTCGCCGTCACCGGCAATGTCAGCGTCGGGCTCCTGCTGGCGCTGGCGCTCAACCGCGTCATGCCGCGCTGGCTGCTCTACTTCTTCCGCCTGGCCTTCTTCCTGCCGGTGATCATCGCTGCCGCCTTCGTGGCGATCGTGTGGGGCTACTTCTATTCGGACAGCGGCATCTTCAATTACTACCTCACCCATCTGGGCCTGCCGCCGGTGCGCTGGCTGACCTCGGCGCACAACGCCATGGGCTCGATCGTGTTCATGGACGTGTGGAAGAACACCGGCTTCTTCATGGTGATCTTCATCGCCGCGCTGCAGGGCGTTCCACGCTCCATCATCGAGGCTGCGATCATGGACGGCACTTCGCCGTGGCGACGGTTCTGGCGGATCACACTGCCGTGGATCTCGCCGATCGTCTTCTTCTGCATCGTCTATGCCTCGATCGGCGCGCTGCAGGTCTATGAATCGATCTACATCCTGACCAAGGGTGGGCCGGGCGATGCCACGCGCTCGATGTCGATCAACATCGTCGAGGAGGCCTTCGGCAGCTTCCAGATCGGCTACGGCGCCTCCGTCGCGGTGGTCATGACCGTCGTCATTCTCATCATCACCGTCGTGCAGATGCTCGCCTCGCGGCGGCTGGTCCACTACTGAGCGCGGCTGCCATGCAAACCAAGATCGCCGCCAAATGGATCGACCGGGCCATCATTGCCGTGATGGCGGTGCTCGGCTTCTTCATGCTGCTGCCCTTCGCCTGGCTGTTCTCGATGTCGTTCCGCTCGGTCGCCGATGCCTACAGGATGCCGCCGAGCTTCATCCCGCCGAGCCTCGACTTCAGCAACTACCTGGCCGTGCTGCATTCCAGCGTTCCCTTCGTGCAGATCTACTTCAACTCGGTCGAGATCGCCGTCATCGTCACCGTCTCGCAGCTGGTGACCTGCACGCTGGCCGCCTTCGCCTTCGCCAGGCTGACGTTCCGCGGGCGCGACGCACTGTTCTTCATCCTCCTGGTCGGGCTGATGTTCCCGGCGCAGGTGACGATCCTGCCGATCTATCTCGGCTATGCGAAGCTCGCCCTGCTCGACAAACCGATCGGACTGGCGCTCATGTACCTGACGTCCAGTTTCGGCGTGTTCCTGATGCGCCAGTTCATGCTCAGCCAGCCGAAGGCGCTGGAGGAAGCGGCGCTGATGGACGGGGCGGGCTACTTGAAGATCTTCTGGCGCATCTCGCTGCCGCAGCTCAGGCCGGCGCTGTCGGCGCTCGGCATCATCACCTTCACCCAGACGTGGAACTACTACTTCCAAGCCAAGGTGCTGCTCGGCCCGCAGGACGCCATGACCCTGCCGCTGGCGATGGACGTGCTGCGCGGCTACCTGCAATCGGGCAATCTCTCGGTGGTGATGGCGGCCATGAGCATGGCCGTGCTGCCGGTGATCCTGCTTTTCCTCTTCGCCCAGAAGTTCGTCATCGAGGGGGTGACGATGTCGGGCATCAGAAACTGACATTCATTGGAAACCAAAATCATGTGGGACGACCTGGCTGCCATCGATCCGCAATTCGCCTATCTCGGCGCGCGATCGCATTACGTGCGCTTTCCCCTCGGTGGCATCGGCAGCGGGGGCTTTTCGATCTCGGGCTCCGGCCGCCTCGTCGACTGGTCGATCCGCAACCGGCCGGCGCTGCAGGGCACCAACGGCTATTCGCATTTCGCGGTGAAGGCGGAACAGAACGGCAAGCTCATCGATGCGCGCGTGCTGAACGGACCCTATGACGGCGATCCGAGCGGCTCGCCGGGTGTGCGCCCGGTCTTCGACGGATTTGGACACGGCGCCAACCGGCAGTCGCTGGTCGGCGTGCCGCATTTCACCGACGTCGCCTTCTACGGCCGCTTCCCCACCGCCGATCTGGTGTTCAAGGACAAGCGCTTTCCCGGCGGCGTGCGTATGACTGCCTTCTCGCCGTTCATCCCGCACGACGAGCGCGACAGCTCCATGCCGGTGGCGATGGTGTCGATCGAACTCGCCAACACCACCGATGCGGCGATCGACTACACGGTGGCTGCCACGCTCGGAAATTACGGGCGCAATTCCGGCGCCCACAGCTTCGTTGGGCGGGACGGCGTCTCGTCACTGCATCTGGCCGCGTCCGACGGCGACCTGCCGCCGGCGGAACGGGGCGATCTCACCGTCGCCACCGATGCTGCGGACGTGCAGCACCAGGATTATCATTATCGCGGGCAATGGTTCGACGACCTGACGGTCTACTGGAAGGATTTCGCGCGGGTTCGGGCCGCTGCCCGAGCGGCATTACGACACGCCGCGTGTCGGACGCCACATGAGCATGCAGCCCGAGCATGGCACGCTCGCCGCCAAGGTCACGGTGCCGGCCGGCGAGCGCCGCAGCGTACGCTTCGTCATTTCCTGGAGCTTTCCGCACGGCGACATCTACTGGGCCTATCGCGACAAGCCCGACAGCCCGGCGGAGGAGAAGGAAACGCCTCTGTGGAAGAACTATTACGCCACCCAGTGGGTCGATTCGGATGCCAGTTCCCGCGACGCGTTGAAGCGCTGGGATGACCTCCAGGCACGCACATACGCCTTCCGTGACGCCTTGTTCGGATCGTCTCTGCCGGTGGCGATCAAGGACGCGGCGTCTGCGACGCTGGCGCTGTTGCGCACCGCCACGGTCATTCGTCTGGAAGGTGGCGAGCTGTGGGCGTGGGAGGGGCAGCACACCGGTGCGGGCTCGTGCGAGGGTAGCTGTACCCACGTGTGGAATTACCAGCAGGCGCTTGCTCACCTGTTTCCGGCGCTGGAGCGCACGCTGCGCGAGACCGAGTGGCGCTACAATCAGCTGCCCAGCGGCGCCCTCACCTTCCGCCAGAAGCTGCCGCTCGGCTGCGGCTTCGACGTGATCGGCCCCTGCGCCGACGGTCATTTCGGCGCCTTCGTCAAGACCTATCGCGAATGGCGCCAGTCCGGCGACACGGAATGGCTGCGCCGGCAATGGCCCAGCATCCGGCGCGCCATGGACTATGCCTGGTCGAAGGATAATCCCGATCAGTGGGATCCGGACGAGTCCGGCATCCTCTCCGGCCGTCAGCACCAGACGCTGGACATGGAGCTGTTCGGACCGAACTCCTGGCTGGGATCGATGTATGTGGCCGCGCTGCTGGCCACGGCGCGGATGGCCCAAGCCATGGGCGAAACCGAGTTCTCCGCCAAATGCGCGCGCCTCGGTGCGGCTGGCGCCGCCTACATCAACATGAATCTCTACAACGGCCGATACTTCTTCCAGGCCATCGACCTCGACGACAAGAGCCAGATTGCGCGCTTCGACGATGGGCGGCGGGCGGGCGTGCTCGCCGAGGGGCTGCTGGCCTCCTATTGGTCCGACGAGCACGGGGAAGTCAAATACCAGTTCGGCGAGGGCTGCATTGCCGACCAGATTCTCGGCCAGTGGCATGCCGAGGTCGCAGGGCTGGGACTGTTCCTGGACGAGGACAAGGTCCGATCGGCCCTTTCGGCGGTTCATGCCGAGAACTTCCGTTCGAGCATGGCGGATCACTTCAATCCCTGCCGCAACTTCGCCTACGAGGATGAGGGCGGCCTGCTGGTGGCCACCTATCCGGAAGGCACGCGGCAGCCCATGGTGGCCGCGCCCTATGCGGAAGAAGTGTGGACCGGAGTCGAATACGCCTCCGCATCGCACATGATCATGCGCGGCCTCGTCGACGAGGGACTGGAGATCGTGCGTGCGGTGCGCCAGCGCTACGATGGCGCCCGCCGCAATCCGTTCAACGAGATCGAATGCGGCTCCTACTACGCCCGCTCCATGTCGGCCTGGCAGCTGGTCAATGCCTGGTCGGGCTTGCACGCCGATCGGGTCGAGGGCACCCTTCGTTTCTCGCCCGTCGAGAAGGGGGATTTCCGGTTGTTCTGGTCGGCCGGAGCCGGGTGGGGCGAACTTGTTCGCGACGGCGGCAGGCTCTCCCTGGTGCTCCACGGCGGTCAGGCGGACTTCACCCGTATTGTCGTTGGCGACCAGGTATTCGGCGCGCACACGCTTGCTGCCGGCCAGACGATGGAGTTGCACTAGTGGCCGCGATCGAACTCAAGACAGTCCGCAAGAGCTATCAGAGCCTCGAAGTCATTCATGGCGTCGACCTGGCGATTGACGATGGCCGCTTCACGGTCTTCGTCGGCCCGTCGGGTTGCGGCAAGTCCACCCTTCTCAGGATGATCGCCGGCCTGGAGGAGGTCTCGGCCGGCGAAATCGACATCGATGGCGTGCGGTGCGATCAGCTGATGCCGGCGGCGCGCGGGATGGCGATGGTCTTCCAGTCCTACGCGCTCTATCCGCACATGACGGTGGAGCAGAATCTCCGGTTCGGACTGGAGAACCGCCGCATGCCGCGGTCCGAAATCGACCAGCGGGTCGCCGAGGCGGCGGAGATTCTGCAGATCTCCCATCTGCTCAAGCGCCGCCCCAATCAACTCTCCGGAGGGCAGAGCCAGCGCGTTGCGATCGGTCGCGCGATCGTCAAGGAACCCAAGGCGTTCCTGCTCGACGAACCGCTTTCCAATCTTGACGCGGAGCTGCGCGTGAAGATGCGCGGTGAACTGGTGGCGCTGCACCAGCGCCTCGGCGCGACGATGGTCTACGTGACCCACGATCAGGTCGAGGCCATGACCATGGCGGACAAGATCGTCGTTCTCCGGGACGGCCGCATCGAGCAGGACGGCACGCCGATCGAACTCTATGCGCGCCCGCAGAACCGCTTTGTCGCCGGCTTCCTTGGCGCGCCGCAAATGAACTTCCTGCCGGCGGTCGCAACCGATGGCGGGGCGGACGGACTCGAGTTTGCGCTCGACGACAATCGCGCGCGCGTGCGTATCGGCGACCGCTCCCGTCCGCTTGCCTCCGGCGACGAGGTGACCCTCGGCATCCGCCCGGAATACCTGCTGCTCGATGCAAACGGCCCGCTGGCGGCGACGGTCGAGGTCGTCGAGGTTCTCGGCGCAGAGACCATTGTGCATGTGCGGCTCGCATCGGGCACGCTTGCCCTCCTGTCGCTGCGCGGCATTGCGGCGCTGCGCAGCGGTTCGGTCGTTCGGCTCGGTTTCGACGAGCGTTTCGTGCACGTCTTCGACGGCACGGGAGCCGTCGTCGAACCGTTGCGGTCGTGGCAGCAGGATTATCTCGTCGAACCGACCGCGGGCCAAGTGCCCCTCGGCGTGGTGTCCGGACGCTGAGGCCCCCGCGGCGAACAGGGGCCAGAGATGCAGGCACGAATCATCCAGCAAGTCGCCGATGTCAGCTGGCGGGTTTGCCGAGTGCACAGAAAGTAGGACTCTGCTTGCCGACAATTAGCTCGCACTCAATGCCGGCTGGGACAGCGAGATCCTGGCGATCGAACTGCAGGCCCTCATCGATCTCGACTTCGATGTGACGCTGACCGGCTTCTCGCTGGCCGAGGTTGACCCTCGACCAGGCACGGGAAGCATCCCCTGAGAGCGCCAACGGCCCGGAAGACCTCATACCGGAGCCTCCCAAGACGGCCACAAGCCGCTTGGGTGACCTCTGGCACCTGGGTCGGCACCGGCTGCTCTGCGGCGATCGTCGAGGCCATCGTCAACGGCCGCCAACCACCGCGGCTAACGGCCACAGAGCTGTTCCGTCTGTCCGGCCATCTTCCGCTCGGCTGGCCGCAACAGCGCACGCTGATCGGCTTCGCCAACGACAAGACTGCCCGCGCCTGAGCCGCCAGACCCGCCTGCACGTCTGCTGTCGCCGAGATCGAGCGGGCAGCGCTCCTGCTCCATCAGCCCCGACCACCGCAGAGAAAAGTCAACTGCCGAACGCCGCCCGAGAGATATCTCCGGCACTTGCGGGCCGCTCTCCGGCGCAAATGCGTCTCTCCGGGAACCACCGCTCCACGCGGCCGCCGCAAACGGCCCGGAACCGGGCCAAATATTCGATAGCCGGGAAACACCTAAAGATATTTAATGTCAATGGCTTATAAGTGGCTGGGGCGGGAGGAATCGAACCTCCGAATGGCGGAATCAAAATCCGCTGCCTTACCTCTTGGCTACGCCCCAACAGAACAGTCGGCGCGGCGAGGTCGTCTTCCGGCCGTGGCTCCGTATATAGGCTGGGCCCCGCCCCCGCAACGCGCGTGGAGGCGGCCGAAACGCCGCCCTTCGCGCGGCCTTGCCGCCCCATGGCGGCAACGTTATAAGTCCGCTCCGCCAGGAACCGGAGTGTAGCGCAGCCTGGTAGCGCACCTGCTTCGGGAGCAGGGGGTCGCAGGTTCGAATCCTGCCACTCCGACCATCCTTCGCCCTCGGGCAGACCCGATCAGCCAAGGTGAGTCATGAGCCGGTTCCCCGCATGGCCCGCCGAGTCCGCCTAGGGCCGATGGCGGGCCTCACCTTCAATCGCGACTTTCTGCCCGAATACGGCCGGGCGGTGCCGGTGGCGCCCGGCGTGCGCCGGGTCACGGCGCCGAATGCCGGTCCGCTGACCTTCACCGGCACCAACAGCTACATACTGGGCGCCGGCCATGTCGCCATCGTCGATCCGGGGCCGGCGGACGACTCCCATTTTCGCGCGCTGATGGCGGCGACAGCCGGCGAGACGGTCAGCCATATCCTCGTCACCCACGCCCATCGCGACCATTCGGGCGGCGTCAGGCGCCTGGCAGCGGCCACCGGCGCTCCCAGCCATGCCGGCCGGCGCCGCAGCGCCGCTGGCACGAGGGTGCCATTGGCCGATGGCGGCATCGATCCGGATTTCGCGCCGGACACGGTGCTGACGGATGGGGCGCTGATTGCCGGCGAGGACTGGCAGGTGGAGGCGATCGCCACCCCCGGCCACAGCGGCGACCATTTCGTCTTCGCCCTATCCGATAGCGACTTCATCTTCTCGGGCGACCACGTCATGGCCTGGTCGACATCCGTGGTGGTGGCGCCGGAAGGGTCGATGACGGACTATCTGGCCTCGCTCGACAAGCTGCTGGCGCGACCCGAGGACACCTACCTCCCCGGCCATGGCGGGCCGGTGGCAAACGCCCGCGATCATGTCCGCGCGCTCAAGGCGCATCGGCTGGCGCGGAGAGACGAAATCCTCGGCGCACTCGCCGCCGGGGCCGAAACGATCCCCGCCATCGTTGCCGCCGTCTATGCGGATCTCGACCCGCAGCTCGCCGGCGCCGCCGGCCTCTCGGTGCTCGCCCATCTGGAAGAGCTGATCGGCGAAGGCGCGGTCGCCTGCGACGGCCCGCCGGGGCCGGCCACCCGCTTCCGGCTCAGCCAGCGGTGACCGTGGTGCTGACGCCCTGCAAAGCGGCGTCGAGGGCGGTGAAGAAGCCGCGGATGCGATCGGCGTCGGCGCCGAGATCGTGGGCGGCGTTGCGCGCGGCGGAGCGCATGTCGACCAGCGCCCCGTCGCCGTCCGGCACGATGCGGATGACGACGTCCTGGCGGAAGCCGAAGATCAGCGTGCTGGCGACCGCCTCGATATGGGCGGTCTCGTCGGTCTCGGAGGGCGCGCTGGCGACCAGAACGCGCCAGTGCTGGCCATCGACGATGGCCTTGGCCTCGTCGTAGACGCGCGCCGTCGACACCGGATAGTGGCGCGGAACGATATCAGGATAGGCGTCCTGCTGCGCCGCGATCTCCTCGTCGTCGGGCGCGCTGATCGGCTGGTCGTCGGAGGACCGATCGAACTGGGCGCGCTCGAATTGCGGCGGGTCCTCGGGATCGGTGGAGATGTCGATCAGACGCGGCAGGGTCACCACCTTCCAGGCGCCGATCGCGGGCAGCACCAGCACCATGAGGCCGATGACGAGGCCGCGGGCGGCGGCGCCGGCGCCCTTGCGCCCGTCGCGCCAGATGCCGGTGAAGGCGGCCAGCGCCATGATCGCGGCAAGCGCGGCCAGCGAGAAGCCGAGCGCCATGACCGCGTAGGTCGGCGTCGCCTCCATCATTCCGGCGCGGTGAGCGATGGCCGCGATGACGAGCACGGGAATGGACAGCGCCGCCAGACGGGCGCTTGCCGTCGCCAGCTTGGAACGCCGCTCGCCGAGACGCGACGTCATGCCGGTCTTCCTGTCAGGCGGCGGGGGCGGATGGCCACGGGTGAAATCTCCAGCGATCAGGCGGCGCCATTTGAAGGCACAACCGCCGCACCTGTCCAGACGATTTGCCCCCTTGCGGGGGAGTCCGCACGGGCAGATATTCGCGCGTCAGACGTGCCGGACGAAATCGGCAAGATTGCGAGCCGCAGCGAGGTTCCAGCCATGTCAGACAACGAAAAGGGCGCCCCCTCCCCCACTCCCGAATCGGGTGACGACGGGTCTTCTCCCTTCGATGCCATCAGCCCCTATATCCAGCCCGGCCGCCAGAACGTGCTGGCGAACTACGTTCTCTACCTGGCCGGCCTGGTGCCGGCCTTCGGTGCCGTGCCGATCATCATCGGATTCGCCTTCGCCCTGATCAACCGGCCGAAAGTGAGCGGAATCTGGGCCGAGCACTACACTTATCAGGTGCGCAGCGCCGGTATCGGACTATTATACTGCGTCGTTTCGGGGATTCTGGTGCTGGCCTTCGGCCTCGGAATCATCCTCCTGCTTCTCACCGCGGTCTGGTGGATCGTGCGCGCGATCAGGGGGCTGATGGCCGCCAGCCGGTCAGAGGCCATGCCGGACCCCCTGACGTGGACTTGGTGAGGCATGATCCTTGTCAATGTGGGCACCGTAGGAATTCGGTAAGGAGCCGGTGTCAACATGGATTCGCCGCAATCGGTATCCACTGACACGCCCCGGCGGCCGAGCCGCCGGGCAAACAGAATGAAGACCGACGAGATAATCCCGTGAAGCGCAATAAGGAATTCGTCGAGCTCAGACCCTTCCGGTCCCGGGCCGACCAGGCTCTCGAGCAGACGCTCCAGGCCAAGTACCATCGCATCGCCATCCCGGAGCTGGTGGACCTCGTCCAGCAGCGCCAGCAGGCGGCCAGCGACCCGTCGGTGCGTGCCGACGAGGACAAGCAGCTGCACTGAAGCCTCAGTGCAGCGCTGACCACGCCCCGCCGACAAGGCGGGCGGCCCGGACCAGCATCACAACCCCGATCGGCGTGTCGAGGATCCGGTGGATATTCCGCCGGATACGGGTTGATGTTGTCGGCCGGGCATCCGGCTGAGCCACGCTCCCACTGCCATTCGGGCAAGATCGGCCCCGGGCTAGGCCCGCGTTTCGCGCCTGCGCGCACCGCGGGCCGGCGTCGGCGCCCCGTAACGCAGCCCGTCGACCAGCAGGGCAACCATGCGCCGCGCCTGTTCGGGATCGTCGCGGACCGGTGCGGACAGGCTGGCGGCCGCATGCAGCAGTTCGATCGGCTCGACCCCGCCGCGCACTTCGCCGGCGGCGACCGCTGCATCGAGCAGGCTCTGCAGCGCCGGGCGGAATCGCGCATCGAAATAGGCCGGCAGCGGCTTGTAGGCCGGATCGCCCGAATGCAGGGCGGCGCCGAGACCGCGCTTGGCCGCGACGAAATCCACGAAGCGCTGCATCCAGCGCGCCAGCGCCTCGCCGGGCGGGTGCTCCGCCGCGAGCGCCGGCGCGGCGTCGGCACAGGCGTCGATCTCGCGCCGGAAGGCGGCGGCGATGAGGTCCGAGCGTTGCGGAAAGTGCCGGTAGACGGTGCCGATGCCGACGCCGGCCTTCTCGGCGATGGCGCGCACCGGCGCATCCACTCCTGAGGTCGAAAACACCGCCATGGCCGCCTGGAGCAGCGCGTCGATGTTGCGCTGGGCATCGGCACGCGGGCGGCGATCCGCGCGCTGACGGGTTCCGGAGTCGCCGCTCTTGCCGCTCGCTTCGCCGGACACACTTTGCCTCTTGCTAAACGGAACATCGTTCCATATAAAGCGGACGACCGTTCCGCTTATGCACCTTAAGGCATCGCGGCGGCTTTGGCCACTCCCCGTGACGGGACAAGGAACCCAGCCCCCATGACTCACAAGCAACACCCGATCGGCACCGGATTCAGCGCCGCCGCGACGGCCGACGACGTGCTCGCCGGCCTCGATCTCACCGGACGGAACATCATCATCACGGCCGGGCATTCCGGCATCGGCCTGGAGGCCACCCGGGCGCTCAGCAAGGCCGGCGCCTCGGTGACGGTGGGCGCCCGCGACCCCGCCCGCGCCGCTGAGGCGGTGGCGGGAATCGCTGGCGTCGAGGTCGCTCGGCTGGATCTCATGGATCCCGCTTCGATCGAGGCTTTCGCGGCCGGCTGGCGTGACAGCGGGCGTCCGCTCCATGGTCTCATCAACTGCGCCGGCCTCCCCCCGCCCCGCCAACGGCTCACCGATGCCCGCGGTTACGAAGCGCAGTTCGCGACCAACCATCTCGGCCACTTCCAGCTGACCCGCGACCTGCTGCCGGCGCTGCGCGCCGCCCATGGCGCCCGCGTGGTCACCGTGTCGTCCGGCGCGCAGCGCTTCTCGGACATCCACTGGGACGATCCGAACTTCACCGAAGGCTACGATTCCGGCCGCGCCTATGCCCAATCCAAGACGGCCAACGTGCTGTTCTCTGTCGAACTGGATCGCCGCTACGCCGAGGACGGCATCCGCGGCTACGCCGTGCATCCGGGCGTCATCGTCGGTACCCGGCTCAATGGCTCGGCCGGTGAAGAGGCCCTGCGCGCCATGGGGCTGATCGACAAGTCCGGCCGGCCAATCATCGATCCGGCGCACGGCAAGAAGACCCCGCAGCAGGGGGCAAGCACCCTCGTGTTCGCCGCCACCAGCCCGCTTCTGGCGGAGATCGGCGGGGTCTACCTCATGGACAACGACATCTCGCCGCTCGACGACGAAGTGAGGCCGATGAGCGCCGAAGGGCCTCCGGCCGAGATCACCTCCCACGCCATCGACCCCCAGTCGGCCAGGCGGCTGTGGGCGCTGAGCGAACAGATGCTGGCGGCGCCCATCCCCTCCGCCGAATGACGACCGTCTTCCACATCCAGGACCGCAAGGAGATGTCCATGCCGGACAAGCCAATTGCCCTCGTCACCGGGGCCAATCAGGGAATTGGACTACAGATCGCCAAGGATCTCGTGGGGCACGGTTTCACCGTGCTGGTCGGGTCGCGCGATTTCGTCAAAGGAGAGACCGCCGCGAAGAGTATCGGAGCGGATGCCCATCCGCTCCAACTTGATGTGACGGATCAGGCGTCGATCGCCGCGGCGGCGGAGCGTGTGGACAAGGAATTCGGCCGCCTCGACGTGCTCATTCAGAACGCGGCGATTTCGAACACGGGGCGGGCGCGCGGTGCAACCGTCGAGGAGCACGCCGCCAGGACGCGCGCCAGCAACGTGCCACTCGACGAGGTGCGTGCGGTGTGGGAGACGAATGTCTTCGGTGTCCTCGCCGTCTACCAGGCGATGCTGCCGTTCCTGCGCAAGGCACCGAACGCGCGCATCGTCAACGTATCGAGCGGTGTCGGCTCGCTGACGACGAATTCGGACCCTGCGTTCGCCTACCGCGCGATCTTCGGCCCGGTCTATCCCGCTTCCAAGACGGCGCTCAACGCGTTGACGGTCGCCATGGCGATCGAGCTGGAACCCGAAGGGATCAGGGTCAACGCCGTCACCCCCGGATTCACCAGGACCAACCTCAACAACTATCAGGGCACCGAGACCCTCGAAGAGGGCGCGCGCGAGGCGGTGCGGGTCGCCCTCGCCGGCGCGGACGGCCCGACGGGAACCTTCACGCGCTGGGAGAACGAGACGGTGCCGTGGTGAGGCAGGGCCGCGCCGACGCGCCTTCAATGCAGCCCTGACCAGGCCTCGCCGACGAGGCGGGCGGCGATCGCCAGCATGACCACGCCGATCAGCGTGTCGAGGACCTGCCAGGCTCTCGGCCGGGCGAAGATCGGGGCCGCCAGGCGGGCGCCGTAGCCGAGGCCGTAGAACCACATGATCGAGGCGAGGCCCGCCCCGGCGCCGAAGGCGATTGCGCCGGCGCCGGGGTGACGGCCGGAGAGCGCGCCGATCAGCACCACCGTGTCGAGATAGACATGCGGGTTGAGAAACGTGAGCGCCAGGCAGGTGGCGACGGTGGCGGCGAACCCGGCCGTCGCGCGGTCGGCCGGGGTGAGCGCCCCCGGCCGGAGCGCACGGTGGAACGACAGGAGGCCGTAGACCGCGAGAAAGGCGGCACCGCCCAGGCTGACCGCCGTCAGCAGCGACGGCGCCTCGCGGACCAGCGTGCCAAGCCCGCCGACCCCGGCGGCGATCAGCACCAGATCGGAGAGGGCGCAGATGCTGGCCACGGTGAAGACGTGGCTGCGCGCCAGCCCCTGTCTCAGAACGAAGGCGTTCTGCGCCCCGATGGCAACAATCAGGCTGGCGCCGAGCAGGAAGCCCTCGACGGCGGACGGGAACAGGGCGGACGGGTCCATCGCGCTCAGAACAATGTCGGCTCGATTGGATCGAGGAGGCCAGGATCGTCATTGGCGGCGGAATTGACCCGGCTCGAAATCGCGACCGCTTCGAGAAGGTCGTCGGGCGCGGGCCCGAGCAGCGCGCCCGCCTCGACCGGGTCGCCGGTCAGCCACTGCTCGAAATTCTCCGGCGCGATCACCACCGGCATGCGGTCGTGGATCGGTGCCACCGTGCGGTTGGCCTGCGTGGTGACGATGGCGCCGGAATCGATCTCGCCGCCGGTATCGCGGTCGTGCCAGGTTTCCCACAGGCCGGCGAAGGCGATCGGCCCGCCGGCGCGGGCCCTCAGCCAGAAAGGCTGGCGGGTCCTGCCGGAATTGGAGCCCGGCATCTTGCGCCATTCATAGAAGCCGGAGGCCGGCACCAGGCAGCGGCGGTAGCGCATGGCGGCGCGGAAAGACGGTTTGTCCAGAATCCCTTCGGCGCGGGCGTTGATGAGGAGCGAGAACTTCTTCGGGTCCTCCACCCAGTCGGGCACCAGCCCCCAGCGCACCAGAGCGAAGCGGCGGGCGCCGCCCATCATGCGCACGACCGCGATCGGCTGGGTCGGCGCGATGTTGTAGCGCGGCGGGAAGTCCTCGCCGTCGAGATAGCCGAACAGGGCTTCCAGTTCTTCGCGCGTGGCGGTCAGGACGAAACGTCCGCACATGGTGGCCTGGTGTGGTCGTGGGGTTACAGGGGTGGCCGCGACAGGGCGTTCAGGATAGCAAACAATTCCGCTTCTTCGCCTCAGCCTTTCCGATACGGTTGGCGCGATGGACGCTCAACCCGAAATTCTCCCGCAACGGCCGATCGTCGGCGTCAGCGTGCTCGTGCGCCGGGACGGCAGGGTGCTGCTCGTGCGCCGGGGCAAGCCGCCGCTCGCCGGCCTGTGGAGCCTGCCCGGCGGCAAGGTGGAATTCGGCGAGCGCCTTGAGACGGCCGCAATCCGTGAGATTCGTGAGGAGACCGGCATCGACATCGACGGACTGGAACGAATCGACATGGCGGAGATCATCGTCAAGGACACCGCCGGCGCGGTGCAATCGCACGCCGTCATCACCGTCTTCGCCGGACGCTATGTTGCCGGCACAGTCGCGGCGGGCGACGATGCGGCCGATGCGCGCTGGATCGATGGCGACACGCTTGCCGGACTGACGCTGACGGAGGATACACGCCGCGTGATCGAGACACATGGACTGACGCTCGTGAGAGCCTCAAGGATCGTGGCCGCGCTGGCCCTGACAATCGCAATGGCGGCGTCCCTGCCCGTGCGCGCCGAGACCACCGGCCCGTCCATACCGGCCTATGAGACCGACCTGCTGCGGCTCTCCGAAATTCTGGGCGCGGTCCAGTTCCTGCGCGAACTGTGCGGCACCGAAGAAGGGGCGATATGGCGCGACCAGATGCAGGCGCTGATC
The DNA here is from genome assembly GCA_963730325.1 of uncultured Alphaproteobacteria bacterium. GTDB lineage: Bacteria > Pseudomonadota > Alphaproteobacteria > Rhizobiales > Kaistiaceae > CAVSRC01. Next base: position 26,676 of record CAVSRC010000004.1, on the reverse strand, counting down.
GACGCCGAACAGCCGCACGCCGAGGACCGGGCACGCATGATCGACCACTACAACCGCGGCTACGAGAGCTACCGTTCGGTCTACCGGGTGTGCACCGATTCGGCCCGTCTGGCTGTGGATCGCTATCTCCAGGAAGGCGCGGAGATTGCCGCCGAAGTCGCAGCCCGTTACGGAAAATGATGGTTTACAAATGGTTACCGCGATCCCCTAAGATTTTAATGACGCGTTAACCGTTTCTTCACGATGTGCTGGCGTGGCCCCCTCGGCATGGCTACCCTGCGCAATTGTTAACCAAGCGGACTCGCAGCGGGCGGCCCTACCATGACAATAGCGACCGAACTGGCTCCGGCCGCCAAGGAAGAACGCTCAATCGCCGAAAAGAAACGCCTCGCCCTCACCTATCTCAGCGGTGCATGGGACGAAGCCCTGGGTGAGCGCATCGACCCGGATATCCTGGCGAACTCTGCCCTGTTTCTGGCGCTGTCGGACCTGGTCGCCGCCTATGGCGAGGAAGCGGTCGCCGAATTTGCCCGCGCCCTGCCGAAACGCATCGAAGCCTTCGAGTTCAGCGTCGACGTCACCGTCCAGTAGCCGCGACCGCCCCCATGAGAGACCACGTCCTGAGGTGGCCGCCGCAGGCGGCCCGCGAAGGGTGGGCAGTCCGCGGCCGGCGACCTTCGGTCCGGTGGCCCGCCCCGCTGCTTTGCCGTAGGATGCTCCGGGACGACGCCGGGCGTGAGGGGCCGCCATGCGGCAGGTTTCACCGTTGAACCGCGCTTCGCGGGCTATCGGCCTTGTGCTGGGCGCCGCGCTGCTTGCCGTGGCCGCGGCGCACGGGCCGGCAGGCGCGGTGCCGCAGGGCAATCCCGTCGAGACCGAGACCATCATCGGTCCGCCCGACAGAAGCTTCGAACCGGGCATGCCGGCGGTGCCCTCCGACGAAACGGAGCCGCCGGCGCCGGCACCGGCCGCGCGGCCCGCGGCCTTGCCCGATCTGCCGATACCCGAGGTGCTCTACGACCTCTCCAAGCTGCCGGGTCCGGTAGCCCGCATGCGCCAGCAGATTATCGACGCGGCGGCGACCGGCGACATCGAGAAGCTCAGGCCGATCATCGAGGCCGGCAACCCGCCGCCGCAGCTCAGCCTCGACAAGGTCGATGGCGATCCGATCGCCTTCCTCAAGTCCTCCTCCGGCGACGAAGGCGGCCGCGAGATCCTGGCGATCCTGTCCGAGGTGCTGGAGGCCGGCTTCGTCAATGTGCATGCGGGCAGCACGGACGAGATGTATGTCTGGCCCTATTTCGCCTATTACCCCGTCGACAAGCTGTCGCCGCGGCAACTGGTCGAGCTGTTCAAGCTGGTCTATGCGGGCGACTACGAGGACATGAAGGCCTACGGCACCTATCTCTACTACCGCGTCGGCATCTCGTCGGACGGGAAGTGGCAGTTCTTCCTCGCCGGAGAGTAGGCGCCGGCGCGACGAATCATCCTCTCGATTCCCGCCAGGCGGTCTGGCCGGTCAGCCGGCTCATGCCGTCGCGATACGCCTCTTCCGACGTCGACCAGCGCAGCCGGGCGTCCGCACCCCGCTGCCCTGCGCGATGGCTCGCCCACCTTGCTCGGCCGCGCCCGGCCACCTAGTTAGGCTCAGAACGCAGCCGGGGCGGAGTATTCCATGAGCGATGGTTCGATTGCAGTTCTCGCCCGCCGCGCCGTGGTGGCGGTCGGCGGGCCGGACGCCGAGAAATTCCTCAACGATCTGGTGACCGCCGACATCAGCCGCGCCGGCCCCGGACAGGCAGTCTTCGCGGCGCTGCTGACGCCGCAGGGCAAGATCCTGTTCGACTTCATCGTGGTCAGCGATGGCGACCGCTTCCTGTTCGACCTGCCGCGCGACCTTGCCGCCGATTTCGTCAAGCGTCTCGGCTTCTACAAGCTGCGCGCCAATGTGACGGTCGAGGACGTCTCCGCCGAGATGCAGGTGCTGGCCGTGTGGGGGCCGCAGGGCGTGCATCACATCGATGGCGTGGCGGCGCCCGATCCGCGCCTGGCGGCGCTCGGCTGGCGGGCGATCGCGCCGGCCGACCAGCCGCCGGTGCTGCACGGCTTCGCGCCGGCAACGGAAGCCGATTACGACGCCCACCGCATTCCGCTCGGCATCCCCGAGGGCGGCATCGACTTCGCCTTCGGCGACACGTTTCCGCACGACACCGACATGGACCAGCTTGCCGGCGTCGATTTCGCCAAGGGCTGCTATATCGGCCAGGAGGTCGTCTCGCGCATGGAGCACCGCGGCACCGCCCGCCGCCGCTTCGTCATCGCCGCGGCCGAAGGAACGCTCCCCGCCGCCGGGAGCGAGGTGACCGCCAGCGGCAAGGCGCTCGGCGTTCTCGGTTCGTCGAGCGGCGACACGGCGCTGGCACTCGTCCGGCTCGACCGGGCGAAAGAGGCCATGAATGCCGGCACGCCGATCGCGGCCGGCGCGGCGACGCTCTCCCTGTCGATCCCCGGCTGGGCGACCTTCGGCTGGCCGGGGGAGGTTGACGGGGACTGACGCGGCGGGACGAAGGCGCGTGCCGGCCGATGGCTCAGCCGATCGCGCGATAAACCATGGCCCGGTAGATGGCCGCCGACGTGGTGGGGGCGCCGAGCGCCTTGCGGACGACGGCCAGCGTTCGCTCGGCCGAGCGACGAGAGACATTCATCCGCTCTGCGGATTCCTCGATGGTGAACCCGCGCGCTGCGAAGTTCAGCGCCTCGACCTGGCGGCGTGTGAGGCCGGCGACCGAGCGCAACATCCGCTTGTCCTGCACGGTGCTCCAAAACGCCGCGGAGATCGCCTGCAACGTCTCCCGCGGATTTCCTTTCGCGCTCCGCCGGAAGGCGACGACCTCGCGAGGATCGACGATGAACACATTGGCCAGCGGTGCTCCACTGAACCTGTCGCGTTCGGGCTGGTAAAGCGCGAACCGTATGTTCTCGTCGAGGAGCGCACGGCCGTAGTCGACGACCAGCCCGGACGTCACATTGGCGATCGCGCTTACCAGCTCCTCATTGTCGACCAGCACGCTCTTCATCTGTTCGGCAATGCGGCGATTGACAGGGTCGGCATTGGCATCGCCCATCTCGCGATACATCTCCTTCAGCGGCTCGGGTCCGGACATGCCGATCCGGCGCGCGCCGTTGGTGAGTTGTCCGGGCGGCTCGGCGATCACAAAGGTCGCAAGCTCGGTGACGCCGAGGCGGCCGACATGAGCGCGCAGCGTCTCCCATGCGTCATGGACGGTCGCGCATGCCTCGATGGCGTCCGCGAAATCCCACGCCGCCGGCGAACCATTTTGCCGGGCGCGGTCCGTGTTCCGACCCGGCAACGGTTGCATCAGCTCGTCCCGCGGGCAGAGCAGAAGGGCTTGCGCGGTGCGCGAGACACCAAGTTTCCGCCGCGCCGATGCCAGATGCTTGTTCAGCGTCGCGACAGCCATGCCGAGAGTCGCGGCGACTTGCGGCGTCAGCAGACCCTCGTGAAGAAGGCGCAGGCAATCGCGCTCGCGCGGGGTCAGCGAATGGAAGGCGTCGGCATTCCGTCCCATTCCCTTCTCCCGCATCAGGGCCGAAAAAACGGCCACGCCGCCGGACCGTAAGGCCCGCCGGAGAAAGGCGCCTGCCCGCCGATTTTAGGCGCAATTCCGAATCGTTCTACCCATTTCTGGGCATTGGCAGATTCCGCGCCGCACCTACCATTGCGCGCCGATGCGCCCTGTCGCGTGGCTGTCCGGCCCCGGCGACAGGAAAGGATGCGGCCGTTCTTCCCTTGGACCTTTCTTCCGCTTCAGCGGCCGACCAGCTCCGCGATTCACGCAACCCTCCGGGAGGGCACGATGCTGAGGACGTCCATGCAATTAGGGCTGTTCGCCCTGGCCCTGATGTTCGGTGGGGTGGCGGCTCACGCGACAACGGTTCAAAACGCACAACTCACGCTCGGCTCGACGGGCAAGATCACCGCCATTGCCGAGGATGGACAGACCTATTCCAGGCTGGAATTGACCGACCTCAATTTTCATGGCTCGGTGCATGTCATGGTGAGTTCGGGTCAAGTGAGAGGAATTGCCATCTATAACGGAGCCTGCGGTAGCCTGTGTCCCGGCGGCATCGGGTACAAGAGCCTGTTCAAGGAGCGTGTGGATTCGACGAGAAATCTCAACAAGGATGTCGCGTTCGACGTCTCGGCCGACGACTACCCGCAGGGACTGGCGCAGAACCTGGAGGCGTCGAAGATTTTCCAGGCCTGCCATGAGCGGATGGCGCATCATTTCACCGGGGGCGACGTGACCTTCACACATCTGATGAAGGTGACGCTTTCGCTGAGTTTGCACGACGGGCCGCCAGCCTCAAATGAAGGGTCTCCGGGGGAATTTAATCACGACTGGTGGGACGACTACACGGTTCCTGTCCTCGTGACCTGCAAGGCACCGCAGTCGCAGATACCGGGCGGCATCGCGCAGGACATGGGCGAACTCAGGACAAAGGGCATCGACCTGTTCCTGACCACCTATGCCAACGCTGTGACCCACCCGAACCCGGCCACCTCCTGCAAGAAAGGCCGCATCCTCGTGCGCATGGAGACGAGCAAGGCGGGCCCGGTCAAGTTCCGGCTGTGGACCAAGGTCGGCAACAGCCCGATAAGCGCCAAGGTCGTCGACGCCTGGTCGGCGTTCGACGGCAACGGCAAATATCTCGCCGAGCACACGGAGTGGGTTCCGGTCGATGAGCCGACCCAGTTTCAGGCCATGGCCGAGGACATGGTCAACGGCATCGGACTGCAGACGCAGTGGAAGACCCTCATGCTTCAATGCACGGGCGCCGGCGGCGGGGCGGGCGGCAAGGGCGGCGGGCTGACGGTCGGCAACGATGAGCCGCTCCTGCCCGGCCTGAAGATCACCGGCGACTTTGCCTATGTCGACACCGGCGGGCCCAAGTGCCCGCGCAACGGCAGGGCGTTCATCACCTTCAAGAGCAACCGGTCCGACAACATCCACTACTCGCTCGACTGCACCAACGGGCAGCACTTCTCGGGCTATGTGAAGCCGACGCAAGTGCCGCAGAAGGGATACGTCGCGGCGGCAACGCAGACGTTTCAGATCGACAAGACGACGGTCTATTCCTGCGCGCTGAAGACGGTGCAGCCGGGGCCGCTGAAGCTGCACCAGTGGAAGGGCCACACCTTTGCCTGCGTCACGCGCGGCGGCGTCAGCAGTCCCGGCAATCTGGCGCCGAAGCCACCCGCCGCGCAGGGGCAAACGCAAAGGCCGGCGAAGACCACGCCGCAGATCAGTTGCGCCGGCGGCACGGTGCAGAACGGTCAGTGTGTCTGCCCCTTCGGCTCTATCCTCGTCAAGGCCGCACCAAACGCCTGGCGATGCGACAAGATACCGGTGCAGCCTCCGCCAAAGCCGATCACCTGCGCCGGCGGCACGGTCCAGGGTGGCCGGTGCGTCTGCGCCAGCGGCTACAAACCTGCCAAAGTCGGCACAAAAGCTTGGCGCTGCGTCAAGAATGTGCTGGCGCCTTCGCCGAAGCCGAAGACCAGCTGCGCCGGCGGCAGGGTTCAGGGCGGCCGCTGCGTCTGCGCCCGCAGCTACAAGCCGGTCAAGGTTGGCAAGAACGCTTGGCGCTGCGCCAAGATTGCCGTTGCTCCGCCAAAGCCGAAGATCAGCTGCGCCGGCGGCAGGGTGCAGGGTGGCCGCTGCGTCTGCGCCCGCAGCTACAAGCCCGTCAAGGCCGGCGCAAACGCCTGGCGCTGCGTCAAGATCGCAGTGGCTCCTCCGCCAAGGCCGAGGATCAGCTGCGCCGGCGGCAGGGTGCAGGGCGGCCGGTGCGTCTGCGCCCGCAGCTACAAGCCTGTCAAAGCCGGCACAAACGCCTGGCGCTGCGTCAGGGTAGCCGCCCCGGCACGGTAGGCGCGGCGGCCAAACCCCTGTCGCCCGGGCCGGGTCGTTTGGCGGCCCGGCCGCTTCCGATAAAGACTGACAGACCTCCCGGGAATCGGCGAAACTGGCGCGCCAACGTCGGACCCGACCTGACCCATGCCGAAACGCAAGGACCCCGCCCCCCGCGCCTGGCAGCGGATGCTCTCCGGCCGCAGGCTCGACCTTCTCGATCCCTCGCCGCTCGACATCGAGATCGAGGACATCGCGCACGGGCTTGCGCGCGTCGCCCGCTGGAACGGCCAGACCATCGGCGCCCACGCCTTCTCGGTCGCCCAGCACACGCTGGCCGTGGAGGAGATCGCCGGCATCCTCACGCCGGAGATCGGCGCCGTCGGGCGGCTTGCCGCCATGCTGCACGATGCGCCCGAATACGTGCTGGGCGATCTCATCTCGCCGTTCAAGGCGCTGCTCGGCGGCGAATATCCGGTGGTCGAGCAGCGGCTGCTCGCCGCCATCCACCGGCGCTTCGGATTGCCCGCGCCGCTGCCTGTGGCGCTGACCGGCAAGATCAAGACGGCCGACCGGGTCTCCGCCTATTTCGAGGCGGTGGCGCTGGCCGGTTTCGGCGAGACCGAGGCGGTGCGCTTCTTCGGCCGCCCGCACGGCATCGAGCGCGACCGTCTCGACCTCGCACCCTGGCCGGCGGCCAAGGCCGAACGCAAGTTTCTCCAGCGGTTCAAGGTGTTGGCGGCGGCGGCCGAGAAAGCGTGAGAGGGCGTGACCGGGATCAATCCCGCCTGACAGGGAAAGGCTGTAAGCTGCCGGCCCGATCGCAAGAACAACTGGAAATCTCATGCCCGCTGTCCATGTCTGCCCGCTCTCGCAGGTCGCGCCAACCGTCGCGGCGTCCGGGGCGAGCCACCTCGTCACGCTCATCAATCTGGCCACGCCGGTCGAGCGACCGGACACGATTCCCCCCGAGAACCATCTGTTCATCGGCATCAACGATATCGTCGAGCCGGCCGATGGCATGGTGCTGGCGGCGGACGATCACGTCGGTTCGCTGATCGACTTCATCGGGCGCTGGGACCAGACGCAGCCGCTGGTCATCCACTGCTATGCCGGCATCAGCCGGTCGACCGCCGCCGCCTTCATCGCGCTGTGCGTGGTACGGCCCGAGCGCGACGAGCGCGCCATCGCGCAAGCGCTTCGCCGCGCCTCGCCGCTGGCCACGCCGAATGCAAGGCTGGTCGCCATCGCCGACCGGCTGCTCGGCCGAGACGGCCGCATGGTCGCCGCCATCGAGGAGATCGGCCAGGGCGGGTTCGCCACGGAGAACGTGCCCTTCGTGCTGGAGCTGGAGGACTGAGTGAGCGCACGCGCGCCGCGACCGCCGCCGATCGAGATTGGGCTGCATGCGGCAATCGTTGCGGTGGCCGAGCAGCAGCCGCTGATCCTGGTGGTTTCGGCCGGCGATCGTGAGCCGGACAATCTGCCATTCGGCCCGTTCAATCCGCTTGCGCACCGGACCTTCGAGGCGGGTTTGCGCGCCTGGGTGGCCGAGCAGGCGGCGCTCCGGCTCGGCCATGTCGAGCAGCTCTACACGTTCGGCGATCGCGGACGCCACACCGTGCCCGGCGATACCGGCCCGCATCTGGTTTCGGTCGGCTATCTGGCACTGACCCGCATCAGCGACGATTCACGGGAAGAGCCGGCGCTCGCCCGCGCTCACTGGCGGCGCTGGTATGCGTTCTTCCCGTGGGAGGACTGGCGCGAGGGACGGCCGGCGGTGCTCGACGAGTCGATCCTGCCGGCGCTCCACCGCTGGAGCCGCGCCGAGCCGTCGTCGGGGCCAGCCGAGCGGCAGCCGCTGGGGCGGCGCGAGCGGTTGCGGCTGGCGTTCGGCGACGACGGAGCGCGCTGGGACGAGGAGCGCGCGCTCGACCGCTACGAGTTGCTCTACGAAGCGGGTCTGGTGGTCGAGGCCGAACGCGACGGCCGCCCGCTCTTCGACCGGGCGGTCACCCGCGTCACCGGAGCGCCCATGCGTTTCGACCACCGCCGGATTCTCGCCACCGCCATCTCGCGGCTGAGGGCCAAGTTGAAGTACCGTCCGGTGGTTTTCGAGCTGATGGCCGACGCCTTCACGCTGACCGAACTGCAGCGAACGGTGGAGGCGGTCTCCGGCCGCCACCTGCACAAGCAGAACTTCCGCCGTCTGGTCGAGGGGGCCGCCCTGGTCGAGCCGACCGGCGAGACCGCTCCCCAGAAGCGGGGGCGGCCGGCGGCTCTCTTCCGCTTCCGGCGGGAGATCCTGAGCGAGCGTCCGGCGCCGGGTTTCCGCTTCGGCGTCAGGGCCTGAGGCAGGCGCCCGCGCGGCCCGGAATTGCGGCCTCGCACGGGCAAACGGCCCGCCCCGCCTAGGGCCCGTTGACCTGCATCAAGGCTCCTCGACCGGCCCTGTGGTTTGTGGCCAACGACAAATTCACTCCCACCTCAGACTGCGGGTTTTCTCATGACAAAATGGGTCTATTCATTCGGCGGCGACAAGTCGGACGGCAACGCGGAAATGCGGAACCTGCTGGGCGGCAAGGGCGCCAACCTCCACGAAATGTCCAACATTGGCCTGCCGGTGCCCCCCGGGTTCACCGTCACCACCGAGGTCTGCACCTATTTCTATGCGAACGGCCGCAAGTATCCCGACGATCTGAAAGCCCAAGTCGAGGAAGCCGTCGCCAAGATGGGCAAGCTGGCCGGCCATACGTTCGGCGACGAGAAGGACCCGCTTCTGGTTTCGGTCCGTTCCGGCGCCCGCGCCTCCATGCCCGGCATGATGGACACCGTCCTCAATCTCGGCCTCAACGACAAGACCGTTGAGGTGGTTGCCGCCAGGGCCGACAAGCGTTTCGCCTATGATTCGTATCGCCGCTTCGTCCAGATGTACGGCCATGTGGTGCTCGACCTCGACGCCGATCTGTTCGAAGAAAAGCTTGGCGAATACAAGGAAAAGCACGGCTACAACCTCGACACCGAAATGACCGGTGACGACTGGAAGACGATGGCCGAGACCTTCAAGGCCATCATCCTGAAGGAATTGGGCAAGCCGTTCCCGCAGGATCCCAAGGATCAGCTGTGGGGCGCGATCGGCGCGGTGTTCGGTTCATGGATGGGCGCCCGCGCGGTCACCTATCGCCGCATTCACGAATTGCCGGGCGACTGGGGCACGGCGGTCAACGTCCAAGCCATGGTGTTCGGCAACACCGGCGAGAATTCTGCGACCGGCGTGGCCTTCACCCGCAACCCGGCCACCGGCGAGCGCGCCCTCTACGGCGAGTTCCTGATCAACGCCCAGGGCGAAGACGTGGTCGCCGGCATCCGCACGCCGCAGAACATCACCGAGGTCGCGCGCAAGCAGGCAGGTTCCGACGCCCCCTCACTCGAAATGGTGATGCCCGAGGCTTTCAAGAAGTTCGCCGGCTACTGCAGCGTCCTCGAGAAGCACTATCGCGACATGCAGGACATGGAGTTCACGATCGAGGACGGTCGCCTGTGGATGCTGCAGACCCGCAACGGCAAGCGCACCACCAAGGCTGCCCTCAAGGTCGCCATCGACATGGCCGACGAGGGGCTGATCAGCAAGGAAGAGGCGGTGCTGCGCATCGAGCCGGCCGGCCTCGACCAGCTGCTCCATCCGACCATCGACCCGAAGGCGAAGCGTGACCTGGTCGCCACCGGCCTGCCGGCTTCGCCCGGCGCGGCTTCCGGCGAATGCGTCTTCAATTCGGACGAGGCCGAGGCGCTCAAGGCTCAGGGTCACAAGGTGGTCCTGGTCCGCGTCGAGACCAGCCCGGAAGACATCAACGGCATGCATGCCGCAGAGGGCATCCTCACCGCACGCGGCGGCATGACCAGCCACGCGGCGGTGGTCGCCCGCGGCATGGGCAAGCCCTGCGTCTCCGGCGCCGGCGGCATTCGCGTCGACTACAACGCCCAGACGATGACGGCCAGCGGCCGCACCTTCAAGAAGGGCGACATGATCACCATCGACGGCAGCAGCGGTGAAGTGCTTGCCGGCCTGGTGGCGATGCGCGAGCCGGAGCTCTCCGGCGACTTCGCCCGGCTGATGGAGTGGGCCGACGGGGCCCGCCGCCTCAAGGTGCGTGCCAACGCCGAGACGCCGACCGACGCCAAGGCGGCGCGGTCCTTCGGCGCCGAGGGCATCGGCCTGTGCCGGACCGAGCACATGTTCTTCGACGCGGACCGCATCGTCGCGGTGCGCGAGATGATCCTCGCCGATACGCAGGAAGACCGCCGCAAGGCGCTCGCCAAGATCCTGCCGATGCAGAAGAGCGACTTCGTCGAGCTGTTCGAGATCATGAAGGGCCTGCCGGTGACCATCCGCCTGCTCGACCCGCCGCTCCACGAGTTCCTGCCCAAGACCGACGAGGAGATCGATGAAGTCGCCAAGTCGATGAACGTCGATCCCGCCAAGCTGCGCGATCGGGCCGTCGCCTTGCACGAGTTCAACCCGATGCTCGGCCTGCGCGGCTGCCGCCTGGACGTCGCCTATCCCGAGATCGGCGAGATGCAGGCGCGCGCCATCTTCGAGGCCGCCTTCGAGGTGGCCAAGAAGTCCGGCGAGTCGATCAAGCCGGAGATCATGGTGCCGCTGGTCGCCACCAAGGCGGAACTCGATCTGGTCAAGGGCCTCATCGACAAGACCTATGCGGAAGTGTCCAAGGAGTACGGCAAGACGCTCGAGTACCAGGTGGGCACGATGATCGAACTGCCGCGCGCTGCACTGCAGGCCGGCAAGATCGCCGAATCCGCCGAGTTCTTCTCGTTCGGCACCAACGACCTGACGCAGACCACGTTCGGTATCTCGCGCGACGATGCCGCCGGCTTCCTGGGGGCCTATCTCTCGGCCAACATCCTGCCCGGCGACCCCTTCGTGTCGATCGACCAGGACGGCGTCGGCGAGTTGGTGAAGATCGCGGCAGAGCGCGGCCGGGCGACCCGCAAGGGCATCAAGCTCGGCATCTGCGGCGAGCATGGCGGCGACCCGGCCTCGGTCAAGTTCTGCGACGCGGTCGGGCTGGACTACGTGTCCTGCTCGCCCTTCCGGGTGCCGATCGCGCGGCTGGCCGCTGCCCAGGCGACGATCTCCTCCAAGGGTGCCAAGGCATCCACCACAGCCTGATCAGGGCCACGCAATTGCCCTGAATCGCACGCAATGTCGCCCCCTTTGGTGGGTTTCATCCCACCGGAGGGGGCGATTTCTTTTTGGATTTCGGTTTCCGCATTAACCGAGTTTCAAGGTTAATCCCCCATCACTTGACGATCCTGGGGTAGCGCGGCCGCCCGCCTGTGGGCCGGATCGCGTCGGGTGTGTCAGTGGCGTGGGTGGAGTAACCGCGTGGTCGTACGGGGGAGACAGCGCAAGCGGGTGCGCAGGAAGCGGTTCGGATTGGGCCGCCTTGTCCTTGCCGGCCTGTTGCTGTCGCTATCGAGCGAGAAGCTGGCCCACCAGGACTTTTCCGGTCAGGCCGCGAACCGGGTCGCCGAGAGCGGCCGCCCGGCCCTCGATCCGACGATCACCGGCGCGATCGCCTTCAAGCAGATCAACCGCGCATCGAAATCCGACCGTCTCGCCGTCCGCCAGCCGCATCCCATCACCGCCGGCGCCCTGAAGGTGGCGAGCCTTTTCGCGGCGCCCGACCTCGATCCGGCCGCGCCGCGCATGGCATTCGTCATGCCCGGATCAGCGACGACCGCGGTGGCGGCAAAGGCCTCCTCCGAGAAGCCGACGCCGGTTCCCAAGCCGGCACCCGAGGCCAACGCGACGGCGCTCGCCTACGCCAATGCCGATGCCGGCGAAAAGGCCGCCAGCAAGATCTTCGACGCGGTGATGGCCAAGAAGGGCCGCGGCTCCGTTGTTCTCGACCCGAAGATCGACGCCAAGCATGCCTGGGTGAACTACGCGCTGCCGGCCAATGTGAAGTCCGCCAGCGAGGTCAAATGCCTCGCCACGGCGATCTATTTCGAGGCGCGCGGCGAGCCCCAGCGCGGGCAGATCGCCGTCGCCCAGGTGGTGCTCAACCGCCTGAAGAACCCCGCCTACCCGAACACGATCTGCGCCGTGGTCTACCAGAACAAGAACAAGCGCAACCGCTGCCAGTTCTCCTTCGCCTGCGACGGCAGGCCCGACCGCATCACAAACAGGACGGCCTGGAGCTCGTCGACGGCGCTGGCGACCAAGATCCTCAACGACGACCGCACGATGTTCCTGTCCGACGTCGGGGCCGCGACCCACTACCACGCCAATTATGTGCGGCCGCGCTGGGCGCGGGCGATGAAGAAGGTCGACAAGATCGGCCGCCACATCTTCTACAAGACTCGCGACGGCGGCTGGAGCTGAGCCCTCAATCTCCGCGGCGCTGGACGCCGACAAGCAGGGCGTCGTCGATCTCCAGGATCGCGCGCGCCTCCTCGATAACCTGCGGGTCGAGCGCCACCGGCGCCAGATCGACGCCGGCGGCCAGCCGCTTGGCGATCACGTTCAGCGCCGCGACGCGGGCATGCTTCTTGTTCTCGGCCGCAATCGCGTGCCACGGGGCAAAGTCGGTCGAGGTGCGCAGGAACATCTCATCGGTGGCTTCCGCGTATTCCGCCCATTTCTTGCGGTTGCGGAAGTCCTCGTAGGAGAGCTTCCAGCGCTTGCCGGGATCGAGCAGGCGGTTGCGGAAGCGGCGGAGCTGCTCCTCCGGCGAGATGTGCAGGAAGATCTTGATCACGCGTGTGCCGTGATCGGTCAGCGCATGCTCGAAGTCGTTGATCTCGCGATAGGCGCGCTTCCACTGCTCCTTGCTGGCGAAGCCTTCGATGCGCTCGACCAGCACGCGCCCGTACCACGAGCGGTCGAAGACCGAGATGGCGCCGTAGGGTGGCAGACGCTCGAAGAAGCGCGCCAGATAGTGCCGTTGCAGGTAGTACGGCCGCGGCGCCGAGATCGGCCACACCTTGAACCCGCGCGGATCGAGCACCGCCGACATGCAGCGGATGGTGCCGCCCTTGCCGGCCGCGTCCCAACCTTCGAAGACGATGGCCGCCGAGTGGCCGAGCTTGAGATAGGCCTGCTGGATCGTGAGCAGCCGCTGCTGAACCTTCGCCAGCTCCTTTTGGTAGACCGGCACTTCGAGCTTCTTGGAAAGGTCCACGGCCGAAAGACGCGGAGACTTGTGCTTTCGTGCGCTTGCCGACTTGGTCATCTGGATCTGCCGCCTGAGGAGAGGAAGGTCGGCAATCGGTAGCACAGTCGGGCGCGAGGCCGAAACGGAGCCGGCTAATCGGTCCTCACCGCCACATCGAGCGCCAGATCGAGGATCGGCGCCGAATGGGTGATCCAGCCCGACGAGATCATGTCGACGCCGGTCTCGGCGACGGCGGCGACCGTCTCCAGGGTCACGTTGCCGGAGGCTTCGGTGATGGCGCGGCCGGCGACCAGCTTGACCGCCTCCAGCATCTCGGCCGGCGCCATATTGTCGAGCAGCACCGCGTCCGGCACTTCGACCATCGCCTCGACGAGCTGGTCGAGCGTGTCGATCTCGATCTCGACCTTGACGAGGTGGCCGGCGGCGGCGCGGGCGGCGCGGATCGCGGGAATCACGCCGCCGGCGACCGCGATGTGGTTGTCCTTGATGAGGATGGCATCGTCGAGGCCGAAGCGGTGGTTCGAGCCGCCGCCGCAGCGCACCGCATATTTCTCGAAGGCGCGCAGCCCCGGCGTCGTCTTGCGCGTGTCGCAGATGCGCGCACGGGTGTGTTTCACCCGCCCGACCAGGGCGGCGGTGGCGGTGGCGATGCCGGACAGGTGGCAGAGAAAGTTGAGCGCCACGCGCTCGGCCGAAAGGATGGCGCGTGCCGGCCCGTCGATTTCAGCGACGACGAACCCCTCTTCCATGGCGTGGCCGTCGTCGGCCTTGGCGTCGAAGCGGATTTCCGGGTCGACCGCGCGGAAGGCCGCGGCCGCGACAGCGAGGCCGGCGAGCACGCCGGCGCCGCGCGTGACCAGATAGGCCGCCGCCGCCGCCTCGGCGGGGATCGTCGCGGCGGAGGTGATGTCCCCTGCCCGGCCGAGATCTTCCGCGAGCGCGGCGCGCACGGCCGCTTCGACGAGCAGATCGGGCAGCTTGGCGGGTGCGTTCATGCGGGAACTGCCAGCGTTCGGGTGCGGACCGCCGCCGCGCTGATCGCCTCGGCCTCGGCCAGCGTGATGTAGGTGCGGTGCTGCCAGGCGGGGTCGTGCTCGGGATAGTCCGCGCGGAAGTGGCCGCCGCGGCTTTCGGTGCGGGCAAGCGCCCCGGCGGCGATGATGCGCGCGGCGGTGAGCATGTTGAGGAAGCTCTCGGAATGGCAGCGCCCATGAAGGTCGTCGATGGTCGCCAGGGCTTCAATGAGGCCGTCGCGCCGACGCACCACGCCGACGAGGCTGGTCATCGTCTGGCGCAGGCGGGTCACGTCGGCTGGATCGGGCATTTCGTCCAGCGCCACATCGCCCGTCTCCTCAACCACCATGCGCAGCGGCTGGGGCAGATGGTCGGCGAGATCGTCGGCGATGCGGGAACCGAAGGCGACGGCTTCGAGCAGGGAGTTGGAGGCCAGGCGATTGGCGCCGTGGGCGCCCGACGAGGTGCATTCGCCGGCGGCCCACAGGCCGTCCAGCGTCGTGCGGCCCTGGCCGTCGGTGAGGATGCCGCCCATGTGATAGTGCTCGGCGGGCGCGATCGGGATCGGCTCCTTGACCGGGTCAATGCCGGCCTCGCGGCAATAATTGTAGACGGTCGGAAAGTGCTTCTCGAATTCGGCGCCGATTGCCTCGCGGCAATCGAGGAAGGCGCCGCGGCCGGCCTGCACCTCGGCATAGACGGCGCGGGCGACGACGTCGCGCGGCGCGAGTTCCGCCTGGGGATGGACGGCAAGCATGAAGCGCTCGCCGGCCTTGTTGATCAGCCTGGCGCCCTCGCCGCGCAGAGCCTCGGTGGCCAGCGGCGCCGGGTCGCGGCCGACATCGAGCACGGTCGGGTGGAACTGGACGAATTCGGGATCGCCGATCACCGCGCCGGCACGCGCCGCCATGGCCATTCCGCCACCGGCCGCCTCGTTGGGGTTGGTGGTGAGCGCATAGAGGTGACCGATGCCGCCGGAGGCGAGGACCACGGCACGGGCGGGAAAATGCAGCGCCGGACCGCCATTGGCCGGGCGCGCGATGAGGCCGGTGACGCGCCTGCCCTTGGTGGTCAGGCGCTCGCCGACATGGCCCTCGTAGAGGCGGATCGACGGCGTCTTGTGAACGGCGGCGATGAGCGCCGCCATGATCGCGGCGCCAGCCATGTCGCCGGCGACATGGACGACGCGGCGCTCGGAATGGGCGGCCTCGCGCGACATGGCGAGCTGGCCGGCAAGGTCGCGGTCGAAGGGCACGCCGTATTCGAGCAGGTCGTAAATGCGCTCAGGCGCGTCGGAGATCATCAGGCGGGCGATCTTCTCGGCCACGATGCCGTCACCGGCCGCAATCGTGTCGGCAAGATGCTTGTCGATCGAATCGCCGTCGGCCATGGCGGCGGCGATGCCGCCCTGCGCCCAACTCGACGAGGCACCCTCGCCGATCGGCGCGGCGGAGATGACGGTCACCGGACGCGGCGCCAGGCGCAGTGCGGTGAACAGACCGCCGAGACCACCGCCGACGATGACGACGTCGTCGGAGACGAGGGGCATGCGGCTGTCAGTCGTTCGATCGAGCATTGTCATGCGCCCGGTTGTGGAGGCCAGCCCCGGCAGGGCCTGGCCGTTCCCATCAACTCTTCAGATTGACCATGCGCTCGACGGCGCGGCGCGCCTTGGCCGCCACCATCGGGTCCACGGTGACCTCGTCACTCAACGTCAGCAGGCTGTCGAGAATGCGCGGCAGCGTGATCCGCTTCATGTGCGGGCAGAGATTGCACGGCCGGATGAAATCGATGCCCGGGTTCTCGGCGGCGACGTTGGAGGCCATCGAGCACTCGGTGACCAGCAGCACCTTGGCCGGCCGCTTGTCCGCGATCCAGTCGGTCATCTTGGCGGTCGAGCCGGTGAAATCCGCCTCGGCGATCACATCGGGCGGGCACTCGGGATGCGCCACGATCTGGATGCCCGGATTGGCTTCGCGGTATTCGCGCAGCTCCGCGCCGGTGAAACGTTCATGCACCTCGCAGGCGCCGGTCCAGGCGATGATCTTGACGTCCGTCTGCGCGGCGACCCACTTGGCCAGATACTGGTCGGGCAGGAAGATCACCCGGTCGCTGCCCAGGCTCTCCACCACTTCCACCGCATTGGACGAGGTGCAGCAGATGTCGCTCTCGGCCTTCACGTCGGCGGAAGTGTTGACATAGGTGACCACCGGCACGCCGGGATAGCGTTCGCGCAGCAGGCGCACGTCGGCGCCGGTGATCGAGGCGGCGAGCGAGCAGCCGGCGCGGCGGTCCGGGATCAATACCGTCTTGTCGGGATTGAGCAGCTTCGAGGTCTCGGCCATGAAATGCACGCCGCACTGGACGATGACATCGGCGTCGGTCTTCGACGCGGCCATGGCGAGCTGCAGCGAGTCGCCCTTGATGTCGGCAACACAGTGAAAGATCTCGGGCGCCTGATAATTGTGCGCCAGGATGACGGCGTTGCGCGTCTTCTTGAGATCGTTGATCGCCTTGATGTAGGGCGCCATCACCGGCCACTCGATGGCCGGGATCACGTCCTTGACGCGCTCGTAGAGATGGGCGGTCTCCTTCGCCACCTCATCGGTGTATTCGAGCGAGGGCATGGGCAGCGGCTCGCGCAGCGCGTCGCCCCTGCGGGCGTTCGCGGCGGGCCGCCCACTCACCTCGGTTTCCAATCCGATCGACATCCCCAGGTCTTCTCCGGTCGGAGATATATACTCAATTCGAGCATATATCGAAGTTTAAAATATCCGGCGAAAGCCGGGGTCACGCCGGACGATATAAGCACGACCGGAGCAAAATTCAAATCGCCTAATCCATGATCCCTGTGCATGGCACACATCACGATTTTAAATTGTTTGGCGGCGCAGCGGATCGGTACACTCCCGGCGGGCAAGGAGCGACGGTGTGAAAATCGCGGTGATGGGGGCCGGCGGCATCGGCGGCTATGTCGGTGGTCGCCTGGCGGAAGCCGGCGAAGAGGTCTGCCTGATCGCGCGCGGCACGCATCTCGCCGCGCTGAAGGCAAACGGCCTTCGCATCGAGAGCCCGCACGGCAATGCCGCCCTGCCCACCATCCTCGCCGTCGGCGAGGCGCGCGAGGCCGGCCCCGTCGATCTGGTGCTGTTCGCGGTCAAGCTCACCGATGCCGATGCGGCGGCGCGCGCCCTCATTCCCATCGTCGCGCCGCACACGAAAGTCGTCACGCTGCAGAACGGCATCGACGGCAAGGACATCGTCAGCCGCTTCATCGATCCGGCGCAGGTGGCCGCCGGCATCATCTATCTCGCCGCCTACATCAAGGCGCCGGGGGTCATCATCAATCCCGGCGGCGTGCACCGCATGGTGATCGACCGCATGGACGGCGATCCGACGCTGGCGGCGCTCTTCGCGGCGTGCGAGCGGACCATCGGCATCGACGCGCTGCCCACCGACACCATCCAGCACATGCTGTGGGAGAAGTTCATCGTGATGACGGCGTTCTCCGGCGCCACCTGCATCACGCGCCTGCCGATCGGGGCCGTGCGCCAGCAGCCGGAGACGATGGACTTCATGCGCGACCTCGCCGAAGAGACCATCGCGGTCGCGCGCGCCCTGGGGCAGGAATTCGACGAGGGCCACGGCGAGCGGGTGCTGGCGCTGTCGCGCAACCAGCCCTACGAGCAGAAGGCCTCGATGCTGGTCGACCTGGAAGCCGGCCGGCCGCTGGAGCTGCCATGGCTGCACGGCAAGGTGGCGGCGCTCGGCGCCCGCTTCGGCATTCCGACGCCGGCGAGTTCCGCCGTGCTGGCGGCGCTGGCGCCCTTTGTCGACGGTGCGCCGAAACTGGAACGACACCTCGAGGCAGGAGCCCGCCCATGACCGCCGGACGAACCCAGCCGGCGCACGGCCTGCTGCAATCGATCCCGGTCGTCATCGCCGCCGGCTGCATCATCTCCGCGGTCGGCTTCGGCCCGCGCTCGACGATGGGCTTCTTCCTGACGCCGATCACCAACGAGTACGGCTGGGGGCGCGAGGTGTTCGCGCTCGCCATCGCCGTCCAGAACCTGGTGTGGGGCATCGGCCAGCCCTTCGTCGGCATGCTCGCCGACCGCTACGGCACGGCGCGGGTGCTGTCGGGCGGGGCGCTCATCTATGCGCTCGGCCTGGCGCTGATGGCCCACAGCGGCACTCCGGTGGCGCTGCAACTGACCGCCGGCGTGCTGGTCGGCGCCGGCATCGCCGGCTCCGCCTTCCTGCTGGTGATGGCGGCCTTCGCGCGGCTGCTGCCGCCGTCCATGCGCACGCTCGGCTTCGGCCTCGGCACCGCCGCCGGCTCGGTCGGCCAGTTCATCTTCGCCCCGCTGGGCCAGGGCTTCATCGGCGCCTATGGCTGGCAGACGGCGCTGGTGCTGATGGCGGGAATGGTGCTGGTGGTGCCGGTGCTCGCCTTCGTCATGCGCGGCAGGCCGCAGGCGGTGCCGGTCAGCCACGGCGAGGCCGACCAGACGATCATCGCCGCCCTGCGCGAGGCCTTCAGCCACCAGTCCTACCGGCTGCTGGTCGCCGGCTTCTTCGTCTGCGGCTTCCAGCTCGCCTTCATCACCGTCCACCTGCCGCCCTATCTCATCGATATCGGCATCCCGGCGATGTGGGGCGCCTATGCGATCGGCCTGATCGGCCTTGCCAACATCGCCGGCTCGATCGTCTCGGGCGTACTTTCCGGCCTCATGGCGCGGCGCATCATCCTGGTGTGGCTCTACCTCGCGCGCTCGGCGCTGATCGCCGCCTTCATCCTGCTGCCGCCGAGCATCCCCACGACGTTTGCCTTCTCGGCGCTGATCGGTTTCCTGTGGCTGTCGACGGTGCCGCCGACCCAGCAGATCGTCGCCGTCATGTTCGGCACGCGCTACATGGCCACCCTGTTCGGCTTCGTCTTCTTCTCGCACCAGGTCGGATCGTTCATCGGCGTCTGGCTCGGCGGCTATCTCTACGACGTGACCGGCTCCTACAGCATCGTCTGGTGGCTGTGCGTGGCGCTCGGCGTGTTCGCGGCGATCGTCCACTGGCCGATCGTCGAGCGTGCCGTCGAGCGGCCGGCGATGGTCGGCTGAACCGTCCGCCCCCCTCGCCTATCCGGCCTGCGAGCGCTTATGGTGCGAGCGCGAACAATCGAGGGAGAACGACGTGGATTCCTTCAAGGCGCTGTTGATCACTCGCGACGAGGCCACCAAGGCGCAATCGGTCGCGGTCACCGAACTCGGCCTTGCCGATCTCATGCCCGGCGACGTCGACGTGCGCGTCGAGCATTCCACCGTCAACTACAAGGACGGGCTGGCGATCACCGGCAAGCTGCCGGTGGTGCGCCGCTTCCCGATGATCCCCGGCATCGATTTCGCCGGCACGGTGACCGCCTCCTCCCATGACGGCATCGCCCCGGGCGACAAGGTGGTGCTCAATGGCTGGGGCGTCGGCGAGGTCCATTATGGCGGCTACAGCCAGATGGCGCGGGTCTCCGGCGACTGGCTGATCCCGCTGCCGGCGGGCATGAGCGGCGCAGAAGCGATGGCGATCGGCACCGCCGGCTATACGGCGATGCTCTCCCTGCTGGCGCTGGAAAAGCACGGCGTGAAACCGGATGCCGGCCCCGTGGTGGTGACCGGGGCCGCCGGCGGCGTCGGCTCGGTCGCCGTGGCGCTGCTTGCCGGCGCCGGCTTCACCGTCCATGCGGTGACCGGCCGGCCGGACAAGGCTGACTATCTCAAGGGCCTCGGCGCCAGCGTGGTCGTCCCGCGCGACGAGCTGACCGAAAAGCCGAAGCTGCTGGCGAAAGAACGGTGGGCGGCCGGCATCGACAGCGTCGGCGGCACCATGCTCGCCAACGTTCTTTCGATGACCAAGGCCGGCGGTGCCATCGCCGCCTGCGGCAATGCCGCCGGCATGGAGCTGCCGACCTCGGTGGCGCCGTTCATCCTGCGCGGCGTGGCGCTCCTCGGCATCAATTCGGTCACCGTGCCCAAGCCCGTGCGCATTGCGGCGTGGAATCGCCTTGCCAGCGACATCGACCGCGGCAAGCTCGCCGAGATGACCACGACCATCGGCTTCGACGCCATCGTGCCGGCCGCGCACGACATCGCCGAAGGCAAGGTGCGCGGCCGGCTGGTTGTGACGATCGACTGACGGCGCTCAGCCGGCGCCGGCCATGACGCCGGGCCACAGGCCGAAGATGCCCACCAGGATGAGATAGATGGCGACGATGTAGTTGAGCAGCCGCGGCACCAGCAGGATGAGGATGCCGGCGATCAACGCGACAAGCGGCTGTATGGCGATTGCGCCCATGAACATTGGCTCTGCCTCCTTGGCGTGCAGGCGTGTCTGCGGTTGCAGCAGTCTGGAGAATCGCCTGCGCGGCCCGGCAGTATGAACCAAAGACCGGGTGCGATCTGCACGGGCGAAGAGCCGCGGGCTCAGGCGCGGTTACGCCAGCCCAGCCGGACGGCATCGAGCATGCGCGCCAGCGGATCGTGCAGTTGTGGGTCGAGCCAGCCCTTGCCGGACGAATTGACCAGCAGGTCCAGTACGTAGAGCTGCGTCGCCTGCACCGATCGCCGGGCCAGCGTCCCGGCGAAGCCACGCTCCAGCCGCGAAACGAGCGCGGCGTCGTTCGCCGAATAGGCGAGCAACATGGCCACGTCGTATCCGGGCGGCGCCAGCCCCCACGACTCCCAGTCGAGGATGACCAGTTCCGGCGCCGTCAGGTTGTTCCAGTTCAGGTCGCAATGGGCAGGGTACCATTCCCTGCGCGCCGGTGCGACGGCGCCGTAGCGATCCTCGACCACCGTGCGCAACGTGACCGGGTCGCATGCGATCCGTTTCGTCTCGGCCTGCGCCAGCTCATCAAGCGCCAGCCGCAACTTGGCAATCCATGCCTCGCCGATCTGCGCGGCGCGCGTGCCGGCCCAGGGGTTGCGCTCGACGATCGGGTCCGCGACGAAGGTCATCAGGCGCGCGCCCCAGGTGACCATGTCGTGCGTCCATTCGAGATTGGCGATCAGCGCCGGCTTGGGCACGCCGACGAGCTTGCCGGCATCCGGTTCACCCATGAAGAAGCGGATGTCGCGCGCATAGACGCCGCCGACCTTGAGCCAGGCGATCATGCCGTCGCGACCGCGCACCTTGGCGCCGACATGGCGGCCGACATAGCCCCGCTTCACGGAGCCGATCCGCCGCACCTCGAGGCGCCGGCAGGCCTCGTCGAAAGCGGCGCGCACACCGGAGAGGCAGTATCCGGAGAATCCGTCCGCGACCGGGCTGGGTCGCCATCTTCGCCCGGCAGCCATCCGCGTCAGCTGCCTGTTTCTTCTGCCATAGCGCGCCCTGACATGGGTCTGCCCCTTCGGTTGGCGTCGCACACGCCAACAGGCAGGCGCGGCGCGGCCAGCTTGTCAAGCCACGCGACCGCAATCGGGAGTCGTTCGAAGGTGGATCAGCCGCCGACGCGCGAGAAATCGGCGACGGTGAGCGTCGCCTGGCGCAGGCGATCGAGCAACCTCAGGCGATTGGCACGCAGCTTGGCGTCCTCGACATTGACCATGACCTCGTCGAAGAAGGCATCGACCGCGGGGCGCAGGCGCGCCAGCGCCGTCATCGCCGCCTGAAAGTCCTCGATCTCGACGGCCGCCCCGGCCTCGCTGCCCGACGAGGCGATCGCCTCGAACAGCGCCCGCTCCGCCGGCTCGACGACGAGGTGTGCGTCGACCGAGCCGCTGTAGCGTTCGCCGGACTTCTTCTCCTCGTCGCGCAGGATGTTGGCGGCGCGGCGGAAGCCGGCGAGCAGGTTGGCGCCGTCGTCCGTGTCGAGGAAGGCGGCGAGCGCCTCGATGCGGCGCACGATCATCACCAGATCGTCCTGGTCGCCGAGCGCGAAGACGGCATCGACGAGATCGTGGCGGGCGCCCTGCTCGCGCAGCTGCACCTTGAGCCGGTCGGCGAAGAAGGCGAGGAGGTCGTCCATGACCTCGTCGCGCACGAAGAACTGGGCGGCCTCGCTGTCCTTGACCGCCGTGCCGCGAACCGATCTGGCAACGGTTTCCGCATGCGCGGCGAACACCTTCGCCAGACGCAGGCGGATGCCGCGATCGAGGATCAGCCGGATCACGCCAAGCGCCGCACGGCGCAGCGCGAAGGGGTCCTTCGAGCCGGTGGGCTTCTCATCGACCGCCCAGAAGCCGACCAGCGTGTCGAGCTTGTCGGCGAGCGCCACGGCGATCGCCACCGGGTCGGTGGGCACGCGGTCGGACGGACCGACAGGCCGGTAGTGATCCTCTATTGCGGCGGCCACCGACATGTCTTCGTCGCCGGCAGTGGCGTAGTAGCGCCCCATCAGGCCCTGAAGCTCGGGGAACTCGCCGACCATCTCGGTGACGAGATCGGCCTTGGCGAGCTCTGCGGCGCGCTCGGCCAGCGCACCGTCGGCCGACACCTGCGGGGCGATCTCGCGCGCCAGCCGCATCAGGCGCCTGACGCGCTCGCCCTGGGACCCTAGCTTCTCGTGAAAGACGATGGCGTCGAGCTTGGGCAGGCGGTCGGCAAGCGGCGTCTTGAGATCGGTGTCCCAGAAATAGCGGGCGTCCGCCAGGCGGGCGCGGATGACGCGCTCGTTGCCGGCAACGACCGCCTTGCCGCCGTCGCTGGCCTCGATATTGGCGACCAGGACGAAGCGGTTGGCGAGCTGCCCGAGTGCTTTGTCGCCGCCGCGGGCGAGCACGAAGCATTTCTGGTTGACGCGGATGGTGGTGCGCACGACCTCGGGCGGGATCTCGAGAAAGTCCTCGTCGAAGGTGCCGATGAGGACCACCGGCCATTCCACCAGTCCGGCCACCTCGTCGAGCAGCGCCTCGTCCTCGACCAGTTCGAGGCCGAGCGCCAGCGCCTGATTGCGCGCATCGGCGAGGATCGTCTCCTTGCGCCGGTCGGCGTCGAGGATGACCTTCGCCTTCTCCAACTTGGCCGCATAGTCGTCGAAGCGCTTCACCGCGATCGGCTCCGGCGCCATGAAGCGGTGGCCAAAGGTGGTGTCGCCGGCGTTCAGTCCATCGACCGCGAAGGGCACGACCTCGGTGTCGGAGGTCTCCGGGCCGAAGACGCAGAGGATGGAATGCAGCGGCCGCACCCAGGAAAGACTGCCGGCAACCGCCGAGCTTTCCCCCAGCGCATGGACTTCGGCCAGGGGAAGGAGCGGACGATGGCGGGCATGAATTCGGCGATGACCTCCGGCGCCGGGCGGCCGGGCTTCTCGATCACGGCGACATAGACGTCGCCCTTCTTGTCCTGCTGGACCTTCGCCTGCTCGATCGATGTGAGGCCGGCGCCTCTGAGGAAGCCTTCGATCGCCTTGTCGGGCGCGCCGACGCGGGGACCCTTGCGCTCCTCGCGCTGGTCGGGCGAGCGCGCCGGCAGGCCGTGGACGGTCAGCGCCAGGCGGCGCGGCGTGGCGAAGGCCTTGGCCCCCTCATAGGTGAGGCCGGCATCGACCAGCGCATCGGTGACCAGCTTGCGCAGGTCGTCGGCTGCCTTGCGCTGCATGCGCGCCGGGATTTCTTCGGAAAAGAGTTCGAGGAGAAGGTCAGGCATGGATCGCGCTCCCCGGCCCGCATGCTTCCATCAGCCTGTTCGTCCTCGCGCCCGTGGCGCTGCGGGCGAACGGGCGCGCCGGGATTTCTTCACTGAACAGTTCAAGGAGGAGATCGGGCATATCGGCCTACTGAGCAAGATCGGCGCCGACGCCGATGTCGTAGTCACGCACGGCGAAGACGACCCGCCCTTGCGTGACTTCGTACGGCACCAGCGACAGCATCACGTCGGCGCGGAACTCGCCGGCGCGGAACAGCGTCGCGAGCACGTTGCCCCATGGATCGTCGAGCACGCGGTGGAGGAAGCAGACCGGCTTCTTGTCATCGAGGGTGAGCCAGCCGGATCAGCACGGCACCGGCAGCGGCGACCCGGCGCCGCGCTCGAGATAAAGTTGAAGCGTGCCGAGCCGCGCCTCGAAGGGCTGGAACAGGCCGTGCAGCATGTCGTCGTCGATGTCGGTCAGCATCAGCGGCACGTCGAGACGCAACATCGGCTGAACGAAATCGCCCGTCGAACGCCACATGCGCGCCTTCCAGCCGGCGGGGCGCACCCCAGTCTGTGGGAACGCTCGTTTGGCGGCGCGTCGACTGAGGTCCAGACGTCGACGGTGCCATGCCCCACCGCCGGCCGTTTCCAGCCAGGCGGCGCCGCAGGCCTTGGCCAGTTCGCGGACGCGCAGGATATAGCTCTGCCGCTCGGTCACCGAGATGACGCCGCGCGCATCGAGCAGGTTGAAGGCATGGCTCGCCTTGATGCACTGGTCATAGGCGGGCAGCGCCATCAGGTGATGTTTGCGTTCGCTTTCCCAGCCGTCTTCCAGGTACTTCCGGCAGGCGGTTTCGGCCATGCGGAACTGATCGAACAGCATTTCGGTGTCGGCGGACTCGAAATTGTACCGCGAATATTCCTGCTCGGCCTGCAGGAAGACGTCGCCATAGGTGACCTTGTCGTCGCCCTCGCGGCCGTTGAAGTTGAGGTCGTAGACGTTATCGACGCCCTGAATGTACATGGCCAGCCGTTCCAGCCCGTAGGTCAGCTCGCCGGAGACCGGCTAACATTCGAAGCCGGCGACCTGCTGGAAATAGGTGAACTGCGACACCTCCATGCCGTCGCACCAGCACTCCCAGCCGAGCCCCCAGGCGCCGAGCGTCGGGCTCTCCCAGTCGTCCTCGACGAAGCGCACGTCGTGCAGCGCCATGTCGAGGCCGATGGCGTCGAGCGACTTCAGATAGAGGTCCTGCAGGTCGTCCGGCGACGGCTTGATGATCACCTGGAACTGGTAATAGTGCTGCAGCCGGTTGGGGTTTTCGCCGTAGCGGCCGTCCTTGGGCCGGCGCGAGGGCTGCACATAGGCCGCCTTCCACGGCTTTGGGCCGAGCGAGCGCAGCGTCGTTGCGGGATGGAAGGTGCCCGCCCCATCTCCATGTCATAGGGCTGCAGGATGACGCAGCCCTAGTCCGCCCAATAGCGCTCAAGCGTAGGATCAGCCCCTGAAACGAGCGTTCCGGGCGCATGTGGGCGGGAATGTCTTCGGTCACGGGCGGCGGTCCTAGAGGAATGATGCCGTGCGGTGCGCGGCGCGTCCCCTTTTTAGACGGAGCGTTCGGCGGGTCAAGGGAAGCCAGTCTAGCCCTTGGGCGGGCGATAGACGCCGGTCACCGGGTCCTTCTCCAAAGTGAGCTGATCGGGCACCTGCTCGGCCCTCCTGGCCTGCTTCGCCTGCTTCGGCGTGCCGCGGAAGCGCGCCTTCAACGAGGCGATGCGCCGCTTCACCCGCCACCACAGGAAGAAGACGATAATGGCGAGGATGACGATGAGTTCGAGCCGCTGGTCTCGGAAGACCCTTGGGCAGCGCCATCCTAAAGGCCGAAGCGGTTCCAGGCCAAATGCTCGTCGATGACGGCAAGCACGCGATCGACGATGCCGGCGGCGAGGCGGTCGCTGCCGCCGGCCAGACCGAGGCAGCAGCACAGCATGCCCTTCTCCATCGGGATCACCTTGAGCCGCACCTTGTCGCCATAGGCCTCGCGCAGCACCGTGCGCAGTTCGCCGGTGCGGTCGGCCAGGCCGAGCTCCACCGCACGCCTGCCGGACCAGAAGGCACCCGAGAAGAGGTCCGGGTCGTCGGCGAGCTTGTCTCCGCGCCGCCCCCTGACCAGATCGATGAAGGCAGCATGGACGTCTTCCTGGATGGCGCGGAGGCGGGCGACATCGTCCTCGCGCTCCGGGCGGAACGGGTCGAGCATCGCCTTGCTCTTGCCGGCGGTATGGACGCGGCGCTCGACGCCGATGCGCTCGATCAGGCCGGTGAAGCCGAAGCCGGCGGAGACCACGCCGATCGAGCCGACGATCGAGCTCTCGTCGACGACGATCTCGTCGCCGGCGGCGGCGATCATGTAGCCGCCCGAGGCGGCCAGATCCTCGACGGCAACGATCACCTTCTTCTTCTTTTCCTCGGCGAGCGCGCGGATGCGCCGGAAGATGAGATGCGACTGGGCGGCGGCGCCGCCGGGCGAATTGATGATGAGGGCAACGGCAGGCGCGGACTTCACGCCGAAGGCGCGGGCGAGCGGCGCGGCAACGCCCTCCAGCGTCAGGCCCTGGCGCAGCGGCGTGGCGCCACCGCCGATGGTGCCTGAAAGGCGCACGACGGGAATGACCGGCTCACCGCCGCGCAGGCGCGCCGGGATCAGGGTCTTCAGCGAGAAAGCCACGACTTCACCTCACATCGATGCTCGGCGCCACGCCGGATGGGCCTCGGCCAGTCCGATACCATCGCGCAGGATGCCTTCCACCGCGGACAGATAGGTGCCGCCGCTGGCGACGTGAAGGACAAGCGGAGGAAGAAGGCGGCTTGGCGTGCGGCTGCCCTTCACCGCACGCACGAG
>CAVSRC010000003.1:0-97197 GCA_963730325.1 uncultured Alphaproteobacteria bacterium | reverse complement strand
CACCAACACCTTTCCTCGGTTTTCGCCTGGGCTAGACGGCCGGTGTCGCCGCCTTGCCGCTGGCCGCCGCTTCATAGGCGGCTTCGCACAAGGCAAAGGTCTTGAGGTTGTCGTGCGCCGATGTGTCGGCGGCGCGGCCGGCCTTCACCGCGGCCAGCATGTGGGCGCAGGTCGCAAAGACGCTCTCCTGCACGCCGTGCCACGGCCGTTCGGCCCAGCTCAGCAACGGCGCATCCGCGTCGATGCGCGTCATCTCTCCGTTGGCGGTCAACTCGATGACGCAGCCGGGCTTGATGGCGATGGCGCCCTTGGAGCCCTCGATCTCGAGCAGGGTCTCCGGGAAGACGTCCGGAATGCGACGCGATTCGTAAGTGCACTCGACGACAGAGACGGCCCCGGAGCGATGCTTCACGAGCATGGTGGCGGTGTCCTCGCCGCGCACGTCGGGCCTGCGTTTCTGCGTCTCGGCGGAGATGTGCTCGACCTCACCGAGAAAAGCGCGTGCGAGGTCGAGAACATGCACTCCGAGGTCGATGACGACGAAGCGCTCCTCGTCGCGCAGATAAGGTTGTCCGGCGTAGACGTCGTATCCGGTACGGAAACTGATCCGCGCCCAGGACGGCTCCCCGATGGCGCCCGAGCGCAAGATCTCCATCACCTTGCGCATCGGCAACTCGAACCGGAAATTCTCGTGAACCGCGAGGAAGACGCCCGCCTCGTCGGCTGCCTGCACCATTGCCTGACAGTCGGCGAGGGTGGGCGCGAACGGCTTCTGCACGATCGCCGGCAGGCGATGGCGCATGGCGAGCTCGACCAGGGGCCTGTGGGTGTCCATCCGGGTCGCGATGTCGACGAGGCCGAGGCTTTGTTCGCGGAACATCGTTTCGGCATCGGTGAACCAGCGCGGGACACCGAATGTTTCGGCAGCCGCCTTGGCCTTGGCCGGATCGATGTCGCAGACCGCTGCGATTTCTATGCCTTCGGCCCGGAGGTCATCCCAGGCATGCAGGTGGTTCTGTGCGAAGAAGCCGCATCCAATAACGCCCAGTGCGATCCTGTCGGACATCTGTCCTGTCTTTCCTGTTGACCACGCAGCGGGAACTTTACGCACCGACGACGAGCCTGGCGACTCGCGGTGGCATCAAGGGATCTGACCGCAGGGCCGGATGTTCGACGAACGAATCCAGCGGTTGTCGATGCGGATCAGGCGGCCCAGCAGGGTCTGGCGCGCGATCGCATCGGCGCCCTTCTGCTGATTGCCGCCGGAAAGGCGCCGCAGCGGCTGATCGACTGTGATCGCCGACAACGACATCGACGCGGCCGAGAAGACAGCGGACGAAATCCGCGCGTCGGGCGCCGAGGTCGCCGTGGTCAGGTCCGACGTATCGAAGGTCGCCGATGTTGTGCGGCTGGTCGACGAAACCGTCGCAAGGTTCGGACGGATCGATATCCTGGTCAACAATGCCGGCATTCTGAGCAACACGCCCTACGACGCGGTGTCCGAGGCCGAGTGGGATCTGGTTGTGGACACTAATCTCAAGGGCGCGATGTTCGCGACGCGCGAGGCGCTGCGCGTGATGCGGCCCCAGGGATGGGGCCGCGTGATCCTGGTTTCGTCGTTGGCGGGGCGTAACGGCGGCGTCAGCGTCGGTCCGGCCTATGTCGCGTCCAAAGCCGGCCTGGTCGGCCTGACGCGCCACCTGGCGAAGCTGGTTGCCCGTGATGGGATCACCGTGAATACGGTCGCTCCGGGAACAACCGAGACCGATATCGTCAAAGGGTTCACCGAAGAGCAGATGGTGGCGATCAACAACGCCATCCCGATCGGTAGGCTCGGCAAGCCGGAGGAGATCGCCGCCACGGTGGCGTTCCTTGCTTCCGATGCGGCCGCCTTCATCACCGGCGCGGTGATCGACGTCAACGGTGGCATGTATATGGGCTGAAGTCCTGCGCGGGCACGCCAAGGGACCTCGCCGACAAAGGAGAAGAATGAAATGAGCAAGTTGGGTTTCATCGGCCTTGGCATCATGGGGACGCCAATGGCGGGCCATCTGCTCG
This sequence comes from uncultured Alphaproteobacteria bacterium, assembly GCA_963730325.1. GTDB lineage: Bacteria > Pseudomonadota > Alphaproteobacteria > Rhizobiales > Kaistiaceae > CAVSRC01. Next base: position 95,139 of record CAVSRC010000003.1, on the reverse strand, counting down.
CTGCCGGCCATTCGCTCAGTGTCTTTGATCTGAAACCGATCCCGGCGGAATTGACCGCGGCGGGCGCGGTCGTCTGCGCTTCGTCGAAGGAGGTTGCGGAGAAGAGCGACATTGTCATCGTCATGGTGCCGGATACGCCGCATGTCGGCGCGGTGCTGTTCGGCGAGAACGGCGCGGCCGAGGGGCTGGCGGCGGGCAAGATCGTCGTCGACATGTCGTCGATCTCGCCGATCGAGACCAAGCAATACGCCGCCAAGCTCGAAGAGCTCGGCTGCGACTATCTCGATGCGCCGGTGTCGGGCGGAGAAGTCGGCGCCAAGGCGGCGACGCTGTCGATCATGGTCGGCGGCAAGCAGGCGATTTTCGACAAGGTCAGGCCGCTGTTCGAGCTGATGGGCAAGAACATCACGCTTGTCGGCGACGTCGGCGCCGGACAGACCGCCAAGGTGGCGAACCAGATGATCGTCGCCATGACGATCGAGGCGGTGGGCGAGGCGCTGCTGTTCGCGTCCAAGGCGGGGGCCGATCCCGCGCGGGTGCGGCAGGCCCTGATGGGCGGCTTCGCGTCGTCGAAGATTCTCGAGGTTCACGGCGAGCGAATGGTGAAGCGCACGTTCGATCCGGGGTTCCGTATCGCGTTGCACCAGAAGGATCTCAACCTGGCGCTGACCGCGGCGCGGCAGATGGGCCTTTCGCTGCCGAACACAGCGACGTGCCAGGAGCTGTTCAATGCCTGCGCGGCGCACGAGGGGAGCGGATGGGACCATTCGGGCATGGTCAAGGCGCTCGAACTGCTGGCCGGCTACGAGATCGCTTGAGCCGCGACGCGAGCGCTTCGCCGACCCGACCGTGGTATCGGCCTCTCTGCGTCCGCCTGGTTCCGGCGACGACCTTGCCAAACGCGATAGCGGTCGGGTCGCCGTCGCCAACTGCAATGAAACGGCGGGCTCAATCCGGTATTGCGCCCGGCGCGCTCCACAGGGGCGTGGTGATCTTGCGGTCGACCAGCGTCTTCTGAACCGCATAGGCCGCCTGCCAGCGCTCCTTGGCCTCGTCATAGATCGTGCGGTTGGCCGGGTTAGGGTCGACCGTGCGTTCCCAGCTCACCAGTGCGCCGGCCGCCTCGATGAGATTGCCATAGAGGCCGACGCCGACGGCGGCAGCCGCGGCGGCGCCGAGAGCCGTGGCGTCGCGAATCTTCGGAATACGGATCTGGCGCCCGGTGACGTCGGCAAGGATCTGCGGCCACAGCTTGCCCTTGGAGGCACCGGCGGCGAAAACCAGCGGCGCCGAGGAATCGGCGGCGGCGATCTCGCCGATGCGCTCTATGTTGATCTGCGAAACGATTGCCGCGTTCTCCTGCATGGCGCGGAAGAGAACGGCCTTGTTGGCGCGCTCGGGATCGAGGCTGAGGTTCAGGAACGACGGCGCGGCGTGATACCAGCGGCTGAAGTCCATGGCATCGGAGAAGATCGGGATGACGCCATAGGCGCCGGGCGGCACGGTGGCCGACTGCTCTTCCATCAGGTCGTAGGCATCGCGGCCGGCGGCCTCGGCCTGGTGCTTCTCGTCGGCCCAGAAGGCGTCGCGGAACCAGCGCACCGACAGGCCGACGGAGAAGCTGATGCACTCCGCCTGGTTGACGCCGTGAATCGGAGACGGGTTGATGCGGATGCGCATCTGCGGGTCGACCTGATCCGAGGCGATGTTGATGATCTGCTGCCAGAACGTGCCGCCGAGGACGGCTGCGTCGCCGGGGCGCACGAGGCCGAGGCCGAGGGAGCCGAGCTGTGTGTCGCGGCCGCCGGCAACTACCGGCGTGCCCGCGGTGAGGTCGGTCTCGGCGGCGACGGATGCGCTGATCGGGCCGATGACCGTGCCCGGCTCGACGACGCGTGGAAACATGCTGCGCTCGAGCCCGGCGCGCGCGATCAGGTGATCGGACCAGTCGCGCGTCTTGACAGAGAGCAGCCCGCTGGTGCCGCCATTGGTCGGCTCGACGACGATCTCGCCGGTCAGGCGTGCTGTCACCCAGTCGTTGAGCATGGAAATGGTGTGCACGCGCTCGAAGATCTCGGGGCGATGCTTGCGCACCCAGTTGATGCGGGGCAGGGCGCCGAGCGCGAAGGTCTGGCCGCTCTTCTCGTAAAATTCGCGCTCCAGCCCTTCGGCCTCGGCCCTCAGTTCGCGCACCTCCGCTTCGGCGCGGCTGTCGACATTGGCGCAGGCCCAGACCTCCAGGCCGCTGGCGTCATAGAGAACGATGCCCTCGCCCATGCTGGTCGAGCTGATGGCGCAAATCTCAGCGCTGGAAATGCCGGCTTCGTCCAGTGCCTTGCCGATGCAGCGGACGACCCGCTGCCAGTTGACGCCCGTGTCGAAGGACATGGACCCCGGCACGCCGGGCTCGGCGATGTGGGTCCATTCCTCCTGACCAACGCCAAGCTGCCGGCCCTGGCCGTCGAAGACCACGGCGCGGACTCTGCTCGTGCCGGCGTCGATCACCAGCAGATAGTCGCTCAACTTGCCCTCCTCAGAATCTCGCGCGCAGTGGTTTCGTCGGTCACCAGGATGCTGATCGGTTTGCCGCGCCCTGTGCAGTGCACAAATGTTCACGCGTCGGGTGGCGACGATCAAGGCGGTGCGCGCCATCGTCCACGATCTGGAGAAGCCCGACAAGGCGCTCCAGATCTTCAACGACCTTGCCGCCGGCAAAGCCTGGGCGAAACGCGGTGGGCTGCCGGGCCGGCCGATCATTCGGCCGGTGCGGCGGTCTGCGCCCGTGATCTCTTCTTCTACCGCTCAGGGGATCGCGAGAACGGCGTCCCAAGACAAGCGCGCCGAATGACGCTATGCGTTCCCCGGCTGCGGCCCGTGAAGGACCGCCTTGTTCTGTCGGGGACCATGGGAATCGCATGAGCGGCAAGGGTATCGTCATCGTCGGCGGCGGTCACGGCGGGTCGCAGATCGCCGCGAGTCTCAGAAGCGACGGCTATGACGGACCGCTGACGCTGGTCACGGCCGAGCGCGACGTGCCCTATCAGCGGCCGCCCCTCTCCAAGGCCTTTCTCAAGGAGCCGGCGCACGACCTGCTGCCGCTCAGGCCGGAATCCTTCTACGCCAAGAACGACATCGATCTTCGTCTCGGCGCCGAGGTCGCGGCCGTCGACCGCGCCGGCTCGGCAATCGTCCTCAAGGACGGTGCGACCATCCCCTTCGCTTCCCTGGCGCTGGCCACGGGCGCGACGCCGCGCCTGCCGCCCGTCGATGGCATCGGTCTCGATGGCGTGTTCACGCTGCGCCACGCCGAGGATGCCCGCGCCTTGCGCAGCGCGCTCTACGCGGCGAACGACGTCGTGGTCGTCGGCGGCGGCTTCATCGGGCTGGAGATCGCCGGCACGGCGCGCCTGCTCGGCAAGACGGTGAGCGTGCTCGAAGCCGCCGACCGGCTGATGGGCCGGGTCGTGGCACCGGAAATCTCGCAGCACTTTCTGTCGCTGCATCGCGGCTGGGGCAGCGACATTCGTCTCGATACCGCCGTCGGCCGCATCGTCGGTGAGGCGGGCAGGGTGGTCGCGGTCGAGAGCGCATCCGGCGCGCGCATCCCGGCAGACATCGCCGTCATCGGCATCGGCGTCTTGCCCAATGTCGAATTGGCGCAGGCCGCTGGCGCCACCACCGACAACGGGATTCTCGTCAACGACTTCATGGAGACGAGCGTCCCCGGCCTCTTCGCCATCGGCGATTGCGTCTCCTTCGACCATTGGGAGCTCAAGCGCCGCGTGCGGCTGGAATCGGTGCAGAACGCCGTCGATCAGGCCAAGACGCTCGCAGCCGTGCTCACCGGCAGGCGCGAGCCCTACCGTGCGGTGCCGTGGTTCTGGTCCGATCAGGGCGACGTCAAGTTGCAGATGGTGGGCCTGTCCGGCGACGCTACCGAGAGCCACCTGCGCGGCAATCCCGACGAGGGCAGCTTCTCCGTGTTCCACTATGCCGGAGACCGGCTGGTGGCGATCGATTCGGTCAACCGTGCTAGCGACCACGTTCTCGGCCGCCGCATGATCGGCGCCGGCATCTCGCCGCCGCCGGCAAGCGTCACCGACATGAGCGTCGATCTGAAGGCGCTGCTTGCCGGCGCCAAGGCGGCACACGGCTGATACGCTGCCAGGACACAGACCCATCGACATCCCGCAGGGGATGCCCCCCTTGCGCTCAATACGCTCTGGTGAATCCACCATCGTGCATGATGTTCAGTCCGGTCATGTTGTCGGAAAATGCAGACAGCAGGCCCTCCACTGCAACGGCGACCTCATCGGGCTCGCCGTACTTCCTGAGCGGAATGTTCGATGTTTCCTCAGCCAAGCGTTGCTCGAACGTTACACCCGCTGCCGCCGCCCGCTTTTCGAGCGAAGCCCGGTACAGTGGCGCGAGCGTGCCTCCGAGCGACAAGGTATTGACGTGAATTCCCCGCTCGCCCAAAGCAAAGGCAAGTGTCTTGGCTTCGCCGACCCATGCGCAGCGAAGCACATTGGATGTGGCATAGTTGCCCATCACCTGGGCTGACGATATTCCCGAAATGATAACGATCTTCGATCTGCGGCCATTCGCCGGATCGGGTCTCATCGTTCCGATGGCCGCCTTCAGAACGGCCAACGGACCGACAAAGCTGTTCTGAAACAGCTCACGCCATGCATCATTGCTCGGCAGAGGGTCCTCAGACCGGTGAGGTTGCGGCGGCATGAGAACAGCCCCATCAAGCGTCACGCCCCTTGATGCGAGTTCCGCCGCGAAGGCGACAACAGATTCGTCCTTCGTCATGTCCACGGAAATCCATGTGTGGGCGCCCGGGTCCTTGTTGGGCAATTTGGCGGTGAGCGTCTGGAGCCTCGCCACATTCCGAGCTGCCAGGACGAGCGTGTATCCGCTCCTGGCCAGTGTGTTGCACACAGCCGTGCCGATGCCTCCGGTGGCTCCGGTTACGAGGATTGTTTTTGTTGGCGCTGACATGGTCACTCCAGTCCTCAGAGCGAAAGATCAAGTCGGTCATAGGCCCTCACTCAGCCCTTGGCGACTGCACAGAGCGGATTCCCGGTTTCGGGCCCGTGATTCACGGCTTGGCCGCGTCTGATCGGGCGCTGCTTGCGGCCCATATGCCCGCCGGGCGAGACTGGTGCTGTTTCGGAGCGTGCGCGAACAAACGAGGGGGCGTTGACATGAGCCGTTCGGGCGGCAGTGACGGCAAGCTCAGCCTTGCCGAGGTGGTCGCCATCGGCATCGGCGGCATGGTCGGCGGCGGCATCTTCGCGGTGCTCGGGCTGGCCATCGAGACGGCCGGCCATGCGGTCGCCATCGCCATGGTCTTCGGCGGCGTCGTGGCGCTCGTCACCGGCGTCTCCTACGCCCATCTCGGCCTTGCCTTCCGCGGCGACGGCGGCAGCTTCACCTATGTCGAACATGCCTTCGACAATACGGTCGCCGCCGGCGTCGCCGGCTGGATGCTGGTCGCCGGCTATGTCGGCACGCTGGCGCTCTACGCCACCACCTTCGGCGCCTATGGCGCGGCGATGATCTCGGGCGATGGCGGACCTGTCTGGCTGGGACCGACGCTGGCGATCCTCGTGATTGCCGCCTTTCTCGGCATCAACCTCTTCGGCGCGCAGACCTCCGGCCGCGTCGAGCTTGCCATCGTCGCGGCCAAGGTGGCGATCCTGGCGCTGTTCGCCGTCGCCGGGCTCACCACCGTCCAGGCGGACCACATGCTGCCGGTGTTCAACCGGGGCCTGGCGGCGCCGCTGGTGGCGGCCGGGCTGATCTTCGTCGCCTATGAGGGCTTCGAGCTGATCCCCAATGCCATCGAGGAGATGCGTAATCCCGAGGTCAACCTCAAGCGCGGGCTGATCCTCGCCATCCTCATCACCTCGGTCATTTATGTGGTGGTCAGCCTGGTGGCGCTCGGCAATCTGACGCCGGACGAGGTCGCCAAGGATCAGGAATACGTGCTGGCGGTGGCGGCGCGGCCGACGCTCGGCGAGTTCGGCTTCGTGCTGATCGGCATCGCCGCGCTGATGTCCACGGCCTCCGCCATCAACGCGACGCTCTTCGGCTCGGCGCGGCTGGCCATGGTCATGGCGGCGGAGCACGCGCTGCCTTGCGTCTTTTCCATGCGCGAACGCACGCGTGACGTGCCGTGGGTGGCGCTGCTGGCGCTGTCCGGTCTGACCTCGGCCTTTCTGCTGCTCGCCGACCTCACCGTCATCTCGTCTTTCGCCAGCGCCGTGTTTCTGGCGATTTTCGCCGCGGTCAACCTGTCGGCCTGGCGCCTGCGTGTCCGCATCGCGCTTCACCCCGCAGTGCCGCTTGCCGGGGCGCTCGCCTCGCTTGCCGCGCTTGCCGTGCTCCTCTGGCACACCTGGCAGGTCGACCGCATCAGCCTCGCCTGGATCGGCGGTTTCTTTTTGGCGGCGATCGCGCTGGAAACGCTGGTGGTTGTCGTGCGGGGGTACCGTCCCAAGCCGAAGCCGGCATTGTCAGCGTCCTGACAGGTAACGTGGCGTAGCCCCGGCGCGACGGGATTCACCGTTCAGGGGTTGCCCATCATCCCCGATATTCACCGCGCGAAAAGCGGGCACCGTCTCCGGAAGAGGTTCTTCCGGACGGGCGACGGTCGGCGCACGCGGTTTGCTCCCGGTGTCACTACCGAAGGAGTTCGATTCACATGAATGCACTGGCTAAACGCGCCGCGCTGGCGCTTGCCTCGACTGTGCTGCTGACCGCGGCCTCGGGTGCGGCGATGGCCGCCTCGGTCATCCACGTGTCCCTGTGGGACAAGGGCGCCGACATGCAGATGGTCACGGGCCAGGAATATCAGCCCAATACCAAGATCGACCTGTCCAAGGCGACCATGGGCATCAAGGCGATGCCGGACATGGCCAAGGCCGGCGTGGTGACCTTCAAGGTCACCAACAATTCCAAGGACACCATCCACGAGATGATCGTCATGCAGCTCGACAAGGCCGGCGATGCGCTGCCCTACCTGAAGAACGAGAACCGCGTCGACGAAGACAAGGCCGGTGACAAGGGCGAGGTTTCCGAGCTCGACCCGGGCAAGTCCGGTTCGCTGACGGTCGATCTGAAGCCCGGCAAATATCTGCTCATCTGCAACGTGCCGGGACACTATGCCTCGGGCATGTGGACCGAGTTCACGGTCACCCAATAAGCGAAACGACCGAGGAGGCCGGGCGGCGCCGCAACCCGTGCGGCGCTGCCGTTCGTTGCCGCCGGTGGTCTAGCTGCGCCGCGCGAATTGCAGGATCACCTCCTGGTCGACATTCTTGGTGGCGAGCAGCTTCAGCACCGAAAGCGTGTCCTTGGCATCGACGCAAGTACACCTCGTCACCGCCCTTCGACCTTGATCAGCGGCTTCAGCTCCTCGATGAGATGGGCGTCTTCGAGATCGTGCTTCGATGGCGTCAGAACGACCATCTGGTCGGCGCCGATGATCGCGAAATAGTAGTGATATTTCAGCTTGCCGGTCTTCTTGTCCGGGTCGTCGGCCTGGATCAGATAGCGGCTGCGCGGCAGTTCCGGCATCGCCAGAACCCGGAAGGTGAGGCGCCTGTTCGCCGCCGGTCGGGCTGCTCATGCGGTAGTCCTTGCCGTGGCGGGTTATCTTCACCCGGGCGTCGTTGTCCGATGGAATGACGTCGTAGGTACCCTCGTGCAGTGGCGTGACGACCTTCAGCGCGCCGGCAACGTTGCCTGAGCTGGTGATGCCGCCGGTGCAGGCGGCAAGCGCAAGGGCGGCGAGGGTGGTCAGCACGGTGGCAGCGCGTCGCATGGGCAATCCTTTTGGGTTGAGGCGGTTCGTCGGCGGTCAATCCGGCAGACAACTCCGGCAATAAGGGGGCGGCCCTGCCATTGCCCGAATTGCGGCAATCGCGTGGAAAAAGCGCGCAACCTCCCCACCGCCCGGCGACGGGGTCAGCGCGCGGCGACGGCGGCCGCGACCGCCTCGGACATGATCTCCATGCCCTGGTCGATCTCGTCTTCCGAAACGGTCAACGGCGGCGCGATGCGGAACACCCCGCCCATGCCGGGAAGCTTGACGATGTTCATGCTGAGCCCGCGCAGCATCGCCTCCTCCATGATGCGGGCGCCGAGTTCGAAGCCCGGAGCCTTGGTCTGCCGGTCGGTGACGATCTCAAGCCCGAGCAGCAGGCCGCGCCCGCGCACGTCGCCGATGCAGTCGAACCTCTGCTGGAGGGCGATGAGGCCGTCGCGCAGCCGTTCGCCGCGCGCCACCGCCTGCTCGACAAGGCCGTCGCGTTCGACGACGTCGAGAACGGTGACGCCGACGGCGGCGGGCAGGGGATCGGACACGTGGGTCGTATAGAAGAGGAAGCCCCGCTCGAACGCTTTCTGCTCGATCGCCTCGGTGGTCATCACGGCGGCAAGCGGCAGGCCGGCGCCCAATGTCTTCGACAGGGTCATGATGTCGGGCGTCACGCCGTCGCGCTGGAAGGCGAACATGTGCCCGGTGCGGCCGACGCCGGTCTGCGCCTCGTCGAGGATGAGCAGCATGCCGCGCTCCTCGCACTTCTGCTTGAGCGCCGCCAGATAGCCGGGCGGCAGCTCGAGGATGCCGCCGCTCGACAGGATGGGCTCGGCGATGAAGGCCGCGAGGCCGCCCGTCGACTGGCGGTCGATCAGTTCGAAGGCGTCGTCCAGCTCCCGCCGCCAGTCGTTCGAGCCGTCGGCATGGGCGAAACGCGGACGGTAGGCGTTGGGCGCCGGAATGACGAAGGATCCGGCGGCGGCCGGCCCGTAGCCTTTGCGGCCGGCGCTGTAGGTCGCCGAGGCCGCGGCGCCGGTCATGCCGTGCCAGCTCTGGGCGAAGGCGACGACTTCGTGGCCGCCGGTCACCAGCTTCGCCATGCGGATCGCCGCCTCGTTGGATTCGGCGCCGGTAGTCAGCAGTTGCACGCGCTCAAGTCCCGGCGCCAGACCGGCGAGGCGGGCGGCCAACTCGACGACGGGGCGTGACAGCATGCCGCTGAACAAATGGGCGAGCGAGGCCACCTGGCTCTGCACGGTCGCCACGATGTCGGGGTGGCCGTGGCCGAGCACGGCGCTCATCTGGCCCGATGTGAAGTCGAGGATGGCGCGTCCGTCGGCGTCGTAGACGAAGCTGCCTTCGGCCCGCTCCACAATGATCGATTCGAAGGCGGGACCGTAACGCGTCAGATGCTTGCGGGCGGAGGCCCAGAATGCGGGGTCGTCATTGAGCGACATGGGATTTTCCCTTGCTGGCCGTCCACCAACGGCTAGCAACACTTGCGCGGGCAGGCAAATCGATATTCCTCCATACCGTCGGCGGGAAAACCGGCACGGGCGCGGCGGCCGCCATTGCCCGCAAACGGGCAATCGACTAGAAGGGCGCCCAATTCCCCTTCGTCCCAAGTCACAAGGATCGCGACCCCGATGGCGCGCCAGTTCATCTATCACATGCAGGGCCTGACCAAGTCCTATGCCGGCGGCAAGAAGGTCCTGGAAAACATCAACCTGTCCTTCTACCCGGACGCCAAGATCGGTGTGCTGGGGCCGAACGGCTCGGGCAAGTCGACGCTGCTCAAGATCATGGCCGGGATGGAGAAGGAGTTCGCCGGCGAGGCGTGGCTCGCCGACGGCGCCACCGTCGGCTATCTGGCGCAGGAGCCGCCGCTCGATCCGGACAAGGACGTGCTCGCCAATGTGATGGAGGGCGTCGCCGCCAAGCAGGCTCTCGTCGACCGCTACAACGAGCTGATGATGAACTACTCCGACGAGACGGCGGAGGAGGCGACCAGGCTCCAGGACCAGATCGACAGCCAGAATCTCTGGGACCTCGACGCCCAGGTCGAGCAGGCGATGGATGCGCTCGGCTGCCCGCCCAACGACGCCGACGTCACCACGCTGTCCGGCGGCGAGCGGCGCCGCGTGGCGCTCTGCCAGTTGCTGCTGCGCCAGCCGGACCTGCTTCTCCTCGACGAGCCGACCAATCATCTCGACGCCGAGACGGTGCGCTGGCTGGAGAAGCACTTGCGCGAATATCCCGGCGCCATCCTCATCGTCACCCACGACCGCTACTTCCTCGACAACGTCACCGGCTGGATTCTCGAGCTCGATCGCGGCCGTGGCCTCCCTTACGAGGGCAACTACTCGGTCTATCTGGAGAAGAAGGCCAAGCGGCTGGAGCAGGAGGGCCGCGAGGACGCCGCCCGCCAGCGGGCTCTGGCGCAGGAGCGCGAGTGGATTGCCGCATCCCCACGCGCCCGCCAGACGAAATCCAAGGCGCGCATCCGCGCCTATGACGAACTGGTCAAGCGCAACGAGGAGCGCGCGCCGGGCACCGCCCAGATCATCGTTCCGCCGGGCGAGCGCCTCGGCGATACGGTCATCGACGTTGCCGGCCTGTCAAAGGGCTATGGCGACCGGCTCTTGATCGAGGACCTCTCCTTCAAGCTGCCGCCGGGCGGCATCGTCGGCGTCATCGGGCCGAACGGGGTGGGCAAGACGACGCTCTTTCGCATGCTCACCGGCCTGGAAAAGCCGGACGCCGGCAGCGTCCAGCTCGGCGAGACGGTGCATCTCGGTTACGTCGACCAGAGCCGCGACGACCTCGACGCCAACAAGACCGTGTGGGAGCAGATTTCCGAGGGGCAGGACATCATCAAGCTGGGCAAGCGCGAGATGAACTCCCGCGCCTATGTCGGCGCCTTCAACTTCAAGGGCGGCGACCAGCAGCAGAAGGTGGGCTCGCTGTCGGGCGGCCAGCGCAACCGCGTGCATCTCGCCAGCCTCTTGAAGAGCGGCGCCAATGTGCTGCTTCTCGACGAACCGACCAACGACCTCGACACCGAGACGCTGGCCGCGCTGGAAGACGCGCTGGAGGATTTCGCCGGCTGTGCCGTGGTCATCTCGCACGACCGCATGTTCCTCGATCGGCTGGCCACCCACATCCTCGCCTTCGAGGGCGATAGCCACGTCGAGTGGTTCGAGGGCAACTTCGAGGACTACGAGGCCGACAAGATCCGCCGCCTCGGCGCCGACGCCGCCAACCATCACCGGGTGAAGTACAAGCAGTTCGCGCGGTAGGGGAGGGACACCCTCCTGACATGACCGTGACAGGGGCGTGCTAGCCTCCGTGTCATGTCGGACCTGCGCTACTGGATCGGTGTCGCTTCGCGCGACCATGTGATGAAGGGCGTTGCCGGCGGCTTCTGCCAGCTTGGCCACGGCAAGGCCGCGCCGGTGAAGCGCCTCTCGCCGGGCGACTGGATCGCCTACTACTCGCCCCGCACGGCGCTCGAGGCCGGCGAGCCGGTGCAGGCCTTCACCGCCATCGGCCGCATCGAGCCGGGCGAAGCCTATCAGGGTGATATGGGCGGCGGTTTCCATCCCTTCCGCCGGGATGTCGCCTGGCGCAAGGGCCGTGAGGCGCCGATCCGCCCGCTGCTCGACCGGCTGAGCTTCACAAAGGGCCGGACCGGCTGGGGCTACGCGTTCCGGCGCGGCAGCTTCGCCGTGGGCGCGGAAGATTTTGCCATTATCGCAGAGGCGATGCGGGTCGATCTGGGCGGCTGACGTGACCGCTTGGCGTCACCGAGGAGGCGTGCGCCGCGCCATCGCCGCTGGTCACGCGACGTGGGCGACCTCGTCGGGGGCGGGAGGCCGCGAGCTCGGGAAGCGCTCGATACGGTTGCGGCCGTTCCGCTTGGCCAGATAGAGCGCGGCGTCGGCCTCGTGCATGAGCATTTCGAGGGTGACGCCCGGCACGAAGACGGCGATGCCGGCGGACAGGGTCGCGTGCACGGGCTTGCCGTCGACGAACTCGGCGGCCACCTGAAATGCCTTGCGTATGCGCTCGGCGATGGCCACGGACGCCTCGGCTCCGCTGCCGGGAAGAATGGCAGCGAACTCCTCGCCGCCAATGCGGGCAAGCAGGTCGCTGGGCCGCAGGGCCTTGCGGGCCGTCTCGGCGAACACGCTCAGCACACGATCACCGGTGGCGTGGCCGTGGTGGTCGTTGATCCGTTTGAAATGGTCGAGATCGATCATCAGCACGCCGCAGGTCGCTTCGCCGCCCTGGCAGCGTTGGGCGAGCCTCTCGCCTTGTTCGAAAAAGGCGCGACGGTTGGCAAGACCGGTCAGCGGATCGAGCGCTGCGGCGTTGTGGCTGGTGAATTCCTTGCGCTCGCGCACCGCGGCTACGACGAAGATGGTGGTGCCGATGACGAAGAGCTGGCCCTCGAGGTAGATAAACCCGCCGATGCTCAGGATGGGCGGCAGACCCATCTCGGTGGTTCCCAGTCCGCCGAACGGCCCCAGGCCGATGGCGACGATGTTGGCGATGAAAAGCGCGGCGAGCGGCTTGTAGGCGACGAGCGGCCCGGCCGGTGGCCGCAGGAGGGCGACCAGCGCACCGACGAAATAGGCAATGTTGACGAGGGTGGCGGCAACTCCGCGCGCAGCCGGCAGGGCCGCACCGACCGGCAGCAGGTTGACCGCGGCGACGATGGCGGGCCCGACCAGTATCAAAGGAAGGTAGGCGCGGGCGCCGGTCAGCAGGCGGGTTCCGTGCCATTGCACCGCTGCACAGGTCACGAAGACGGTGTAGGCAGTGGCGGCGATACGGTCGTCCTCGGTGATGCCGCTGATCATGGACAGCACCACGCCGGCGGCAAGGATGATATGGGAGAAGCCCCACCAGGTCGCGGCCGGCACATCGCGATAATGAAAGGCCACGAAGATCAGCGACCCGCCACACAACAGCTGCATCAATGCAACCATCAGCACCATGGTCGGAATGTCGATCGACACCGGAACCTCGCTGCGGGAGGGAGCTCTCCTTTTGTGCCAATGGTACTTATCCCAAGCGAATGTGCGGGCCGTTAGCCGATTAATTAAAATTGTATCGATTGGCTCCGACCGCCGTTTCGCAAGGTCCTGTAAGGGATTTGGTCCATGTCCGCCTGGTCACCGTCGCAATATCTGAAGTTCGCGGACGAGCGCTCGCGGCCGGCGCGCGACCTGCTGGCGGCGGTGCCGCTCGCCGAGGTGCGCAGCGCCGTCGATATCGGCTGCGGGCCGGGCAATTCGACCGAGCTGCTGGTGGAGCGCTTTCCCGGCGCCGGGATCACCGGCCTCGATTCCTCGCCCGAGATGCTGGCGGCGGCGCGTCAGCGCCTGCCCGGTGTCGCCTTCATCGAGGCGGACGCTCGGACGTGGATGCCGGAGGCGCCGGTCGATCTCCTCTTTGCCAATGCCACCTTCCAGTGGGTGGCGGACCACATGGGCGTCCTCAAACGCCTGTTCGTGGCGCTGCCGGCCGGCGGCGTGCTGGCCGTGCAGATGCCGGACAACCTCGCCGAGCCGTCGCATGCGCTGATGCGGTCGGTGGCCGAGGAAGGGCCGTGGGCGGGAAAATTCCGTAAGCCGGTCGCGCGCGAAGCCATCGGGACGCCGGCCGACTATTACGATCTGCTTCAGCCGCGGGCGGCGCGCGTCGATATCTGGCACACGCTCTACAATCATCCGCTGGCAAACCCTGCTTCCATCGTCGAGATGGTGCGCTCGACCGGGCTGCGCCCCTATCTCGCCCGTCTCGACCAGAAAGAGCAGGCGGACTTTCTGGCGCGCTATCAGGCGGCGCTGGCGCAAGCCTATCCGCCGCTTGCCGATGGCAGGGTGATGCTGCGTTTCCCGCGCCTGTTCATCGTCGCCGTCAGGGCGTGAGCGACCTCAATCGGCCATAAGCTGGATCAGCCGGTTGGTGCGCGTCAGGCGGTCGGCGAGCATGGCGGCCAGCCCCTCGTGGAAGCGGGCGGCGATCTCCGGCTCGGCAGCGCGCAGCCGCTCGAGGTTGGCGCGGCTGAAGCGCCAGGCGACGAGTGGGCTCTCGGCGACCACCGAAGCGGAGCGCGGCACCGAGAGATAGAAAGCGATCTCGCCGACGATGGCGCCGTGGGAAAGCGTTGCCAGGCGAATGCTGTGGCTGCCGCTCCCGAGTTCCACGGCGGCGCGGCCGGCCTCGATGAAGAAGATGTCGTCGGAGGGCTTGCCCTGGGCGATCAACGTGTCCCCGGCGGCGATCTCGATGCGCTCGCAATAGGGCATGAGGGCCTCGGCGGAGGTCTCGTCGCCGACGACGCTCATCAGGATGTCGCGGGCCGGCCGGCTCAGCGCTGTCGCCAGCTTGGGCGCGACTTCGGCGAGCAGCGCGTTCTCGCACCACTCCACCCCGTGGTCGAAGCTCGGCTCGATGCGCACGGGGCTCGCCTCGCCATGCTCCAGCCCGCCGCGCAGCATCGCCTTGTGAACCTCGCCCGACATGCCGGTGAGAACCAGGGTGAAGCCGGCGGGCGCCGCCATTTGCGCCAGGCGGACGAAGGAGAGCACGGCGGAAGAATCGAGGCCGCTGACCCGGTCGAGGTCGATGACCAGAAAGCGGATGCCGGCCTCGCTGGCGTCGTCCAGACGCTCCAGGATGCGCTTGCGCAGCCGTTCGGCGGTGCCGAAGAACAGATAGCCCTGAAGGCGGAGCAGCAGGATCGCCTCGCCGTTGTCGTGCAGCACCTCGCGCCGCTCGTCGGAGGCGACGGCGCTGGTCTGGTAGTCGCGGCCGGTCAACGTGTAGCGAACGATGTCGACGCGGCCGTATTCGACGGCGAACAGGACGGCGGCGGCGATCAGCCCGAGCAGGATGCCCCAGGCGAAGCCGACGAAGGCGATCACCGCGAAGATGAGGACGACGACGGCGTATTCGGGGCGGGCGAGGCGGGCATGCGAGGCGACCAGCCATTGGTGCATCAGCCCGCCGCCGATCCACACCAGAATGCCGCCGAGCAGCGGGGTCGGCACCAGCGACAGGATCTGCGGGCCGAAGACCGCGGCGGCGGCGCAGCAGGCGGCAACGGTGATGCCGACCCCGGCGCTGCTTGCGCCCAGGCGCCCGGCGAGAATGGTGCCCGACAGGGAGTGGTAGCCGGGAATGCCGCCGCCGGCGCCGGCGATGAGATTGCCGATGCCCACCGCGCGCAGTTCCCGGTCGAGGTCGAGGTCGCGGCGCTCCTCCAGTTCGATGCCGGTGGCGTTCATCAGCGTGGCGATGATGGCGAGCAGCGGAACGGTCGCCAGCGGCAGCGTCTGGCGGGCGATCGCCTGCCAGTCGACCAGCGCCAGGTCGGCCGGAGACACGGGCGGCCACAAGGCATGGCCGCTGGGCAGGGCCATGAGCCAGTGTGCGGCGCGCAAGGTCTCGTGCGGGGTTCCCGTCAGCCAGATGACGAGATTGAAGAGCAGCAGGGCCGCGGCGATGGTCGCCGGCAGAGCCAGCCGCCAGCCGGCGCTCAGCCGCTCGACCAGGGCGATGACCGCGATCAGGCCGGCGGCGGACAGCAGGCGGCCGACCATGGTCGGCTGGGCCAGCATCTGCAACGGGGCGCTGAAGACATCTCCACCGGCAATGGCGTCGATGCCGCCGACGAAGACCAGCCAGCCGGAGCCGGCAAGGAATCCGCCGATCACCGGAAAGGGGATGAAGCGGATGAAGCGGCTCAGTTGAAAAAAGCCGAGCAGCCAGGTGGTGGCGCCGATGGTGAGCGTGGTCAGCGCGACGGCCGCGACCACCGTTGCCAGCAATGCGTGGTCGTTGCCCGGCGCAACCTGAGCGCCGATGGCGCCGACGACCCCGGCAAGAGCGGCGGTGGGAACGCTCTGCGCGATGCCGATCACGCCGCGCGCCGAGCTGATGAAGGGCAGCAGCACCGCGATGGCCGCTCCGGTGAACAGCGCCATGCCGGCGCCGCTCGACGAAAACGAGGCAGGAAGCGCCGAGAACAGGAGCGTGCCGAAGCCGATCGACTGGACGATCGCGACCAGCCCGCACACCACGCCGACGGCGATGCTGTGTGCCAAACGGCTTCCGGCTTCGCCGGCCGTCGGCGAATGCGAGGCAGGTTCCATTGGCCCCCGTCAGGTCCTGGCGCGATCGCTGCCGGCCCCGCTGCGGATTCGGCGGGCCGCTTCTTCCTTTTCGCGAGTGTTCCCGTTTGACCTGCGGCCCGTCAATGGCGGGGCGCAACAAATCGACCTTTTGGGCGCGATCCGGTCCGGCTCACTGGTGCGGCACGACCTCGGCGGCGTGCGCGATCAACGCCGCCACCGAAAAGACCGGCCACAGCCGCACCCGGCCGCCGCCATCGGCGGTCAGCATCTCGGTTTCGGCGGGGTTGACGGCGAGCGAGTCGATGCGCGCCTGATGGGCGGCAATGTCGATCAGCGGCGCCGCCGGTGTCGTGACGCTCCACACCCGCAAGTGGCCGTTCTCAAGGCCGATCGCGACCCAGCCGTGCTTGCGCAACAGCACGGCCGCCGAGACCTTCGCCTCCTGCTTGGGCGTCCTGAAGAGCCATGTGCCGTCGCGGCCGCGCAACGCCGCGACGTTGTCGATGGTCACCAGTCTGGCGTCCTGCAACGCCTGTGGCGAGGGCGCCGGCACGTCCGCGTCCTCTGCCGGTGTCTGCTCGGCGACATCGACCTTGGGCACCAGCCTGGCCGGGCCGCTGGCGTCCCAGGACACCCGTTTGTCGGCGCCGTCGATGGTGACGCTGTCGGGCGTGCAGCGGATCTGGCCGAGACGCATCGCGCGATCGAACGTCGCGAAAAAGGCCAGCTCCTCGACGATGTCGGCCGATTCCTTCTGGTCGATGGTCGTCTGGGCGGTGCGCGCGGCGTCGGCGAGCGACCAACGCTCCAGGAAGACCTCGGTCTTCGATGCGGTCAGGGCAAACAGCGTGTCGTCGTCCGCCGCCGCGCAAAACGCTCCGAAGCCGCCGAGCATGACGAGTTTCTTGACTGCGGCGGTCGGGTCGTCCGCCGTCAGGTCGTAGATGGCGATGGTGCCGTCGCCGGTCGCGATCAACAGGCGCTCGCCGGCCACCTGCCAGTCGATGGCGTTGGCCGCTATGGTCCGGCTCTCGCGCTTGACCAGATCGACGACCGCGATCCCGTCCTTGCCGTCCATGACGAAGCGGTTGCCCGACGCATCGCTCGCCGGATCGGAAAGCACGTCCTGTTTCAGGACCGTGGCGTTGTCCAGCGGTGCCATGACCTCGACGCTGGCGGGCCACGACATCATCGATTGCGGTTTCGTCACGGCGATGAGGTTGTGGCCGAGCGTGTCGACGCTGCCGTAGCCGGTCGGCCCGGTGCCGCTGATGTCGCGCTCCCACAAGGGTTCGCCGCCACCATCCACGGCAGGGACGATCCGCGCCATGGTGCGGCCGGTGATCGAACCGGCCGGGCCGGTCCGCTCGGTCTCGACCAGCACGGCCGCATCGTCGTTCAGGAATGCGGCACTCGACAGGAGCTGATCTCCGGTGTTGACGCGGTCGACCAGGATGCCCTTCGGGCGGTCGCCCAGCTTGACGATTGTCTCCGGCTGCAGACTTCGGATGCCGATCAGGATGCCGCGATCGGCGATGAATTGGGTGTCGTCGACACGCGTCCGAAACTCGTGGACGGTCGCCACCGGTTCTGCCGACGGCAGTCTGCGCTGCACGACGCGATTGTCCTCGAGCACCAGCAGCGAGTTGTCGCTGTAGCCGACCAGCGAGCAGAGGCTGCACGCGACCGTCGTCTTGGTGCCGCTGGCCAGATCGTGGACGGTGAGCTGTTCGGCCATGATGTCGGTGGTGGTGGCGTAGCGGCCGTGCGGACCGAGCAGCCATGCCGACTTGGACTGCGTCAGCTTGAGCGGCGGCTCGTCGCTCCCCAGGTGGAAGATCGCCGACTCGCTGATCCCGCGCGCCTCCAGGCGGTCGCCGTGCACGTCAATGCCGACCAGAAAGGTGCCGGCCCCCTCGTAGCGCCGGGTTTCCTTGCGCGTCTCGGGATCGACCGCGACGATTGTCCCGCCGGAGGCGACGTAGATGGTGCCGTCGGCGCCCGTCGCCAGGCCGTCGCAGCTGAAACCGGTGAGGTCGAGGTCGGTCTGCCAGGCAACCGCGGAGGGTCCGCTGCCCTTGGGCGGCAGGGTCAGCTCGAAGAGCGTGTGTCGCTCGCAGCCGAGCAGGGTGGCGGCGTCGATCGCCTGCAACACCTCCGGCTCGCCTCCGACGCCGCCTACTTCGACGGGTGCGACGTCGACCTCGTCCCAGGCATGCGCGGCGACGCGGTAGCGGATGTCGTTCGCAATGGCGGGGATGAACACTGCGTCGCCCTTCGGGGAGACGATGGGCTTGCGGCTCGAGCCCGCTGTGAGGAACTGGGTGGCGTAGCTGATGCCTCCGCCAGGGGACCACACGCGCACCTGGCCGTTGTCGGTCCAGGTCAGAAACTGCCCGTCCGCCAGCGGCAGGGTAACGGCGTCCTGGCCGGACGAACCGGCAATCTCGAAGTTGACCGGCGCGCCGCCGCCCATATAGGCGCCATAGAGCGTGGCAAAGGCTTGCGGGATGAAGGGCAGGGAGCCGTCGTCCGGCAGGCTCTGTTGCGCCAGTTGCACGGCGCCGTCCTTGTTGCCGGCGGCAAGCAGCGCCTTGGCGCGTTCGGCATTGCTGACCGCGGTGACGGTGCGCCGCTGGCTGTCGGCGCGCTCACGCGCGGCGGCCAGCGCCTGGCGCTCGCGGGAGTCGGCCACGAACTTCCACGCCACGCCGCCGGAGATCACCACGATGGCGCCGATGGCGGCCGCGATGCTGGCGCGTATCCGCCGCCGGCGCTGCAGATCGCGCCGCACCAGTGCGTCGTAGCGCACGTCGATGAGGCCCGCGACGAGCTTGGCGAGCGCGCGCGGCTTGCCGTCGCCGGTCGGCCGTGCATCGGCGGCAAGCGGTTCGATGGGCGCGCCGTCCTCGCCGCTGAGGCCGCCGCGCAGGGCCGGCGGCAGGCACTCCTGCGCGGGATCGTCCGCATTGGGCTCGCCGTCGGCGATCAGCGTCAGGATACGGCCGCGATGCGCGCGCTGGCGGTTGAGGGCGGCAAACTCGCGGATTTCCTGTTCGACATAGGCGGAGCGTGCCGCCGCCGGCGATGCGACCACGATGAGGTGCTCGGAGGTCTCGAGCGCCTGGCGGATGACGGTGGCAAGGTCGTCGGCGGCAGCCGCCTCGTCGCGGTCGCGGAAAAAGGTGCCGAGCCGGCGGTCGCCGTCGTTGCCCGCGAGGTCGCGGGGGATGCGGTAACCTTCGAGCTTGCGGATCAGCCAGCGCGCCCAGGCCTGGTCCCGGTGGCTGTAGCTGATGAATGCGCGATAGGTAAATCCCGACGTATCCGCCTGCGCGGCCATCGTCTGCCCCCCCTTTGCAGCCACTCCCCGGGAAAAGTGTGATGCAATCGGCGGCGCCGGTAAAGGGCGGGCGGAACTTTCCGTGCGTGGGTTCGTTTCGTCTGCGGCGCTCGTCCGTGGCGGAGCGCAACAGATCATCCTTCCCTGCGCGGATCGCATTGCCGAGACACCTCTGCCATCCATGCCTTCATCTCGCGCGATATCCGTGCAAAGGTTGCAGCCGAAGCGGGTATCACGGCGGCGAGCGGACGCTTCCACGGTGCCCGGGGGAAGGAGGTCCCATGGCCGCGGGTGACCATGGCTGGATCGTTCGTCATCGGCACGGCAGCCAGCGTCATGGCCGGTTCCGGTCAAGGCCCCTCGGGCTGATGTCGTTCCGCCGCACGGTTACCCTGGCAATCGTTGTCGTGGGGGCAGCTACCCTTGGCGGCTGCACGCTCGCGGATTTTCCGGTCATCGCCGCGGGCGGTCCGGTCACCGCCATCGAGCGTGACATCATGCTGCGCGCCTTCGCCATCATGATGATCGTGGTCGTGCCGGTCTTCGCGCTGACCGCTCTGGTTCTCGTGGCGCTACCGCGCCTCCAGCAAGCGTTCGCGCTACCAGCCCGAGTGGATGTCGAAGACGGTCGACGTCGTGGTCTGGATTGTTCCGGCGCTCATCGTGTCGTCGCTCGGCGTTCACGTGTGGATCTACACGCACAGCCTCGATCCCTACAAGCCGCTCGACCCGGCCGTCGCGCCGCTCGAGGTTCAGGTGGTGGCGGAGGACTGGAAGTGGCTGTTCATCTATCCTGAGCAGGGCGTGGCGTCGGTCAACGAGCTGGCTTTCCCGGCGGGCCGGCCGCTCAGCCTTACCATCACCTCCGACACGGTGATGAACGCCTTCTTCGTTCCGGCGCTTGGCGGCCAGATCTACGCGATGGCCGGCATGACAGACCCATCTCAACCTTCTCGCCGATGCGCCGGGCACGTTTCGTCGGCCGCAACACGCAATACAGCGGCGTCGGCTTCGCCGATCAGCGCTTCAATGCGATTGCGATGTCGTCGGCGGATTTCGACGCGTGGGTGGCCAAGGTGCGCGGCTCGGCGAACGCGCTCGATGAGGCGGCCTATGCCGAGCTCGCCAAGCCCAGCGCGCCCGAGCCGGTGACTTATTACGCAGAGGTCGCGCCCGGTCTCTTCGACAGCATCATCGGAAAATATCGGGGCGACAGCGAGATCACGGACTGCCATGACCGCGACAGTGAAGACCCGGCGAGCAGCGATGCGGAGAAGTCTCTGATGTTGGGACGGCTCACCGTCGATGCCCTGCCGTTCTACAGCCCGGTCGCCGTTCGGCGGCGCGCTGGTCACTGTCGGCGGCGCCCTGGCGGTGGTGGCGTTCATCACCTGGCAGCGGGCGTGGGGCAATTTGTGGAAGGAGTGGCTGACCAGCGTCGATCACAAGCGCATCGGCATCATGTATGTCGTCCTGTCGCTGATCATGCTGGCTGCGCGGCTTCATCGACGCGCTGATGATGCGCGCCCAGCAGGCGATCGCGTTCAATTCGCAGGGCTACCTGCGCGCCCGAACACTTCAACCAGATCTTCTCGTCGCACGGCACCATCATGATCTTCTTCATGGCGATGCCGTTCCTCACCGGGCTGATCAATTTCGTCGTGCCGCAACAGATCGGCGCCCGCGACGTCGCCTTTCCCTACATGAACGCGATGAGCCTGTGGCTGACGGTGGCCGGCGCCGCGCTGGTCATGGTCTCGCTGGTCATCGGCAAGTTCTCGACCGCCGGCTGGACCGCCTATCCGCCCTATTCCGAGATCGCCTACAGCCCGGACATCGGCGTCGACTACTGGGTCTGGGCGGTGCTGATTTCCGGCGTCGGCTCGACGCTCACCGGCATCAATTTCATCGTCACCATCCTCAAGGAGCGGGCGCCGGGCATGACGCTGATGCGCATGCCGCTGTTCATGCTGGACGGCGCTGTGCACCAGCATCCTGATGGCCTTCGCGTTTCCGGCGATCACGGTCGTCGCGTCGATGCTCGAACTCGACCGCGTGTTCGGCATGCACTTCTTCACCAACGGGCAGGGCGGCAACATGATGAACTATCGCCAACCTGTTCTGGATGTGGGGCCACCCTGAGGTCTATATCCTGATCCTGCCGGCCTTCGGCATCTACTCGGAAGTGGTGACGGTGTTCTCCGGCCGGCGGCTGTTCGGCTACACCTCGCTGGTCTACGCGACGGCGGCGATCGCGGTGCTCTCCTTCACGGTGTGGCTGCATCACTTCTTCACCATGGGGTCGAGCGCCAACGTCAACGCTGCCTTCGGCATCGCCACCATGATCATCGCGGTGCCGACCGGGGTGAAGATCTTCGACTGGCTGTTCACCATGTATCCGCGGGCGCATCCGCTTCCATGTGTCGATGATGTACACGCTCGCCTTCATCGTCACCTTCGTCATCGGCGGCGTCTCCGGCGTGCTGCTCGCCCTGCCGCCGGCCGACTACCTGATGCACAATTCCACCTTCCTGGTGGCGCACTTCCACAACATGCTCATCCCCGGCGCGCTGTTCGGCTATCTCGCCGGGCTCAATCTCTGGTTCCCCAAGGCGTTCGGCTTCCGGCTCGACCCGATATGGGGCAGGCGCTCCTTCTGGGGCTGGGTCATCGGCTTCTATCTCGCCTTCATGCCGCTCTACGTGCTGGGCTTCATGGGCATGCCGCGGCGCATGGCGCATTACGACACGGCTGCGTGGCAGCCCTGGCTGATCGTCGCCGGCTATCGGCGCGCTGGTCGTCCTGTTCGGCCTGGCCTCGCTCGTCATCCAGATCGTGGTCAGCTTCGAGAAGCGCGCCGAGAACTGCGCGACCTGACCGGCGACCCGTGGGACGGCCGCTCGCTGGAGTGGATGACGTCGTCGCCGCCGGCCGCCTACAACTTTGCCGTCATCCCGGAGGTGCACGACCTGCGACCCGTTCACCGACATGAAGGAACAGGGCGTCGCCTGGCAGCGGCCCGCCGCCTATGAGCGACATCGCCATGCCGAAGAACAGCGCCTTCGGCATCGCCGTCGGCGTGCTTGCCGGCCTGTTCGGCTTCGCCATGGTCTGGTACATCTGGTGGCTGGCGATCGCCTGTCGTGGTCGCGATTGCCGCGGTGGTGATCGCGCGCAGCAGCAGCGACGATACCGAACGGGTGCATGCCGGCAGCGGCGGTCAAGGAGATAGAAGATCGTCGCTATCGCGGACCTGGCCGTGGGCCTCGCCGAGATGCGCGCGGAGGGAAGGGACGTGCCTGATGCGCAGGCGATTGGAGCGGCGCCATGAGCATCGCCGCCGACGCAGGGCCGATGCCGGCCAAGGGCGAAGGGCAGAGCGAGCGGGACGAGACCAGGGCGCTCGGTTTCTGGCTCTATCTGATGACCGACGCCGTCATCTTCGCCCTGCTGTTTGCGACCTATGTCGTCATGCTTCCGCGGTACCGCCGGCGGTCCGACCGGGCGGGAGCTGTTCAGCCTGCCGCACACCTTCGGCGAGACCATGGCTGCTTCTCGTCAGCAGCACGACGTTCGGCTTTGCCATGCTGGCCATGCACAGCGGGGCGCGGCGCGCCGTTATCCTGTGGCTGGTGGTGACGCTGGCCCTCGGCCTCTCCTTCGTCGCCCTGGAGATCAGCGAATTCGCCGGCATGATCGGCGACGGCGCCGGCCCCGATCGCAGCGGCTTCCTCTCCGCCTTCTTCACGCTGGTCGGCACCCACGGTCTCCATGTCAGCTTCGGCATGATCTCCATCCTGGTCATGATCGGCCAGATCGTGACCAAGGGCCTGACCGCGCCAGTGACCTCGCGCCTCTATCGGCTAAGCCTCTTCTGGCACTTCCTCGACATCGTCTGGATCGGCATCTTCTCAATCGTCTATCTGGCGGGAGTGCTCTAGATGACCGCCACGCTCAGAACCTATCTGACCGGCCTCGTCCTGGCGCTGATCCTGACCGCCATCCCCTTCGCCCTCGTCGTCTTCAGGCTGCTGCCGGCCGGCCCTGCAGCCATCCTGATCGCGGTTGCGGCGATCGTTCAGGTGCTCGTCCACTTCCGCTATTTCCTGCACATCGACTTCAGGCAGACGCCTCGCGACAGGCTGGTGGCGCTCGCCTTCGCCGCGGTTCTGCTCGTCCTCATGGTCGGCGGCACGCTGTGGATCATGTTCGATCTCAACATGCGCATGATGTGACGGTGGCCGCGCCGCGCACACCTACGGGCCGGCGGCCGCCAATCGTTCCACGGCGCCGTCCTCCCTTGCGCTCTGCCGGTGCCGCGCACGCGCCGCTGCCGCCAGCCGCTCCAGCACGGCGACGGTGGTGTCCCAGCCGATGCAGCCGTCGGTGATGCTCTGGCCGTAGGTGAGCGGCCTGCCCGGCACCAGATCCTGGCGGCCGGCGACGAGGTTGCTCTCGATCATCACGCCGACGATGCGGCGGTCGCCGTCCTCCGCCTGGGCGGCGATGGCCTCGATGACCCCGGGCTGGTTCTCCGGCTTCTTGGCGCTGTTGGCGTGGCTGGCGTCGATCATGACCACCGGCGCCAGGCCGGACGCCTCCAGAACGCCGCAGGCGGCGTCGACCGAGGCCGCGTCGTAGTTCGGCGCCTTGCCGCCGCGCAGGATGATGTGGCAGTCGCCGTTTCCGGCGGTGGCGGCGATGGCCGCACGGCCGGTCTTGGTCACGGCGAGGAAATGGTGTGGCTCGGAGGCCGCCTTCACCGCATCGACGGCGATCTTCACATTGCCGTCGGTGCCGTTCTTGAAGCCGACCGGGCAGGAGAGGCCGGAGGCGAGCTCGCGATGCGCCTGGCTCTCGGTGGTGCGGGCGCCGATGGCGCCCCAGGCGACGAGATCGGCGACATATTGCGGCGTGGTCATGTCGAGGAACTCGCAGGCCGCGGGAAGGCCGAGCTGGTTGATCTCGAGCAGCAGCTTGCGCGCGGTCCGCAGCCCCTTGTTGATCTGGAACGAGCCGTCGAGATCGGGGTCGTTGATCAGCCCCTTCCAGCCGACGGTGGTGCGCGGCTTCTCGAAATAGACGCGCATGACCACCTCCAGATCGCCGCGCAGGCGATGGCGAAGGTCGGCGAGGCGCGTGGCGTAATCGAGGGCGGCGGCGGGATCGTGGACGGAGCAGGGGCCGACGATGACGACCAGGCGATCGTCGGCACCGGCGAGGATATCGTGAACGGCGCGGCGGGCGCGGGTCACGGTGCGGCTTGCCGCAGGCGCGCGCGGGAATTCACGCATCACGTCGCTGGGCGTACTCAGCTCCCGCAACTCGCGGATGCGTAGATCGTCGGTGTCGTTCGGCATTGTCCTCTCCTTGGATCGTCCGCCGGCGACAACAAAAAAGCCGCCAGTCGGTCTGGCGGCTCGCGGGAATTCGCTGTTTCGGGTTTTCTAGATCGAACGCGCTCCTGCCTCCGCCAGTGTGTGCGGATAGCTAAACCAGAAGCCGAAATAGGTGGCGGCCGCGTTGATCATGGCCTTGCCTATAGGCGAGATCGCCAGGCTTGTCACGCGGCTTGTCGCGTTACTGGTGCAGGCTGTCGCCTCTGTCGAACGACGGTGCAACGCGGTCCCGCTCCTCGCAGAACTGCCGGTAATGTACGATCCAGCGGTCGACGGTTGCCAGCGCCTCGCAGCGGATGCTCACGATGCGCCACTGCCGTTCGATGCGGCGCTCGATCAGTCCGGCCGCCTCCAGCACGCGCAGGTGTTTGGAGATCGCCGGCTTGGACATGGTGAAGGGTTCGGCGATCTCGCCGGCGGAGCGTTCTCCTTCGGTGAGCAGGCGCTCGACGATGGCAAGGCGGGTCGGGTCGGACAGGGCGCCGAACACGGCGGCAAGCGATTTCGCTGTCATTTCGCGCGGTTCCGTTATGCTATTTAACCCAATGGTTGCGCATAGGGGCTCCTTGTCAATTCGACCGATTGTCTCGCCTTGCGCGCAAACGGCCGGACCCGTTGCCAATGCTTTTGTTTACGTATAAGGATATCTTTATGTCTTGCGCAAAAGGAGCGCGCCCATGGCCGAACCGGCCCCGCTTGCCGTCGAAACCGCCATCGCCGCGCTGAAGGCCGCGGGCGAGCGGACGCGCCTGCGCATCCTGGCGCTGCTTGGCCAGGCCGAACTGACGGTGAAGGACCTCACCGCCATCCTCGGCCAGTCGCAGCCGCGCATCTCGCGCCATCTCAAGCTGCTGGCAGACGCCGGGCTGATCGACCGCTTTCCGGAAGGGGCGTGGGTGTTCTACCGCCTCACCGACCAGGGGCCGGCGCGGCGCTTTGCCGGCGACCTGTTGGGGCTGATCGACGCCGGCGACCCGGTGCTGGCGCGCGACCGCGAGAATCTGGCGGCGGTCAAGCAGGAGCATGCGGAAGCCGCGCGGCGCTATTTCGCCGACCATGCCGGCGAGTGGGATTCGATCCGCGCGCTGCATGTGGCCGAAACCTCGGTCGAGGCGGCGATGGTGGCTGCCGTCGGCGAACGTCCGTTCGAGAGCCTGCTCGATCTCGGCACCGGCACCGGCCGCCTGCTGGAATTGTTCGCGCCGCTCTACAACCGCGCGGTCGGCATCGATGCCTCGGCGGACATGCTGACGGTTGCCCGCGCCAATCTCGACCGGGCCGGCATCGCAAATGCCCAGGTGCGCCTCGGCGACATCCAGCACTTGCCGTTCCAGCGCGACAGCTTCGATCTGGTGACCGTTCACCAGGTCCTCCACTTCCTCAACGATCCGGAACGGGCGATCGCGGAGGCGGCGCGGGTGCTGCGGCCCGGCGGACGCCTGCTGATCGTCGATTTCGCGCCGCACGACCTGGAGTTCCTGCGCGAGCGCCATGCCCATCGCCGTCTCGGTTTCGCGCCCTCGGCCATGCGCCAGTGGATCGAGGCGGCGGGTCTGTCACTGGTGACGGCGCGCGACCTGGCGGCAGGCGACGACGCCACCGGCAAGCTGACCGTGACGCTGCTGCTTGCCCGCGACCGGCGCATGGCCATGGCCGACGAACCGGCCACCAGCCGCGAGGTCGCCTGATGAGCCAGATCAAGCACAATGCCCGCGGCGAGAGTGGGCTCAACGTCTCGTTCGAGTTCTTCCCGCCGAAAACCGAGAAGATGGAAGAGACGCTGTGGACCTCCGTCCGCCGGCTGGCGCCGCTCGAACCGCATTTCGTCTCGGTCACCTATGGCGCCGGCGGCTCGACCCGCGAACGCACCCACGCGACGCTCGCCCGCATCCTTGCCGAGACCGATCTCCGGCCCGCCGCGCATCTCACCTGCGTCGGCGCCACCCGCGAGGATCTCGATGGCGTGGTCGACCGCTATGCGGCGCTTGGCGTCAGCCACATCGTGGCGCTGCGCGGCGATCCGGAAACCGGCCTCGGCACGCCCTATGTGCCGACCCCCGGCGGCTACGGTCATGCCGGTGATCTCGTGGAGGCAATCAAGCGCCGCCACCCGAAGATGGAGGTGTCGGTATCGGCCTATGTCGAGCGCCATCCGGAAAGCGCCGACTGGCGCACCGAGCTGGACAACCTCAAGCGCAAGGTCGATGCCGGCGCCGACCGGGCGATCACCCAGTTCTTCTTCGACAACGATCTCTACGACGCCTTTCGCGAGCGTCTGGCATCGGCGCAGATCGACATTCCGCTGGTGCCCGGCATCGTGCCGGTCACCAACTTCACCCAGACGGCGCGGTTTGCCGTCAAGGCCGGCGCCAGCGTGCCGGCATGGCTGGCGCAACGCTTCGATGGACTTGAAGACGATCCCGACACCCGCCAACTGATCGCCGCGGCGGTGGCATCCGAGCAGGTGCTCGACCTCGTCCAGCGCGGCGTCACCGACTTTCACTTCTACACCATGAACCGCGCTGACCTTGTCTATGCCGTCTGCCACCTGCTCGGCATCAGGCCGCCGAAACCGACGCCGAGCGAGGCCGCCGCATGAGCGCCTCGGTGGTGCATTTCTGGTCAGAATGACCTATATTATGGTCATTCTGACCAGAATTGGAGATCCGCAATGACGACCTGGCAGGCACAGCAGGCCAAAGCGCATTTCAGCGAGGTGATCGAACGCGCCCAGAGCGAAGGGCCGCAGACCATCACCAAGCACGGCAAGCCGCGCGCCGTGGTGCTCTCGGCCGCCGAATACGAGGCGCTCAGCAACGGCAAGGCGAAGCCGAAGAAGAGCTTCGTCGAGTTCCTCTTGAGCAGTGGCCCGATTCTGGAGGGCGTCGACCTCGAGCGCGACAAGAGCGATACGGGACGCGAGATCGACCTTGAGTGATGACCGGCTACCTCTTCGACACCAACGTGCTGTCGGAAGTGAACCGCCGGCAGCCTGACTCACGCGTGCTCGCATTTGTTCGCGAACTGAGCAACAGGATCGTTCATCAGCGTGCTGACCATCGGCGAGTTGCGCAAGGGAGCGGTACTGAGAAGGCGGACCGACGCGGGCCATGCGGATCGGCTCGACGCGTGGATCGCGTCGATCGAGGCCGACTACGGCCCGCGCATTCTCCCCGTCGACCTGCCCGCCGCGCGCCTGTGGGGCGACCTTTCGGCCGACCGGCCGCGTCCGCTTGTCGATGCGCTCATCGCCGCAACCGCCATGGTCCACAAGCTGACCTTGGTCACCCGCAACACGCGCGACTTCGCCGATACCGGCGTCGCGCTGGTCAATCCATGGGAATGAAAGCGTCCACCATGTCCACTTCTTCCGAAGCCGAAGCCCGGTTCCGCGCCGAAGCCGCCAAGCGCATCCTGGTGCTCGACGGTGCCATGGGCACCATGATCCAGTCGCACCGCTTCACGGAAGCCGAGTTCCGCGGCGAGCGCTTCAAGGACTGGCCGAGGGACGTGCGCGGCAATAACGATCTGCTCATCCTGACCCAGCCGGACGCCATCCGCGCCATACATTGCCAGTATCTCAGGGCCGGCGCCGACATCGTCGAGACCAATACCTTCTCCTCGACGCGCGTCGCCCAGGCCGATTACGGCATGGAGGATCTCGCCTTCGAGCTGAACCGCGAGGGCGCCCGGCTGGCGCGCTCCGCCGCCGACGAGGTGACCGCCGAGACGCCGGACAAGCCGCGCTTCGTTGCCGGCGCCATCGGCCCGACCAACCGCTCGGCCTCGATCTCGCCCGACGTCAACAATCCCGGCTTCCGCAACATCACCTTCGACGATCTGGTGGCGGCCTATGGCGAGGCGGCGCGCGGGCTCGCCGAAGGCGGCGCCGATCTCATCCTGTTCGAGACCGTCTTCGACACGCTCAACGTCAAGGCGGGCATTGTCGCGGTCGAGCAGGTCGCGGCCGAGACCGGCAAGCGTCTGCCGATCATGATCTCCGGCACCATCACCGACCTTTCCGGCCGTACCCTGTCGGGCCAGACGCCGACCGCGTTCTGGTATTCGGTGCGCCACGGCCGGCCGCTCACCATCGGGCTCAACTGCGCGCTCGGCGCGCGCGAGATGCGTGCCCACATCGCCGAGATTTCGCGGGTCGCCGATGCGCTCACCTGCGCCTATCCGAATGCGGGCCTGCCCAACGAGTTCGGCGAATACGACGAGAGCCCCGAGGCGATGAGCGGCATGCTCGGCGAATTCGCCCGCGCCGGCTTCGTCAATGTCGTCGGCGGCTGCTGCGGCACGACGCCGGACCATATCCGCGCCATCGCCGCGGCAGTCGAGGGCGTTCCGCCGCGCGTCATCCCCCATCCGCCGGAGGCCATGCGGCTTTCCGGCCTCGAACCCTTCGAGTTGGCTTCATGAGTTCTTCCGCCGCTACCGGCTTCGTCAATGTCGGCGAGCGCACCAACGTCACCGGCTCGGCGCGCTTCCGCAAGCTGATCACCAATGGCGATTACGCCGCCGCGCTCGACGTCGCGCGCGACCAGGTCGCCAATGGCGCGCAGGTGCTCGACGTCAACATGGACGAGGGCTTGCTCGACTCGGAAGAGGCGATGGTGACCTTCCTCAACCTGATCGCCGCCGAGCCGGACATCGCCCGCGTGCCGATCATGATCGATTCGTCGAAATGGTCGGTCATCGAGGCGGGCCTGAAATGCGTTCAGGGCAAGTCCATCGTCAATTCGATCTCGATGAAGGAAGGGGAGGACGCTTTCCGCGAGCGCGCCGAAACGGTGCGCCGCTACGGCGCCGCCGTGGTGGTCATGGCCTTCGACGAGAAGGGCCAGGCCGATACCCTCAAGCGCAAGACCGATATCTCAGCCCGCGCCTACAGGATTCTGACCGAGGAGGTCGGCTTTCCGCCGGAGGACATCATCTTCGACCCGAACATCTTCGCTGTCGCCACCGGCATCGAGGAGCACAACAATTACGGCGTCGATTTCATCGAGGCGGTGCGCTGGATCAAGCAGAACCTGCCGCATGCCCATGTCTCCGGCGGCGTCTCCAACCTCTCCTTCTCCTTCCGCGGCAACGAGACCGTGCGCGGCGCCATGCACGCGGTGTTCCTCTATCACGCGATTGCCGCCGGCATGGACATGGGCATCGTCAATGCCGGTGCGCTGCCGGTCTATGACGAGATCGACCCGGAGCTGCGCGAGCTTTGCGAAGACGTCGTGCTCAACCGCCGGGACGACGCCACCGAGCGTCTGCTGGAGGCGGCCGAGCGCTATCGTTCGGATGGCGGCGCGAAGGTCGTGGCCGACGAAGCCTGGCGGTCGCTGCCGGTCGAGAAACGTCTGGAGCACGCGCTGGTCCACGGCATCACCCAGCATGTCGTCGCCGACACCGAGGAGGCGCGGCTTGCCGCCAGCCAGCCGCTCGACGTGATCGAGGGGCCGCTGATGGCCGGCATGAACGTGGTCGGCGATCTCTTTGGCGCGGGCAAGATGTTCCTGCCCCAGGTGGTCAAGTCGGCGCGGGTGATGAAGCAGGCGGTCGCCCACCTCCTGCCGTTCATGGAAGAGGACAAGCGCCGCCACGGCGTCGAGGACCAGCCGGTGGCGCGCATCCTGCTCGCGACCGTCAAGGGCGACGTCCACGACATCGGCAAGAACATCGTCGGCGTCGTGCTCGCCTGCAACAATTACGAGGTGATCGATCTCGGCGTCATGGTGCCGGCGGCGAAGATCCTCGCCACGGCGAAGGAGAAGAAGGTCGACATCATCGGCCTCTCCGGCCTGATCACGCCGTCGCTCGACGAGATGTGCAATGTCGCGGCCGAGTTGGAGCGCGAGGGCTTCGACGTGCCGCTGCTGATCGGCGGGGCGACCACCAGCCGTGTGCACACGGCGGTCAAGATCCAGCCGAACTATGTGCGCGGCGCCACCGTCCATGTGCTCGACGCCAGCCGCGCCGTCGGTGTCGCCTCCAGCCTGCTCGGCGCCGGCAAGGCGGCCTATGTGGAAGAAGTGCGCGGTGAATACCGCAAGGTCGCCGAGGCCCATGCCCGCGGCCAGGAGGAGAAGCGGCGGATCACGCTGGTGCAGGCGCGCGCCGACCGTTTCGCCATCGACTGGCAGGAGTTCCGGCCGGTCCGCCCGCGTTTCCTCGGCACGCGCGCGTTGCGCGACTATTCGGTTGCCGAACTCGTCCCCTTTATCGACTGGACGCCCTTTTTTGCCACCTGGGAGATGAAGGGCACCTTTCCGCACATCCTCGACGATCCCAAGGTCGGTGAGGCGGCGCGTTCCCTCTATGACGACGCGCAGGCGATGCTCAAGCAAATGGTCGCCGAGAACTGGCTCACCGCCAACGGCGTCATCGGCTTCTGGCCGGCCAATGCGCAAGGCGACGACGTCATCGTCTATGAGGACGAGGCGCGTGCGAAAGAGCGTGCGCGTCTGTTCACGCTGCGCCAGCAGATCGCCCGCTCCGGCAGCAGCAAGCGGGCGCATGTGGCGCTTGCCGATTTCGTCGCGCCGGGCGAGACCGGCATCGGCGACTATGTCGGCGGCTTCGCCGTTACCGCCGGCATCGGCGAGGAAGCGGTGGCGGAACGCTTCGCCCGCGCCAATGACGACTATTCCAAGATTCTCAGCCAGGCGCTCGCCGACCGTCTCGCCGAGGCTTTTGCCGAGCGGCTGCATCAGCGCGTGCGCCGCGAGTTCTGGGCCTATGCGCCGGACGAGGCGCTCTCGCCGGAAGACCTCATCCGCGAGGCCTATGACGGCATCCGTCCGGCGCCGGGCTATCCCGCCCAGCCCGACCACACCGAGAAGGCCACGCTGTTCACGCTTCTCGATGCGGAAGCCGCAACCGGCATCAAGCTGACGGAAAGCTATGCCATGTGGCCGGGCTCGTCGGTCTCCGGGCTCTATTTCGCCCACCCCAAGAGCCACTATTTCGGCGTCGGCCGGATCGAGCGCGATCAGGTCGCCGATTACGCCACCCGCAAGGGCTGGACGCTGGCCGAGGCCGAGCGCTGGCTGGCGCCCATCCTCAATTACGAGCCGGCGCGCCCGGTGGCGGCGTAGTACGGCTTCGCCACGGGCTCTTGTGGTGCCCGCCCCCGAGCGGGAACCTGAGTCAGGCCAGCGTGGACCGGCCTGTGGCCGGCCCGCTATGATCATGGGTTCCCGGGAAGGAGAGACATCCCATGTGCCGCAACATCCGCACGCTTGCCAATTTCGATCCGCCGGCGACCGACGACGAAGTGCGCGCCTCGGCGCTCCAGTTCGTGCGCAAGATCAGCGGGTTCACGCGCCCGTCCAAGGCCAACGAGGCCGTGTTCGAGCGCGCCGTCGACGAGGTCGCCCACATCGCCCACCATCTGCTTGAAGACCTGGTGATCAACAGCCCGCCGCGCAACCGCGAGGTCGAGGCCGCCAAGGCCAGGGCCCGGGCCGCCCAGCGCTACGGCTGAGCGAGTCGCCGCGCGAATTCCGCGAGGTCGGCCACGAACCAGACCTGCCGGCCGCGATTGGATTCTGTCACGAAGTCGCGGAGCGCCGTGCTCTCGGCCATTTCTGCCGAGATGTCGCCAAGGATCGCAAGCTTCTGGCCGTAGTTGGTCAGCTTCTGGATGAACAGGCCGGCGAGGCGGGTACGCAGGACAAAGAAATCCGGCGCGAACTGATCGATCGGCACCACGAGCCAGTCGGGCTGCGCATCGAAGGCTTCCGACATGAGATCGACGGCGTCGCGCTCGCTGGCAAGCGCGGGTCCGCTCTCGCGCACATAGACAGGGATACCGTGGAAAGTTTCACTGCGGCCGGTCATGGTCATGCCTTTGGTCTGGTCGGCGCGTGCTATGACGGCGTTGCGCGCTTGTCAAAGACCGGCGACGGTCTGGCTGCGGATGGAGAGAGATGAGGCTACTGCCGATCGTATTTGCAGCCTTCGTCCTGGCTCATGCGCCAGCCTCCGCCAACATCATCGGCGTGGACGATCGCGGCGCGCTCGCAGCACTCGGGCCGAAGCTCGGCCTGTCGGCCGACGAGATCGCGCGCATCCGCAAGGTGTCGGGCCATGTCGCCTGTTTCGAGCCGCAGCCGGTGCTCGCCTCCGGCGCGCTGTTCCTGGCCAGCGATCTGGTGCTGACGGCCGCCCACACCTTCTTCACCGCCGATGGCGGGCGCGCGGGCAAATGCTTCTTCCGGGCGCAGGCGCCGGGCGCCGACTGGGTGCCGCTGAAGAACCGACGCGGCACACGCCCGCTTCGGCGCCGTGCCGCCCAAGCCCGGCTCCAACAACGACTGGGCGATTGTCCGCCTGGCGACGCCGATTGCCGGCGCCGAACCATTCCCGCCGGCGGCGACGCGGCCCAGCGTCGGCGACAAGCTCATCGTGCTCACCGCCCATCCGGCCGACATGGGATCGCTCGACCCCGCCATGCCGGTGGTGCGCGGCTGTGACGTCCGCCGCGTGCCGATCTCGAGCGCGGCGACGAACTTCTATCGCAGCGATTGCGATGCGGTCGGCGGCGCCTCGGGCGGCATGCATCTCGCCCGCGTCGACGGCAGTCTGGTCTTCCGCGCCATCACCATCTCCACCGGCCCGTGGCGCGATCGGAAGCTTGCCGGCGCGCCCTACAGCGAGAAGGCGGGCAGCGTCACCACGGCGCTCGAGACCGACAGGGCGATCCTCGCTGCCGGGCGCGAACTTCTGGGCAAGCAATAGGCGCCGGGTGCCGGCCGTTCGCCGTCTGGCACCGGTGGCCGTCAGTCGGTTCTGTCGGCCGCCCAGGCGAAAAAGATCGAGGGCGATCATCGCGCGCTGATGACCGAATTCGGCTATCTTAGCGGCACGGCGGCGGGCATGCCCGTCCCGCGACGCGAACAGCCCGCAGATCAGCCTTGCGTCCGGTGCCGGGCACGGGTCTTGCCTTTTGCGCCGCGATGCCCATCTTCGGTTACCAATAGTGACCATCTGAGCGAATGGAGAGCGCCCATGTCCCTGCGTCCCGTCAAGCGTGTGGTCGATGCCAAGCCGACAATCGAAGGCGCCGGTGTGAAGCTTCACCGCGCCTTCGGCTTCGGGCAGACGCACGACTTCGATCCGTTCCTGCTGTTCGACGACTTCCGCAACGACAGCCCGGAAGATTTCCTCAAGGGCTTCCCGTGGCATCCGCATCGCGGCATCGAGACCATCACCTATGTGCTCGCCGGCACGGTCGAGCATGGCGACAGCCTGGGTAATCGCGGCAAGCTCGGTGCCGGCGATGTCCAGTGGATGACGGCGGGCAGCGGCATCATGCATCAGGAGATGCCGCAGGGCGATCCCAAGGGCCGCATGCACGGCTTCCAGCTATGGGCCAACCTGCCGTCCTCGCTGAAGATGACCAGCCCGCGCTACCAGGACATCCACGCCGCCGACATTCCCGAGGTGATCGACGACGACGGCACCGTGGTGCGCATCGTGGTTGGCGATTTCTGGGGCAAGACCGGCCCGGTCGAAGGCGTTGCCGCCGATCCCAACTACATCGACGTCTGGGTGCCGCCGGGCAAGAAGAAGACCCTGCCGGTGGAGACCAGCCGTCACGCCTTCGCCTATGTCTTCGAGGGCTCGGGCACGTTCCGCGACGCCTCGCATCCGTTCGGCGTGCTCACCGAAAAGAGCGACGCCGACGGCAACGAGTTGCTGGTGCGCGAGACGGTGGGAAACCGCTCGATGGTGTTGTTCGATTCCGGCGACGAGATTACAGTGCAGGCAGGCGATGAAGGCATCCGCTTCCTGCTGGTTTCCGGGAAGCCGCTCAAGGAGCCGGTCGCCTGGTATGGGCCGATCGTGATGAACACGCAGGCCGAGTTGCAGCAGGCCGTCCGTGACCTGCAGACCGGCAATTTCATAAAGGAGTCGGCCTAGCCATGGCCGATGCGGGGGGCGGCACGGTTCTGGTCACTGGCGCCAACCGCGGCATCGGGCTGGAAGCCTGCCGCCAGCTCAAGGCGGCCGGCTTCTCGGTCCTGCTCACGGCGCGCGATGCCGCCGAAGGGCAGGCGGCGGCCGAGATGCTGGGCGTCGCCTTCAGCCCGCTTGACGTGACATCGGCGGAGGACATCGGTGCGCTCGCCGAGGACCTTCGCCGGCAAGGCCGCAAGCCTCCATGGGCTCGTCAACAATGCCGGCATCTCGCTCGACGGCTTCGATGGCGAGGTCGTGCGCAAGACGCTGGCGGTCAATTTCTTCGGCGCCCTCGATCTGACCGAGGCGTTGCTGCCGCTGATCGACGATGGCGGTGCCATCGTCATGGTGTCGAGCGGCATGGGCGAGCTCGATGCCTATGCGCCGGCGCTCAGTGCCCGCTTCGCCGATCCTGAACTCACCCGCGACCGGCTGGTCGCGCTGGTCAACGAATTCGTCGCCGGCGTCGATGCCGGCACTTACAGGGAGGCCGGCTGGCCGGGCTCGGCCTATCGCGTTTCCAAGGCGGCGATGATTGCGCTGGCCAAAATCTACGCCCGCGACCTGGCGCCGCGGCGCATCGCCGTCAATGCAGTCTGTCCCGGCTGGGTGCGCACGCGCATGGGCGGCCAGTCGGCGCCGCGCAGCCTCGAAAAGGGGGCGGCCTCGGTGGTCTGGGCGGTGACGCCCGGCGAGGCGACCGGCGGATTCTTCCGCGACGGCAGGCCCGCCACCTGGTAGGGCGGCATTTCCCCGGCTTGGCCAGGCCGCCGCATCCGGGCTAAATCGTCCGGTCGGTCCGCATGGCCGATTCCGGCCGTCCGGGAGCCGACAAGGGGAGACCAGCGCGCTTGCTGCCACAGATTTGGCCCGCCGTCCTTGCTCTCGGCTGGATTCTCTTTGCGATTGCCGCGGGCGAGGGGGCGATGGCGCTGGTCTCGCTGGCCGCGCATGACGGGCTGGCGCAGGTCTTTGCGGTCAATGCCGGCATCACGGCCTTGTTCGCCGGGGCCTGCGTGCTGACCACCAAGGGCCGGCCGTTCGAGCTGCGCTTCCGCGATGCGGCGCTGCTCACGGTCGTCTCATGGTTCGTGGTGCCGCTGTTCGGTGCGCTGCCCCTGATGGCGCCGCCGATCAATCTCAGCCTGGTCGACGCCTATTTCGAATCGACCTCGGGGCTGACCACCACCGGCTCGACCGTGCTCACCGGGCTCGACGCCATGCCACGCTCGATCCTGCTGTGGCGCTCGACCCTGCAATGGATCGGCGGAATCGGCATCGTCGGCATCGCCATCGTCATCCTGCCCTTCCTCAAGATCGGCGGCATGCAGCTCTTCCGGCTGGAATCGTCGGACCGCTCGGAGGACGTGGTGCCGCATGTGCGCAGCGTCGCCAGCTTCGTCGGGCGCGTCTATCTGGCGCTCACCGTCGCCTGCTTCCTGTCTTACTGGGCGCTGGGCATGACCCCGTTCGATGCGCTCAACCACGCCTTCACCACGGTCTGCACCGGCGGCTACTCGACCCACGACAAGTCGTTCGCCTGGTTCGACAGCGATGCGCTCTACTGGGCGAGCATCGTGTTCATGATCGCCGGCGGCGTGCCCTTTCTCGCCTATCTGCGCATCGTCCGCCGCGGGTCGCTGCGCCAGCGCCTCGATCCGCAGGCCGTCGCCTTCCTGGTTGCGGCCTTCGGCCTGTCGGCCATCCTCGGACTGTGGCTCAACCTGCAGCACGGCCTCGGCGGCTTCGACGCCACCACCCGCGCCGTCTTCGCCGTCATCTCGGTGATGACGACGACCGGCTACGCCGCCAACGACTATGTCGCCTGGGGCACCTTCACCGCCACTTTCGTCTTCCTGGTGTCGTTCGTCGGCGGCTGCACCGGGTCGACCTCGGGCGGCATCAAGATCTTCCGCTACCAGATCATGATCCGCGTCGTCGTGCAGCACATCCGCCGCGCCATCCACCCCCATGTCGTCAGCCCGATGCGCTACGGCGATCGCATCATCACCGACGAGGAGGCGGCCTCGGTCGGCACGTTCGTCTATCTCTACCTGGTTGCTTTCGCGATCATGGCGGCGATGCTCAGCCTGCTCGGCATGGACGCCGCCACCGCCATGTCGGCGGTCGCCGCTACGCTCGGCAATGTCGGCCCGGGCATCACCGAGGCGATCGGCCCGGCCGGCAATTTCGCCGGCCTGCCCGAGACGGCCAAGGTCATTCTCTCCTTCGCGATGATTCTCGGGCGGCTGGAAATCCTCGGCGTGATGATTCTGTTCCTGCCGAGCTTCTTCCGCTGAGCCACAAAAGAGCAGAGGCCGGCACCGCCTCCTCGCGATGCCGGCCTCCGTCGATCGTTCAGGCCCCAAACTGATGCGCCGCCAGCGTCGTTACAGGGCGCCGATGACAATTGCCCCAATGAACAGAAACGCCGCAAACACAATGACCACATGGAACGGTCGAGCTAGGCTCATGGTCTGTCTCCCGTACCTTTGGCACAGTAGATGAGTCTAACGCACCGGGACGGGACGACAAGCAAAAAAACATCCCGCACTGTGGAGCGAAGACGCGGTGTGAGCGCGAGCCCTCAAACCATTCTGATTACAGGATTTGCGGTTGTGGATATCGGCCGTCCGCGGCCTGGAGTTCTTCTCAGGTGAGGGCGCGTGGCGGCAAAGACCCAAATAGGCTATCCCCGGACCCGCCATTATCGCGTATCGAATGAACCGCCATGCCGAACCGCCTCTCCGCATCGATTTCGCATCTTGCGCTCGTCAGCGTCGGCATCGGCATTCTGGTGCTCGGGCTGAAATTCTGGGCGTGGGCGCTTACCGGATCGGTGGCTCTGTGGTCGGACGCGCTGGAGAGTTTCGTCAACGTGGCGACGGCGATCGTGGCGCTGGCCGCCATCCGCTACTCCGCCTTGCCGGCGGACGACAATCATCCCTTCGGTCACGCCAAGGTGGAATATTTCTCCGTCGTGCTGGAGGGCGTGTTCATCATCATCGCCGCCCTGTCGATCCTGTCGTCGGCATGGCAGGGATTGCAGCATCCACGCGTGCTCGATCAGCCGGCTGCCGGCCTTGCCGTCAATCTCCTGGCAACGGCGATCAATGGGGGGTGGGCGACGGTGCTGGTCACCGTCGGGCGCAAGCGGCGCTCCATGGCGCTGGCGGCGGACGGCGTCCACCTGTTCACCGACGTCGCCACCTCGGTCGGGGTCTTTGTCGGCCTGGTGCTGGTGGTCCTCACCGGCTGGGTCATTCTCGACCCGATTCTGGCGGCGGCCGTGGCGGTCAACATTCTGTGGCAAGGCTGGAAGCTGATCCGCGTCTCGGTCGGCGGGCTCATGGACGAGGCGGTGTCGTCCGACATCCTCGATCGCATCCGTACCGTCATCTCGGAGAACGCCACCGGCGCCATCGAGGCGCATGACGTGCGCACGCGCCATGCCGGGCGGATGATCTTCGTCGAGTTCCATCTGGTGGTGCCGGGGACGATGCCGGTGTCGGAGAGCCACGCGATCTGCGACCGTATCGAGAGGGCGCTGCGCGAAACCGTGCCCGATATCCACATCGCCATCCATGTCGAGCCGGAGGAGAAGGCCAAGCACACCGGCGTCGTGGTCGTGTGAGCGGCCGGCATCGGCCAGTCGGAACAACGTAAACGCCCAAATATCTGTCGTTCCGTCAATGTGTTGGTGCGCTCCCCGAAGGTGCGAAATCGACCTTCCCTTGTGTTTTCGCGACAAAATCAATAAACAAGGCAATCGATATTTGGCCGGACAACTGGGCCGAGTGGCGTCCGTGTTGGACGCACGCTTCAGATTCTCTTTCCAGATTCGACGAACCGGGAATCAGCCGCGGTGCGGCTCGGTTCGGACGTGCACAACAACCAGGAAGACCGACTCATGATCACCGGTACTGTGAAGTTCTACAACAGCCAACGCGGCTACGGCTTCATTCAGCCCGATAACGGCGAAAAGGACGCCTTCGTCCACGCCACCGCTCTCGAACGCGCCGGCATCGCCACGCTCAGCGAAGGCCAGAAGGTTTCCTTCGAGACCGAGACCGATCCGCGCTCCGGCAAGGTTGCCGTCAGCAAGATCGAGATCGTCTAGGCGTGCAGGCAGGCTCACACTGTTGCCCCCGCCGGGGCAGGACACATCCATCGAGAGGATTCCGATGAGGATGTACGTCTTCAAATCGGAGGTGAACAGCGCCATGCGCGCTTTCGCCGACGACTCTGGCGGGAGCAAGTTGCCGCCGAAGTTCGGTCCGTGGACGGCGACCGGCGTGCTCGCTGACGAGCGCGACCCGCCCCACGGCCTGCCGCGCGACCAGATCGAGGAATCGGTCCGGGAGCACGGTTTTCAATTGTGGCGGATGAGGCAGAAGAAGAAGCAGTGAGTTCTGATTCTGCGCCGGCCTTGCCTGCCGCCTGCGAAGCCGACGCCGAAGCTGCATTGCGGGCACGCGGCTGGATGCGCGTGCTGGCCCCCTATCGCAGCCCCGATCACGCGCGCAGCTTTGCCGAGCTGGCGATCACCGTCGCCCCCCTGTTCCTGCTGTGGGCGGCGATGTGGGTGACGCTGTCCTGGTCCTACTGGCTGTCGCTCCTGCTGGCATTGCCGACGGCGGGCTTCCTCGTCCGCCTGTTCATGATCCAGCACGACTGCGGTCACGGTGCCTTCTTTCGCGACAGGCGTCTCAACGACTGGGTTGGCCGCGCCATCGGCGTGCTGACGTTGACGCCCTACGATTTCTGGCGGCGGTCGCACAATATGCACCACGCCGGCTCCGGCAATCTCGCGCGCCGGGGGATCGGCGACATCATCACCCTGACGGTCAACGAATACACGGGCCTGTCGTGGTGGCGTCGGTTGCGCTACCGGCTCTACCGCCATCCGGCCGTCATGTTCGGCATCGGACCGGCCTATCTGTTCCTCCTCCAGCAGCGCCTGCCGATCGGCGCGATGCGTGAGAAGTCGGAGTGGTCGAGCACCATGACCACCAATGCCGCCATCGCCGTCGTCGCCGCGGCCTTCGTGTGGCTGATCGGCTTGGGGCCGTTCCTTCTGCTTCATCTGCCGGTCATTGTCCTGGCGGCCGTGGCCGGCGTCTGGCTGTTCTACGTGCAGCATCAGTTCGAGGAGACGTTCTGGGCGCAGGACGTCGACTGGAGCCAGCCGGAGGCGGCGCTTCACGGCAGCTCGCATTACGACCTGCCCGGCGTCCTGCGCTGGTTCACTGCCAATATCGGCATCCATCACATCCATCATCTGTCGAGCCGCATTCCCTATTACCGGTTGCCGGGCGTGCTGCGCGCCCATCCGGAGCTTGCCGAGATCGGGCGGTTGTCGCTCGGCGAAAGCCTCCGTTGCGTGCGTCTGGTGTTGTGGGACGAGGCGCGCAGCAAGCTGATCTCGTTCCGTGAGGCTCACGGCCGGGTGACGGCCGCCGCCGCTGCCTGATTGCGCCCGGCATCGAACGAGGGCCGCGGCA
Source organism: uncultured Alphaproteobacteria bacterium (assembly GCA_963730325.1). GTDB lineage: Bacteria > Pseudomonadota > Alphaproteobacteria > Rhizobiales > Kaistiaceae > CAVSRC01. The sequence continues at coordinate 54,943 of CAVSRC010000003.1, read as the reverse complement.
ACGGCTGGCGGGCCCTCAACGCCTCGTCATTCTTTATTAAGCAAAACTACCGGGGGTACGCATTCAAGCCGCAGCGCTTCGCGCATACTCCATCCTTCGACGATTCGTCTGTTGATGGGGTGGGAAGACGATGCGGGCGTGTAACGTCAGGCTCTTGGCGGCAATTGCCGCGATGGCATTGGTCCTCGGCGGTGCCGGCGCTGCGCGCGCGATCGAGAAGGGCGGCATTGTCGCCGACGTCTCCCAGTTCGCGGCGGCCAATGGCGCCGCCGGCGACAGAACGCTGGTCGTCGACGGACCGGTCTATATGGGCGACGTCATCCGCACCGGCCCGAAGGGCATGGCGCAGATCCGCCTGCGCGACGACACCCGCCTGGTCGTCGGCCCGAACTCGTACATGACCGTCGACAGTTTCGTCTTCTCCGGCAACAAGGCGCAGGACATCAGCCTCAAGGCCGTGCGCGGCGCCTTCCGTTTCATCACGGGCCTGAGCGCCAAGAAGGCCTATACGATCAAGACGCCGTCGGCGACCATCGGCGTGCGCGGCACGCGCTTCGACATGTCTGTCGACCGGCGCGGCCGCATGGCGTTTGCGCTCTATGAAGGCGCGGCACGCCTGTGCAATCGCCGCAAGGAATGCATGGAAGTCACCGGCACCTGCGCGGTCGCCCTGACCCAGCGCTTCCGGCCGATGAAGCCGCTGACGGCCAAGGAGCAGCAGGCGCTGCTCGCCAGCGCGTTCCCGTTCATCGACAACAAGAAGCTTGATCGCGGGTTCCGGGTGGACACGTCGAGCTGCGATGTGCGCCGGTTCGTCATGGTGCGCGATGCTTCCGGCCGTCTCGTCCGCGTGCCGGCCGGCGGTGTGGGCGGTGCAACCTCCTTCAGCTTGAGCACGGGCGGCGGGGTCGTCGGGACCGGCGGTGTCACCGCCGCGCCGAACGCCAACAACCGCAGCGGCCTCGGTGACAACACCAATCCCGGCGGCGGCAGCGCGAACAACAGTGCTTCGAGCAGCGGTACCCATAATCCTGGCGGCAGCGGCCACTGAGGCTGCGCTCCGCAGCCGTTGCTCAACCCTTCCTGATGAAATCGGTCGCAATGCCGGTGGCATGCGCGCCGCCATGGCCTGCCCGTGGCGAGCGGACCATCTGATTGTCTCTCCTTGAGCGACAATTGTTCTACTGGCGCCTTGCACAGCTTAATGCGGGTGCGGTCAGTATTTCTTGCGCCGAGAGACCGTTGTGCGTAGCCTTGGTTGCTGGGAAGGGAGTTCTCGGGGGGCAGGAAATGGCGGTCGACAACGATCTATTTCTGGCGCGCCGTCTTGGATTAGGTCTTCGTCCGGACGAAAAACTTCCGTCGGCCCCGCGTGACTGGGCGATGGAGCAGGTGCGTTCCATTCCACCGCTGGATTTCTATCGGCCGGACGGAACCAGCATGCTCGACAGGCTTCCCGAGCATGCGCGCCCACTCGAGAATTTCGAGGCCGCGTGCAAGGTGTGGGAGGTCTACAAAACCAAGCTCGAGAAGCTGCAGGCCGCCAGCAAGAAGATGGGTAACGCCGAGTTCCAGAAACGCAACTGGGACGAGATCGTCTATCCCTACATGCGCGTTCCGGTCTGGCGGGACATGCTGGCCAAGACGCTCACCGCGGTGAACGGGCCAAGCCCGACCTTCGAACGTTTCTGGATGTTCTGGTGCAATCACTTCGTGATCGCCATCCAGGATACCGAGATCAAGCTCTTCTGGGGGCCACACGGACGCAACATCCGCAAGCGCATGACGGGCAAGTTCGCCGACCTGCTTTTCGATGCGATCGCCAATCCCGGCATGCTGATGTACCTCAACAACGAAACCTCGACCGGACCCCGTTCGCGGGCGGCCCATTCGGCAAGGGACAAGGCGGATCTCAACGAGAACCTCGGGCGCGAGCTGCTCGAGCTGCACACCATGAGCCCCGATGCCGGCTATACCCAAAAGGACGTGGTCGAGGCCGCGCTGGTGCTCACCGGCTGGCAGCTCTATGCCGGGGCGATCACCAATGGCGGCCACCCCGAGAAAGTTCCCTACGGCACGCGCTTCAACCCCTATCGGCACGAGCCCGGCACGCGCAAGGTCATGGGCAAGACCTACAAGCCGAAGGGCAAGGGGAGGCACGCGGGCGAGAACCAGCTCCATGAGCTGATCGCCGATCTCGCCGCGCACCCGGCCACGGCGAAATTCCTGTCGTGGAAGCTCGCCCGGGCCTTCGTCGCCGATGAGCCGCCGGCAGACTGCGTCGAACGCATCGCCAAGGTGTTCCTCGAGTCGGATGGCGACATGATCGCCATTCATTCGGCCGTCATCGACGAGGTGATCGCCAACGCTACGCGTTACCCGAAGTTCACCACGCCGGAGCAATGGCTGCTGGAAGCGTACCGGACGACCGGCGCAATCGTGCCGATCGCCGAGCCGGACGGCCATGGCGGCGAGTCGCTCCCCTGGGTCTTCAAGGAGATCGGCCAGGCACTCGAATTCTGTCCGCAGCCGAACGGCTATTCGGCAATCGCCGCGGACTGGATCTCCAAGGAGATGCTCGACCGCCGCGTCCGCCAGGGCTACCGCATCGGACAGTCCGGCAATCTGTCGGTCGAAGCACTGGCCGACTACGCCGGCCGACTGGCGGGGCGGGATTCGCCGCTGGTGACGCTGGTCAGGCGGGCGGAATCCCGCGCCATCGCAGTCGCCACTTTGCTCGCCAGCCCGCAATTCCTGAAGACGTGAGGGGCGCCATGCCGATCTCGTGCGAATGCCATGAATTGATCAGCCGGCGGTCGTTCCTGGGTGGAGCGGCGGCGGTGCTCACCTTCGCCGGTCTGCCGGGGCTGTCGCTCGCCGCCGAGCCGGGCAATGGCCGCCTTCTGGTGATCCTGCTGCGTGGCGGCATGGACGGTCTTTTCGCGGTGCCGCCGATCGGCGATCCCGGCCTGAAGGGCAAGCGGCGCCATCTCATACCCGACGGCGCCCGCAAGCTCGACGGCATCTTCGCGCTCCACCCGGCCCTCGGCACCGTTGGCGACCTCTACGGCGCCGGCCAGGCGCTGATCGTTCACAGCGTCTCGTTTCCCTATACCGGCCGCTCGCATTTCCAGGGCCAGGACATCATGGAGAGCGCGGCGGACAGGCCCTATGACCTGAAGACCGGCTGGCTCGGCCGGGCGCTGGATGCCTCCGGCTACACGGCGGTGACCATGTCGCTGCCGGTTCCCCTCATCCTGCGCGGCAAGCAGGCGCCGGAAAGCCGCTACCCGACATGGATCAGTAATCCACCGACCAGCGTCTACAAGGGCCTTGGCCGTCTATGGGCGGCCGACCCGGACATTGCGACGTTCGGTGGGCAGCTCGTGGAAGAGGCAGGCAAGCCAAACATGAACGGGCGTTTGCGCATGGGGCAGGACGCCAACCTCGGCAGTCTTGCCGAGGTTGCTGCGCATCAGTTGCGGGAGGCCGACGGGCCGCGCGTCGCGGTTCTCGATCACGTCGGTTTCGATACGCATGCCAGCCAGCCGGGGGAGCACTCCGACAAGCTGCGCGACGTGGATCAGGCGATCGGCCGCTTCCGCCGCACCATAGGAGACGATGTCTGGAAGAAGACGTTGGTCGTCACGGTCACCGAATTCGGCCGGACCGTCGCGGAGAACGGCTCCTGGGGTACGGACCATGGCTGGGGCACCTGTGCCTTTGTCGTCGGCGGGGCCCTGAAGAAGTCCGGTGTTCTGGCCGACTGGCCGGGGCTCAAGAGCCGTGACCTCTACGAGGGCCGCGACCTCAAAGCGACGCTCGATGCGCGGGCGCTTTACGCCTCGGTGGTTTCGTCGGCGCTCGGCCTCGATCCCGAGGTGGTGCGCAGGGACGTCCTGTCGTTCGACAAGACGAACGCCTTCGAGGACTATATCTGACCAGCGCCGGGGCGCCTCGGCCCAGTGTTGGCCCTGGCGCCGCCGCGCGCCAATCCTCAACCCTTCCTTAATGAAATCGGTCGCATTTGAGCGATCATGGCTCGTCGTGTTGCGTATCAGGCGGCCGCCGTGGTCGGTATCGCGATTACGCTGTCCGGCTGCGGGTTCGGCTTCTTCGGATTTGAGCAGCGTGCCGCCTGGCGCGATCGGGAAGAGCGCGTCTGCATGGCGAGCCGGCCGCCGGTGGTGTTCTCGTCCTGGGTTCAGCCCCAGCGCAAGATCGACGGGCGCGGCGCCTGCGGCATCCTCTATCCGCTGAAGGTTTCCGCCCTGGAAGACGGGTCGGTGCGCGTCGGCCCCTCGGCGATGCTCGGCTGCCCGATGACCACCATGCTGGAAGACTGGTTCCGCAATGCCGTGCAGCCGGCGGCGATGGCCTGGTTCGGTTCGCCGGTGGTGCAGATCAAGCAGCTTGCCAACTATTCCTGCCGCACCATCGACAGCATTCCGGGCAAGCAGCTCTCGGAGCACGCCTTCGGCAACGCCATCGACATCGCGTCCTTCACGCTCGCCAACGGGCGCGCGGTGACGGTCAAGAGCGGCTGGCGCGGCGCGCGCGACGAGCAGGGCTTCCTGCGCGAGGTCGAGGCGACCGCCTGCGCCACCTTCAAGACGACGCTGGGGCCGGGCGAGCCCTATCACGGCGACCACTTCCATCTCGATCTTGCCCATCACGGCAAGAGCGGCGCGCGGCGCTACTGCAATCCCAAGCCGCAGGTACAGCCGCCCAAGCGCTGGCCTTATGGCGGCGGCCTGTTCGCCCGCTCCAATATCGACTGGATGCGCACCGGCTCGGTTGTGCCCGAGGGCGATGCGGCGGACCTCCAGCCGCCGGATATCGGGCAATTTCCTGCCAGCAGCGCGCTCACCGCGCCGGCCTATACCGGCAACTGATCCAATTTCGTGTGCGGGCAGGGCTGCCAAAGGCGGCCGGCGCTCCCTATGTTCTCCGGCAACCACCGGAGAACAGATTCATGCGCGCCGTCGCCTATCGCCATGCCCGTCCCGTTACTGCCGATGATGCCCTGATCGATGTCGAGATCGACCGGCCCGTAGCCGGGGCGCACGACCTGCTGGTCAAGGTCGAAGCGGTCTCGGTCAATCCAGTCGACACCAAGGTCCGGCGCCGCAACGATCCCGAAGGTGCGGTCAAGGTGCTCGGCTACGATGCCGCCGGTACGGTGGCGGAAGTCGGCGCCGAGGTGAGCCTGTTCAAGCCGGGCGATGAGGTCTGGTATGCCGGCTCCATCGCGCGGCCGGGCTCGGATGCCGAATATCACGCCGTCGACGCGCGCATCGTCGGGCCGAAGCCGGCCAGCCTCGATTTCGCCGAAGCCGCGGCGCTGCCGCTGACGGCGCTCACCGCCTGGGAACTGCTCTTTGACCGCATCGGGGTGGCGCAGGGGACCGACCGCCGCTCGCTGCTTGTCGTCGGCGGCGCCGGCGGCGTCGGGTCGGTCGCCATCCAGCTTGCCCGCGCACTCACCGGCATGACCGTCATCGCCACTGCATCGCGGCCCGAGACGGTCGACTGGGTGAAGGCGCTCGGCGCCCATCATGTCATCGACCACGGCAAGCCGCTGCAGCCGCAGCTTGCCGCGCTCGGCTTCCCCGCAGTCGATGTCATCGCCGCCTTCGTCGGCACCAAGGCTCACGCTCCGGCGCTCGCCGATATCGTCGCGCCCGAGGGGCATATCGGCATGATCGAGGGCGAGGGGCCGGCCGGCATGGAGGCGGCCGATTTCGGCAAGCTCTTCTCCAAGGCCGCGGCGCTGCATTTCGAGCTGATGTTCGTGCGTCCGCGCGGCGGTGCGACCATGATCCGCCAGCACGAGATTCTTCGCGAAGTCGCCGCTCTGGTGGACGCCGGCAGATTGCGCACGACGATGACCCGTCGGCTCAAACCGATCAGCGCGGCAACGCTGCGCGAGGCCCATGAAGCGGTGGAGAGCGGCCGCACCATCGGCAAGGTGGTGATCGAAGGCTGGCCGGGCTGATCCGCGTCGCCGCGTAGGGCGCCCGGCGTCGCCGCGTGACAGCACCATTGTCCGATCGTCACGCCAGAGAAGCGGGAGAGCCCATCATGCATATCGTCAAGGGACTGATCGCCACCGGGATTGTGCTCGTGGCGGTGAGCGCCGAAGCGCAGCCGGTCCTGCGCAACGATCCCAACCGTCCGGTCAACGCCATCAGCCACGACCTCGGGGTCACGCCCGAGCAGTTCGTCGCCTGCTTCCGGAACGTCAATCCGGCGCCGAAGGGAACGCGGGCGAGCGGGGCGCGTGAGCGGGCCAACAAGGCGATCCTGCTGCCCTGCCTGCAGAAGGCGAACCCCGCCATCACCAACGCGACGCTCGATGCGGTGATGGACAAGTACCGGCCGGAGGGCCGCGTCGCCGGCTAGAGAGCGCCTTGGCGCCGCTCGTCGGCCGGCGCCATGCCGCCGCTGTGACGGCGGTCGTGCGGCAGCACGCGGTGGACCGAGAAGAGACGGTCGAGGAAGCGTTCCTGGCCGGCAAGCAGGGCCGATCGCCGGTTGGTGAAGAAGTCGACGACCATGCCCGACTTCATCAGGGCATATTCACCCTCGTGTTGCGCAAAACCGTCCCTCAGGCGCGTGAACGCCTCGTGGTTCGTCGCCGTTTCCAGCCGGATCCTTTCGATCGGCGGATCGGGTGCTCGTTCCGTCACGACACCTGTACCTGCGGTCGCCATCCCCATCGGCATTTGTGCTGCTTTCTCCGCGAAATTGCGAGGAAATCGAACGGCATTTCTGCGCGGAGGGTAGGCAATTGGTTAAGCGTGTCGCATAGCGAATCCGCTACCAGTTGATGTGCCGACGTTTGCGGCTCGCGATCACGGCTTGCCGTATCCGCCGCCGGTCGGCGTGGTCACGATCACCGCCTCGCCGGGTTTGAGCCGCGTCTGGTCGCAGCCGGAAAGCGTCTCGACGGTGCCGTCGGCGCGGCGCACGCGCGTCATGCCCAACTCGCCCGCTTCGCCGCCGTCAAGTCCGTGCGGCGGCACCTTGCGATGCGAGGAGAGGATGGCGCAGTCCATCTCTTCGAGAAAGCGCAGCGTCCGTTCGGTGCCGCCGCCGGCGCGCCAGCGTCCCTTGCCGCCCGAGCCTTCGCGGATGTGGAAGTCTTCGAGCAGGACGGGGAAGCGGAATTCGAGGATCTCCGGGTCGGTCAGGCGCGAATTGGTCATGTGGGTGTGGACCGCGTCGGCGCCGTCGAATCCGGTTCCGTCGCCGAGCCTGCCTGCCGGCGCGCCCGAACAGATCGTCTCGTAATACTGATACGCGTCGTTGCCGAAGGTGAGGTTGTTCATCGAGCCCTGTGCCGAGGCCATGGACCCAAGCGCGCCGAACAGGCAATCGGTGATGGCTTGCGAGGTCTCGACATTGCCGGCAACCACGGCGGCCGGATAATGCGGCGACAGCATCGAGCCTTCCGGGATGACGATGTGGAGCGGCCTGAGACAGCCGGCATTCATCGGGATGTCGCTTTCCACCATGACGCGGAAGCAATAGAGCACGGCGGCGCGGGTCACCGGCTCGGGGGCGTTGAAGTTGGTCTTCTGCTCTTCCGATGTGCCGGTGAAATCGACCGTCGCTTCGCGCTTTGCCCGGTCGACGGTGATCTTCACGCGGATCGTGGCGCCCTGGTCGGTCGCGACCGCGAACTCCGAATCGTGCAGCGCCTCGATCACCTGGCGCACGCTCTCCGCCGCATTGTCCTGGACGTGGCCCATATAGGCGGTGACCACGTCGAGGCCGAAATGCTCGACCATGTGGCGGAGTTCCTGCACGCCCTTCTCGTTGGCGGCGATCTGGGCGCGGAGATCGGCGATGTTCTGCGCCGGGTTGCGGGCCGGCCATCTGTGCGCGGTCAGCACCTGCATCAGCTCCGCCTCGCGGAAACGGCCGCGCTCGACCAGGCGGAGGTTGTCGATGAGCACGCCTTCCTCGTCGACGGTGGTCGCGCGCGGCGTCATGGAGCCCGGCGCCGTGCCGCCGACATCGGCATGGTGGCCGCGCGAGGCCACCCAGAAGAGGATTTCGGGCTCGGGGCCGGTCTCGTCCTTCGAGGGCGGCTTTGCCGCCACCTCAGGATGAGGCCGGGGTGAGGCGGAGTCCTCATCGTGAGGTGCGAGCGCAGCGAGCCTCGAAGGATGAGAGAGGTCGGCGAACACCGGCGTGCACACGGTGATGTCGGGCAGGTGGGTGCCGCCATTGTAGGGGGCGTTGAGGGCGAAGACGTCGCCGGGGTGGATGTCGCCCTGGTTGAGGCGGATGATCGTCTCCACCGAGCGGTCCATGGAGCCGAGATGCACCGGCATGTGCGGCGCATTGGCGATCAGCCGTCCGTCGCCGTCGAAGACGGCGCAGGAGAAGTCGAGCCGCTCCTTGATGTTGACCGAATAGGCGGTGTTCTGGAGCACGACGCCCATCTGCTCGGCGATCGACATGAAGAGGTTGTTGAAGACCTCGAGCATGACCGGATCGGCCTTGGTGCCGATGGCGGCGCGCCTGGGCAGCGCGACTGCGCGCGTCAGGACGACCTCGTCGCGCGCGCTGACCGCCGCCTGCCAGCCGGGCTCGACCATGATCGTCTGGTGCGGCTCGATGATGAGCGCCGGTCCCTTCACGGTGTGGCCCGGCTTCAGGTCGGCGCGCAGGAAGACGCGCGCCCTCCGCCATGCACCCTCCGTATAGACACGGGCGTCTGTATGGGCCTCAGGCGCATCGTCGGTGACCGAGTGCTCCGGCTCGACGATGTCGGCGCCGCCGCCCACCGCCTCCACCTCGAGGCTTTCCACCATGATCGCCTTGTCCGCGAAGACGAAACCGAACTGCTTGCGATGCGCTGCCTCGAAAGCCGCGATCATCTCGGGGAGGGGGAGGAGGGCACGCGACCTCGCTCCAGCCTCATCCTGAGGTGGCGGCGAAGCCGCCGTCGAAGGATCCGGCTGGCCCCCGATCCTGCCGCATTCCATCACCGTCACGGGAAGCGGCGTATCGGTGCCGTCGTAGCGCAGATGCGCGCGGGCAATGATGGTGATTTCCGAATCGCTTACGCCCTCGCCTTCAAGTTCCGCCGCAGCCTCGTCCTCAAGTTCCGATTCAAGTCCGCTGAGCGTCGCCTCGATGCCCGGGGCGACGGGCGCCATCACGGCGCGGTTGCGGGTGGCGCGGATGTCGGCGAGCCCCATGCCGTAGGCGGAGAGCACGCCCGAATGGGGGTGGATGAGCACCGTCTTGATGCCCAGCGTATCGGCCACCATGCAGGCGTGCTGGCCGCCGGCGCCGCCGAAGCAGTTCAGCGCATATTCGGTGACGTCGTAGCCGCGCTGGACGGAAATCTTCTTGATGGCGTTGGCCATGTTCTGCACGGCGATATGCAGGAAGCCCTCGGCGATCTCTTCCGGGGCGCGCCCGTCGCCGATCGCCTCAGCCAGCCGGGTGAAGGCGGCGCTCACCGCTGCCACGTCGAGCGGCTGGTCGCCGCTGGGTCCGAAGACGTGCGGAAAGAACGCGGGCAGGAGCTTGCCGACCATGACATTGGCGTCGGTCACGGTCAGCGGACCGCCGCGCCGGTAGCAGGCGGGGCCGGGGTCGGCGCCGGCCGAATCCGGGCCGACCTGGTAGCGCCCCTGGGCATAGTTCAGGATCGAGCCGCCGCCGGCTGCCACCGTGTGGATGCGCATCATCGGCGCACGCATCCTGACCCCGGCCACCTCGGTCTCGAAGGCGCGCTCATAGTCGCCGTCATAGTGCGACACGTCGGTCGAGGTGCCGCCCATGTCGAAGCCGATGACCTTGGCGAAGCCCGCCCGCCGCGCCGTCTCGATCGCCGCGACCACGCCGCCGGCCGGGCCGGAGAGAATGGCGTCCTTGCCCTGGAACAGTTGCGCCGCGGTCAGCCCGCCGGAGGACTGCATGAACATCAGGCGGGGGGACTCGGCCCTGACGGGTTGCGGCTGGCCAGCGCCCCCCAGCTCCCCGGCCACCCGGTCGACATAGCGCCGGAGGATCGGCGAGAGATAGGCATCGACCACCGTGGTGTCGCCGCGGCCGATGAGCTTGATCAGCGGCGATACCTCGTGGCTGACCGAGACCTGCGGGAAGCCCATGTCGCGCGCCAGGGCAGCCACCTCTCTCTCGTGATCGGGGAAGCGCCAGGCATGCATGAAGACGATGGCGACCGAGCGGATGCCGTCGTCCCACGCGGCCTGCAGCTCGGCGCGCACCGCGGCGAGGTCGGGCGCCGCCTCCACCGTGCCGTCGGCGCGCACGCGTTCGCCCACCTCGGCGACGCGCTCATAAAGCATCTCAGGCTTGATGATCTTCTTGGCGAAGATTTCCGGGCGCGCCTGATAGCCGATCTTCAGCGCGTCGCGGAAGCCGCGGGTGATGAGCAGCGCCGTGCGGTCGCCCTTGCGTTCGAGCAGCGCATTGGTGGCGACCGTGGTGCCCATCTTCACCGTCGCGATCGTGTCCGGCGGGATCGGCGCCCCGTCGGCGACGCCGATCAGCCGGCGGATGCCGGCAATTGCCGCATCGGCATAGGCCTGCCGGTTCTCGGAGAGCAGCTTGGCAACCCGGATCGCGCCGTCGGGGTCGCGCGCCACCACGTCGGTGAAGGTGCCGCCGCGGTCGATCCAGAAGTCCCATCTGCCCGGTGTCACGTCGCTCAAGCGGCCGGCCTCCGGTTGCTCATCCTGCATGACTGGCACGTCGGGCCGGTCCGCCTCAAGGTCCGCGGCGCCGTCGCCCTAGGAATGCCGCGCTGCGGGCTGTAGCATCGCCGCGGCGACGTGTTCTTGGAGTAGCCTTCGCATGCATGCCATTCGGCCGCTATTGGCCGCACTCGTGCTGGTTCTGTCGGCCGGAGCGGCATGGGCCGTCTGTCCCGGCCTTAATGTTCAGTTCGAGGATTCATTCGACCAGTTCAAGCCGAGCTGGGGCGACCCGTCGGCCACCGTCAAGCTCGAGAACGGCAACATGGTCCTCATGCCGGCCTCGGGCACCTATGAGTGGCGGGCCAATTCCGCAGGGCTCTACGACGACATCGACATGTGCGTGTCGGTGACCACGCTTACCGCGGTCGAGCCGATGGACGCCAAGGCCGGGCTGATGTTCTGGTACGAGGACGTCAACAATTTCTACGTCTTCGAGATCGCCCCCAACGGCCGCGCCTCGGTGTGGCGCCGGCAGCGCGGCAAGTGGCTGGCGCAGGTGAAGTGGGCCGATGCCGAATCGGTCAACAAGGGCGACGGCGCTATCAACGAGTTGCGCGTGACCACGACCGGCAGCGACGCGGTCTTCTATGTCAACGGCACCGAGTTCAAGAAGATCTCCGGCTCGCCGCCGGAAAAAGGCCAGGAGATCGGCCTGTTCGCCGCTTCGCCCGATCAGGGCCAGGCGTCCTTCGCCTTCGAGGGGCTGCGCGTCACCAAGCCGTAGGGCCCGTTTCGAAAGGTCGTCGGACAATCAGCGCCAGACGGCGCGACCCTTTCCATAGCCGGGGAAGCGGGTCTCGAACTCGTCCATGAATTTGAGCCGAACACTGTTCAGTTCGGCAATGAGTTCAGCTGGGAAGTCAGCCATTCCCGCTTCGTCCAAGAGGTCATGAAGGCCCAGCATCACTTGCTGCATGCGTTCTGCCGGCTCGACAGGGAAACCATACTTGTCGCGCTCTTCGCTCATTCTCAGGCCTCGCGGAGGGGAGGGCGGAGAATCTGCCGCCTTGCGTGTTCAGACCGTAGGCATCTCTCGTATTGCGCCGTGGCGGGGAATGGAAGAGGCTTGCGGGTGCGATGACGATTTGGAACTGGATCGGGCAGGCGGCACAGAGCGGGGCCGGCGCCTTCAGCGTGCTGTTCGGCTGGGCCGGCGGCCTGTTCGCCGGCGATCCGGCGGCGCGCCGCCGGGTCGCCTTCTCGGTCGCGCTGATTGCGCTTTCGGCCAAGATGGCCAAGGCGGACGGCATCGTCACCGCCGACGAGGTCGCCGCCTTCCGGCGCGGCTTTGCCGTGCCGCCGGGCGAGGAGCGCAATGTCGAACGTCTGTTCGATCTCGCCCGCCAGGACGTCGCCGGCTTCGATACCTATGCCCGGCGCGTCGCCGAACTTTACGACGATGACTGCTGCCCGCTGGAAGACGTGCTCGACGGCCTGTTCGTCATCGCCAAGGCCGACGGCGCCGTGCATGACGCCGAGATGGCCTATCTGGAACAGGTGGCCGCAATCTTCGGCTTCTCGCACGCCGATTTCGAGCGGATCGCCGCGCGTCATGTTGTGCCGGAGGAGGGCGACCCCTACCTGATACTTGGCGTCGGCCGCGATTGGCCGTTCGACCGGATTCGCCGCGCCTATCGCGCTCTGGTGGTCGAGAACCATCCCGACAAGGCGATCGCGCGCGGCCTGCCGGAGGAGTTCGTCGCCGTCGCCAACGATCGCCTGGCGGCCATCAATCGCGCCTGGGAGCGGATCGAAAAGGAGTGGGGCCGCGTGGTGTCTGTTTAGGCTGATGGGAGGCTAAGCCATGACAGCACAACCAGCCTATGCCCGGATGCCGTCGCCCAATTATGGGGGCCGCGCCACCGGCAAGCCGGTCGATATGCTGCTCCTGCACTACACCGGCATGGAATCGGAGGCGGGGGCGCTCGCCTGGCTCACCGACCCCGAATCGAACGTTTCGGCGCATTACTTCGTCGGCGAGGATGGCCGCATCGTCCAGATGGTCGATGAAGCGGAGCGCGCCTGGCACGCCGGCGCGGCGTTCTGGGCGGGCGAGACCGACATCAATTCCCGCTCGATCGGCATCGAGATCGCCAATCCCGGCCACGAATTCGGCTATCGCGATTTTCCGCATGTCCAGATCGCGGCGGTCGTCGCGCTCTGCCGCGACATCCTTTCGCGCCACGCGATCCCGCCGGAGCGGGTGCTGGCCCATTCCGACGTGGCGCCGATGCGCAAGGACGATCCCGGCGAGCTGTTTCCCTGGGGCGAGCTCAACGCGGCCGGCATCGGCCACTGGGTCATGCCGGAGCTTGTGGTCGCCGGCCCGCTGCTCCAGCTTGGCGACAGCGGAGCCGACGTCGCCGACCTCAAGCAGAGATTCCGCGACTACGGCTATGGCCTTGGCGGGGAATCGGATTTCGACGAAGAGACGGCGGCCGTCGTCACCGCCTTCCAGCGCCACTTTCGTCCGGCGCTGGTGGATGGCATCGCCGATGTCTCGACGATGGCCACCCTTGACAAGCTTGCCGCCGCGCTCGGCTGAAACGAAGCGGCTGGAACGGACGCCGGCCGGATGGCCGGGCCCGCCGATACAGACCTAATCGCAGACGTTGACCCATTCGCACTTGTAGGGATCGGTCACGTCGAAGTTACAGTTTTCGTACCAGTTGCAGTAAAGCGGCTTGTGTGCCGCGCGTTCCATGGGAACCGCCGCGATCTCGTCGAGCAGATACTGCTTGTCGCCGGCGAGCGCCTTGGCTTCCTTGAGGATCGCCGAGACATTGTAGGCGTCGCTGGCGTGTGCGCCGTAGCCCACGGTGCCGATGCTGCGCAGGATCTTGGCACCGACGACCAGCATCAACGGGTCCTTGTCGGCGCGGCCGAGCGTGATGATGCCGGTGGCGAGCTTCATCTTGGCCTGTGTCTTGGCGAGATCGGCGGGCTTGGGGGCGGTCGATTCATCGGCGTGAAGTACACCGCTGAAGGACACGACAAGCGCGCCCGCGACTAGAGCCTTGATAGCTGCATGCATTCCTAACCTCTTAATTCTCTGGAGTTGACGACTGTCGCTGTGAAAATGCCGTCCGGGCGCTTCGGTCGCGCGACAACGCGCCAGACTGCGACATGTTGACCAAGTTCGTTGACGAGAGAAAGTCCCTGACCCGGCCAAAATGTGTGAATTTCGGCCATTTTGGGCTGTTTTGGCGGTCGATGCCCCTTTTTTGGCGAAGAATGACCCGGGAAATCGGGTCTGAAACCGGCGGCCAGCCGGCGACATGAGCCGTGGCAAGCCGCCTGCCTATGCCGGCTGTTGCTTGCGTCCGAGCGCGGGCCCCAGTCGCCAGACGATCAGCACCACCCAGGCCACGTAGAAGGCGGTCAGGAAGGCGATAAACGGCATGCGGTCGGGTCCGGCGAAGACTTCCTGGAAGAAACCGGCGCCGAGATAGTTGTGGGTGAAGTGGACAATGACCACCGGCCACACACTGCCGCCTGCGCAATAGAGCCAGGCATAGACGACGCTCACCGCCATCACCGCGACCGCGATCAGCCACGGATCCTCGCCGGCGATGAACAGCGGCAGGTGCCAGACCACAACGCCGAGGCCGATCCACAGGCTGGCGGCGAGAGGCGACATGGTCTTCTGCAGCTCGTGCTGGCCGTAGCCGCGGAACGTGACCTCCTCGGGCAGGGGGCCTTCGATGAGCACGATGCCGAGATAGAAGGCGAGTTCGCCGAGGCCATAGACCGGCAGCGGCCCGGCCGGCGTGCCGATCGACAGGGCGAACAGCGTGGACAATGCGGCGATGCCAAGCGGACCGAAGAAGGCCGTCGCATAGACCCAGAGCGGCGCGCGGAAACGGGCGATGCGTTTCAGCCACGCCATCAGGCCGTCGCGGCCCTCGGTTGCCAGGATGGTGATCGGCGCCGCGATCAGCGGCCCGAGGGCGAAATTGGTCGCCGCGCCGCCTCCCTGGAAATAGGCGATGGCGAAAGGCCACCAGGTGAAGGCACAGGCGAGCGCGAAAAACAGCGCGATGCGAAGTTGGATCGGCATGGGTGTCGCCCCGAAATCATGGATGTTGCGGGAGTGATGCCGGGCGCGCCACGGATGGGGTGGCGCCGTGCGGGCGGCATCGTCTGGCGCGGCCTATGACAGGTTCCCTGTGGTCGCGCTGTGACGTCGGCTACACCGCCGGTTGAAGGCCCGGCCCTTGACCGGCGGTGGCGGCGGTGCCATCTCCGGCCCGTCAGTCGGCCGGACGGCCGCTCCGGCAAGGGCCGAAAGGCCGCCGGGGAGGAAAGTCCGGGCTCCACGGAAACACGGTGCCGGCTAACGGCCGGCGGGGGCGACCCCAGGGAAAGTGCCGCAGAAAGCAAACCGCCCCGCTTGCGGGGTAAGGGTGAAAGGGTGGGGTAAGAGCCCACCGCGGGACCGGCAACGGGACCGGCATGGTAAACCCCACCGGGAGCAAAACCGAATAGGGACGGCGTGGGGCGAAAGCCCCGGCAGGTTTCCAGGCCAGCCGTCCGGGTAGGTTGCTTGAGGCGTCCGGCAACGGGCGTCCCAGAGGAATGGCCGTCACGCGGGCGCAAGCCCGCCACACAGAACCCGGCTTACAGGCCAACTGGCATGCTTGAGGCGCCGCCGTCCGATGAGGTCGGCGGCGCCGCCATTTCGGGGCTATTCGTCAGGCTCGTCGAGACTGGCTTCGATCGCGAGGATGGCGGCCTTGAGAGATTCAAGCTCTTCCCCGGTCAGGTCATAGATCACGCGGTCGACGACCTCCCGGTAGTCGTGGCGGAGCACGTTGCCGATGCCGATGATGCGTTTCCACGGCACCTGTGGCTGGGTCTGCCGCAGGTCCTCCGGGATGCGTCGTGATGCTTCCGAAATAATCTCGATGCCGCGTTCGACGCTTCGTCGAATACTCCAGACTTCGGCGTAGGTCTCGAAGCTGAGACCGTCCACGGTGTCCTCGATGCCGCGAATGGCGTCGAGGATGTCGTCGAGGTAGGGCCTGACAAGCTTCGCCACGTCAGAATATCCGGATCGCCGACTGCTCGATGCGCTTCTTCAGACGTCGGTGGAGACCGTCGCGTGTCGCAATATCGACTTCGACGCCGAGCCGTTCTGACAATTCCTGCTGAACGCCGACCAGATCGAGGATCGTGAAACGCCCCGGGACGTATTCTATGAACACGTCAACATCGCTGTCCGGCTGCGCCTCGTCGCGCGCGGTCGAACCGTAGAGATAAAGCGAGGTCGCTCCGAGGGCGCGGATGGCGGCCTCGGTCTCCTTCAGTCTGGCGATGGCTTCGTCGCGTTTCATCTCACCTATTTAGCGATGACGCCGCCGCAAGGCCACTCGCTGTCACCGCCGGCAGGCGATGCCCGCAGTTTGAACCGTTTCTTAAGCCTAACCGTTGCTGAATGGCGGATGCGCCAAAGTCGCCGGGCGCCACCCGAAACCCAGCCATTTCCTTGACGGCCCGTGAAATCCCATGATATCCCATGAAATCCCGGAAGCAGGCCGGCACATTGCCGGTCAACCGGCCGACAGCGCGGGGGTCGTCATGAAGCGCGCCAGGGCCTTCCGGCCGGCTCATCGCCGGTTCTGCCGGGATGACACGATCGGCGGGCGCGGGTGCCTGCCGGGCGAGGCGGGCAAGGGCGATGGACGAGTTCGTTTCCACCTTCATCAACCGGCTGGACGCCAAGGGTCGCGTGTCGATCCCGGCGCCGTTCCGGGCGGTGCTGGCGGTGGATGGATTCGACGGTCTCTATTGCTGCCCGACGCTGGACCAGCAGGCGATCGACGCCGGCGGCACGCGCCTGCGTCAGGTGATCGGCGCCAGCATCGCCAATTTCGAACCCTTCTCCGAGGATCACGAGCTCTTGTCGACGACGCTGATCGGCGACAGCGAGATCCTCAGGATCGATCAGGACGGCCGCGTCGTCCTCACCGACACGATCAAGGCCCATGCCGGCATCAGCGACCGGGTCACCTTTGTCGGCCAGGGCTACAAGTTTCAGATCTGGGAGCCGGAGCGTTTCGCAGCCTACCGGGAAGAGGCCAAGAACCGGTTGCGCGACCTGCGAAAACGCCTGGCACCAGGGCACCGCGCGCCGGGCGCGAATCAGAGGACGGGGGAATGAATACGGCGGGCAGCGGCGTTGACGCGACCGACGCTGCTGGCGGACTGGCCCGTCACGTCCCCGTAATGATCGAGGAGGTTGTTCGCTTCCTCGCGCCCGGCGCCGGTGGCATCTTCATCGACGGCACTTTCGGGGCGGGCGGCTACAGCGCCGCCCTTCTCGCCCACGGTGCCGACGTCATCGCCATCGACCGCGATCCCACGGCGATTGCCGGCGGCGCCGATCTCGCGCGCGCGGCCGGCGGCCGGCTGACGCTCGCCGAGGGCCGCTTCTCGGCGCTCGACGCGATCGCCCGCGCCCACGGCCGCGAGCGTGTCGACGGCGTGGTGCTCGATATCGGCGTCTCCTCCATGCAGGTCGATACGGCGTCGCGCGGCTTCTCCTTCCGCAGCGAGGGGCCGCTCGACATGCGCATGGGGCGCGAGGGGCCGAGCGCGGCCGACGTGGTCAACCGCATGGAGAGACAGGCGCTGGCGCGGGTCATCGCCGTGCTCGGCGAGGAGAAGAAGGCGCGCGCCGTGGCCGCGGCCATCGACCGGGCGCGGGCGGAGAAGCCGCTCACCGGCACGCTCGAACTCGCCAATATCGTCGCCCGCGCCGTCGGCGGCCGGCGCGACCAGGCCATCCATCCGGCGACGCGCACCTTTCAGGCGCTGCGTATCTTCGTCAATCGCGAGCTGGAGGAACTGGCCGAGGCGCTTGCCGCCTCCGAGCGCATCTTGGGCGAGGGTGGGCGGCTGGTGGTCGTCTCCTTCCATTCGCTGGAGGACCGCATCGTCAAGCGGTTCCTCGCCGATCGCTCGGCGACGCAGAGCGGCGCCTCGCGCCATCGGCCGGACGTAGCGGTTGCCGAGCCGACCTTCAGCCTGCTTCAGCGCGGCGCCGTCACACCGGGCACGGCGGAGACCGCCGCCAATCCGCGCGCCCGCTCGGCGCGTCTCAGGGCAGCCCGGCGCACCGCGGCGCCGGCGCGGCCGCTGGCGCCCGAAGCGCTCGGCGTGCCGTCGCTGCCCGATTTCGTCGAGGGAGTGTGAGTCATGGGTCGCGTCTTCAACCTCATCCTGCTGGCGGCGATGCTCGTCGGCGCGGCGGTCACCTACGACATGAAGCACAGGACGGAGCTTGCCGCCGAGCGGGTCGCCACGCTGCAATCCGCGATCGCCAAGGAAAAGAACCAGATCGTCCTGCTCAAGGCCGAGTGGAGCCTGCTGACGCAGCCCGCGCGCCTGCAGGCAACGATCGAGAAATACGCCGACCATTTCCAGCTTCAGTCGTTCTCGCCGGAGCAGATCGCCACCATCGACGAGATCCCGCTGAAGCCGGTCACCATTGACGACAAGACGGCCGAAAGACTGGCGCGCATCGCGGCACAGGCGCCGGTCGAGATCCGCTAGGCCGGCAGACAGGGAGCGAGACGGCATACCTCATGGCCGCGATTGAGCAACAGGCAAGCCCGATCCCGGAGCCGCGCGTCAGGCAGGCGCGCAGCCGCAGCGCCCTCAGGCAGCCCGTCGCCGTCTCCGGCGATCCGGTGCGCCGGCGCATCCGCGTCGTCGTCGTCGTCTTCGCGCTGGCCTATCTCGCCCTCATCGGGCGGCTGGTCCTCTTCGGCCTCGATACGCCGGCCGGCGGCAGCGGTTACGATCCCAACACCGCCATGGCCACCAGCCGGCCGGACATCGTCGATCGCAACGGCGAGATCCTGGCGACCGACATCACCATGTCGTCGCTCTATGCCGAACCGCGCAACATTCTCGATCCCGACGAGGCGACCGAACTGATCACCAGCGTGCTGCCCGACCTCAATGCCAGCTCGCTGCGCGCCAGGCTGTCGACCAATGCCGGCTTCGCCTGGATCAAGCGCGAGATCACGCCCGAGCAGCAGCGCCAGATCCATTCGCTCGGCATTCCCGGTATCGGCTTCCTCAGCGAGAAGCGCCGCTTCTATCCCGGCGGGCCGCTGGCCTCGCATCTCCTCGGCCTGGTCAACATCGACAACCAGGGCATTGCCGGCATGGAGAAATACATCGACGACCACGGGCTCGGCGATCTGCACGCGGCCGGCTTCGCGCGCGGCGGCGACCTCGAGCCGGTGCCGCTGTCGATCGACGTGCGCGTCCAGCACATCGTGCGCGACGAGCTCGCCAACGCGATGGCCAAGTACAGTGCGCTCGGCGCCGCCGGCGTCGTACTCAACGCGCATACCGGCGAAGTCCTGGCGATGGCGTCGCTGCCCGACTACGATCCCAACGATCCGGTCGATGCCCACAAGCCCGACCGGCTCAACCGCATGACGGCCGGCGCCTATGAGCTCGGTTCGGTGTTCAAGAGCTTCACCTTCGCCATGGCGCTCGACAGCGGCGCGGTGAAGATGGGCGACGTCATCGACGCCAGCAAGCCGATCCATGCCGGCGGCTTCACCATCCACGATTTCCACGGCAAGTACCGCCCGCTCACCGTGCCCGAGGTCTTCATCTATTCGTCCAACATCGGCGCCGCCCACATGGCGATGAAGGTCGGCACCGCCGGCGAGCAGGCGTATCTCAAGCGCTTCGGCCTGACGACGACGCTCAAGACCGACCTGCCGGAGGTGGCCTCGCCCATCCTGCCACGGCGCTGGACCGATCTCACGACGATGAACATCGCCTTCGGCCAGGGCCTCGCCGTCACCCCCATGCAGACGGCGGTGGCCGACGCGGCGCTGGTCAATGGCGGCTGGCTGATCCCGCCGACCTTCGAGCCGCGCAGCGCGGCCGCGGCCAGGGAGATGGCGGTGCGGGTGGTCAAGCCCCAGGTCAGCACCGACCTGCGCTATCTCCTCCGTCTCAACGTTCTCAAGGGGTCCGGCCGGCGGGCGGCCGTCCCCGGCTACATGGTCGGCGGCAAGACCGGCACGGCCCAGAAAGTCGTCAACGGCCGTTATTCTGACACAGCCCGGCTCAATTCTTTCCTGGCCGCCTTCCCGATTGACGACCCGCAATACGTGGTGCTGGTGATGCTTGACGATCCTCAGCGGGCGAAAGAGGGTGGCGGCACGACGGCGGGTTCCAATGCGGCTCCGACGGTGGGCGCCATCATCCGGCGCTCGGCGGCCTTGCTCGGGGTCGAGCCACGCAAGGACGAGGGGGTCGAGTCTTTGTTAGTGTCCAACTGAACCGGCCGCGGTAGACGATGCGGCGCATGAAACGCACAACCGGACGACCTGGGTGTCGATGCAACTTGGAGAACTTGCCGCAGCTGCCGGACTGACGCTTTCCACTGGCATCGGGGCAATCGAGATCGGCGGGCTCTCGGCCGACAGCCGCAAGGTTGCGCCGGGCGATCTGTTCGCGGCGCTGCCGGGCAGCACCGCCGACGGCGCCCGCTTTGCCGGCGAAGCGGTTCGCCGCGGCGCGGCCGCCGTACTGGCGGGGGCGGGGGCCGAGCTCGATCTGCCGGCCGAGGCCGCGGTCGTGCGCGCCGACGAGCCGCGCCGGGCGCTGGCTTTGATGGCGGCGCGCCTTTATCCGCGCCAGCCCGACCATCTCGTCGCCGTCACCGGCACCAGCGGCAAGACCTCGGTCGCCGCCTTCGCGCGCCAGATCTTCGGCACCGCGGGCTATGAGGCGGCGAGCCTCGGCACCATCGGCGTGGTCACCGGCGGACGCACCGAATATGGCAGCCTGACCACGCCCGACCCGGTGGCGCTGCATGCCGAACTCGATCGGCTGGCCGCCGACGGGGTCACCCACGCGGCGCTGGAGGCTTCCAGCCACGGTCTCGACCAGCATCGCCTCGATGGCATCCGCATCGCCGCCGCCGGCTTCACCAATCTCGGCCGCGACCACATGGACTACCACCCGACGGTGGAAGCCTATCTCGCCGCCAAGCTGCGTCTGTTCACCGACATCCTGCCGGCCGACGGGACCGCGGTGATCGACATGGACGGCGCGCGCGCTGCCGACGTCGCCCGGGTCGCCGAAAAGCGCGGCCAGAACCTCATCCGCATCGGCTGGGCGGGCAGCGAAATCCGTTTCCTCGGCCTCGCCGCCGAGGGGCTCCACCAGCGCCTGCGGCTCTCCGCCTTCGGGGTCAGGCGCGATCTTCTCCTGCCGCTTGCCGGCGCCTTCCAGGCGTCGAATGCGCTGGTCGCCGCCGGCCTTGCCATCGGCGCCGGCATCGCGCCCGAGGCCGCCATCGACGCGCTCGCCACTCTCGAAGGCGCGCCCGGCCGGCTGGAGCTTGTCGGCCACAAGCGGAACGGCGCGCTCGTCTTCGTCGATTATGCCCACAAGCCCGACGCTCTGGTGAGCGCGCTCCAGGCGCTGCGCCCCATGACCCGCGGCCGCCTCGTCGTCGTCTTCGGCGCCGGCGGCGACCGCGATACCGGCAAGCGGCCGCTGATGGGCAGGGCCGCCGCCGAAAATGCCGATGTGGCGATCGTCACCGACGACAATCCGCGCTCGGAGGACCCGGCCGCGATCCGCAGGGCGATCATGGTTGCGGCGCCCGGTGCCGTCGAGATCGGCGACCGTGGCGAGGCGATCGCCCGCGCCGTCGCCATGCTCGGCCCCAACGACGTGCTCTGTGTCGCCGGCAAGGGCCACGAGACCGGCCAGATCGTCGGCGATCGCAAGATCCCCTTTTCCGACCACGAAGCGGTGGCAGCGGCGCTCGCCGGGGAGGTTGCATGAGCGCGCCGCTGTGGAGCTGGGAGACCTTCCTCGCGGCGACCGGCGGCCGGCCGCTGGGTCCGGTGCCCGAGACCGTTTCCGGCATCTCCATCGACAGCCGCACGATAAAGCCGGGCGAGGCCTTCTTCGCCATTCACGGCGACAAGCATGACGGGCACGACTTCGTCTCGATCGCGCTTGCCGCCGGTGCCGCCACTGCCGTCGTCAGCGAGGATCGCCTGGCCGCGCTCGGCCGCATCACCGCCTCGCTCACCGTTGCCGACGACGTGCTCGGCGCGCTCACCGGCGTCGGTGTCGCCGCGCGCCTGCGCAGCCATGCGCGCATCGCCGCGATCACCGGCAGCGTCGGCAAGACCACAACCAAGGAGATGCTGGCAACGGCGCTGGCGCCCGGCGGCGCCGTCCATTATTCGCCGGCCTCGTTCAACAATCACTGGGGCGTGCCGCTGACGCTCGCCCGCATGCCGCGCGAGGCCGAATACGGCATCTTCGAGATCGGCATGAACCATGCCGGCGAGATCGAGCCGCTGACGCGCATGGTGCGCCCGCATGTGGCGATCGTCACCACGGTCGAGCCGGTCCATCTCGAATATTTCAAGGACGTGGAGGGGATCGCCCGCGCCAAGGCGGAGATCTTCTCAGGCGTCGAGCCGGGCGGGGCAGCGATCATCAATCGCGACAACCCGCACTACGACCTGCTGGCCGCACTTGCCCGCGAGGCCGGCGTCGAACGCATCGTCGGCTTCGGCGAGCATGAGGACGCCGAGGTGCGGCTCACCGCCGCCAAACTCAAGGAGAACGTCTCCTGCATCGCGGCCACGGTGCTCGGCGAGGAGGTCTCCTACAAGCTCGGCGCGCCCGGCCGCCATCTCGTGCAGAACAGCCTGGCCGTGCTTGCCGCTGTCGCGCTGCTCGGCGGCGATCTCGCCCGCGCGGCGCTGGCGCTCGCCAAGCTCTCCGCCGGCAAGGGCCGCGGCCAGCGCCAGGAACTGCGGGTGCCGGGCGGCACGGCGATGCTGATCGACGAGAGCTACAACGCCAATCCGGCCTCGATGAGCGCGGCCATCGCGCTGCTCGGCCAGGCCGAGCCCGGGCGCAACGGGCGGCGCATCGCCATCCTCGGCGATATGCTGGAGCTCGGCCGCGGGGCGGAGGCCATGCATGCCGGGCTTGCCGCGCCGCTGGCCGAGGCGGATGTCGATGCCGTCTTCCTGGTCGGTCCGCTGATGCGTTCGCTGTGGGATGCGCTACCGGTGCGCCTGCACGGCGGCTATACCGAACGGGCGGCCGACATGGAGCCGCTGGTGGTCGAGGCCATCGCGCCCGGCGACGTGATCATGGTCAAGGGTTCCAATGCCAGCCGCATGGGGCCGCTGGTCGAAACCATCAAGGCGCGCTTCGCTCCTGCCAGGGCCGCCGTCGGTGTCGTGCAGGAACAGGATAGCGCCTGATGCTCTATTTCCTTGGTGAGCTTGTCCGAGCACGCTTCGGTCCTCAACGTCTTCCGCTACATCACCTTCCGCACGGCCGGCGCCACCATGACGGCGCTGGTCTTCGTCTTCCTGTTCGGGCCGATCATCATTTCCGCGCTGCGCATCCGCCAGGGCAAGGGCCAGCCGATCCGCGCCGACGGGCCGCCGAACCACCTGCTGACCAAGGCCGGCACGCCGACCATGGGCGGGCTGATGATCCTCTCCGGCCTGATCGTGTCGACGCTGATCTGGGCCAACCTCGTCAACGTCTATGTGTGGATCGTCCTGCTGGTGACCATCGCCTTCGGCCTCGTCGGGCTCTACGACGATTATCTCAAGGTCACCAAGCAGACCGACAAGGGCTATTCGGCCAGGTCGCGGCTGGCGCTGGAATTCGGCATCGCCGGCGCCGCCTGCGTGATCCTCGCGCTGATCGGCACGGCGCCGCTTTCGACCACGCTCACCTTTCCCTTCTTCAAGGACCTGGTCTTCAATCTCGGCTGGTTCTTCGTGCCCGTCGGCGCCTTCGTCGTCGTCGGCGCCGGCAACGCCGTCAACCTCACCGACGGCCTCGATGGTCTGGCCATCGTGCCGGTGATGATCGCGGCGGCGAGCTTCGGCTTCATCGCCTATCTCTCCGGCAACGCGGTGTTTGCCGATTACCTGCAGATCCACTTCGTGCCGGGCACCGGCGAGCTGGCGGTGCTGTGCGGCGCCATGCTCGGCGCCGGCCTTGGCTTCCTGTGGTTCAATGCGCCGCCGGCGGCGATCTTCATGGGCGATACCGGCTCGCTGGCGCTGGGCGGCCTGCTCGGCTCGGTCGCCGTGGCCACCAAGCACGAGATCATGCTCGCCATCGTCGGCGGCCTGTTCGTGGTCGAGGCGCTGTCGGTCATCATCCAGGTCGCCTCGTTCAAGCTGACCGGCAAGCGCGTCTTCCGCATGGCGCCGATCCATCACCATTTCGAGGAGCTGGGCTGGACCGAGTCGCAGATCGTCATCCGCTTCTGGATCGTCGCCGTGCTGCTGGCGCTGATCGGCCTGTCCTCGCTGAAGCTCAGGTGAAGCGCGCGCCATGATCCCCGTCACCAGCTTCAGCGGGCGCACCGTCGCGGTCTTCGGCCTCGGCGAGAGCGGCCGCGTGAGCGCGTCTGGCGCTCGTCGCCGGCGGGGCGACGGTTGCCGCCTGGGACGACAATGAAGATGCGGTTGCCGCGGCGCGCGCCGCCGGCATCGCGATCGTCGACCTGCGCGTTGCCGACTGGAAGAGCTTCGCCGCGCTGGTGCTGACGCCGGGCGTGCCGTTCACCCATCCCGTGCCGCACTGGACGGTTACCAGCGCGCGCGCCGCCGGCGTCGAGGTCATCGGCGATATCGAGCTGTTCTGCCGCGAGCGGCGGCGCCATCGTCCCGACGCGCCGTTCATCGCCATCACCGGCACCAACGGCAAATCGACCACCACGGCGCTGATCGCCCATCTCATCGCCACCGCCGGCCGCGAGGTGGCGCTCGGCGGCAATATCGGCAAGGCGATCCTCTCGCTGGAGCCGCCGCGCCGTGGCCGTTTCCATGTGGTCGAGTGCTCCTCCTTCCAGATCGATCTCGCGCCGAGCCTCGACCCTTCGATCGGCGTGCTGCTCAACCTCACGCCCGACCATCTCGACCGCCACGGCACCTTCGAGGCCTATGCCGCGATCAAGGAGCGCCTGGTCGCCGATTCCGACATGGCGGTGATCGCCGTCGACGACGGGCCGTCGCAGGCGATCGCCGACCGCGTGGCGCGTTCCGGCAAGCGCGTCGTGCGCATCTCCGCCCGCCGGCCGCTGGCCGACGGCGTCTATGCCGCCGGTGCCGATATCATCGCGGTCGCCGACGGCGCCTCGACGCGGGTCGCCAGCCTTGCCGGCGTCGGCTCGCTGCGCGGCGCCCACAATGCCCAGAACGCCGCCGCGGCGGTGGCGGTGGCCCGCGCGCTCGGCCTCGACCGGCAGACCATCGTCAGGGGCCTGCAAAGCTTCCCCGGCCTGTCGCACCGCATGGAGGAGGTCGGCCGGCGCGGCCGCGTCCTCTTCGTCAACGATTCCAAGGCGACCAATGCCGACGCCGCGGCCAAGGCGCTGGCCAGTTTCGCGCCGATCTACTGGATCGCCGGCGGCCGGCCGAAGGCGGGCGGCATCGCCGCGCTCGCCGACTTCTTCCCGCGCATCGCCAAGGCCTATCTCATCGGCGAGGCGGCCGAGGACTTTGCCGGTACGCTGGGGACGCGCGTTCCGCATGTGATTTCCGGCACGCTTGCCGTTGCTGTGGCGGCTGCCACCGCCGATGCTGCGCAAGATTCGGCGCGCCGAGCCGGTGGTGCTGCTGTCGCCGGCCTCGGCCTCCTACGACCAGTTCAAGAATTTCGAGGTGCGCGGCGACGCTTTCCGCGCCCTCGTGCTCCAGCTCGATGGAATTACCAGCCAGGGGGAGGCCGCCTGATGGTCAGCCGTGCCGATCGCAGTCAATTCGCCGAGTGGTGGTGGACCGTGGACAAATATCTCCTCGGTGCGCTCGTCGTGCTGATGCTGGGCGGCATCGTGCTGTCGCTTTGCCGGCACTCCGGCGGTCGCCGAGCGCCTCGGCTACAACAGCTTCCATTTCGTCGACCGCCAGATCGCCTTCTTCTTCCCGGCGCTGGCGGTGATGATCGCCACCTCGTTCCTGACGCCGGCGCAGGCGCGGCGGGGCGCGCTCATCGTGCTCGCCATCGCCATCGTGCTGATGATGGTGACGCTCGTCATCGGCGTCGAGGTGAAGGGCGCCCGGCGCTGGATCGATATCGCCGGCCTGTCGGTGCAGCCGTCCGAGTTCATGAAGCCGGCCTTCGTCGTCGTCGCCGCCTGGCTGTTCTCCGAGAACCGGCGCCGGCAGGACATCCCCGGCAACGTCTTCGCCATCATCCTGTTCGGCATCGTCGCGGCGCTGCTCATCGCCGAGCCGGATTTCGGCCAGACCATGCTGATCACCATTTCATGGGGATCGCTGTTCTTCATGGCCGGGCTGTCGTGGTTCTGGATCGCCGCGCTCGGCCTTGCCGCCATGGGCGGCACCGTCGCCGCCTATGTGATGCTGCCGCATGTGGCGGCGCGCATCGACCGTTTCATCTCGCCGCAATCGGGCGACACCTTCCAGATCGACAAGGCGCTCGATTCCATCATGCATGGCGGCTGGCTCGGGCAGGGGCCGGGCGAGGGCGTGGTCAAGCGCGTGCTCCCCGACGCCCATACCGATTTCATCTTCGCGGTGGCGGCGGAGGAGTTCGGCATCCTGGTGTGCATCGCCCTGGTGCTGGTCTTCGCGCTGGTGGTGCTGCGCGGCCTCAGCGGCTCGGCCCGCCAGGAGGACCCCTTCGTGCGTCTCGCCGGGTCCGGCCTTGTGGTCCTCTTCGGCGTGCAGTCGGTCATCAACATGGCGGTCAACCTCAACATGATCCCGGCCAAGGGCATGACGCTGCCCTTCATCTCCTATGGCGGCTCGTCGATGGTCGCCGTCGCCTTCGGCATGGGCCTGCTTGCTGTCGCTCACCCGCCGGGGGCCGGAGCCGCGGCGCATCGTGCGGCGGGTCATCGCCACGCCACCGCCGGCGCCGAAGCCGGTTTGAACGGGGACGGCATGGGCGGTATCGCGCTGCTGGCGGCCGGTGGCACCGGCGGCCACCTGTTTCCGGCCGAGGCGCTGGCCCTGGAGCTTCGACGCCGCGGCTGGCGCATCCATCTGGCCACCGACCACGCGCGTCGAAGCCTATGGACAGGACTTCCCGGCCGAAGAGGTCCATCGCATCGCTTCGTCGACGTTGACGCGCGAACCCGGTCGCCTTCGCGAGAGGCGTGCTGCGCCTCGCTTGGGGGATCGTCCAGGCGTGGTCGCTGATCGGGCGCCTGAAGCCCGCCGTTGCCGTCGGCTTCGGCGGCTATCCGACCCTGCCGCCCATGCTCGCCGCCGCCCGCAGGGGCGTGCCGACCGTCATTCACGAGCAGAACGCCGTCATCGGCCGCGCCAACGGTTTCCTCGCCCCGCGGGTCACGGCGATCGCCACCAGCCAGCAGCAGGTGCGCGGCACCGAAAAGGTGGCTCCCAAGATCGTGCAGACCGGCAATCCGGTGCGGCCGGCGGTGCTCGCGGCGGCGGAGACGCCCTATCCGGCTCTTGCCGCGGACGGGCCCTTCCGTCTCTTGGTCTTCGGCGGCAGCCAGGGCGCCCGCTTCATGTCCGATCTGGTGCCGCCGGCCGTCGCCCTGATGCCGGAGCCGCTGCGCCGGCGTCTTGCCATCGTCCAGCAATGCCGGCCGGAGGACATGGAGCGCGTCACGGCGGCCTACACGGATCTCGGCGTTGCCGCCGAGTTGCAGCCCTTCTTCCGCGATCTGCCGCAGCGCACCGCCGACAGCCACCTCATCGTCAGCCGCTCGGGCGCCTCGACCGTCGCCGAACTGACGGTGATCGGCCGGCCGGCGATCATGGTGCCGCTGCCCGGCGCGCTCGATCAGGACCAGAAGGCCAATGCGCTGGTTTTGGCCGGTGCCGGCGGCGGCTGGATGGTCGAGCAGAAGGACATGACGCCCGAGCGCCTCGCTGCGGATCTGGCCGGCGCTGATGAGCGACCCGGTGCGGCTCGGTGCGGCGGCCGAGGCGTCGCGCAAATGCGGCCGTCCGGATGCCGTCAAACGCCTCGCCGATGTGGTAGAGCGTGTCGCGGCCGGCGCGTCTGCCGGCCGGACTTCGGGAGCGACGGCATGAAAATGGGCATGGACATCGGGCCGGTGCATTTCGTCGGCATCGGCGGCATCGGCATGAGCGGCATCGCCGAGGTTCTCGTCAATCTCGGCTACCGCGTCCAGGGCTCCGACCTTTCCGACAATGCCAATGTCCAGCGTCTGCGCGAAAAAGGCATCTCGATCGCCATCGGCCACGACGCCGCCAATCTCGGCGAGGCCAAGGTCGTGGTCGTCTCCTCGGCCATCAAGCGCGACAATCCCGAACTCAAGGCGGCGCGCGAGCGCCTGCTGCCGGTGGTGCGCCGTGCCGAGATGCTGGCCGAGCTGATGCGGCTGAAACAGGCGGTGGCGGTGGCCGGCACCCACGGCAAGACCACCACCACCTCCATGGTGGCGGCGCTGCTCGATGCCGGCGGCTTCGATCCCACCGTCATCAATGGCGGCATCATCAACGCCTATGGCACCAATGCGCGCATGGGCGACAGCGACTGGATGGTGGTCGAGGCGGACGAGAGCGACGGCACCTTCATCAAGCTGCCGGCCGACGTGGCGCTGGTCACCAATATCGACCCGGAACATCTCGACCACTACAAGACCTTCGACCGCGTGCGCGAAGCCTTCCACCAGTTCGTCGAGAACGTGCCCTTCTACGGCTTCGCGGTCATGTGCATCGACCACCCGGAGGTGCAGGCGCTGATCGGGCGCATCGAGGACCGGCGCATCGTCACCTATGGCGCCAGCCCGCAGGCCGACGTGCGCTACACCGACCTGCGTATCGAGGGCGGGCGCTCGGTGTTCACGGCGACCATCGGCGACCGCCAGGGCAGCGCGCGCCGCATCATCGAGAATCTGTCGATTGCCATGCCGGGCGAGCACAACGTCCAGAACGCCACCGGGGCGCTCGCCGTCGCCCATCATCTCGGCGTCTCCGACAAGGCGATCGCTGCCGGCATGGCCGGCTTCGGCGGGGTCAAGCGCCGCTTCACCCGCACCGGCGCTTGGAATGGCGTCGAGATCATCGACGACTACGCCCACCACCCGATCGAGATCGCCGCTGTGCTGCATGCCGCCCGCTCGGTGGCCAGGGGCAGGGTGATCGCCGTCGTCCAGCCGCACCGCTACACGCGCCTGCACGACCTCTTCGACCAGTTCTGCACCTGCTTCAACGACGCCGACATCGTCGTCGTGGCGCCGGTCTATCCGGCCGGCGAGGCGCCGATCGAAGGCATCGACCGCGACCATCTGGTCGAGGGCCTGCGTGTGCGCGGCCATCGCGACGCCCGCCCGCTTGCCGGCCCCGAGGCGCTGGCCGGCACCATCGCTGGCGTCGCCAGGTCCGGCGATTATGTCGTCTGCCTCGGCGCCGGCTCGATCAGCCAATGGGCCTATGCGCTGCCCGACGAACTGGCGAAGCGCGGCGGCACGGCCTAGATTGTCGTCCATGAGCGACAGCGAAACACTTCTGGCACGCGAAATCAGCCGCGATCAGCTCCTGGCCGAGCTGCGCGCGCTCCGCCCGCAATTCGAGCGCGAAGGCGTGGCGCATATGGCGCTGTTCGGATCGCGGGCGCGCGGCGACCACCGGCCGGACAGCGATGTCGATCTGTTGATCGATGTCGTGCCCGGGCGGAAGTTCTCGCATGCTGGATCTGATCGGCCTTGGCCATCTGGTGGAGGATCACATCGGATTGCGCGGCGGACATGCTTGATCTCGGAGCGTGACCTCGGGCAACGCTCGCCGAACATGCGCGCCGGGACGCCGTGGAGGTGTTTTGACGGACGACCGTGCGTTTTCCGGCGCTTGAGGACATCAAGGAGCGGTGTCCGGAGACATCCAGCGCCTTGTGGCGGGCAAGACCCTGGAAGACGTGCGCCAGGACGAGGTTGCCTGGGCTGCCTTCGAGCGGTTTCTTGAAGTCATCAGCGAGGCTTCACGGCACATCCCCGACGACTGGAAGGCGGAGCAGCCGCAAATCCCCTGGCGTCAGGTCGCGGATTTGGGAAATCGGCTACGTCACGTCTACAGCGACGTCAATCCACAAGCTCTCTGGGCCATCCATCTGAACGACCTCGATCCCCTCGAAGCCGCCATCGACGCCATGCTCGCCGCCCATGCGCCCAAGGATTCGTCTCCGTGACCACCCATCGTTTCGGTGATTTCTCCGCCATTCGCGGGCGGCTCTCCGAGGACGCGCCGCTGGCGCCGTTCACATGGTTCCGCGTCGGCGGGCCGGCGGAGCTTCTGTTCCAGCCGGCGGATACCGACGACCTCGCGCTCTTTCTTGAGAAACTGAATCCGGATGTGCCGGTAACCGTCATCGGCGTCGGCTCAAATCTCCTGGTCCGCGACGGCGGCATCGCGGGCGTCGTCATCCGTCTGTCGGCGAAGGGCTTCGGTCATGCGGTGCGCGAACCGGGTGACCGCATCCGCGCCGGTGCGGCGCTGCCCGACAAGCGGCTGGCCGCCTTCGCGCTTGCCGAGGGGCTTGCCGGCTTCGCCTTCTATTTCGGCATTCCCGGCACACTCGGCGGTGCGCTGCGCATGAATGCCGGGGCCAATGACGGCGAGACGCGCGAGCGCCTCATCGAAGTCCACGCGGTCGACCGGCAGGGGCGGCGCCATGTGCTCGCCAACGAGGAGATGGGCTTCGCCTATCGTCATGCCGCCGCGCCGAAAGACCTCATCTTCACCGAGGCGGTCTTTCAGGGAACGCCCGCGCCGCAGGCCGAGATCAAGGCGGCGATGGATGCGGTCGAGGCGCACCGCGAACGCGCCCAGCCGATCCGCGAGAAGACCGGCGGCTCGACCTTCACCAATCCGCCCGGCGGCAAGGCCTGGCAGCTCATCGACGCGGCCGGCTGCCGGGGCCTCATCGTCGGCGGCGCCATGGTCTCCGAGATGCACTGCAACTTTCTCATCAATACCGGGGCGGCTACCGCCACCGATCTGGAGCGCCTCGGCGAGACGGTCAGGGCGCGGGTGCTGGCCACCAGCGGCGTGCGGCTCGAATGGGAGATCAAGCGCGTCGGCCGCTTCCTGCCGGGCGAAGAGGTGGCGCCGTTCCTCGGCGAAGCGGCTGAGGGTTTTCCCAGAGTCGACTGATTTGCATCCAAAAATCGCGAGCCGCTGCTCTTCAAGGGCGACGGTTTCGCCCGCACCGACCTCCGCTCGGCGCTTGCCTGAGGCGCGGTCTGCTGCCATTCCCGCCGGCCCTCTGAGTCCCGGCCGCAACAGCCGCCTAATTTTCGCAGAAAGTGCCGTTTGGGGCGGCTTGGTTAACGATTGTTAACCATTTCCGACGCCATAGTGGCCCAGTGGTGCGATTCGCGAGCGGGTTCAGGGGTCTGTGGTCACGCACGTTGCAGTTCTGATGGGCGGCTGGTCGAGCGAACGGCCAGTGTCGCTCAATTCCGGGAAGGCGTGTGCCGACGCGCTGGAAGGCGAGGGCTATCGCGTCTCCCGCATCGATGTCGGGCGCGATGTCGCTGACCAGCTGGCGCGGCTGAAGCCCGATGTCGCCTTCAACGCGCTGCATGGCCCCTTCGGCGAGGATGGCTGCGTCCAGGGCATCCTGGAGGTGCTCGGCATCCCCTACACCCATTCCGGCGTGCTGGCCTC
The DNA here is from genome assembly GCA_963730325.1 of uncultured Alphaproteobacteria bacterium. Classification (GTDB taxonomy): domain Bacteria; phylum Pseudomonadota; class Alphaproteobacteria; order Rhizobiales; family Kaistiaceae; genus CAVSRC01. The sequence goes on along the minus strand of CAVSRC010000003.1, from coordinate 23,514 downwards.
GGCGCTGGCCATGAACAAGCCGCTGTCCAAGGACGTGATGAAGGCGGCTGGCGTTCCGGTTGCCGAATTGATCCTGGTCAATCGCTTCAAGGCGGCCGAAGCCCATGTCATGCCGCCGCCCTATGTGGTCAAGCCGCCGGCCGAGGGCTCGACCTTCGGCGTCCATGTGGTCAAGGCGGACGCGATCCACCCGCCGCAGGCGCTTTGTTCCGACGACTGGCCCTATGGCGACACGGTCATGGTCGAAAGCTACGTCGCCGGGCGCGAGCTGACCTGCGCGGTCCGTGGCAACCAAGCGCTCGATATCATTGATATCGTTACGGAAAGCGGGTTCTACGACTATCACGCCAAATATGACGCGGGCGGCTCGCAGCACGTTCTGCCGGCACAAATTTCACCGAATATTTACCAAAATGTACAGATGCTTGCACTTCGCGCCCATCAGGCTTTGGGCTGCCGTGGGGTCAGTCGGGCCGACTTCCGTTACGACGACCGGCTTGAGGGCATGGACGGTGTGGTCTGCCTCGAAGTCAACACGCAGCCCGGCATGACGGCGACGTCACTGGTTCCCGACATTGCCGCCTATGGCGGCATGGATTTCGGGAAACTCGTGCGGTGGATCGTGGAGGACGCATCTTGCGGCCGCTAGCAACTGACGTTTCCGGTGTCATGACCGCCGCTTCCGGCGGGGTGGCTGCACGCGTCGGTGCGCTGCCGCCCTTCCTGCGCCGTCCGGCGCGCATCCTGCTGCGCCGCCAGTGGCGCCTGCCGCGCCGTTTCGGGCTCAAGGCTCTGCTCGCCTTTACCGTCGCCACGGCGGTCGCCGGCGCGGTCACCGGCGGGCGGGCGCTCAGCGTCGTTTCGGCCGTCAGCGCCTGGTCGGGCCTGGCGATTACCGAGGTCAGGATCACCGGCCAGAGCGAAACCTCCGAACTGGCCGTGCTCGACCGGCTGGACATCAAGGGCGATCCGTCGCTGCTCACCTTCGATGTCGATGCGGCGCGCGCCCGCGTCGCCCTGTTGCCGTGGGTCGATCACGCCACCCTCAAGAAGCTCTTTCCCAATACGCTGGAAGTGGTCATCGCCGAGCGCACGCCGTTTGCCATCTGGCAGCATGGCGAGGAGCTGTCGCTCATCGACGGTTCCGGCGAGGTGATCACCGACGCCATTGACGAGCGCTATGCCCATCTGCCCTTCGTCGTCGGCCCCGGCGCGGCGGAGAAGGCGCAGCAGTTCGTCGCAATGATCGACAGCCAGCCGGACATCGCCGATCACGTGCGCGCCGGGGTGCTCGTCTCCGGCGAGCGCTGGAACGTGGTGCTCGACAGCGGCATCGAGCTGATGCTGCCGGCGATGCAAGCGGAGGCGGCGCTGGCCACGGTGGCGATGCTCGATGCCCAGAAGAAGCTCCTGTCGCGCGAGATCGCCACGGTCGACATGCGCCTGCCCGGCGAGATGATCGTGCGGCTGGACGACAAGGGGCTGGCCGCCCGCAAGGACCTCCTCAAAGAGCGCGAGAAGCTCGCGCGCCGGCAGAGGACGAATACCTGATGCGCCTCTTCGGCAAATCCGATCAGCATGGCCACGGCCTGTCGCGCCGTGCGCAGGTCGTGTCGATCCTCGATGTCGGGTCGAGCAAGGTCGTCTGCCTGATCGCCCGGCTGACGCCCACCGCGCCGGGGGAGGCGCTGCGCGGCCGCACCCACGCCATCGAGGTGCTCGGCATCGGCCATCAGCGTTCGCGCGGCATCAAGTCGGGCGTGGTCACCAATCTGGAAGCCGCCGAGCAGGCCATCCGCTGCGCCGTCGATGCGGCCGAGCGCCAGGCCGGCGTCACCGTCGAATCGCTCATCGTCAGCGTTACCTGCGGCCGGCTGGCGAGCGAAAGCTACGCCGCCTCGGTGTCGCTGCCCGGCGTCGAGGTCGCCGACGGCGATATCCGCCGCGTGCTCGCCGAAGGCCGCCGTCACTCGATCAGCGAGGGCCGTGCCGCCGTGCATTCCCTGCCGATCGGCTATTCGCTCGACGGCGAGGGCGGCATTGCCGATCCGCACGACATGGTCGGCCGCCGGCTCGGCGTCGACATGCACGTGGTCACCGGCGACGCGCCGCCGCTCGCCAATCTCGAATTGTGCATCAACCGCTGCCACCTGTCGGTGGCGGCGATGGTTGCCGCGCCCTATGCCAGCGGCCTGTCGACGCTGGTCGACGACGAGGCCGAACTCGGCTGCGCGGTCATCGATTTCGGCGGCGGCACCACCTCGATCGCCGTGTTCAGCCGCGGCCAGTTCGTCCATGTCGACGCCATCGCCGTCGGCGGCCACCACATCACCACCGATATCGCCCGCGGCCTGTCGACCCGCATCGAGGACGCCGAGCGTCTGAAGACGGTCTACGGCAGCGCACTTTCCGGGCCGTCCGACGAGCGCGACGTGCTCGCCGTGCCGCCGATCGGCGACGAGGACGAGCGTCTGGTGCCCAACCACGTGCCGCGCTCGGCGCTTACCCGCATCATCCGGGCGCGCGCCGAGGAGATTCTCGAGCTGGTGCGCGACCGGCTCAATGCCTCCGGCTTCGCCGGGCTGGTCGGCCGGCGCATGGTTCTCACCGGCGGCGCCAGCCAGCTTAACGGCCTGGGCGAGGCGGCGCGCCGGATTCTGGCGCGCAACATTCGTAACGGCCGGCCGCTGGGCATTGTCGGATTGCCCGAAACGGCGCGAGGCCCCGCCTTCGCCGCCGCCGTCGGCCTGCTCGTCTATCCCCAGGTCGCCGTGATGGGTGCGTTCGACGACGAAACCGACATGCCTTTGGCCATGACCGGGACGGGGGGTTACTTCGCCCGCGTCGGTCAGTGGTTCAGGGAGAGCTTTTAGGCGCCGCGCGGGCGCTGGAGCCGCGGCGGCGGTCTCCGACCGGAGAAGGACCAGGCCGACGGGACGCGCGGACGGCCGAAAGACGAAAGAGACGACGAGGCAATCATGACCATCAATCTGCAGATGCCCGATATCAAGGAACTGAAGCCGAAGATCACCGTGTTCGGCGTCGGCGGTGCCGGCGGTAACGCGGTCAACAACATGATCCGCTCCGGTCTGGTCGGGTGCGAGTTCGTGGTGGCCAACACCGACTCGCAGGCCCTGTCCTCGTCCAAGGCGGAACGCCTCATCCAGATGGGCGTTGCCGTCACCGAGGGTCTCGGCGCCGGCTCCCAGCCCGAAATCGGGCGCGCCGCGGCGGAGGAGGCGATCGACGAGATCACCGACCACCTGTCGGGCTCGCACATGATCTTCGTCACCGCCGGCATGGGCGGCGGCACCGGCACCGGCGCGGCGCCGATCATCGCGCGGGCGGCGCGCGATGCCGGCATCCTGACCGTGGGCGTGGTCACCAAGCCGTTCCAGTTCGAGGGCGCCCGGCGCATGCGCGTCGCCGACGGCGGCATCCAGGAGCTGCAGAGCTGCGTCGATACGCTGATCGTCATCCCCAATCAGAACCTCTTCCGCATCGCCAACGAGAAGACCACCTTCGCCGACGCCTTCGCCATGGCCGACCAGGTGCTCTATTCGGGCGTCGCCTGCATCACCGACCTGATGGTCAAGGAAGGCCTGATCAATCTCGACTTCGCCGACGTGCGCTCGGTCATGCGCGAGATGGGCAAGGCGATGATGGGCACCGGCGAAGCCTCCGGCGACCGCCGCGCCATCCAGGCGGCGGAGGCGGCGATCGCCAACCCGCTTCTCGACGAGACCTCGATGCGCGGGGCCCGCGGCCTGCTCATCTCGATCACCGGCGGCCGCGACCTCACCCTGTTCGAGGTCGACGAGGCGGCAACCCGCATCCGCGAGGAGGTCGATCCGGAAGCCAACATCATCCTCGGCGCGACCTTCGAGGAGGAGCTGGAAGGCGTCATCCGTGTGTCGGTGGTCGCCACCGGCATCGACAGCGTCGCCCGCGACGAGACCGCGTCGGCCGAGGCGCGCGCCGCCGAAATGAGCCAGCGCCTGCGCTCCATCGCGCAGCCCGCCGCCAAGCCGGCGGCCCAGCCGCAGCCCACCGCGGCCGCCGCTCCGCAGCCGGCGCCGCAGGCGGCAAAGCCGGCCGCCGCCCCGGCGCAGCCGGCCGCCAGCGCCGCGCTCGCGCCCAAGCGGGAGACCGCCGAACTGGCGCGCGATGCCTTTGCCTCCGCCGTCGGGCGCGCCGCCGCCGAATCGCCGGCGCCGGCCACCCGTGACAGCGGCATTACCATCGCGCCGCTCGATCCGGCCCCCGCCGTCGATTACGGCATGGCCGACATCGAGCAGGAGGCGCTGCCGGCCGAAGAGGACGCCGGCGAGCCGGCGGTCGACGAGCCGTATATTCCGCCGATGCCGGAACTGCCGCCGAAGCGGATCCCGCGGGTCGAGGAGTTCCCGCCGGTCGCCCGCCGGCAGTACGAAGCGGCCCATCGCGCGCCGCAGCAGCAACCGCAGCATGAGGCCGATCGCGGCCCCATGAGCCTGCTCCGCCGTCTGGCGAGCGTCGGTCTCGGCCGGCGCGAGGACGACCCGATCGGTGCCGGCCAGCCTTCCCGTGCGCCGGAGCGGGTGGCGCCGCGTGCTGCCGCCCAGCCGCATGCGGCACAGCAGCGGCCTGTCGCACCGCCGCAACCGCGTCAACCGGCTGACCGCGCCGCTGCCGCGCCGGACGGTCTCTACCGGCCGCGCGCCGGCAATCTCGATCCCCACGGCCGGCCGCAGCCGCGCGACGGGCGGCCTGCCGACGACGAGCTGGAGATTCCGGCCTTCCTGCGCCGTCAGGCGAACTAGCGGGGAAGCGCGCTCACAAACCCTGTCAGGGACTGCCGCCCTTGGGCGGCGGTCCCTCCATAACCCATTGAAATGATTGGGCTGGTCACCGTGGCCGGCGGGCGACCGGCGGTTACAATGCGTCAGAAAGCGTGATTTGGCGGCGTCTCCGGCCCCGACTACTCTTGCCATTGTTGTGGCGGGAATCGGGTTTTCTGGGGGCGGGTGACGTGAGCATGGCGGTCGGCCAATCAGCGGGACGACAGAACACACTGCGCCGCAGTACGACGGTTTCGGGCATCGGTGTCCATAGCGGTCGCCCGGCGTCGCTGACCATCCATCCGGCCGAGGCGGGCAGTGGCATCTGCTTCCAGCGCGTGCGCGACGCTGACGGCCACGAGCCGGTCCGCGCGCATTATACGAATGTCAGCGCCACCGACTCCTGCACGGTGGTCGGCTTCAACGGTTCTTCGGTGGCGACGATAGAGCATCTGATGGCGACCCTCAGGGCGCTCGATGTCGACAATGCGACGATCGAGATCGACGGGCCCGAGGTGCCGGTGATGGACGGCAGCGCCGGTGCGTTTCTGGAAGCCCTCGATGAGGCCGGCATTGCCGCGCTCGACGCGCCGCGCAGCTTCATCAAGGTGCTGCGTCCGGTTTCGGTGCGCCTTGGCGAGGCGCGCGCCGAGTTCCTTCCCTATGACGGCACGCGCATCGAGGTCGAGATCGCCTTCGCCAATCCGCTGGTCGGGCGCCAGCAGTTCGCCGCCGATATCGATGGCGCGGTGTTCCGGCGCGAGCTGGCGCGGGCGCGCACCTTCGGCTTCCTCGCCGATGTCGAACAGCTTTGGGCGCGCGGCCTGGCGCAGGGCGCCTCGCTCGACAATTCCGTGGTCATCAGCGACGAGCGGGTGATCAATCCGGAGGGCTTGCGCTTCGTCGATGAGTGCGTGCGCCACAAGGCGCTGGATACCGTCGGCGACCTGGCGCTGGCCGGGGCGCCGATTCGCGGGCTCTACCGCTCCTATCGCGGCGGCCACAAGCTCAATGTCGCGGCGCTGGCGGCATTGCTCTCCGACGAGGGCGCGTGGACGTGGGCGAGCGATGCCGATGTCGGCGAACGCCGTGAGGCTGTCGCGCACGCCGCGCTGGAAACGGCTGCAATCGGCCCGGAAGCCGCCTGATTTCCCCTCGCGGCGAATTCTTGCGGTGCGGTCGGGTTGCGGCCGGAAATTGCCACAAATCCGTGTGATCCCACAGACATGGCGGAGCTGACGGTTTTCGGCTAGAAAACAGCGGCTTGGATCATGAAGCAGACAAGAGGCGGGTAGCGCGTGCGACCGGGAATCGATGGGTTGGGCAGGCCGGCGACCATGCAGCGCTTGGCGCGGCTGCGCTGGGCGTTCCTCGGGCTCGCTCTGGTCGGGCTTGCAGCCTGTTCGAAATCGACCGAAGGCACCCCGGACGCCTTTGCCGACGATCAGCCCGCCGGCAACCTCTACAACAAGGGGCTTGCCTATATGAACGGCGGCAAGCTCAAGGACGCGACCAAGAGCTTCGACGAGGTCGACCGCCAGCATCCCTATTCGGAATACGCCCGCAAGGCGCTCATCATGTCGACCTTCACCAGCTACAAGCGCGGTGATTTCGACACCGCCATCGGCTCCGGCCAGCGCTACCTCTCGCTCTATCCTGGCAGCCCGGACGCCGCCTACGCCAACTACCTGATCGGCCTGTCCTATTTCCGCCGGATGCCGGACGTCACGCGCGACCAGGACATGACCCGCAAGGCGCTCGCCGCCTTCGAGGAGATCGTCAACAACTATCCGGATTCGGAATACGTCGTCGACGCCAAGGCCAAGATCATCGCCTGCAACGACCAGCTCGCCGGCAAGGAAATGCAGGTCGGCCGCTATTATCTCGAGCAGCGCAACTATCTGGCGGCGATCAACCGTTTCAAGGTGGTGGTCACCCAGTACCAGACGACGCGCCATGTCGAAGAGGCGCTGGAGCGGCTGACCGAGGCCAACATGGCGCTGGGGCTCACCGGCGAGGCGCAGACCGCGACCGCGGTGCTCGGGCACAACTTCCCCGACAGCCAGTGGTACAAGGACGCCTACAAGCTCATCCAGACCGGCGGCCTGGAGCCGCGCGAGAATGCCGGGTCGTGGATCAGCAAGGCGTTTGCCGGCAAGAATACCAGCTGATTCGGTTCCGCTGCCTGCCGGAGCGGCCATGCTCGTCGCCCTTGCCATACGCGATATCGTCATCATCGACCGTCTGAGCGCGGATTTCTCCGCCGGGCTGACGGCGTTCACCGGCGAAACCGGCGCCGGCAAGTCGATCCTGCTCGATGCCCTGTCGCTGGCGCTCGGCGGGCGCGGCGATGCCTCGCTGGTGCGCGACGACAGCGCCCAGGGCGACGTCACGGCGGTCTTCGACGTCGCCGCCGACCATCCGGCGCGGGCGATCCTCGCCGACAGCGGCATCGAGGCCGAGGGCGACCTGATCCTCCGCCGCGTGCAGGGGGTCGACGGGCGCAGCCGCGCCTTCGTCAACGATTCTCCCGTGTCGGTCGTGCTCTTGCGCCAGATTGGCGCGGCGCTGGTCGAAATTCACGGCCAGCATGCCGACCGCGCCATGGTCGATCCGTCCATGCACCGGGCGCTGCTCGACGCCTTCGGCAAGCTCGATGGACGACGCGATGCGGTCGCTGCGGCGCATGCCGCCTGGCGGCAGGCGGAGGCGGCGCTCGGCGAGCTCAAGGCGCAGATCGCATCGGCCCGCGCCGAGGCCGACTATCTGCGCGCCGCCGTCGACGAGCTGGCGGCGCTGGCGCCCGAGCCTGATGAGGAGGATGCGCTCGCCGACCGGCGCCAGCAGATGATGCGCGCCGAGAAGATCGCCGGCGACATCGCCGAGGCCCATGAGACGGTGGCCGGCGGCGCCTCGCCGGTGCCGGTGCTGGCAAGCCTCGTCCGCCGGCTGGAGCGCAAGGTGCCCGAGGCGGGCGGCCTGCTCGACGACGCCGTCGCTGCCCTCGACAAGGCGCTTTCCGCGCTGGAGGAGGCGGAGCAGGGGCTGGCCAGGGCGATGGCCGCCACGGATTTCGACCCGCGCGAGCTGGAGCGCACCGAGGAGCGCCTGTTTGCGCTCCGGGCCGCCGCCCGCAAGCATCAGGTCACCGTCGCCGACCTGCCGGCGCTGGCGACACGCATGGCCGGCGATCTGGCGGCGCTCGAATCCGGCGAGGAGCGGCTCGCCCAGCTCGACAAGGCGGCCTCTGCCGCCCGCAGCGCATACGATGCGGCCGCCATGGCCCTGTCGAAGGAGCGTCGTGCCGCCGCCAGGCATCTGGAAAAGGCGGTCGCTGCCGAACTGCCGGCGCTCAAGCTGGAGCAGGCGGCCTTCCTGGTCGAAATCGTCAGCGATCCCGGCAGTCCCGGCGAGACCGGCATCGACGACGTCGCCTTCCATGTGCGCACCAACCCCGGCACGCAGCCCGGACCGCTGATGAAGGTCGCCTCGGGCGGCGAACTGTCGCGCTTCCTGCTGGCGCTCAAGGTGGCGCTGGCCGACCGCGGCTCGGCACCCACCCTGATCTTCGACGAGATCGACACCGCCGTCGGCGGTGCCGTCGCCGACGCCATCGGCGTGCGCCTGGCGCGGCTGGCGACACGCGTGCAGGTGCTCACCGTCACCCATGCGCCGCAGGTGGCGGCGCGTGCCGGGGTCCATCTGCTGGTCGCCAAGCAGACGGTGAAGGGCGGCAAGGCGGTCACCACCAGCATCACCCCGCTCGATTCGGTGCGCCGGCGCGAGGAGATCGCCCGCATGCTGGCCGGCGCCGTCATCACCGAGGAGGCGCGGGCGGCTGCCGATCGCCTGATCCTCGGCGCCGCCTGAGAGCGAACAGGCAGTCGGCATTCGGCAATCGGCATTCGATCGACTGCCGACTGCTATTGCCGATTGCCCGCTTCACTTCTGTTTCGCTATTCGCCCCCCGGGCTGCGTCAGCCGTACCGCTTGCCTAATCGCCCGCAATCGTGTCTGAAACGGCCGGCGACGCGGTGGACTGGAGTGAGCAATGCGGCAATGCGCGGGACAATCGGGGCGATCGGGCGGCGAGAGCCGTGTGGTCGGCGCCGGTCTCTCGCCTGACGTGCGGCCGAGCCGGGAGGCCGCAGCCTGATGCAGCAGCGCACGAGCATCATCGTCCTCTTCGCGACGATGGTCATCTACGTCTTCGGCATCGGCGTCATGCTGCCGGTCATTCCGCTGCTGGTGAAGGAGCTCTCCGGCGACGCGGTCGGCAAGGCCGCCACCCTTTACGGGGCGCTGCTGTCGCTCTACGCGCTGATGCAGTTCCTCTTCGGCCCCGCCTTCGGCGCCCTGTCGGACCGTTTCGGCCGCCGGCCGATCATGCTGGTGTCGCTGGCCGGGCTCGGCGTCGACTACATCCTGCTGGCGGTCGCGCCCAATCTGTGGGTGGTGGCGCTGGCGCGCATCATCGGCGGCATCATGGGGGCGTCGGTGGCAACCGCTACGGCCTATATCGCCGACATCACGCCGCCGGAGAAGCGAGCGGCGAATTTCGGGCTCATCGGCGCCGCCTTCGGCGTCGGCTTCATCGCCGGCCCGCTGGTCGGCGGCGTGCTCGGCGAGTTCGGCTCGCGCGTGCCCTTCTATGCGGCGGCGGCGGTCAGCGTCGTCGCCTTCTTCTTTGCCTTCTTCCTGCTGCCCGAGTCGCTCGACCAGGCCCATCGGCGCCCCTTCCGCCTGCGCGAGGCCAACCCGATCGGCGCTTTCGTCGTCGTGCTGCGCTACAAGTCGGTGCTGGCGCTGCTCTCGCTGTTCGTCATCGCCCAGCTGGCCGAGCGCATGCTGGAGGCCAACTGGGTGCTCTATACCGGCTACCGCTTCAACTGGACGGCCTATCAGGTCGGCATTTCGCTGGCCGTGGTCGGCGTGCTGGTGGTCATCACCCAGGGCGGTCTCGTGCGCGTCGTCGTGCCCAGGATCGGCGAACGCGTCACCATCAACATGGGCTTCGCCGTCGCGGCGATCTGCATGGTCGGCATCGCCGTCGCGCCGCAGCCGTGGATGATCTACGTCATCATCGTGCCCTATGTGCTCGGCTGGGGCCTCACGGCGCCGGCGGTACAGGCGCTGATCACGCGCGAGGTGCCGCCGAGCGAGCAGGGCATCCTGCAAGGGGCGATCTCCAGCGCCCAGACGATCACCGGCATCATCGGCCCGCCGGTGGCGGGCTCGGTGTTCGGCTATTTCATCGGCCCGGTGGCTCCGGTCCACCTGCCGGGCGCCGCCTTCCTGCTCGGCGCCATCCTCTTCGTCGCCGGCCTGGTCGTCGCCGTGTTCGGCGTGCATGGGCCGTCTCGTGCCACGGGCCCCGACTAAGCCCTTGCCCGGCGGCGCGGCTCGGGCAAATCTCCGAACGTCCGGGAGATGCTGACGTGGCGAAAACTGCCAAACCGACAAAGACGGTCGAGGAACTGAGCGAGGCCGAAGCCGCGGCCGAGCTTCAGCGTCTGGCGCGCGATATCGCGGGCCACGACCGGCGCTATTATGCCGAGGAGGCGCCGACCGTCACCGATGCCGAATACGATGCGCTGCGCCAGCGCAATGCCGCCATCGAGGCGCGTTTCCCGGCGCTCAAGCGCGCCGACAGCCCGAGCGAGCGCGTCGGCGTGGCGCCGTCCGGCAAGTTCGCCACGGTTCGCCACGCCGTCCCCATGCTGTCGCTGGAGAATGCCTTCAGCGACGACGACGTGCGCGATTTCGTCGCCCAGATGCACCGCTTCCTCGGCCGGCCCGACGACGAGCCGATCGCGCTCACCGCCGAGCCCAAGATCGACGGCCTGTCCATGTCGCTGCGCTACGAGGCGGGCAAGCTCGTCCTCGGCGCCACCCGCGGCGACGGCGTCGAGGGCGAGGACGTCACCGCCAATGTGCGCACCATCCGCGACATTCCCCATGACCTGCCCAAAGGCGTGCCGCAGATCGTCGAGGTGCGCGGCGAGATCTATCTCGGCAAGGCGGATTTCGCCCGGCTCAACGAGGAGCAGGCGAAGGCGGGCAAGCCGCTCTACGTCAATCCGCGCAACACCGCCTCCGGGTCGCTGCGCCAGAAGGACCCGAAAGTCACCGCCGCCCGGCCGCTGCGTTTCTTCGCCTATGCCTGGGGCGAGATGAGCGACGTGCCGGCCGACAGCCAGTTGGCGATGGTGAAGCTCTTCGCCAAGTGGGGCTTTGCCATCAATCCGATGATGACGCTCTGCCAGGATGCCGACGGGGCGCTTGCCGCCTATCGCGACATCGAGCGCCAGCGCGCCAGCCTCGACTACGATATCGACGGCGTCGTCTACAAGGCCGACTCGCTGGCCTTGCAGGCGCGTCTCGGTTTCCGCACGCGCTCGCCTCGCTGGGCCATTGCCCACAAGTTCCCGGCCGAGAAGGCGACCACCGAATTGACGGCCATCGACATCCAGGTCGGCCGCACCGGCGCGCTGACGCCGGTGGCGCGGCTGAAGCCGGTGACGGTCGGCGGCGTGGTCGTCACCAATGCCACTTTGCACAACGAGGATTTCATCCGCGGCTTCGGCCGCGACGGCGAGCCGCTGCGCCTCGACGATGCCGGCAAGCCCGTCGATATCCGCGTCGGCGACACGGTCACCATCCAGCGCGCCGGCGACGTCATCCCGCAGGTGCTGCCGTCGATCTTGCAGCGCGGCCGAAGGATGCGAAGCCCTACGACTTCCCCAGGGTCTGTCCGTGCGAACTCAAGACGGAAGTCGTGCGCGAGGCGATCGCAACCGGCGGGGAGGGGATCGTGCGCCGCTGCTCGGGCGAGTTCGCCTGTCCCTTCCAGCGCAAGGAGCACCTGATGCATTTCGTCTCGCGCTCCGCCTTCGACATCGAGGGGCTTGGGGCGAAGCAGATCGAATATTTCTACGACGAGGAGCCGGACCTGCCGGTCAAGGCGCCGGCCGACATCTTCACGCTTGCTCAGCGCGACGCGGGAATGGGCGGTGTGCTCAAGACCCGCGAGGGCTTCGGCGAGACCTCCGTGCGCAACCTCTTTGCTGCGATCGACGCGCGCCGCGAGATCGCGCTCGAGCGCTTCATCAACGCGCTCGGCATCCGCCATGTCGGCGAGACGACGGCGCGCCAACTCGCCCGCGCCTATGGCTCATGGACCGCCTTCCACGACGCGGCGCTCAAGGTCGCCGACGGCGACGAGGCGGCGCGCGCCGAGATGGACGCCATCGACCAGATCGGCGAGACGGTGGTGGAAGCCGTCGCCCGTTACTTCGGCGAGGCGCACAATCGCGCCGTGGTCGAGGCGCTGGTCGGGCAGATGGATGAGATCCGTAAGGCCGAGCAGGTGGCGCGCGAGACGCCGGTCGCCGGCAAGACCGTCGTCTTCACCGGATCGCTGGAGCGCATGAGCCGCGACGAGGCCAAGGCGATGGCCGAGCGTCTCGGCGCCAAGGTCTCCGGCTCTGTCTCCAAAAAGACCGATCTGGTCGTCGCCGGGCCGGGCGCAGGCTCCAAGCTGAAGGACGCGCAAAAACACGGCGTCGAGGTCATCGACGAAGCCGGCTGGTTCAAGCTGATCGGCGAGAGCTGAGCAACAGAGCCCGCATTGGGCGCCGCGATGGCGTTGCCACCAGCACGGTCATCCTCCGGCTTGACCGGAGGATCGGCCACAGCGGACACGGTGCTTGTCATCGTGTGGGAAGCGATCCCCCGGTCTCGCTCCGCTCGCCGGGGGATGACGGTCACTCTGGAGGTGGAGACGCCAGCCGCGCTATGGTCGGCGCCTGATCGGGGGGGCGACGCATGGACAACACTGAAACATATCGGCCGGGCGCGGGCCCGCTCGATATTGCGCGGCACGAGATGCGTCCGCATGAGCGGCTGATCTGGGCGGACAGGCCGGTCGGACGGATGCGCGGCACGCCGGACATCAGCCGCATCGTGTTCGGTCTCCTCTTCGCCGGCTTCGCGGTGTTCTGGACATCGACCGCCTGGCTGATGACCCGCGGCATACCGGGCGACCCCTTCGGCCAGTTCTTCCCGCTCTTGGGCATCCCGTTCATCGCGGTCGGCGCCGGCATGGCGGTTGCCGGCATCAGGAGCTGGCGCGAAGGCGGCACCACCGTCTATGCGCTCTCCGAGGAGCGCGTTCTCGTCATCTCCGGCGCGCGCAAGCGCTCCGTGCGTTCGCTCGATCTCAAGGCGATCCGTGGCGTCGAGCGGGAGGAAGGCGCGGGCGGTTCCGGCACGATCAGCCTGCTGATCGAGGGTACCGAGACCACGCGCGAGGTCCTTGCCGGCGTGCCGGATGTGGCGCGCGTCGGCGCCGAGATCGAACGCCTGCGCGGGCGGGCGGCGGAGGCGGGTGATAGAGACCCATCGCCATCAGACTGAAGGCCGAGATTCCGAGGCGCTGCCGCTCGGGATGAGATTCGGCGGCGGTGAGCGGCTTCAGCCCGCCGTGAACACGCGCGTCGCCTCGGGGTCGTCGGTCGCATAGGGCAGGGCGAGCAGCTCGTCCCATGCCGCCTGCGGGATGTCCCAGTTGGCCCATTCCAGCGTCTGGGCGACGCGCTCCGGCTTGCTGACGCCGACGACGGTCGAGGTCACCCGCTTGTCGCGCATGGAAAACTGCAGCGCGGCGGCTCCGGTTGGCACGTCGTAGCGGTCGCAGATCTCCTCGATGCGGCGGATCGGGTTCAGCATCTCCTCGGAAGCATCCTGGTAGGCGTACTTCCTGTAGGTGTTCGAGTTCTTGGCCAGGACGCCGCCGGCATAGGGCGCCGCGTTGAGCACGGCGATGCCCTTGGCGACGCAGACGTCGATCATCTCTTCGGCATTGCGGTTGGCGAGCGTGAAGCGGTTGTGGGTCATGATCACATCGAAGTCCCAGTCCCTGATGAGCGGCATGATCAGGTCGACGCGGCCGGCTCCCAGACCGACGCCGCTGACCAGCCCTTCCTCCCTGAGCTTGAACAGCTCGCTCAGCGCGCCGCCCGGCTTGGCGATGTCGTCCGCGTTCGAGGCATGTTCCGGATCATGCAGGTTCAGCAACGGAATGTGGTCGAGACCGAGCGCCGCCAGGCTCTCCTCCAGCGAGCGCCGCACCCTGGGGCCGTCGAAGGCGTTGGTTTCGAAGTCGCGGTCGGCCTTGGTGGCGATGACGAAGCCCTCGGGCAGGCCGCCGATTTCGCGGAGCGTGGCGCCGATGCGCTCCTCGCTGCGCCCGTGGCCGTAGATGCGCGCCGTGTCGAGAAAGTTCACCGGAGAAGCGAAGATCGCCTTCAGCGTCGCCCGCGCCCGGTCGTCGTCGACGCCATAGCCAAAGGTCTCCGGCATGTCGCCGAGGATGGACGAGCCAAAAGAGAGCTTCGTCACGGCAAAGCCGGTGCGGCCGAGCGCCGCCTTTTCGATCTGTCCCCCGGGCATGGTTCCCTCCTGAATGCTGTCCTGACGAGTTCACCGCACCAGCGCGGGACTCGTGGCGTGTAGCTCCAAATAGCCGCAGGCAAGCGCCGCGGCCTCGATCGAGACGATCCTGGCATAGTCGGTGGCCGGCCTGAACGCGACCCCGCGGATGAGCAGCGTCGCCAGCGGGGCGGCGGCGTCGCCGTCGGAGAAGGCGTCGGCAAGCGCCGTGCGCATGGCCGTTATCGACGTCGCGTCCGTCGCCCGCGCGGTGACGAATGGCGGCGCCGGTGCCGGGTCGCTCGCGCAGAGGATGCGGGTTCCGGCCAGCGCCGCGGGCCGGTGGCGGGCGAGCAATGCGTGGAGCACGCCATCCATCGCCATCACGTCGGCCTCGCCACTCTCGAGCATGGCAAGGCTCGCCATATGGGCGCCGCTCACCTTCACGGCGGCGAAGAAGCGGCCATTGCGGCTGAGCGGCGCCACCAGGGACCGCAGCGCGTTGGTGCCGGAGTGGGAGTTGAAGCCGTTGACGACCGCGGTGCGCCCGGCGAGGTCCTCCAGCGCCTGCGCCGGCGAGCCGGCCGGTACCAGGACGAGGCTCACATAGTCGCCATCGTCGCAGCCGGGGGCGTCGTAGTCCGGCGTGGCGAGCACGGTCAGGCAATCGGAAAATCCGTACACCACGTCATAGCCGCAGCACTGGCCGAAGATGAGGCGCGGGTCAGCCAGCAATGCCGGCACCGGACGGCCGCGGGTGAGGTGCGAGGGAGCGCCGGCGATGCCCTGGCGGCGCAGGTGGCGGGTGACGATCGTCCACAGCGCGTCCTGCGCCCCCCGCGTTTCCGGCAGCTCGTACCAGGGCAGGCAGGCGAGGCGCGCGGCGGGCACCGGCGGCGGCGCCTTACGCCAGCGGCCGGCAGGCCTCGGCCAGCCAGGTCCGTTCGTCGGCGTCGAGCAGGTGGTTGAGCTTTTCCGGCAGCCCCGCGTGATAGGCGTCGAGCCAGGCGATCTCCTCTGCCGTCATCAGCGCCGGCTCGATCAGCCGGCGGTCGATGGGGGCGAAGGTGATCGTCTCGAATCCCAGCATCGGCCGGTCGCCGCCGGCAATCTCCTGCGGTTCGGTGACCACGATCAGGTTCTCGATGCGGATGCCGTATTGGCCGGTCTTGTAGTAGCCGGGCTCGTCGGAAAGGATCATGCCCGGCTCGAGCGGCACCGTGCCGAGCTTGGAGATGCGCGCCGGCCCCTCATGGACGTTGAGGAACGAGCCGATGCCGTGGCCGGTGCCGTGGTCGAAGTCGAGCCCTGCCTGCCATAACCATTGCCGCGCCAGCGTGTCGATCTGGGCGCCGCTGGTGCCGACGGGAAAGCGCGCCATGGCGACCGCCAGATGGCCCTTGAGCACGCGGGTGAAACGGTCGCGCATTTCCGGCGTTGGCGTGCCGATGGGGATCGTGCGGGTGATGTCGGTGGTGCCGTCGCGATATTGCGCACCGGAATCGACCAGATAGAGCGTGTCCGGCGCGATTCCGCGCGTCGTCTCCGGCGACACGCGATAGTGGACGATGGCGCCGTTGGGGCCGACGCCGGAAATCGTGTCGAAGGAGACGTCGACCAGCTCCGAGCCGTCGGCTTCGGCGGTTTCGGCGCGAAAGGCGCGCAGCGTCTCGGCGGCGGCGATCTCGTCGATCGTTCCGCTCGGCCCCACCCGGTCCATCCAGGCGAGGAAGCGCACAACAGCGGCGCCGTCGCGGATATGGGCGCGGCGGGCGCCGGCAAGCTCGGTCGGGTTCTTGCGCGCCTTGGGCAGCACCGCCGGGTCGGCGGCCTCGCTCACCGTTCCGCCGGCCTCGCGAATGGCGGCGGCGATGGCCTCGGCCGTCGTTTTCGGGTCGAGCATGACCCTGGCGTGCGCCTTCCCAAGGGCGGCGAGGCTTGCGCCCAATGCCGCCGGCTCGCGGATCTCGGCAAGCTCGGAGAGCGCGTCGCGCACGGCGTTGGAAAGCTTGCGTCCGTCGATGAAGAGCGTCGGCTTGCCCTTTGCCGGCAGGATGGCGAAGGCCAGCGCCACCGGATTGTGGGCGATGTCGCTGCCGCGGATATTGAAGGTCCAGGCGATGGAATCGGTCTGGCCGAGCACCGCGGCGTCGGCCTTCTTCTCGGCAATGGCGGTCTGCAGGCGGGCGATCTTGGCGCCGGCCGCCTCGCCGGTGAGCTCGATCGGGTGCAGCGTCACCGCGCCCTCAGGCGCTGCCGGCCGGTCGCGCCACAAGCGGTCGATGGGGTTCGCCTCCACCGGCACCAGGGCCGCGTCCGCTTCCTTGCACACTTCGGCAAGGCGGCGCACTTCGGCAGAGGTCATCAGCCACGGGTCGTAGCCGATGCGCTCGCCTGCCTTCAGATGGGCGGCGAGCCACTTCACCGGCGGATTTTCGATCAGATGCTCGGGTGCAAACAACGCCGCGTCGGTCTGGGTGCGCACCTGCAATGTGTAGCGGCCGTCGACGAAGATCGCCGCCTCTCTCGCCAGAACGATCGCCGTGCCGGCCGATCCTTCAAACCCTGTTAACCACGCCAGGCGTTCTGCCGAAGGCGGCAGGTACTCGCTCTGATGCTCGTCGGCATGGGGAATGATGAAGCCGGTGAGGCCGGCCTCTGCCAATTCCTTGCGCAGCCCTGCCAGCCGGACGCCATGCTGTGCTGAGCCGTCTCGCCCAGAATCCGTATCGTTCATGCCCCTTTAGTAGAGGCTGGCGGGCCGCCCTTCAATGGAGCAGGGCGCGCCCATCGTGTGATGCGATTTTGTGCATTGCGACAAATGCATCAGAATTATGACGCGCCGCAATAAACGCATGTCTGTCATGCTGTTACGGACAGTTCTCTGGAGTTGAGTCTGGCGCTACCTGAAACCCGCTGGGGAGCGCGATTCGAAATTGGAAGTCGGGCAGCGATGCCGCATTGGGACTTCCCTGAGCAGGAGCCAGCCATGGCGACGAAGACATTCGGCGACGTCCGCAACCGTACTGCGCCGCCCCGTAGCATTCTCCGCCGCGCGATGGCGCAGGTGATCGCAACGCCCGAGGTCCGGCCCCACCGGCGGGTGAATGCCCATGTGCTCGGTCTCCACGACGCGACGCTGGCGGCCCTCGGCTACGACCGCAATGTGCTCGAGGATGCCGGCCGCGCCCGCGCGCCGATCTAGGGCAGGGCCGGGCACAGCTTCGCAACACGCACAGTCGTCGCCCCGGCGAAAGCCGGGGCCCAGTTGGTGTCCGTCTCGGTTGGCGGCGCCGTCTGGATTCCGGCTTTCGCCGGAATGACGAAGGTGTGCGGGCACAGCTTTGCCATTAGCTCCGTTCAGCGGGGACGGACGGAAGAGTGGTGCCCCTTCGCCAACCTCTTCAGCACCAGCGTCAGCCAGCCGTCGACGATCATCGAACGCACCAGCGTGAGGCCGGTGGCGCGATAAGTCGCCACGATGCGCGTGCGCTGCCCGGGCAGAAGCCCTGACAGGATCACCGTGCCGCCCGGCGCCGTCACCCGGCGGATCGCCGGCGCCAATGCCGCCAGCGGACCGGCGAGGATGTTGGCGACGACGAGATCGTAGGGCGCGGCTTGCGTGAAGGCGCGGCCGTTCACACCGACCGCGGTGAGCGTGCGGACGAAGGCGGCGACGCCGTTCAGCCGCACGTTTTCCTCCGCGACCGTGGTCGCGACCGGGTCGATATCGCTCGCCAGCACCCGTGCCTTGGCGATCTTCGCCAGCGCGATGGCGAGCACGCCCGAGCCGGTGCCGATATCGAGCGCGTTCAGGATCGGGCGCGTCCTGACCTCCCGCTCGATGGCCATGAGGCAGCCGGTGGTGGTGCCGTGATGGCCGGTGCCGAAGGCCTGTCCGGCCTCGATCTCCAGCCCCAGGTCGTTCGGCTTCACCGCGCCGCGGTCGTGCGCCCCGTGAACCAGAAAGCGCCCGGCACGCACCGGCTTCAGCCCTTCCAGGCTTTTCGCCACCCAGTCGGTATCCCTGAGCGTAGCGATGGCGAAGCCGCCGAAGCGGGCAAGCGCCGCGCGCTCGGCCTTGTCCGGCGCCCGCTCGAAATAGACGACGACCTGCCAGCGGCCGGGGGCGATCTCGTTGGCGTCGATCGTCCGCTCGCCGAGCAGCGGGTCATCGGCGAGTGCCGCCATCAGGGCGGTGGCCTTGTCTTCGGCGGTGGCGAGCGTGGCGGTCACGGTCATGGAAGCTGAGGAAGCCGATCCCGCCGCCGCCGTCAACCGGTCGTGCTGCCATCCGCACGAGGGCGTGCCCCCACTTCCTCGTCATCCTCCGGCGAGGCAAGAGCCGAGACCGGAGGATCGCTATCCTCATGCACAGAGGCTTTTGCTTATTGACGCCGATCCTCCGCTTTCGCGGAGGATGACGAGCGAAGAGGGAGGACGCCGCGGCGTTGCGGGGCGGGGGGTGCCGCGGCGTCCTCTAGTACCGGCACGAGGGACTAGGCCGGCGGGTTCTGTTGCTGTTGCGGCATGTCGCCGAGGGTGAGCGTGACGGTCTTCGATGTGCCGTTGCTGAGAATGTCGAGCTTGACCGCGCTACCCGGCGCCAGTCCGCCGATCTCCTGGGCCAGCGCGCGGCCGTCCTTCACGCTCGTGCCGTTGACGGCGGTGATGACGTCGCCGGGATGAATGCCGGCCTTGGCCGCCGGTCCGCCGGGCTCGGGCGTCGCCACCAGCGCGCCTTCCGCCTGCTTCATGCCGAGGCTGTCGGCGATCGGCTGGGTGACGTCCTGCACCTGGACACCGATCCAGCCGCGGGTGACGTGGCCGCTCTTCTCGAGTTCGGCGACGATGTGCTTGGCCGTATCGGCGGGCACGTCGAAGCCGATGCCGACCGAGCCGCCTGAAGGCGAGAAGATGGCGTCGTTGATGCCGACGACGTGGCCCTGCATGTCGAAGGTGGGGCCGCCCGAATTGCCGCGATTGATGGGCGCGTCGATCTGCAGGTAGTTGTCGTAGGTGCTCATGTTGATGGTGCGGCCGGTGGCCGAGACGATGCCGGCGGTGGCGGTGTTGCCGAGGCCGAAGGGGTTGCCGATGGCCACCACCCAGTCGCCGACGCGCGGCATCTGATCGGCGAACTTGACGTAGGTGAAATTGCCGCCGCCATCGACCTTGAGGACGGCGATGTCGGTGCCCGGATCGCTGCCGATGACGTGCGCCGCGTAGGTCTTGCCGTCGCTGGTGGTGACCTGAACCTTCCGGGCGTTGTCGACCACGTGGTTGGCGGTGACGACGGTGCCGTCGGCAGAGATGAAGAAGCCGGAGCCCTCACCGACGAGGTGCTGGCCGCCTTGCGGCATCTGCGGAACACGGGGCATGCCGAACGGCGCGAACGGCCCGAAGGGCAGGATGTTGCCGCCGCTGCTGCCGTCCATGCTCACCGGCTGCGCCATCTCGACCCTCACCGAGACGACCGCGGGCCTGACGCCGGCGATCAGGTCGGCGAAGCCGTGCGACGGGTTGGTGGTCGTCGTGGCCGGGAGCGTGACCGGCGCGGCTTCGGCGCCGGCAGTCAGCGCGGGGAGCTGCGCGCCGACGGCGCCGAGCGCGACCAGTGCAATCGCGGCCACGGAGGTGAGCAGAACCAGGCGGCGGCGCGCCTGACGATCGGGTGCGGGCGAATTGGTATTCGGGGTCACGGGAACCTCCATCACGAGAAGACAACGGCGGTGTGTTGCGCCCATTACTTGTCGCTCGCGGCTTACAGGCGCCTGTCCGCGCGATGAAAACTTGGAAAGGTTGGGGAGGATTACGGTTGCCTGTCCGCGCCATGAATTCTTGGAAAGGTCGGGCGGCAAATGCGTGGGTTTTGTTTCGCAGATGCGGCGCCTGCGGCGAATCGTCCGCCGCCCGGCCGTTTCCATGCCTGCATGCCGTCCTAGCTCGTTGGCCATCGGCCGCGCGAAGACCGTTTGGTCGCCGCGCTGTCCCTTGGGGCGACGTGAACCGCATCGCCCGGCAGCCTTGCATGCGCTGTCGGGCATTTCAGGGAAGGAGCTCCAACCATGTCCGACAAGACCCAAAAAGCCCGCGACGCAAAGGCCAGCATCGCCGGCCGCCTGCCGGTCTCGCGCCGCAGCCTGCTGTTCGGTTCAGGCGCGGCCGCGTCTCTGGCCGCGCTCAATGGCATCGGCATCGTGCCGGCGCATGCGGCAACCGCGGCGAAGCTACCCAGCCACAAGCCGTGGAAGTTCGTCTTCGTCAATCACGTCACCACCAATCCGTTCTTCGTGCCGACGCAATACGGCATCGCCGACGCCTGCGATCTGTTCGACTGCTCCTGGCAGTGGACCGGTTCACAGACGTCGGTCGCCTCGGAGATGGTCAACGCCTTCAACACCGCAGTCGCGGGCAAGGCCGATGCCATCGCCGTATCGCTGGTCGACCTGCATGCCTTCAACGACCCGGTGAAGCGGGCGATGGACGCCGGCGTCCCGGTCTTCGCCTACAATGCCGACGCCACCGGCAATGAGCGCCTGGCCTATATCGGGCAGGATCTCTACGCCGCCGGCGAGGCGCTCGGCCGGCGCATCGCCGATCTGGTCGGCGAGGGCACTGTCGCCGGCTTCATCGCCACGCCCGGCCAGCTCAACATCCAGCCGCGGCTGGATGGCGCCAAGGCCGCCATCAAGGCGTCGGGCAAGGCCATCACCCTGCAGGAGATCTCCACCGGCCCGACGGTCAACGAGGAGGTGTCGCGCGTCGATTCCTACTATGTCGGCCACAAGGACCTGAAGGGCATGTTCGCGGTGGACGCCGGCAGCACGCAGGCGGTGGCCGCGACCATGAAGAAGTACGGCCTCGCCAAGCAGGGCGTGCACGGCGGCGGCTTCGACCTGCTGCCCAACACGCTCGACGGCATCCACGCCGGCGATCTCGACTTCACCATCGACCAGCAGCCCTATCTTCAGGGCTTCTACACGGTGATGGAGATGGCCATGTTCATGTATTCCGGCGGCCTCACCGGGCCTTCCGAGATCAACACCGGCCTCAAATTCGTCACCAAGGGCAACGTCGATCCCTATCTGACGACCAAGAGCCGCTACGAAGGCTCTTCGTCCGACGAGAAGGTGCTCACCCGTACCGGCGCGATCGCGGCGTGAGGAGGTGAGGGGCCATGCGGGCTGATCCAGCCACGTATGGCGACCCGGCCGGCCCGCGCTTCACGCGCGAGCCGGCGCCGCGTCGCCGGTCCATTTCCAACGTCGGACATTTCCTTCTGCGCTGGCGCGAGGTGAGCATCGTCATCGCCGCGCTTCTGCTCATCGTCTATTTCCAGTCGACCGCCAACGCATTTCTGTCCACCGACAATATCCGCAACCTGGTCGATTTCACCGCGACCACGGCGATCATCGCCGCCGGCGAGGTCATGGTGCTGGTCGTCGGCGAACTCGACCTGTCGGTCGGCATGGTCTACGCCTTCGCGCCCTTCGTCATGTTCTTTACCGCGGCCGCCGGCGCGCCCATGTGGCTGGCGGTGCTCACCGCGCTGGCGGCGGCGGCGGGCGTGGGTGCGGTCAATGCCGCCATCACCATCCTGCTCGACGTTCCGGCCTTCGTCACCACGCTCGGCACGCTGTTCGTGGTCAACGGCCTGACGCTCACCATTTCCGGCGGCTTCCCGGTTCAGCCGCAGGCGGGCGCCGTCTTCACCGCGCTTGCCGGCGGCAATGTGTGGGCGCGCTTCGGCTGGGCGATCGTCATCGCCACCGTCCTGCAATTCGTGCTGATGCGCACGCGCTTCGGCCTGCACACCATCGCCACCGGCGGCAATCTCATCGGCGCGGCCGAGGTCGGCATCAAGGTCAGGAGCATCAAGGCCGCCAACTTCATCCTGTGTGCCGTGCTCGGCGGTTTCGCCGGCATCATCGACGCCTTCCGCATCGGCTCGATCGATCCTCTTGCCGGCGGCTCGCAGATCATGTTCGCGGCCATCGCCTCGGCGGTCATCGGCGGCACGCTGCTCACCGGCGGCCTCGGTACGGTCATCGGCGCTCTGGTCGGCGCTCTGGTGCTCGGCATCCTCAAGGACGGCTTCTCGCTGATCGGCATCAGCGCCTACACCTTCGACATGATCCTGGGCGCCGCCATCCTGGTGACCATGGCGGTCAATGTGCGCCTGATGCGGCTGCGCGATCAGGGACGCGGCTGATGACCGGAAGCGAACACGAAGACGGTGTTCCGCGCCGAGCATGTGGCCAAGACCTTCGGCCAGATCACCGCGCTCCGCGACATCGACATGCATCTCGACCGTGGCGAGGTGCTGGGCCTGCTCGGCGACAACGGCGCCGGCAAGTCGACGCTGATGAAGATCATCACCGGCTTCATCCAGCCGTCGCGCGGTCAGCTCTGGTTCGAGGGCCAGCCGGTGCATCTGCGCTCGGTCAGCCACGCCCGTGCGCTCGGCGTCGAGGCGGTCTATCAGGACCTGGCGCTCGTCAACCAGCTCAACGTCTACCAGAACATGTTCCTCGAGCGTGAGCCGGTGAAGGGCGGGCCGCTCGGCATCCTCGACCGCAAGGCGATGCGCGAGCGCGCGCGGGCGCTGCTCGAGCGCATCGGCGTCAACATCCCCTCGGTCGATGTCGAGGTGGCGAAGCTCTCCGGCGGCCAGCGCCAGGCGATCGCCGTCGCCCGCTCGGTCTATCAGAAGGCCAAGGTTCTGCTGCTCGACGAGCCGACCGCGGCGATGGGCGCCAAGGAGTTGGCGATGATCCTCGACCTCATCCAGCGGCTCAAGGACGAGGGCGAGGTGGCGATGATCGTCATCGCCCACAACTACGCCCAGGTCTTCGACGTCTGCGACCGCATCAATCTCATCGAGAACGGCGAGATCACCTTCGACAAGCGCACCTCGGAGACGTCCATCGGCGAACTTACCGACCGGGTCGTGAATACGTACCGCTCGGCGCGCATGAGCGTGCGGGCCGGGTAGGGAGGGCGGGCCGGCCGCGTTCTTGCGGCCGGCCCTGCGGCTCTCAGTGCCGCTCGACGAAACTGTCGAGCACGCGCTTCTGGCCGGCCTTGTCGAAATCGATGGTCAGCTTGTTGCCGTCGATCGAACCGATGCGGCCATAGCCGAACTTCTGGTGGAAGACGCGCTCGCCGACCGAATAGTCGCTGGTCCCGCCGATGACGCTTTTCGCCACCAGCTCGCCCTCGATCAGCCGCGGTCCCGACGACAGCGGCGAGCCGGCGC
>CAVSRC010000002.1:0-43594 GCA_963730325.1 uncultured Alphaproteobacteria bacterium | reverse complement strand
AATGCCGGCCTCGCGGCAATAATTGTAGACGGTCGGAAAGTGCTTCTTCGAACTCGGCGCCGATCGCCTCGCGACAATCGAGGAAGGCGCCGCGGCCGGCCTTCGCCTCGGCATGGACGGCACGGGCGCCCCCCTCGCGCGGCGCCAGCTCGGCAAGCGGTATGGACGGCAAGCATGAAGCGCTCGCCGGCCTTGTTGATCAGCTTGGCGCCTTCGCCGCGCAGCGCCTCGGTGGCAAGCGGCGCCGGATCACGGCTCCGAGCGTTGAGCGACACGGTCGGATGGAACTGGACGAATTCGAGATCGCCGATCACCGCGCCGGCGCGCGCCGCCATGGCCAGCCCGCCGCCCTCCGCCTCGTTGGGATTGGTGGAGATGGCATAGAGATGGCCGATGCCGCCGGAGGCGAGCACCACGGCACGCGGCCGGAAATGCAGCGCCGGACCGCCATGTCCGGGCGGGCGACGAGGCCGGTGACGCGCCCGCCCTTGGTGGTCAGGCGCTCGCCGACATAGCCTCGAACGGCGGATCGACGGCGCTCGGCACGGCGGCGCCAGTGCCGCCATGATCGCGGCGCCAGCCATGTCGCCGGCGACATGGACGACGCGGCGCTCGGAATGGGCGGCCTCGCGCGACATGGCGAGCTGGCCGGCAAGGTCGCGGTCGAAGGGCACGCCGTATTCGAGCAGGTCGTAGATGCGCTCAGGCGCGTCGGAGATCATCAGCGGGCGATCTTCTCGGCGACGATGCCGTCGCCGGCGGCGATCGTGTCGGCAAGTGCTTGTCGATCGAATCGCCGTCGGCCATGGCGGCGGCGATGCCGCCCTGCGCCCAGCCGACGAGCACCCTCGCCGATCGGCGCGGCGGAGATGACGGTCACCGGGCGCGGCGCCAGGCGCAGCGCGGTGAACAACCGCCGAGACCACCGCCGACGATGACGACGTCGTCGGAGACGAGGGCATGCGGCTGTCAGCCGTTCGATCGAGCATTGTCATGCGCCCGCTTGTGGAGGCCAGCCCGGCGGGGCCGGGCCGTTCCCATTAGCTCTTCAGATTGACCATGCGCTCGACGGCGCGGCGCGCCTTGGCCGCCACCATCGGGTCCACGGTGACCTCGTCACTCAACGTCAGCAGGCTGTCGAGAATGCCGGCAGCGTGATCCGCTTCATGTGCGGGCAGAGATTGCACGGCCGGATGAAATCGATGCCCGGGTTCTCGGCGGCGACGTTGGAAGCCATCGAGCATTCGGTGACCAGCAGCACCTTGGCCGGCCGCTTGTCCGCGATCCAGTCGGTCATCTTGGCGGTCGAGCCGGTGAAATCCGCCTCGGCGATCACATCCGGCGGGCACTCGGGATGGGCCACGATCTGGATGCCCGGATTGGCTTCGCGGTATTCGCGCAGCTCCGCGCCGGTGAAACGTTCATGCACCTCGCAGGCGCCGGTCCAGGCGATGATCTTGACGTCCGTCTGCGCGGCGACCCACTTGGCCAGATACTGGTCGGGCAGGAAGATCACCCGGTCGCTGCCCAGGCTCTCCACCACTTCCACCGCATTGGACGAGGTGCAGCAGATGTCGCTCTCGGCCTTCACGTCGGCGGAAGTGTTGACATAGGTGACCACCGGCACGCCGGGATAGCGTTCGCGCAGCAGGCGCACGTCGGCGCCGGTGATCGAGGCGGCGAGCGAGCAGCCGGCGCGGCGGTCCGGGATCAGTACCGTCTTGTCGGGATTGAGCAGCTTCGAGGTCTCGGCCATGAAATGCACGCCGCACTGGACGATGACATCGGCGTCGGTCTTCGACGCGGCCATGGCGAGCTGCAGCGAGTCGCCCTTGATGTCGGCAACACAGTGAAAGATCTCGGGCGCCTGATAATTGTGCGCCAGGATGACGGCGTTGCGCGTCTTCTTGAGATCGTTGATCGCCTTGATGTAGGGCGCCATCACCGGCCACTCGATGGCCGGGATCACGTCCTTGACGCGCTCGTAGAGATGGGCGGTCTCCTTCGCCACCTCATCGGTGTATTCGAGCGAGGGCATGGGCAGCGGCTCGCGCAGCGCGTCGCCCCTGCGGGCGTTCGCGGCGGGCCGCCCACTCACCTCGGTTTCCAATCCGATCGACATCCCCAGGTCTTCTCCGGTCGGAGATATATACTCAATTCGAGCATATATCGAAGTTTAAAATATCCGGCGAAAGCCGGGGTCACGCCGGACGATATAAGCACGACCGGAGCAAAATTCAAATCGCCTAATCCATGATCCCTGTGCATGGCACACATCACGATTTTAAATTGTTTGGCGGCGCAGCGGATCGGTACACTCCCGGCGGGCAAGGAGCGACGGTGTGAAAATCGCGGTGATGGGGGCCGGCGGCATCGGCGGCTATGTCGGTGGTCGCCTGGCGGAAGCCGGCGAAGAGGTCTGCCTGATCGCGCGCGGCACGCATCTCGCCGCGCTGAAGGCAAACGGCCTTCGCATCGAGAGCCCGCACGGCAATGCCGCCCTGCCCACCATCCTCGCCGTCGGCGAGGCGCGCGAGGCCGGCCCCGTCGATCTGGTGCTGTTCGCGGTCAAGCTCACCGATGCCGATGCGGCGGCGCGCGCCCTCATTCCCATCGTCGCGCCGCACACGAAAGTCGTCACGCTGCAGAACGGCATCGACGGCAAGGACATCGTCAGCCGCTTCATCGATCCGGCGCAGGTGGCCGCCGGCATCATCTATCTCGCCGCCTACATCAAGGCGCCGGGGGTCATCATCAATCCCGGCGGCGTGCACCGCATGGTGATCGACCGCATGGACGGCGATCCGACGCTGGCGGCGCTCTTCGCGGCGTGCGAGCGGACCATCGGCATCGACGCGCTGCCCACCGACACCATCCAGCACATGCTGTGGGAGAAGTTCATCGTGATGACGGCGTTCTCCGGCGCCACCTGCATCACGCGCCTGCCGATCGGGGCCGTGCGCCAGCAGCCGGAGACGATGGACTTCATGCGCGACCTCGCCGAAGAGACCATCGCGGTCGCGCGCGCCCTGGGGCAGGAATTCGACGAGGGCCACGGCGAGCGGGTGCTGGCGCTGTCGCGCAACCAGCCCTACGAGCAGAAGGCCTCGATGCTGGTCGACCTGGAAGCCGGCCGGCCGCTGGAGCTGCCATGGCTGCACGGCAAGGTGGCGGCGCTCGGCGCCCGCTTCGGCATTCCGACGCCGGCGAGTTCCGCCGTGCTGGCGGCGCTGGCGCCCTTTGTCGACGGTGCGCCGAAACTGGAACGACACCTCGAGGCAGGAGCCCGCCCATGACCGCCGGACGAACCCAGCCGGCGCACGGCCTGCTGCAATCGATCCCTATCGTGATCGCGGCGGGCTGCATCATATCCGCCGTCGGCTTCGGCCCGCGCTCGACGATGGGCTTCTTCCTGACGCCGATCACCAACGAGTACGGCTGGGGGCGCGAGGTGTTCGCGCTCGCCATCGCCGTCCAGAACCTGGTGTGGGGCATCGGCCAGCCCTTCGTCGGCATGCTCGCCGACCGCTACGGCACGGCGCGGGTGCTGTCGGGCGGGGCGCTCATCTATGCGCTCGGCCTGGCGCTGATGGCCCACAGCGGCACTCCGGTGGCGCTGCAACTGACCGCCGGCGTGCTGGTCGGCGCCGGCATCGCCGGCTCCGCCTTCCTGCTGGTGATGGCGGCCTTCGCGCGGCTGCTGCCGCCGTCCATGCGCACGCTCGGCTTCGGCCTCGGCACCGCCGCCGGCTCGGTCGGCCAGTTCATCTTCGCCCCGCTGGGCCAGGGCTTCATCGGCGCCTATGGCTGGCAGACGGCGCTGGTGCTGATGGCGGGAATGGTGCTGGTGGTGCCGGTGCTCGCCTTCGTCATGCGCGGCAGGCCGCAGGCGGTGCCGGTCAGCCACGGCGAGGCCGACCAGACGATCATCGCCGCCCTGCGCGAGGCCTTCAGCCACCAGTCCTACCGGCTGCTGGTCGCCGGCTTCTTCGTCTGCGGCTTCCAGCTCGCCTTCATCACCGTCCACCTGCCGCCCTATCTCATCGATATCGGCATCCCGGCGATGTGGGGCGCCTATGCGATCGGCCTGATCGGCCTTGCCAACATCGCCGGCTCGATCGTCTCGGGCGTACTTTCCGGCCTCATGGCGCGGCGCATCATCCTGGTGTGGCTCTACCTCGCGCGCTCGGCGCTGATCGCCGCCTTCATCCTGCTGCCGCCGAGCATCCCCACGACGTTTGCCTTCTCGGCGCTGATCGGCTTCCTGTGGCTGTCGACGGTGCCGCCGACCCAGCAGATCGTCGCCGTCATGTTCGGCACGCGCTACATGGCCACCCTGTTCGGCTTCGTCTTCTTCTCGCACCAGGTCGGATCGTTCATCGGCGTCTGGCTCGGCGGCTATCTCTACGACGTGACCGGCTCCTACAGCATCGTCTGGTGGCTGTGCGTGGCGCTCGGCGTGTTCGCGGCGATCGTCCACTGGCCGATCGTCGAGCGTGCCGTCGAGCGGCCGGCGATGGTCGGCTGAACCGTCCGCCCCCCTCGCCTATCCGGCCTGCGAGCGCTTATGGTGCGAGCGCGAACAATCGAGGGAGAACGACGTGGATCGCTTCAAGGCGCTGTTGATCACTCGCGACGAGGCCACCAAGGCGCAATCGGTCGCGGTCACCGAACTCGGCCTTGCCGATCTCATGCCCGGCGACGTCGACGTGCGCGTCGAGCATTCGACGGTGAACTACAAGGACGGGCTGGCGATCACCGGCAAGCTGCCGGTGGTGCGCCGCTTCCCGATGATCCCCGGCATCGATTTCGCCGGCACGGTGACCGCCTCCTCCCATGACGGCATCGCCCCGGGCGACAAGGTGGTGCTCAATGGCTGGGGCGTCGGCGAGGTCCATTATGGCGGCTACAGCCAGATGGCGCGGGTCTCCGGCGACTGGCTGATCCCGCTACCGGCGGGCATGAGCGGCGCAGAAGCGATGGCGATCGGCACCGCCGGCTATACGGCGATGCTCTCCCTGCTGGCGCTGGAAAAGCACGGCGTGAAACCGGATGCCGGCCCGGTGGTGGTAACCGGTGCGGCCGGCGGCGTCGGCTCGGTCGCCGTGGCGCTGCTTGCCGGCGCCGGCTACACCGTCCATGCGGTGACCGGCCGGCCGGACAAGGCTGACTATCTCAAGGGCCTCGGCGCCGGCGAAATCGTCCCGCGCGACGAGCTGACCGACAAGCCGAAGCTACTCGCCAAAGAGCGCTGGGCGGCCGGCATCGACAGCGTCGGCGGCACCATGCTCGCCAACGTTCTTTCGATGACCAAGGCCGGCGGTGCCATCGCCGCCTGCGGCAATGCCGCCGGCATGGAGCTGCCGACCTCGGTGGCGCCGTTCATCCTGCGCGGCGTGGCGCTCCTCGGCATCAATTCGGTCACCGTGCCCAAGCCCGTGCGCATTGCGGCGTGGAATCGCCTTGCCAGCGACATCGACCGCGGCAAGCTCGCCGAGATGACCACGACCATCGGCTTCGACGCCATCGTGCCGGCCGCGCACGACATCGCCGAAGGCAAGGTGCGCGGCCGGCTGGTTGTGACGATCGACTGACGGCGCTCAGCCGGCGCCGGCCATGACGCCGGGCCACAGGCCGAAGATGCCCACCAGGATGAGATAGATGGCGACGATGTAGTTGAGCAGCCGCGGCACCAGCAGGATGAGGATGCCGGCGATCAACGCGACAAGCGGCTGTATGGCGATTGCGCCCATGAACATTGGCTCTGCCTCCTTGGCGTGCAGGCGTGTCTGCGGTTGCAGCAGTCTGGAAAATCGCCTGCGCGGCCCGGCAGTATGAACCAAAGACCGGGTGCGATCTGCACGGGCGAAGAGCCGCGGGCTCAGGCGCGGTTGCGCCAGCCCAGCCGGACGGCATCGAGCATGCGCGCCAGCGGATCGTGCAGTTGTGGGTCGAGCCAGCCCTTGCCGGACGAATTGACCAGCAGGTCCAGTACGTAGAGCTGCGTCGCCTGCACCGATCGCCGGGCCAGCGTCCCGGCGAAGCCACGCTCCAGCCGCGAAACGAGCGCGGCGTCGTTCGCCGAATAGGCAAGCAACATGGCCACGTCGTATCCGGGCGGCGCCAGCCCCCACGACTCCCAGTCGAGGATGACCAGTTCCGGCGCCGTCAGGTTGTTCCAGTTCAGGTCGCAATGGGCAGGGTACCATTCCCTGCGCGCCGGTGCGACGGCGCCGTAGCGATCCTCGACCACCGTGCGCAACGTGACCGGGTCGCATGCGATCCGTTTCGTCTCGGCCTGCGCCAGCTCATCAAGCGCCAGCCGCAACTTGGCAATCCATGCCTCGCCGATCTGCGCGGCGCGCGTGCCGGCCCAGGGGTTGCGCTCGACGATCGGGTCCGCGACGAAGGTCATCAGGCGCGCGCCCCAGGTGACCATGTCGTGCGTCCATTCGAGATTGGCGATCAGCGCCGGCTTGGGCACGCCGACGAGCTTGCCGGCATCCGGTTCACCCATGAAGAAGCGGATGTCGCGCGCATAGACGCCGCCGACCTTGAGCCAGGCGATCATGCCGTCGCGACCGCGCACCTTGGCGCCGACATGGCGGCCGACATAGCCCCGCTTCACGGAGCCGATCCGCCGCACCTCGAGGCGCCGGCAGGCCTCGTCGAAAGCGGCGCGCACACCGGAGAGGCAGTATCCGGAGAATCCGTCCGCGACCGGGCTGGGTCGCCATCTTCGCCCGGCAGCCATCCGCGTCAGCTGCCTGTTTCTTCTGCCATAGCGCGCCCTGACATGGGTCTGCCCCTTCGGTTGGCGTCGCACACGCCAACAGGCAGGCGCGGCGCGGCCAGCTTGTCAAGCCACGCGACCGCAATCGGGAGTCGTTCGAAGGTGGATCAGCCGCCGACGCGCGAGAAATCGGCGACGGTGAGCGTCGCCTGGCGCAGGCGATCGAGCAACCTCAGGCGATTGGCACGCAGCTTGGCGTCCTCGACATTGACCATGACCTCGTCGAAGAAGGCATCGACCGCGGGGCGCAGGCGCGCCAGCGCCGTCATCGCCGCCTGAAAGTCCTCGATCTCGACGGCCGCCCCGGCCTCGCTGCCCGACGAGGCGATCGCCTCGAACAGCGCCCGCTCCGCCGGCTCGACGACGAGGTGTGCGTCGACCGAGCCGCTGTAGCGTTCGCCGGACTTCTTCTCCTCGTCGCGCAGGATGTTGGCGGCGCGGCGGAAGCCGGCGAGCAGGTTGGCGCCGTCGTCCGTGTCGAGGAAGGCGGCGAGCGCCTCGATGCGGCGCACGATCATCACCAGATCGTCCTGGTCGCCGAGCGCGAAGACGGCATCGACGAGATCGTGGCGGGCGCCCTGCTCGCGCAGCTGCACCTTGAGCCGGTCGGCGAAGAAGGCGAGGAGGTCGTCCATGACCTCGTCGCGCACGAAGAACTGGGCGGCCTCGCTGTCCTTGACCGCCGTGCCGCGAACCGATCTGGCAACGGTTTCCGCATGCGCGGCGAACACCTTCGCCAGACGCAGGCGGATGCCGCGATCGAGGATCAGCCGGATCACGCCAAGCGCCGCACGGCGCAGCGCGAAGGGGTCCTTCGAGCCGGTGGGCTTCTCATCGACCGCCCAGAAGCCGACCAGCGTGTCGAGCTTGTCGGCGAGCGCCACGGCGATCGCCACCGGGTCGGTGGGCACGCGGTCGGACGGGCCGACAGGCCGGTAGTGATCCTCTATTGCGGCGGCCACCGACATGTCTTCGTCGCCGGCAGTGGCGTAGTAGCGCCCCATCAGGCCCTGAAGCTCGGGGAACTCGCCGACCATCTCGGTGACGAGATCGGCCTTGGCGAGCTCTGCGGCGCGCTCGGCCAGCGCACCGTCGGCCGACACCTGCGGGGCGATCTCGCGCGCCAGCCGCATCAGGCGCCTGACGCGCTCGCCCTGGGACCCTAGCTTCTCGTGAAAGACGATGGCGTCGAGCTTGGGCAGGCGGTCGGCAAGCGGCGTCTTGAGATCGGTGTCCCAGAAATAGCGGGCGTCCGCCAGGCGGGCGCGGATGACGCGCTCGTTGCCGGCAACGACCGCCTTGCCGCCGTCGCTGGCCTCGATATTGGCGACCAGGACGAAGCGGTTGGCGAGCTGCCCGAGTGCTTTGTCGCCGCCGCGGGCGAGCACGAAGCATTTCTGGTTGACGCGGATGGTGGTGCGCACGACCTCGGGCGGGATCTCGAGAAAGTCCTCGTCGAAGGTGCCGATGAGCACCACCGGCCATTCCACCAGTCCGGCCACCTCGTCGAGCAGCGCCTCGTCCTCGACCAGTTCGAGGCCGAGCGCCAGCGCCTGATTGCGCGCATCGGCGAGGATCGTCTCCTTGCGCCGGTCGGCGTCGAGGATGACCTTCGCCTTCTCCAACTTGGCCGCATAGTCGTCGAAGCGCTTCACCGCGATCGGCTCCGGCGCCATGAACCGGTGGCCAAAGGTGGTGTCGCCGGCGTTCAGTCCATCGACCGCGAAGGGCACGACCTCGGTGTCGGAGGTCTCCGGGCCGAAGACGCAGAGGATGGAATGCAGCGGCCGCACCCAGGAAAGACTGCCGGCAACCGCCGAGCTTTCCCCCCAGCGCATGGACTTCGGCCAGGGGAAGGAGCGGACGATGGCGGGCATGAATTCGGCGATGACCTCCGGCGCCGGGCGGCCGGGCTTCTCGATCACGGCGACATAGATGTCGCCCTTCTTGTCCTGCTGGACCTTCGCCTGCTCGATCGATGTGAGGCCGGCGCCTCTGAGGAAGCCTTCGATCGCCTTGTCGGGCGCGCCGACGCGGGGACCCTTGCGCTCCTCGCGCTGGTCGGGCGAGCGCGCCGGCAGGCCGTGGACGGTCAGCGCCAGGCGGCGCGGCGTGGCGAAGGCCTTGGCCCCCTCATAGGTGAGGCCGGCATCGACCAGCGCATCGGTGACCAGCTTGCGCAGGTCGTCGGCTGCGCGCCACTGCATGCGCGCCGGGATTTCTTCGGAAAAGAGTTCGAGGAGAAGGTCAGGCATGGATCGCGCTCCCCGGCCCGCATGCTTCCATCAGCCTGTTCGTCCTCGCGCCCGTGGCGCTGCGGGCGAACGGGCGCGCCGGGATTTCTTCACTGAACAGTTCAAGAAGGAGATCGGGCATATCGGCCTACTGAGCAAGATCGGCGCCGACGCCGATGTCGTAGTCACGCACGGCGAAGACGACCCGCCCTTGCGTGACTTCGTACGGCACCAGCGACAGCATCACGTCGGCGCGGGACTCGCCGGCGCGGAACAGCGTCGCGAGCACGTTGCCCCATGGATCGTCGAGCACGCGGTGGAGGAAGCAGACCGGCTTCTTGTCATCGAGGGTGAGCCAGCCGATCGACCACGGCACCGGCAGCGGCGACCCGGCGCCGCGCTCGAGATAAAGTTGAAGCGTGCCGAGCCGCGCCTCGAAGGGCTGGAACAGGCCGTGCAGCATGTCGTCGTCGATGTCGGTCAGCATCAGCGGCACGTCGAGACGCAACATCGGCTGAACGAAATCGCCCGTCGAACGCCACATGCGCGCCTTCCAGCCGGCGGGGCGCAGTCCCAGCCTGTGGGAACGCTCGTTTGGCGGCGCGTCGACAGAGGTCCAGACGTCGACGGTGCTCATGCCCCACCGCCTGCCGTTTCCAGCCACGCGGCACCGCAGGCCTTGGCCAGCTCGCGGACGCGCAGGATGTAGCTCTGCCGCTCGGTCACCGAGATGACACCGCGGGCATCGAGCAGGTTGAAGGCATGGCTCGCCTTGATGCACTGGTCGTAGGCGGGCAGCGCCATCAGGTGATGTTTGCGTTCGCTTTCCCAGCCGTCTTCCAGGTACTTCCGGCAGGCGGCTTCGGCCATGCGGAACTGCTCGAACAGCATGTCGGTATCGGCGAACTCGAAATTGTGCCGCGAATATTCCTGCTCGGCCTGCAGGAAGATGTCGCCATAGGTGACCTT
The DNA here is from genome assembly GCA_963730325.1 of uncultured Alphaproteobacteria bacterium. Lineage (GTDB taxonomy): Bacteria > Pseudomonadota > Alphaproteobacteria > Rhizobiales > Kaistiaceae > CAVSRC01. The sequence goes on along the minus strand of CAVSRC010000002.1, from coordinate 33,598 downwards.
GTCGTCGCCCTCGCGGCCGTTGAAGTTGAGGTCGTAGACGTTATCGACGCCCTGAATGTACATGGCCAGCCGTTCGAGCCCGTAGGTCAGCTCGCCGGAGACCGGCGAACATTCGAAGCCGGCGACCTGCTGGAAATAGGTGAACTGCGACACCTCCATGCCGTCGCACCAGCACTCCCAGCCGAGCCCCCAGGCGCCCAGCGTCGGGCTCTCCCAGTCGTCCTCGACGAAGCGCACGTCGTGCAGCGCCATGTCGAGGCCGATGGCGGCGAGCGACTTCAGATAGAGCTCCTGCAGGTCGTCCGGCGACGGCTTGATGATCACCTGGAACTGGTAATAGTGCTGCAGCCGGTTGGGGTTCTCGCCGTAGCGGCCGTCCTTGGGCCGGCGCGAGGGCTGCACATAGGCCGCCTTCCACGGCCTGGGGCCGAGCGAGCGCAGCGTCGTTGCCGGATGGAAGGTGCCCGCTCCCATCTCCATGTCGTAGGGCTGCAGGATGACGCAGCCATAGTCCGCCCAATAGCGCTCAAGCGTCAGGATCAGCCCCTGAAACGAGCGTTCCGGGCGCATGTGGGCGGGAATGTCTTCGGTCACGGGCGGCGGTCCTGAGAGGAATGATGCCGTGCGGTGCGCGGCGCGTCCCCTTTTAGACAGAGCGTTCGGCGGGTCAAGGGAAGCCAGTCTAGCCCTTGGGCGGGCGATAGACGCCGGTCACCGGGTCCTTCTCCAAAGTGAGCTGATCGGGCACCTGCTCGGCCCTCCCGGCCTGCTTCGCCTGCTTCGGCGTGCCGCGGAAGCGCGCCTTCAACGAGGCGATGCGCCGCTTCACCCGCCACCACAGGAAGAAGACGATAATGGCGAGGATGACGATGAGTTCGAGCCGGCTCATATCGGAAGACCCTTGGGCAGCGCCATCCTAAAGGCCGAAGCGGTTCCAGGCCAAATGCTCGTCGATGACGGCAAGCACGCGATCGACGAGGCCGGCGGCGAGGCGGTCGCTGCCGCCGGCCAGACCGAGGCGGCGGCGCAGCATGCCCTTCTCCATCGGGATCACCTTGAGCCGCACCTTGTCGCCATAGGCCTCGCGCAGCACCGTGCGCAGTTCGCCGGTGCGGTCGGCCAGGCCGAGCTCCACCGCACGCCTGCCGGACCAGAAGGCACCCGAGAAGAGGTCCGGGTCGTCGGCGAGCTTGTCTCCGCGCCGCCCCCTGACCAGATCGATGAAGGCAGCATGGACGTCTTCCTGGATGGCGCGGAGGCGGGCGACATCGTCCTCGCGCTCCGGCCGGAACGGGTCGAGCATCGCCTTGCTCTTGCCGGCGGTATGGACGCGGCGCTCGACGCCGATGCGCTCGATCAGGCCGGTGAAGCCGAAGCCGGCGGAGACCACGCCGATCGAGCCGACGATCGAGCTCTCGTCGACGACGATCTCGTCGCCGGCGGCGGCGATCATGTAGCCGCCCGAGGCGGCCAGATCCTCGACGGCAACGATCACCTTCTTCTTCTTTTCCTCGGCGAGCGCGCGGATGCGCCGGAAGATGAGATGCGACTGGGCGGCGGCGCCGCCGGGCGAATTGATGATGAGGGCAACGGCAGGCGCGGACTTCACGCCGAAGGCGCGGGCGAGCGGCGCGGCAACGCCCTCCAGCGTCAGGCCCTGGCGCAGCGGCGTGCCGCCACCGCCGATGGTGCCTGAAAGGCGCACGACGGGAATGACCGGCTCACCGCCGCGCAGGCGCGCCGGGATCAGGGTCTTCAGCGAGAAAGCCACGACTTCACCTCACATCGATGCTCGGCGCCACGCCGGATGGGCCTCGGCCAGTCCGATACCATCGCGCAGGATGCCTTCCACCGCGGACAGATAGGTGCCGCCGCTGGCGCCGTGAAGGACAAGCGGAGGAAGAAGGCGGCTTGGCGTGCGGCTGCCCTTCACCGCACGCACGAGAATGCGGTGCGCGGGTTCGTCGGCGCGTGGCTGGACCGGCAGGATATCGACGGCGCCGAAGCGCGTGCCGAGCGCGGCCAGCAGCGCGGCGATGGCGTCGGCGCGAAAGATGACGGTGAGCCCGCCGCCGGGCTTCAGCACCGAAGCGGCCGCACGGAACCAGAGGTCGAGACCGCCCTCGCCCAGAACATGCGCCGCCGCGCGCGCCGTGTCCGGCGGCGCGGTCGTCGTTGCCGGCACATGGAAGGGCGGATTGGTGATGACCGCGTCGGCCATGCCGCGGGAAAGCCCCGCCGCTTCGCGGCTCGCTTCCGCCGCCGCGATGTCGGCCATGACGATCGCGACGCGCGCGGCGAAGGCGCGGTTGGCCGGCCGCTCGAGGGCAGCGCGGGCGCAGGCGAGCGCGTCGGCATCGCGCTCGGCGAGGACGACACGGGCCGCGGGCAAGCGCGCCGCCGCCACCATGCCGGCAACCCCGGCGCCGGCGCCGAGATCGACGATGGTGCCGGCAAAATCCGCTTCGAGCGCGGCGCCGAGGAGCACCGCCTCCAGCCCGGAGCGATGGTGACCGCGTGTCGGCTGGACGGCCTCGACGCGCCCGCCGATGAAGGCATCGACGGTGGTCGACGGCCGGTCGGCTTCCGCGACTTGCGCCGTCATTCCTTCCTCGGCTTTTCGAGTTCGCCGCCGATCCCGGCCTGGCGCACGATCTGGCGGGCATTGTCGAGCCGGTCCTCGGGGACCAGGATCCGCCGCGGCAGCACGCCCAGCGACCCCTCGATGACGCTCATGTTCTGGTCGAGGACGAGAACCTCGATGCCGGCGTCGCGCATGAGCGCCTCGACGTAGGAGATCAGGACGAGGTCGTTCGTCCGCAGCAGTTCTTCCATGCGCTCAGCGCCACCGTTGTCTCGGGCTACGGCAATTCCTTGCCGAGCCCGGCCTCAGCCATCAGGCGGCGCGCCTCGTCGGCCGACGCCTCGGGAATCAGGATGCGGCGCGGCATCATGCCGAACGGCATCGTCATGTTCATCCCCTCATCGACCACCAGCGTTTCTATGCCGGCATCGCGCAGCAATGCCTCGACGAAAGAAATCAGCACCAAGTCCTTGGTTCTGAACAGTTCTTGCATTTCTCTCGCCGCCGCCCGGCACCGCCCGGTGCCGGCCGCAACGATAGGAGGTCGCAGGGCGGGGCACAATCGCCACCTTGCCGCTCTTGTTCCCGTACCGCCCCTTCCCTAATCTCCCCCCAAGGGCCAACGCGGAGTATCTGGTGGGTGTCGTCATCGCCCTCGACGAGGGCAAGAACAGGCCGAATGCGAGCATCGAGCCGTTGGTGCGGCTGACGCGCGAGGCCATGGCTGCGGTCAATGAGATCATCCTGTCGCGCGCCGGGTCCCGGGTCGAGCTGATCCCGGAGATCGCGCGTCACCTGATCGATTCGGGCGGCAAGCGGCTGAGGCCCATGCTGACGGTCGCCGCTGCCGAAATGTGCGGACACACCGGCGACGGCCGGGTGAAGCTCGCCGCGGCGGTGGAATTCATGCACACCGCCACCCTGCTCCACGACGACGTGGTCGACGAAAGCGACATGCGGCGCGGCAAGGCCGCCGCCCGCATGGTGTGGGGCAATCAGGCCTCGGTCCTGGTCGGCGACTATCTGCTCGGTCAGGCGTTCAAGATGATGGTCGAGGTCGGCTCGCTCGACGCCCTCGACATTCTCGCCAATGCCGCCGCGATCATCGCCGAAGGCGAGGTCATGCAGCTCGACGCCGCCCAGAACACCGCCACCACGGAGGACGAATATCTCGCCGTGATCCAGGCCAAGACCGCGGCGCTGTTCTCGGCGGCGGCGGAAGTCGGCCCGGTGCTCGGCAAACGGCCGAAGAGCGAGCGCGCCGCCTTCCGCTCCTACGGCACCAATCTCGGCCTCGCCTTCCAGCTCGTCGACGATGCGCTCGACTATGGCGGCAACGCCCATGAGCTCGGGAAACGGATCGGCGACGATTTCCGCGAGGGCAAGATCACGCTGCCGGTGGTGCTGTCCTATCGGCGCGGCACCGACGCCGACCGGGCCTTCTGGAAACGGGCGCTGGAGGACGGCGCCATTGCCGACGGCGACCTCGAGCACGCCATCGCCCTGATGCGCAACCAGAACGCGATACGAGACACGATCGAACGGGCTCAGCATTTCGGCGCCGTCGCCCGCGACGCATTGGCGCCGTTTCCCGATTCACCTCATAAATCCGCCCTTATCGAGGCGGTAGACTTCTGCATCGGCCGGGTCAGCTAGGCCCGGCGGAGCGGCTTCGCTTGCGGCGGTGACGTGAAACCGTCATCCTGCGGGGAAGCGACGAGCCCCATGATTTGCACACCATGTCGAGGGTCATGATCTTGCCGAACCGCCTCAGCATCGGCCTCGCCGCCTTGATGAGCCTTGTCGCGTGGAACGCGGCAGCATCCACCAATGCGCGGGCCGATCTTCCGCCGACTCTTGCCGGCAGCTATCTCGCCGCGCGTAGCGCCGATGTGGCCAAGGACATCGCCGCCGCCGCGAATTTCTACAGCGACGCGCTCGCCGACGACCCGCTGAACCCGACGCTGCTGGAGCGCAGCATCATCCTGCACGCCGCCAACGGCAATCTCGCGCTGGCCTTCGATCCGGCCCGGCGGCTGATTACGATCGACGGCGGCAACCCCATCGCGCGTCTGGTTCTGGCGATGCGTTCGGTCAAGGAGCACGATTTCACGGCCGTGCCCGAAAACCTGGCCAAGGTTGCCAAGGCGCCGCTGGCAACGCTGACCATCGGGCTGATCGACGGCTGGACCGATTTCGGCCTCGGCAAGACGGACGAGGGGCTGGCGGCGATCAAGGCGCTCAGCGGGCCGACCTGGTACGGCATCTTCAAGGACTATCACAGCGCCCTGATCCTCGATGCGGCCGGGCGGACCGACGAGGCTGTCGCCACCATCACCAAGGCCTACAACACCGACGGCTCGGCGCTCAGGGTGGTGGAGGGCTATGCGCGCATCCTGGCGCGCGCCGGCCGGCGCGACGACGCCGCCAAGGCGCTGGCCGACTTCGCCGCCGTATCACCGCTGCATCCGGCGGTGAAGCAACTGCTTGACGACATCCGCGCCGGCAAGGCGATCGCCCCGCTCGCCATCAACGTCGAGGAAGGCGTGGCCGAGGCGCTCTACGGGCTGGGCTCGGCCATCGGCAACGACGGCGGACCGGAATTGCCGGTCGCCTATCTGCAACTGGCGCTCTACCTCAATCCGTCGCTGTATCTGGCCGATATGGCGATCGGCGACGTGCTGCAGGCGTCGTCGCGCTGCGACGAGGCCATCGTGTCCTACCAGCGCGTTCCGGAGACCCTGCCGGTGCGCCGCAACGCCGACCTGCAGATCGCTGCCTGCCTGCAGGACCTCGACAAGCCCGACAAGGCCGTGCGCTATGCCGAGCGCGTGCTCAATGCCGATCCGGGCGACGTCGAAGCGGCCGTCATCCTCGGCGATATCTACCGGGCGATCGACAAGTTCGCGGAAGCTGCCGACGCCTATGGCCGCGGCATCGCCGCGATCAAGACGGAGACGGCGGACGACTGGCGCATCTACTACTATCGCGGCGTCGCGCTGGAGCGCAGCAAGCAGTGGCCGAAGGCCGAGGCCGACTTCCAGCATGCCTTGAAGCTCAGCCCCGGCCAGCCCTCGGTGCTCAACTATCTCGGCTATTCCTGGGTCGATATGGGCACCAACCTCGACAAGGCGCTGGCGATGATCAAGGAGGCGGTCGACGCAAGGCCGAACGACGGCTACATCGTCGACAGCCTCGGCTGGGCCTATTACCGGCTGCACCGCGACACCGACGCGGTGGCGACGCTGGAACGCGCCATCGAGCTCAAGCCCGAGGATTCGACCATCAACGACCATCTCGGCGATGCCTATTGGCGGGTCGGCCGCAAGCTCGAAGCCACCTTCCAGTGGGCGCATGCGCGCGACATGAACCCCGAGAAAGGCCAGTTGCCGCTGATCCTGGCGAAGCTGCAACACGGGCTGAAAGGCCCCGACGACAGTGCCAAGGCCGCGGACCAGGCGGACGCCGCGGACACGGCGGACACGGCGGCGGCGACACAGAAGACGGCGAGTGCCGCCAATCCACCGGACGCGCAGCCGAAGTCGATCACGGTCGGCGAGGGCGACAGCCTGTGGACCATCGCCGCCAAGATCTACGGCAGCGCCGATCAGTATCTGCGCCTCTACGAAGCCAACCGCGACCAGATCAGCGACCCGAACCGCATCTTTCCCGGAATGGTCCTGAAACTGCCGGCCACGGGAGCGGACTGAGCGCGGAGGACAGGCGGCCACCAGCCATGGATCAGGTCGCACGAGCCATCGAGGACGTGACCGGCGCGGGCAATGCGGAACTGGCGCGGGCCAAGATCAACCTGGCGCTCCATGTCGGCGCGGAACGGTCCGACGGCTATCACGATCTGGAAAGCCTGGTGGTGTTCGCCGATATCGCCGACGTGGTGACGGCGCGGCCGCCGGCACCGGGCGATGCGGGCGCCTCGCTGGATGTGACCGGCCCCTATGCCGAGCTGCTCGCGGAGACCACCACGCCTGCGGCGAACCTCGCGCTGCGCGCGGCGCAGGCGATCGCGGCCTACGCTTCGCGGCGCCTGCCGCCGGTACGGCTCGGCCTCACCAAGCGCATTCCCGTTGCCGGCGGACTTGGCGGCGGCTCGGCCGATGCCGCCGCCACGCTGAGGCTGCTCGACCGCATCTGGGGCCTCGGGCTCGCCCCGGAGACGCTCTCCGGGATCGGCGCCAGGCTCGGCGCCGACGTGCCGATGTGCCTGGTGTCGGCACCGCTCATCGCCCGCGGCATCGGCGAGAAGGTGACGCCGGTTGCCAACATCCCGGCGCTCGCGGTCGTCCTCGCCCATCCCGGCATCGGCATGCCGACCGGCGCGGTCTTCGCCGGCCTCGGCCAGGAGGCGCGCTCCCCTCTGCCCGCCCTGCCGCAAAGGTTCAATTCGATCCTCGACCTGGTTCACTGGCTCAGGCAGACGCGCAACGACCTGATCGACCCGGCGCGGGTGGTCTCGCGCAAGGCCACCGCCGCGGCCAAGGCGCTGGCCAACGATGCGGATTGCCTGTTCGCACGCATGTCGGGGTCCGGCGCCGGCGCCTTCGGCATATTCAACTCGCCGGCCGCGGCCGAACGTGCCGCGGGGCGACTGACGGCGGCCAAGCCCGACTGGTGGGTGGCGGCGACGATGACCGGCGGCTCGTGAGAAAAGGGGCGACAGGAGTTCTCATGGCGAAAGGCGACGACAAGCCGTTCATCCCCATCAGCTTCGCGGTGCTGACCGTCTCGGACAGCCGCACCCTCGCCGACGACCGCTCGGGCACGGTGCTGGCCGAGCGCATCGCGGCGGCCGGACATACGCTGGCCGACCGCAAGATCGTCACCGACGATCTCCGCAAGATCCGCGCGACGGTGCGCAAGTGGATCGCCGACCCCGCCATCGACGCCGTCATCACCACCGGCGGCACCGGCTTCACCGGCCGCGACGTGACGCCGGAGGCGGTCGAGCCGCTGTTCGACAAGCGCATGGAGGGCTTCTCGGCGGTGTTCCACCGTATCAGCTACGACAAGATCGGCACCTCGACGATCCAGTCGCGAGCGACTGCGGGGCTCGCCAGCGGCACCTTCGTCTTCTGCCTGCCGGGATCGCCCGGCGCCTGCCGCGACGCCTGGGACGGCATCCTCGTCAAGCAGTTCGACTACCGGCAGCCGCCGTGCAACTTCGTCGAGATCATGCCGCGCCTCGACGAACATCTGAAACGGTCGAAGCTGCGGAAGCCGGCGACGTAGCCCGCGAGGTCTCCGCCAGCCACGCGGTCTTGGCCACCAGACGCGCCGTGCCGCCGCCGCGGATCACGCTCATCAGCCAGGTCAGGGGGCCGGAGGGCAGCCGCCCGCCACGGAAGATCGCCGAGCGCTTCTGCCCCTGGCCGGTGGTGAGCGTCCGGTCGATGAAGGCCATGGCGTCGGATTGCCACTCTGGCTGAAAGATGTGCGTGGCCGGCGTGAAGAGCAGCCAGTCGCCGCGCGCCTGCTCGACCGCCCTCAACCTGGCGTCGGTCTCCCCGGCGGCGTCGACGATGGTGCAGCCGGCGGCATCGGCCACCATGCGGGTGCCGTCGTCGGAGCCGTAATCGACCACGATGACGTCGCGAATCAGACCTTCGGTGGCCGCCGGCACAAGCGCGGCAAGCGCATGGGCGAGGCTGACCTCCTGGTTCCGGGTCTCGATGATCGCCGTGATCATGGGCCGTACATACGGCAGGCGGCCGGTGCGTTGCGACCGGAAATTTCGCCGGCTCGCCAAAATAACATTTTGTTCTTGATTTGTTCCAGACTGCGCGCTAGGAATATTTTCATGGAACGACGCCCGCCCCGATTCGCAGAAACCGCCGGACGGCCGGCCAACGACATGGTCGGCGTCCACATCGATCCCGACCGTCGCCGCGGGCGCGGCGCCGAGACCAATCGCTCGGGCCGGTTCGAGCCGCAGAGCCGCGAGGCGATCGACGACGGCTGGGCGTCGCTCGATCTGCTGCCGCCGCTCAAGACGCAAGTGCAGGAAGAGACGCCGCGCCAGATCATCACCCGCAACACCTCGCCCGACATCTCCTTCGACCGCTCGATCAATCCCTATCGCGGCTGCGAGCACGGCTGCGCCTACTGCTTCGCCCGTCCCACCCACGCCTATATGGGCCTGTCGCCGGGGCTCGATTTCGAAACGCGCCTGTTCGCCAAGCCGAACGCGGCGCGGCTTCTGGAGAAGGAGCTTTCCCGGCCCGGCTACCAGGTGCGCACCATGGCGATCGGCACCAACACCGATCCCTATCAGCCGATCGAGCGGCGCTATCGCATCATGCGCGAGATTCTGGAGGTGCTCGACCGCACCAGCCATCCGGTCGGCATCGTCACCAAGTCGGCGCTGGTCACGCGCGACATCGACATCCTGTCACGCATGGCGGAGCGCGGGCTGGTCAAGGTGGCGCTGTCGGTGACCACCCTCGACCGCAGATTAGCGCGCGCCATGGAGCCGCGCGCGGCGACGCCGGAGCGGCGGCTGGAGGCGCTGCGTCTGCTCTCCGCCGCCGGCGTGCCCACGACGGTCATGGTGGCGCCGGTCATCCCGGCCCTCAACGAGTTGGAGATCGAGCGCATCCTCCAGGCGGCTGCCGCGGCGGGCGTGCGCGAGGCCGGTTATGTGCTGCTGCGTCTGCCGCTGGAGGTGCGCGACATCTTCAAGGAGTTCCTCGAGCGCGAATATCCCGACCGGGCCAGGCACGTCATGTCGGTGATCCGCTCCATGCGCGGCGGCAAGGATTACGATTCCGAATGGGGCAAGCGCATGCGCGGCGACGGCCCCTACGCGTGGCAGATCGGCCGGCGCTTCGAGATGGCGGCGCGGCGGCTCGGTCTCAACCGCGACAAGCTGAGGCTCAGAACCGACCTCTTCACCGCCCCCGGCGCCGAGGCGCAGCTCGACCTCTTCGCCGGCCAGAAGGCAGCATAGCCCGCTTGCGTGACGTCGCTGCCGGCGGCACGCTGGCGCCATGCTCCAGAAAGCGACCGATTCGCCGGAAGCGCCCGAGGCGCCGACCGACCGCTACGAGCGGCGGGCGAAACGCCGTGGTGCCCGGCTCGTCGCCGGCGTCGACGAGGCCGGCCGCGGGCCGCTCGCCGGCCCGGTGGTGGTCGCCGCGGTCGCCTTTGCCGACCGGCGCTATCCCGACGGCCTCAACGATTCCAAGAAGCTCACCCCTGCCCAGCGCGAGCGCCTCTATGAGGCGATCCTGGAGCGCGCCGCGGTGTCGATCGCCATTGCCAGCCGGGCGCGCATCGACCGCATGAACATCCTGCGCGCGTCGCTGTGGGCCATGAGCCGGGCGGTCGCCGGCCTGCCCGAGAGGCCCGACCACGTGCTGGTCGACGGCAATATGGAGCCGCCCGGCCTTGCCTGCACCTCAGAGACGGTGATCGGCGGCGACCGGCTCAGCGTCTCGATCGCCGCCGCCTCGATCGTCGCCAAGGTGACGCGCGACCGGCTGATGACCGCCGTCGGACTGGCCTTTCCCGATTACGGCTTCGAGCGGCATATGGGCTATTCGACGCCGGCCCATTTCGCGGCGCTGCGCCAACACGGCCCCTGCCCGCATCACCGGCAGAGCTTCGCGCCGGTGCGCGAACAGCAGCTGGCTCTGGATCTGTAGCTGGAGCCCGAGACACTCGTGGCGTCATGGTGAGGTGCGAGCGCAGCGAGCCTCGAACCATGGGCCGCCCATCCTTCGACGGCCGCCTTGCGGCGGCCACCTCAGGACAAAGGCGGAATGAACGTTATCGGGTTCTTGTGAAAGCCGCTTGCCGGCCGCCGCTCAGTTGAGCTTGGTGCGGACTTCGCCAATGGCCTTGTCGATCAGCTCGGCGCCGGCCTCGCCCTTGGCCCTGGCGCTCAGGATCTTCTCCGCGGCGGCAATCGCCACGTCGGCGGACAGCGCCCGCACCTCCTGCAAGGCCTGGACCTCGGCCTGGGCGATCTTCTGCTCGGCCAGCTTGGTGCGGCCGGCGACATATTCTTCCATGCGCTTCTTGGCCTCGACCGACAGCGCCTCTGCCTCGCGCTTGGCCTGATCGATGATCTCCTCGGCCTCGACCTCGGCCTCGCGCGCCCGGCGCTGGTAATCGGCGAGCAGCGCCTGCGCCTCCTCGCGCAGCTTGCGCGCCTGGTCGAGCTCGTTGCGGATGCCCGCGGCGCGCCGGTCGAGCGCGGCGGTCATCTGCCCCGGCACCTTCAGATAGACCATGAGCCCCAAGAAGATGATGAGCGAGACGAGTGCCCAAAACGGTGCGTCGAACATCTGAGGCCCCTATTTGCCCAAGGCTTCGGCGACGGCGGCATCGGCCTCGTCGTTGCCGACGGCGGTGCCGATGAGCGCGCTGACGATCGCCTCGGTGGCTTCCGACGCAATCGCACCGACATCGGAGAGCGCCTTCTCCTTGATCTCGGCGATGCGGGCCTCGGCGGCCGCCAACTGCTCGTTGAGGGCGGTCTCGGCGCCGCTGCGCTGCGCATCGGAGGCCGCCTTGGCTTCCTCGCGGGCGGTCTCGGCGATGGTGAAGGCCTTGGCGCGGGCGTTGGCCAACGCCTTGTCATAGGCGTGCTCGGCCTCCTCCGACTCCTGCTTCAGCCGCTCGGCCATGTCGAGATCGCTGGCGATGCGGTCGCGACGGTCCTCAAGGATGCCGCCGATGCGCGGCAGGGCGATCTTCGCCATCAGGTAGTACATGAGGGCGAAGGTGATCGCCAGCCACAGGAGCTGCGAGGGGAACGTCGAGGAATCGAACGGCGGGAATGCCTTGTGCTCGCCCGGCGGCGGCGCCTCGGTACCCGCATGGGTCGGCGGCGCCGGCTGGGTCGCCTCGGCAAGCGTCATCGGCTGCTGTTGGGCGGCCATTGTCTATCCTCGACCTTGTTGTCCTTGTCCGTCGGCTCAGCCGAACAGCAGGATCAGCGCGATCAGCAGCGAGAAGATGCCCAGCGCCTCGGTGATGGCGAAGCCGAAGATGAGGCGGCCGAACTGGCCGTCGGCGGCCGCCGGGTTGCGGATGGCGCCGGCCAGGTAGTTGCCGAAGATGTGGCCGAGGCCGATGCCGGCGCAGCCCATGCCGATGCAGGCGATACCGGCGCCGATTGCCTTTGCTGCGTCAAGTTCCATGGTCGAAGCTCCTGAGTGAGGATCGTTGGGGTCGATGGGCCAGCCGTCAGTGGCTGGGGTGAAGCGCGTCGTTGAGATAGAGGCTGGTGAGGATGGCGAAGACGTAGGCCTGCAGCGCCGCCACCAGGAATTCCAGCGCGGTCAGCGCCACGGTTGCGGCCAGCGGAAGAAGCGCGCCGAACCAGCCGAGCACGCCGAGCGAGCCCAGCGCGGTGACGAAGCCGGCGAACACCTTGAGCGTGATGTGGCCGGCGAGCATGTTGGCGAACAGACGGATCGACAGGCTGAGCGGCCGCGACAGGAACGACAGCACCTCGATGACGACGATGAACGGCAGGATCGCCTTGGGCACGCCGCTCGGCACGAACAGCATGAGGAAGTGCAGCTTGTGCTTCCAGAAGCCGACGACGACCACCGTCAGGATGACCAGCAGCGCCAGCGCGGCGGTGATGACGATGTGCGAGGTGATGGTGAAGAAATAGGGGAACATGCCCCACAGGTTGCCGACCAGCACGAACATGAAGATGGTGAAGACCAGGGGGAAGAACTTCATCCCTTCGCTGCCGGCCGAATCGCGCAGCGTCTGCGCCATGAACTCGTAGGTGAGCTCGGCCGCCGACTGCCAGCGCGTCGGCACCAGGCCGCGTCCGCGCGTCGACAGAATCAGAAAGGCCGAGGCGCCGACCACGGTCAGCGCCATGAACAGGGCCGAATTGGTGAAGGACAGATCGACGCCGCCGATGTCGATCGGGATGAGCTTCTCGATGTGAAACTGGTGGATCGGATCGTACAAGTCAGTCCCTCGTCACCCCTTGCCGCCGTAAAGGTCGTCCGGTCCGGCGGGCCCCGGCTTCACCAGACCGGCTGACCTGAGGACGGTCAGAATCCCGGCAGCGAAACCCAGAAGCAAGAATACTATCAGCCCCCAGGGGCTGGTTCCAAACAGCCGGTCGACCCCCCAGCCCAGTGCCGCGCCGAGAACCACCCCGGCCACGAAGTCGGCGCCAAGCCGCATTGCCACGGCATAGCCCGGTTTCTCCGGCTTTCTTTCGGCGGACGACGCTTCCTCGCCCGTCGCACGCCGCGCGTCCAGTTGCCGATCGAGATCGCGCAGCCGCCTGGACAGTTCCGTCTTCCGGTCAGCCGACAGGTCCGGCTTGCCGTCCCCGTCGCCCATTCGCCACTCCTCGCACTTTAAGCGAAAAAGCCCCGGCGCCCCCGAAAACCGCGCGCACAATAGTTAGCGCCCTTGGGCCTGTCAAGGATAGGTCAATACGTCTTATCCTTTTGAAATGGCAAAGTTTTTTGGCGCCGCCAGGCACCCTCCAGGCAGTGCGATGCGGGCTTTCCCCGGCCGCCCGCGGCGTGCGAAAAAGGAGCCATGGCCGATTCCGATGAAAAGCGCCGCAGGCGCGGCGCCGTGCCAATCTCCGCCCTGGTCGGGCGGGTGATCAATCCCGTTGCCCGCAAGCGCGGATTTGCCGCGGCCGACATGATCGCGGCCTGGGCCGATGTCGTCGGTGCCGACCTTGCCGAATACACCCGCCCGGAAAAGATCGTCTGGCCGCGCGGCGACGCCAATGCCGACCTTCCCGGCGTGCTCACCCTCAAGGTGGACGGCCCGCGGGCGGTGGTGGTGCAGCACCAGCTCGACCAGATCGTCGAGCGGGTGAACGCCTTTTTCGGCTATGCCGCGGTCGGCCAGGTGCGCATCGTGCAGGCGCCGCTCGGCCGTCCGGCGAAGCGCGCGCCGGTGGAGGACGGCCCGCTTGCCCCCGAGGCGGAGGCGCGGCTCAACGCGGCCATCGGCACGGTCGAGGACCGGCCTTTGCGCGAAGCCCTCGACAGGCTCGGCCGCGGCGTGCTCAAAGGCCACAAGCAAGCGTGATTGGACGTGGCCCCGAAACGCCGTAATTAGTCACTCGAATTGGCCGCCGCATCAGCGGCTTAGTGACCAGATCCCGCACTCCCCAAGGAACCAGAATCGTGAAGTGGAACTCCCGGCAGATACTCATTCTCGTGGCGGTCGTGGTGGTCATCGTCGCCGCCGCCGTCTTCTTCATCACCCGCGGCGGGCAGTCGACCGTCGACCTGGGCACCGGCGGCGACGGAAGCGGCGGCGCTGCGACGGGACCGACCAAGGCGGAACTGATGGTCGCCGGTCCGCTCGGCGACATGACCGAGGGCGATCCCAACGCGCCCAACTATGTCATCGAATATGCCTCGATGACCTGCTCGCACTGCGCGAACTTCCACAACACGGTCTACCGCGCCTTCAAGGAGAAATACGTCGACACCGGCAAGGTCTATTTCATCTTCCGCGAGTACCCGCTCGATCCGCTGGCGACCTCGGCGGCCATGCTGGCGCGCTGCGGCCCCAAGGAGCGCGAGTTCCCCATGATCGACCTCCTGTTCGATCAGCAGAACAACTGGGCCTTCGTGCAGGATCCCAAGACGGCGCTCATCAATCTGGTGAAACAGGCGGGAATCAGCGAAGCTGACTTCAACAGCTGCTTGACGAATCAGAAGATTCTCGACGGAGTGAACGCGGTGAAGGATCGTGCCTTCAAGTCCTTCGGCGTCGATGCAACTCCGACGTTCTTCATCAACGGCGTCGAGCATCCGGGTGAGCAGTCGCTTGAGGACCTCGACAAGATTCTCGGTGGCTAGCCGGAGATGCCCATTTGGGCGGCACTCCGGCACGCGCCGCCCAAAGACGGGAGTTGACGTTTGAAGTTCACGCGACTGCGTGTCCTCGGGTTCAAGTCGTTCGTCGAAGCGACGGAATTCCCGATCGAGCCGGGCCTGACCGGCGTCGTCGGCCCCAACGGCTGCGGCAAGTCCAATCTGGTCGAGGCGCTGCGCTGGGTGATGGGCGAAAGCTCGTACAAGGCCATGCGCGCCTCGGGCATGGACGACGTCATCTTCCAGGGCAGCGGCAACCGCCCGGCGCGCAACACGGCGGAAGTGTCGCTGGCCGTCGATAATGCCGACCACGTGGCGCCGGCGGCCTTCAACGAGGCCGACGCGCTCGAGGTCACCCGCCGCATCGAGCGCGAGGCCGGGTCGATCTACCGCATCAACGGCCGCGACGTGCGCGCCCGCGACGTACAGCTTCTGTTCGCCGACGCCTCGTCCGGCGCCCACTCCCCGGCGATCGTCGGCCAGGGCAAGATCGGCGAGCTGATCGCCGCCAAGCCGGTCGATCGCCGCTCGCTGCTCGAGGAAGCGGCCGGCATCGCCGGCCTGCACAATCGCCGCCACGAGGCGGAGCTGCGCCTGCGCGGCGCCGAGCAGAACCTCGCCCGCCTCGACGACGTGATCAGCGAGATCGAGCAGCAGCTCGACGGCCTCAAGCGGCAGGCGCGCCAGGCGGTGCGCTACCGCAACCTGTCGGGCGAGATTCGCCGGGCGGAGGCGACCGTGCTGCATCTGCGCTCGCTCGCGGCGCAAGAGGCGCTGGGCGAGGCCGAGACGGCGCTTGGCGCGGCGACGGCCGAGTCCAACGCGCGCGCCGGCGAACAGGCCGAGGCCGCGCGCAAGCAGGCCGAGGCCGCCGCGCGCCTGCCGGATTTGCGCGATGCCGCCGCCCGTGCCGCGGCCGCGGCGCAGCGCATCACGCTTGCCGCGGAAGCGCTCAGTGCCGAGGAAGAGCGCATCACGAGCCGCATCGCCGAACTCGACCGCCGTCTCGCCCAGCTTGCCGACGATATCGGCCGCGAGGAGCGCATGGTGGCCGACAACAGCGCCATCATCGCCCGGCTGAACGAGGAAGAGCAGGAGCTCGAAGCCGCCAATGCGGCGATGAGCGAACGCCAGGCGACCGCCGCCAACCGCCGGCGGTCGGCCGAGGACGCGGTCGGCGAGAGCGAGAAGCAGCTTGCCGAGCTGACCGGACAGCACGCCGAGGTCACGGCACGGCGCGGCCAGTATGAGCGCGCGGTGCGCGAAGCGACGGAGCGCGCGGCGAAGCTCGGCGGCGAGATCGAAACGGTGCGCGGCGAGCTTGCCGGGCTCGACGGCGCCGGTGCCGCAGGGGCCGCCGTCGGCGCGCAGCGTCAGACGGTCGAGACGGCGGAGGCCGACGCCCGCACTGCCGAGGCGGCCGCCACCGTCGCCGATGAGCGCGTCGCGGCGGCGCGCGAGGCGCGCAGCGCTGCGCGCGAGCAGTTGACGGCGGCGGAATCGGCGCTCGCCAAGCTTGAGACCGAGGCCGCGACGCTGTCGGCGATCCTGGCCACCAATGCGCCGGACGGCCATACGCCGGTGATCGATTCGGTGACCGTCGATGCCGGCTTCGAGGCCGCGCTTGGCGCCGCCTTCGGCGACGATCTCGACGCCGCCACCGACGACGACGCGCCGGCCCGCTGGCGCCATATCGAGGCGACCGCGCAAGACGGCGCCCTGCCCGACGGCATCGAGGCTCTCGCGGCGCATGTGCGCGCGCCGGCGGTGCTCGCCCGCCGCCTCGCCCTCACCGGCCTCGTCGACGGTGCCGAGGGGGCACGCCTGCAAACGATGCTGAAGCCCGGGCAGCGCCTGGTCAGCCGCGAAGGGGATCTGTGGCGCTGGGACGGCTATGTGGCGGCGGCCGATGCGCCGCGTGCCGCCGCGCAGAGGCTGGCAAGCCGCAACCGCCTGGCCGAACTGGAAGGCGAAATCGACCCGGCCCGGGCGTCGGTCGCGGCGGGCCGCGCCGCGCTGGAGCGTGCCGAAGCCGAATTGCGCGAATCCGCCGAGGCGGAGCGCCAGGGCCGCGAATCCGCCCGTGCTGCCCGCGCGACCCTCGACGCGGCGCGCAAGACGCTGGCCGAGGCCGAGCGCGAGGAGAGCCGCATCGCCGCCCGGCGCAGCGGCCTTGACGAGGCGCTGGCCCGGCTGACCGCCAGCCTTGCCGAAACCGAGAGTGCGGGGACTGAAGCCCGCGCCAACCTCGCCTCTGCCGCCGACCCGCAGGTGCTCGCCGATGCGCTCACCGCACAGCGCCAGCGCGTCAACGAGGATCGTGCTGTCCTGGCGGAAGCCCGCGCGGCGGTGGAGAGCCTGGCGCGCGAGGCGGATCTGAGGTCCGGCCGCCTGGCGGCGATCGCCGTCGAGCGGCAGACCTGGAACGAACGTGCCGCCAACGCCCAGAACCAGATCGCGACGCTGAGCGAGCGGCGCGGCGAGACCGAGACGGAGCGGCAGACGCTTGCCGAGGAGCCGGCACGGATCGAGGAGAAGCGGAGGGCGCTGCTGTCGGAGTCCCAGGCGGCGGAGACGGCACGGGCCGAGGCTTCCGATGCGCTCGCCTCCGGCGAATCGGTTCTGGCCGAGGCGGACAAGGTCGCCCGCATCGCCCTCGATGCCCTGTCGGAAGCGCGCGAGCACCGCGGCCGCGCCGAGGAGCGCGTGGTCGCGGCCAAGGAGCGCGTCGCCGAGGTCGCCGAGCGCATTTCCGAGGCGCTGAACTGCGCGCCGGAGGACATCTTCGCCGAGACCGGCCTCAAGCCGAATGCGCCCTTGCCCGAGCTTGCCGATATCGAGGCGCGGCTGGAGCGCTATCGCAACGAGCGCGAGCGGCTGGGCGCGGTGAACCTGCGCGCCGAAGCGGAAGCCGCCGAGCTTGCCGAGCGGCGCGATGCGCTCACCGGCGAGCGCGACGACCTGATCGCCGCCATCCATCGCCTGCGCCAGGGCATCTCCAGCCTCAACCGCGAGGGGCGCGAGCGGCTCATGGCCGCCTTCGACACGGTCAACGAGCACTTCAAGCGCCTCTTCCATTCGCTCTTCGGCGGCGGAACGGCCGAGCTGCAGCTCACCGATTCCGACGACCCGCTGGAAGCGGGGCTGGAGATCGTCGCGCGCCCGCCGGGCAAGAAGCCGCAGATCATGACGCTGCTCTCCGGCGGCGAGCAGGCGCTGACGGCACTGTCGCTGATCTTCGCCGTGTTCCTTACCAATCCGGCACCGATCTGCGTGCTCGACGAGGTCGATGCGCCGCTCGACGACGCCAATGTGGTGCGCTTCTGCAACCTGCTCGAAGAGATGGCGCGCTCGACCGATACGCGCTTCATCACGGTCACGCACAATCCCATCACCATGGCGCGCATGAACCGCCTGTTCGGCGTCACCATGGCCGAGCGCGGCGTCTCGCAGCTCGTCTCCGTCGACCTGGAGACCGCCGAGAGCTATCGCGAGGCGGGATAGATGCTGGTCCCCGCGCAGGCGGGGACCCAGTATTCGCCGACGCCGACGATTCAATTTTGGACGCTTGCGACTACTGGGTGCCCGGTCGGCGCCGGGCACCACAGGTGTTTGTTGCGCCAGCAGTGCCCCACACGCCGCCGTCATTCCGGCCGAGGCCGGAATCCAGGCGAGAGTCGCCCCCAGGCAATGTGCTTGCCGACAGTCCCCCTGGATATCCGCCTCAAGCGGGCATGGACGGAGCCGCTCATCAACCCCTTGCATTCTCGCACCGCCTGCTCCAATTGGACGGGCACCGCACTGAACGCTCGACAGGAGAGACCGATGAACAAGACCGCGACGACTGCCTTCGCCCGCGTCCATTCATTCGCTCCGGTCTCTCTCCATGTTGAAACCCATCGTCGCGCTTCATGCCGTCGCATTGGCGACACCTGACGGCCAGACGCTTCTCGAAAGCCTCGATCTCGTCTTCGGTTCCGACCGTACCGGCCTCGTCGGCCGCAACGGCGTCGGCAAGTCGACCTTGCTCCGCGTGATCGCCGGCGAGGCGCAACCGCACGCCGGCACGATCGAGCGCGCCGGCCGCGTCGCCATGCTGCGCCAGGCGGTGCAGACCACCGACGGCGATACGCTCGCCGAGCTCCTCGGCATCCGCAGCGCGCTTGCCCGTCTGCGGCGGCTGGAAGAGGGCCGCGGCTCGCTCGCCGACGCGGCGGAGGCGGACTGGACGCTCGAATCCCGGCTGGCGGCGGCGCTGGCAGAGGTCGGCCTCGCCGGTGTCGAGATTGACCGGCCGCTCGCTACGCTTTCGGGCGGAGAGCGCACGCGTGCTGCATTGGCCGCCCTGCTCCTCGCCGAGCCGGACCTGATCCTGCTCGACGAGCCGACCAACAATCTCGACGGCGACGGACGCGCTGCGGTCGCCGACGTGCTTGGCCGCTGGAAGGGGGGCGCTATCGTGGTCAGCCACGACCGCGCCCTGCTGCGTCCGATGGACCGCATCGTCGAGCTGTCGCGCCTCGGCGCGCGCATCTATGGCGGCGGCTACGACCTCTATGCCGCACGCAAGCGGGAAGAGCGCGCCGCAGCCGAGCGCGATCTCGATGTCGCCCGGCGTGACGCGCTCGCGGTCGAGCGGCGCATCCAGACGGCGCGTGAACGCAAGGCGCGCAGCGACGCGCAGGGCGTGCGCGGCCGCGCCAGGGGCGACCAGCCGAAGATCCTGCTCGATGCACAGAAGGAGCGCAGCCAGAAGTCCTCCGGCGGTGCCGCCGCGCTTGCCGAGCGGCAACGCGCTGATGCCGCCGAGGCCCTGTCGGAGGCGGAAGCCGCGGTCGAACGCATCCGCCAACTCTCCGTGCGCCTGCCCGCGACCGGTCTGCCGGCAGGACGCACGGTGCTCGCCTTCACGTCCGTCGGCTACGCCTATGCCGGCGGCGACACGATCTTCACCGGCGTCGACTTCACCATGGCCGGGCCGGAGCGCGTGGCGCTGACCGGGCCGAACGGCACCGGCAAGTCCACCTTCCTCAAGCTCGCCAGCGGCGCGGCAGAACCGACCGGGGGCACGGTCTCGCGGCCCGCCCCCTCGGTGCTGCTCGACCAGAGCGTCGCGCTCCTCGACCCCAGCGAGACGATCCTCGACAATTTCCGCCGGCTCGACCCGGCGGCGACGCCGAACCAGGCCCATGCGGCGCTGGCGCGCTTCCTCTTCCGCAACGTCGACGCCCTGAAGCCGGTCGGCGCCCTTTCCGGTGGGGAAATGCTGCGCGCCGGGCTTGCCTGCACGCTCGGCGGCAGCCACCCTCCGGCGCTGCTCATGCTGGACGAACCGACCAACCATCTCGATCTCGATTCGATCGCCGCCATCGAGGCGGCGCTCGCCGATTTCGACGGCGCGCTCATCGTCGCCAGCCATGACGCGGACTTTCTCGCCGCCATCGGCATCGACCGGCGGCTGGAATTCCCGCTGAAGGGCGCGCCGTGACCATCGCCGCTGCCCTCATCGCCTGGTACGACCGCCATGCCCGCCGGCTGCCCTGGCGGGTGGGGCCGAAGGCGCGGGCGCGCGGGGTCAGGCCCGACCCCTACCGCGTGTGGCTGTCGGAGATCATGCTGCAGCAGACGACGGTCGCGGCGGTGAAGCCCTATTTCGACACCTTTCTCGCGCGCTGGCCGGATGTGGCGGCGCTTGCCGCGGCACCCCGCGAGGAGGTGATGAAGGTGTGGGCCGGGCTCGGCTATTACGCCCGCGCCCGCAACCTGCATGCCTGCGCCGAGGCGATCGTGCGCGACCATGGCGGGCATTTTCCCGAGACGGCGGCGAGGCTGAAGGCGCTGCCCGGCATCGGCGACTACACGGCGGCAGCGGTCGCGGCGATTGCCTTCGACGAGGCCGTGGCGGTGATCGACGGCAATATCGAGCGGGTGATCGCGCGGCTCTTCGCCATCGACACGCCGCTGCCGGCCGCCAAGAAGGCGATCCGCGCCCGCCAGCATGAGCTGACGCCGAAGACCCGTGCCGGCGACTATGCCCAGGCGATGATGGATCTCGGCGCCGCGATCTGCACGCCGAAGCGGCCCGCCTGCGCGCTCTGTCCACTGATGACGGAATGTGTGGCGCATGCGCGCGGCGAGGAGGAAGCCTACCCGGTCAGGGCGGAGAAGAGCGTGCGCCCGACGCGCACCGGCCTCGCCTTCGTTGCCGTGAGGGACGATGGCGCGGTGCTGCTCCGCCGGCGGCCGGACAGCGGATTGTTAGGCGGCATGGCCGAAGTCCCCGGAAGCGATTGGATGAATCGCGCCAGCGACTTGGCGCCGGCGGCGCATGCACCGATTCAAGCCGAATGGCGCCTGGTGCCCGGCACCGTCGTGCATGTCTTCACGCATTTCAGGCTGGAACTGAACGTGTATTGCGCCGCTGTCGGACGAATGGAAAAAGCTCCGGCGGGCTGCTGGTGGGCGCCGGCCGAGACGCTCGCCGGCGAGGCGCTGCCGAGCGTGATGAAGAAGGTCATCGAGGCGGCGCGGCCGGGAGCGACACGACGGACAGGCAACGGACAGGCAGCGTGAACGACATCCGGCACATCGTCTTCGACATCGGCAGGGTGCTTCTCGAATGGGACACCGAAATCCCCTATCGGCGGCTGATCCCCGACGAGGCCGAGCGGCGCTACTTCCTCACCCATGTCTGTTCGCACGAATGGAACATCGCGCAGGACCGCGGGCGCTCATGGCGCGAGGCGGAGGATGCGCTGATCGCGGAGCATCCCGAGCACGAGGCGATGATCCGCGCCTTCCGCCAGAACTGGGCGGAGATGGTGCCCCATCATCACGCCGATACGCTGGAAATCCGCGATGCGCTGCTGGCGCAAGGCTACGACGTGACGGCGCTGACCAATTTCGCCGCCGACACCTTCGACGAGGCGCGGGTGATGTACCCCTTCCTCGACCAGTTCCGCGGCATCACCGTGTCGGCGCATATCCACCTGATGAAGCCGGAACTTGGTATCTATCGCCACCACGAGAAGACCTTCGGCCTCGCTCCGGCGGCGACCCTGTTCTTCGACGATAATGCCGACAATGTCGAAGGCGCGCGCGCCGCCGGCTGGAACGCCGAGCAGTTCGTCGGCGCGGAGCAGATGCGCGCCGACCTCGCCCGCTACGGCATCGATCTCAGGGCCTAGCCGAGCCAGACCGGATTCGACCATGCCGTTCGGCCGGCGGCATCGGTCACCACCAGTCGAAACCAGTCGCCGGCGAAGCGTTCGAGCGGCAGACTCGCTCGGGTCATCTGGCGGCCGGCCACGTTGACGGTGCGGCTGCCGCGCCCGACGACCGCGACATTGACCGCCGGCGAGCACGCCACATGCGCCTCGCCGCCTTCAACGACGAAATCCTCGATGAGCGGCCCCTGGCTGGAATAGAAGTCGCCGGCCTTCATGGCGGTGAGCAGTGCCTCCGGCTCGTTCGCTTCGGCCTTCACCATCATCCAGCCGCCGAATCCGTCATCGATCCTGAAATGCGCGTCGTCGGCGGCATAGGCGGTCAGCCGATGGCCCTCGTTGAGGAGCAGGTCGAGCAGATAGGTGCCGTCCGCGCGAGCGCATTCCAGCGCGCAGCCGTGATTGTAGATCTCGACCGCATGGGCATGAGCCGCCATGGCGCGGCCGTCCTCGGCGGTGAGGCTCGACCATTGCGGATGGGCGATGCCGACGAAAGCGCCGGCTGCCTTCGCCCGTGCAGCCAGCTCTTCCGCGGTCTCCGAATCGCCGGTCGGCGCGAAGTCCTCGGGCAGACCGGCGGCCAGAACATGCCATATCTCGCCGTGGCTGTTGGCCGGCGCATGAATCTCGGCGCCAAGGATGGTCGTGAAGGCGTTGGTGCGGAGGGACCGCGTATCGGCGATGGGGAAGCCGTATTCGATGAGGAAGTGATCGGACAGGCAGAGGAAATCGTAGCCCGCTTCGCGATAGAGGCGGCAGACCTCGGCAGGATCGAGCCGCCCGTCGGAAAACGTGGAATGGGTGTGGATGTTGCCGCGCCAGAATCGGCCGGCGGCGGAAAACGCATGTGTGCCCATGTCGGCCAGCATGCGCCAAATCAGAGACAAATCAATGACGGCGCGGCGCCGGGCACCTCGGACGAAACGCCGCTTATGCCTCGGCGCTGTGCATGACGCGCCGGGCCAGCGCCCTGACATCGTCAATGGGCGCGCGCGCGCCGTCGACGATGGTGTGCCAGAAGGTCCAGCCGTTGCAGGCATCGAGCCCCTGTACCAGCGCGCCGACGCGATGGATGGAGCCGGTGTGCTCGCCGACCCGCACGGTGCCGTCGGCGCGCACCTCCGCTTCGTGGCGGGAACGGGCGTCGGTGAGGATCGTGCCGGGCGCGATGAGGCCGGCCTCGACCAGCGAGCCGAAGGGAACGCGCGGCTCGCCGCGCTTGCCGCCGCTGACGGCAACGGCGGTGGCCGGTGCCGGCGTGACGGCGTCGATGCGGGCGGTAGCCGCGGCGATGTAGTCGTCTTCGCGCTCGATGCCGACGAAGTGGCGGCCGAGCCTTCTGGCGACCGCGCCGGTGGTGCCGGTGCCGAAAAACGGGTCGAGCACCACGTCGCCGGGCTTGGAGCTGGCCAGCATGATGCGATGGAGCAGTGCCTCCGGCTTCTGGGTGGGATGGGCCTTGTGCCCCTCCCCGTCCTTCAGCCGCTCGTTGCCGGTGCAGATCGGGAACAGCCAGTCGGAGCGCATCTGGGTGCCGTCATTGGCTTCCTTGAGGGCGTGATAGTTGAACGTGTAGCCCTTGGCGTTGGCGTCGCGGCTCGCCCAGATCAGCGTCTCGTGGGCGTTGGTGAAGCGCCGGCCGCGGAAGTTCGGCATCGGGTTGGTCTTGCGCCAGACGATGTCGTTGAGGATCCAGAAGCCGAGATCCTGGAGGATGGCGCCGACACGGAAGATGTTGTGGTAGGAGCCGATCACCCACAGGGCGCCGCTCGGCTTCAACACGCGGCGGCAGGCGTAGAGCCAGGCGCGGGTGAAATCGTCGTAGGCGGCGAAGCTGGCGAACTTGTCCCAGTCGTCGTCGACGGCGTTGACTTCGGACTGGTCCGGCCGGGTCAGGCGGCTTTCGAGCTGCAGGTTATAGGGCGGATCGGCGAAGATCAGGTCCACCGAAGCGGCGGGGAGCTTCTCCAGCTCGGTAATGCAGTCGCCCTTCAGGATCGTATCGAGCCAGGGGAACTCGTCCCTGGCGACGGTCTTCAACGCACCCATGACCACCCCGACGCAACACAAACATGAAGCCGCGCGTCCCCCGCGCGGCGGAACTCACCGGAATCTTGGCCGGGACAGGGCTAATCTCGCGTTAAGGGGCATGGTTAAGCAGCCATGAAGATCGTGCCCGAAAGCAGGACTGCCATGCCGCATCACCCCTTTCGCTCCGGGCCCTGTGGCGTTACATGAAGCGCGCCGGACCTTCGCTTCCCCGGCCAAAGACGGGATTGCAGATGCTCTATGTGTTCGATTGCGATGGCGTTCTCATCGATTCCGAGATTATTGCCTCAACCGTCGATGCGGAGTTCCTGACCGAATTCGGCTACGAGATCACGCCGCAGGAGGTGAACCAGCGTTTCGCCGGCCTGCCCACGCGGTCGACGGTCGAAATGGTGGAAGCGGAAACC
This sequence comes from uncultured Alphaproteobacteria bacterium, assembly GCA_963730325.1. Lineage (GTDB taxonomy): Bacteria > Pseudomonadota > Alphaproteobacteria > Rhizobiales > Kaistiaceae > CAVSRC01. The sequence goes on along the minus strand of CAVSRC010000002.1, from coordinate 9,483 downwards.
GGCCGCAAGCTGCCCGACGATTTCCTGGAGCGCATTCTGGAGGAGACCCGCAAGCGGATCGCCCGCGACCTCAAGACTGTGGCCGGCGCCCACGAACTGCTCGACCGGCTCGACGGGCAACCGCGCTGCCTGTGCTCCAATTCCGGCATGGAGCGGCTCAGGCTCTCCCTTGAAAAGACGCGCCTGTGGGACCGCTTCGCCCCCGGCATCTACTCGGCCGTCGAGGTCGGCAACCAACTGCCGAAGCCGGACCCCAACGTCTATCGCCATGCCATCGCCCAGTTCGGCGTCGATCCGCGCGACGCCGTGGTGCTGGAGGATTCGGCGTTCGGCGTTGCGGCGGCCAAGGCGGCCGGGGCGCGTGTCATCGGTTTCACCGGTGGCGGCCACACCTGGCCCACCCATGCCGACGTGCTGACCGATGCCGGCGCGGAGACGGTGATCAACCGGCTCGCCGACTTGCCGGCAACCGCCGAGGCGCTGATCGCCTGGGAAGGTCTGGCCGACTGAGCTTGGCCGTCTTCGGCCGACGCCTACGCCGCCGTTGATTTCGGCCGGGTCACCCGGCGCTTGCGCAGGCGGTAGGTCAAAGCGAGCGCGATGCAGTGGCCGAGCGCCGCCTCGTCGATCTCGTCGGCGACATTGAAGACGATCGCCCGCTTTCCCTCATAGCTGAACTGCGGATAGCGCTCGCGGAAGGTCGCCACCAGGTCGGTCTGGCAATTGACATAGAGCGCGTAGCCGCCGTCAGCCTTGCTGCGGTCGATGCGAATGGTGGTGCCGCTGCGCGTCTCGGAGGTCAGATAGCTGGGCTCGCCCCATTTCAGCGTTTCCTCGATCGCACCGACGCCCTCGGTTGCCGCGGCGGTGGCGAAGATGAGGTCGCGCAGCCGCAGCAGGCGTTGCCTGACGGCCGGCGGACGGGCAGCGTAGGCATCCGCGACCGCCTGCGTGGCGAAGGGTCGCCGGTGGCGCGCCACGACTACTCCGCCGCCTCGCTCCACGGCTGCGGCTTCTCCCATTTCAGCTTCGGCGAGCGCGCGGCGCGGGTCTCGTCGAGGCGCCGGCGCGGGGCGAGCATCGGCGCCTGGTGGAAGCGCTCGGCCTCGCCGCGCTTGGCGCGCATGGTGAGCTCGCGCAGCGTCGCAACGAACAGGTCGAGCGAAGCCTTCGATTCCGACTCGGTCGGCTCGATCAGCAGCGCGCCGTGGACGACCAGCGGGAAATACATGGTCATCGGGTGGAAGCCTTCGTCGATCATCGCCTTGGCGAAATCGAGGGTGGTGACACCGGTGCCGTCGAGGAAGGTGTCGTCGAACAGCGCCTCGTGCATGCAGATGCGGTCGCCGAAGGGCTGGCTCATCATGTCGCGAAGCCCCGCGCGGACGTAGTTGGCGTTGAGCACGGCGTCCTCCGAGGCCTGGCGCATGCCGTCGGCGCCGTGGGAGAGCATGTAGGCGAGCGCCCGCACATACATGCCCATCTGGCCATGGAAGGCGGTGAGCCGGCCGAAGGGCTGCTCGTCGCCCTCTACGCCGGCGCGGGTCTCGACCAGCACCGCCCCGCCCTCTTCCATGCGCAGATAGGGCATGGGCGCGAAGGGGGCCAGCGCCTTCGACAGCACCACCGGCCCGGAGCCCGGCCCACCGCCGCCATGGGGCGTCGAGAAGGTCTTGTGCAGGTTGATGTGCATGGCATCGACGCCGAGGTCGCCGGGGCGGACCTTGCCGACAATGGCGTTGAAGTTGGCGCCGTCGGCATAGAAATAGGCGCCGGCGAGATGGACAGCCTCAGCGATGGCGACGATGTCGCGCTCGAACAGGCCGCAGGTGTTGGGGTTGGTCAGCATGATCGCCGCCACCTCCGGCGAGAGGCGCTTCTTCACCTCCTCCGGATCGACGGTGCCGTCATCGCGCGCCGGCACGGCAACCACCTTGTAGCCGAGCTGGGCGGCGGTGGCCGGGTTGGTGCCGTGGGCGGATTCCGGCACCAGGATGACGCTGCGTGCCTCGCCGCGGGCAGCGAGCGCCGCCTTGATCGTCATCATGCCGCACAGCTCGCCATGGGCGCCGGCCTTGGGGCTCATGGCGACCGCCGCCATGCCGGTCATCTCCATCAGCCAGTGTGACAGCTCACCGATAAGGGAGAGCGCGCCGGGAACGGTGGAGAGCGGCTGAAGCGGGTGGATGTCGGCAAAGCCGGGGAGCCGCGCCATCTTCTCGTTCAGGCGCGGATTGTGCTTCATGGTGCAGGAGCCGAGCGGATAGAGGCCGGCGTCGATGGCGTAGTTCTTCTGGGAGAGGCGCACATAGTGGCGCATCGTCTCCGGCTCGGAGAGACCGGGCAGATCGATCGGCGTCGTGCGGGCATGCTTGCCGAGTCTCGACTTCGCCTGTGGCGCCTCCGGCAGGTCGACGCCGGATGTCTCGTTGCGGCCGATCTCGAAGATCAGCGGCTCTTCCATCTGCAAGCCGCGATTGGCGGTAAAGGTGTCGTGCTGCGCGCCGGTGCTGGGGGCGGGCGTCGTGGGGCGGCCCTGATCGTTGAGCATCTAGAGCACCTCCTTGAGCGCCGCGACATAGGCCGCGCGGTCGGCATCGGTGTTGATCTCGGTGGAAGCGACGACCATCAGGTCGGCAAGCTCCGGCGCCTCCGGCTCGAGGCGGGAGACCGGCACGCCGGCAAGCACGCCGCGCTTCGCCAGTTCCTCGACCACCGGCGCGGCCGGCTTGGGCAGGCGGACGGTGAACTCGTTGAAAAACGAGTCGTTCAAGACGCTTACGCCTGGAACCTCCGCCAATGATTCCGCCAGGGCCACGGCATGGGCGTGGTTGAGCGCGGCCAGGCGCTGGAGCCCGGCCTCGCCGAGCAGCGTCATGTGGATCGAGAAGGCGAGCGCGCAAAGCCCTGAATTGGTGCAGATGTTCGAGGTCGCCTTGTCGCGGCGGATGTGCTGCTCGCGGGTGGAGAGCGTCAGCACGAAGCCGCGCCGTCCCTCGGCATCCACCGTCTCGCCGCACAGCCGTCCGGGCATCTGGCGGATGAATTTCTGGCGCGTCGCGAAGAGGCCGACATAAGGCCCGCCGAAGGTGAGCGGATTGCCGATCGACTGGCCCTCGCCCACCACGATATCGGCGCCTTGCGCGCCCGGCGGCTCGATGGCGCCGAAGGCAACCGGCTCGGTGAAGACGGCGATCAGGAGCGCGCCGTTCTCGTGCGCCTTCTCGGCGATCGGCTTCAGGTCGATGAGCTGTCCGTAGAAGGACGGCGACTGCACGACGACGCAGGAGGTCTCGCCGTCGATCGCATCGAGGATCGCCTCGCTGCCGGTCGGGTCCGGCGGCAGCTCGAAGACGCCGTCGGAAGAGGTGCGCGAATAGGTGCGCACCACCGAGCGGTATTGCGGGTGCAGCCCGCCGGAGAGCACCGCCTTCGAGCGCTTCGTCAGCCGATGGGCCATCAGCACGGCCTCGGCGCAAGCGGTCGAGCCGTCATACATGGAGGCATTGGCGACCTCCATGCCGAGAAGGTTGGCGACCTGGGTCTGGAACTCGAAGAGAACCTGAAGCGTGCCCTGCGAGATTTCCGGCTGGTAGGGCGTGTAGCTGGTGAGGAATTCGGAGCGCTGGATCAGGTGATCGACGCTTGCCGGTACATGATGACGATAGGCGCCGGCGCCGACGAAGAAGGGCACCGAGCCGGCGGCGACGTTTTGCGCGGCAAGGGCGCCGAGGATGCGTTCCACCTCGATCTCGCTTCTGGCCGGCGGCAGGTCGAGCGGGCCGTCGAGGCGCTTGTCGGCCGGAATATCGGCGAAGAGGTCATCGACGGCGGCGACGCCGATGCGGGCGAGCATAGCCGCACGGTCGGTGTCGGTGTGGGGGAGATAGCGCATGGGCTCTGGTCCTTCGGCGCCTAGACGGGCGGTGCGATGGTGACCTTGGTCAGCAGCGAATTGGCGATGAAGCATTCGGCGTGGGCGGCATCGTGCAGCCGTGCCAGCTCGTCGGGCGCCGGCACCTTGCCGGAGAAGGCGATGCGCGGCGCCAGCGTCACTTCCGATATCCAGAGTTTGCCGGCCTCGTTCTTCTCCATCACGCCGACGGCGTCGTCCTCATAGCTGTCGACGACGAAACCGCCGCGCCGCGCCATGTCGAGGAAGGTCAGCATGTGGCATGAGGAGAGCGAGGCGACCAGCGCCTCCTCCGGATCGACCGCCGCCTCGACGGTGAAGCGGGCGGGCACGACATGGGGCGAGGCGGTGGCCGGCACTTCTGTGCCGCCATCGAAGCGCCACAGGTGGCCGCGCGTGTAGCGGCCACGCGCGAAATCGTCGCTGTCGCTCTTCCACGATACGGTTGCGGTATAGGTGTTTCCGCGCATCAGCGGCTGCCTTCGGTTCAGATGGTTTCGAGGAACGCCTTGTAGGCGTCCTCATCCATGAGCGCGTCGAGATCGTCGGCGTTGTCGAGCTTCAGCTTGACGATCCAGCCGGCGCCTTCGGCCGCCTCGTTCACCGCGCCGGGGCTGTCGGAAAGCGCCTGGTTGACGGCGACCACCTCGCCGGACACCGGCGCGAACACCTCGCTCGCCGCCTTGACCGACTCGACGACGGCCGCCTCCTCGCCCTTGGCGATCTTCTTGCCGACCTCGGGCAGGTCGACGAAGACGATGTCGCCGAGCTGTTCCTGGGCATGGTCGGAAATGCCGACCGCGGCGACATCGCCCTCCAGGCGGATCCATTCGTGATCTTTGGTGTAGTGGGTGGCCATCGGGTTACCTCGTCAGGACGTCTGTTTCGGGATTTGGGGTTTGCGGTAATAGCGGTGGGCAACGAAAGGCAGCGACACGACGGTCGCGGCGATTTCCTTGCCCCGCACGATGAGATTGACCGGCGTTTCGGACTCCGCCGCACTTGCGGCGACATAGCCCATGGCGATCGGCCCTCCTGCGCTCGGACCGAAGCCGCCGGAGGTGATCACGCCGACGGGCCGGCCGTCGCTGTCGCGGATCTCGGTGCCCTCGCGGGCGGGCGCCTTGCCGTCCGGCCTGATGCCGACGCGGCGGCGCGACGGGCCCTGGTCCAGTTCGCCGAGGATGCGCCGGGCACCGGGAAAGTCGGCGCGCTCGCGGCGCCTCTTGGAGACGGCGAAGGCGAGATCGGCCTCGACCGGCGAGGTGGTCGCATCGAGATCGTGGCCGTTGAGCGGCAGGCCGGCTTCGAGGCGTAGCGAATTGCGGGCGCCGAGGCCGACCGGCTTCACCCGCTCGTCGGTAAGGAGAGCGTCCCAGAGCTTTCCGCCATTCGCCGGCTGGATGAGGATTTCGAAACCGTCCTCGCCGGTGTAGCCGGAGCGCGAGACAAACATGCGCGCGCCCTGCCATTCGAAGACGCCATAGCTCATGAAGGCGAGGTCGGTCACGGCGGGCACCAGGCTGCCGAGGACGGACGCCGCATCCGGACCCTGCAGGGCGAGCAGGGCGTCTTCGTCGGCACGGGTCAGCGTCGCGCGGTCGCCGGCGGCCTTGCGGATGAGGTCGAAGTCGCCGTCCTTGGTGCCGGCATTGACGACGATGTAGAGCGTGCCCGGCGTCTGGCTGGCCCGGGCGACCATCAGGTCGTCGATGACACCGCCCGCCTCGTTGAGGAGCAGCGTGTAGCGGATCCGCCCCGGCTTCAGGCCGGCGATATCGCCGCAAATCAGCGGCTCGATCACGGCGGCGACGGCCGCGTGATCGGCGTCCGCATCGCCGCTCGGCGCATTGAGCGACAGGAAGCACGGCCCCATATGCGAGACGTCGAAGAGCCCCGCATGGGCGCGCGTCCAGTTGTGCTCGGCGATGATGCCGGTCGGGTACTGGACCGGCATGGCATAGCCGCCGAACGGCACCATGCGGGCGCCGAGCGCCCGATGGCGCCCCGCCAGAACGGTCTCATTGAGGACTTCTGTAACGGCCGGATCAGCCACGGGAAGATCCTTCGACAGCAGGTGGACACGCGGCACGGTATTGAACGTCCGCGCCCCCTCTGTCTTCGGACCTGAGAGATTCCTGCCGGCTGAACCCGCGCCTTTCAGGGAAGGCGCTCCCGGCAGTTACTCCGTCGGTGAGCGGGCGCGCTTGCGCCTGCTGCTTTCCAGAGTGTCGCCGACCGGCCGGTCCCTTTGGCCTGAGAGTTTCCGGGGCGGTTGCTCCTTCGGCGCCGGACCCGAGCGGTCCGGTCTCTCCCGGCGGTCGTCAAGCCCGCCTGCCACAGGCAGACGGGTTCCGGAACGCGACTCCATCCCGGCTAGAACCATCCTAGGGTCGCCGGCAGCCGAGTCAATCAGGTGCCGGCCTTGCCCTTCCCTTCGTCGAAGCCGACATAGACGATCAGGTCGCGATCGTCGGGGCCGACCTTGAACACCACCTGGTCGAAGACCGCGCTGTAATCGGAGCCGTAGTCCGGCGGCGTAAGGGTGGTGCTGACCGAAAACGCCTTGGAAAACAGGACGCTGTTGTCGCGCTGGCGCGACACGGCGACGCGTATCGGCATGGTGACGGTGCCGGCGCCGCCCTTCGGCCCGGCAATAATCCGCCCGGCGATGCCCACCTTGATGGCCAGCGTCGAGGCGTCGATCACATGGCATTCCCGCGCCGTCTTGGTGATCGACCCCTGCGAACGGACATAGGCGGCGTCGCCATCATGGCCGCGGTCGTAGACGACCATCGATTCCGTGCCGGCGAGGATCTGCACGGGCGGGCAATAGCCCGTCTTGAGGAAGTAGTTGGGATCGTATTGGCCGGTCTGGACCGTCACCACGCCGCGATTGGCGCTGTCGGCGGGGTTGGCGGTCGGCTGAGGCCCGCCGCCGAACAGACCGGCAAGGCCGCCGCCGCCCGAGCCCGAACCGTCGCTGCTGGCGCAGGCGGCGAGCAGGCACGAAATGGCCAGAGTGGCAACAACACCCAACAAGCGAGGCATGCGCCCCCCGGCAAATACAGACATATCAGGCCGCATTGACGCTTCCTTGCAACTGAATGCGGCCTTTCTATAGCAGCGGTCTACAGCCTTGGCGACCGGCTGCCGAGCCCCCGCCTTTCCCTTGCCGCGCCAGTCCCCGGTCGCTACCTTCCTCCGGTGGGATACACTGGCCAAGCCTTGAACACGGCCAAAGACATAGCCCGGCGATGAAATATGTAAGTACGCGGGGGCGCGCCCCCGCAGCGGGATTTTCGGACGTTCTGCTGGCCGGCCTTGCCGGCGACGGCGGCCTGTTCGTGCCCGAGACCTGGCCGAAGCTGACCGCCGACGCCATCGCGGCGCTGGCGGGACGGCCCTATGCCGAGGCCGCCTTCCGCGTGATCCGGCCCTTCGTCGGCGGCGAGATCGCCGACGACGCGCTCGCCGCCATGTGCGTGTCCGCCTATGCCACCTTCCGCCACCCGGCGGTGGTGCCGCTCACGCAGATTGCGCCCGGCGAATGGGTGCTGGAGCTGTTCCACGGGCCGACCCTTGCCTTCAAGGACGTCGCCATGCAGCTCCTGGCGCGGCTGATGGACCACGTGCTGGTGCGCCAGGCCAAGCGGGTGACGATCGTCGGCGCGACGTCGGGCGATACCGGCGCGGCGGCGATCGAGGCATTCCGCGGCCGCGACAATGCCGACGTCTTCATCCTGTTTCCCGAGGGGCGCGTCTCGCCGATCCAGCAGCGGCAGATGACCACCGTCGATGCGGACAACATCCACGCCATCGCAATCCAGGGCAATTTCGACGATTGCCAGGCGCTGGTGAAGGGCCTGTTCGGCAACGAGCGGCTGCGCCAGCGACTGGGGCTTGCCGGCATCAACTCGATCAACTGGGCGCGCATCCTCGGCCAGATCGTCTACTACTTCACCGCTGCCGTGGCGCTTGGCGGACCGGCCCGGCCGGTGTCGTTCACCGTGCCCACCGGCAATTTCGGCGACATCTTCGCCGGCTACGCCGCCAAGCGCATGGGGCTGCCGGTCGAACGGCTGGTGATCGCCACCAATGTCAACGACATCCTGGCGCGCACGCTGGAAAGCGGCCGCTACGAGGTGCACGCGGTCCACGCGACCACCTCGCCCTCCATGGACATCCAGGTCTCGTCCAATTTCGAGCGGCTGCTGTTCGATGCCTATGGCCGCGACGGCGCCGCGGTCGAGGGGCTGATGCAGCGGCTCGGCCAGAGCCGCGCCTTCGACATCGCCGGCGCACCGCTCGAGCGGATCGCCAGGGATTTCGCCGCCGGCCGGGCCGACGAGGCGGAGGGGGCGGCGACGCTCCGCGACGTCCATGCAACGACCGGCCAATTGCCCGACCCGCACACGGCGATCGCGCTTGCCGTCAGCCGCCGCTTCGTCGATCCGGCCGTGCCGATGGTGACGCTCGCCACCGCCCATCCGGCGAAGTTCCCCGACGCGGTGGCGGCGGCGACCGGTATTGAGCCTGCCTTACCCGAGGCGCTCGCCGGCATCCTCGCCAAGAGCGAGCGTTACGTGACGCTTGCCAACGATGCCCGCGCCGTCGAGGACTACATCGCGGCCCACAGCCGCGCCATTTCCGAAGAGAGTTTGACATCATGACCGTTCGCCAGTCGCGTCTCGAGTCCGGCCTCACGGTCATCACCCATCCGATGAACGAACTGGAGAGCGCCGCCCTCGGCGTCTTTGTCGGCGCCGGCTCGCGCTCGGAGGAGGAGGAGGAGCACGGCCTTTCCCATCTCCTCGAGCACATGGCGTTCAAGGGCACACACAAGCGCTCGGCCATCGAGATCGCCGAGGAGATCGAATCGGTCGGCGGCGAAGTGAACGCCGCGACCAGCGTCGAAACCACCTCCTACTATGCCCGCATCCTGAAGAACGATGTGCCGCTGGCGCTCGATATCCTGGCCGACATCCTGCAGAACTCGGCCTTCGATCCGAAGGAGCTGGCGCGCGAACAGCATGTCATCGTGCAGGAGATCGGCGCCGCTCTCGATTCGCCGGACGACCGCGTCTACGACCTGTTCACCGAGGCCGCCTACCCGACCCAGCCGATCGGGCGCACCATCCTCGGCACGCCCGAAACGGTGCGTGCCACCGGCTCGCCGATGCTGGGTGCCTATCTCGGGCGCCACTATCGCGGACCGCGCATGGTTCTGGCTGCGGCGGGTGCCCTCGATCACGACCGGCTGGTCGAACTTGCCGCGGAGCGCTTCGCGCCGCTCGGTCGCGAACCCGGCCCCGCCCCGGTGCCGGCGGTCTACAAGGGCGGCGACCAGCGCCAGTCCCGCGAACAGATGGAGACGCAGATCATCGTCGGCTTCGAGGGCCGCCCCTATACCTCCGAAGGCTTCTACACGGCGCAGGTGCTTTCCGCGGTGCTCGGCGGCGGAATGTCGTCGCGCCTCTTCCAGGAGGTGCGCGAGCGCCGCGGTCTCTGCTACTCGATCTATGCCTTCCACTGGAGTTTCTCCGACACGGGCATGCTCGGCGTTCATG
>CAVSRC010000001.1:0-30048 GCA_963730325.1 uncultured Alphaproteobacteria bacterium | reverse complement strand
CGGCTGACGCGCGGGCGGGCCCTCACACCCGCAGGGGCATCGGCACGTAGAGGGCGCCGGAAGCGCCGTCGTCGAGGATCAGCGTCACTCTGACAGCAGGCGCGCGTGAACGCTGTCCAGCCCGGGGCCGACGCGGTCGAACACGCCCGCATCGTTCAGCCGTCTCAGGAATTGCTCGTTGTAGCCACCTGGCGTCGCATGACCGCGGGCGCGCTCGGCGAAATCCGTCGTGCCGGCGCCGAGCGACTCCGCCAGCGTGGCGAACACCGAGGCGACATAGCGCCGAGCGTCCTCTGCCGGGACGCCCCGCGCGGTGAGCCATTGGCTGATGGCATCGAGATAGGCGAAATAGGCTGCCACTGTCGACGAGGCCGCGGCGAAAGCGTCGAAGGTGCCTTCGTCATCAAGGGGGATGGCCGAGCCCAGCCGATCGAACAGGGCGGAGGCGACCGCATCCGGGGGGTGGATCGGCGTCGGTCCCTGGCGCAGTCAACGGCGGGAAGCGGGATGGCGCGAACCACCCTGGTGGCCGGCTTGACCAGTTCGCGAACCCGGGCCACCTGCACGCCGGCTATCAGGCTGACGACCGTGCGGTCCGCAGGGAAGACGAGGCCGGCGAGCGCGCCCTCTGCATCCTGCGGCCTGACGGCGAGGATGACGACCGGGGCGTCGTCGATGACACGCTGATTGTCGGCGGCGACGCCAACGTTTGCGAAGCGACCGGCGAGATCGGCGGCGACATCGGCATTGCGTGGCGACAGCAGGATCTGCGGTGCATCGGAGCGCCGCCCGGACAACCCTGTGACAATGGCCGTGGCGATCGCGCCGACACCGATGATGCCGTAAGCCGCCTGCGCCATGTCGGCCCTTACACCCGCATGGGCATGAGCACGTAGAGCGCGTCGGAAGCGCCGTCGTCGAGGATCAGGGTCGGCGAGCCGGGGTCGGCGAAGCGGAACTCGGCGGTGCCCGATTCGAGCTGGTCGGTGACATCGAGCAGGTAGCGCGAGTTGAAGCCGATCTCCATGGCGTCGCCGGAAAAGTCGACGCCGAGTTCCTCCACCGCGCTGCCCGAATCCGGATTGTTGACCGAGAGCACCATCTTGCCGTCGGAAAGGCCGAGCTTCACCGCGCGGCCGCGCTCAGAGGAGATGGTCGAGACACGGTCGACGGCGTCCTTGAACTCGTTGCGGTCGACCTTCAGCACCCTATCGTTGCCCTGCGGGATGACGCGGGCATAATCCGGGAAGGTGCCGTCGATCAGCTTGGAGGTGAGCACCACGTCGCCGATGGTGACGCGGATCTTGGTGTCGGAAAGCTCGATGTCGACGGCGGCGTCCGGCGTCTCGACCAGCTTCTGGATTTCGCCCACGGCCTTGCGCGGCACGATGACCCCGGCCATCTTTTCCGAACCGGCCGGCGCCTCGAACTGCGACTGCGCCAGGCGATGGCCGTCGGTGGCGACCGCGCGCAGCATCGGTTTGCCGGCGACGGTGACCACATGCAGGTAGATGCCGTTCAGGTAGTAGCGCGTCTCCTCGGTGGAGATGGCGAACTGGGTGCGGTCGATCAGTTTCTTGACCGCGGCAGCGGCGAGCGCGAAGCGCGTCGGGAACTCGCCGGTGGTGAGGTCGGGGAAATCCGATTCCGGCAGCACCTGCAGGGCGAAGCGCGAGCGGCCTGACTTCAGCGCCAGTTGCGCGCCGTCGCCGGAATCGAGCGACACCTCGGCGCCGTCGGGAAGCTTGCGCACGATGTCGTGCAGGATATGCGCCGGTACGGTGGTGGCGCCGGCCTGATCGATCTCGGCCGGCACGGTCTCGGTGACCTCGAGGTCGAGGTCGGTCGCCTTGAGGGTCAGCTGACCGCCATCGGCGCTGAGCAGCACGTTGGACAGAATGGGAATCGTGTTGCGCCGTTCGACCACGCGGTGGACGTGGCTGAGAGAACGGAGGAGATGCGATCGCTCGACGGTCGCGCGCATGGGATCAAGCCTTCACGGGTCTGCCGGCAAAAAAGGCCGCCGGGCCCGGCAAGGGTGGCCCGGACAGGGCGGATTCGCAAGGGGTTTGGCGCAATACCCCATACCTCATTCGTCGATCATCCGCTTGAGCAGCTCGATTTCGTCGGCAAGCGTCATGTCGCCCTCGATCAGCCCTTCGATCTTGCGCACGGCGTGCAGCACCGTGGTGTGGTCGCGGCCGCCGAAGCGGCGCCCGATCTCGGGCAGCGAGCGCGGGGTGAGCATCTTGGCGAGATACATGGCGATCTGCCGGGGGCGCACGATGGTGCGCGTGCGCCGGCTCGACAGAAGGTCCGCCTTGGAGACGTTGTAATGGCGGGCGACGACGCGCTGGATGTCCTCGATCTTGACCCGGCGCGGCTCGCGCTGGCCGATGAGGTCGCGCAGCGTGATCTCGGCCGAGGCGATGGTCACCGGCTGGCGGGTGAACTGCCACTGGGCGACCAGGCGGTTGAGCGCACCTTCCAGGTCGCGCCCGTTGGAGGTCACCGACTGGGCGACGTATTCCAGAACGATCTCGGGGACATCGAGCCCGGGATTCTGCGCCTGTGCGGCGATATAGCGCGCGTGCACGATATCGCGGCGCAGCTGGGTATCGGGAGCGCCGATCTCGATGGCGATGCCGCCGCCGAGGCGCGAGCGCACGCGGTCGTCGAGGCTTTCCAGCTCCGTCGGCGGCCGGTCGGCAGCGACCACGACCTGGCGGGCGCCGTCGATGAGGGTGTTGAGCATGTGACAGAATTCCTGCTGCACGGTCTTGCCCTGCAGGAATTGCATGTCGTCGATGAGCAACAGGTCGATATCGCGCAGCGCCTCCTTGAAGGAGATCGCCGACTGGCTTTTCAGCGCCGCCACGAAGCGGAACATGAAATGCTCCGCCGTGAGGTAGAGCACCTTCCAGCCCGGCTGGGCGAGGCGCGCGGCCCGCGTCATCGCCTGCAGGATGTGCGTCTTGCCGCGCCCGACGCCGGCATGGATGTAGAGCGGATTGAACTGGGCGGGCTTGCCCGGCGCGGCCTCGACCACCGACTTGGCGGCGGCAAAGGCAAAGCGGTTGGCGGCGCCCTCGCAGAAGGTCTCGAAGGTGTAGCGCGGCTCGACCGGCGAGCCGGCGAGGATATTGTCGGTGGCGGAGGCGCGGCGCGGCTGGGCAACGGGCGCCATGGGGGCGTTGGTCGAGGGTATCGCCGCGGCCGGTGCCGGAGCATGCCGTGGCTCGGCCGACGCCGGCTGCGATTCCGGCCGCACGAATGCCTTGCGCGCGGCCGTGCGCACGAGAATCTCCACGCGCGCCACGCCCGGGTTCTCGGCCTGCCACAGGGAAAGCAGACGGTCCTCGTAATGCGCGGCGATCCATGCCTTGAGGAAGCGCGTCGGCAGCGACAGATAGACGGTGCTGGCGTCAGCCTCCTCGAAGGTCGCCCGGGCGAACCAGCTGTTGAAGATGTCCTCGCCGAGTTCGGTACGCAGACGCTGCTTCACACGCGACCATTGTTCGACATTCGGCAGCGTCGCCGTCATGCGAGCGCCCTCCCCTTTGCGGCCAAGCGTTGGCGCCTGGCCGGATGTTTCGGTCACCGTCGGTTGGCTGGCGGCGTGCGCCGCCATATCCGCCGGTTGACCCAATTCGGTGTTCACGATTGCGCCCATGGCAGGCCCTCCGCCTTCCAGCTTCCGGGTGTGGCGCGATGCCGGTCGGCGTCGAGCGCCCCTTCGAAGCCCTGTTCGATGTTGTAGGAATGCCGGTGGCCGGCAGCCGTGGCGACGATTGCCGCACTGCGGCTGCGGGCGCCCGACCGGCACAGGAAATAGAGCGGCGCATCGGGGCCGATCTCGGCCTCGTCCAGCGCCGCCTCCAGCCGCCCGGCGAAATCGGGAATCTGGGCACCGGGGAACTCGTTCCAGGCGACCAGCAGCGGCGCCTTGCCGATGCTGGCGAGCGTCGGAAGGCCGACGAAGGCCCACTCGGCCGCCGTGCGGACGTCGATCAGGGTCGCGTCCGGCTTCGTCTCGAGTTCGTGCCAGGCGTCGCGCGCACTGACATCCCCGCCATAGTTGTCTGTTTGCGACATGCACCTTCCCTCGCGCGCACCCTGGACGCGCGGCGCGGCGTAGTAATCTCAAGTTGTGAGGTTACAGCACGGTGCCTCCGATTCGAGACGCCGTCACAATTACTCAAATAACGCTTACTTTTGAAAGCTGGTTACAAGAGCAAAGGTCGGATTATTACCGACATTATTCTAACGATTACTTTGTAACACATTTCCAGCCCCGCCGCATGCTTTATCCGCGCTCGGTAACACTGCCCATGTGTCCCGATTGCTTCAGGAACGTACATCATCCCCTGCCACGGCCGCAATGGGGAAACCGGGCTTTTGGACCGCCCTGTGGCACCAGAGTGACACAGGTGTATCGGCCGCGCCCCTTAAGCCGTTGATTCTTATTTTATGAGTCCCGGGGTGCGACGAAGGATAGCAGCCTCAGATTTTTTTGCAGGGCAGCCCGACTTGCCTGCGATTCCGCGGCCGGCTTTCGGCGATCCTTGCTACTTATCCCCATGGTGTTGAATCCCAAAGGGAATGGCTAACAGATCGCAAACGGCGGATTTGTCCGCCAAACGGCGCCGGGCGAGACCTGAGGGCGTTAGCCGCCAAATGAAAAAGCCCGGCTTGCGGCCGGGCTTCTAGAAATGTCTTGCGGCAAGGTCGGCGCCAGGATCAACCGGCGATTGCCTTCACCCTCTTTGCCAGGCGCGCCACCTTGCGCGAGGCGGTGTGGCGGTGGAGGACGCCCTTGGAGGCTGCGCGCATCAGCTCCGGCTCGGCGGCCTTGAGCGCGGCGGTGGCTGCCGTCTTGTCGCCGGCGGCAACCGCCTCGTCCACCTTGCGCACGAAGGTGCGCACGCGGCTGATGCGGGCAGTGTTGATCTCCGTACGCCGGACGATCTTGCGGGTGGCCTTCTTGGCCGACCGTGTATTGGCCATCTCTCACAAGCCTTGTCAAAAACGAAAAGCGGCGGCGGGAGGGCCCGCCGCACATGGGTTGGCGTGGCTTATAATCGGCGGCTTCCGGCGGGTCAATGCCTCCTGGACACGCCCGGCGGTCAGCGGTTCCTGAATTGTGGCGTGCGCTTCTCGATGAAGGCGGCCATGCCCTCCTTCTGGTCCTGGGTACCGAACATGGCGTGGAAGGTGCGCCGCTCGAACAGAAGGCCTTCGGAGAGCGGCGCATGGAAGGCGCGGGAGACCGCTTCCTTGGCCATCATGACGATTGGCTGGGAATAGCCGGCGATCTTGCGGGCGATCGCCAGCGCCTCCTCCATGAGGTCGCCGGCCGGCGCGATCCGCGCCACCAGCCCGGCGCGCTCGGCCTCGGCGGCGTCCATCATGCGGCCGGTGAGGATCAGGTCCATGGCCTTGGCCTTGCCCACCGCCCGCGGCAGGCGTTGGGTGCCGCCCATGCCGGGCATGACGCCGAGCGTGATCTCCGGCTGGCCGAACTTGGCCGTGTCGGCGGCAATGATAATGTCGCACATCATGGCAAGCTCGCAGCCGCCGCCCAGGCAATAGCCGGCGACCGCCGCGATCAGCGGCTTGCGGCAGCGCGACACGCGTTCGAGCGCGGCGGCGTGATCCTTGAGATAGGCCTCGATATGGGTGAGTTCGGCCATCTCCTTGATGTCGGCACCGGCGGCGAAGGCCTTCTCCGAGCCGGTGATGATGATGGCGCCGACCTTGGCATCGGCTTCGAGGACATCGAGCGCCCGGCCGATTTCGGCGATCAACTGCGCATTGAGCGCGTTCAGCGCGTCAGGCCGGTTGAGCCGGATGACGGCGGCGCCGTCGCGCGTCTCGGTGGTGATGCAGTCATAGGCCATGATCTTTCCCTCAGCCTCTCAGCGCTGGCAGACCGGACAATAGAACGTCGAGCGGCCCGAATGGATCTTGCGGCGGATCACGCCCCTGCCGCGCGGGCAGGGCGCGCCCTCGCGATCATAGACCGCGAAGGCGTGCTGGAACTCGCCAAGCTCGCCGGTGGCGCGGATGTGATCGCGCAGCGACGAGCCGCCGGCGCGAATAGCGTCCTCCAGCACTTCGCGGATGGCAACCGCCAGACGCTCGGCGGCCGGCGTCGGCCTGCCAGTCCTGGTGGCGAGCGTGCCGGCCTTGCGGTCCGGCGACAGGCGCGCCCGCCACAGCGCCTCGCATACATAGATGTTGCCGAGGCCCGCAATCAGGCGCTGATCCATGAGCGCCGCCTTGAGCGGGGCGCTGCGTCCGGCCATCAGGCTGGCGAGCCTTGCGCCGGAGAGCTCGTTGCCGAGCGGCTCGATGCCGACCGCCTTGAAATGCTTCGACTGGTCGAGCCCGGCGCGCGCCACCAGATCCATCAGGCCGAAGCGCCGCGGGTCGTTGAAGACGACGCGAACACCCGACGACATATGGAAGACGACATGATCGTGGGCGCGGCGCTTGGCGGGCGCATGGTAATAGGCGCCGGGCGTGGCGGAGCGGCCGTCCACCTCGATGCGGAAGGAGCCGGACATGCCGAGATGCATGACCAGCACCATGCCGTCGTCGAGATCGGCGGCGAGATATTTCGCCCGCCGGCCGAGCGCGACCACCCGCCGGCCGGTCAGGCGCCGGACGAAGCGGGCGGGAAAGGGAATACGCAGGTCCGGCCGGCGCTGCTCCACCTTCACGAAAGTGGCGCCTTCCATCACGGGGGCGAGGCCGCGGCGGACCGTCTCGACTTCGGGCAATTCGGGCAAGGGCTTAACCCCGGTGAAAGGGACGCGACGATAGCCCTTTGCCGCGGCTTGGGCTATTGGAGGCTCCATGCAGACGAGAGAGCAGAACCGGAGCAGCGGCGAGCGGACCTCATTCGGCTTCCGCGAGGTCGAGACCGCCGACAAGCAGCGGCTGGTCGACGACGTGTTCGACAAGGTCGCCGGCCGCTACGACCTGATGAACGACCTGATGTCGGGCGGCGTCCACCGTCTGTGGAAGGATGCCTTCGTCACCTGGCTGGCGCCGCCGAGGCGCTCGCCGGTTCCCTTCCGCGTGCTCGACATGGCCGGCGGCACCGGCGATATCGCCTTCCGCATCGCCGATCGCTCGGCTTCGGCGCTGGTGACGGTGTCCGACATCAACGGCGAGATGCTGGCGGTTGGCCAGAAGCGCGCCGAGGGGAAGCCCTATGCCGACCGGCTGACCTTCGTCGAGGCCAATGCCGAGGAACTGACGCCTTTCGCCGACGGCAGCTATGACGCCGTCACCATCGCCTTCGGCATCCGCAACGTGCCGCGCATCCAAAAGGCGCTGGAGCAGGCCTATCGCGTGCTGAAGCCCGGCGGGCGCTTCCTGTGCCTGGAATTCTCCGCCTGCGACATTGCCGGGCTCGACCGGCTCTACGACCTGTTCTCGTTCAAGCTCATCCCGGAGATCGGCGATATCATCGTCGGCGACGGCGAGCCCTACCGCTATCTGGTCGAATCGATCCGCCGCTTCCCCAATCAGGCGCGCTTCGCCGCCATGATCGAGGATGCCGGGTTTGCCCGGGTGAGCGTGCGCAACCTCTCCGGCGGGATCGCCGCCATGCATTCCGGCTGGAAGATCTGAATGGTCGGGACGATCGGCGCGCTCTTTCGACTGGCCGGCGCCGGCTTCGTTCTGGCACGCGAGGGCGCCTTTGGCCTCGCCGATCCGCGTGACCTGCCGGCGGGGCCACGCGCGGCGATCCGGGTCGCGCGCCTCATCGAACGGCGCGGCATCTCCGCGGTGGACCGTGGCGAGCGGCTGACGGCGGCGCTCAATCGCCTGGGGCCGTCCTACGTCAAGCTCGGCCAGTTCCTGGCGACACGCCCCGACCTGATCGGCCGGGACGGCGCCGATGCGCTGGGCAAACTGCGCGACGAGATCGCCCCGTTTTCTGAAGATCAGGCCCGTGCCAGCGTGGAACGCGCGCTGGGCAAGCCGGTGGAGGCGCTGTTCCAGTCCTTTTCGCCGTCGATCGCCGCCGCCTCGATCGCCCAGGTGCACAAGGCGGAACTCGCGACAGACGAGGGCAGTCGCCGCACGGTCGCCGTCAAGGTGCTGCGCCCCGGCATCCGCCGCCGCTTCCGCGACGACCTCGACACCTTCTACGTGGCGGCGCGGCTGGTCGAAAAGCTCGATCCACGCTCGCGGCGGCTGAGGCCGGTGGCGGTGGTCGATACGCTGGCGCGCTCGGTGGCGGTGGAAATGGATCTCCGCCTGGAGGCGGCGGCGCTTTCCGAGATGGCGGAGTTGACCGCCGGCGATCAGGGCTTCCGCGTGCCAACCGTCGAATGGCAGCAGACGGCCCGCGACGTGCTCACGCTCGACTGGGTGGACGGCATCAAGCTCTCCGACACGGAAGCGCTCGAGGCCGCCGGCCACGACCTGCCGCTCATCGCCCGCCGGCTGATGCAGGCCTTCCTGCGTCAGGCGCTGCGCGACGGCTTCTTCCACGCCGACATGCACCAGGGCAATTTCTTCGTCGACGAGGCCGGCGACATCGTCGCCATCGACTTCGGCATCATGGGACGGCTCGGCAAGCCGGAGCGGCGCTATCTCGCCGAGATCCTCTACGGCTTCATTCGCCGCGACTACGCCCGCATCGCCGAGGTGCATTTCACCGCCGGCTATGTGCCGGCCACCCATGCGGTGGAGGATTTCGCCCAGGCGCTCAGGGCCGTCGGCGAACCGATCCACGGGCAGAGCGCCGCCACCATCTCGATGGCGCGGCTCCTGGCGATGCTCTTCGAGGTGACCGAGATCTTCGACATGCAGACGCGCCCCGAACTGCTGATGGTGCAGAAGACCATGGTGGTGGTCGAGGGCGTCTGCCGCACGCTCGACCCCGATTTCGACATGTGGTCGACGGCCGAGCCGGTCGTCGCCGACTGGATCGAGCGGTTCCTGGGGCCTGCCGGCCAGATGGAGCTTGCGGCGGAAGGGATCGGGGCGCTCGGCCGGCTTGCCGCCGAATTGCCGCGTCTGGCCGAACGGGCCGAACGCCTTTCGGCCGAAATGGACCGCATGGGGACAAGCGGAATTCGACTCGACCCCGAAACGATCTCCGAAATCGGCCAATCCGAGGCGCGCGGCGGGCGCTGGGGGCGTATCGCGCTGGTGGTGATCGCCGTGGTGGCGGTGGCGGTCGGGCTGAAGCTGCTGTTCTAGGGCGCCTTGACGGCGGGCGTCGGCGGCGGGACGCTCCGCCCATGAGCCGCGCTTTCGTCAAGGAGGATGCCGGCGGCGACGAGGCCTTGCCCGATCGCCCGGTGTCGCCTCATCCGAACTATGTGACGGCCGAGGGGCTCGCGCAGATCGACGCGGAACTTGCCCGGCTTCAGGCCGCGGCGGTCGCGGCCGGTGACGATCGCGCCGCCCGCGCCGCGGTCGAACGCGACCTCCGCTACTGGCGGGCGCGTCGCGCCGGCGCTGAAGTGATCCCGCCGCCCGCCGACGCGTCGGTGGTGCGCTTCGGGTCGACCGTGACCATCGCGCGCGACGACGGCCGCGAACAGGTCTGGCGCATCGTCGGCGAGGACGAGGCCGATCCCAAGCAGGGCACGCTCTCCCACGTCGCGCCGCTGGCCCAGGCACTCATCGGCAAGGCCGTGGGCGACACGGTGCCGATTGGCGACGGCGAGGCGGAGATCGTCGCGATTGGCTGATTCTTCGTCGACTGTCTGTCGTGATGACAGCATTGCCGTCAATGCAGTCATGCGATAGGCTAAAGACATGGCAAAAAGCGTCCCGACACTGACCATTCGCGGCCTCGATGGGGCCACGCGCCAGCGCCTGCGGCTGGCGGCGGCCGAGCACAATGTCTCCATGGAAGAAGAAATGCGCGCCATTCTGCGCGCGGCGCTGAGCGCGGGAGAGCCGCCGCCGCAGCTGACTGCATCGCCAGCACGGCACGACGCCACGGCGCCCGCCCCGATCCTGCTCATCATCAGCGGCGGCATCGCCGCCTACAAGGCGCTCGACCTCATCCGCCGCCTGCAGGAGCGTGGCCATGGGGTGCGCGCGGTGATGACCAAAGCCGCACAGGAATTCGTGACGCCGCTTTCGGTCGGGGCGCTGACCGGCGGCCGCGTCTTCACCGAACTCTTCGACCGCACGGACGAGCAGGATGTCGGCCATATCAGACTGGCGCGCGAGGCGGCGCTGATCGTGGTGGCGCCGGCAACCGCCGACCTGATGGCCAGGATGGCGACCGGCCAGGCGAACGACCTCGCCAGCGCGGTCCTGCTTGCGGCGCGCGTGCCCGTCCTGCTGGCGCCGGCCATGAACCCCGCCATGTGGGCGCATCCGGCCACCGAGCGGAATGTCGATGCGCTGAAGCGCGACGGCATCCGCTTCGTCGGCCCCGCCTCCGGCGAGATGGCGGAGGCCGGCGAGGCCGGGACGGGGCGCATGGCCGAGCCGCTGGAGATCGTCGCCGCGGCGGAACGCATCCTCGACCCGACAAGCGCCGCTGCTTGCCGGCCGCCACGTGCTCATCACCTCCGGCCCGACGCGCGAGCCGATCGACCCGGTGCGCTACCTCGCCAACCGTTCCTCCGGCCGCCAGGGCCATGCCATCGCCGAGGCAGCGGCGGCGGCCGGCGCGCGGGTGACGCTGGTCTCCGGGCCGGTGGGGATTGCCGACCCGGCGGGCGTGACCGTGGTCCACGTGGAGACGGCACGGCAGATGCTGGAAGCGGTGGAAGCGGCGCTACCCGCCGACGTCGCGGTGATGGCGGCGGCGGTCGCCGACTGGCGGGTGGCCGCCGAATCCGGTGGCAAGATCAAGAAGGACGGCTCGGGCAAGCCGCCGGCGCTGGCGCTTACCGAAAACCCGGACATCCTGGCGACCGTCGGCCACCACCACACACTCAGGCCCGCGCTGGTGGTGGGCTTTGCCGCCGAGACCGACGATCTGCTGGCCAATGGCGAGAAGAAGCGCACCGCCAAGGGCGCAGACTGGATTCTCGCCAATGACGTGTCGCCGCGCTCCGGCATCATGGGCGGCACCGAAAACGCGGTACATCTCATCAGCCGCGACGGCGTCGAGGACTGGCCGCGCATGGCCAAGCACGACGTCGCCCGCCGTCTGGTCGAGCGCATCGCGGCAGAGCTGGCAAAGAAGGGGAAGCAGCAGGAATGACCGTCGAGGTTCGGATCAAACGCCTCGCCAACGGCGCCGATCTCCCGCTGCCGGCGGTGCATTCGCTCGGCGCCGCCGGTATCGACCTGGCGGCGGCCGTCGATCTGCCGGTGACGATCGCGCCCGGCGGACGGGCGCTGGTGCCGACCGGCTTCGCCATTGCGCTGCCGCCCGGCTATGAAGGTCAGGTCAGACCACGCTCCGGCCTGGCCGTGAAACACGGCGTCACCGTGCTCAATGCGCCCGGCACCATCGACGCCGATTATCGCGGCGAGGTGCAGGTTGCGCTCATCAACCATGGCGATGCGCCCTTCGTGGTCACGCGCGGCATGCGCATCGCCCAGCTCGTGGTGGCGCCGGTGAGCGCGGTGGCCACCGTCGAGGTGGCGGAACTGGACGAGACGGAGCGCGGCGCCAACGGCTTCGGTTCGACGGGCTTTTCGGAGTAGACTGCCGGCAGGGAAGGAGACCTCTGCCATGGCACAAGACGAGACCCGCCGCGGACGCGGCCGTATATACGATTCGATCACTGACACAATTGGCGATACGCCGCTGGTGCGCCTCGACCGCATTGCGGCGATGAAGGACGTGCCGGCGCATCTCGTCGCCAAGCTCGAATTCTTCAATCCGATCGCCAGCGTCAAGGACCGCATCGGCGTCGCCATGGTCGACGCGCTGGAGGAAGCCGGCCGCATCAAGCCCGGCGTCAACACGCTGATCGAGCCGACCTCGGGCAATACCGGCATTGCGCTCGCCTTCGTGGCGGCGGCACGCGGCTATCGCCTGATCCTCACCATGCCCGAGACCATGTCGGTGGAACGGCGCAAGATGCTGAGGCTGCTCGGCGCCGAGCTGGTGCTCACCGAGGGCGCCAAGGGCATGCGCGGCGCCGTGCAGCGGGCCGAAGAGCTCATCAAGGAGATTCCCGACGCGGTGATCCCGCAGCAGTTCGAGAACCCGGCCAATCCCGAGATTCACCGGCGCACGACGGCCGAGGAAATCTGGAACGACACCAATGGCGAGATCGACGCCTTCGTCGCCGGCATCGGCACCGGCGGGACGATCACCGGCGTCGGCCAGGTGCTGAAGCAGAAGAAGCCCGGCGTGAAGATCATCGCCGTCGAGCCGGCCGAGAGCCCGGTGCTTTCCGGCGGCAAATCCGGGCCGCACAAGATCCAGGGCATCGGCGCCGGCTTCATCCCCGGCGTGCTCGACACGCATGTCTATGACGAGGTGGTCACGGTCGCCAGCGAGGAGGCGCTTGCCACGGCGCGCCTGTGCGCCAGGGTCGAGGGCATTCCGGTCGGCATCTCATCGGGCGCCGCCATCGCCGCGGCGGTGGCCGTCGGCCAGCGGCCGGAGATGAAGGGCAAGACCATCGTGCTCATCATCCCGTCCTTCGCCGAGCGCTACCTGTCGACCGCGCTCTTCGACGGGCTCGACTAGGGCCGCGCCGCGCTCGCCTCTCCCATCACGATTGCGTGAGCCGATTGCGGCCCGCCGGGCGCGGGCAGAAATTCGGCCGCCTATTCAACCGGGGAGGACGAGATGAGCGTGGTTGCAATCAACTGGCTGGCGGTCATCGTCGCGGCGATCGTCAAGTTCGCCATCGGCGCCGTCTGGTTCACGGCGCTGTTCGGCAAGCGCTGGCGCGCGCTGATGGGCGTGCCGGAGGGCGCCTCGATGGACGGGATCGCGCCGGCGATGGTCGTTCAGATCATCGGCGACCTGATCATGGCCTACATCCTGGCGCGCTTTCTCGGCCATTACGGCGCGACCACCCTGTGGGACGGCATCCTGATCGGCTTCATGGCCTGGCTCGGCTTCGTCGCCACGATCATGGTCGGCCAGATCTTCTACGAGAAGAAGAAGCCGGAGCTCATCGCCATCGGCGCCGGCTATCAGCTCGTCGGTATCGTGGTGATGGGCGCCATTCTGGCCGTCTGGCACTGAGCCGTCTGGCACTGAATCGTCACACTCTCGCCAAGGGGCATGGCGGCGGTTAGTCTGCCGCCCATGACCTTCTCCGACGAGGAAATCGAACGCTACGCCCGTCATCTGGTGCTCGCCGAAGTCGGCGGCCCGGGGCAGCAGAAGCTGAAGGCCGCGCGCGTGCTGGTCGTCGGCGCCGGCGGCTTGGGCGCGCCCGTCATCCAGTATCTCGCCGCCGCCGGGGTCGGCACGATCGGCATCGTCGACGACGATGTGGTGAGCCTGTCGAACCTGCAGCGCCAGGTGATCCACGACACTGCCGCCGTCGGCCGGCCGAAGGTCGAAAGCGCGCACCAGTTCGTCGCCCGCGTCAATCCGCATGTGGCGGTAGAGATGCACGCGCTGCGGCTCACCGCGGACAATGCGGCTAGCCTCATCGGTGCCTATGACATCGTCGCCGACGGCTCCGACAATTTCGACACGCGCTATGCGGTCTCCGATGCCTGTTTCCATGTCGGCAAGACGCTGGTGACGGCGGCGGTCGGCCGCTTCGACGGATCGCTGACGACGCTGAAGCCGCATGAGCGCGATACGCAAGGCAGACCCAACCCGACCTATCGCTGCCTCTTCCCGGAGCCGCCGCCGGCCGGCCTGCTGCCAAGCTGCGCGGAAGCCGGGGTGCTGGGCGCGCTCACCGGCGTGGTCGGCTCCATGCAGGCGCTGGAGGTGATCCGCGAGATCGTCGGCATGGAGGGCGGGCTGACCGGCAGGCTGCTGCTTTACGATGCGCGCGCGCCGCGCTTCGACACGCTCACCTATCAGTGGAACCCGGACAATCCCCTGAACGGAACCACGGCAGCGGTTGAAGGCGCGGCGTGAGTGAAACCGTCTCCGGCTACTCCTTTCGGCCCGCCGACCTGAAGGTCGACGCACGCCGGCCGGGCATTGGCGCCTTCCTGCGCGTCCGCAACGGCGCCGACTTCGTCGAGCGCACCATCCTCAGCCATATCGATTTCTTCGACGAGATCGTAGCCGTGCACAGCCAGTGCACGGACGCGACGCCGGACATTCTGGCGCGCCTTGAGCAGGCGCATGGAGAGAAGCTGCGCGTCTTCCATTATACCGACCGGGTCTTCCCGCCGGGCAGCGACGGACATGCGGCAACGCCGCCCTCTTCGCCGGCAAGCATGGTCAACTATTCGAACTTCGCACTGGCCATGACGACGACACGCACCGTCACCAAGCTCGACGACGACCATCTCGCCATCCCCGACGCGATCGCGCCGGTCGTGGCGAAGCTGCGCCGGCAGGGCGGCGCCGGCAACGACATGCTGAGCTTCTCGGGGCTGAACCTGATCAGGGATGCGGACGGCAAGCTTGCCATCCCCGGACAGGACCCGTTTTCGGGCAGCGGCGATATCGGCTTCTTCGACATTACCGAGAGGACGATCTTCACCCATGACCGTCGCTTCGAGCGTGTGCCGCACCCTGTGGGCAAGCGCCGCTTCGTTGGCTTCCTCTACTGGCACCTCAAATATCTGAAGACGGGGTTCGGCTTCGCCAATTACGAGCTTGACGCGAACCAGGGCGGCCGCTTCGCCCGCCGCAAGGAACGTCTGCAACGCGAAGGCGCAGGCTGGACCCTGGACGAGCTGAGAGCACATGTCTCGAGGTCAGGCTTGCTGCTCAGAGCGGAGGGTATCTTTCTTGAAAAGAAACGTTTAGCCCTCCACCGGGCGCGGCTGCTTCCCGAGGCCTTCTCCGACGACAGCCTCGAGGCGGCGCTGCGCCGGACGGCCGATCCCGCCTTCCTCGCCGGCATCCTCTGATTCCCTATCCTGTCGTCGAACCGTGCCGCATATGAGCATCAATCAGACCGGACCCGATGGCGGCCTTGCCGCCGTTCAGCTCGCAGCCGGGCTCGACGAATCGATCCTGCGCACGGAGTACCCGGCATTCCCGCTGACCCTCGGGCCGCTGCACTTCACCACGGAGGCAGCTGATGGTGCCGGCTGGCTGGTTGCGACCTTCGAGATCAAGCGCAGCATCACGACACGAGTACCGCGCGAACGGCGCATCCTGGTGCTGACGGAACCGATCTCCGATCTGCCGGCCCGTTACGTCAACCAGTTCGGCATCCTGGTGGCGCCACAGCAGATCCGCTCCTTCTCCGGCATCTGGCACAGGAGCCATGGGGCGCTGCCCGCGGCCTTTTCCCGCGACGTGAGCCGCCCCGGGCACCCGTCGATCTACAGCCATGCGGAACTCGTCGCCCTCCCTCCGCCGGAGAAGCGCGATGTCGTCAGCGCCGTCGTTTCCGGCAAGACGCTGTTCCCGGGACATCGGCGGCGCCTGCGGTTCCTGAAAATGCTCAAGGAAGCGATCGGCGACCGCCTGGAGATCTACGGCGACGGGCTGCACAAGGTCGCGGTCAAGGCGGATGTCATCCTGCCCAACAAGTACCACCTGGTGCTCGAGAACACGGTGATGCCGTTCTACTGGACCGAAAAGCTCGCCGACGCCTATCTGGGCTATGCCCTGCCGCTGGTCTCGGGAGCGACCAACCTCGCCGAGTGGTTTCCGCAGGACAGCTACGTGCCGATCGACATCGACGATCCGGCACAGGCGATCGCGACCATCGTCGCGGCCATGGACGAGGACATCTATGCGCGCCGGCAGCCGGCGATCGCCGAGGCGCGCGATCGCCTGATCCACAAGGAAAGGCTTTGCCCGCTGATCGCGCGGGTGATCGCTGCCCATCCCAATGCAGCGGCGCCGCTCGCCGCGGCGGAAACGGTCACGCCGGCACCGAAACTCTCCCCCGTCGCGCGGGTCGCGCGCGAGGTCCGCCGCGCCTATTGGAAGCTCGACGCGCAACTCAGGGGATGAGCCGCCAGGAGTGATCAGGCCGACAGCCGCGTCCAGTTCGCCGGCAGGAGGTCCTTGTCGTCATGGGTGGCATCGGCGAACCACTTCGCTGGGGCGATGGTCTCGCCATCCTGCTCGTGGGCAAGCCACGCGCCCCACCAGCTGAACGAGGAATTGGCGATGATGTGATGGCGCGCCAGCGTCATCAGCCAGAGGTCGGCGATTGCCGGGCGCGTCGATTCCTCGCCGACGAAGATCATGGGGCGCAACTGCGGCAGATGAGCCTTCGCCCAAGCGATGTCGTCGGAGAAGACGAACACGGTGCTGTCTGCGGGGATTCTCTCGAGCGCCGCCGCGTAATAGGCCAGCGAACTGGTGCCCATCAGCCGGCTGACCTTGGGCTGGCTGACATAGTCGCCGCGCCGCACATGCAGCGCCGTCGCGGCGCCGCTGCCGATTTGCGCGGCAAGCCTCTGGCTTTCGGCATCTTCGGCCGCAGGCGGTGTCAGCTCGCGCCGGACAATGGCTTCGTGGCCGGCGAAGTAGCGCGGCGAGGCGAAGTAACCCTCCAGCCGGACGGGGGCCGTGAGGCTCTCGAAGGCGGGATCGTAATGAAAATGCGGCTCGCGATAGACGGCCTCGCGTCTGGGCGAGAACCAGTTCAAAAGGCGATTGCTGAAGCCACGGTCGCCGCTTCCGATGACACCAGTGATATCGATCGGAAAAGCGTCGAGTTCAAATTGGCGATGCCGCCTGTCGTTGTAGAAGGCGAGATCGAGGGTAAGCCCGGCGGCGCAACGCTCGGCAAGAGCCCGCGCCGCCGCGTACTGGAACATCTGGTTGCCCAGCCCACCGGTGAGCGCAACGGTTACGGACTTCGTCTCGGACATTCGTTCTTTACCGCAACGCAACGGGACGCCGGGCCGCCGGCCGGCGCGCGCGCCCGATCAGGCAAAATCCGCGACGGCGACGTCGGCGCGGTAGTATTCATAGGTGCGGGCGAGCCCTTCCTTCAGCGATGTGGTGGCGCTCCAGCCCCAGGCCGTGGCGCGGCCGACATCCATCAGCTTGCGCATCATGCCGACCGGCCGCGACAGATCGTGGGTGAAGGTGCCGGTGAAGCCGACGACCTCCGCGGCCGCTTCGTAATATTCGTTGACGGTATGATCGACGCCGGCACCGATATTGAGGACCGGCGGGAGGCTATCGAAGCGATCGATGGCGGCAAGGATCGCGTCGGCGAGATCGCCGGCATAGAGGAACTCGCGGCGCGCCGTGCCCGCACCCCAGATCTCCACGGTGTCGCTGCCCTCGACCTTGGCGCGGTGCAGCTTGTGGATGACGGCGGCGGCGAGATGCGAGCGCTTCGGATCGAAGCTGTCGTAGCGGCCGTAGAGGTTGCAGGGGACCAGTGTCTTGTACTGAAAGGCCGGCGTCTCGCTGCCGATATAGGCCGCCAGCCGCTGCACGGCGCTCTTGGCGATGGCATAGGCTTCGTTGGTCGGCTCGAGCGGCCCGGAGAGAATGTCCTCCTCGCGCAAGCTGCGCGGGCTGTCCTTGGGATACATGCAGGACGAGCCGAGATTGATCAGGCGCTCGACACCGGCCGCGCGGGCGGCGAGGACGACGTTCTTGCCCATCTCCCAGTTTTCGGTGAGGAAGCGGACCGGCTCGCGCATATTGGCTTCGATGCCGCCAACGCGCCCCGCGGCGTGGACGATGACCGCCGGCTTCACCTTGCCGAAAAAGGCGAGCACCGCGTCGGCGTCGAGCAGGTCCAGCTCGCGGTGGCGCGGCGCCACCACATCAAGCCCGCGGGCGGCGGCGAGATCGCACAGATTGTGCCCGACCATGCCGCTGCCGCCGGTGACGAGGATTGGTGCCGGCACGGCGCTCAGCCTCCTTCCAGGTCCGGGCGGTAGATCTTCAGGCCGCGGCCGAGCGACGCCTTTTCGCGCCGGGCCAGCGCCAGATCCGCCTCGATCATTTCGTCGACCAGCTCGCGGAAGCTGATCTTCGGCCGCCATCCGAGCTCCTCGCGGGCGCGGGTGGCGTCGCCAAGCAACGTCTCCACCTCGGCCGCGCGGAAATAGACCGGATCGACGCGGACGATCACGTCGCCGACATGAAGCGGGCTCTCGGCGGCCCGCTGGTCGAGGCTCGCCACGGTGCCGACCTCCTCGGTCCCCTCTCCCGACCAGGCGATGCCGATGCCGAGGCTCTCGGCGGCGAGCGCGACGAACTCGCGGACGCTGTGCTGCTCGCCGGTGGCGATCACGTAGTCGCTGGGCTTGTCCTGCTGGAGCATCAGCCATTGCGCCTCGACGTAGTCGCGGCTGTGGCCCCAGTCGCGCTTGGCGTTGAGGTTGCCGAGGAACAGGCAGGTTTGCCTGCCGAGCACGATATGGGCGAGCGCCCGGGTGATCTTGCGGGTGACGAAGGTCTCGCCGCGGATCGGGCTCTCGTGGTTGAACAGGATGCCGTTGCAGGCATAGAGGCCGTAGGCCTCGCGGTAGTTGACCGTGATCCAGTGGGCGTAGAGCTTGGCGACGCCGTAGGGCGAGCGCGGGTGGAACGGCGTCGTTTCGGATTGCGGGGTTTCGACCACCTTGCCGTAGAGTTCCGAGGTCGAGGCCTGATAGAAGCGCGTCTTGTCGCCGAGGCCGAGGATGCGGATCGCCTCGAGCAGGCGCAGCGTGCCGGTGGCGTCGGCATTGGCGGTGTATTCCGGCTCCTCGAACGACACCGCGACGTGGCTCTGGGCGGCGAGGTTGTAGACCTCGTCGGGACGCACCGCGCCGACGACGCCGATCAGGCTCGACGAATCGGTCATGTCGCCGTGGTGGAGCGAAAACGGCAGGCCGCCCTCGTGCACCTCGTGGAACAGATGGTCGACGCGGTCGGTATTGAACAGGGACGTGCGCCGCTTGATGCCGTGAACCTGGTAGCCCTTGGCGAGCAGGAATTCGGCCAGATAGGCGCCGTCCTGGCCGGTAATGCCGGTGATCAATGCGGTCTTGGTCATCGCGTTTCCTGCCTTGCCGCCGGCGCACGGCCGTCTGCGGTCCGCTATTTAGCAGAGATGGCCGGAATTGCACGCAGATGGCCGGACCGGCGGCGTGTGCCGCTCATTTGCAGCGCAGGCGGCGCGGCAGGCCCGCTCAATCCGCCAGGCCTGGCGATTTCCGTCTTGCCAAAGCCCGGACAAACCGCTTTGCCTAGCGGTTGAAGCCAAAAACAGTCCAGGAGGGGCAATGTCATGGCCAAGGGCACGAAGAAGAAAAAGGCCGGCAAGGTCCGCTGGGGGATCATTTCGACCGCCAATATCGGCACCGAGAAGGTCATTCCCGGTATGCTGAAGAGCAGCAAGTTCGAGGTGCGCGCGATCGCATCGCGCGAGCTGCCGGCGGCGAAGAAATGGGCAAAGAAGCTCGGCATCCCGGTCGCCTACGGCTCTTACGAGGAGCTGCTCGACGATCCCGAGATCGACGCGGTCTACAACCCGCTGCCCAACCATCTGCACGTTCCGCTGACGCTCAAGGCGGCGCGGAAGCACAAGCACGTGCTGTGCGAGAAGCCGATCGCGCTCACCGCGGCGGAAGCCGAGAAGCTCCAAGCGGCGCCCAAGGGCGTGATCATCGCCGAGGCCTTCATGGTCCGCCACCATCCGCAGTGGATCAAGGCGCGCGAGCTGGTGCGCAAGGGCAAGCTCGGCACGCTGAAGGCCGTGCAGGTGCTGTTCAGCTACTACAACGACGACCCCGACAATGTGCGCAACATGGCCGATATCGGCGGCGGCGGCGCCTACGACATCGGTTGCTATGCGATCGTCTCGGGACGCTATTTCTTCGGGGCCGAGCCGACGGCGGTGGTCTCGCTGATCGACCGCGACCCGGTGTTCCATACCGACCGCACGACCAGCGCGCTCGTTGATTTCGGCGAAGGCCGCCACCTGACCTTCACGGTCGCCACCCAGGCGGTGCCCTTCCAGCGCGTCAATATTCTGGGCACCAAGGGGCGTATCGAGATCGCGATTCCCTTCAACGCGCCGCTGGGCGGCGCCATGCGCATTTATCTCGACAACGGCAAGGAACTGGCCGGGGCCGGCGCCAAGACGATCAAGCTCGCCAAGGCCGACCAGTACCAGCTTCAGGCCGAGGCCTTCACCCGCGTCATCGAGGGCAAGGAGCCGCTGGAATTCGGCCTCGACGACGCGATCAAGCAGATGCGCGTGATCGACGCAGTCTTCCGCTCGGAGAAGTCGGGCGGCTGGGAGAAGGTGTAGGGCGAGCCAGACGAAAGGCCGTCATCCTGAGGTGCACGCCGAAGGCGGGCCTCGTGGTTCGAGGCTCGGCTCACGCGCGCACCTCACCATGAGGATTTGAGCTCCATACGCCTTACTGCTGCGAATCGACCGGCGGCAGGCTGAGCACATAGGCGGCGATCGCCTGCCGGTCGGCGTCCGAGAGCTTCGCCGTATTGCGCACCACGGCGGTCATGGAGCCGCCAACCGAATCGAAGTCCGGCTTGAAGCCGGTATCCAGCAGAGTGACGAGATCGTTCTGCGACCAGTCGGCGAGCCCGGTCGCATCCGGCGTGATGTTGGGAACCTTGCCCTCGCCCTCCGGCGCCGGCCCGCCGCCATAGGCTCGAGCGTTGTCCGGACCGCCAATGAGATTGCGCGGCGTGTGGCACTCGCCGCAATGGGCCGGTCCCTCGACCAGATAGGCGCCGCGATTGAGTTCGGCGCTCTTCTCTGGGTCGGGCACGAACGTCTTGCCGTCCACATAGAGGAGCTGCCACAGGCCGATGCCGCGCCGGATGGTGAGGGGGAAGGGAAGCTCGTGCGGCAGCGAGGGCGTGGCCACCGGCGGCAGGGTGTCGAGAAACGCCTTGAGGTCGAGAAGATCCTCGATGCGCATGCGCTGGTAGGAGGTGTAGGGGAAGGCCGGATAGAGGTGGACGCCGCCCGGGGCGATGCCGAACTTCATGGCATTGACGAAATCGAGGTCCGACCAGCGGCCGATGCCGTGATCGGGATCGGGCGAGATGTTGGGCGCGTGGAAGGTGCCGAACGGCGTCTTCAGCGCCTGGCCGCCGCCGAGCTTCAGCTGGTCGGCGCCGGTGGCGCCGGCCGCCGCATGGCAGGATTCGCAGCCGCCCGCCCAGAACATCTCCTCGCCATTGGCAAGGTCGGGTGTGTGCGCCGGCAGATCGCCGGCGGCCAGGACATGCGGCGTGGTCAGGACCCAGAAGGCCCCGGCGCCGGCCGCGGCCAGGACCAGAACCAGGAGCAGCAGCTTGCGGAACATCAATGCTTCCCTTGCGAGGCCGGGGTAATTGGTGGCGCGTGCGAAGATGGCAAGCCTGCCGGAAGCAGGCAAGCCGCGGCGATGCTTGAACCGCCGGGACACCGTGACCATATTGCGGGCAGACTGGATGCCCGTGTCGGGGTCCGGTTCAAGGGTCGCTTGTCGAAAGGACCATCGCATGACGCGAATTGCCGCGCTCTCCAGCCCTTTGCTGCTCGGTTTCGAGGAAATCGAGCGCGCCCTGGACCGATTGTCCAAGGCGACCGGAGACGGTTATCCCCCCTACAACATCGAACGGCTGACGCAGACCGCCGAGCGCGCGGAAACGCTGCGCATCACGCTGGCGGTCGCCGGCTTCTCCCGTGACGAGCTCGAAGTCGGCATCGAGGAGAACGAGCTGGTGATCCGCGGCAGGCAGCGGGACGAGCCGGCGCGCGAATTTCTCTATCGCGGCATCGCGGCGCGGCAGTTCCAGAGAACCTTCGTGCTCGCCGAGGGGATCGAGGTGGTCAGCGCCGACCTGCGCGACGGGCTTCTGTCGGTCGACCTCATCCGCCCGCGGGCGGAACGGATCGTGCGACGGATCGAGATCAAGGGGAGCGGCTGAGCGCCGGCCCAGGAGGTGAATGCGTCATGACGAACGAAACCACGACCATGGCCCCCAAGCAGGTCATGTCCGCCGAATCCTTCGCGGCGCTCGGCGGCGGACGGATCGCCTATGTGCGCCCGCTCCACCCGGACGAGGCCAAGGACCTGTTTCCGCAGATGCCGGCGGTGGTGCCGGAACTGGAGCTGTGGGCGCTGCTCGGCGCCGACGGCACGCCGATCATGCTCGCCGACAGCCGCGCGGCGGTCGAGCTGAACGCCCACGAAAACGACCTGGAGACGGTGAGCCTGCACTGACGGCGCGTCTGACAGCCGCTCACGCCGCGTCGGGCGTCGCGCCTTCCGTCAGCACCGAATAGAGCGCCGACTTGTCGGTCGAGGCGCGCAGCTTGCCGGCCATGCCCGGTTCGCGGAACAGGCGGGCGATGCGCGCCAGCGCCTTGAGGTGATCGGCGCCGGCCCCTTCCGGCGCCAGCAGCAGGAAGATGAGATCGACCGGCTGATCGTCGACGGCCTCGAAATCGATCGGCTTGGACAGGCGCGCGAACAGGCCGAAGATACGTTCGAGGTCGGCGAGCTTGCCGTGCGGAATGGCGATGCCGCCGCCCACCCCGGTCGAGCCCAGCTTCTCCCGCTCGACCAGCGTCTCGAAGACCTCGCGCTCCTCGATGCCGAGCAAGCCGGCGGCCTTTTCGGCGAGCGCCTGGATTGCCTGTTTCTTGCTGTTGGCCTTGAGCGAAGGCACGACGGCATCGGCTTTGATGAGGTCGCTCAGATCCATCTCGTCCAGTCCAGATCGTCCCCGCGGCGCACAGGCGAGAGACGCCCGCGCGTCTTCCCATTGCCGTCAGCGATCGACGGCGTCGCCCTTCACGGTCCCCGACGGATCGATCCAGCCGATATTGCCGTCGCGGCGCCGATAGACCACGTTGATGCCGCCGTGGACGGCATGCCGGAACACCATGACCGGCACATCGGCGAGGTCCATCGCCATCACCGCGTGGCCGACCGACATGGTGGCGAGACTGGTCGCCTCCTCGGCAATCACCACGGGCTTGTCGTCGACCGCTTCCTCGGCGTCTTCATCCGGCGCGGCGATGACATAGGTCGCCGCCGGAAGCTCCTCGCCCTTCGGCGTGCCGCGGTGTTCCTTGAGCTTGCGCTTGTAGCGCCTGAGGCGCTTCTCGATGCGTTCGGCGGCCGCGTCGAAGCTCTGATAGGCGTCCTGATTCTTGCCTTCGCCCCTGAGAACGATGCCGGTATCGAGGTGGATCGTGCAGTCGCTGCGGAAGCCCGATCCCTCGCGCTCGACGGTCACGTTGGCGTCGTAGCCGCGATCGACGTATTTGCCGACGGCCAGTGCAATGCGCTCCTCGACGCGGGACCGCAGACTGTCGCCAATGTCGATGCTCTTGCCTGAAATGCGCAGGCCCATGGAGGGTCGAACCTTCTAACGCGGCAGTCGGATGCGCCCCTCGCGGGCACTCATGTCGCAGGGCGACACGCCGGACCGGAACTTTGACCGGGAGCGTGTTTCGCCACCTCGCCGGCCCGTGCTGGGCGCCCTTCTAGGGAGGGCGCGGGAACAAGTCAACCGAGGCCGGGGCCTGGATGGTAAGCCCCTGAATCGCTTCGTTCATCGGTGCGGGCGGAACCCTTGCCGAGCTTTGCCAGCTTCTCCCGCCGGCGCTGCACCGAGGAGGGGATGCGCATGGCCTCGCGATATTTGGCAACCGTGCGGCGGGCGATGTCGATGCCCGAATCGCGCAGCATGCCAACGATCGTGTCGTCGGAGAGGATTGCTTCCGGTGCTTCCGCGTCGATGAT
The DNA here is from genome assembly GCA_963730325.1 of uncultured Alphaproteobacteria bacterium. Taxonomy (GTDB): domain Bacteria; phylum Pseudomonadota; class Alphaproteobacteria; order Rhizobiales; family Kaistiaceae; genus CAVSRC01. The sequence continues at coordinate 6,300 of CAVSRC010000001.1, read as the reverse complement.
CTGACGGATGCGGAAACGCACGGCCTCGGCCGAGTGCGCCTCGCCGCCTTCGGCCGAGGCGATGGCGGCCGTGAAGAAGTATTTCAACTCGAAGATCCCGCGCGGCGTCGCCATGTACTTGTTGGAGGTGACGCGCGAGACCGTCGATTCGTGCATGCCGATCGCCTCGGCGACCGTCTTCAGATTGAGCGGGCGCAGATGGCGGACGCCGTGGGCAAGGAAGGCGTCCTGCTGGCGCACGATCTCGGTGGCGACCTTGAGGATGGTGCGGGCGCGCTGGTCGAGGCTCTTCACCAGCCAGTTGGCGGTCTGCAGGCAATCGGCGAGATAGACCTTGTCGGTGTCGGTGCGACGATGGCCGAGCACGGTCGCGTAGTAGGCCTGGTTGACCAGCACGCGCGGCAGCGTGCCGGTGTTGAGTTCGACGTGCCAGCCGCCGTCAGGCCCCGGCCGCACCATGACATCGGGCACGATCGGCTGAACGGCCAGGTCGCCGAAGGCGCTGCCCGGCTTCGGATCGAGGGCGCGCAGTTCGCCGATCATGTCGGCAAGATCGTCCTCGTCGACACCGCACAGCTTGCACAGGGCCGGGTATTCGCGGCGCGCGACCAGATCGAGGTGCTCGACCAGGCACGCCATGCAGGGATCGAAGCGGTCGCGCTCGCGCAGCTGGATGGCGAGGCATTCGGCAAGATCGCGGGCGCCGATGCCCGCCGGGTCGAAGGTCTGCACCAGATCGAGCGTGCGCGCGACCAGATCGATCGGCGCGTCGAGGCGCTCCGCGATTTCGGCGACGTCGGCGCGCAGATAGCCGGCCTCGTCGATCTCGTTGATCAGCACACGGCCGACCAGCCGCGTGGCGGGGTCGGAGGTGGCAAGACCGAGCTGATCGCCGAGGTGATCGGCGAGCGACTTCTGCTCGGCGACGAAGGCTTCGAGATTGTAGTCCTCGGCGCTGATCGGCTGGCGCGATGGCGCTATCGCCCAGCTCTCCGCCGGCAGCACCGGCGGGGTCTCGCCGGTCGGCTTGCCGTGATCGTCGGGGAAGACATTGGCAAGGTCGGAATCCATCCGCGCGGCGATCGCTTCCGGATCGACCTCCATGCGGGTTTCCATCCAGTCGGGCGGGTCTTCGCCGAAATCGGCGCTGTTGTCGGTGGCGCTCGCATCGCCATCGGCCGTGGCGTCGTCGGGGGCGCTCTCGCCGCCCTCCTCGCCTTCGATCCGTTCGAGCAGCGGATTGCGCTCGAGCTCGGCATCGACATAGGCGACAAGGTCGAGATTGGAGAGCTGGAGCAGCTTGATCGCCTGCATCAGTTGCGGCGTCATCACCAGAGACTGGCTCTGGCGGAGCTCGAGCTTGTGCGAAAGTGCCATTACGCGCGACTACCCCGCCCGGAAGTTGGTCCGGGAATTGCTTGTCACTTCTGTCGTAGCGTAATGAACGGCCGGATTAAAGGCTAAACTGCTCGCCAAGGTAAAGGCGGCGGACTTCCGGGCTCTGCACGATCTCCGCCGGCCGGCCCTCGAACAGCACCTCGCCGGAATGGATGATGTAGGCCCGGTCGATCAGGCCCAGGGTCTCGCGCACATTATGGTCGGTGATGAGCACGCCGATGCCGAGGCTGGTCAGGTGGCGGACCAGCGCCTGGATGTCGCCGACGGCGATCGGATCGACGCCGGTGAAGGGCTCGTCGAGCAGCATGAAGGCGGGCCGGCTGGCGAGCGCGCGGGCGATCTCGCAGCGGCGGCGCTCGCCGCCCGACAGCGATACGGCCGGCGCATGGCGCAGATGCGCGATACGGAACTCGTCGAGCAGCGCCTCCAGATGATCCTCGCGCGCCGCCTTGTCCGGCTCGACCACTTCGAGCACGGCGCGGATGTTGCCCTCCACCGTCAGGCCGCGAAAGATCGAGGTTTCCTGCGGCAGGTAGCCGATGCCGAGGCGCGCGCGCCGGTACATCGGCATGTCGGTGACCTCGTGGCCGTCGATCTCGATCGTGCCGTGGTTGGCGCGGATGAGCCCGGTGATCATGTAGAAGATGGTGGTCTTGCCGGCGCCGTTCGGCCCGAGAAGGCCGACCGCCTCGCCGCGCGCCAGCGCCAGGCTGGCATTCCGCACGACCAGCCGCTTGCGATAGGACTTGGCGAGGCTGCGGGCGACGAGCCAGCCCCGCCCGCCGGCATCCGGCACGAGGCGGGACGGCGGCATTTCGTCGTCATAGTCCTCGTCCCGCGGCCGATGGCCGGCCCGACCTGCTGGCCGTTCGGCCCCGCGGCCAAAATAACTCGATGTCGCCACGCCTTTTGAGAACCTCGCGATTGAACGGCCGGGATAAGCTGCCGGTTTGCGGTTGTCGAGGGGTTATTGCCCGGCGCCGGCCTGCCCGTTGCCCGGTTGAGGGGTGAAGATTCCGCGGATTTGCTTGCCGGCTTCCTGCTCGACGCGGGCCCGGCCGGTCTTGAGGTTGACCAGCAGCCGGCTGCCGGTGATGACGTTGCTGCCCTGGCTGAGAACGACGCCGCCCTCCACCGTGATGGTCTGGGTTCTCATGTCGACGGTGGCGGTCTTTCCGGTGACGGTCTGCTCGCCGGAACTGACAAAGACGCCGCCGCTCGCCACGATGCGGGTGAAGCCTTCGGGCGTCGTCGACTTGAGGTCCGAATAAAGGGTGATCTTGCCGGCCTTGAGCGTGGTCTTGCCGCGGCGCACGACGACATTGCCCTGGAAGGTGGAGACACGCTGCTGGCCCTGTTCGGAAATCTCCAGGGTGCCGGCATCGACCTGGATCGGGTCCTTCGACTTGGACTGAAAGCCGTTGAACAGATCGGCCGTGGCGGCACAAGCGGTGCCGGGAAGCGCGGCGGCAAACAGCAGCGCCATCAGGGCGGCAAGCCAGGCGAAGCGTGTGCGGTGGTGAAGACTCATTGCGCCCCCGGGGCGGTTGCCAGCTCCGCCGGCGGCATGAAGGTGACCGAGACACCGTCGCGGAAGGTGACGCGCTTGCCGCGGTCGGCAACGTCCATGCCGTTGGCGTGCAGGCTGCCCTCCTTGCCGCGCAGCTCGACCGGCTGCGACGACTGCAGGCTGCCCTTGTCGAGATCGACGAAGGCCTGCTGCATGGTGGCGGAATAACCGTTGGTCGTCTCGACCGACATGCCGTCCTTCAGTTCGAGCGTGTTGTTGTTGCCGTTGTAGATGCCGGTCGTGGCATTGATGGCGGCGGTATTGGTCTCATCGAGACCGACATGGGCCTTGATGTCCTCGAAGGTGAGGACCTTGGGATCGTCGAGGCTCTGGATGGCGCGGGCGGCGGTCACGTCATAGGAGCGCCGCGTGCCCTCGAAGCCGGAAATATGCGGCGTGTTCATCACCACGCTGTTCGATTTCAGATCGATGCCGGCGTTCGAGATGAGGCCGGCGAGATCGCTCGGGATGAAGCGGGCCGAGGCCCAGAACACCAGGATGCCGATCACGGCGACAACCGGGAGCACGATCTTCAGCGCGCGCACCAGGCGGCTGTGACGCTGCGCGTCGTCATAGGCCCGCTCACCGCCGCGCCGGGTCGGGTCGTAGCGGATGCGGTGCCGGGCCGTTGTGTGCTCGGTATACTCGGTCATGGGCTCCGCCTGGCGGCCTTGCTCAGCATTGTGGACAGTTGGGATGTCCGCAGCAATCCGCAAGCAAAATCACGATATTTGGCCAAACCCATGGCAACCCCTGGGTTTTCCGGCACGCGGGGCTAGTGGGCGAAAATGTCCTCTTCGCCCCAGCCGGCGAGATCGAGCCGTGCCCGCGTCGGCAGGAAGGCGAAGCAGGCCTCGGCCAGCCGGCGGCGGCCTTCGCGCTCGAGCCGCTCTTCCAGGCGCTCGCGCAGGGCGTGCAGGTGAAGCACGTCGGAGGCGGCATAGGCGAGTTGGGCGTCGCTCAGCATCTCGGCTGCCCAGTCCGAGCTTTGCTGCTGCTTCGACAGGTCGACGTCGAGAAGCTCCTTGACGAGCTCCTTCAGCCCGTGGCGGTCGGTGTAGGTACGCGTCAGCTTCGAGGCGATCTTGGTGCAGAAGAGCGGCTCGGGCATGACGCCGAAGGCGTGTTCGAGAACCGCGATGTCGAAGCGGGCGTAGTGGAAGATCTTGGTGATGGAGCGGTCGGCAAGCACGCGGGTAAGGTTGGGCGCGGCGGTCTGGCCGGGGGCGATCTGGACGATGTCGGCACTGCCGTCGCCGGCGGAGAGCTGCACCAGGCACAGCCGGTCGCGCAGCGGGTTCAGGCCCTGCGTTTCGGTGTCGATGGCCACCGCGCCGGCAAAGCGCGCGGCGTCCGGCAGGTCACCCTTGTGAAGCTGTACGGTCATGCGCGTGAGCCATAGACGGAATCGGTTAAGATTTCGAGCCTTTTCCCTTGCGTTTCAGGGGAGCGGCGCGACCGCAAAATCCTCCGGCGGCGCGCCGCTCCTGTGGCGCGCCATCATGGCTTCATAGGCGGCCTCGAGCTGGCGCGTCTGACGCCCGGTGTTGAAGAGCGGGTGGGTCGGCCGGTTGGCGGCGAGCCTGGCCCTGATGTCGGCGAGCACATGCCGGCGTCGTCGCCAGTTCCAAGGCGCGGGCCGTCGTAGGCTTCGAGCGAGGCGGTGACCATGTCCGGCAGCCCGACGGCATTGAGCAGGCTGGCGCCGACCCGGCTGGCGAAGGTGGTGCCCATGCGGGTCAGCACCGGCAGTCCCATCCACAGCGCGTCGCAGGCGGTGGTGTGGGCGTTGTAGTGGAGCGTGTCGAGGAAGAGATCGGCATGACGATGGCGCGCCAGATGCGCCTCGGGCCCGAGGCGCGGCGCGAAGACCAGCCGCGACGGCGCCACCCCGCGCGCCTCGGCCTCGCGCCTGAGATTGGCGGCGAAGGCGGGATTGCTCTCGACGAGCCAGAGGACGCTGCCCTCGACCGCGCCCAAGAGCCGCATCCAGATGTCGAAGACATCGGCGGTGATCTTGTAGCCGTTGTTGAAGCAGCAGAAGACGAAGCCCTTCTCCGGCAGACCGTGATCGGCGCGGCCGGTCGTCGGTGTCCGGCGCCGGGCCGGCATCGTCGGTGACGAAATAGGTCTCCGGCAGGCAGACGATCGTCTCCGCATAATGCGGCCGGTCGGCTCGCGGGCAGGACGATCGGGTCGGCGATCAGATAATCGATGAGCCTCGGACCCGGATGGTTCCCGGATAGACGAGGTAGCTCACCTGGATCGGGGCCGGGCGCATGGCGAAGGCGGCGGGGCGGGCATTGGCGATGTGGGCGTTGAGGTCGACGGCAATGTCGACCTCGCGGCGCGCGGAGCAGGGCGGCGATCTCATGATCCGGCCTTGTCGCCGGCCTCGATGAAGTGCTCGAAAGCGCCCTCGAGCCGGGCGCGGATGGCGCTGCCGTCGGAGGGCCGGGTGGCCACGGCGATCGTCTCGAAGCGGGAACGGTCGTGCTGCTCGAACAGGCCGGCCATGAGCTGGGCGGTCGGGTGCAGACCGAAATCGGCGCAGACATAGGCGAGGCGGATGCGCTCATGGGCGTAGCGTTCGCCGCGCCAGAGCGATTCGCCGGCCGGGTATTCACGGCTCGATCCAGGTGCGCGCGCAGGCGAGCTGGTCGGCCGGCGTCGAGGGGATCGACAGGACCTGGAAGGGCCGCGCCGCGCGGCAGGCCCTGGCGCACGTCGGCGATCAACGCCGCCCAGTCGGCTTCGAGCCCCGCCCAGTCGCCGGCATTCATGCGCGCATTGACGAGGTCGCCGCGGACGTAATCGAGGCCAGGATCGACCGCGAGCGCCCGACGATAGGCGGGCAGCGCCTCGTCGAAGCGCTTCATCTGGGCGAGCACGGTGGCAAGCGCCGCCCAGGCATCGGCATCGTCGGGCGCGCCGGCGACGATGCGGTGCAGCACCTCGGTCGATTCCGCCAAGTGCCCCTGAAGCGCCAGGCTGTTGCCGACGACGAGCATGGCCTGGGAATTGCCGGGGGCCCGTTCCAGCGCCTGCCGGGCGAAGGCGAGCGCCTCGTCGAGCTTGTTCTGGCTGAAGAGGCCCGCGGCGAGATTGGTGAGGATCGGAGGGGCGATCCGGAACCAGCGCCAGGGCGGCGCGCAGGCGCGCCTCGGCGCCGACATGGTCGCGCGCATCGGCGCGTTCCAGCGCCTCGAAAAAGAGGGCCTTGGCGCGGTCGGCATCGCTGGGCGTGGCGCTAGGAATGGCGGGCTTCCGGCAATTTCACATCGGACAGGGCCGCTCCCGGCGGTCCGGCTCCGCGTCGCAGCCTAGCGCAA